>NZ_JADWYM010000009.1 GCF_022414535.1 Streptomyces sp. MUM 2J
GCCGCCGCCTCCGCGGCGGTCGCCTGCCGGTCGGCCTCGTCGGCGGCGGCGCGGGCGGTGGTGGCCGCGTCTCCGGCGGCCAGCGAGTCGGCGTACGCGTCCTTGGCGGCGGCCTTAGCGCGCAGGGCCTCGGCCTTCTGCTCGGCGTCCCACGCGTCGTCTCGCTTGGCCTTGGCGTTGTCGCGCGCCGCGACCGCGTCGTTCTTGCGGGCGACGGCGGTCTGCTCGGCGGTCTCGGCCTTCTTACGGGCGTTCTCCGCGCTGACCGCCTTGGCCTGGGCGTTCTTCTTGTGCTGGGCGGCCTCAGCCTGCTTGGCGGCGGCGGTTTCCTCCTCCGCCTTCGCCGTCTTCTCCTCGGCCTCGGCAGCCAGCCGCTTGGCGTGCGCGTCGGCGGCGGCCGCCTTGGCGTCGCCCTCCGCCTTCAGCGCCACCGTCAGCTTGGCCTCGGCGGTCTCCTTGTCCTTCTTGGCGCTGTCCCGGTGCAGCTTCGCCGCGTCTGCGGCGGCCTTCGCCTGCAGCTCGGCCGCCTGCGCCGCCGCCTTGCGGAACTCTGCTTTCGACTGAGCTGCCTGAGCGAGGGCGCGCTGGGTGATGGTCGCGCTGTCCCCGGCAGCGGCGCGGGTCGCCGCCTCGGCGGTCTCACCGGCCTTCACCAGCGCTTCCAGCGCGGCGACCGCACCCTTGGTGACCTGGGCCTTCTGCAGGCCGGCCAGCAGGCCGCGGCCGCGCGGGGCACCGGCCCGGTCGGCGATGGCGTAGGCGGTCTGAAGGGCGGTGTCGGAGGTGCCGGCGGCCTCACGGGCGGCCGCGAGCTGGGTCTTGATGACCGCGAGCTGCTTCTTGGCCTGCGCCTGGGCGTCCGCTATGCCCTTCCTCGCCTTGGCGAAGTGGGCCGCGTGCGGGACCTCGCCCTTGTGCCCCTTGGGGACGACCCTGTACTTCTGCGGGTTGCTGCCGTTGCACGTCCACAGCCACGAGTCGCGGCCCTTGTCGAACGTGTGCAGGTCCAGGCACTTGTCCGTGGCGGCGTTCCGCAACGCGCCGATGGCGCGGACGTCGAAGTTCCACTGCTGGGCCTTGCTGCCGTTGCACGTCCACAGCTGGATCTTCGTGCCGTTGGCGTCCTTGCTGCCGCTGACGTCGAGGCACTTCATCGCGTTGACGTTCCACAGGGCGTAGCCGCGAGGGTGGCCGATGATCTGCCAGTGCTGGGCAGCGGAGTTGTTGCAGCTGTAGATCTGCACCGGGGTGCCGTTGGTCTTCTTGCCGCCCTGCGCGTCCAGGCACATGCCCTTGGCGGCCGCCACCTGGATGACGGTGTCCGCGTCGCCGATCCAGCCGACCCCGCCGGGGCTGTAGTAGTCCTGCCAGCGGGTGAGGTGGTCGGCGATCCACGACTGGCCGAGCATGTCGGCCATCGACCCGGACGCCTTAGCGAGGGCCGCGGTGGCGTCACGGCTGGCACCGAGGAGCTGATTGCGCGGGCCAGCCTGGGCGGCGATCTCCTGCTGCCACTCGGCCGCCGCGGTGTTCTCGACCCCGCGCAACGCCTTGTTCGGATCGATCGGGTCGCGCCAGCCGCACGACGCGAAGCGGGTCTTGAGGTCCTCCACGGCCACCCGGTACTCGGCGGTCCCGAGCCGGGGCGCGGTACGGGGCCAGCCGCCGGAGGCCAGGAAGATCCGGGCGTCGTCAGCACCAGTGCCGTGCATTTCGCCCTCGGTCAGATACTCGAACGCCTGGCGCTCGTAGTACTGCCGGTTCCACTCGTCGGTGGGGAGGGACGTGTCACCCTTCTCAGGGTAGAGCGGCGTGCCGAGGTCCTTGACGGCCTGCCGGGTCTTGTCATCGGCCTTCGGCGTCGGGTCGTAGAAGTCGAACTTCTCGTTCCAGTCGGGGCCACCGACCCACTTGCCGAGGCCGGTCTGGTCGTAGAAGTCGTCGCCCTCGTGGACGCCGGGCACCCAGTGGAACGAGGCGTCGGTGAACCCGTGCGGGGCCGACAGGCCGTCGAGGGGCTTCTCCCACGCGTCCCGGCGCGCGTGCAGCCGCTCCCAGTTGGCGTTCCAGTCGGCGCGGTCCTTCTCGTGCGCCTGGTGCAGCGGGCCATCGAACGCGCCGTCCAGCGTGGCCAGTTCACGCAGCTTCTGCGGGGTCTGGTTGAGGGCGTTCTGCGCGAAGGCGGACATGCCGGGCCCGCCCAGGCGCAGCGCGTCGTTCATCAGGCACTGGTCGAACCGCAGTTGCTCGTCCGCCGTGGTCTCGAACCAGTCGTCCGGCCGGTCACTGGCAGTGGGAGCGGTCGGCGGTGCCGCGAGGGCGGGGGAGGGGACCAGCGCGGCCAGGACGGCGGCCGCGCCGAGGAACGGCACGAGACGGGTGAGGCGAGGGGCCGGTCTCAGGAACCCCCGTGGTCTGGAACGCAAGAGTGCATTCCTTCCTGTGCGCACAGAGAGACCGGGGGAAGCGCGAGCTGCGGTGACGTGGCCGATGGCCCGGGGTGGAGAGACACGGATCGCGACGCGGACATGGCACGGCGCTGCCCCCCTCCCCGTAGAGCGACGCAGTTCCCCCGGTCGCATATGGTCGTGCACGTACGTCGGATTGGTCGGATCCGGACACGCGCGGGCGCCATCCTAGTCAAGATCGGTGACCATCGAACAGCAAGTATCACCGGGGATCCGACCGGCGCGCCTCCGTCACCGCCGTGGTACACACGACAGGGCTCGGCCACACCGCTGGGCCACCCATGGCGGGCCGACCGACGCCAACGCCAACCCCAAGGTTGTCGTGCCTGACCCCGGCGCTGATGGTAGGCAGCCGGCCCGGCCGGGGCTCGTCCACCAGGCCGTCGAGCCGCTCCGCCAGGAACCGGCGCCGCCACTTGCGGACGGTGTCGGCGGCCACCCGCAACTCACGGGCGACCGAGACGATGGGCGGGATCTCCGGGCCCGCGCACGCCAACACGATCCGCGCGCGCAGGGCCAGTGCCTGGGCCGACGACGCCCGCCGCGTCCACCGCTCCAACACCGCCTGCTCGTCATCAGACAGCAGCAACGGTTCCAGCTTCGGGCCTCGACGAGGAACTGACGCACCAGCAGCAGAAGTCACGCAACTACTAACGATCAACTACTGGCGCAGGACACTAGTACTACGGCCGGCGCGCCGCGCGGCGCGCCCAGCGCGTGCAAAGCCCCCTGCGCGACTGGCGTGCGCCCGCCACCACGGGCCACCCTGGACACGGGGTTCAGGGGGGCGGGATGCGCGAGAGACGGTCCGCGGCGCTGATGTGGGTCCTCGCCGGGCTGCTGGCGGCGGGGTGCTCCACCGGCCCGGGCGGTTCCGGTGCGGGGGGCTTCACCGCCGGTTCCGGTGCGGGGGACGGACGGTCCGGGGCGGAGGGCGCGAGCAGCCCCGGTTTCGGTACCCGGTTCCTCGACGTCGACGAGTGCAGCTCGTTCGGCACGACGAGCTCCACCGAGGTGCCGTGCACCGGTGAACGGGCGGCGGCCCGGGTCGTGGCCCGGTACGACGGAGCGGCGGCCGACGGTCCCCCGTGCCCGGCGACCACCGACTTCGTACTGCACATCGGCGCGCAGAAGCTGTCCGCGGGCGGAGGGGTGGTCGTACCCCGGGGCTACGCGTGCATGCGCGCCCTCGAACCACCCCATCCCGGTGATCCGGGCCGCGGGGGCGGGCCGCGCACCATCGTCGGCGACTGCGTCTACGGATCGGGCGGCGGGCAGGTGCGGGAGACGGCGTGCGACGGCTCCGGGACGAGGAAACCGCAGTACGAGGTGGTGACGGCCGTGGACGCGCGGGACGGGTGCCCGGCGTCCACGGTCCTCTACGTCCAGCTCGGCGGCGAGAAGCCGGTGGGCTGCGCCCGCCCGGTCCGGCCACCGCGGACCTAGTGCCGCGGCGGGCGGCGTTCGCCCCGTCGCGACGGGGCGAACGTCCCCTGTTGCGGACCTAGGGACGCAGCGCCGGTTCGCGCTCCACGTCGCGCACGTCCAGGCGGGCGTCGAACGCGGCGAGCGGCCGCGCCTGTGCCGTCTCGGGGGCGAGGCCCGCCCACCGCAGGATGCGGTCGGTGGCGAACGCCTTCTGCCGCGGCACCAGGCCGTCGACGTCGGCGCCGTGGTTCCGTCCGGGGGCGGTGAAGACGTACGCGTCCCTGGCGCCCCGGTCCACGCGGAACCGCTCGGCGCCCCACGGGTCGTTCTGGCCGTACACGAAGAGCATGTGGCGTGCGTGGTGGCGCACCCAGGTGTCGACGTCGCGCATGGCCCACGGCTGGAACCGCATGCCGATGTCCCGCGGGACGAAGTTGCGCGGCGGCTGGTAGCCGTAGCGCAGGTAGCGCTTCTCGATGTGCGGGAAGTGGATCGTCGGCGCGCCCAGTTGGGTGCCCGCCTGGTAGTAGTACGGCGTGTACGGCTCCAGGCCCTGGTCGGTGTAGAAGGAGAAGCCGGAGATCGTGTCGACGGACGTCCAGATCTCGTCGTCGGTGGCCCGCGCGGCGTTCGCGGGGATCGTGTCGCAGTCGGAGAGCAGGCTGTACTGCCAGAAGCCCCAGACGTAGTCGAGGACGACGGCCTCGTAGGCCCGGTCCAGGGAGCCGACGGTGTCGAAGGTGTAGCCGTTCCGTGCGGCGTACGCCGCGTACCGCTTCTCCAGTGGCTCGCGCCGCACCAGCGCCTCGCGCTGGACGCCGTTCAGCCGGTCGCGGCAGTCCTGGGTGCCGACGGTCTCGAAGAAGCGGTCGTAGGCCGAGTCCTCCCGGTTCACCACGTCGTTGGGCGCGACATAGGCGACGACGCCGTCCATGTCACGCGGGTAGAAGCGCTCGTAGTAGGTGGCGGTCATGCCGCCCTTGGAGCCGCCGGTGGAGATCCAGTTCCGGGAGTAGATGGGCTTGAGCGCCTGGAAGATGCGGTGCTGGTCGCTCGCGGCCTGCCAGATGTCCAGCTTGGACCAGTCGGCCGGTTCGGGGCGGGACGGCGTGAAGAATCGGTACTCCATGGAGACCTGGTTGCCGTCCACGATCCGGGTGGGCTCGCGGCGGCTGGGGTTCGTCGAGACGTGGTAGCCGCTGGTGTAGAACACCGTGGGCCGGCTGACGTCCTTGTGCAGCACGGTGATCCGCTGCTGGAAGGTGCCGGCCGACGGATGCCGGTGGTCGACGGGCTGGGTGTATTCAAGGACGAGGAAGCGGTAGCCCGGATACGGCTTCTCCTGCACCAGGCTCATGCCCGGCACGGACAGCAACCGGTCCTTGATGTCGGTGCTGCCGGCCCCGGGTTCGGCGGCGGTGGCCGCCCCCGCCGTGCTCAGCGTGCCGATGAGCACGGTGAGCGCCAGCAGCCATCTGAGCGCTTTGCGCATGCGCGTGCACCCTCTCCTGTGAGACAGATGTGCACCGGAAGCTATCGGAGCAACGCCTTTGGCACTAGAGGCAGTTGATGCTTTCAGGCCGTCGTCAGCACAGGATCCAGCCGGTGGCGGTCGAGCCGCCGCCCACCCATCCCCTCACCCGCACGCAGCGGTGCCCGGCATACACGGTGACCGGTCCGGCGTGGTACCTGTAGCGCCCCTTGTCGACCACGGGGCGCCCGCCGCGGGCCTGGACACTCACCGACATCGTCGTCCTCGCGCCGGGCCGGTTGGGGACGGTGAGGGCGCAGACGTAGCCGTTGCCCTTGTAGACGCGGGTGATGCCGGTGGAGAAGACCAGGGTCTTCACATGCCGTCCCGCACAGCGCGTGGCTCCGGCGGCACGGGCGCTGCCCGGCGCGGCGAGGGCGAGCAGGCCGGCGGCCGCCAGCGCGGTCGCACCGAGCGCCAGCCACCGGCGTCTACCCCTGTCCATCGTGGTCCCTCCCCGCACCCACGACTCGGATCGTACGGGTGTACGGACGCAGCGCCTGTGTCGGATGGTTGCGCTGGCCGCCGGCGCGGCCGCCGGTTCGGCGACCGCGCCGGCTCCCCGGTTCACACGACGGAGCCCACCGGCTCCTCCGGTTCGGGGGCGCCGACGAAGGTGCGCCACAGTCGGGCGTACCGGCCGCCGTGCGCAAGGAGTTCGTCGTGGGTGCCGTCCTCGACGACCCGCCCGTGGTCCATGACGACGACGCGGTCGGCCCGTGCCGCCGTGGTGAGCCGGTGGGCGACGACGAGCGTGGTGCGACGCCCGGCCAGCCGGTCGGTGGCCTGGTTGACCTGGGCCTCGGTGGCCAGGTCCAGCGCCGCCGTCGCCTCGTCGAGCAGCAGGACGTCGGGGTCGACCAGCTCGGCGCGGGCCAGCGCGATCAGCTGACGCTGGCCGGCCGACAGGTTCCGGCCGCGCTCGGCGACCTCGTGCAGGTAGCCGCCCTCCAGCGTGGCGATCATCTCGTGGGCGCCGACCGCCCGGGCCGCCGCCTCCACCTCGGCGTCGGTGGCGTCGGGGCGGCCGTAGGCGATGGCGTCGCGGACGGTGCCGGGGAAGAGGTAGGCCTCCTGCGGCACCACACCGAGGCGGTGCCGGTAGGAGGTCAGGTCCAGGGCCCGCAGATCCGTGCCGTCGGCCGTCACCCGGCCGCTGGTCGGGTCGTAGAACCGCGCCACCAGCTTCACCAGCGTCGATTTGCCCGCGCCGGTCTCACCGACGAACGCGACGGTCTGCCCGGCGGGGATGCGCAGGTCGATGCCGCTCAGGGCGGCGTCGTTCCCGTCGGCGGCGTTCCCCTCGGCGGCGTTGTAGGCGAAGTGGACGTCCTCGAAGGCGATCTCGCCGCGCAGGGAGGCGATCCGGCGCGGCGCGTCGGCGGGCGCGGTCGACGCCCGCTCCCGCAGCAGCTCCTGGATCCGGCCGAGGGAGACGGTGGCCTGCTGGTAGCCGTCGAAGACCTGGGAGAGCTGCTGGACGGGGGCGAAGAACAGGTCGATGTAGAGGAGGTACGCCACCAGCGCGCCCGTCGTGAGCGTGGCGTCGTCCACCCGCCCCGCGCCCACGATCAGCACGGCCGCCGCGGCGGACGACGACAGCAGCTGCACGAACGGGAAGTAGACCGAGATCAGCCACTGCCCCCTGATCCGGGCCCTGCGGTAGCCGTCGCTGCGCTCGGCGAACCGCCGCCCGCCGTCCTGCTCGCGCCGGAACGCCTGCACGATCCGCAGGCCGGAGACCGACTCCTGGAGGTCGGCGTTGACCAGCGAGACGCGCTCGCGGGCCAGCTCGTACGCCTTCACGCTCGCCCGGCGGAAGAAGACCGTGGCGACGATCAGCGGCGGCAGGGTCGCGAAGACGACCAGCGCCAGCTGGATGTCGATCACCAGCAGGACGGCCATGATGCCCAGGAAGGTGACGACGGAGACGAAGGCGGTGACGAGGCCGGTCTGGAGGAACGTGGAGAGCGCGTCCACGTCCGTCGTCATCCGCGTCATGATCCGCCCGGTCAGCTCGCGCTCGTAGTAGTCGAGGCCGAGCCTCTGGAGCTGGGCGAAGATCTTCAGGCGGAGCGCGTACAGCACGCGTTCGCCGGTGCGGCCGGTCATGCGCGTCTCGCCGACCTGCGCCGCCCACTGGGCGGTCACGGCGAGCAGGGCGACCAGCGACGCCGCCCAGACCGCGCCGAGCGCGAGCTGTGTCACGCCCTGGTCGATGCCGTGCCGGATCAGCACGGGCAGCAGCAGGCCCATGCCCGCGTCGACGGCGACCAGTCCGAGGCTGAGCAGCAGCGGCGGCCCGAAGCCGCGCAGCAGGCGCCTGAGCCCGTAGGACTCCTCGGGGCGGACCGCGCGGGCCTCGTCGACGCCGGGGGTGTCGGTGGCCGGGGGCAGCGCCTCCACCTGGGCCAGAAGCTCCGGGGTGGCCGGGCTGCCGGAGAGAGCCTCGTCCCGCGGCTCCCGCTCCCCCGCCCACAGGCGGGGTGTGATGCCGCGCTCGGCGTCGAACTCGGCGTCCAGTTCCGCGCGGACGGAGGTGTCCTCCTGCGGTGCGACGGGCTGCGTGTGCCCCGGGGAGACGCCTCCGAGCTCGTCGGGGTCGGTGAGCAGCCGGCGGTAGAGGGCGGAGCGCTGCTGGAGCTCGGCGTGGGTGCCGATGTCGGCGAGGCGGCCGGCGTCCAGGACGGCGATGCGGTCGGCGAGGTTGAGGGTGGAGCGGCGGTGGGCGATCAGCAGGGTGGTGCGGCCCCGCATGACCTCCTTGAGCGCCTCGTGGATCTCGTGCTCGACGCGCGCGTCGACGGCGGAGGTGGCGTCGTCCAGGACCAGCAGGCGCGGGTCGGTGAGCAGGGCGCGGGCGAGCGCGACCCGCTGACGCTGGCCGCCGGAGAGGGTCAGGCCGTGCTCGCCGACCGTGGTGGCGTAGCCGTCGGGCAGCTCCCGGATGAACCCGTCGGCCTGGGCGGCGCGGGCCGCCTCCTCGATCTCCTCGTCGGTCGCGTCGGGGCGGCCGTAGGCGATGTTGTCGCGGACCGTGTCGGAGAAGAGGAAGGAGTCCTCGGGGACGAGCCCGATCGCCGCGCGCAGGGACTCCAGCGTCAGTTCCCGCACGTCCCGGCCGCCGATCAGGACGGCGCCGTGGGTGACGTCGTAGAAGCGCGGCAGGAGCAGGGAGAGCGTGGATTTGCCGGAGCCGGAGGAGCCGACGACGGCGAGGGTCTCTCCGGGGCTGATCTCGAAGGAGAGGCCGTCCAGGACGGGGCGGGCGGGGTCGTAGCCGAAGGAGACGTCGTCGAACTCGACGGTCGCGGGCGCGTCGGCGGGCAGGGACTTCGTGCCGTCCTCGATGGCCGGCTCGGTGTCGATCAGTTCCAGGACGCGCTCGGTGCCGGCGCGGGCCTGCTGGCCGACGGTGAGCACCATGGCGAGCATGCGGACCGGGCCGACCAGCTGGGCGAGGTAGGTGGAGAAGGCGACGAAGGTGCCGAGGGTGATGTGCCCGCGCACGGCCAGCCAGCCGCCGAGTGCCAGCATGGCGACCTGCCCGAGGGCGGGCACGGCCTGGAGGGCGGGGGTGTAGGTGCTGTTCAGCCGGATGGTGCGCAGGCGTCCGGCGAACAGCCTGCGGCTGACCTCGCGCAGTTTGCCGGTCTCCTGGTCCTCCTGCCCGAACCCCTTCACCACGCGGACACCGCCGACGGCGCCGTCGACGACGCCCGCGACGGCCGCCGCCTGGGCCTGGGCGTACCAGGTGGCCGGGTGGAGCCGGGCCCGGGAGCGGCGGGCGATCCACCACAGGGCGGGTGCCACGGCCAGCGCGACCAGGGTGAGCGGCAGGGAGAGCCACGCCATGATCACCAGGGAGATCAGGAAGAGCAGGATGTTCCCGATGGTCATCGGGAGCATGAACAGAAGCCCCTGGATCAGCTGGAGGTCGCTGGTGGCCCGGCCGACGACCTGACCGGTGGACAGCTCGTCCTGCCGGCGCCCGTCTAGGCGGGTGATCGACCGGAACATCTGGGTCCGCAGGTCGTGCTGGACGTCGAGGGCGAGCCGGCCGCCGTAGTAGCGGCGGATGTAGGTGAAGACGTAGACGAGGAGTGCGGCGCCGATCAGGGCGGAGGCCCAGGGCGCCATGCCCCGGGTGTGGTCGCCGACGACGTCGTCGATGATCAGCCTGGTGATCAGCGGGACGACGGCCATGACGGCCATGCCCGCCAGCGACGACCCCAGGGCGAGCACGACGTCCTTCGGGTAGCGCCAGGCGTACCCGGCCAGTCTGCGCGCCCATCCCCGCTGCCCCGCCACGTCGGTGCCTCCCTCTCGACCTGATCTACCGGAAGGCACCAACACGGACGGAGGCGGATTTCATCCCTCCGCAGCGGTCGGGGCCGGTCGGAAGCGGACCCGCAACCGGTGGAGGCGGGTCGTCCGGACCGTTTTCCGGCTGTCCTCGCCGACCGGGACGGCCTTCGGGCGGCCCGCGGAGCGGCCGGTGACCGCCCCGCCCCTCGACGGTGCCCGCAGCGGGCCCGGCGTTCACAGGTGACGGCCAGCTTCGGCACAGCCATCGCTCATCACGGCGGTGAACGCTGCGAGGGTGACTGCCACCCATCCCCCTTCCCGTACCGAGACCGTGCCCGCCGACGGACCGCCGGCACCGCCGCCGCCCGGGGCGGCACCGCGCTGGTCCGTCCCCGCACTGCTCGCGATCCTCGCCCTGGCGGCGGTGCTGTACTCCTGGAACCTGTCCGGATCGAGCCTGAACAGCTACTACAGCGCGGCCGTGCTCAGCGGCACGCACAGCTGGAAGGCCTGGTTCTTCGGCTCGCTGGACGCGGGCAACTTCATCACCGTCGACAAGCCGCCCCTGGCCCTGATGGTCATGGGCCTGTCCTGCCGCGTCCTGGGCTTCGGCACCTGGCAGATGATGCTGCCGATGATCACGCTGGCGCTGGCGACGATCTGGATCCTGCACGCGTCGGTGAAGCGGGTGTGGGGCCACGGCGCGGCGGCGCTCGCGGCGCTGGTGCTGGCCCTGACCCCGATCACGGTCGCCATCGACCGGGACAACAACCCCGACACCCTGCTGGTGTTCCTGATGGTGGCGGGGGCGGCGCTGGCCCTGCGCGCCACCCGCGACGGCAGGCTGCTGCCGCTGCTGGGCTCGGCGGCCTGCTTCGGCCTGGCCTTCAACACGAAGATGCTCCAGGGGTACATCGCCCTGCCGGCCGTCTTCGCGGTGTACCTGTACGCGGCACGGCCGCCGCTGCTCCGGCGGCTGCGGAACCTGCTCGCGGCGGCCGTCGTCCTCGTCGTCTCCAGCTTCTGGTGGGCGGCCGCGGTGTCACTGGTGCCGGCGTCGGAGCGGCCCTACATCGGGGGCTCCACGGACGGCACCGCCTGGGACCTCATCATGGGCTACAACGGCCTGGGCCGGATCCTCGGCGGCGAGGGCAACGGCGGGGGCGGAGGAGGCGGCGGGGGCGGAGGCTTCTCCGGCACGGCCGGGATCGGCCGCCTGTTCAACGACATACTGGGCGGCCAGATCTCCTGGCTGATCCCGTTCGCGGCGATCGCGTGCGTCGGTGGCCTGGTGCTGTGCGGCCGGGCCCCGCGCACGGACCCGACCCGCGCCGCGCTGGTGCTGTGGGGCGGCTGGACGGTCCTGCACTACCTCACGTTCGCCCTGGCCGAAGGCGTCATGCACCCGTACTACACGACTGCGCTCGCCCCGGGCGTCGCGGCGTTGTGCGGGGGCGGCGGCCTGATGCTGCTGCGCGCGTTCCGCACCGACCGGCGGTGGGTGTGGGTCCTGCCGGCGGCGCTGGCGGTGACGGCGGTGTGGGCGGTCGTGCTGCTGCGGCGCGCCCCGGACTGGAACGGCTGGCTGTGGCCGACGGTCGCCGTGCTCATGGCCCTGGCCGTCACCGGGCTGCTGGCCTTCCGTTCCGGCAGGCGGGTGCGGCTGCTCGCGGTGTCGCTGGCGGCGGCCGTCATCGCGGCGGTCGCGGGCCCGGCGGCGTACGCCTGGTCCGTCCCGTCGGGTTCCGGCGGCGGGGTCCGCGGCACGAACCCGACGGCGGGTCCGTCGACGGGCAGCGGCAGGGGCGGCCCCGGGGGCGGACGGGGCGGGTTCCCCGGCGGCGGCCGGATGCCGGGCGCGGCACAGTACGGGGAGCCGGCCGGACCGGCCGGCGGACCGCCCGAGGGCGGCTTCCCCGGTGGCGACAGGCCCGGTGGCGGGACCATGCCGGGCGGGCCCGGGCAGGGCCGCGACGCGGGCGGCGCTCCGGGCGGGGCGGGCGGCACCGTGCCCGACGGACCGGGTGGCATGGGCAACCCCGGGGGCATGGGCGGACCGGGCGGCCGGGGTGGCGCGGACAGTGAGCTGATCGCATACCTGAAGAAGCATCAGGACGGCGCCACCTGGCTGCTGGCGGTCTCCAACTCGCAGAGTGCCGCGCAGATCGAGCTGAGCAGCGACGCGCCGGTCGTCTCCATGTGGGGTTTCACCGGCAGCGACCAGGCGATGACCGTGGCCCGGCTGAAGGAGCTGGTGAAGAGCGGCGCACTGCACTACGTCCAGCTCGGCGGCGGCATGGGCGGCGGTCCGGGCGGCCGGAACGAGCTGACCTCCGAGGTGACGGAGTGGGTGCAGCAGCACGGTACGGCCGTCGACGCGAGCGAGTACGGGGGCACCACGCAGTCCGGCTCGACGGCGGGCGCCGACGCGGGCGCCGACGCGAAGACGGACAACGGCCGGTCGACGACGTCGACGCTCTACCGGCTGGATCCGTCGGACGTGAGCTGATCCGGTCCGCGCCAGGGGCTTTCCGTGCGGCCTCCGACCACCGGTCGGGGGCCGCACGGCCGTCCCATCGCCCTCAGCGGCGGCCCACCTACCGGATCCCGTCACCGAACCGACATGTTCACGTCACCCAAAAGCCTGCATGCCCATGTCACTCTCATCTCATTCAACCCGCGTAGATGGGACCCCCACATGTCGGCATCACGCACGCGCCGCTGGAAGACAGCGGCCCTGGCCACCGCCACCGTCCTCGCCGGACTCACCACCCCCGCGCTCACGGCGACCCCTGCCGCGGCGACGACGACGGCGTACGACTCGACCTACTACAGGAACGCGGTCGGCAAGACGGGCACCGCGCTCAAGTCGTCGCTGCACACGATCATCAGCGACCAGAGCAAGCTGTCGTACTCGGCGCTCTGGAACGCCCTGAAGAACACCGACCAGGACCCGGACAACAGCAACAACGTGATCCTGCTGTACTCCGGCATCTCCCGCAGCAAGTCCCTCAACGGCGGAAGCGTCGGCGACTGGAACCGCGAGCACGTGTGGGCCAAGTCCCACGGCGGCTTCGGCACCTCGACCGGGCCGGGCACGGACCTGCACCACATCCGCCCCGCGGACGTGCAGGTCAACTCCATCCGCGGCAACAAGGACTTCGACGACGGCGGTAGCGGCTTCACCAACTCCGGCGGCAGCCTGACCGACTCCGACTCCTTCGAACCGCGCGACGCGGTCAAGGGCGACGTGGCCCGCATGATCCTCTACATGGCCGTCCGCTACGAGGGCGACGACGGCCGGCCCGACCTGGAGCCGAACGACTGGGTCTCCAACGGCTCCGACCCGTACATGGGCCGGCTCTCCGTCCTGAAGCAGTGGAACGACGAGGACCCGCCGGACGCCTTCGAGGAGCACCGCAACCAGGTCATCTACGACAGCTACCAGCACAACCGCAACCCGTTCGTCGACCACCCGGAGTGGGTGGACGCCATCTGGTAGGCGGCGCGCGGTCCGCGGCCGGCGGAGGGGACCCGTCCCGAGGGCGCGGACCGTGGCCGTGTCCGGACGGCACGTGGTCAGTCCAGGTGCGTCGGTGCGAACATCCGCAGCACCGCCGGCAGGACGACCACACCGGGCCCCGGGGTCGCCATGGACTTCGCCAGGTCGGACTCCAGCGCCTCGGGGGTCGTACGGACGCCCGGCACGCCGAAGGACCCGGCCAGGGCCACGTAGTCGGGCCGGGTCAGCTCGGTGGCCGCCGGCGTGGTCTCGCCGAAGGTGCCGGTCAGGTACTCGCGCAGGATGCCGTAGCCGCCGTCGTCGACGATCAGCCAGGTGACGTCCAGGTCGTGCTGCCGGGCCGTGGCCAGCTCGGCGACGGAGTACAGGGCGCCTCCGTCGCCCGACACCGCCAGCACCGGGCGGGTCGGGTCGGCCACCGCGGCGCCGAGTGCGGCGGGGAAGCCGTAGCCGAGGCCGCCGGCGCCCTGGGCGGAATGCATGCGGTTGGGGCCCCCGGCGTCGAAGGCCGACCAGGCCCAGTAGGCGAGGATCGTCATGTCCCAGAAGGACGGGGAGCCGGCCGGGAGCGCCCTGCGGACCGACGCCAGCACCTGCTGTTCCAGGGCGAGTTCCTGGGCGGCGATCCGCTCGCGCACCCGGGTCAGCAGATCACGCACGCGTTCCCGGACCGTCGGGTCCTCCCGCCGCGGCACCGTCTCCAGCAGCGCCTGCAGCGCCAGGCGCGCGTCGGCGTGGATGCCCAGCGCCGGGTGGTTGGACTCCAGCTTGCCGAGGTCCGCCTCGATCTGGATCACACGGCCCCTGGGTTTGAACGTGTGGTAGTTCGAGGAGAGTTCGCCGAGGCCCGAGCCGACGACCAGGAGCACGTCCGCTTCCTGGAGGAACTCCGTGGTGTACCGGTCCTCCAGCCAGGACTGGAGGGACAGCGGGTGCGTCCACGGGAAGGCGCCCTTGCCGCCGGGGGTCGTCACGACGGGTGCCTGGAGCCGTTCCGCCAGCTGCCTGAGCTTGCCGCTCGCGTCCGCCCGGACCACTCCCCCGCCCGCGATGACCGCCGGGCGAACGGCGTTCGACAGCAGGTGGGCCGCCACCGCCGTCAGCTCGGGGCGCGGCGGCAGGTCCTCCGGCGTGGCGTCCACCCCCGTCACCACCGGCAGACGCGCGGGCTCCAGCAGCACGTCCTGCGGGATCTCCACCCACACCGGGCCGTGCGGGGCGGTCAGCGCCGACTTCCAGGCCGCGGCGATCGCCGAGGGGATCTGGGACGGTGTGCGCACGGTGTGCACCGACTTGACGACCCCTCTGAACAAGGCCGCCTGGTCGGGGAGTTCGTGCAGATAGCCATGGCGGCCGCCGCCCAGCCCGGCCGTCGGGACCTGACTGCTGATCGCCAGCACGGGCGCCGAGGCCGCCGCCGCCTCCTGCAGCGCGGCCAGCGACGTCAGCGCACCCGGCCCCGTGGACAGCAGCAGGGGGGCGGCCTCCCCCGTGATCCGGCCGTACGCGTCCGCGGCGAATCCGGCGTTGTTCTCGACCCGCAGGCCCACATAACGCAGACCGGAGCGGCGCAGGGCGTCGATGACGCCGAGGGCGTGCTGGCCGGGCAGGCCGAAGACGGTGGACGCGCCGAGCCCGGCCAGCGTCTCCACGACCAGGTCTCCGCCGATACGGCCGGCGGGAGGGTTCAGCGCCGCCGAGATCTGCGCCTCGGTGGGCCGCAGCACCAGGTCGTGGTCGTGGGTCACTGCGCTTGTGTTCCCTTCCGGGCCGCGGCGATCTGGCGGGACATGATCGTCGTCAGTTCGTACGCCGTGTGGGACGCCGCGACCGATGTGATCTCCGCGTGATCGTACGCGGGAGCCACCTCGACGACGTCCGCCGAGACCAGGTTGCACGACGCGAGACCGCGCAGGATCTCCAGCAGCTCCCGCGAGGTCATGCCGCCGGCCTCCGGCGTTCCCGTGCCGGGCGCGTGGGCCGGGTCGAGGCAGTCGATGTCGATGGAGACGTACAGCGGGCGGTCGCCGATGCGCTGGCGCAGCTGGTCGGCGACCTCGTCGGCGCCGCGGCGGTAGATGTCGGCGGAGGTGACGATGCCGAAGCCCATCTTCTCGTCGTCGGTGAGGTCCTGCTTGCCGTACAGGGGGCCACGGGTGCCGACGTGGGAGAGGGCGGACGTGTCGAGGATGCCCTCCTCCACCGCCCGGCGGAACGGCGTGCCGTGGGTGTACTCGGCGCCGAAGTAGGTGTCCCAGGTGTCGAGGTGGGCGTCGAAGTGGAGCAGGGCCACCGGGCCGTGCTTCCTGGCGACGGACCGCAGCAGCGGCAGGGCGATGGTGTGGTCGCCACCCAGGGTCATCAGGCGGGCGCCGGTGCCCAGGAGTTCGTCGGCGGCGGCCTCGACGGTCTCGACGGCCTCGTTGATGTTGAAGGGGTTGACCGCGATGTCGCCGCCGTCCGCGACCTGGGCGAGGGCGAACGGGGAGGCGTCCTGGGCGGGGTTGTAGGGGCGCAGCAGCCGGGACGCCTCACGGATGGCGTTGCCGCCGAAACGGGCGCCCGGCCGGTACGAGACGCCCGAGTCGAACGGCACGCCCACGACGGCGACGTCGGCGCGGCCGACCTCGTCGAGGCGGGGCAGCCGGGCGAAGGTCGCGGGACCGGCGTACCGCGGTATGCGGGAGGAGTCGACGGGGCCGCGGGGCGTCTCGTTGCTGCTCATGGTCGCATGCCTTCTTTCTCACGCTTCATCGCGTATGTACTGCTTTGCCTATGACTCTACTGATGAGCCGGGACGGCGGCGGACACGGGCTCGGGGGCGGCCGGCGGGGCGCGCTCGCGCCGGCCGCGGCCGGCGCGAGGGGGAGCCGGCAGCGGACCGCGGGGACAGCCGCCCCGGCCTGCGGCCGCCCGCCCGGCACCGACCCTAGGTGGCCGGAGCGCGGCTGCGAAGTGTACGTTTCATCCATCCAGGACGTCTTCACTGGATGGATCGCACACCATGCCGGACCCCGTCGCCACCCCCGTGCCACCCACGCCGCCGGTGCCCCTGTCCGCGCTCGTGGCCCGGGAGGACCTCGGCCTGCGGCAGATCGCCGGCCCCGCCGCGGCCGACGTCGCCGTCCACTGGGCGCACGCCTCCGAGATGTCCGACCCCTTTCCGTACCTGCTCGGCGGCGAGCTGCTGCTGACGGCCGGCGTGCACGTCCCGCGGGCGGCGGCCTCCCCGGCGGGCGCCCCCGGCACGGCTGCGTCCGGGCCGGGCGGCTACTTCGACGGCTACGTCTCGCGGATCGTGGCCGCGGGCGGTGCGGCCCTCGGTTTCGGTCTGGCACCCGTGCACGACGCGGTGCCGGGCGCGCTGGTCGCGGCCTGCGAGGCGTACGGCCTGCCGTTGATCGAGGTGCCGCCCAGGACCACCTTTTCCGGCGTCGCCCGCGCCGTCTGGCAGCTGATGGCGCAGGCCCGCACGGCCGAGCTGCGCCGGGTGACCGAGGCCCAGCAGAGCCTCGCGGCCGCGGCGGCCCGGCCCGACCCCGTGCCCTCGGTCCTGCGCCGGCTCGCCCGGGACATGAACGGCAGGGCGGTGCTGTACGGCCCCGACGGCACCCGGGTCGCCGAGGCGGGCGGGGACCAGCCGGAGGGCGTGGACGGGGCGCTGACCGACCTGGCCGCCACGGTGACCCGCCGCGCCTCCGCGACCGCCACCGACACCGCCGCAGGGGTTCACCTCGCCGCCTACGCGCTGGGCGCCGGGCAGGGCTTCGTGCTGGGTGTCGCGGCCCCGCACCGGGACCCGGGCGACCACACCATCTCCTCGGTCGCCGCGGTCCTGCTCACTCTCCTCACCGGCGACCAGCTGAGCAGCACGGGCGCGGCGCGCTCCGCGGCGCTGGTGCGCCTGCTGCTCGGCGCGACACCGCAGGAGGTGGCCCCGCTGGTCGGCTCCGGCCGGACGGTCGTCGTCCACGCCCGCCCCGACGTGCCGGCCGCGCATCGCCCCAAAGGCACCGGCCCGGCCGCGGGCCCCGCGGTCCGCCGGGCGCCGGACGGGCCGCACACCGTCCCCGACGCGGTGGCCGCCTCCGCGCTCGGCGCGGCCCTGGGCTCCCCGCTGGTGGACCTCGCCGACGGGATCGTGCGCGTCCTGCTGCCCGACGACCGTGTTCCGGGGCCCCAGCCCGGCTGGACGCTCGGCATCAGCGCGCCCGCCTCCCCGGCCGACTGGCCCGCCGCCGACACCCAGGCCGCCCGGGCCCTGGCCCGCGCCCGTGCCACCCGCGCCCCGCTCCTGCGGTACGCCGACCGAGCCGGTCTGGCCGACCTGGTCCCCCGCGACGCGGCCGAGACACACGCCCGCACCCTCCTCGCGCCCCTCTCCACGGCCTCCCCGGCCCTGGCCGAGACCCTGCGCACCTGGCTCTCCCTGCACGGCAGCTGGGACCGTACCGCCGTCGCCCTGTCCGTCCACCGCAACACCGTGCGGCAGCGGATCGCACGGTGCGCGGCCCTGCTGGACGTGGACCTGGACGACGCGGACGTCCGCATGGATCTGTGGTTCGCCCTGCGACGGACCTGACGGCCGGGGCCCGGCGGGCGCGGGGCGCCGGGCACGGCCCGGGGTGACGCCCGGCCGAGCCGAGGCGGGTGGGGGCGGCCGGGCGACCGCGGATGCGGGTGGGGGCGTGACGGGAAGGGGCGGAAAGGCGTGGGAGCGGGCGGGACGGGGCGAGTGACGCCCGTCGCAGCACGCGGGAGACCCGGTGATCGCACAGGCGGCTGCCTCACAATGGTGACCATGCCGATACCCGGGACACCCAGCCGCGCCGAACTCGTCGAGCACCTCGTCCGCACCCGCATCGCGGGCGATGTCGCCACGCCCCGTGAGAACAACCTCTCGCACTACCGGAAGCTGGCGAACGGCGACCGCAACTACTGGCTCGGACTGGAACTCGGCGACCGCTGGAGCGACGAGCAGGACGTGCTCGCGGTGATGGCGGAGCGGGTCGGCGTCCACGACGACCCGGAGTACCGGTACGGCCAGGACACCATCGACCCGGAGCTGACCGTCACCGCCCTGGAGCGCCTGGCCGGGCGGCTGCGGAAGGCCGCCGACGGTCAGCAGCGGGTGCTGTTCGCCACCGGGCACCCAGGCGGCCTGCTCGACGTCCACCGCGCCACCGCCGCCGCCCTGCGCGCGGCGGGCTGCGAGATCGTCGTCGTCCCGCACGGGCTGCAGACCGACGAGGGGTACGTGATGCAGTTCGCGGACGTGGCGGTGCTGGAGCACGGCGCCAGCCTCTGGCACACCCACTCGGGCGAGCCGATGCGCGTGATCCTCACGGCGCTGGAGCGGTCGAACCGCCCGCTGCCCGACCTGGTCGTCGCCGACCACGGCTGGGCCGGGTACGCCGGCCGGCACGGCGTCGACTCCGTCGGCTACGCCGACTGCAACGACCCGGCGCTCTTCCTGGCGGAGGCGGAGGGCACGCTCCAGGTGGCGGTGCCGCTGGACGACCACGTCACCAGCCCCCGCCACTACGACCCGATGACGGCGTACCTGCTGGCGGAGGCGGGACTCGGGGACCGCTAGTGCCGCAACAGGCAACGTTCGCCCCGTCGCGGCACGAGGGGGTGAAGGTCCGGTGCGGTGCCCGCGGTGTCCGGTGCGTGCTCTCGGCGTGCCGGGCGAAAGACCTCGGGCGACTCCCGGCGGCAGGCGCACGGTCACCGCGGCGGGCGCGCACGGCTCACCGCGGGACGCGGACCACGCCCTCCTGGATCACCGATATCGCGAGCCGGCCGTCCTGGGTGTAGATGCGGGCCTGCCCGAGGCCCCGGCCGCCGGACGCCGAAGGGGACTCCTGGTCGTACAGCAGCCACTCGTCGGCGCGGAAGGGCCGGTGGAACCACATGGCGTGGTCCAGCGACGCCCCGACGACGTCGCCGACGGCCCAGCCGCCCCGGCCGTGCGCGAGCAGGACGGAGTCGAGGAGGGTCATGTCGGAGACGTAGGTGGCGAGGACCACGTGCAGCAGGGGGTCGTCGGACAGCTTGCCGTTGGTGCGGAACCACACCTGGGAGTGCGGCTCGCGCGGCTCGCCGTACCTGCCGTAGGGCGGCTCCTCGACGTAGCGCAGGTCGATCGCCTCGCGGGCCTGGAGGAAGCGGAGGACGACGTCGGCGTCGAGGTGGTCGTAGCCGCCGAACCGTTCGCGGGAGGTGGGCAGCGAGGCCGGGTCCGGGGCGGGCGGCATCGGAACCTGGTGGTCCAAGCCCTCCTCGTACGCCTGGAACGAGGCCGACAGGACGAAGATGGGCCTGCCGTGCTGGACGGCGACCACCCGGCGGGTGGTGAAGGAGCGCCCGTCGCGGAGGCGCTCGACGGTGTACACGATGGGGGCGCCCGGGTCGCCCATGCGCAGGAAGTACGCGTGGAGCGAGTGGGCCGTCCGGTCCGCCGGGACCGTCCGCCCTGCGGCGACCAGCGCCTGGGCGGCGACCTGCCCGCCGAAGACGCGCGGGACGACCGCGGAGCGGGACCGGCCGCGGAAGATGTTCTCCTCGATCTGCTCCAGGTCGAGCAGATCGAGGAGATCCTGGAGTGCCTGGCTCATGGCGTTCTACGGTCGCGGCCGGTGGTCGCCCTCGCCCTACAGACCCATGTCCTTGGCGATGATCGTCTTCATGATCTCGCTGGTGCCGCCGTAGATCCGGTTGACACGGTTGTCGGCGTACAGGCGGGCGATCGGGTACTCGTTCATGTACCCGTAGCCGCCGTGCAGCTGGAGACAGCGGTCGATGACGCGGTGGGCGACCTCGGTGCAGAACAGCTTGGCGGAGGCGGCCTCGGCGGGGGTCAGCTCGCCGGCGTCCAGGGCCTCGGTCGCGCGGTCGGCGACGGCCTCGGCGGCGTCCACCTCGGCCTGGCAGGCGGCCAGCTCGAACTTGGTGTTCTGGAAGTGGGCGACCGGCTTGCCGAAGACGGTGCGCTCCTGCACGTACTGCTGGGCGAACCGCACGGCGGCCCTGGCCTGCGCATAGGCGCCGAAGGCGATGCCCCAGCGCTCGGAGGCCAGGTTGTGGCCGAGGTAGGAGAAGCCCTTGTTCTCCTCGCCGAGCAGGTCCTCGACCGGCACCTTGACGTCGACGAAGGCCAGTTCGGCGGTGTCGGAGGTGCGCAGGCCCAGCTTGTCGAGCTTGCGGCCGACCGAGTAGCCCTCGGACCTGGTGTCCACGGCGAACAGGGAGATGCCGAAACGGCGGTCCTCGGCGGTGGGTGCGGAGGTACGGGCGCAGACGATGACGCGGTCGGCGTGGACACCACCGGTGATGAAGGTCTTGGCGCCGTTGAGGACGTAGTGCGTACCGTCCTCGGACAGCTTCGCGGTGGTCTTCATGCCCGCGAGGTCGGAGCCGGTGCCCGGCTCGGTCATCGCGATGGCCCACATCTCCTCGCCGGTGACGAACTTCGGCAGGTAGCGCTTCTTCTGCTCGTCGGTGGCCAGCATCTTGATGTAGGGCAGGGCGAGCAGCACGTGCACGCCGGAGCCGCCGAACTGGACGCCCGCGCGGGCGGTCTCCTCGTAGAGGACGGCCTCGAACTTGTGGCTGTCCATGCCCGCGCCGCCGAACTCCTCGGGGACGTTGATCCCGAAGATGCCCAGCTCGCCGAGCTTGTGGTAGAAGTCGCGCGGCGCCTGGCCGGCCGCGAACCACTCGTCGTAGACGGGCACGACCTCGGCCTCGATGAAGGCGCGCAGGGTCTCCCGGAACGCCTCGTGATCCTCGTTGAACACCGTACGGCGCACGCCGCCCACCTCCAGCTACCTGTCTAAGCGCTTGCTCAGAACCGAAGATACCGGTGAGTACGGCAACTCGTCCAGGGTGAGGTGCGCCACCCGGGGCGCGGGGACGGTTGACGGACGCGCATGCACGACCCCCGCCGCCGCGGGGAACGGAACCCCGCCCCGCTCAGCCCTGCGCCGCCCCGGCCGCCGCGAACGCCCCCCGGGCCATGCGGTGCAGCAGTTCGGCCGTCACCCCGCGGCCCGGCAGCGTCCCGCCCCGCCCGAGGTACGGCGTGGAGTTCAGCAGGCCGAAGACCGAGTGCACCGCCGACCGGGCCGCCGCCTCGCCCAGCTCCGGGTAGACCTCGCGCACGACCTCCACCCACAGCTCGACGTACTGCCGCTGCAACTGGCGCACCAGCTTGCGGTCACTGTCGCGCAGCCGGTCCAGCTCCCGGTCGTGCAGTGTGATCAGCGGGCGGTCGTCCAGCGCGAAGTCGATGTGCCCCTCGATGAGCGAGTCCAGCACCTCGCCCGCCGCGACCCCGTCCGCTTCCGCGACCCGCCGCTTCGCCCCGGTCAGCAGCCGTCCGCTGATGCCGACCAGCAGCTCGGCGAGCATGGCGTCCTTGCCCGGGAAGTGCCGGTAGAGACCCGGGCCGCTGATCCCGACGGCGGCGCCTATCTCGTCCACGCCGACGCCGTGGAAGCCGCGGTCGGCGAAGAGCCGGGCGGCTTCCTTGAGGATCTGCTCACGGCGGGTCGGGGCGTCGGTTCTGGTGGCCATGCCTGCAATTCTAGACAGGCAGGTTAGCGGTCGTTAACCTGAAGGAAATGGTTAACGCTCATTAACAGTCACCGCTGGGTGAGGGGACCGCAGGATGCAAGAGGCACCGGAGCTGACGAGCGCGGCCGACCCCGCGTCGGATGCCTGGCAGGCCAACGAGGAAGCGCACCGCGCCCTCGTCGGGGAGTTGCGCGGCAAGCTCGCCGCCGCCCGCCTGGGCGGCGGCGAGAAGGCCCGCGCCCGGCACACCGCGCGCGGCAAGCTGCTGCCGCGGGAGCGGGTGGACACGCTGCTCGACGCGGGCTCGCCGTTCCTGGAGCTGGCGCCGCTGGCCGCCGACGGGATGTACGACGGGCAGGCCCCGGCGGCCGGGGTGATCGCCGGGGTCGGCCGGGTCGGCGGCCGCGAGTGCGTGATCGTCGCCAACGACGCCACCGTCAAGGGCGGCACGTACTACCCGATGACCGTGAAGAAGCACCTCAGGGCCCAGGAGGTGGCCCTGGAGAACCGCCTGCCCTGCCTGTACCTGGTCGACTCCGGCGGCGCCTTCCTGCCCATGCAGGACGAGGTCTTCCCCGACCGCGACCACTTCGGCCGGATCTTCTACAACCAGGCCCGCATGTCCGGGGCCGGGATCCCGCAGATCGCGGCGGTGCTCGGGTCGTGCACGGCCGGCGGCGCGTACGTGCCGGCCATGAGCGACGAGGCGGTCATCGTCCGCAACCAGGGGACGATCTTCCTCGGCGGTCCGCCGCTGGTGAAGGCCGCCACCGGCGAGGTCGTCACCGCGGAGGAACTGGGCGGCGGCGAGGTGCACTCCCGCGTCTCGGGCGTCACCGACCACCTCGCCGAGGACGACGCACACGCCCTGCGCATCGTGCGTACGATCGTCTCCACGCTCCCCGCCCGCGGCGCCCTGCCCTGGCGGGTGGAGCCGGCCGTGGAGCCGAAGACCGACCCCCACGGCCTCTACGGCGCCGTGCCCGTCGACTCCCGCACCCCCTACGACGTGCGCGAGATCATCGCCAGGATCACCGACGGCTCGCGCTTCGCGGAGTTCAAGGCCGAGTTCGGGCAGACCCTGGTCACCGGTTTCGCCCGGATCCACGGCCACCCGGTGGGCATCGTCGCCAGCAACGGCATCCTGTTCTCCGAGTCGGCCCAGAAGGGCGCCCACTTCATCGAGCTGTGCGACCAGCGCGGGATCCCGCTGGTGTTCCTGCAGAACATCTCCGGGTTCATGGTCGGCCGGGACTACGAGGCGGGTGGCATCGCCAAGCACGGCGCCAAGATGGTCACCGCCGTGGCGTGCACACGCGTGCCGAAGCTGACCGTCGTCGTCGGCGGGTCGTACGGCGCGGGGAACTACTCCATGTGCGGGCGGGCCTACTCGCCCCGTTTCCTGTGGATGTGGCCGAACGCCAAGATCTCCGTGATGGGCGGCGAGCAGGCCGCCTCCGTCCTCGCCACCGTCAGGCGGGACCAGCTCCAGGCGCGCGGCGAGGAGTGGCCCGCCCAGGAGGAGGAGGACTTCAAGGAGCCGATCCGCGCCCAGTACGAGCGCCAGGGCAACGCCTACTACGCCACCGCCCGCCTGTGGGACGACGGGGTCATCGACCCGCTGGACACCCGTCAGGTGCTGGGGCTGGCCCTCACGGCCTGCGCCAACGCGCCACTTGCCCAGCGGGACACCACGGCGCCCCACTTCGGCGTCTTCCGGATGTGAGGGGAACGTCCATGTTCGACACGGTCCTTGTGGCCAACCGGGGCGAGATCGCCGTGCGTGTCATCCGCACGCTGCGGTCCATGGGCATCCGCTCGGTGGCCGTCTTCTCCGACGCGGACGCCGGCGCCCGGCACGTCCGGGAGGCCGACACGGCGGTACGGCTCGGCCCGGCGCCGGCCGCGCAGAGCTATCTGTCGGCCGAGCGCATCCTCGACGCCGCGGCGCGCTCCGGCGCCCAGGCCGTCCATCCCGGCTACGGCTTCCTCGCGGAGAACGCCGGCTTCGCCCGCGCCTGCGCCGAGGCCGGGCTGGTCTTCGTCGGCCCGCCGGCCGACGCCATCGCGCTGATGGGCGACAAGATCCGGGCGAAGGAGACCGTGCAGGCCGCGGGCGTGCCGGTCGTCCCCGGCGGTCGCGATCCGCACCTGGCCGAGGCGGCCCGGGACCTGGGCGCGCCGGTGCTGCTGAAGCCCTCCGCGGGCGGCGGCGGCAAGGGCATGCGCCTGGTGCGGGACATGAGCGCCCTGGACGACGAGATCGCCGCCGCCCGCCGTGAGGCCCGGGCGTCCTTCGGCGACGACACACTCCTCGTCGAGCGGTGGGTCGACCGGCCCCGGCACATCGAGATCCAGGTCCTGGCCGACGCCCACGGGAACGTGGTGCACCTCGGCGAGCGCGAGTGCTCGCTCCAGCGCCGGCACCAGAAGATCATCGAGGAGGCGCCGAGCGTGCTCCTCGACGACGCCACACGTGCGGCGATGGGCGAGGCGGCCGTCCAGGCCGCCCGCTCCTGCGGCTACCGCGGCGCGGGCACGGTGGAGTTCATCGTCCCCGGCGGCGACCCCTCGCAGTACTACTTCATGGAGATGAACACCCGCCTGCAGGTCGAGCACCCGGTCACGGAGCTGGTCACCGGCCTGGACCTGGTGGAGTGGCAGATGCGGGTGGCAGCCGGGGAGCCCCTCTCCCTCGGCCAGGACGACGTCACGCTGACCGGGCACGCGGTCGAGGCCCGCATCTGCGCCGAGGACCCGGCCCGCGGCTTCCTGCCGTCCGGCGGCACGGTGCTGATGCTGCGCGAGCCGCAGGGCGACGGGGTGCGGACCGACTCGGGCCTCACCGAGGGCACGGAGGTCGGCAGCCTGTACGACCCGATGCTGTCGAAGGTCATCGCCCACGGCCCCGACCGGGCGACGGCCCTGCGGAAGCTGCGCGCGGCTCTGGCCGGGACGGTCACGCTGGGCGTGCAGACCAATGCCGGGTTCCTGCGCCGCCTGCTGGCCCATCCGGCGGTCGTCCGGGGCGAACTGGACACCGGGCTGGTCGAGCGGGTGGTGGACGACCTGGTCACCACCGAGGTGCCGGAGGAGGTGTACGAGGCGGCGGCGGCCGTGCGCCTCCAGGCGCTGGAGCCCGAAGGGGACGGCTGGACCGATCCCTTCTCGGTGCCGAGCGGCTGGCGGATGGGCGGCACGCCCCACCCCGTAGCGGTACCGCTCCGGGTCACCGACCCCGTGGAGTACACCCCGCGCGGCTCGCGCACCGTCACCGGCGACACGGTGTCGGTGACCCTCGACGGCGTCCACCACGCCTTCCACCGTGCCGCCGACTGGCTGGGCCGCGACGGCGACGCCTGGCACGTACGCGACCACGACCCGGTCGAGGCCTCCCTCGGCCGCAGCGGCCACCTGGGGGCCGACTCGCTCACCGCGCCGATGCCCGGCACGGTCACGGTGGTGAAGGTGGCCGCCGGCGACGAGGTGACCGCCGGTCAGAGCCTGCTGGTGGTGGAGGCGATGAAGATGGAGCACGTCATCTCCGCCCCGCACGCCGGCACGGTGGCCGAGCTGGACGTCACGCCCGGCACCACGGTCGCCATGGACCAGGTGCTGGCCGTGATCACACCCCACGAGGAGGTGGCCGAGTGACCGCCCCCGACACCCCGGCGACCACGACCGGGCTGCCCATGACCGTCCCCGCCCGGGGCCTGCCCCCGCGGGTGCGGATCCACGAGGTCGGCGCGCGCGACGGCCTGCAGAACGAGCAGACGGCCGTACCGACCTCCGTGAAGGCGGAGTTCGTCCACCGCCTCGCCGACGCGGGACTGACCACCATCGAGGCGACGAGCTTCGTGCACCCCAGGTGGGTGCCCCAGCTCGCCGACGCCGAGCAGTTGTTCCCGCTCGTCGCCGGACTGCCCGTGGCGCTGCCGGTGCTGGTGCCCAACGAGCGCGGTCTGGACCGGGCGCTGGCGCTCGGGGCCCGCCGGGTCGCGGTGTTCGCCAGCGCGACCGAGTCCTTCGCCAAGGCCAACCTCAACCGCACGGTCGACGAGGCGCTGGCCATGTTCGAGCCGGTGGTGTCCCGCGCGAAGGCGGCGGACGTGCACGTCCGGGGCTATCTGTCGATGTGCTTCGGCGACCCCTGGGAGGGCGCGGTGCCCCTCCCGCAGGTGGTGCGGGTGTGCCGGGCGCTGCTCGACATGGGCTGCGACGAGCTGAGCCTGGGCGACACCATCGGGGTGGCGACCCCCGGCCATGTCACCGCGCTCCTCTCCGCGCTGGAGGACGGGGGCGTGCCGGTCGACGCGCTGGGCGTCCACTTCCACGACACCTACGGGCAGGCCCTCGCCAACACCCTGGCCGCGCTCCAGCACGGCGTCACCACCGTCGACGCCTCGGCGGGCGGCCTCGGCGGCTGCCCGTACGCGAAGTCCGCCACCGGCAACCTCGCCACCGAAGACCTCGTGTGGATGCTGCAGGGACTCGGCATCGACACAGGCGTCGACCTCGGCCGTCTGACCGCCACGAGCGTGTGGATGGCCGACCGGCTGGGGCGGCCCAGCCCGTCCCGCACCGTCCGAGCCCTGTCCCACAAGGACCCCCAGGAGCAGTGATCTGAGCCATGGACTACCGACTCTCCCCCGAGCTGGAGGAACTCCGCCGTACCGTCGAGCAGTTCGCGCACGACGTGGTGGCGCCGAAGATCGGCGACTTCTACGAGCGGCACGAGTTCCCGTACGAGATCGTGCGCGAGATGGGCCGTATGGGTCTGTTCGGGCTGCCGTTCCCGGAGGAGTACGGCGGGATGGGCGGCGACTACCTCGCCCTCGGCGTGGCCCTGGAGGAACTGGCCCGGGTGGACTCGTCCGTGGCCATCACCCTGGAGGCCGGGGTGTCGCTGGGCGCGATGCCGATCCATCTGTTCGGCACCGAGGAGCAGAAGCGGCAGTGGCTGCCGCGGCTGTGCTCGGGCGAGGTCCTGGGCGCTTTCGGCCTGACCGAGCCGGACGGCGGCAGTGACGCCGGCGCCACCCGCACCACGGCCCGCCTGGACCCGGAGACGGACGAGTGGGTGATCAACGGCACCAAGTGCTTCATCACCAACTCGGGTACCGACATCACGGGCCTGGTCACGGTGACGGCGGTCACCGGCCGCAAGCCCGACGGCAGACCGTTGATCTCCGCGATCATCGTCCCGTCCGGCACACCCGGCTTCACGGTGGCGGCGCCGTACTCGAAGGTCGGCTGGAACGCCTCCGACACGCGTGAGCTGTCCTTCCAGGACGTGCGGGTACCCGCGGCGAACCTGCTGGGCGAGGCGGGCCGTGGATACGCGCAGTTCCTGCGCATCCTCGACGAGGGCCGCATCGCCATCGCGGCGCTTTCGACCGGCCTGGCACAGGGTTGCGTCGACGAGTCGGTGAAGTACGCGAAGGAACGCCACGCCTTCGGCCGGCCCATCGGCGCCAACCAGGCCATCCAGTTCAAGGTCGCCGACATGGAGATGAAGGCCCACACCGCGCGCCTCGCCTGGCGTGACGCGGCGGCCCGGCTGGTGGCCGGGGAGCCGTTCAAGAAGGAGGCGGCACTGGCGAAGCTGTACTCGTCCACGGTCGCCGTGGACAACGCCCGGGACGCCACGCAGATCCATGGCGGCTACGGCTTCATGAACGAGTATCCGGTGGCCCGGATGTGGCGCGACTCCAAGATCCTGGAGATCGGCGAGGGCACCAGCGAGGTTCAGCGGATGCTGATCGCACGGGAGTTGGGCCTGGTGGGCTGACGTGCCGGGCCGGGCGGTTCCCGGCACCGCGGGGCGGAGCGCCCTCGGACGCGAAGTGAGGCCGGGCAAACCTGTCTTCGGATCTCGTCCGGCGGGCGCTCCGCCCCGTTCGAAAACAGTCATGGCCATGCCCGATGTCAGAACCGCCCGGGCACCATCCGCCGCTGCACCCTCGCCGCGGGCGGCGCCCTCGGCCCCGGAGCCGCACTGGCGGCCTGCGGCGGCGGAACGGCGAAGGGCGGGACACGGGCGGGCGGGGGCACGCCGGCCGCCGGGTGCGGCCCGTCGGCGAACGCGGGTTCGACCGCCGCCGGATCACCTTCGCCGGCTACTGGCGCCGGGGTCCGACGGAGGAGCGGTTGCGCGCGCGGGAGTGACCGCCCGGTGGCGGCTCAGCGGGCCGGCCAGGGGACCTGCGGCGAGCGGTGGTAGCGGATGCCCAGGGCGTCCCAGCGCGGTCCCTGCGCGGCGAGCCGCACCCGGTACGACGCCCAGTCGTGGGTGGCCGCCGGCGACCAGCCCAGTTCGGCGGCGCCCGCCAGCCGCGGGAAGGCCAGGTACTCCAGGCCGTCCTGGTCGGCGACCGTCTCCGTCCACAGCGGCGCCTCCACGCCCCGGACCGCGGTGGCGGGGACGCCCGGGAGGTAGGTGCCGGGATCCCAGTCGTAGGACCGGCGCACCTGAACGTAGCCCGCCCACGACAGCCCGAGCGGGGTGCCGCGGTCGTACTTCATGTCGAGATAGATCCGGTCGGCCGGCGACAGGATCAGCCCGGTGCCGTGCTGTGCGGCCCGCACCACCTGGGCCTTCTCCGCGGCACCCGTGGAGTCCAGGCCCCAGTACTGCACGAGCGCACCGCGGGCCGGGGCGGCGGCGGCCAGCTGGTGCCAGCCGATGACGGTCTTGCCGTACTCGGCGACGACCGGCTGCACCCGGTCCATGAACTTCACGTAGTCCTCGTGGCCGGTGGAGTGCGCCTCGTCGCCGCCGATGTGCAGGTAGCGGCCCGGGGTGAGGGCGGCCACCTCGCGGACGACGTCGTCCACGAAGTCGTAGGTGACGTCCTTCGACACGCACAGCGAGCTGAAGCCGACGTCGGTGCCGGTGTAGAGCGGGGGTGCGGCACCGTCGCAGTTCAGCTCGGCGTAGGAGGCGAGCGCGGCGCGGGTGTGGCCCGGCATGTCCAGCTCGGGGACGACCTCCAGATGGCGGGAGGCGGCGTACCGGACGATCTCCTTGTAGTCGTCCTTGGTGTAGTGGCCGCCCGTGCCGCCGCCGACCTGGGTTGATCCGCCGTGGGCGGCCAGGCGCGGCCAGGAGTCGATCGCGATGCGCCAGCCCTGGTCGTCGGTGAGGTGCAGGTGAAGGGTGTTGATCTTGTAGAGGGCGAGCTGGTCGATGTACCGCTTGACCTGGGCGACGGTGAAGAAGTGCCGGGCCACGTCCAGCATCGCGCCGCGGTAGGAGTAGCGCGGGCGGTCGGCGACGGTGCCGCCGGCAACCGGCCAGGGGCCGGGCTGCACGGTGCCCCTCTCGACGGCGGCGGGCAGGAGCTGGCGGAGGGTCTGCACGCCGTGGAAGAGGCCGGCGGAGGTGGGGGCGCTGATGGTGACCGCGCTCGGGCCGCTCTGGAGCCGGTATCCCTCGCTGCCGAGTTCCCCCGTCGCGTCCCGGACCAGCGCGAGCCGGATGCCGGAGCCGTCGCGGGTGGTGACGGGCAGGGAGTAGCCGGTGGAGGGACGCAGGACGGCGGCGAGGTACTCCCCCGTGCGCCGGGCCTCGGGGGTGCCGTCGACGCGGATGCGGGTGCCGGAGGTGATCCGGTACGGCGCCCCGCCCGCCCTCACCGACGCGGGCGCCGGGATCACCCGGTCGAGCGGGACCGGGGCCTCTCCCGCCGCCGGTGCGGAGCCGGTGGTGAACACCCCCGCCGAGGCCACGAACAGCATCAGGCCCAGCAGACGGTGGACGCCGGGGTTCCAACGGATCCGGGCTGCGGTTCGGTGATGTCCTCGCACGAGGGCTCCTTCGGGCGGACACGGGCCGGTGCCGGGCACCACCCCGCCGCGGGAACGGCGCCCGGATCGAGGGTGCGAACCGCGGTGAAACAATTCTTCCATGACGGAAATCATCCAGAGGGACGGCACCTGGGTCCTCGGCGGCGACACCCTGCGGCTGACACCGGGTCACGACAAGGGCGTGAGCCTCCTGCGCAGGACTCTGGGCGAACTCACCGTTCCCCTGCGGGCGTTGGCCGGCATCTCGTTCGAGCACGGAAGGAAGGGCGGACGGCTCAGGCTGCGGCTGCGCGACGGCGCGGACCCGCTGCTGCACGCGACGGGCGGGCGGCTCGCCGAGGCACACGACCCCTACCAGCTGATCGTCGAACCCGACCGCCTCGGCGTCGCCGAGTACGTCGCCGAGGAGGTCCGCAACACGCTGCTGCTGGACCGGGTGCCCTCCGGCCCGGTCGACACCTTCCTGCTGACGGGCCCGCCGGTGCCCCTGTCGGTGTCCGCCGGGGACGGCACCGCGCGTTTCGACGGCGAACACGTCACGCTGGAGTGGAACTGGAAGACGGAGGAGGCCAAGGCAGCCGGCGGCTCCCGCGTCCTCGCCGTCCGGGACATCCGGGCCGTGGAGTGGCTGCCGGCGGAGGGGCTGGAGAACGGCTGCCTGCGCTTCACCGTGGGGAGCGCCCCCACCAAGGCGCCGCCGAAGTACGACCCCCACGCGGTCGAGCTGTGGGGCTTCAAGAAGGACCCGCTGATGGCACTGGTCGCCGCGGCGGTCCAGGTCCGGCTGCCGCACCCCGCGCGCCCGCCCGCGGTGGAGGTGGCGCAGCCGCAGGCCGCGGCCCCCGCCCCCACCCCCGACGCGGACGCGGACGACGATCACGACGCCCTGCTGCGCCGCCTGCGCGAGCTCGGCGACCTGCACCGCTCCGGCGTGCTGACCGACGAGGAATTCGCCCTCGCCAAGCAGGCAGTCCTGCGCAGAATGTAGTGCCTCGCCGTCCCCGATCCCGCACTTTCCCCGCCGCCTGCCCGAATTCGGGCAGCTTCCTTGCGAAACCGCCGCCGGTACCCCAGGATCTAGCGGGTGCACGACGAACTTGTTGATCATCTGACGCGGACCACGCCCCTGAACCGGGGCGAGGCGCTGCGCGTGATCCAGGACGTGCTCGCCTACTTCGACGAGACGATCGAGGACTACGTCCGTCGCCGCCACCGCGAGCTCCAGGCGCAGGGCCTGGTCAACGCGACGATCTTCGAACGGATCGCGGCGGACCTGCAGTACCGCGCGGTGGCCCCGCCCGAGCTATCGCTCAGGCAGCTGCGGCGCATCGTCTACGGCTGACGGCCGGCCGCCGGCCGGCTCGAACCCGTGGCCCATCCACCTGCGACAGAGGAATACGTTATATGTGCGGAATCGTCGGATACATCGGGAAGCGTGATGTCGCTCCTCTGCTCCTGGAGGGTCTGCAGCGCCTGGAGTACCGCGGTTACGACTCCGCGGGCATCGTGGTCAGCACCCCCAGGACCGCCGGCCTGAAGATGGTCAAGGCCAAGGGTCGGGTCCGCGACCTGGAGGCCAAGGTCCCGGCGCGGTTCAAGGGCACCACCGGCATCGCCCACACCCGTTGGGCCACCCACGGCGCCCCGTCCGACGTGAACGCCCACCCGCACCTGGACGCCGGGGGCAAGGTCGCCGTCGTCCACAACGGCATCATCGACAACGCCGCCGACCTGCGCCGCAAGCTGGAGGCGGACGGCGTCGAGTTCCTCTCCGAGACCGACACCGAGGTCCTGACCCACCTGATCTCCCGCTCGCAGGCCGGCAAGCTGGAGGACAGGGTCCGCGAGGCCCTGCGCGTCGTCGAGGGCACGTACGGCATCGCCGTGATGCACGCCGACTTCAACGACCGCATCGTCGTCGCCCGCAACGGCTCGCCGGTCGTCCTCGGCATCGGCGAGAAGGAGATGTTCGTCGCCTCGGACATCGCCGCGCTGGTCACCCACACCCGGCAGATAGTGACCCTCGACGACGGCGAGATGGCCACCCTCAAGGCCGACGACTTCCGCACGTACACGACGGAGGGCACCCGCACGACGGCGGAACCCACCACCGTCGAGTGGGAGGCCGCCTCCTACGACATGGGCGGCCACGACACCTACATGCACAAGGAGATCTCCGAGCAGGCAGACGCGGTCGACCGCGTCCTGCGCGGTCGCATCGACGACCGCTTCTCCACCGTGCACCTCGGCGGACTGAACCTGGACGCCCGTGAGGCACGGCAGATCCGCCGTGTGAAGATCCTCGGCTGCGGCACCTCGTACCACGCGGGCATGATCGGCGCCCAGATGATCGAGGAACTGGCCCGCATCCCCGCGGACGCGGAGCCCGCCTCCGAATTCCGCTACCGCAACGCGGTCGTCGACCCCGACACCCTCTACATCGCCGTGTCGCAGTCCGGCGAGACCTACGACGTCCTCGCGGCCGTCCAGGAGCTCAAGCGCAAGGGCGCCCGGGTGCTCGGCGTCGTCAACGTCGTCGGCTCGGCCATCGCCCGCGAGGCGGACGGCGGCATCTACGTACACGCCGGCCCCGAGGTCTGCGTCGTGTCGACCAAGTGCTTCACCAACACCTGCGTCGCCTTCGCCCTGCTCGCCCTGCACCTGGGCCGTACCCGCGACCTCTCGGTCCGCGACGGCAAGCGGATCATCGAGGGCCTGCGCAAGCTGCCCGCCCAGATCACCGAGATCCTGGAGCAGGAGGACGCGATCAGGAAGCTCTCGGAGCAGTTCACCGACGCCCGCTCGATGCTGTTCATCGGCCGCGTCCGGGGCTACCCGGTCGCCCGCGAGGCCTCCCTGAAGCTCAAGGAGGTCTCCTACATCCACGCCGAGGCCTACCCGGCCTCCGAGCTCAAGCACGGCCCGCTGGCGCTGATCGAGCCCGCGCTCCCGACGGTGGCGATCGTCCCCGACGACGACCTGCTGGAGAAGAACCGCGCGGCGATGGAGGAGATCAAGGCCCGCAGCGGGCAGATCGTCGCCGTCGCCCACCAGCACCAGGAGAAGGCCGACCACACCATCGTGGTCCCGAAGAACGAGGACGAGCTCGACCCGATCCTCATGGGCCTCCCCCTCCAGCTCCTCGCCTACCACACGGCCAAGGCGCTGGGCCGCGACATCGACAAGCCCCGGAACCTGGCGAAGTCGGTGACGGTCGAGTAGCAGTCCGGCCGGCCGGAGCGCCCGCGGCGGTTCCCCGCCCTCCCGAAGGACCGCGGTTCCCTGCGCCCCCCGGGGCGCAGGGAACCGCGCGAACACACCACCGGCACCCGCACCCGCCACACAACAGGCAACAGGCAACAGGCAACAGGCAACAGGCAACAGGCAACAGAACGGACCCCCGCGCGCCACCCACGGCACAGGGGGTCCGCTCATCGCACGCCGGGTCCGCCCGATACCCGGCGTTGCCTGCGCGGCTAGCCGGTGGCCGTCACACCCCGGCCCGCAGCGCGCCTGGGAAGTGCCGTGGGCCAGTGGGCCAGAGCGGCCGTCGCCGCGTACCAGGCCACGGCGCCCGCGGCCACGGCAGCCCAGCCGCCGACCTTGACCAGCGCGGAGCTGTCGGCGAACTCCGCGACGGCGAGCAGCAGCAGCGCCACGAAGAACAACCCGTGGGCGGCCTGGCCGAGTTGGTCGCCGCCGGCGAGGGTGGCGGAGAGGGCGACGAGCGCGAACAGTAGCAGGAACAGCCCTGCGGCGTTGCCGGAGACCGGCGTGCCTGCGGAGACGGCCCAGGTGAACCAGAGTGCGCCGAGCGCCGAGAAGGTCGTACCGCCCGCGGTGTCACGGTCGCGGAAAGCGAGCAGGCCGGCGACGAACAGGGCTATGCCGCCCACGTACTGGGCGACGGAGACGGCGTCGGCCGCCGTCACGCCGTCGATCACGCCGGTGTGGCCGATGCCGAACGCGAGGAGGGTGATCCCGAGAGCGAGTCGGCCGACGATCGTGGTGATGCTTCCCGCAGAGACGTCGTTGTCCACGGCGGGCTCCCTTCGTGCTTGTGCAGTTGTGCGGTGAGCCATATATGCCCTTCACAAGAGCACAAACACCCCTACGCGCGAGTAGATTTATGCACACGACAAGACAACTGACGCCCCGTCGGCACCGCGCGGGCGGCGGCGGGGGAACACGGTTCAGGGAATGACCACCACGGGCCGCCTCGCGCGCTTGGCGAGCCGCCCCGCGACCGAGCCGAAGATCCGCCCGACGATGCCGTGGGTGGAACCGACGACGATCGCGTCGGCCTCGTACTCCCGCCCCACCTCTTCGAGTTCGTGGCAGATGTCACCGCCCCGCTCGACCAGGATCCACGGCACCTCGGCGAGGTAGTCCGCACAGGCCAGTTCCAGGCCGAGCACCTCGGTGCGATGGTCGGGGACGTCCACGAAGACGGGCGGCTCGCAGCCCGCCCACACCGTCGTGGGCAGCCGGTTGGCCACGTGGACGATGATCAGACCCGAGCCCGAGCGCCGCGCCATGCCGATCGCATACGCCAGCGCACGTTCACTGGAGGTCGAGCCGTCGAAACCGACCACCACACCGTGCTTGAAGGCGGGATCACATGCGTGGCGTGGCTCCGGCACCGCCTGGGGATCGGCCGCCGACGGGTCGGCGACCGGCCGCTTGCGGTCCGCTGGTTCGAAGAATTCGTGACCGGCCATGGCTGTCTCGGCGATCGATCCTTACGGGTGGGACGACAGTGTGCAGCAGAGCTGTGTCCGGGAAACATGTTCCCAACCCCATACCCCCAAGGGTACGGCTGCACGCCTCCTTCGCCCAGATCTCGGGACCCCCGCCACGGGGGTTCCCCGGAGGATGCCCGAAGGGGCACCCACGACGCAACGGTTGCTGCCCCGTACAGACGGTTTGCGCGGTTTCACTCTTCGCCCACCCCCGGCAGGCGCACAGTGACCGGGCGCTCGAACACGCGTTGAACCGGGCGAAGCGCCACCCCCAGGGAGACCGACATGTCCTCACCCGCTCCGAACAGCACGAACGACGTCGTCCGCTGGGCCGCCTTCAGTTGCGTCCTCGTTCCCGTGGTGCTGCTGTGGTACGGCGGCTCGCTGGCCGGCGCCGGCGGCACCGCCCTGGGCCTGGCCGCCGTGACCGCCGCCTGCCGGGTGCTGCTGCGCCGGTCCGAACGCGGCGCTGCCCGGCTGCTCGCCGAGGAGCACGCGCCGCATCGCGGGCGGCACCACCGGAGCGGTGCGGGGGCACACCGCGGAGGGCGACACCCCGTCGGCGGAGGAGATGCGGAGGACACCCCGGGCCGCGAGGGAAACACACCGGCCGGTTGACCGGTTTCTGCGCACTGGAGCGACTCTTTTCAGCCAACTTCCGATGCGTGTGCATCACCCCTCGCCAGGACCCCCAATCCCCCGTTTGACCTGCATGGAAAGGGTCTCCCGCACCCTCCGCACCCTACGCGGTTTGGCCACTGCGACAAGGCGCACTTCCCCGCACGCCCCGCGAGTGCAACGCTTCGTGATCGAATGCTTCACGCCAAGTTGCCATGTCGCTAATGCACCGGTTGGTGAACCGGTCGTCATGGCACGGCGCGACGCAGTAAATTCGATCTTGACTGTCGTACGGCGGGGGACTCGTGCAGGACCGAGGGGAAACGTGCAGGAGCGACACAACCGAGGAGCCGCGACCACCGAGGGGGGCTTAGCAGGATGAGCCACGACTCCACTGCCGCGCCGGAAACCGCGGCCCGGAGACTCTCCGGGCGACGCCGCAAGGAGATCGTCGCGGTGCTGCTGTTCAGCGGCGGCCCCATCTTCGAGAGTTCCATTCCGCTGTCGGTGTTCGGAATCGACCGCCAGGACGCCGGCGTACCGCGCTACCGGCTGCTGGTGTGCGCCGGCGAGGAAGGCCCCCTGCGGACCACAGGGGGCCTGGAACTCACCGCGCCGAACGGCCTGGAGGCGATCTCGCGGGCGGGCACGGTCGTCGTGCCCGCCTGGCGCTCGATCACCTCACCGCCACCGGAAGAGGCGCTCGACGCTCTGCGCCGGGCGCACGAAGAGGGCGCCCGCATCGTCGGGCTGTGCACCGGTGCCTTCGTGCTGGCGGCTGCGGGCCTACTGGACGGCCGTCCCGCGACGACCCACTGGATGTACGCGCCGACGCTGGCCAAGCGCTATCCGTCGGTGCACGTCGATCCCAGAGAGCTCTTCGTCGACGACGGCGACGTCCTGACGTCCGCGGGCACCGCGGCCGGGATCGACCTCTGCCTCCACATCGTGCGCACCGACCACGGCAACGAGGCGGCGGGGGCGCTCGCGCGGCGGCTCGTCGTCCCACCGCGCCGGTCGGGAGGCCAGGAGCGCTACCTCGACAGATCTTTACCGGAGGAGATCGGCGCCGACCCGCTCGCCGAGGTCGTCGCCTGGGCGCTGGAGCACCTCCACGAGCAGTTCGACGTCGAGACGCTGGCCGCGCGGGCCTACATGAGCCGCCGCACCTTCGACCGGCGATTCCGCTCGCTGACCGGCAGCGCACCACTGCAGTGGCTGATCACCCAGCGGGTCCTGCAGGCCCAGCGCCTGCTGGAGACGTCGGACTACTCGGTGGACGAGGTGGCGGGCCGCTGCGGCTTCCGCTCGCCGGTGGCCCTGCGCGGCCACTTCCGCCGGCAGCTCGGCTCCTCGCCGGCCGCCTACCGGGCCGCGTACCGCGCCCGCCGGCCGCAGAGCGAGGGGTCGAAGGCCGCGGAGAGCAGCGAGACGGTGCCGTCCCCGGTCAGCGCGCCGCTCTCCGGTCCTCCCGGCATGCCGGGTCCGGGGGCGCTGACGGCAGGCGGCCCGCTGCTGCACCCCGACGCCCCGGTGCCGATGCAGACGCGCCGCGCCCCGGCGGCCCTGTCGGGCAGCGTTCCGGGTCCGCGCAGCGGTAGCTGAGCAGAGCCCTCGGCCGACGGCGGCCCTTCCCCCGGCGGGGAGGGTCCGCCGTCGCGTGCACGGCCCGTCCCGCGCGGCGGACCCGCGCCGTAAGGTGAGCACATGAACGATCGCATGGTGTGGATCGACTGCGAGATGACCGGCCTCTCGCTGTCCGACGACGCGCTCATCGAGGTGGCCGCCCTCGTCACCGACTCCGAGCTGAACGTGCTCGGCGAGGGTGTGGACATCGTCGTCAAGCCGCCGGAGCGGGCGCTGGAGACGATGCCGGACGTGGTGCGTCAGATGCACACCGCGTCCGGGCTGCTCGACGAACTCCCGAACGGCACGACCCTGGAGGACGCCGAGCAGCAGGTCCTGGCGTACGTGAAGGAATACGTCAAGGAGCCCGGCAAGGCGCCGCTGTGCGGTAACAGCGTCAGCACGGACCGCGGCTTCCTGCTCCGCGACATGCCGACGCTGGAGGACCACCTCCACTACCGCATCGTCGACGTGTCCTCCGTCAAGGAACTGGCACGCCGCTGGTACCCGAGGGCCTACTTCAACAGCCCGGAGAAGAACGGCAACCACCGCGCCCTCGCCGACATCCGTGAGTCCATCGCCGAGCTGCGCTACTACCGGGAGGCGATCTTCGTCCCCCAGCCCGGCCCCGACTCCGACACCGCCAGGACCATCGCGGCCCGGCACGTCCTGCCCGCCAAGCAGGGCTGACAGGGGTCCGCGAAGGGGCGCCGCAAAAGCCGTGCGCGAGCACCCCTTCGGACCCTGTACACTTTTTCTCGGCCGGTCGGGGAGACGAAAGAATCCGCCGCCGGTCATGGTGGGTGTAGCTCAGCTGGTAGAGCACCTGGTTGTGGTCCAGGATGCCGCGGGTTCGAGTCCCGTCACTCACCCTGAATGATCAAGGGCTGACCTGTGGAAACGGGTCAGCCCTTGACGTTTCTCCATCTCGTGGGAACACGATGGGAACCGATCATGGGCGATCCTCCCTATCCGTCTCCATGCCGAGTGTCATGGGGTGCACCCAGCGGGACACGCTCAGCGAGCGGACGAGGGCGGGGTTCCGGGTGGTGCGTACCCGAGCGGGTGCGTTGGTGTTCGCGGTCGCCTGGTCGGCGTTCGCGGTGTGGTTCCTGGTGCACATCATTGGCTGAACAACACGCCCCCCTGCGCCGCCCACCGCGGGCCGTGCAGGGGGGCGCTTCGCCATGCCCAGACCGACACGCCTCGCCCCTCTGGTACTGGGTCGGCGTACCGTGGCAGCGTGGCAAACGACGACCTGGGGCGAACTCTCCGACGCCTGCGGCGCTTGGCCTCCTTGACCCAAGAGGAACTGGCCGAGCGCTCCGACGTGTCTGTAGACGTCATCCGGCAACTGGAGCAACGGCGGAAACACTCGGCACGCTTGCCCACGCTTCACGCCCTGGCGAACGGCCTCGGCGTAGAGCTGACGACCCTTCTGGGGGATCCTCCGGCAGTCTCATCGACCGGAGAGAACGACGGGCCACGGTTCGTGGCGGTGCGGCGCGCCATCATGCCGGCTCTCTGGGGGCCAGCGGTTGAGCCGCCGAGGCCCGACTTCTCGTTGACGGGCTTGCGCGAGCAGATCGCGGACGGCTGGACGCAGTACCACGCCGCGGAGTTCGACACGGTCATGAAGGCGCTTCCCGACCTGATTGCGGATGCACGCACCGTCACAGCATCGACCGACGACGAGGATCGAAAGGGCGGTTTCGCAGCACTGGGCAAGGCCCTTCAGCTCGCCGGGCACGTCGCCGTGCGAATGGGGAAAACGGATCTCGCTCTGATCGGTCTGGAGCGCGCCATAGACGCTGCGGGCCGGTCCTCCGATCCCCTGCTACGCCCCATGATCGTCAACTCCGTTGCGTGGACCTACCAGCGACAGGGGCGTCTCAGCGATGCCCTGAGCATCGCTCTGCACGCCGCAGGTGACATACGGGACGCGGGGCACACGGGCACCGCTGACGGCCTCAAGGTGTGGGGCGCGCTGACCATGTCCGCCGCCACTTCTGCCGCACGCAGCAACGACTACGAGCACGCAGCCGCCTTGATGGAGAAGGCAGAAGCGGAAGCGGCCCGTGTGACCAGATTGCCGCAGGGCGGCGACAGCCGCATGGTCAGCGTGTTCAGCCCGTCGTCGGTGCGCATCGAGCGCGTCCGGCTGGCCGTCCAGTACGGCCACCCCGAGGACGCCCTGGCGCTCGCCAAGGGCATACGGCTGGGCAAGGACGTGCCCCCGTCTTGGCGAACATGGCTGCTGCTGGACGTGGCGCGAGCTCATACGGATCTCGGGGACGCAGCGGGCGCCGTGAAGGCGCTGGAGTCGCTTCGCCGTGTGGCGCCGGCGTGGATGCAGCATCACACACTAGCGGTGGCCATCGTTCGTGATCTGTGGGCGCTCCCCAATCACCCTCCGGGGCTGCGGTCGTTGGCAGAGTTCCTAGGGGTCGGCGACTAGCGTCGCAAAACTAGGACGACACATCACTGTCACCTTGTGCAGCGCACCGATTCCATGAGTCGCACAGCGCCCCGGCGGCCGCGCAAACGGCCCCGGGGCATGGCCGACTGGTTGGAGCCGACATGGCAGAGACTACGCATACGCGCGCCGCATCGGATAGCCCGCCCATCGATGGGCGGGCGCAGGCCCGGCGGGCTGCGAACCGCGGCCTCCAGGAGCACGTGGCCACGTGCGAGCAGTGCGTGGACGATGTCGGCCAGTGCGAGACCGGGATGGCGTGGACGCGGCTGATGCTGGCAGCCCCGGTGAAGATCTGCGTGCGCTGCGACAAGCCGATCCGGCCGGGGCAGGAATACGTAGCCGTGGACCACCACAGTGCGAGTGGCGCAGGCACAACGGTCCACGTCCACCCCGAGCGGTGTGTGCCGGTCCTGCGGCAGACGTACTCGCGCGGACCATACGACCGGTAGAGACCGGAGGCCGTTCCCGCCCCCGGAGGGGACGGCCGTCACACCCCCGCGCCGGCCATCGGGCGAGGCCACAGACGCGAGGACGGGGGCGGCACGCCCGACGGGGAAGGGTGGCAGACAGACGGGGCGGGCTGCTCAGACGGCTCCGCCCGGATCCTTGGGCAGCTCCGCCTCGCGCCCCCAGTTCTCCGGCCCCGCCCCGCGCCAGTCGATCAGCGGCGAGTCGGCGACCTCCTCGGGCTCCATCTCCAGCCCGGCCCGCCGCAGGAACTCCACCAGGTCCCGGACGTTGTGCGCGAGCCCGAGGATCTCGCCGTCCACCCGCACCCGGCGCCCACCGGTCGGCGACGGCAGGTGCACGATCACGGGACGTTTGCCGGGCATGCCCCCAGGATGATCCCACCCGAACACCACCGCATCCCGAACACCACCGCATCCGAACGCCCCGGCACCGACGTCCCCGGCCGGCCCGCACCGCGGCAGTCCCCCACGGTGGGCCCGGCCCACCGCGACCCGCCGTCCGTCGCTCAGGAGGACGCCCGCACCACCAGTTCCGCCGGCAGGACCAGCCGGCGGGGCTCCCCTTCGTGTGTCGGGGCCGGGCGGCGGTCGGCGATCTCGGCGAGGAGGAGATCGATCATGCGGCGGCCCATCTCCTGGATGGGCTGGCGCACGCTGGTGAGCGGTGGGTCCATGTGGCGGGCGATGGCGGAGTCGTCGTAGCCGACCAGGGCGACGTCGTCGGGGATGCGACGGCCCGCCTCGCGCAGCAGCCGGCGGGCGCCGGCCGCGGTGACGTCGGAGCCGGCGAACACCGCGTCCAGGTCGGGGCGGCGCTCCAGCAGCGCCCTCATGGCGCGGCGACCGCCCTCCTCGGTGAAGTCGCCGGCCTCGACGAGACGCTCGTCGACCTCGCATCCGGCGTCGCGCAGCGCGGCACGGTAGCCGTCGGCGCGCCGCTGGGCGCCGTAGACGTCGAGGCGGCCGGTGATGTGGGCGATGCGCCTGCGGCCCCGGGCGAGCAGGTGCTCGACGGCCTGCCGGGCGCCGTCGTAGTTGTCGGAGTCGACCGAGGTGAGCGTCTCCGTCGCGGACCGCGGGCCGCTGATCACCGCCGGGATCTCCAGCTGGGTCACCAGGTCGGGCAGCGGGTCGTCGGCGTGGACCGAGACCAGCAGGACGCCGTCGACCCGGTGGGCGGCCAGGTACTGGGCGAGGCGGCGCCGCTCCCGGTCGTTGCCCGCGAAGATCAGCAGCAGCTGCATCCGGGTCTCGGCCAGCTCCGCGCCCACGCCCCGGAGCATGTCGGAGAAGTACGGCTCGGCGAAGAAGCGGGTCTCCGGCTCGGGGACGACCAGTGCGACCGCGTCGGTGCGGTTGGCGGCCAGGGCACGGGCGGCGTTGTTGGGGACGTAGCCGAGTTCGGCGACGGCGGCCTCGACGGCGGCACGGGTGGCGGCGCTGACCCGGGGCGAGCCGTTGATCACCCGGGACACCGTGCCGCGTCCCACTCCGGCGCGGGCGGCGACCTCCTCCAGGGTGGGCCGTCCTCCGCCGCGGCCACCCCGTGCTCCGTGTGCCATGGACTCCGCCTCCCCGTCGACCCTCTCTCCGGCCTGGAATGTAACAGCCCCGCGCGCGGGTGCGAGGGCCTCCGCTTGCGGTCGCCCGAGGGGATCGGCCACCGTGGGGCCGGCCTCGCGGCCCGACTTCGAATCGTAGAGTCCGCTTAACGGCCCGATAACTGAACACATTTCTCGGCGTCCACTCCCTTGACACCCCCGGGCGAACCTAAGACTCTTCAACACATCACTTGTGGGAGCGCTCCCACACTACCTGACACATACACGTCCCGCACGTTCCCCGCCCGAGCCGCAGCGAGCACGAACGGGCCCAACCACAGCAGTTGGCCGGGGGGTCGGCACGTCAGGCAACAGGAGGACGCAATGCGCACGAGTACCCGCCGGTCCCACCGGGTGACGGCCCTGGCCGCCGTCGCCGTGCTGGCCACGGGACTGCTGGCAGGCTGCGCCGGCGACGACGACACCTCGTCCGCCTCGGACAACGGCGGGGGTGGGGGCAGCGGGGGCGGCGGGATCACGCTGACCGTCGGCACGTTCGGCACCTTCGGCTACAAGCAGGCCGGCCTGTACGACGAGTACACGAAGCTCCACCCCGACATCACGATCAAGGAGAACGTCACCACCCGCACCGACGTCTACTGGCCCAAGGTCCTCACCCGCCTGCAGGCCGGCTCCGGCACCGACGACATCCAGGCCATCGAGGTCGGCAACATCGCCGAGGCCGTGCAGACGCAGGCCGACAGGTTCGTCGACCTCGGCAAGGACGTCGACACCTCGCAGTGGCTGGACTGGAAGAACGCCCAGGCCACCACCAAGGACGGCAAGCTCATCGGGCTCGGTACCGACATCGGCCCGATGGCCATCTGCTACCGCAGGGACCTCTTCGAGAAGGCCGGCCTGGAGACCGACCGCGCCAAGCTCGCCGAGATGTGGAAGGGCGACTGGTCCCAGTACGTCGCCCTCGGCAGGGAGTACATGAAGAAGGCGCCGAGCGGCACCAGGTTCGTCGACTCCGCCTCCTCCGTGTACAACGCCGCGCTCGGCGGTGGCGAGGAGCGGTACTACGACAAGGACGGCAACGTCATCTGGGACCGGTCCGCGGGCGTGAAGAAGGCCTGGGACGCCGCCATGGCCGTGGCCACCAGCGACATGTCGGCCAAGCTCAAGCAGTTCGACAAACCGTGGGACCAGGGCTTCGCCAACGGCAGGTTCGCCACCGTCGCCTGCCCCGCGTGGATGATCGGCTACATCCAGGAGAAGGCAGGCGACGCCGGCAAGGGCAAGTGGGACATCGCCGCGGCGCCCACCGCGGCGAACTGGGGCGGCTCGTTCATCGGCGTGCCGACGGCGAGCAAGCACCGGAAGGAGGCCGTCGCGCTGGCGAAGTGGCTGACCGCGCCGGAACAGCAGGAGAAGGTCTTCGCCAAGCAGGCCAGCTTCCCCTCCACCCCGGCGGCCTACGGCAACCTGACGCCGCAGCCCGACACCCTGGCCTACTTCTCGAACGCGCCGATCACCCAGATCTACTCCGACGCGGCCAAGACGATCCCGACGCAGTACTTCGGCACCAAGGACCAACCGATCAACACCGCGCTCACGGACGTCGGCATCCTGCAGGTGGAGCAGAAGGGCAAGACCCCTGAGCAGGGCTGGGAAGCGGCCGGCAAGGAGATCAAGGACGTGCTCGGCCAGTGACCGGTTCTGAGCAGGCTCTCACGCATCCCGCGTCGAGCGCCGGTACCGCGCCCGGTGACCAGCCGGGCGCGGCCCGCCGCGCTCAGGGTCGCGGTCGGCCGGCCCCGGGCGGCAGCTCGTGGCGCAGCCGGCTGTACCGCTGGGACATGAAGGCGTCGCCGTACGCGTTCATCTCGCCCTTCTTCGTGATCTTCGGTGCCTTCTCGCTGGTTCCGCTGCTCTACACGGCCTGGTACTCCCTGCACCATGTGCAGCTGTCCTCACTGGACCAGCAGACCTGGGCGGGGCTGGAGAACTACAAGAACCTGTTCTCCTCGGACTTCTTCTGGAACGCGCTGCGGAACACGTTCTCCATCGGCCTGATCTCCACAGTGCCGCAGCTGCTGGCGGCCCTGTGGCTCGCCCACATGCTCAACTACCGGCTGCGCGGCTCGACCGTGTGGCGCGTGGTGATGCTGACCCCGTACGCCACCTCGGTGGCGGCGGCGACACTGGTCTTCACGTTGCTGTTCGCCCCCGACAGCGGCATGATCAACTGGCTGCTCGGCCTGGTGGGCGTGGACCCGGTCAACTGGCGCGAGTCCGACTGGGGTTCGCAGCTCGCGGTGTCCTCGATCGTGATCTGGCGGTGGACCGGCTACAACGCGCTGATCTACCTGGCCGCCATGCAGGCCATCCCGGCCGACCTGTACGAGTCGGCGGCCATCGACGGCGCCAACCGCTGGCAGCAGTTCCGGAACGTGACGATCCCGATGCTGCGGCCGACCATCCTGTTCACGGTGGTCGTCTCCACGATCGGCGCGACCCAGGTGTTCGGCGAGCCGCTGCTGTTCGGCGGGGTCAGCGGCACCAAGGGCGGCTCCGAGCACCAGTACCAGACGCTCGGCCTGTACATGTACGACCAGGGCTGGATCGTCGGCAACCTCGGCAAGGCGTCCGCGATCGCCTGGTCGATGTTCCTGATCCTGCTGATCATCGCCGCCCTCAACCTGCTGGTCTCCCGATGGCTGAGGAATACCCATGCCCACCAGTGAAGTCACACTGCCCCAGAAGACCGCGGGCACCACGGCCCGGCGCCCGATACGGGTGATGGGTGCCGGCAGGCAACTGCACGCGGGTCCGGTGACCTACGTCGTCCTGGTGCTCTTCGCCCTCGTCTCGCTGGCGCCGCTGGTGTGGACGGCGATCGCGGCCTCGCGCACCAACACACGGCTGGCCCGGACCCCGCCGCCGCTGTGGTTCGGCGGCAACCTGTTCAAGAACCTCCGGACCGCGTGGGACCAGGCGGGCATGGGCACCGCCCTGTTCAACACCGTCTTCGTGGCCGGCACCATCACCGCCGGCACGGTGCTGTTCTCCACGCTCGCCGGGTTCGCCTTCGCCAAGCTGCGGTTCAGGTTCTCCGCCACCCTGCTGCTGCTGACGATCGGCACGATGATGATCCCGCCGCAGCTGGCCGTCGTACCGCTGTACCTGTGGATGAGCGACCTGGGCTGGGCCAACCACCTCCAGACGGTCGTCCTGCCGACCCTGGTCAGCGCCTTCGGCACGTTCTTCATGCGGCAGTACCTGGTGCAGGCGCTGCCGAGCGAACTGATCGAGGCGGCCCGGGTGGACGGCGCGAGCAGCCTGCGGGTCGTGTGGCACGTCGTCCTCCCGGCGGCACGCCCGGCGATGGCGGTGCTCGGACTGCTGACGTTCGTGATGGCCTGGAACGACTTCCTGTGGCCGATCATCGCGCTGAACGGGGAGAACCCGACCGTCCAGGTGGCGCTCAACCAGCTCGGCACCGGGTACATCCCCGACGACTCCGTCATCATGGCCGGCGCCCTGCTCGGCACTCTGCCCCTGCTGATCGCCTTCCTGCTCTTCGGCAAGCAGATCGTGGGCGGCATCATGCAGGGCGCGGTCAAGGGCTGACACCGCCGCCCCTCGGGGGCCGGGTCACCGCCGCCCCGCCCCCGCCCGTCCCTTTTCCCTTCCACGACCCCGTCGGTCTCCACGACCACATATGGGAGCGCTTCCATGCCTGTGCCCTCGAACCCGGTGACGCCCGCGACGGCCCCGGTGACCTTCCCTCCCGCCTTTCTCTGGGGCGCCGCCACGTCGGCCTACCAGATCGAGGGCGCGGTACGGGAGGGCGGCCGCACCCCGTCGATCTGGGACACCTTCAGCCATACACCGGGAAAGACGGCCGGCGGCGAGACCGGTGACATCGCTGTCGACCACTACCACCGCTACCGCGAGGACGTGGCGCTGATGGCGGAGCTCGGGCTGAACGCCTACCGCTTCTCCGTCTCCTGGTCCCGGGTGCAGCCGACCGGCCGCGGCCCGGCGGTCCAGGTGGGCCTGGACTTCTACCGCCGCCTGGTCGACGACCTGCTGGAGCGCGGCATCAAGCCGGCCGTCACCCTCTACCACTGGGACCTGCCGCAGGAGCTGGAGGACGCGGGCGGCTGGCCGGAGCGGGACACGGCACTGCGGTTCGCCGAGTACGCCCGGATGGTCGCCGAGGCGCTCGGCGACCGGGTGGAGCAGTGGATCACCCTCAACGAGCCCTGGTGCAGCGCCTTCCTCGGCTACGCCTCCGGCGTGCACGCGCCCGGCCGCACCGATCCTCCGGCATCCCTGCGGGCGGCCCACCACCTGAACCTGGCGCACGGCCTGGGCACCCAGGCGCTGCGCGCCGTCCTGCCGGCCCGCAACTCGGTGGCGGTCAGCCTGAACTCCTGTGTCGTACGGCCCCTTTCCCCGACCCCCGAGGACCTGGCGGCCGTGCGCCGCATCGACGACCTGGCCAACGGCGTCTTCCACGGGCCGATGCTGCACGGCGCCTACCCGGAGACACTGCTGACGGCGACGGCGAAGGTCACCGACTGGTCGTACGTCCTCGACGGCGACCTGCGCGCCATCCACCAGCCGCTCGACGCGCTCGGCCTCAACTACTACACGCCGTCGCTGGTGTCGGCGGCCGAACCGCAGCGGGGCAGCCCGGACGCGGACGGACACGGTGCCAGCGACCACTCGCCGTGGCCGGGCGCGGACGACGTGGCCTTCCACCAGACGCCCGGCGACCGCACGGAGATGGGCTGGACCATCGACTCCACCGGCCTGCACGAACTGATCATGCGCTACCGCCGGGAGGCCCCCGGCCTGCCCGTGTACATCACGGAGAACGGCGCGGCCTACGACGACAAGCCCGGCCACGACGGCCGGGTCCACGACCCCGAGCGCATCGCCTACCTCCACGGCCACCTGGCGGCGGTGCGCCGCGCCATCACCGACGGCGCCGACGTGCGCGGCTACTTCCTGTGGTCGCTGATGGACAACTTCGAGTGGGCCTACGGCTACGGCAAGCGCTTCGGGGCGGTGTACGTCGACTACGCGACGCTCGCCCGGACCCCCAAGTCGAGCGCGCTGTGGTACGGGCAGGCGGCGCGGACGGGGACGCTGCCGGAGCCCGGGGAGGTGTAGGGCCGGGGGCGCCCGGCTCCCGGGGCCCCGTGGTTCCCGGGAGCCGTGGTACCGGGGGCTCTTGGTGCCGGACGCTCTGGTGCAGGGCGCGGGGTTGCGGGCGCGTGCCCGAGGACGGAGCACGCCCTCGGGCGGCCGGTGCGTGCACCGCCCGCCCGGCGCCTCGCCGGCCCGTGGCACGGCCCGGCGCGGCACGCGACGGCCCGGCGCGGCACGCAGTGGAGAGCGTGCCGCGCCGGGCGCACGACCGGCCCGCGCGGCAAACGGCCGGCCCCGGGCGCCGGGCGGGCCGCTCAACCCGTCGGCGCCCGGGGCCGGCACGGCCGCCTCGGAGGGCGGGTCCGGGCGGCGCCCCGGCCGGCATGGGGGAAGGACCGGCCGGGGCGGGCAAGGGGCGACCGGGGTCCGTCGCTCCCGTCCGGTTCCCGGGTGGGTCAGTTGTAGGCCGAGAAAGCCTTCGAGAAGGCGAACGGGGACTGGTCGACGGAGCTGCACGTGGCGTCGGCCGAGGGCTTGGGGCCGCCCGGGCAGGCCTTGTCGCGGGTGGCGGACCACATCGACAGCCGGCCGAGACCCCTGGACTTGGCGAAGGACACCAGCTGGGTGGCGTCGCCGACCTTGAACACCTCCGACGCCACGTCGTTGACACCGATCATCGGGGTGACGGCGACGGCCTTCCACGCGGCGCTGTCGCTCAGCCCGAGGACGCTCTTGATCTGAGCCTGCGTGGCGGTGGCGGCCTGCTCGGCGTACGTGCCCATATCGCCGCTGTAGGCGGCTCCGTAGTCCATCGCCATGATGTTGACAGTGCTGGTTCGCACGCCGTTCTGCTTGGCATCGGCCAGGAGGTTGACGCCGTCCTGGGTGAGGCCCTCCGGCATCACCGGGAGGGTGAAGGAGACGTCCAGGTCCGGGTGCCGCCGCTGGAGTTCGGCGATGGCCCGGGCACGGCGGGTGTTGGCGGCCGTGTCGGGCAGGGCGCCGCCCTCGATGTCGAAGTCGACCTTGGTGAGCCGGTAGGCGTCGACGGCCTTGCCGTAGGCCGCGGCCAGGGCGTCCGCCGAGGTGCAGGAGGTGGCCAGCTCGGTGCCGGACGCACCGCCGAAGGAGACGCGCACGTCACCGCCCTTGGCGCGCAGGGCCCCGATCTGGGAGGCGACGCCGTCGCTCGCGAGGTCGGTCACGCCGCCCCACTTGGGCGTGCATCCGCCGCCGTCGGTGATGAAGGCGAGGTTGTAGTTCTTCACGCCGGTCGCGTCGGCGCTCGCGAGCAGGTCGAAGGCCGGGTAGAGGGAGGTGTCGACGTACGGGGCGAAGCCGGCCGTGGTGGCGGTGCCGGGGCTCTGCGAGGAGGTGGGGGTGGCTGTCTGCGTCGGCGTAGCGCTCTGCGTGGGGGTGGCTGTCTGCGTGGGGGTGGCGGTCGGGGTCGCCGGGTCGGTGGGACGGCCACTGGGCTCGGGGGTGGCGCCGCCGTCGGTGGAGCAGCTGTCCCCGTCGATGCGGCAGCCCGCCGGGTCGGCGGTGCCGTTGACCACGAATCCGACGGTCACCGACTCGCCGGCGGCCAGCCCGTCGGTGTCCCAGGCCGGAGGCGTGACGGTGACGTGCTGCCCGCTGACGCTCGACTCGCCGTCCCACAGGGAGCTGAGCGTGGAACCGGACGGCAGGTCGAACTCCAGCGTCCAGCCCTTGCCCGCCCGGCCGCTGTTGTTGGTCACGACGTACTGCGCGGTGTAGCCGGTGGACCAGCCACTGGTCCTGGTGTACGCGGCGCCGGTGCCGGCCGCCTGCGCGGTGCCCGTGAGCAGGACCGCGCCACCACCGACGACGGCCGCGGCGACCAGGCCCCCGATCGCCTTGTTCCTGACAGTGGTCTTCCGCCGGTGCGTGGTCATGCGTGTGCCTGCCTTCGCTGTTCACGGGGTGGGGTGGGCAGCACGCTAGCGACCGGAAGTCCGACAAATGACCTGTTCCCGGCCGGTGTTGACGAGCTTAGGGTGCGCTTAAGGAAGGGATCGGGGTGCATTAAAGGTCGAGACCAGTTTGCCCGGCCTGCGGCGCCGCACCGCGCCGCGGTGTCCCCGCCCGGAGGGTGTGCGCTGCCGCCCGTCCCGCTGGATCCAGATCCGCACCTCCGTGCCGCCCAGCATCGAGCGGCCGATCCGCACGTCGCCGCCCGTGGACTCCGCGAGTCGGCGCACGATGTCCAGGCCGAGCCCCGTGGAGCCGTCGCTGCCCGAGCCCCGGCCGCGCGCCATGGCCACCTCGGGGTCGGCGATGCCCGGGCCCGCGTCCGAGACGAGCACGATCACGGCGTCCTCGCCGCTGTGCACGTCGACCGCGAAGGCGGTGCCCTCGCCGGTGTGCCGGAAGACGTTGCCGAGCAGCGCGTCGAGTGCGGCGGCCAGGTCGGCGCGGGCCACGGGCGTGCGCACCGGGCGGTCGACGCCGGCCAGCCGCCAGGTGCGGCCCTCGTCCTCGGCGAGCGCCGACCAGAACTCCATCCGTTCCCGCACCACTTCGGCGGCGTCGCACCCGGCGCCCGGCCCGGCCGCGACGGTCTGCGGCTTGGCCTCCCGGGCCGTGCGGATGATGGTGTCGACCTCGCGTTCCAGCTGCTCGACCGCGGCCCGGGTCTGCTCGGCGGCGGGACCGTCACCGAGGGAGGCGGCGTTGAGCCGCAGCACGGTCAGGGGGGTGCGCAGGCGGTGCGACAGGTCGGCGGCCAGCTCGCGTTCGCTGGCGAGGAGTTGGACGACCTGGTCGGCCATGGAGTTGAACGCGACGGCGGCGAGCCGCAGTTCGGTCGGCCCCTCCTCGGGCACCCGGGCGCCCAGCCGCCCCTCCCCCAGCTCGTGCGCGCCCTCGGCGAGGCTCTGCGCGGGCCGCACCATCCGCACCCCGAGCCGGTCGGCGACGGCGACCGACCCGACGACGAGGGCGGCCCCGACCGCGGCGAGCACCGCCCAGGCCGTGCCGACGCCGTTGCTGACCTCGGCCTCGGGGACGTACACCTCGACCACGGCCATCGCCCCCGTGCTCAGCGCCACCGGCTGCAGCAGCGTCGACCCTCCGGGCACGGCGGTGGTGGAGGCGCGGCCCAGTCGGCGCACGGTGGCGATGTCGCCGTCGGCGGCGCGCTGCCGCCCGAGGTCGACGGCCGGCCGGTCGCCGCTCGCGGGGATGTGGACGGCCATGCCCGCGTCCGACTCCGCGGAGGCGAGAACCCTTTCCAGCTGGTCGCGGTCGGTGGTGATGGACAGCGCCGGGACGACCGCGGCGGCCACCCGTTCGGCGTTGGAGAACGCCCGGTCCCGGGCCATCTCCTTGATGACGAGGCCGAGCGGGACGGCGAAGGCGACCACGACCATGGTGGTGACCGCCAGGCAGACCCGGACCAGTGCCCATCTCATCGCGGCGGCTCCCCTTCCGCGGGCGGCTCCAGCTTCACGCCCACCCCGCGAAGGGTGTGCAGGTAGCGGGGCCGGGCGGCCGTCTCGCCCAGCTTGCGGCGCAGCCAGGACAGGTGGACGTCGATGGTCTGGTCGTCGCCGTAGGACTGCTGCCACACCTCGGCGAGCAACTCCCGGCGCGGTACGACGACACCGGGCCGGCCGGCCAGGAAGGCGAGCAGGTCGAACTCGCGCCGGGTCAGGTCCAGCCGCGCTCCGTCCAGTTCGGCCTCGCGGCGCGTCGGGTCGACGGTGAGACCGCCGACCCGGATGACCGTGGGCGGGGGCGCCTCCCCGGCGAAGGAGCGGGCGCGGCGCAGCACGGCCGCCATGCGCGCCGAGAGGTGCTCCACCGAGAACGGCTTGGTGAGGTAGTCGTCCGCGCCGGCGTTGAGCAGCCGGACGATCTCCGCCTCGTCGTCCCGCGCGGTGGCGATGATCACGGGGACGTCCGTGATGCCGCGTAGCATCTTCAGGGCCTCGGAGCCGTCCAGGTCGGGCAGTCCGAGGTCCAGGATCACCACGTCGAAGCGGAAATGGGCGACCTCGCGCAGCGCTTCCAGCGCGGTCCCGACGCTGCGCACCGTGTGGGTGGCGTCGGTCAGATGCCGGATGAGCGCCGAGCGTACGAACTGGTCGTCCTCGACCACGAGCACACTTGCCATGCGCCGCACCGTACGCCATGCGGTCGACGGGCATCCGGGCCCTGTGGACAACTTCCGCCCTGTGGACGCCTTCCGCCCGTGAGGGCACCTTCCGTCCCGTCGGCGATCGGGGAGCGTTCCCCGTCGGCGGGACACCGACGGGGCGCGTGAGGCAGTATGGCCGACGATGCGCAGAGGACTCCTACACGTACTGGCGTGGTCGCTCGCCACGGGCGCGGCGGTCACGCTGTCGTGGTGGGGGGTGCACTCCGTGATGGCGGGCACGGCCTACGATCCGCCGCGTGCCCTGCCCATCACGGCGGCCGACGCGACCACGCAGAGGTCCGCGCCGCTGGCGTCGTCGACGCCGCGGCCGAGCCCGTCCGCGGCGTCCTCCTCACCGCAGCCGGCGCCGAGCCCGACGTCCCCGCGGCCCGCGCCGCCCACCCCTGCGGCGGGCACCGCACCCGGCCCCTCCGCCACGGCCTCGGGCCGGGTGAAGGGCTACGACACCGACGGTGGCCGGGTGGTGTTCGACATCCGCACCGCGGACGCCTCCCTCGTCTCCGCCACGCCCGGGCCGGGCTGGTCCATGCAGGTGTGGAAGACGGAGGCGTGGATCCGGGTGGAGTTCACCTCGGGTGCGGACCGGGTCTCGGTGTTCTGCACCTGGCACGACGGCCCGCCGCGGGTGGAGGTCGGCACCTACTGACGCGGCGCGCGGCCACGCGCCCCCGTGCCCCGCCGGGCCGCGGTCCCCCGGCCCAGCCGTCAGCGGAACACGGACGGCGGCGGCGCGGGTGAGGCGACGGCCCGCGCGTCCGTGACGGGGACCGCGCCGCCGGTGAAGTCGACGAGCGCGCGGCCGTGCTCCACCCGGCCCGGGTGGGGGTCGGAGGCGGCGCGGCGGGTGAGTTCCGCGAGCGGCAGCGGGGCGTCGCAGGCGACGAGGACGGCGTTGCCGAACCGCTTGCCGCGCAGCACCGCCGGGTCGGCGAGAAGGGCGAGTTCGGCGAAACGCGCCGCGGCGGTGGCGACCTGCCCGCGCAGGTGGGCCAGCGGCGGCCCGTCGGCGAGGTTGGCGGTGTACAGGCCGCCGGGCTTCAGGGCCCTGCGGACCTCGTCGAGGAACTCGGTGGAGGTCAGATGGGCGGGGGTGCGGGCCCCGCTGAAGACGTCGGCGATGACGAGGTCGGCCCAGCCGTCGGGCACCTTGGCGAGCCCTTCGCGGGCGTCCGCCGACCGAACGCGTATCCGCGCGTTCGGATCCAACGGCAGTGTCCGCCGGATGAGTCGGACGAGGGATGCGTCACGTTCGACGACCTGCTGGGTGGAGCGGGGGCGGGTGTCGGCGACATAGCGGGCGAGGGTGAGTGCGCCGCCGCCGAGGTGGACGGCGTGGATCGGCCGGCCGGGCGGGGCGGCGAGGTCGACCACGTGGCCGAGGCGGCGCTGGTACTCGAAGGACAGGTACGCCGGGTCGTCGAGGTCGACGTGCGACTGGGGCGCGCCGTCGAGCAGCAGTGTCCAGGCCCGCGGCCGGTCCCGGTCCGGCACCAGCTCCGCGAGCCCGCCGTCGACGCCCTCGACGATGGGTTCCGCGGCGGCCTGCCGGCGCCGGGGTTTTCTGGACCTGCCCACTCGGCCATTATGCGGAGCCGCACGTCGGCCCGCGCGCCCGGGGCGGCCTCAGCGGCAGCTGTCCGCCGCCTCGATCAGCCGGGCCGCCTCCCCCAGCGCGGCGCGCAGCACCGCCGGGTCGGTCGCCAGGTCCGCCTCCCCGGGCGGGACGAGCCAGTCCGAGCCTTCCACCGGCGGCTCGGGCGGGGCCAGGCCGGCCCCGCGGCCGTCGGTCTCGGTGCAGGTGCTGCCCGGCACGTCCCAGCGGGCCGCGGTTCCGGGCGGGACGAGGAAGCCCAGCGTCTCGCAGCCGTCGTCGTGCAGGACGGGGCCGACGGCGTCGATCGCGCCGCGCCGCAGGATGTCCACCGCCTCCAGACCCTGCCGGGTCGGCACCGTGACCAGGTCCCAGGCGGCCCGCGTGGCCGGGGGTGCGTCGCACACCGGGCTCGGCGGGCGCCCTGCCGTCGGCGGCGCCGTACAAGGCTCGATGCTCTGGCTGGTCTCCATCCCGGCCTCCACCACGGAACCCCTCCGAAACACCTTGCGCGACCCCGCGAGAACGTCTTGTGCGGTCCACAGCGTCCAACGCGTCTCCGCGTCAACGGCTACGGCTGAAGTCCGCCGCAAAGGATGGCAGTTCATGGCAGATCGCGGATGAGATATCCGGTTTGTAGCCAAACACCGCGTGGCGGCTCCGCCCCAGCAGGTACGTTCTTGCCCGCTGGAAACAGGTGATCAGACCGGCAAACCGGTCAACTCGCCCGGTGCTCCGGCATGGTTCGACGGTTCGCACGAGAGGACCCGGCCATGGCGTCGTCCACGCTGAACGCATCCCAGACGTCCCAGCCCGACCGGCCACCGCGGCCCAACCTCGCCTTCCGGGAGGTGCGCGGGCGACGGTCCCCGGCCGAGTTCGCCGCGCTGGTACGGCGGGCCGCCCGCGAGATCGGGGAACGGGTCAGCTGCGACGCGCGCTACATCGGCCGGGTCGAGGCGGGCGAGATCCGCTGCCCCAACTACGCCTACGAGCGGGTGTTCCTGCACATGTTCCCCGGCCGCACGCTGACGGACCTGGGGTTCACGCCCCGATCGGCCGTCCGCGGGCGCAGGCCGCGGACCGCTGGGACGCAAGTCACCGGCGATCCGTACGACACGCCGGCCGCACACGACACGCAGAATCCGTACGACACGCACGACAACCACGAGGAGAGCGACGTGCTGCGTCGCGCATTCATGACCGGCGGGGGCGCCACCGTAGCCGCCGCCTCGCTGGGCCCCTTCGGCCCCGCCCCCGACGCCGCGGCGGCACGACGTCCCGCAGGCCGGCCGGGGGCGGGTGAGGCGAGCGCGCTGGAGGAGGCCGTCCGCAGGATCCGCCTGCTCGACGACCGGCACGGCGCCGACGGCCTGTACCGGCGCGCCGCGGCCCCGCTGCGTGCCGCGTACGCGCTGCTGGACGCCGGCGCGACCCGGCAGGCGACCGCCGACCGGCTCCACTCCGGCGCCGGCGAACTCGCCATCTCGGTCGGCTGGCTGGCCCACGACTCCGGCCGCTTCGACGACGCGCGCTCCCACTACGCGGAGGCCCTCGCGACCGCCCGGATGACGGGGGACGACGCGCTGGAGGCGCACGCCTTCTGCAACGCCGCGTTCCTCGCCCGGGACGCCGGGCGCCCGCGCGAGGCACTGCGCGCCGCGCAGGCCGCCCAGCGCGTGGCGCGCCCCCTGGGCTCCGCCCGCCTGATGTCGCTGCTGGGGCTGCGCGAGGCGGGCGGCTGGGCGGGGCTCGCCGACCGCGCCGCCTGCGAGCAGGCCCTGGTCCGGGCACAGGCGTTGTTCGCGCGCGGCACCTCGGACTCCGACCCGGAGTGGATGAGCTTCTACGGCGAGGCGGAACTGGAGGGCCTGGAGGCGCAGTGCTGGTCCGCGCTGGGCGACTGGCGGCGCGCGGCACAGCACGCCCGGCGCGCGGCACAGCTGCAGGACCCGCACTTCACCCGGAACACCGCGCTGTACACGGCCGAACTGGCCGACGACCTCGCACGCGGCGGACGGCCCGACGAGGCCGCCGTGGCCGGGATGCGGGTACTGGACCAGTTGGGCGAGGTGCAGTCGTCACGGATCCGGACGATGCTGGCGGGGACCGCGCGGGTGCTGCTGCCGCACCGGCGTGCCTCGGGTGTGTCGCAGTTCCTGGAGCGGCACGCCTCGCTGCCCCGGACCGCTTGAACCGGGTCGGCCGGCGCCCGCCGCCGGGATCGGTGGGCACGGCGCGGCACCGCGGGGCGCGCCTCCCACGGCCACCGGTGCCGCGCCTACGGCAGCTGCCCGGCCAGGTGCCCCAGGTCGTTCCAACTGTCGATGGCGGGTTCCCCGTAGGCCCAGCCGAGGACCGACAGGGAGGTCGGGTTCAGGCGTATCCGGGCCGCGAAGTCCAGCGGGAGTCCCAGCCAGCGCGCGCCGATGGAGCGCAGGATGTGGCCGTGGGCGAAGACCAGGACGTCGCGGTCGGCGGAGCGGGCCCAGGCGACGGCCTCGTCCGCGCGGGCGGTGACGTCGGCGAGGGACTCGCCCCGGGGGACACCGTCGCGCCAGATCAGCCAGCCGGGGCGGACGGCCTGGATCTCGTCGGGGGTCATGCCCTCGTACGCCCCGTAGTCCCACTCCATGAGCGTCTCCCAGGTGACCGCCCGGTCGCCGAAGCCGGCGATTTCGCACGTCTCACGCGCGCGTGCCAGCGGGCTGGTGCGGACCTCGGCTCCGGCGAGACCGTCGAAGGGGACCCGGTTCAGCCGCCGGCCGAGCAGCTTGGCACCCCGGCGGCCCTCCTCCAGGAGGGGGACGTCCGTCCTGCCGGTGTGCTTGCCGGACAGCGACCACTGGGTCTGTCCGTGCCGGGCCAGCAGGATGCGCGGTGCCATGAGCGGCCTTTCCGTGGGAGAGGGAACGAGGGGGCGAGGGGAGACAAGGCGGGACGAGCGGGGAGGCCGTGCGTGCGGCTCGGGGACCGGTGTGCACCTCCCGGGGAGACGCCCGTGCGTGCGGCCGGCCCGCACTCCGCCGACGGCGGCGGCACGGCCCGAAGCGGAACCCCCCTCCATCATCGCGCACTCCCGTCGCGGGCAACCCGGTGGGCGCTCGCGACGTCTATCAGGGCCGGGGGGCGCCCGGTACGGGCGCAGGCCCACGCCGTAGAGTGACCGTCCGCGCCACCGGGTGTAGCAGCGACAAGAAGGGGGAGGGCGAATCGGATGCCGCAGACCGAGCCTCCAGGCATAGAGGCAGCCCCGCGGACCCGGCTGCGATGGTGGACGGAGCTGCCGCTGATACTGCTCGTGTACGCCTGCTACTCCGCCGGCCGGCTCCTGGTGCGCGGCGACGTGTCCTCCGCCGTCGGCCACGGCCTGGACATCCTGCGGATCGAGCAGGCCCTGCACCTCGATGCCGAGCACCCGCTCAACCAGCTGTTCACCCGTCAGGCGTGGCTCGGTGTCCCGGCCGACTTCTGGTACGCGTCGCTGCACTACCTGGTCACGCCCGCGCTGCTGGTCTGGCTCTTCAGGTCGCGTGCCGTGCACTACCGGGCGGCCCGCACCTGGCTGATGACGTCGACCTTCATCGGCCTGATCGGCTTCACCCTGCTGCCGACCTGCCCGCCGCGGCTGCTGCCGGCGGGCCACGGCTTCGTCGACACCATGGCCCAGTACAGCTCGTACGGCTGGTGGGGCGCCCAGGCCAGCGCCCCGCGCGGCCTGGGCGGCATGACCAACCAGTACGCGGCCATGCCGAGTCTGCACGCCGGCTGGGCCCTGTGGTGCGGAGTGATGCTGTGGCGGTACGGCGGCACGCGGACCACGAAGGTGGCAGGGGTCGTCTACCCGCTCGTCACCTCGCTCGTGATAATGGGCACCGCCAACCACTACTTCCTCGACGCGGCGGCGGGCGTGGCCGTGATGGGCGCCGGACTGCTGCTGGCGCCGGTCGTCATGCGCCGCCTGGACAGGGTGTGGTCCTGGATCGGGGCACGCGTCCCGATCGGCGCGGAGGGCTCCGGTGCCGCAGACGCCCCACTTGTCAGTGGCGGATGCCAGACTTCGGCGGGTGAGCGAATTCCACGGCAGCGCGACGCGCGGCTCGGAGCCGGAGCCGAGCCGGGTGCCTCCCCCACGGACAACGTCCCGGCGGGGGAAGGCGCTCCGGCACCGGCTCGCTGAGCTGCGCGGTCCGGACGTACCGGCCAGGGCCCTGGACGCACGCGGCCTCGCCGCGCTGGCCGCGAACCCGGGCTGCAGCAGACGCGCGCTGCTCGACGGCGCCGGGGTGGACAAGGCGGCGCTGGCGAGCGCGCTGGGCGCGCCCTCGGCCTTCGGGCAGTCCCAGTTCGCCCTCACGCGGGGCAACGCCTTCGAGGCGCGGGTGAAGGCGGACGGCGGTGCGGAACTGCTGCGGCTGGTGCGGGAGCGGCTGGACCCGCAGGCGCCGCCGCCGGAGCGGACGTACGCACCCGACCTGACCGCGGCCGGCCCCGAGGGCCGCACGGCGCGGACGGCGCTGGCGCTGCGGGAGGCCGCGGTGGCGGGCGGCTGGACGCTGCTGGACCATCCGATGCTGGCGCTGGACGTCGCCGGCTCCCCCGCGTTCCTGGAGCCGGACGCGGTGGTGGTGCACCCGGACGGCGCCTGGACGGTCGTGGAGATCAAGTCGTTCCCGATGCTGGACGGCTCCGCGGACCCGGCGAAGGTGGGTGCCGCGGCCCGGCAGGCCGCGGTGTACGTGCTCGCGCTGGAGGAGGTCGCCGCCCGGCTCGATCCCGCGCCGGGGATCCACCATCGGATCCTGCTGGTCTGCCCGAAGGACTTCTCCAACCTGCCCGCCGCCTGCGCGGTCGACGTCCGCAAGCAGCGCGCGGTGACCGCCCGGCAGCTGTCCCGCCTCACCCGCGTCGAGGAGATCGCCGACGCGCTCCCCGAAGGCACGTGTTTCTCCCCCGAGCTGCCCGCCGAGCAGCTCACGGCCGCCGTGGAGGCGGTCCCGGCGACCTACGCGCCGGACTGCCTGGCCGCCTGCGAACTGGCCTTCCACTGCCGCGACCGGTCCCGCGGGGCGGGCGCGGTGACGTCGCTGGGCCGCTCGGCGCGGGCCGAGCTGGGCGGCCTGGCCACCGTCGAGGACGTGCTGGCCGCGGCCCGCGGGGAGGCCGGCGACCCGGACGACCCGGCGGTGGCGGCACTGCGCAGGGCGGCGGCGCTGCGGGCGGAGGCACTGGAGGGGGCGGCGTGTCGCTGATCGTCACCCTCGCCCGCCTGGAGGCCGTCGGCTCCGGCCGTGCGCGGCCCACCGCGACCGTGCGGCACCGGCACCTGTCGGACCGTCCGCTGGTCGTCGTTCCGCTGACGACCGCGGGCGAGGCCGGTGCTCCGCTCGGCGCGCTCGTCGGCACCGATCCGGACGCGCCGCGGCTGCTCGTCGTGCCCCAGCCGCGCGACCGCGACCTGAGGTTCGCGCTCCTGTCCGAGCTGGCCGACATCGTCCTGCCGCACATCGAGTCCTGCGCCGACGCCGTGGAGGCGGCCGAGCGGACCGAGACCGATCCGGAGACCGGCAAGCGGGTCAAGGTCGAGGTCGACCTGTGCGCGGACGCCCCGCAGCTGGTCGTGCCGAGCCGCGCGGGCATCGAGTTCGTCCGGCTGCTGGGCCGCTCCATGCGGTTCCGGCGGACGGCGGAGCAGGATCCGCAGTCGCCGTACCCGGCGCCGCCGCGGGTGCCGTTGCTCGGCCGGTGGCTGACCCACTACGGGGAGCGGGCCCGGGTGCCCGGCTCCTCGCTGCTGCTGGCGCTGACCGAGGTGCTGGCCCGGCACTGGGCGACCGGACAGTCCAGCCTGGAGGACCAGCACCTGGGCGCGCTGCTGGCGTGGATCGACCCGCCGCCGGGCATGACGGGCGCCGAGGCCGCCGAGCGGGCCGAGCGGGAACGGGACGCCGCGGGGCAGCTGGTGTGCCCGCCGGCCGGACCGGCCACCGACCCGGCGTTCGACAACAAGCTGCTCGCCCCCGCCATCGAACGCTACGACCGCGCCCGTACCGCCCTGGCCGCGGCGGAGGACGGCCCGGCCGCCGACGAGCGGCTCGGCGTCCTGACCGCGGCCGAGCAGGAGATCCGCGCCCTGGTGGAGCGGGCCACGCTGCCCACCTGGCGGGCGGTGTGGCGCGGTCTGGAGCTGCTGCGGGAGCTCCCGGAGGGCGCGCACGCGGAGGAGCGGTGGACGCGGGACCGCTGGTCGTTCACCGGCCACCGTGACCGCGTGCTGGCGGGCGAGCCGCCGCAGCCGCGCCGCGACGACGCGGTGACGGCCGCGAACAAGCTGGCCTCGCGCGAGCGGGAGCAGGCCAGGCTGGAGGCTCAGGAGGCACTGGACGATCCGCTGGTGATGGCGGGGCGGCGGCTGGCCGGGGAGGCGTTCGCCGGCGAGGTCACGGACGTCGTCATGACCTGGAGCGAGGGCCGGCGGCCCGGTCCGCGCCCGCTGGTGACCGTCCGCACGGACGACCGCCCGCACCTGGCCGGGCGGACGAAGGTGTACCGGTCGCTGGACGGGAAACCGCAGACGGCCGAGTTCGTGGGGCACGCCGGCGGCGAACATGCGGAGGGCGGCGAACACGCGGAGGGCGGCGCACCCGGGGCGGGCGGCGGCGAGGGGCCGGGCGGCTCCGGGGCCGACGACGGTGCGGTCGTGCTGCGGATCGTCGACCGCATGGGCCGCGGCAAGGAACCCGCGGAGGGGTCCGTGCCCGTGAAGGGCGACCGGATCTGCTTCACCCTGTTCGAGCACGAGCAGCGCGGCGGCGCGAAACTGCCCGACCCGGAGGACACCCCGTGGACGCACGGCGGACCGCCGGGCGAACAGGCCGCACGTGCGGAGGCAGCCGACCCGACGACCGAGGAGGACCTTCTTTGACCCTGCCGCAGACCCGTGAGGCCGGCTTCGACCCGGGTGCGGCGGCTGCCCGGGCCACCGACGCCATCCTGCGCGACACGCTGCACGGCCGGCACCGCGGTGTCGTCGTCGACTCGCCGCCCGGTGCCGGCAAGTCCACGCTCGTGGTGCGGGCGGCGCTGGAGCTGGCGGACGCCGGGCGTGCGCTGATGGTGGTCGCGCAGACCAACGCGCAGGTCGACGACCTGGTGCTGCGGCTGGCCGAGAAGAACCCCGAGCTGCCGGTGGGCCGCCTGCACAGCAGCGACGCCGACCCCTACGACAAGGCGCTCGACGGCCTGCCGCAGGTGCGTACGTCGGCGAAGGCGGCGGAGCTGGCCGGCCTGCCCGTGGTCCTGTCCACCGCCGCCAAGTGGGCACATGTCAAGGCGGACGAGCCGTGGCGGCACGCGATCGTCGACGAGGCGTACCAGATGCGCTCGGACAGCCTGCTCGCCGTGGCCGGGCTCTTCGAGCGCGCCCTGTTCGTCGGCGACCCCGGCCAGCTGGACCCGTTCGCGATCGTCGGCAGCGAGCAGTGGGCGGGACTGTCGTACGACCCCTCGGCGTCGGCGGTGACCACTCTGCTCGCCCACAACCCGGAGCTGCCGCAACACCGCCTGCCGGTGTCCTGGCGGCTGCCCGCGTCGGCGGCGCCGCTGGTGTCGGACGCCTTCTACCCCTACACCCCCTTCCGCAGCGGCACCGACCACGGCGACCGCCGTCTGTCGTTCGGCGTGCCGTCGGACGGCTCGGCTCCCGACCGGGTGATCGACGAGGCGGCCGCGTCGGGCTGGGGGCTGCTGGAGCTGCCGCGGCGGCACACCCCGCGCACGGATCCGGAGGCGGTGGGCGCGGTGGCCGCGGTGGTGCGGCGGCTGCTGGAGCGCGGCGGCGCGGCGGCCTCCGAGCGTTCCGCCGGCCCCTCCCCGCTCACCTCCGACCGCATCGCCGTCGGCACCGCCCACCGCGACCAGGCGGCGGCCGTCCGGGCGGCCCTCGCCGAGGTGGGCGCGACCGACGTCACCGTCGACACCGCCAACCGGCTCCAGGGCCGCGAGTACGACGTGACCGTGGTGCTGCATCCCTTGTCCGGCCGCCCCGACGCGACCGCCTTCCATCTGGAGACCGGGCGCCTGTGCGTCCTGGCCTCGCGGCACCGGCACGCGTGCATCGTGGTGTGCCGGGCGGGTGTGGGCGAGCTCCTGGACGACTACCCGTCGACGGAGCCGGTCCAGCTGGGGACGGTCGTGAAGTTCCCCGACGGCTGGGAGGCGAACCACGCCGTGCTGTCGCGCCTCGGGGAACATCGCGTGGCCTGGAGAACTTGAGTCCGCGGGGCCCGGCGGCGGTGTCCGTCCGCCCGGGGTCCCCTTGCGCCGGCGCGGGACAATGGAAGACGGCCCCCGCACAAGGCGCCCGGACCCGCCGGCGGGTCCGGGAACGCACGCACGTACGACCTCACGAGGAGGACATGACATGGCGGAGCCCACGCCGCGTCGCAACGAACCGCGGCTACGCCCCGCGCCCCTGCTCTTCGAGCCCGCGGAGGCGACCTCCGACCCCGAGCACTTCTTCGACCTGGAGTCGATCGCCGACCCGCAGGCGCTGCTGGCCCGGGCGACGGAGCTGACCCAGGCGTTCCGCGCGGCGACCGACCGGGCCATGGAGTTCCAGGCGATCGCCGCGGCACAGCTCGCCGACCCGCGCCGGTTCGACCGGATGACGGCCGCGGACATCGCCGAGCGGGCCGCGTGGACCGAGGACTACGCGAAGAAGATGGTCGAGTTCGGCCGTGACCTGCTGCGCAGCGGCGAGGGCGCGGCGGCGGGCTTCGGCGACCTCACCTGACGCACCCGCCCCGCCCGGACCATCTGGACCGCCTCGACCGACCGCCCGCCGGCCGGCCGGCCGGCGTGTCCGCCCGGCCCGCCGGTTGGCCGCACCCCGCCCGGCTGGCATATGCCAGCCGGGCAAGATACCCCTTGGCGCCCTCCGGCGTCCCGTTTTCCCGCAACTCTGGAGAACCGTTCGTTCACCCCGGGTAGACGTAGGCGACATGAGCAGCACTCGCCATGTCACACACAACGGCGCCGCCTGGCTCGCCTCGGCCGCCGTGTACCCCCGCAGCACCCTCGCGCTCTGGGAGGAGCACCCGGACGTCCCGGTGGTGCTGCCCTGCGGCTCCGTCTTCGACGTCGTCGGCGTGCCCGCCCTGTTCGGGCGCCGCATGCTGGACCGGTTGTGGGACGAGGGGCCGGGTTCCGGCCCGGTGGCGGTGCACCGCGGGCGGATGCTGCTCTTCGCCGCCCCCGGCACCGCCCATCGGCTGCCCGCGCTGCTGGAGTGGGAGGAGTGGGGCGGCGACCGCACGGCGGGCATCCCGCCGCTGCTCTGCCACGGCACCGGCGACGCGGTGACGGTACCGGCGCCGGCCCCCTCCTGCCCGGCGACGGCCGCGAGCCGCTGGCTGGTGGCACCCGACACCCGGCACCCCTGGTTACCCGGCCCCGAGGTCGTGCTGTGGGCGGCCGTCCGGGCGGCCCGTACCGCCGTGCGGATATCGATTTCGCACCCCGCCGACCAGGGTGCTAGTGTCTACGACGTCAGCAGGCGCCGCTAGCTCAGTTGGTTAGAGCAGCTGACTCTTAATCAGCGGGTCCGGGGTTCGAGTCCCTGGCGGCGCACGACAGTCGAAAGGCTCCTCGCCTCAGCGGGGGGCTTTTCGTCTTTTCCCCCGCCCGCCACCCCGGGGCACCGCCTCGACGGCCTTCGCCCGGTCGGCCACCTGCGCCGTGCCACCCGCCGCCCGTGCCACCGCACCGACCCCGCGCCGCCGCGGTCAGGCTCCCGCACCCGCCCCGGACACCCCCGGCGTGATCTGCACGGTCCACGCTCCCGACGGCGTACGCCCCTGTACCTCCACCCGCACGCCCTCCCCCGGGACGGTGAAGCTCTCGCCGAGGGCGACGGGGGCGTCGGCGAGGGGTGGATAGACCGATCCCGCCCAGCAGGCCTCGTCGTGCGGGTGGGCGTCGATCACCTCGACGGGACCACGACCGGACTCGGCCGTACTGCTCACCCGGTAGACGAGGACGCCGGCACGGCAGGCGGCACGGTCGTTGCCGACCGGCCCGCGCGCCTCGAACGCCAGGACGCTGTCGCGGCCGGTGCGGACGACGGCGAGCTTGACGCCGTTGCCGAGGCCGAAGGCGGGCGCGCCCGCGGCGCCGGTGACCGGGGCGCCGGGGCCGGCACCGAGGGGCTCCAGGGTGAGCCGGGTCGGCCGGGTGCCCCGCACACACCTCACCTGCCGCGGCTCCAGCCAGCCCAGCTTCCACTTGTGCCACCCGAAGAGGTCCGGAGCCAGCCCGAACTGACTGCCCATCAGGTCCCAGTCGCCGACGTAGGTGTCCCAGTCACCCTTGCCGTCGACCGGCCGGTGGTAGAGGTCGGGCAGATCGAGGACGTGCCCGGTCTCGTGCGCGAGGACCAGCCGGTCGGGCGGGTGGTGCTCGAAGACCGTCACGATGCGGTGCAGGTCGGTGCCGTCGGCCCGCAGCGGCGCCTCCAGGTTGACGACCTTCGTGGCGTCCGAGTCGACACCGGGTGCGTCCGGGTCGGCGACCAGGTAGACGATGTCGTACCGGGAGAAGTCGACGTGCGGATCGGTGACGGCGAGCGCGTCGCGCAGGTAGGCGCCACGGTCCGCGGCGTTCCAGTCGCGCTGTATGTCATAGGCGGTGGAGGGACGCGGCATCCGGAACCAGCGCCGCAGGGCGTGGGGGTGCAGGGTGAACCTGCCGTAGGAGGCACGGGTGAAGTAGCGGCTGGTGTCGGGGAAGTGGTCGGCGGCCAGTTCGGCGGGGGTGGCCAGGGGCTCGGAGTCCGGGAAGGAGAGGAAGAGCATGACGGCGTCCAGCGGGCGGGTCGGCCGCGGATAGGCGGCGTTCCAGGTGTCGAGCCCCTCGGAGTGGTGGGCTGCGGTGCGCCGCAGGGCGCAGGGCGCCGTGGAGAAGGGTTCGGCGACCGAGGGGCCCGAGATCAGGGAGGTCGCGGCGAGGGCCGCCATGGTGGTGAACACGGCCGCGGTGCTGCGCAGTCGGGGCCGCAGGAGAGCACCGCCGAGCCCCCGGGCGCGCACGGCGGCCGTACGGGCGAGTCCCTTGAGGCGGAGCTGACGCGGCAACGGGACCTCCGGAAGCGATGGACGAGACACCGCCCCCAGCTTGTCCGTGTTTATTGCCGTATTGCCTGTTTATCTGATCCAGACGTGTGAGGGACGCGACACGGGGCCCCACCAGGCCGACACCCCCGAATCACTCACGGAACGTCACGTTCGGTCGAGGGTGGGAACAAGCCGCCCAGGCGCACGCAGAAACGATCTGCTGCAGTGGCCCCGCGATCCTGAACCGTGGACGACGGCTGGAAGGGACTGGCGGCAACCTCTATGATCGGCACACTTTCCTGCGCGGACAACGATCGAGTGGACTGCGGGAGCGAGCGGTGAACGGAACGTCCGAGGGGCCGACGCCCGCGACAGACATCGACGGGTCGACCGTTACGGAGAGTGATGTGATCGACTCCGCCCGTGCCGGATCGCCCACCGCGCGGACCGGATCACCTGCTCTCCGTCCCGAGGCCACGCGCCGCGCCCCCTACCAAACCGCCTTCACCGCCGCACCGCTCGCCATGGCCGTGGTCGACCCCGAGGGCCTGGTCGTGCACGCCAACGACATGCTCGGGGACCTGCTCGGCCGCGCACCGGACGAGTTGGCCGGACGGGCCGCGGCCGACCTGGTGGACCTGGCCTCCGACGCCCGCACCTGGCACACCTACCGCGAGGTGCTGCGCGGCCGCACGGCGATGCTGCGCTGCACGCGCCGCCTGAAGCATCCCGGCGGCCCGGCGGTGTGGGCGCAGGTCACCGTCTCCCCGCTGGCCGGGGACGAGCCCGGCGTCCTGCTGTCGATCGCCGACATCAGCGCCCGCCGCGAACTCCAGGCGAGGCTGCGGCACTTGGAGATGCACGACCCGGTGACCAGGCTGCCCAACCGCGCCCTCTTCTTCGAGCGCCTGTCGGCGGCGCTGGACGCGGAGTCGTACGAACTGGGCGGCACCGGCCGGATCGGCCTGTGCTACCTGGACCTGGACGGCTTCAAGGCCATCAACGACACCCTCGGGCACCGCGAGGGAGACCGCCTGCTCGCGGCGGTCGCCGAGCGGCTGACCCGCTGCGCCGACGACGCCGGGCACAACCGGGTCAGCGCCCCGCTGGTGGCGCGGCTGGGCGGCGACGAGTTCGCGCTCCTCGTGGAGGACTCCACCGGGACGGAGCAGCTCTCGGAGCTCGCCGAAGCGGTCCTGACGGCCCTTCAGGCGCCCTTCGACCTGGCCGGTCAGCGCCTGTCGCTGTCGGCCTCGATCGGTGTCGTCGAACGTCACGCCGCCGGTACGACGGCCACCGGGCTCATGCAGGCGGCCGACACGACGCTGTACTGGGCCAAGGCCGACGGCAAGGCCCGCTGGACCCTGTTCGACCCCGAGCGCAACGCCCACCTGATGACTCGTCAGGCACTGGCGTCCACTCTCCGCCCCGCCATCGAGCGGGGCGAGTTCGTCCTCGACTACCAGCCGCTGGTCGGCATGTCGGACGGGCGGCTGCGCGGCGTGGAGGCCCTGGTGCGCTGGGACCACCCGCGCTTCGGAGTGCTACCGCCGAATCGGTTCATCACACTGGCCGAGGAGGACGGTTCCATCGTGCCGCTGGGCCGCTGGATCCTGGCCGCCGCCTGCCGTCAGGCACGCCGCTGGCAGCACGAGCACCCCGGGGAACCGCCGGTCTTCGTCAGCGTCAACGTCGCCGTCCGCCAGGTCTGGGACTCGGACCTGGTCGCGGACGTGGCCCGGACCCTGGCCGAGACCGGCCTGGCGCCGCACCTCCTCCAGCTGGAGCTGACGGAGTCGGCGGTCATGGGCTCCGCGGGCCGCCCGCTGCGTACGCTCCAGGCCCTCAGCGACATGGGCGTGCGCATCGCCATCGACGACTTCGGGACCGGCTACTCGAACCTGGCCTATCTCAGCCGCCTCCCGGTCGACGTGCTGAAGCTCGACGGCTCCTTCGTGCGCGGATTCCAGTACGACGGCGGCGACGCCGGCCCGAGCCCCGCCGACGAGGTCATCGTCGAGGCGATGATCCAGCTGGCCCACCGCCTCGGCCTCACCGTCACCGCCGAATGCGTGGAGACGGCCGCCCAGGCCGACCGGCTGCGCGGCATCGGCTGCGACACCGGCCAGGGCTGGCTGTACTCCCGTCCGGTGCCGCCGGAGCGCATCTCCGAACTGCTGGGCACGGGGGCCGCCTGCACGCCGGGGAGCTGACCCGGCCCCGATACCCGTGCCGGCGATACCCGTGCCGGGGGCATCGGTGCCGCCACACCCCGACGGGCACCGCCGTCAGTCCGCGGGGAGCCCGTAGGCGTCGGCGACGAGCTGATACGACCTCAGCCGCACGTCCCCGCCGTGCGCGTTGGAGGTGAGCATCAGCTCGTCCGCCCCGGTGCGCTTGTGCAGGTCGTCCAGGCCCGCGCGGACCTCGTCGGCCGTGCCGTGGACGACGTTGGAACTCCAGGACGCGACGAACTCCTCCTCCCGCGGGCTGAACTCGTGCGCCGCGGCCTCCTCCGGTGTCGGCACCAGCCCCGGCCGCCCCATCCGCAGGCGCAGCATGCTCAGCGCGCCGGCCCGCACCTGCCGCCGGGCCTCCCGCTCGTCGTCGGCGGCGAGGGCGGCGACGCCGATGAGGGCGTAGGGCCCGTCGAGCACCGCGGACGGCCGGAAGGACTCCCTGTACAGGTCCAGGGCCGGAATCGTGTTCTGCGCCGAGAAGTGGTGCGCGAAGGCGAACGGCAGCCCCAGCAGGCCGGCCAGCCGTGCACTGAACCCGGACGAACCGAGCAGCCAGATCGGCGGCCGGTGCGGGGACTGCACACCGCCCGGCGAGGTGGCCTGGACGGGACCGGGGACGGCGTGGATGCGCCGGTAGGGGTGCCCGTCCGGGAAGTCGTCGTCGAGGAACCGCGTCAACTCGGCCAGCTGCTCGGGGAAGTCGTCGGCGCCCTCGTCGAGCCGGTCGGCGCGGCGCAGCGCGGCAGCGGTCGCCCCGTCCGTCCCGGGCGCCCGTCCGAGCCCGAGGTCGATCCGTCCCGGCGCCATCGCCTCCAGCGTCCCGAACTGCTCGGCGATCACCAGCGGCGCGTGGTTGGGCAGCATCACGCCGCCGGAGCCGAGCCGGATGCGCTTGGTGCGGGCGGCGAGGTGGGCGAGGATCACCGCCGGGGAGGAGGAGGCCACGCCCGGCATCGAGTGGTGCTCGGCCACCCAGTACCGGTGGAACCCGCGGGACTCGCCCAGCCGGGCGAGGGCGACGCTGGTGCGCAGGGCGTCGGTGGCGGTGCGCCCGGCCCCGACCGTGACCAGGTCCAGCACCGACAGCGGCACGGCGGCGGCCCCCCGCGCCGTCCCACGTATCTCGTCGCCGGTGGTGTCGTCTGCGCCCACGGGGGTGCCTCCTGCGGTGTACGGCGTGCGGTGTCCTCCGGACACCAACAGGAGACGGTCTCCGGTTATTCCGCCGGGGCGGAGGCGTGACGGGAGAAGGAACCGGGACGCATCCCGCGGGGCCGGGGGGCCACGGCGTGCCGGGGCGCGCCGGGTGCGGCATGCCCCGCCCGGCGCGGCGTCCGGGCCCGCCGAGCCGGCTTCGGGGCCGGGCCCGTGGGGTGATTTGCTTCACGCCTGGACCAGCGGCTCCCGTCGGAACAGGACTCCGAGTTCCGGTGCGTTCACCCGGCGGTCCGCCAGCCGCAGCCCCTCCCACACGGTCACCTGGTTCGCCGTGAGCACCGGCTTGCCCAACTCCTTCTCCAGCGCGGGCAGGCACGCGGCGGTGTGCAGCGCGGTGTCCGGCAGCAGCACCGCGTCCGCGTCCTCCCGGTCCGCCGCACGGGCCAACGCCAGAACCCGCTCCTCCCCCCAGGTGGAGACCTCGGCCGCCGTGACGATCCCGGCCCCCCGCACCCCGGCCACGTCCACGCCCGCGGCACGCAGGAAGCCGGCGAACATCCCGGCGATGTCGTCGGGGTAGGTCGCCCCGACGGCGGCCCGGCGCACCCCCAGCTCCCGCACCGCGTGCACGAAGGCGAACGACGTGGAGGAGGCCGGCATCCCGGCCGCCCGCGCCAGGGCACGCACCTGCTCGTGGGCGCCCTCCCAGCCACGGACGAAGCCGCCGCTGGTGCACGCCCACACCACCGACTCGGCCCCGGCCAGCCGCAGCTCCTCCACCCCGGCGGCAAGCCGCTCGGGCGCGCCCATCCGGCGCAGCGCGTCGACCCGGTGCGCGTCCTCGCCGATGTCCGTGTGGACGAGGTCCAGCCGGATGTCGCTGCCCAGGAGCTGCTCGATGCGCGGGTAGTCGTCCTCGGCCGAGTGGCCCGGATAGAGGAACCCGAGTGCTGTCATGTCCACCCTTCCTGCTGCTCGCCGTCCGGCACCTCCGGGACGGCCGGGGGCCATGCCCGCGCGGATTCGTCGAGCAGCGCCTGATACGGCCCCACGGCCCGGGTACCCAGCCGACGCAGCGCCGCCCACATCGTCACCTGGTTGGCCGACAGCACCGGAATGCGTAGTTCGGCCTCCAGTTGGGGGATCACGTCGTACGTCGGCAGGTTGGTGCAGGAGATGAACAGCGCGTCCGGCGCCCCGGCTCCCACCGCCCGCCGCGCCATGTCCGCCACGTCGCGGTACGGGACCTTCCAGATGTGCCGGGTCAGCCCCATGAAGGCGCACCCGGTCACGGTGACGCCCGCGTGCGCCATGTACAGCTCCAGCGCCCGGGTCACCGACTCGGTGTACGGCGTCACCAGCGCCACCCGGACCGCGCCCAGTTCGGCCAGCGCCTCCAACAGCGCCCCGGAGGTGGTGAGGGCCGGCACGACACCCGCCCGCACCATCGCCTCGCACATGCGCTGCTCGCCGGTGATCCCGCCGACGAAGCTGCCGGAGGCGCAGGCGTAGGCGACGACCTCGGGCGTCACCGCGATCAGCGCGCGGACGGCGTCGGTGAGCGTCTCGTGCTCGCTGACCAGCCGGGCCAGGCCGAGACTCACCTCGACCGGGACGTACGGCGTCCGGGTGAGGTGCAGGGAGACGTCGTCGGGCGTCCAGCGCCACAGTTCCCGGTCGAGCGCGAAGTCGAAGGGCGCGACCACACCGACTCCGCGCTGGGGGCGGGGGCCGCCGAGAAAAGTGACATCCATGACGCCCATGGCAGACACCGCCTCGCGGTCGGAGACGACGGGGCAACGGATCGTACAGGCGCCCCTGTTGACGACGGTAGGTTCGGGTGCGAGCGTGGTCAATCCGCGCATGTCAGACAGCAGGTCACCGCCCCGACCCGGGTCGGACCACCCGTTTCCGCACCCGGAACACCCCGCAAGGCTCCCGCACCACCGCCGGAAGCACGCCCGGAGAACGTCCGAGAACGCCCGGAGACCCCGTCCTTGAAGCAGCCTCCGCAGAAACGGCCCTGAATGACTGTCCCGACCCTCCTCGTCCTCGACGCGGACCCCCCACCCCGCCTCGGCCGCCTCACCGGCCGCGCCCGGATCGTGCACACGGACGAGACGGGCCTCGCCGCCCGGCTGCCGGACGCCGACGTGCTGCTGGTGTGGGACTTCACCTCGCACGCGGTGGCCCGGGCCTGGCCCGGCGAAGGCCCGCGCCCGCGCTGGGTGCACACGGCCAGCGCGGGGGTGGACCACCTGATGTGCCCGGCGCTCGCCGCGTCCGACACGGTGGTCACCAACGCGCGCGGTGTCTTCGACCAGCCGATCGCCGAGTACGTCGCCGCGCTGGTGCTGGCCATGGCCAAGGACCTGCCCCGGACCTGGGAGCTCCAGCAGAAGCGGGAGTGGCGGCACCGCGAGAGCATGCGGCTGGCCGGCACGCGCGCGTGCGTGGTCGGTTCCGGGCCGATCGGCCGGGCGATCGCCCGCACCCTGAAGTCGCTCGGTGTGACGGCCGCGATCGTCGGCCGCACCCCGCGCACCGGCATCCACGGCCCGGACGACCTCGACCGGCTGCTGTCCCGCGCCGACTGGGTGATCGCGGCGGCCCCGCTCACGGACGCGACGCGCGGCATGTTCGACCTGCGCCGCTTCGGCGTGATGCAGCCCTCCGCCCGCTTCGTCAACGTCGGCCGGGGCCCCCTGGTCGACGAGGACGCCCTGGCCGAGGCCCTGTCGAAGCGCTGGATCGCGGGCGCCGCGGTGGATGTCCTCACCCATGAACCGCTGGCCCCGAACAGCCCCTTGTGGCAGGTTCCGGGACTGCTCGTCTCCCCGCACATGAGCGGCGACACGGTCGGCTGGCGGGAAGAGCTCGGTGCGCAGTTCGTGGAGTTGTACGAGCGCTGGGCCGCCGGCCGGCCCCTGGTGAACGTGGTCGACAAGAGCCGCGGATACGTCCCCGGCCACTGACGCCCCTGGGAGGATGCATGACGGATCTCACCGAGCTGACCGCCGTACGGCTCGTCGAGGGCTACCGCAAGGGTGAGTTCTCCCCGGTGGAGGCGACCCGGGCGGCCCTGGAGCGGGCCGGGCGGATCCAGCCACGCGTGAACGCGTTCGTGCGGCTCCTCACCGAGGAAGCCCTCGCGCAGGCGCGCGCAGCCGAGGACCGTCTGCGGCGCGGTGAGCCCCTCGGGCCGCTGGACGGCGTGCCCGTCACCGCCAAGGACATGCTGCTGCTGCGCGGCCACCCCACCCTGCGCGGCTCCCGGACCGTCGCCGAGGACGGGAACTGGGCGGAGGACGCCCCGTCCGTGGCGCGGCTGCGCGAGCAGGGCGCGGTGTTCATCGGCAAGACCACGACCCCCGAGTTCGGCTGGAAGGGTGTCACCGACTCGCCGCTCACCGGCGTCACGCGCAACCCCCGCGACCCGTCCCGCACCGCGGGCGGGTCCAGCGGCGGCAGCGCGGCGGCGGTCGCGCTCGGCGCCGCCCCTCTGTCGCTGGGCACGGACGGCGGCGGAAGCGTCCGCATCCCCGCCTCGTTCTGCGGGATCTTCGGGCTGAAGCCGACGTACGGCCGGGTCCCGGTGTATCCGGCGAGTCCCTTCGGCACGCTGTCGCACGTGGGTCCGATGACGCGGGACGCGGCGGACGCGGCACTGCTGCTGGACGTGATCGCCGCGCCGGACGCCCGGGACTGGTCGGCGCTGGGCCCGGTCACCGGCTCCTGGACCGACGCCCTGGCCGAGGGGGTGCACGGGCTGCGCGTGGCCTATTCGCCGTCGCTCGGCGGGCAGGTCGCGGTCCGGCCGGCCGTCGCCGCCGGGGTGCGGCGGGCGGTGGAGCGCCTGGCCGGGCTCGGCGCGTACGTCGAGGAGACCGACCCCGACGTCACCGATCCGGTGGACGCCTTCCACACCCTGTGGTTCAGCGGCGCCGCCCGGCTCACCCACGGCCTCGGGCCGCAACAGCGTGAGTTGCTCGACCCCGGGCTGCGGGAGATCTGCGCCCGCGGCGCCCGGTACAGCGCGCTGGACTATCTCGCGGCGGTCGATGTCCGGATGGACCTGGGCCGCCGGATGGGCCGTTTCCACGAGCGGTACGACCTGCTGCTGACGCCGACGCTGCCGATCACCGCGTTCGAGACGGGCGCGGAGGTGCCGCGGGCGTCGGGGCACCGGCGCTGGACGGGGTGGACACCGTTCACCTACCCGTTCAACCTGACCCAGCAGCCCGCCGCCACGGTCCCGGTCGGGACGGACCCGGGCGGGCTGCCGGTGGGGATGCAGATCGTGGCCGCCCGGCACCGCGACGACCTGGTGCTGCGGGCGGCGCACGCCCTGTACGAGGCGAACGTCGCGTCCTCAGCGCTCACACCCTCCGGAAGTTGAGCGTCTCCCCCGCCGCACCCGTCCGCCACAGGTCGTTGCAGCCCTCGGCCATGGCCTCCAGCCCGTCGACGACCTGCCCCCAGACGATGCCGGGCACCCAGCCGACGTCGCCGTTGAGGAGCAGGTTGTTGCGCTCGTAGAACAGGGCCAGATCCACGACGGTGGTGCCGGCGCGGACCTCGCGGTCGTAGCCGTAGGCTCCGGTGCCCAACTCCGTTCCGGCGAAGGAGAAGTAGCAGAGGTCTCCCGGGATCGGGGTGACCGTGGGGTTCTCCAGCGGGGGCTCCCGCTGCGCGAACGGCGGGAAGAGGGCGTAGATCTCGTTGCGCGCGTACTTGGCGTGGTAGACGTCGCCGTTCAGCGGCAGTGCGTCCCACACCGCGGCACACGTCAGCGGCGCACGTTCGTCGAGCAGTTGTGCGGTGCAGCGGATCCCCCGCCGGGCGAGGGACACCTCCAGATAGCGATCGGCCATGCAGTGCCCCTTCCCCGGCCCGGCCGGTGCGCATACCCGAAGGCGCCGGAACACAAAGAGAAGATCACGTTCCGGACACTGTTGGGTCACATCCGCCGGGCGGACCGCATAGGTCGCCGGGATCGGGCAGGCGCCACCACTGGCCTGCGTGGGCCCGGCAGGTCTGCGCAACGCCGCCCCGGCAACGCTCTCTTTGGAGGTCGAGTGTCCATGTCCGCGTTCCCCCACCTGTCCCGCCGCGGTTTCCTCACCAGAAGCGCGGCCGTCGGCGGTCTGATCGCCGTCCCCGGCCTGATCACCGCCTGCAGCAAGACCGACGACGGCGGCGACGGCGAGGGCTCGAAGCTGGAGCAGCTCAAGAAGCAGGGCTACGTGAAGGTGGCCTACGCCAACGAGGCGCCCTACGGCTACAAGGAGGACGACCAGCTCAAGGGCGAGGCGCCGACCCTGCACCGGGAGATCTTCAAGGCGCTGGGCGTCGGGGAGCTGCGCCCGACGTTCTCGGAGTGGGACGGCCTCATCCCCGGCCTGCAGGCGGGCAAGTACGACGTGATCAGCGCCGGTATGGCGATCATCCCGGACCGCTGTGAGAAGGCGCTGTTCTCCGAGCCGGAGTTCGTCTCGCCGACCGCGATGATGGTGAAGAAGGGCAACCCGAAGAACCTGTCCGACCTGGCGTCGGCGAAGGAGGCCGGGGTCACCGTCGGTGTGATGTCCGGCGCGGTCGAGAAGAGCTACGCCACCGCCGCCGGGATCTCCGGGGGCAACGTCAGGACGCTGCAGAAGCCGCAGGACGGTGCGGACGCGGTCAAGGGCGGCCGGATCGACGTCTTCCTGCTGACCAGCATCTCGCTGAACTGGCTGGCCAGGAACAACAGCGGCCTGGAGGTCACCGAGGCCTTCATCCCGGAGGTCGACGGCAAGAAGCAGTACAGCCCGGGCGGTGCCGTCTTCCGCAAGGGCAGCGGGGACCTGCGGGACGCGTTCAACCGCGAGCTGAAGAAGATCACCTCCGACCCGGACCGCTACGTGCAGCTCATCGGCGAGTACGGCTTCGGCAAGGAGACCATCCCACCGGCGGACCTGAGGACCGCCGCCCTGTGCAAGGGCTGACGAGGACACCTGCCCATGGGTGACTTCTTCTCCTATTTCTTCGACCACATCGCGCAGGTGTGGTCCGGGCTGAGGGTGACGGTCGAGGCCACGGTGCTCGGCGCGGCCGTCGCGCTCGCCCTGTCCTTCGTGTTCGGCTTCATGGCGGTCAGCGGCCCCCTGCCGGTGCGGGGCGTGTCACGGGTGATCGTGGAGTTCTTCCGCGGCACCTCGCTGTACGTCCAGCTGTTCTGGCTGTACTACGCGTTCCCGCTGCTGTTCGGCTACGAGCTGTCGCCGCTGTTCTGCGGAGTCCTGGCGTTCGGCATGAACTACGGCGCGTACGGCTCGGAGGTGGTGCGCGGTGCGCTGAACGCCGTGCCGAAGGCGCAGTGGGAGGCGGCCGTCGCGCTGAACATGACGCCGTGGCAGCGCATGCGCCGGGTGATCCTGCCGCAGGCGTGGGTGCAGATGATCCCGCCGTTCACCAACCTGCTGATCCAGCTGCTGAAGGCGACGCCGCTGCTGTGGCTGATCACGGCGGCCGAACTGACGACGGTGGTGCAGCACTTCAGGGACCGCACCGGTGAGACGACCTGGGCGTACCTGACCCTGCTGGTGATGTACTTCGTGCTCGCCTACGCGCTCACCCTGATGATGAACGCCCTGGAGCGGCACGCCAAGGTCCGGCTCGGCCGGCACCCGGGTGGCGGCGCCTTGCTGCGCTCCCGCAGCGCCGGGGCGGCACGCGAGTCCGAGATGGCGGGGGGTGCGCTGTGAACTACCAGTGGGACTGGGGCGCGGTCAGGGAGTCGCTGCCGTACCTGCTGGACGGGTTCGGGATCACGCTGCTGGCCACGGTCCTCGGCACGCTGGTGGCGGCGGTGCTCGGGCTGGCCGTCGCCGTGCTCGGGCGGGTGCCGGCCCGGCTGGTGACGGTGCCGGTGCGTGCGCTGACCGAGTTCGTGCGGTCCACCCCGCTGCTGGTGCAGCTGGTCGGCGCCTACGCGATCTTCAACTCGATCGAGCCTCTGACCATCGGCATCGCCGTGCTCGGCATCCACTACGCCTCCTACATGTCGGAGGTGTACCGGGCGGGCATCGACGCCGTGCCGAAGGGCCAGTGGGAGGCCTGCCGGGCGCTGTCGATGTCACCGCGCCGGACCTGGCAGGCGGTGATCCTGCCGCAGGCGGTGCGCAACGTACTGCCCGCGCTCGGCAACTACGGCATCGCGATGTTCAAGGAGACCCCGTTCCTGGCCGTGATCACGGTCGTGGAGATGGTCGCCCAGGCCCGGGAGTACGGCGCGAACCACTTCGTGTACGCGGAGACGTTCACCCTCGCGGGCCTGATCTTCCTGGCGGCCAGCTATCCGACCTCGCTGCTGATGAGAAGACTGGAGAGGCGTCTTGGCCACTGACCCCCTGCAGAAGACGACCCCCGCCCCGGCGGACGCGGAGCCGGACCCGCCCGCCGATCTCGTGCGCTTCGACCACGTGGTCAAGCGCTTCGGCGACCACACGGTGCTCGACCGGCTGGACTTCTCCGTCCGGCGCGGTGAGCACGTGACGCTGATCGGGCCGAGCGGTTCGGGCAAGACGACCATCCTGCGGCTGCTGATGACCCTGGAACGGGTCAGCGACGGTGTGATCTGGGTGGACGGGCAGCCGCTGTCGCACATGCCCGGCCCGGACGGCCGGCTCAGGCCGGCCAACGAGAAGCATCTGCGGCAGGTCCGCAAGAAGATCGGCATGGTCTTCCAGCAGTTCAACCTGTTCCCGAACATGAAGGTGCTGCAGAACATCACCGAGGCGCCGGTCAACGTCCTGGGGATCAGCCGCGAGGAGGCGGAGCAGCGGGCGCGTGAGCTCCTTGACCTGGTCGGGCTCGCCGACAAGGTCGACGCGCATCCGTCCCAGCTCTCCGGCGGCCAGCAGCAGCGGGTCGCGATCGCCCGGGCACTCGCCATGCGCCCGGAGATCCTCCTGCTGGACGAGGTGACGTCGGCCCTGGACCCGGAGCTGGTGGCCGGGGTGCTCGACCTGCTCAGGGAGATCGCGCACACCACCGACATCACCATGCTCTGTGTGACCCACGAGATGAACTTCGCACGGGACATCTCCGACCAGGTGATGATGTTCGACTCGGGCAAGGTGATCGAGTCCGGCGCCCCGGACAAGATCTTCGGCGACCCCGACCACGAACGGACCCGGTCGTTCCTGAGCGCCGTCCTGTAATTGCACCGTCCGTCCGGACCGTCACTCCAGGTCGGAATGCGGTTGCATGCCATGGACATATGCCAGAGTGTCAGCGCCGCAGCTGAGAGGGCCGGAATCTCGCCAACACCCCCTCCACGCAGGGCTCTTGCCCGTTATCGTGGAGGGGATCCAGACCGGATCACGGCCAGAAAGCGACCGCTGGGGGGACCACCGTGGCGCTGATGCACGAGCCGACCGCACCGTACCGATCGGCCCAGGACGCCCTGCGCGTCCTGGAGACCGTGGCCCGGCACACCACCGGCGTCACCGACGCCGAACTGGCCCGCGAGACCCAGCTCGGCAGGGAGCGGCTGACCACCCTCCTGCTGATGCTGCGCCGCGAGGGCTACGTCGAACAGATCACCGACGGCGCGTACGTCGCCGGCGGCGCGCTCGCCCGGCTGGGCGCGGCGCAGGGCCGGGAGGAGGCGCTGCGTACGCAGCTCCAGCGCACCCTCCGGCGGCTGCGCGACTCCGTCGGCGCCGCCGTCTACATCAGCCGGTACGTCGACGGCGAGGTCAGGGTGACCCAGTACGCCGACGGCCCGGCCACGCCCGCCGTGCACGAGTGGGTCGAATTCCGCTGCTCCGCCCACGCCACGGCGGTCGGCAAGAGCCTGCTCACCCAGCTCGATCACAACGGCCGCCGCGATCACCTCTCCCGGCACAAGATGGCCCGGCTCACCTCCCGCACGATCACCAGCGACAAGCTGCTGCTGTCCCGGCTGGCCGCGCAGCCGCCGACCGTGCCGGTGCTGGACCTGCAGGAGTACGCGATCGGCACGGTCTGCGCGGCCGTCCCGATCACCGCGGGGTCGTCCGTGGGCTGTCTCGCCCTCTCCCTCCCCGTCGAGCACGCCCACCGGCTCCGGCGGGCCGCCGACACCCTCAACCGGAGCGCGGCACCGGTCCTGCTGTCGTTGGCGATCTAGGGGGTGTTCCGAACGTCCCCCCCCCAGCACCGCGACCGGAAGGGCTTCACTGGCGGATCGCCGGCCACGGCCCGGGCGGTGCCGCGACCGGCGGTCCCGTCGCCGCCCGGGCCCGGTTCCCGGTGGTCGGGAGCACCCCCGGAGACCAGGTAGTATTTTCTTCGTCGCCGGCCACGGAACGAGATGTTCCGAGTCCGGTGGGAGTCATGCGCCGCTAGCTCAGTTGGTTAGAGCAGCTGACTCTTAATCAGCGGGTCCGGGGTTCGAGTCCCTGGCGGCGCACCACGGAGGAGCCCCTCGCACGAGCGAGGGGCTCCTTTGCGTTCCGCCCGCCCCGGAGGGCGCCCCCGTGCGCACCCCTGCGCCCCGCAGCCGGCGGACGCCGGTGCCGGCACGGGGCGCTCCCTGCCGAACGGGGATCGGCGGGGGGCCGCCGGGAGCAGTCGGGCGGGGTCAGAACGTGACGTCGGAGCAGGCGTAGAACGCGTTGCCCGTGTCGGCGATCGTCCAGACGGCCAGGATGACGTGGTGGCCGCTCAGGCCGGACGGCAGCCTGCCGCTGTGGGACAGGGTGGACGGGGGACGCCGACCGCCGTAGGGGACGGTCAGGAACGGGGTGAGGTTGAGGTCCGAGCGGGTGAGGGCGTGGTTCTGGTTCCAGCCCTGCCTGGTGACGTAGTACTTGAAGTCGGTCGTCGCGTGCCGGGCGGTGAACTGCCAGCGGAAGGTGTACGACTGCCCGCCCGTCACCGCGGTCCTCGGCCAGGGGGCACCCGAGGGCGTGACCGGCGAGCTGAGCTGGGCGAACCTGCTCACGCTGCCGTTGCAGATCTGCCCGTCGGCGGGACCCGTGGCCGGGAAGCCCTTGGGGCCCTCGACACTCTGCGGCTCCCACTGGATGTCGCCGCAGCCGGTGACCGTGCCGATGGCACAGAGCTTCTGCCTGCTGACGGGGAGGTCGGTGTAGCCGTGGCCGCTGGCACCGCCGGAGGAGAGGACGAGAGCTCCGGTCGTGGCCAGTCCCACCACGGCGGCGTACCACTTGGTCTTTCTGCGCATGCTGCCGCTCCTGGAGAACGTGGGGAGGTCCTGTGAGCCGTGCACGTAGGTCTAGACCAAGTCGCAGCGTATTGCTGCGAGTTGAACATGTCCATACCAATCACGGGAGCCGCCGCCCGGCCCTCCCCCGCGCCGTCACGGCCCCGCCTCCCCGCGCCCCGCGCAGAACGCCACCGTCAGGTCCTTCACCAGCGCCTTGCGCTCGTAGTCGTCCAGCTCGACCAGTCCGCGCACGGTCAGCCGGGTCACGGTGTCCTCGACCGAGTCGACGACCGAGGTGAGCACGCTCGCCCGGTGCTGGGCGTCCAGCGCGGCGATCCGGCGGCGCTGCATCACCGCGGCGACCTCCGGCGCGTACTCCACCCGCACCGGCTGCACCGAGAAGACCTCCAGCCCGACCGGCGCGACCTCCTCCGCCACCAGCCGGGTCAGCACGTCCGAGGCCCCCTCGGCCGGCGCCCGCCCGGCCCCGGGCGGTTCCACGGCAACCCGCGCCAGCGCCGCCTCGACGCACTCGCGCAGGTACGCCTCGTGGTCGTCCACGCCCAGCACGGCCCGCGCGGTGTCCCGCACCCGCCACACCACCAGCATCACCGCCTTGAGCGCCACCCCGCTGCCGTCGGCCGCGGGCATCGGTTCGCTGCGCCAGTGCCGCAGCCGCACGTCGACACGGCGGCGCAGGAGCAGCGGGTTGACCCACATCAGGCCGGTGCGCCGGACCGTGCCCCGGTAGCGGCCGAACAGGCCGAGCACCCAGGCCCGACCGGTACGGCCCCGCGCCAGCCCGCCGAAGCCGAACAGGCCGGCGGCGCCCGCCCCCGCGTAAGCCGCCCACTGCGCGGGCCCGAGCACCGCGCCCGCGTGGGCCGGCAGCCGCAGCGCCTCCAGCGCCAGGGGCGGCAGCACCCCCGCCCACCACGAGGTCGCCGCGCACCCGGCCGCGCCGCAGACCCCCGCCAGCACCCCCACCGTCCCGGGCAGCACCCGCGCGGGCCGCTCCACCAGCTCCGGGTCGACCTGCGGCACCGGATGCCGGCGCGGCCGCGGGCCGGGGCGGCGCACCCGGGGCTGCTCGCCGGTTCCCTGCCGGCGGCCCACCACGGCGGGCCGCACCGGCACCGGCTCCGGGTCGGGGTCGTCGCGGAAGAGCAGGTGGACGGGGATCTCGGTGGTCGCCTCGTTCTGGATGAGCCGCGCGGGCCGGGGCGCTTGCCCGTCGGCGCTCCCCTCGGGCTCGGGCGACGATGCAGTGGTCGTACTCATAGGTGCCTCCAACCGCTCCGCATGGGTGAGGTCATCGACGTCACGAGAAGAGCCGGCGCCAGGTCTCCGGCCCGGGATAGCCGTCCGCCTCGGTGCCCCGCCAGCCCTGGGCGCGCTGGAAGGCCTCCACGTTGCGGCGGTCCGCCTCGCTCCAGCGCGGACCGGGACCCTTCGTGTAGTGGGTGCCGTATCCCTTCGCCACCAGTTGCCTGCCCAGCTGTGTCACATACGCGTTGTTCGCCCCGAGCCGGAACAGGCCCCGGCCCGGGAACGGCGGGAGAGCGCCCGGCTTGCCCGCGGCCGGTTGCTGCGCCGCCGCGGCCGGGACGCTTCGGCCCTTGCCGGTGACCAGCAGCGACCAGGTGTGCGGCCCGGGATAGCCGTCCGCCTCCGCACCCTTCCAGCCCTGGGCGCGCTGGAAGGCCTCCACGGCGCGGCGGTCGGACTCCGTCCAGCGCGGGCCGGGACCGCTGGAGTAGAAGCGCCCGGCGCCGCGGGCCACCAGCATCCGGCCGAGCAGGGTGACGTACTCGTTGTTCGCCCCGAGCCGGAAGGAGGCCACCCCGGGGAACGGTGTCTGCCCCTCGGGCACCGTCGGCCCCTCGGGCTCCGCGGCTTCCCCGCCCGCCGTGCCGGCCGTGACGCTCTTGTAGCGGTAGGGGACGTACTGGCTCGCGTTGCTCCAGTAGGGGTAGGGGGTGGCCTGCCGGCGGGTGGTGGGGCTGGTCTGCTCGTAGGCGATGTAGTAGCTGTGCGTGTAGTCCGTCCAGCCTCCGAAGATCACCACGTGCGAGCCCTTCGTGGGGTTCGCGGGGTTGTGGAAGAGCAGGATGTCGCCGGGTTCCAGCTCGTCCCGGGAGATCCGGTCCGCGTACTGGGCCAGGCTGCCCGTCCACTCGTTGCCCGGCAGGTTCCAGGCCATGGAGACGAAGCCCGAGCAGTCCTGCCGGTAGCCGTCGGACCAGTACCTGGTCATGCTGTACGGCACCTGGGCCGCGACCCACACCTTGGCCCGGCGGATGATCTCCGCTCGGGTCGTCGCGGGCAGCTTCACGGACTCCGCCGGCGCGTCGGTCCCCCCGCTCGGGCCGTGCAGCGGAGCCGTGCTCCCCTGCGGGGTGTCCGGCTCGTCGCCTGCGGGAAGGCCGGGCAGTCCGGCTCCGTGCGGGACCGCCGCGGCCGGGGCGGCGTGCGCCGCGGCCAGCGCGCCCGAGGTGGCCGCCGCCACGATCAGGGCCGCGCGGTGGGCCGGGGCGCGACCCGCCGGGGAGGACCGAAGCGTCCGCCGGCGCTGAACGCATCCGGGGCAGTCGCAGTCACTCTCGGGGTCGACCTCCTCGAAGACCGGCGTCTCCATGCGATTCCCCTCACACTCCGGGTGGAAATGTCCACGCTTGTGCACATTGATCAGTTTCCCAACTGTCATCCCGGTGCGCATGCTGACGGTCCGAATGATGTACACAAGGCCCGTTTCGGAACATTTCCGGCGTGTCGCGGCAGTCGGGAGCACCCTTGGAGGTCATGTACAGTTGTCGACGTCAGCAGGCGCCGCTAGCTCAGTTGGTTAGAGCAGCTGACTCTTAATCAGCGGGTCCGGGGTTCGAGTCCCTGGCGGCGCACCGACAGCAGGCCCCTCGTGAGAGCGAGGGGCCTTCTGCTTGCGGTCACGGTCGCCGGCGACACGCGGGCCGGGAACACGGCACACCCGGAACGGGACACGACCGATCACTTCGGGAAGGATCCGACCCCTCCCGTGCGCAGTGGGACACAGGGTGCCCACAGGGACCTCACAGATGCCACAATGAGCGCGTATGACCGGTAAACACCGCGTTTCGCATCTTGCGATCATGCTGAGCACCGTAGAACCCTGATTGTTCAGGATGTCGCGGATCAGCGGCACTTGGGGGACGGGGAACCGGTTGCGGAAGGCTTGACGGGGAGAGGGGCCCCGTACACGGATCGATGCCGAGGGGGGGCATCATGCAACCGGAAGGGCGCACTTCCATGTCTGTAGGGTTGGTCGGACGTGGTGACTGCGGCCCACCACTGAAACGCCTGTGACGGTCGAGGGGGCCCGGAACAGCGCACGGACAACCGGACGACACGCACGGAAGAGCGTGTGGGGGGATGACTCATGACGTCGACGCCGAGCGGCGCCCGACGGGACTTCGACCCGTCGGAAACCACGCAGCTCAGGGTGCCTTCGCACCGGATGAGCACCACCGGAACCTTCCGGCGGATCAAACGGACGCTGCCAAGATACGACTACGAGCACTACAGCCGCCTGGCGGGTCCCCTCACCCAGCCGGACCGGGGCAAGCCGTACACGGTGCAGTACCGATCCCTCATCTCCCAGGAGCCGCACCGCATCCGGGTCGCCCTGATGCTGGCCGCGGCCCCCGTGCTGTCGCTGGTCCTGCTGTTCTGGCTGCTCCAGCCGGAGCACTGGACCGAACGCGACTACCCCTCCTTCGACCTCCTCCCCGCGCTCGACGTCGTCATGCTCGTCTCGATCGGCCTGATCGAGTTCTTCCGCTGTATGAACGTGCTGTCCAACGCGCACGCCACGCTGGTCGCCCGCGATCCGGTCCCGGTGGTCCCCGAGACCGGCACCCGCGTCGCCTTCCTCACCTCCTTCGTGCCCGGCAAGGAGCCGCTGGAGATGGTGACGAAGACGCTTCAGGCCGCGGTGAGGATCCGTCACCGGGGCCTGATGCACGTCTGGCTGCTCGACGAGGGCGACGACCCCGAGGTGAAGGCCGTGTGCGAGCGCCTCGGCGTGCACCACTTCTCCCGCAAGGGCGTCGCCCGGTGGAACCGCCCCAAGGGCCCGCACCGCGCCAGGACCAAGCACGGCAACTACAACGCCTGGCTCGACGCGCACGGCGACGACTACGACTACTTCGCCTCCGTGGACACCGACCACGTGCCGTTGCCCAACTACCTGGAGCGGATGCTCGGCTTCTTCCGCGACCCGGACGTCGGCTTCGTCATCGGCCCGCAGGTCTACGGCAACTACGACAACTTCGTCACCAAGGCCGCCGAGTCGCAGCAGTTCCTCTTCCACGCACTGATCCAGCGCGCCGGCAACAAGTACGGCGCACCCATGTTCGTGGGCACCTCCAACGCCGTGCGCATCAAGGCGCTCAAGCAGATCGGCGGCCTGTACGACTCGATCACCGAGGACATGGCCACCGGCTTCGAGATCCACCGCCACAAGAACCCGGAGACGGGCCGCAAGTGGAAGTCGGTGTACACCCCGGACGTGCTCGCCGTCGGCGAGGGCCCGGCCGCCTGGACGGACTTCTTCACCCAGCAGATGCGCTGGTCCCGCGGAACCTACGAGACGATCCTCAAGCAGTACTGGAAGGGCTGGTACTCGCTCCCGCCGGGCAAGCTCTTCAACTACACGATGATGATCATCTTCTATCCGATGTCGGCCCTCAACTGGATTCTGGCCGCGCTCAGTTGCGCACTGTTCCTGGGCCTGGGCGCCTCGGGTGTGAACATCGACCCGACCGTGTGGCTGATGCTCTACGGCAACGCCTCCGCCCTCCAGATCGGCCTGTACATCTGGAACCGCCGCCACAACGTCTCCCCGCACGAGCCGGAGGGGTCCGGCGGTGTGGCCGGCATGGTGATGTCCGCGCTGTCGGCGCCGCTGTACGCCAAGGCGCTGATCGACTCCGTACTGCGCCGCAAGAGCAAGTTCGTGGTGACCCCCAAGGGCGACTCCGCCAGCCCGGACACCTGGTTCGCGACGTTCCGGTACCACTGGTACTTCATCACCATCTTCGGCGCCTCCGTCGTCGCCGGCTTCGTCCTCGGCCACTCGCACCCGGCGATGATCACCTGGGCCGTGTTCGCCATGCTCATCACCGCCTTCCCCGTCTTCGTCTGGCGGCACGAGCTGCGCGAGGCGAGGAAGAGGCCCGCCACCGCGGAACCGCCGCACACTCCCGCGGCGTCGACGCCGGAGACGGCGGGGCAGGCGCCCGGCTCCCACGCACCGCACGGGCACGCGCCGCACACTCCCGGGCAGCAGCCCGGCTGGACCGCCGCCGGGAGCCCGAACGCGGGCGACGACCAGACCATGCAGATCGCCCTTGGTGGACTTGGGGGACGTAAGGAATGAAAGACCAGGCCGGCCGCCGCCGCGTCCGTCGACTCGCGATAGGCACGGCGGTGGTACTCGCGCTGGCCGGGATGAACGGTCCGTGGCTGTACCGTTTCGGCACCGAGAAATACCACCAGTACCAGATCAACAGACCCGAGTACAAAGCCGACAACGGCCGCTGGCAGGTCATCGAGTTCCCGAAGGAGTACCGGCAGAACACCATCCACGCGGCCCTGCTGCACACCGGCAAGATCCTCATGGTCGCGGGCTCGGGCAACAACCAGGACAACAAGGACGCCAAGAAGTACGACACCCGGATCTGGGATCCGGTCAAGGGCACCATCAAGAAGGTGCCGACGCCCAACGACTTCTTCTGCACCGGCCACACCCAGCTGGCCAACGGCAACCTGCTCATCGCGGGCGGCACCAGGCGCTACGAGAAGCTGAAGGGCAACGTCAAGAAGGCCGGCGGCCTGATGATCGTCCACAACGAGAACCCGGACAAGCCGATCACGCTGCCCGCGGGCACCAAGTTCACCGGCCGGGACAACGGCAAGACGTTCGTCTCCAAGGACCCGGTGCTCGTGCCGCGCGCGAAGAAGGTCTACGACAAGCAGACCGGCGCCTGGCTGCGCAACGACCCCGGCTACGGCCGCATCTACGTCGAGGCCCAGCAGGAGGGCGCCGAGTACGAGACCGGCACCGAGGACAACTACCGCATCCAGGGGCTGACGGGCGCCGACGCCCGCAACACCTACGGCATCGCGCAGAAGCTCGCCCTCGACAAGAAGGACTTCCAGGGCATCCGCGACGCCTACGAGTTCGACCCGGTCGCCGAGCGGTACATCAAGGTCGACCCGATGAACGAGGCCCGCTGGTACCCGACGCTCACCACACTGAGCGACGGCAAGATCCTCAGCGTCTCGGGCCTCGACGACATCGGGCAGATCGTGCCCGGCAAGAACGAGATCTTCGACCCGAAGACCAAGAAGTGGACGTACACGGGGAAGCAGATGCAGTTCCCCACGTACCCGGCGCTGTTCCTGACGCAGAGCGGCAAGATCTTCTACTCGGGGTCGAACGCCGGCTACGGCCCGGACGACGTCGGCCGTGACCCCGGCGTCTGGGACCTGGACACCTACACGTTCACCAGGGTGCCCGGCCTGAGCGACCCGGACCAGATGGAGACCTCCGGCACCGTGCTGCTGCCACCGGCGCAGGACGAGAAGTACCTGGTCATCGGCGGCGGAGGCGTCGGCGAGTCCAGGAAATCCACCAACCGGACCCGACTGGTGGACCTCAAGGAGAAGAACCCCCGGTTCGTCGACGGGCCCACGCTGGACAAGGGAACCCGCTACCCGCAGTCCTCGGTGCTGCCCGACGACACGGTGCTGGTCTCCGGCGGCTCGGAGGACTACCGGGGACGCAGCGAGTCCAACATCCACGAGGCGCGGATCTACCACCCGGACACCAACAGCTTCGAGCGGGTGGCCGACCCCAACGTCGGCCGCAACTACCACTCGGGCTCGATCCTGCTGCCCGACGGCCGCGTGATGTTCTTCGGCTCCGACTCGCTGTACGGCGACAAGGCCAACACCAAGCCCGGCACGTTCGAGCAGCGTGTCGAGATCTACACGCCGCCGTACCTGTACCAGGGCTCGCGGCCCTCCCTCGGCGAGGGGCCGCAGACCATCGAACGCGGCGGGTCGGCCACCTTCCCCACCCGGCACGCCGCGTCCATCAGGACGGCCCGGCTGATCCGGCCGAGCGCCACCACGCACGTCACCGACGTCGACCAACGGTCCATCGCCCTGGAGCTGAAGAAGACGCAGGACGGTGTGACGGTCACCGTGCCGAAGAACCGGAACCTGGTACCGGCCGGCTGGTACATGCTGTTCGTGACCGACGACCAGGGGACGCCGAGCAAGGCGCAGTGGGTCAGGGTCCCTTAGCCCGCGTCAGGGTCTGTTGCGAAGGCGGTGAAGCGCGGGGCGCCCTTCCTCCGGGAGGGCGCCCCACCGTGTCAGCGCGAGGCCCTGGCCAGCTTCAGGGCGTAGTCGGGCCACCACTGCCCCGCCTTCGGTCCGCCCTTGCACTCGCCGTCGGACTCCCCCGGGCGCTTCACCCACAGGTAGGCGTCGACGAGCAGGTCCGCCGTCTTCGTCGTCGGGGGCTCGCCGAGTGCGCGGCCGGGCGGGTTGCACCAGCGCTCTTCCGGATCGCCGTCCGTGTAGGGGCCGTTGCCGTTGCGGCTGGTGTCGATGACGAAGTGCTTGCCGCCGACCTTCGCGGAGAGCCGCTTGCCGTAGGCGACGGAGTCCTGCGTGGAGTAGAAGTTGGAGACGTTCACCGCGAAGCCGTCGGCCCGGTCGACGCCCGCCCGGCGCAGCGGCGCGAAGATCTGGTCGGGGTGGCCCCAGCCGGCGTTGCCGGCGTCGAGGTACACCTTGGTCCTCTTCAGGGACTTCAGCGTCCCGACGGCGTCCTTGAGGAGGTCGTAGCGCTCCTCGTGGAACTCGTCCGGGGTGCAGCCGTCCACCAGGTGCAGCACGGCGTCCGGTTCCAGGATCACGGTGGCGGGGCGGTCCCCGATGCCGCGGGCGACCGCCGCGACCCAGGCACGGTAGGCGTCGCCGTCGGCGGCGCCGCCCTGCGAGTACTGGCCGCAGTCCCGGTGCGGGATGTTGTAGAGGACGAGCAGGGCGGTCCGTCCGGCCTTGTCGGCGGCCTCGGTGTAGCCGCGTGCCTCCTGCTCCGGTTCCTCCGGGCCGACCCACTCGCCGGTCGGCTGCGCGGCGATCTTGCGGATCTGTTCCGCCTCGTCCTTCTTCCCGCTCTGGACGTAGGCGGCCACCTGCTGGGCCGCGCTGCCGCTCGGGTTGACCCAGAACGGGTCGGCTTCCCTGGGCTGCTGGGTGATCCCGGTGCCCGCGCCGTCGCCCGTGTCCCCGCCGCCGTCCCCGGAGGAACAGCCGGCGAGCAGCAGCGCCGCCCCCAGCACCGCCGCGGCCCCCCTCGTGCCCTGCATGCGACTCCCCCTCGGAGTGTGTTCCGTGGCTCAATGCTGACACACGTCCCGTGACCCGGGCGCCGGGGCGGTCCGCGCGGATCACACAGCGCGTCCGGACCGGGACTTGACGTCACATCACCCCTAGGCCTGAGGCGTCCACCCGTTCTAGAGTCGTGTCGACGGCCCCAGACCCCGGCCGGTCGTTCACTCGCCGTTGGCCTCTCCAGCCTCCCGCGCCGATCGCCGGGCTACTCCCGCAGCCCGAGCGAGCGCGGTCGAGGACCGGCCCGGTCGGTGGTCCTGGGGGGCGGGCTGCCGGCCGGGTCGTGTGCTCCTGCGGCGGCGCGCGCCGGGCCGCCGTTTGGCCGTCGTCACCCGCTCGCCCCCGTCAGGTACGCCGACACGATCACGTTCGCCGTGTAGGCCTGGCCGGTCCGGTCGAAGGTGCCTCCGCAGGTGATGAGGCGGAGTTCGGCGCGGCCCGCCCGGCGGGTGCCGTAGGCGCGGTGGGCGTCGAAGTGGTCGCGGGGGACGACGTCGACGGCGTCGACGGTGAACTCGGCGACCTTCCCGTCGTCGCGGACGACGCGGACGGTACGGCCCGGCACGAGCGTGCTGAGCTTGTAGAACACGGCGGGCCGGGACTCGGTGTCGACGTGACCGACCATCAGCGCGGTCCCGGCGGCGCCGGGCCGCGCCCCGCCCGCGTACCACCCCACCACCGCGGCCTGGTCGAACGGCGGGGGGTCGATCGCGCCGTCGCCGTCGAGGCCGCGTGCCACGACCGGCGCCTGCACGCCGAGGACGGGGATGTCGATGCGCTGCGGCAGCGCGGCCTGCAAGGGCTGGGCGGGAGGCGGCAGTTCGATGTCCCCGGGACGCCCGACGGCCGCCACGTCACCGGCCGCCCGCGCGGCCGTCCCGGACCAGGCGCCGGTGACCTCACTCCCCCACATCCACAGCCCCAGCAGCAGCACCGCCCAGGCCAGGCCGGTCAGCAGCCGCCCGGCACCGACGTGACGTTCGCTGTCGGGCATGGTCAGTCCGTCCTGCGGCTCCGGCGGATGCTGCGGAGCGCGACGGCGACGGCGGCCACGCCGGCCAGGACCAGCCCGGTGACGGCCTGCGCGGTGCCGGGCCCGTGGGCACGGGCCTCGGACGCGGCCAGCCGGGCGGTGCCGCCACCGCCCGCGAGGACGGGAGCGACGGGGGATGCGGGTACGTCCGCCGGATGCGGGCGGCCGGAGTGCTCCAGGACCGTGATGCGTCCCTTGATCGTGAAGTCGGCGCAGGTGATGCTCACGTCGTAGGCACCGGGCTCGATCGAGGAACGGACCTTGGTCTCCCCGGCGAGAACGCCGTCGGTGCCGGCGAGGTGGACGTCGGCGACGAACGCCGCGGACACCGCCGTGGCGGTCCTGCCGGAGCAACCGCTCACCTTCAGCGCGACGTCGGCCCCGGCGACGGGCGAGGACGGGGTCACGGAGACCCCGCCGCTGTTCGACGCGTACGCCGTCGGGGTGAACGCCGCGAGAGCGGCGGTTGTTGCACAGAGAGTGAGCTTTCGTCGACCCATGGTGTACCTCCCGTTACCTGGAGGGTCCTCCCCGGCGCATGGCCCCGCATCCGCTGGGGGACGCGGCTGCTCCGTACGGGTTGTGGCAGGTTTCGGGTCCGGTCCGGGCCGTGGGTCCCACGGCCCGGACCGCGGGTGTCAGATGCGGTCGACCAGGTCCGCGATCGATTCCACGACCGTCGACGGCCGGTACGGGAAGTCCTCCACCTGCTCGGGCCGCGTGAGCCCGGTGAGCACGAGGAAGGTCTGCATGCCGGCTTCCATGCCGGCCAGCACGTCGGTGTCCATCCGGTCGCCGATCATCGCGCTGGTCTCGGAGTGGGCGCCGATGGCGTTCAGGCCGGTCCGCATCATCAGCGGGTTGGGCTTGCCCGCGAAGTAGGGCTGTTTGCCGGTGGCCCTGGTGATCAGCGCCGCGACGGCGCCGGTCGCCGGCAGGGGGCCTTCGGTGGAGGGGCCGGTCTCGTCGGGATTGGTGCAGATGAAGCGGGCGCCGCCGTTGATGAGGCGGACCGCCTTCGTCATGGCCTCGAACGAGTAGGTGCGGGTCTCGCCGAGGACCACGTAGTCGGGCTCGTGGTCGGTGAGGATGTAGCCGATGTCGTGGAGCGCGGTGGTCAGGCCGGCCTCGCCGATGACGTAGGCGCTGCCGCCGGGACGCTGGTCGTCGAGGAACTTCGCGGTGGCCAGGGCCGAGGTCCAGATGTTGTCGATCGGCACGTCCAGGCCCATGCGGGTCAGGCGGGCGTGCAGGTCGCGCGGCGTGTAGATGGAGTTGTTGGTCAGCACCAGGAAGGGCTTGCCGGACTCGCGCAGCTTCTTCAGGAATGCGTCGGCGCCGGGGATCGGGACGCCCTCGTGGATGAGCACACCGTCCATGTCGGTGAGCCACGATGCGACGGGCTTGCGTTCTGCCATGTGCTGCGTCTCCTGGCGATGTACGTCAGACCGGAGCGGACACCGGACTGGGGAATACCGGACTGGGGCGCCGGAACCACGGCGTACCGACGCCCCACAGCCTAGCCAGGGCGGACTGATCCGTACCCCGTCGGTCTCCCGGAACCAGTCGTCGCCCGCCGGTGGCTCCGGACGGCCGTGCCGGCGCCCCTCCGGTGCGGCGGCGGGCCGGTGACGTCCCGTCCCCCCGGGCGCGCTCGCCCGGCGGTGGGCCGCACGACCCGGTGACCGCCCGCAGCGCGGCGTTCCTGCCGACCCGGACGGCCCGGGCGGGCGCCATGACCTCGCCGGGTGCCACGGTGAGGTGGCGGGCGTCGCGGGCGTCGAGGACGGCGCTGCCGTCGTGGGCGACGGCGGTGCCGGCCTGCCCCGCCTCTCACCGGCGCCGGCGCGTCCTGCGGGCGAACGCCAGGCCGGCGCCGGCGAGCAGCAGGCCGGCGATGGCCGCGACGAGGCCGGGATGCGGGACCGGTAACCCGGTGCGGGCCAGTTCGTCGGGCAGCCGGGGCTCACGGGACGAGGCGGACGGGTCGGCGTCGCCGGGGTTGGAGCCGGGGTCGCGGCCGGATCCGGTGCCCGGGTCCGTGTCACCGTCCGCCTCGGCGGGGGCCCGCACCGCGAACCGGTAGTCGTTCGACTGGCCCACCCAGTCGCCGTCGTCCTCGTGCCGCTGCACGAGGGCCGCGTTGACGGTGACGTCGTCGGGTGCGGCATCCGCGCGGAACGCCAGCCGCACCCGCACGTCCAGCGTGCGGCGCGGCCCCACGGTGAATCCCGTGAACCCGTCCGCGTCGGCGAACGCCCCGACCAGTTCGTCCTCGTCGGTGGCCTCCAGGCGCACGGTGTGCGTGCGCGCCCCGTCGGAGAACTCCAGGCTGGCCCGACCCGGGGTCAGCGTGTGCCGCTCGTCGACCAGGACGACGACGGGGTGGATGCCGGTGCAGGTGCGGGCGGTGGTGTTGCGCAGCTCGATCTGCCAGCTGCCGTGACCGCCTCCGGCCTCGTAGGAGTCGGGGCCGCCGTGGATGCGGGTGGTCAGGGGGAAGTCCCGGCTGTCGGGGACGGTACAGCCGGGAGGGGGCGCCGTCGCGTGCGCGGGTGCGGCCACGGCCGGTGCGGACAGCGGCAGAAGCACGGCGGCGGCTGCGGCGAGACAGGGGGACGTAGGAGTACACAGTCGCATGAACATATGAGCTTGGTGGAGCGGGCGCGCCGGAACGGGCACCACACCGAGCGGCGACCCGAAGGGAGGAGGGCACGACGGCTGTTCGGCGCAGGCGGTGGGGGCGCCCGGGCGGCCCCCTCACCCGTCGCCCCGCCCGAACACCGCCCCCAGCACCAGTTGGGCCGCCCCGGCCGCGACCCTCCGCTCCCCGCCGCCGGCCATCCGTACGGGCACCGCACCGCCCACGGCACCTTCCCTCCGCGCCCGCGCGCGGAGGACGTCCCCGACGCCCCGCACGAACACCTCCGGTGCCGCCGCCACCGTCCGCCCACCGAGCAGCACCCGGTCGATGTCCAGCAACCCGACGAGGTTCGCGGCACCGGCGCCGAGCACCCGCGCCGCCTCCGCGGTGTCCCCGCGCGCCACGGCTGCCAGGCACAGCGCCTCGATGCATCCACGGTCACCACAGCCGCAGCGCGGGCCGTCCAGCTGGATCACCTGGTGCCCGAACTCCCCCGCCCCCGTCCGCGCCCCGCGATGCACGGCCCCGCCGATCACCAGCCCCGCCCCAAGGCCCGTAGCGAGGTGCAGATAGGCGAACGATCTGCCCCGGCCACCACCCGGCCGGACGCCGCCCTGCCCGGTGCCGCCCCTGCGGATCCCGCTCCGGCCGCCCCCCTCCGGCCCGCCGCGCTCCTGCTCGCCGCCGTCCTCCCCCGCGATCGCGAGGCCCAGCGCCGCCGCGTTCGTGTCCTTGTCGACGACGACCGGCACCCCCAGCCGCTCCGCCAGTGCCTCCCGCAGTGGGAACCCCTCCCACTGGGGAAACCCGGTGACCCGGTGCAGGACACCCCGCGCGTGGTCGAGCGGCCCCGGCAGCGCCACCCCGGCTCCGAGCAGAGTGCCGCTCCGCACCGCGTCCGTGAGCGGCTCCGCCTGCCCGGCCACGGCCGCAGCCGCCGCCTCGGCCCCCGCCCCGTCGAGGTCCACGGCGGCCATCCGCTCGGCGACGACCCGCCCGGTCAGATCGACGAGCACCGCCCGCACCTCGTCCCGGTCCAGGTGGACCCCCACCGCGTGCCCGGCCTCCGGCACCAGCCGCAGCACGGTCCGCGGCTTGCCGCCGGTGGACGCGCGCCGCCCCGCCTCGGCCGCCAGGCCCCCCGCCCGCAGCCGGGCGGTGATCTTGCTGACCGCCTGGGGGGTGAGCCCGGTCCGCTCGGCGAGTTCGAGCCGGCTGATGCCCCGCTCTCCCGCGGTGCGCAGCAGGTCCAGCACCAGCGCAGTGTTGTGACTGCGCAGGGCCGGCAGATTGACACCACCGTTCGTCCTGTTCACAACGCCATTCTCTCTCGCGCTTGCACTTTGGCAACAGTGTTGCGAAAGTGTCCGGCATGACTGGCACTCCTCTCGGCACCCCGCGCGGCGGCGCCCCCGGCTCCCCACTCCGGGTGGGCCTGATCGGCTACGGCCTCGCCGGCTCCGTCTTCCACGCCCCGCTGATCGCCGCGACCGAGGGCCTCGCCCTGGACACCGTGGTCACCACCCGCCCCGAAAGGCGGCAGCAGGCACGCGCCGAACACCCGGACGTCCGCTTCGCGGCCACCGCCGACGCGTTGCTGGACCGGGCCGGCGACCTGGACCTCGTCGTCATCGCCTCCCCGAACAGGACGCACGTCCCGCTGGCCACCGCCGCCCTGAAGGCCGGACTGGCGGTCGTCGTCGACAAGCCGATCGCCGGCACGGCCGCCGAGGCGCGCGAGCTGGCGGCCCTCGCCGAGGACCGCGGCCTGCTCCTGTCCGTCTTCCAGAACCGCCGCTGGGACAACGACTTCCTCACCCTGCGCCGGCTCATCGCCGACGGCGAGCTGGGCGAGGTGTGGCGGTTCGAGTCCCGGTTCGAACGCTGGCGGCCCCGGCCCAAGGGCGGCTGGCGCGAGTCCGGCGACCCCGCCGAAGTCGGGGGCCTGCTCTACGACCTCGGCAGCCACGTCGTCGACCAGGCGCTGGTCCTCTTCGGCCCGGCCGTGGAGGTGTACGCCGAGTCGGACGTGCGCCGGGACGGTGCTGCGGCGGACGACGACACGTTCATCGCGCTCACCCACGCCTGCGGTGTCCGCTCCCACCTCTCCGTCTCCGCCACCACCGCCCAGCTCGGCCCCCGCTTCCGTGTGCTCGGTTCGCAGGCCGGCTACGTCAAGTACGGCCTGGACCCGCAGGAGGCGGCACTGCGCGAGGGCCGCCGCCCGGGCACCGGCGCCGCGTGGGGGACCGAGCCCGAGCCGCTGTGGGGTCGTGTCGGGTCCGGAGAGTCCCCGGTGACCGGCGGCGGACGCGCCGTGGCGACGCTGCCCGGCGACTATCCCGCGTACTACGCTGCCGTGGCCGGGGCGCTGACCCGGCAGGGCCCCAACCCGGTGACCGCCCTGGAGGCCGCCGCCGCCCTCGACGTCCTGGAGGCGGCCCGGCGTTCGGCCCGCGAGAAGGTGACGGTGACCCTGCGATGAGCACCCAGGAGCCGGCCCCGAGGTTCCGCCCCGAACTCACCCCGGGCATCGAGGAACTGGAGGCTCAGGAACGGCGCCTGATCCTCCAGCGGTTCACCCATGACGACGCCTGGGCGCTCGGCTCCCTGCTGGTCCGGCTGGCCCGGGAGCGCCGGGCCCCCGTCGCCGTGGACATCCACCGCGGCGGACAGCAGCTCTTCCACGCCGCGCTGCCCGGATCCACCCCCGACAACGACGCCTGGATCGGGCGCAAGCGCCGCGTCGTGGAGCGCTACGGCGCCTCCTCCTACCTGGTCGGCGCCCGCTTCCGCGCCAAGGGCACCACCTTCGAGGAGTCGTCCCGCCTCGACCCGGACGTCTACGCGGCCCACGGCGGGTCCTTCCCGATCCACGTCGAGGGCGCGGGTGTCATCGGCGCGGTGACGGTGTCCGGACTGCCTCAGCTGCAGGACCACCGGTTCGTCGTGGCGGCGCTGGAGGAGTTCCTGGGCCTGGACCGGGACTGACCACCGAACGTGATCACCGGCGGCCGGTGGACCAGGGCCGGGGACCAGGAAGTCCCGGACGCCGGGGACCGGGGAGCCAACGGCATCCGGGACTAAGTCGAGACACCCTCCGGTTGGCAGTGCCGTACGCACGTCGATCGCAGCACCCCGGCCGGAGGTCACGGAACCGATGAGCACACCCGAGAAGAACACGATCGGCCGCTACGGCGTCTGGAGCGTCGGTCTGCGGTCGGAGGACCCGCAACGGCGTGGCGAACTCCGCGACACGGCAGCCGAACTGGAGGAGCTCGGGTACGGCGCCCTGTGGCTCGGCGGCAGCAGCGCGGTCGGCCACGCCGTGCCCCTGATCGAGGCGACCGAGCGGATCACCGTCGCCACCAGCATCCAGAGCATCTGGCAGTACGACGCCGCCGGGACAGCCGCCCGCTGCAAGGACCTGGAGGCCGCCCACCCCGGCCGCTTCCTGCTCGGCCTCGGCGTGAGCCACGCCAGGTTCACGGAGCAGTACCGCCGCCCGTACTCCTCCCTGGCCGCCTACCTCGACGCCCTCGACACGGCCGGCGTCCCCGCCGGCCGCCGGGTGCTGGCCGCGCTCGGCCCCAGAACGCTCGGGCTGTCCCGGGACCGCGCGGCCGGCGCGATCCCCTACCTGGTCACCGCCGGCCATGTGGCACGGTCCCGGGACGTGCTCGGCGAAGGCCCGCTGCTCGCCCCGGAGCTGGGGGTCGTCCTGGAGGCCGACCCGGTCCGGGCCCGGGAGCTGGCCCGCGGCGCCCTCGCCCTGTACCTCGGCCTGCCGAACTACACCGGCAACCTCCTGCGCCTCGGCTTCACCGAGGACGACCTCGCCGACGGCGGCAGCGACCGCCTGGTGGACACGTTGTACGCCTGGGGCACGGAGGACCGGATCCGTGCCCAGATCGAGGAGTTCCGCTCCGCCGGCGCCGACCACGTGGCCCTCCAGGTGATCGACGGCGGCACGAGGGAGTCCCTGCCACGAGAGGCGTGGGGCCGGCTCGCCGCACTGCTGCCGGCCTGACGGGCGCGGGGAACCGCGCGCCTCGCCGCACGGCGCAGCCCGGCGCCGGCGAGCCCCGCGGTTCCCCGCCCTCTCAGGCGCCCTTCAGCTCCTGCCGCTGCCTGCCGAGCCCGGAGATCTCCAGCTCGACCACGTCCCCCACCCGCAGGTACGGCTTCGGCTCGGGCCGCCCCATGGCCACCCCGGCGGGCGTCCCGGTGTTGATGACGTCGCCCGGGTACAGGGTCATGAACCGGCTGACGTACCGTACGACCTCGCCCACCGGGAAGATCTGCCCGGCCGTCGTCCCGTCCTGCTGCAGCTCCCCGTTGACCCACAGCCGCAGCCGCAGGTCCTGCGGGTCGGGCACCTCGTCCGCCGTCACCAGCCACGGCCCGAGCGGGTTGAACGTCTCGCAGTTCTTGCCCTTGTCCCAGGTGCCGCCCCGCTCGATCTGGAACTCCCGCTCGGACACGTCGTGCGCCACCGCGTACCCGGCGACGTGCGCGAGCGCCTCCTCCGCGGACGCCAGGTAGCGGGCCGTACGGCCGACGACGACGGCGAGTTCGACCTCCCAGTCCGTCTTGACCGACCCGCGCGGCACCAGCACGGTGTCGTGCGGGCCGACCACCGTGTCGGGCGCCTTGAAGAAGACCACCGGCTCGGACGGCGGCTGCGCCCCGGTCTCGCGGGCGTGGTCGTGGTAGTTCAGCCCGATGCACACGATCTTGCCGATACGGCCCAGCGGCGGCCCGATGCGCAGCCCGGCCGCGTCCAGCGCGGGCAGCTCGCCGGAGTCGGCCGCGGCGCGGATCCGGGCGAGCACGGCGTCGTCGGCCAGCAGGGCGCCGTCGATGTCCGGGACAAGGCCCGACAGGTCACGCAGGGTCCCCTCGGCGTCGAGCAGCGCAGGTCGCTCCGACCCTGCCGTACCGACTCGCAGCAGCTTCATGGGTCCTCACCATCTTCCTCGATCGCGGGCGCCCGGCGATGGACGCGACCGGGATGCGGCCGAGGCGCAGCCATCGGAGGCTTGGCCGATCCTCCAAGGCGGCCGTCCACTCCGCAAGACCCCGTTCACGTACCGGACCGTGAGGCCGGCGCCGTCACCGGTACAGCACGGCCCGCTCGACCGCGCTCCAGGTCGTGCCCCTTGTGCCCCTCGTCGCACGGGCCGGCCGCACGGCCGCGGCCCCCGAGGGACGCCCCCCGGGGGCCGCGGCCGGGGACGCCGTGCCACGGCCGTGCGCCGGGAAGGCTCAGGCCGGACGGCACCTGACCCTCGCCGCTGATCGGCAGTACGGTGTCCCCCATGCGCCCCGACACGCCTGCCGAGAACGTCGACCACGCCGCCGAGGCCGCCCGCCTGGAACGGACCGCCGGCCTGTATCCCGAGGACGCCGAACCCCTGCTGCTGCGCGCCGCGGCCCACCTGGAACTGTCCGGCGACCGCCCCGCCGCGACCGCCCTGTACGACCGCCTCCTGAACTCGGCGACGGACCTGGACAACCCCCACCTGGTGCGGGCCCTGAAGGCCTCCAACCTGTGGGAGTACGGTCACGAGGCCGAGGCCCGGGCCATCATCGAGGGTCTCCGTGTCGCAGGGCCGCGCGACCCGGCCCCCTGGGTGATCATCGCCGAGGCCCTGGAATCCCACGACGAGCTGGAGGCGGCGGAGGAGACCTTCACCCAGGGCACCGGCCTCCTCCTCGCGGACACGGCGGAACCCCCGTACGCCACCCACCCGCTCCTCCTCGGCCGCCACCGGGTGCGCCGCATGCTGGGCGCGCCGCACGACGCGTGGGACACCCTGGCGGACACCCTGAACACGGCGCCGGTCTCCCTGGACGAACTCCACGACCCCAAGCGCGTCTGGTCCCTGGGCTCGGACAACCCGGCCGAACTGGCGGCGGAGATCTCCCGCCTGCGCGCCGAACTGGGCACCTACCGCGAGGCGCTCTCCCGCCCCTTCCCCGTGGCCATCCTCCACTGGCCCGCGGCCGAGCTGGCGGAACTCCGGTCCGACTACCCGGACCTGTCCGCGGAGTACCCCTCGTACGAGGAACACCTGGCGACGATAGAACGCTCGCTGCGGGAACTCGCGGCTTCCGGCACGCAGAACCTCGGCATCGTGCCGGGCACGGTCCCGTCGTACGAGGCCTTCGCCGCCTCGGAGGGCATGTCCCCTTCGGAAGCGGCCCTCCTCCCGCAGTACGCGACGACACTGGCATCCCGCGGGCGCGCGACCCCCTGGCCGCCGCAGCGGGGCGCGGCCTGCTGGTGCGGCTCGCAACGGGCGTACGAGGAGTGCCACGGGAATCCGGAGGGCTGACCGCAGGGCTCCGGGCCCCGCTGCGAAGCGGAACCCGGAAGAGCCGGGCGTCGCAGCCGTCGTGCCCCGGCTCGACGGAGTCGGCCCACGGAGAACTCGACGGAGTCGGGCCACGGGGGAGACCGTGATCGGTCGAAGGCCGAACGGTCCGCGCCACGATCGCGGGGCAGAGGGGGGACGAGCAGAGAGGGGGACGGGAAAGAGAACGTCGACCGGGTCGATCCATGCCGGCGCCCGCCCGGAGCCGCCGGGCCCGCTCCGGGATTCGGGGCCGGCCGGTTCCGAACCGGGACCGCGGCCCGGCGACGGCCGACGCCCTCCGCGTGCCGCAGCCCACCGTGCCGTGCCGTGCCGTCGCGTGTGATCACGTGCGGCCACGTCCGCCCGGACCGCCGGCCATCGGCGCCGGGTCCGCGCCTCCCGGAGTCTGCGCGACACCCCTGGATCGGGCTTCGCGAGTCTCGCCGCGTTCACGGTGACGGACCCACGGCGCCTCCGGCCGGCCCGTCGGGCGGCGGACCTCCCGGCCGGTGCGGTCCTCGGACGGACGTCGGCGCCGCGCGAGGCCGGTGGCGGCGCATGGGCGACGGCGCCTCCGGCCGGCCCGGTCGCGCGGGCCGACCGGACGGGCCCGCCGAGGTCCGACGGGCCGGGCCTCGGGGGCCGGTCCCCGTTGGTGTCAGGTGCTGATCTGCTTGCGGCCGCCACCGCCGCTGATCTGGATGCGGCGCGGCTTGGCCTGCTCCGCGACGGGGATACGGAGCGTGAGGACGCCGGCTTCGTAGGAGGCGTCGATGCGCTGCGTGTCGAGGGTGTCGCCGAGGAAGAGCTGGCGGTTGAAGGTGCCCGTGGGGCGTTCGGCGACGAGGAACTCCGCGCCCTCGGGGGCGGGGGACGTGCGCTCGGCCCGGACGTTGAGGACGTTGCGCTCCACGTCCAGTTCGATCGTCTCGGGGTCGATGCCGGGGAGATCGAAGTGGACGAGGAAGTCGTCTCCGGAACGGTAGGCGTCCATCGGCATCGCCGACGGGCGGGCCGCCGTGCCGAGCATCTGCTGTGCGAGTCGGTCGAACTCACGGAACGGATCCGTGCGCATGAGCATCACAGGTCACTCCTTTCATCAGGTGCCGTGCTGGCGGCGCGCTGCCTGGGGGCTCGCGCCGCTATATTTCTTATATAGCGCGATGAAGCAAACTTGACAAGTATGGACTCAAGTTTGAGCCATGGGGCGGGGCGTGCTGACGGGAGGGGCGGCGCTAGCCTCGTCGAGGCACAGTCACGTGGTGGCCAGAGGGGCGACCAGGGGGCATCAGGAGGCAGTCATGGCCAGGGTTCCCAGCGCTGTCGTCGCCGCGGGCGGGCTCGTCGGCGGGTACGGCGTGGCCCGTTGGACGAAGAAGCGGCAGTTGGGCGGTGCCGTGCTCGCCGTCGCGGGGGCGGCAGCGGCGCAGCAGTGGCGGCAGCAGGCCGGCGCGCGGGCCGCGGGGGCGCTGACGGCCGCGTACGTCGCCGCCTTCGCCGGATCGCATCCGCTCGCCAGGAAGATCGGCGCGTGGCCGTCCGTCTTCACCGTCGCCGGTGCCGTCGCCGTGGCGTCCTGGGCGGTCGCCGACCGCAACACCTGACGCGCCGGCGGGCCGCGGCCCGCGCCCCTACGCGCCGAGTGCCTGCGACACCGTGTAGATCAGCAGCCCTGCCAGGGAGCCCACGACGGTGCCGTTGATGCGGATGAACTGCAGGTCGCGGCCGATGTGCGCCTCGATCTTGCGCGTGGTGTGCTCGGCGTCCCAGCCGGCGACGGTGTCGGTGATCAGGGAGGTGATCTCCTTGCGGTAGGTCGTCACGACGTGGACGGCCGCGCCCTCGACCCAGCGGTCCACCTTGCCCTGCACCTTCGGCTCGGTGGCCATCCGTGCGCCCAGGGAGAGCAGCGAGGCCCTCGTGCGCAGCCGCAGTTCGCTGCGCTCGTCGTCGGCCGCCGAGACGATCATGGACCGTACGGCGGTCCAGGCGGAGGCGATGAGGTCCTGGACCTCACCGCGGCCGAGCACCTCGCCCTTGAGCCGTTCCACCCGGGCCCGGGTGTCGGTGTCGGACTGCAGGTCGGAGGCGAAGTCGGTGAGGAAGCGGTCGAGGGCACCGCGGGCGGGGTGGGAGGGCATGTCCCGCATCTCGGCGCAGAAGCGCAGCAGTTCCCGGTAGACGCGCTCGCCGACCTTGCGGTCGACGAACCGCGGGGTCCAGCCGGGGGCGCCCCCCTGCACGGCGTCCATCACGGAGTCGGCGTGCAGCACCAGCCAGTCGTGGGCCCGGCTCACCACCAGGTCGACAACGCGTCTGTGGCCGCCGTCGGCGACGACCTTCTCCAGCATCTTGCCGATGCCGGGCGCGATCTCCCTGGCGTTCGCGCGCCGGGTGACGGCCTCCCCCACGACGGCCTGGACGTCGGAGTCGCGCAGGACGGTCAGGGCGCCCCGCAGCGCGGTCGACAGCTCGGCCGTGACCCGGTCGGCGTGCTCCGGCTCGGCGAGCCAGGAACCGAGGCGGCTGCCGATGCCGACACTGCGCAGCCGCTGCCGTACGACGTCCTCGGAGAGGAAGTTCTCGCCGACGAACTCGCCCAGGGAGACGCCCAGCTGATCCTTCTTGGTGGGGATGATCGCGGTGTGGGGGATGGGCAGGCCGAGGGGGCGGCGGAAGAGCGCGGTGACCGCGAACCAGTCGGCGAGAGCACCGACCATGCCGGCCTCGGCGGCGGCCGCCACGTACCCGGCCCAGGCGCCGGCGCCGGAGTCGTGGCCCCACTTGGCCAGGACGTAGACGACCGCGACGAAGAGCAGCAGGCCGGTCGCGGTGAGTTTCATGCGGCGCACACCACGCCGCTTCTCCTCGTCGGCGGGGCTGAAGGCGGTCATGGCGCGGGACACGGGTGCCCCACGGGACGCCGTTCCCGGGTCGGCCCGCAGCCCCGTTCCGGACGCGCGCCCGGCACCGGCCACGCGCTCCGCGCCGGAGTCACGGCCGGCGCCCGGCCGAGGCGCCGCCCCGCGCCCGGCGCCGCGCGACCCGCCCGCACCGGACCGGCCCACACCCGTCCCGCCCGTGCCGGACGAGGACCGCGCCCCGGACGCGGACGGCTCGCGGGACCCGGACACCTCGCCGGGCACAGGGGCCGACCGGGCCGCTGCCGCGTCGTCCGTCCCGCCCTGCGGGACGCCTTCCATCCTCTCCACCCGATCACACTCCTTCGTACACATTGTCCCTGTGTCGCCCCGCCATGCCCGGGTCGTCGGACGAACTCCCGGAACGCACGGAAGGTTCCCGCCGTCCGGACGGGTGTCCGCATGGCGCATCATGGGAGGGTCGACCACGGAGCCCCCCGCTCCCCTCGCCCCCGAGGAGACGCGCCGTATGGCCAGGCGTCACGGCTGTGCCCTGCTGTCCGCGATCGCCGCACTGATCGTCGGCCTGTACGCCCTGGTCGCCTCCGGCACCGGAACAGCAGTCCGGCCGGGCACGCCCGGCGACGGGCGCGGCCCGCACGCATCAACCGCCCCGGCCGCCGGCGGCGTCTGGGCGACGACCTGGGCCGCCTCCCCCTCCGGCGCCGAGCCCGGAACCCGGACCACCGGCATGGCCGGGCGGTCCATACGCAACGTGGTGCACACCAGCATCGGCGGCACCAGCGCCCGCATCACACTGTCCAACCTCTACGGCACCCGTCCACTGGTCGTCACCGACGCCACCGTCGCCGTCGCCGCCGGACGCGGCACCGCGTCGGCGGACGCGGGCACCCTGCACCGCGTCACCTTCGAAGGCGGCAGCACACAGGTCGTCATACCCGCGGGGCAGCGGGCGGTCAGCGACGCCGTGCCGGTGCCCGTACCGGACGACGGCGACGTCCTCGTCACCACCTACTCCCCCGCCTCCTCCGGCCCCGTCACCCACCACCGCCACGCCCGGCAGACCTCCTACGCCGCCGCGGGCGACCGTGCGGCGGACCCCGACGGGGCGGCGTACACCGAGCGGACCCCGTTCTGGCGCTACCTGACCGCGCTGGACGTGCTCGGCCCCGGCACCGAGGGGACCGTCGTCGTGCTCGGCGACTCCATCACCGACGGCATGACCGCCACCTCGGACGCCGACCGGCGCTGGACGGACGTCCTCGCCGACCGGCTGCGGACGGCCGCCGACGCCGGACGGGACGTGCCACGCCACGGCGTCGTCAACGCCGGCATCAGCGGCAACCGCGTCCTGGCGGACGGGCCGGGACGGCCCCCGGAGAACCCCAGCGCTCTCCACCGCCTCGCGCGGGACGTGTTCGGCCGGGCGAACGTCCGGGCCGTCGTCATCGACCTCGGTGTCAACGACATCCTCCGTCCACCCGACCCACCCGCCGCCGGCACCGTCCTCGACGGGCTGCGGACACTGGTGCGGCAGGCACACGCGCGCGGCGCGAAGGTCGTGGGCGCCACGCTGACGCCGTTCGGCGGCCACCGCCGCGGCACCCCGGCCCGCGAGGCCGTACGGCAGCAGGTCAACGCCGCGATCCGGGCGGGCGGCGTGTACGACGCCGTGGTCGACTTCGACGCCGCGCTGCGCGACCCGCGGGATCCGGGGCGGCTGCTGCCGCGCTACGACTGCGGCGACCACCTGCATCCCGGGGACGCCGGATACCGCGAGATGGGCGAAGTGTTCGACCTGGCGGTGCTGAAGGGCTCCCCGCCGGCGGCGCGGTAGCCTGCCCCGGCCATCCCGGCATCCGCCCCGGCCATCCCGGTGCCCCGCCCAGCGGGCGGCCCCGGCTCCGGGACGGATGATCAGCGGCCGGCACCGGTGCCTTCGACGCCCCGACCGCAGGCTCAGCGCTCCTCGCGCCGGCCCTCCTCCAGTTCCCTGCGCCGCTCCTCCTCCAGCTCCCGGCGCCGCTCCTCCTTCAGCCGCCGCTTCTCCGAGCGCGGGAGCTTGCGTTCGACACCGACCCCGCCCCAGAACGCGAAGCCCGTGACGACGACCCGCGGAGCGCCGGGCTCGCCGGGGACGCCGGTCTCGCGCTGGTCGAAGCCGCCCATGACGCCGACCCCGCGGACGACGACCTCGACCCCCGGCGGCACGACGACCTGCAATCCACCCATGATCGCGACGCAGTTGATCACGACCTCGCGGTCCGCGAAGTTCGCCTCGCGCAGGTCGATCTCGCCGCCGCCGCAGAAGGCGAAGCAGTTGAAGCGGCGCGGGACCGTCCACCGGCCCCGGCGCTGGAAGCCGGACAGCACGGCCACTCCCCACGCCGAGGTGCCCTCGCCACCGACGATGCGCCCCGCCCAACTCCCGGCCGGTTCGGTCTCCTTGGTCATCGACACGGCAGGCGCCCCGGACGCCGGCAGGTCCCGGGTGAGCGGCGTCAGGTCACCGTAGGTGCGCGCCCGGTACGCTGCGTCCAGCCGCTCCTCGAACTCGGCCATGTCGAGCCGCCCCTCGGCGAGGGCGTCCCGCAGGACGTCGGCGACCCGTTCGCGGTCGGCGTCGGAGGCACGGAGTTCCGGGACTGCGTCGTCGCTCATGCCAGCAGCCTACGAGTTCACCGCCCCGGGCACTACGCGATCGACGTCGGCGGCCGGGAGACGGCACGGCCCCCCTGCCCCGCGTACATCCGCGCGATCACCGCCTCGATGTCCGGCTCCCGCACCGACAGGTCCACCAGCGGGTACTCCGCCGCGATCCGCGCCACGAGCGGGGCCGCCGACATCGACGCCGGGAAGGCCAGCCACTGCCGCGGCCCCTCCACCTTCACCACACGCGCCGGCGCCGGAGCGTCGACCGGCGGGAGTTCCCGGGCCAGGTCCACCACCAGGGTCCGCTCGCTCTCCCCCGCCCCGTGCAGGCCGGCGAGCGGTCCGTCGTACACCAGACGGCCGTGGTCGATCACCATCACCCGGGAGCACAGCTGCTCGATGTCCTGGAGATCATGGGTGGTGAGCAGGACCGTCGTGCCGCGCTCGTCCCGCAGTTCCCGCAGGAAGTCCCGCACCCTCGCCTTGGAGATCACGTCCAGGCCGATCGTCGGCTCGTCCAGGTACAGCACCTCGGGATCGTGCAACAGCGCCGCCACGATGTCCCCGCGCATCCGCTGCCCTAGCGACAGCTGCCGCACCGGAGTGTCCAGCAGGCCACCCAGATCGAGGTGTTCGACGAGCCGGTCGAGACGGGCGCGGTAACGGGCGTCGGGAATCCGGTACATCCGGCGCATCAGCCGGTAGGAGTCGATCAACGGCAGGTCCCACCACAGCGTCGTGCGCTGGCCGAACACCACCCCGATGCGGTGCGCGAGACGGGTCCGCTCACGGGAGGGCTCGATGCCCGCCACCCTCAACCGGCCCCCGCTCGGCGTGAGGATGCCGGTCAGCATCTTGATCGTCGTCGACTTGCCGGCGCCGTTCGGCCCGATGTAGCCGACCGTCTCGCCGCGGGCCACGGTGAAGGAGAGACCGTCCACCGCCCGCACCCGCCGCCGCTCACGCCTCAGGAAGCCCGTCCTGCGGCGCACCTCGAAGACCTTCTCCACACGGTCCAGCTCGATGAACGCGCCGTCCGGCGACCCGCCCCGCGCCCCACCGCCCCGTCGCACTTCTCCGGCAGCGCTCTCAGGGCCACCACGCGCAGCGCCCTTCGCACCGCAGCCCGCACCACCCGCCGACCTGCCGCCCGCGATGCCGTCGGCCGCGCCGCCCGGTCCACCGTCCACCGCCATGACTCCCCTCAGCTCCCCGTACTCCGATACACCCGCAGCCCCGCACGCCACGCCAGCCCCGCGAGCACACAGCAGACGGCCGCCACCACGGGCGGCGCGAACGCCGCCCAGACCGGCAGGCCGAGCGGATACGGCCGCCCCAGCACATAGGCGCCGGGCACCCAGTTGACGAAGGCGAGCGGCAGCACGAACGTCACCCCCCGCACCAGGTCCTTGCCGAACACACCCGGCGGATACTGCAGCAGCGTGGTGCCGCCGTACGTGAACGCGTTCTGCACCTCGGCCGCGTCCTGCGCCACGAACTGGAAGGCCGCTCCCGCCGTGAACAGCGCGCAGAAGATCACCGCACCGCTGACCAGCATCACCGGCATCAGAAGTACCCTGGCCGCCGTCCAGTCGATGTCGGCCCGGAGCAGGCCGTACGCCAGCACCAGCACGGCCTGGGTGATCCGTCCGAGCCGGCGCAGCGCGAAACGGTCGGCGGCGACCTGCGCCAGCACCGGCGCGGGCCGCACCAGCAGCGTGTCGAAGGAGCCGTCCCGCATCCGCGCGCCCAGCACGTCCATCGAGCCGAACGTCAGGTCGGAGATCCCGAACGCCGTCGCCGACAGCCCGTACAGAAAGGCCACCTCGGGCAGGCTCCACCCGGCGAGCGAGTCGACCTGCGAGAACATCAGCACGAGCGCGACGAAGTCCAGCCCGGTCACCAGCAGGTTCCCGAACGCCGTGAGCACGAAGGACGCCCGGTACGTCATCGCCGACCGCACCCACATCCCGGCGATCAGCCCGTAGACCCGCACCCCCTCCGCGAGCCGGGAGAACACCGCCGGCCGACGGGCCGCCCGCCCCGAAAGGACCGGCCGGGCCGTCACCGGCCCGCGGCCCTCCGGCGGGCCCGCCTCACCCACCCTGCACCACCACCCGCCGCGTCGCCGCTGCCTGCACCAGCCGCCCCGCCACCAGCAGGGCTACCGCCCACGCCACCTGGAACCCGTACGCCGCGACCGGCGCCGTCCTCCCCATTAGCACGTCCGCCGGCACCTGCAGCTGCACCGCCCACGGCAGCGCCCGGACGACGTCACCGAGCACACCGGGGAAGGCGTTGAGCGGCAGGACCATGCCGGAGCAGAAGATCCCCAGCACCATCACGGCCTGGTTGACCCCCGTCCCGTCCATGAGCCAGAACACGCTCAGGGCGGCCAGGTAGCGGATCCCGAAACTGACCACCATCGCCGGCGGCAACGCCACCGCGAACGCCGCCCACGCGAAGGGGTCGTCCGGCAGCGCCATGTCGAACACCAGCGCGCCGAAGACGAACGGGACCACCCCGCGGCCCAGGATCTGGAACACCGCCCGGCCCATGTCGCCCGCCAGCCACCACAGTTGCAGATCGGCCGGCCGGTACAGGTCGACGGCGATCTCGCCCGTGCGGATACGCGCCATCAACTCCTTCTCCACACCGCCGCCCTGGAGAGCGAGGGTCGAGTAGAGGGCCTGGCCGAGCCACACGTAGGTGACGGCCTGCGCCTGGTCGTAGCCGCCCAGGTGCGGCTTCTCGTCCCACAGCGCGAGATACGTGTAGACGAGGATCAGCCCGAAGACCGTGTTGGTGAACACCCCCGCGGCCGTGGCCACCCGATACGTCGCGTACCGCCGGAACCCGCCCACCGCGACGGCCAGGTACAACCGCCCCGCTCCCACAGCCCCCGCCCCTCCCGGCCCGCCGGCACCGAAGCGCAGGAGCCTAGCCGCCGGGCACCCGGTCCGCCACGCCTTTTCCGTCCCCCGGCCCCGCGTCCCCCGCGCCCCCTCCCCGGCACCTCCGAGGCACTTCCGAGGCACTTCCGAGGCGCCTCGCACCGCACGTCCCACGGCCGAGCGGGGTGCTTCCCGGCGCCGCCCCGCGTCCTTGTGGCCCGCCGCGCGTTCTCAGGGCGACACGTGCCGGATTCCGGGAACGGTTCACCCGGCACGAGAGTCTTCAATGGGGGGAGTGGGGCGCACAAGGCGCAACGAGGCGTACGGGAACGTACGACGCGAAACAGGAGTCCGTGCACGAGATGAGCGACGAGCCGCAGCCACAGCAGCCGACCGACGGCGGGGCGGAAGGAGAGCCGACGGCGGCCGACGACGGGGGTGGGAAGAAACCAGGACGCCCCAAGCGCACCGGCTGGCGGCGGCTGCTCCCGACCTGGCGCATGGTGCTCGGCACCTTCGTCATCGGCACCCTGCTGCTCATCGGCCTGTTCTTCCTCGGCTACTCGATGGTGAAGATCCCGCCGGCCAACGCCCTCGCCACCAAGCAGTCCAACGTCTACCTGTACGCGGACGGCACCGAGATCGCCCGCGACGGCGAGGTCAACCGGGAGAACGTCACCCTCGCCCAGGTCTCCAAGGACGCCCAGCACGCCGTCCTGGCCGCCGAGGACCGCGACTTCTACTCCGAGTCCGCCGTCGACCCCAAGGCGATGCTCCGCGCCGGCTGGAACACCGCCACCGGCAAGGGCAGACAGTCCGGCTCCACCATCACCCAGCAGTACGTCAAGAACTACTACCTGGGCCAGGAGCAGACGGTCACCCGCAAGGTGAAGGAGTTCTTCATCGCGATCAAGCTCGACCGCGAGAAGACCAAGGACGAGATCCTGCAGGGCTACCTCAACACCAGCTTCTTCGGCCGCAACGCCTACGGCATCCAGGCCGCCGCCCGCGCCTACTACGGCGTCGACGCCATCGACCTCACCCCGGCCCAGGGCGCCTACCTCGCGGCGCTGCTGAACGCGCCCAGCGAGTACGACGTGGTCGCCCACCCGGAGAACAAGGCCACCGCGCAGGCCCGCTGGAACTACGTCCTCGACGGCATGGTCAAGCAGGGCTGGCTGAGCCGGGCACAGCGCACCGGACTGGAGTTCCCGATGCCGAAGGAGGCCACGTTCTCCACCGGCCTGTCCGGGCAGCGCGGCTACCTCCTCGACGCGATCAAGGACTACCTCTACGAGAACAAGATCGTCGACGCGGACGAGCTGCGGGCCGGCGGCTACCGCATCACCACCACGCTCGACAAACGCAAACAGGACGCCTTCGTGAAGGCCGTCGACGACCGGCTGATGTCCAAGCTGGACCCGAAGACCCACCCGCGCGACCGCTACGTCCGCGCCGGCGGCGCCGCCGTCGACCCCAGGACCGGCAAGGTCCTCGCCCTGTACGGCGGCATCGACTACGTCAAGCAGTACACGAACAACGCCACCCGCGGCGACTTCCAGGTCGGCTCGACGTTCAAGCCGTTCGTCTTCACCGCGGCCGTGGAGAACGGCTCCACCACCCAGGACGGCCGCACCATCACCCCCAACACCTTCTACGACGGCACCAGCGGCCGCCCCGTCGAGGGCTGGAACGGCGGCGTCTACGACCCGCAGAACGAGGACGAGGTCTCCTACGGCCCCATCACCGTCCGCGAGGCCACCGACAAGTCGGTCAACTCCGTGTACGCGCAGATGGCCGTCGACGTCGGCTCCGGCAAGGTCAAGCAGACCGCGATCGACCTCGGCATCCCCGCCGACACCAAGTCCCTCGTCTCGTCCCCGTCCGTCGCACTCGGCGTGGCCAACGCCAGCGTGCTGGACATGGCGGAGGCCTACGCCACCCTCGCCAACCACGGCAAGCGCGGCACGTACACGCTGGTCCAGCGGATCACCAGGAACGGCCGGGACGTCGTCGTGCTGCCCAAGGCCGAGCCCCACCAGGCCGTCAGCCGCGAGGCCGCCGACACCACCACCGCCATCCTCCAGAGCGTGGTCGAGAACGGCACCGCCACCGCCGCCCAGGCCGCCGGCCGACCCGCCGCCGGCAAGACCGGCACCGCCGAGGAGGACACCGCGGCCTGGTTCGCCGGCTACACCCCCGACCTCGCCACCGTCGTGTCGGTGATGGGCCAGGACCCGGACACCGCCGCGCACAAGTCGCTGTACCGGGTCATGGGCCTGCCGCGGATCAACGGCGGCGGGGCGCCCACCGAGATCTGGGCCCAGTTCACCAAGGAGGCCCTGAAGGACACCCCCGTGAGCGACTTCGACCTGGAACTGGAGGAGGGCGCCGACGAGGTCCAGGAGCCACCCGCCACCGATTCCGGCGGCGACCAGGGGAACGACACCGGCGGCCGGGAGGACAACGGCACCACCGGCGACACCACCACCGGCGAACCGACCCCGGGGCGGACAGAGAACGCCACCCAGGGCGGCACCGACGGCACCGCCACCGGGGCCACCACCGACGGCGGGGCCACCACCACCGACGGCGGCGCGACGATCGACGGCACCACCGGCGGGACCACGACCGGCGGCACCACCACCGGCGACACCACCGGCGGATTCACCCTCGGCGGGACCACCGGGGACCCCACCGGCGACCCCACGACCGGCGGCACGACCGGCGGCACGACCACCGGCGGAACCACGACCGGAACGACACCCGGCCCCGGCGGAACGCGCACCTGAGCGCCCCCGCCGCCACCCGGTGCCCGCCGGGCCCCGTACGGCCCCGGCGGGCACCGGGTCAGTGACCGCCGGTCACCTTCAGCCCCACGACGGCGACCAGCAGCAGACAGACGAAGAAGATCCGGGCGGCAGTGACCGGCTCACCCAGCACCGCCATGCCGACCACCGCCGCACCGGCCGCCCCGATGCCCACCCACACGCCGTAGGCCGTCCCGATCGGCAGTGAGCGGGCGGCGCACGACAGCAGCACCATGCTCACGACAATGCCGGCGCCGGTGAACACACTGGGCGCCGGACGGGTGAACCCGTCGGTGTACTTCATGCCGATCGACCAGCCGACCTCGAGCAGACCGGCGACGACGAGCAGGATCCAGGCCATGACGGACACCTCCGCACCACGGGGAACAAGGGGTGCGTCGTCTTTGCCTGCGACATCCCGGTACGGCGCGTCTCGTCGGGCTTCCCCCCGACGGTAGCAAGCTCGCCGCGCGACGCGGGCGCCCGGAGCAGCCGGACAGCAGAAAGGGGCCGGTGACGTCGCTCACCAGCCCCTTCGGCACCGGGCGATCACCGGTACCGCAACCACTGCCTCACAGGTACAGGCCCGTGGAGTCCTCCGACCCCTCGAACCGGTCCGCGGCCACCGCATGCAGGTCGCGCTCGCGCATGAGCACGTAGGCGATCCCCCGCACCTCGACCTCGGCACGGTCCTCCGGGTCGTACAGGACCCGGTCGCCCGGCTCCACGGTCCGTACGTTCTGCCCCACCGCGACGACCTCGGCCCACGCCAGCCGACGGCCCACGGCCGCGGTGGCCGGGATCAGGATGCCGCCACCGGAACGCCGCTCGCCCTCGCTGGTGTCCTGCCGCACGAGGACGCGGTCGTGCAGCATGCGAATGGGCAGCTTGTCGGGATGGGTGCTGTGCTCGTTTCTGTTGGCGCTCACACCACTGAACCTACCTGCCGGAAGCGGATCCGTCCGGAGCCGGGGTCGGCCCGTCCGGACCGGCTCAGCGCCGACGGCGCCGCATGCCCACGACGAGCAGGCCCACCACCCCGACGGCCAGCAGCGCCACCGGCACGACCCGCTCCATACGGGGTGCCCCGTCCTCGTCCGTGAGCTGCGCCCTCACCTCGCTCACGGCCCGGTTGACCTGCACATAGGCCCTCCCGACCGTGTGGTCGACATGGGAGACGACCTTGGCCTTCGCATCCCCGACGATCGTTTTCGGGTGCACCCGCACCCCGATCTCGTCGAGCGTCTCGGCCAGCACGTCACGGCGGCGCCTGATGTCCGCCTCGATCTGCGCCGGGGTTCTGGTGTCCGACGTGTCCGCCACCGTTCGGCCTCCGAAGTCAATCCGATGCTGTTCCGGACAGTCTGTCAGCTCTCGGCCCCGCCGCACCGCCGGGACCCCCGGTTACGCTGGACCGATGAGCGAGCGACTCCAGCCCGGGGACGTGGCCCCCGCCTTCACCCTGCCCGACGCCGACGGCCACGAGGTCTCCCTGTCGGACCACAAGGGCCGCAAGGTCATCGTCTACTTCTACCCGGCAGCCCTGACCCCCGGCTGCACGAAGCAGGCCTGCGACTTCACCGACAACCTCGACCTGCTGGCCGGCGCCGGCTACGACGTCATCGGCATCTCCCCCGACAAGCCGGAGAAGCTGGGGAAGTTCCGCGAGAAGGAGGACCTGAAGGTCACCCTCCTCGCCGACCCCGGCAAGGAGACCCTCGAAGCCTACGGCGCCTTCGGCGAGAAGAAGCTGTACGGCAAGACCGTCGTCGGCGTCATCCGCTCCACCGTGATCGTCGGCGAGGACGGCAAGGTCGAGCGCGCGCTGTACAACGTGAAGGCGACGGGCCACGTAGCCAAGATCATCAAGGACCTGGGCATCTGACCCCTCTCCCCCTCCCCGGCCGGGCGTGCCCCTCCCCCCTCCGCATCGTTACTCCGTGCGAGGGGGGAACACCCGGACGATCGGAGGGGGAAATGAGCCGTACCGGCGCCTACGCCCGCGAGACCTTGGCGACCGCGGTGAGCGCGTCGCGGAGCTGGAACGAGTTGATGCGCCGCCTCGGGCTCCGACCCAGCGGCGGTCAGCGACGGGTGCTCCAGCAGAAGGTCGCCGGGTACGGCATCGACACCGGGCACTTCCGGCGGCAGGCCGCACGGCGCCGCTACCCGGACAGCGCGATCGCCGAGGCGGTCGCGTCGTCCACGACCCTGCGCGAGGTCGCCCTCCGGCTGGGCGCGACCCCGGCGAGCGGTACCCTCGCCCACCTGCGCCGCCGGATCGAGGCTGCGGGCATCGACGCCGGTCACTTCCCCGGCCTCACCCGGTCGGCGGTCTACCTGCCCTTCACCGACGAGGAGCTGAGGACCGCCGCCGCCAGCGCGGACAGCGTCCGCGGCGCGGCGCGCACGCTCGGCGTTCCGGACGACGGGCGGTCCAGGGCAGCCCTGGGCCGCATGCTCAGGCACCGGCGGATCGACACCACGCACTTCCGGCACGGCAGGCCGGCCCTCCCGGACGACATCCTGCGCACCGCAGTGCGCTCCGCCCACAGCTACGCGGACGTCATGCGCGCCATGGGACTGCGTCACGCACACGAATCACCGCAGAATCCGGCGCAGGGTGGCGCAACTCGGCCTCGACATCGACCATTTCACGCGGCGCCCCCGGACTGCGGCGCCCACCGTGGTACCGCGCCCGCGTGCCGACGGCGTACTCGTCGTCCTGCCGTCCGGATCGGCACGGCCCAAGCGGGAGCGACTGCACGCGGCCCTCGCGGAGCGGGGCGTGGCGTACGCGTGCGTGTCATGCGGAAACCGCGGCGAGTGGCTGGGGCGGCCGATCACACTGCACATCGACCACATCGACGGCGACCGGCTCGACAACCGCATCGGGAACCTGCGCTACCTCTGCCCGAACTGCCACGCCCTGAGGGCAACATGGTGCCGCAGGAACACCCGGCGCACCGAGCACGGGAGCCCCCGTACACTGTGGGCAGAGGGCGGCACGGAATGATCCGTTGTCCGCTTTGGGGCGGTCGTGGCGAAATAGGCGATACGCGCGGGTTTTAGGTGCCCGTGGGAGCAATCCCGTGTGGGTTCGAGTCCCACCGACCGCACCGTTCGCACTTCGAGGGTTCGATCCGCGTGGCACACGGATCGAACCCTCGCCTCGCTCACCGGACCCCACGCGCAACCGCCCCGCCCGGGGCCGCACTGGCAGCGGGCCGGCGGCGGGACCGCGGGACGGCGCCCGCGCCGGTTCAGCCGAGGAGTTCGCGTACCGCCGGGGCCAGGGCGCGGAAGGCGCGGCCCCGGTGGCTGATGGCGTTCTTCTCGTCCGGGGTCAGTTCGGCGCACGTGCGGGTCTCCCCGTCCGGCTGGAGGATCGGGTCGTAGCCGAAGCCGTTGGTGCCGGCGGGCGCTCTGCGCAGGGTGCCGGGGAGGCGGCCCTCGACGACCCGTTCGGTGCCGTCGGGGAGGGCGAGGGCTGCGGCGCAGGCGAAGTGCGCGGCGCGGTGTGCGTCGGCGATGTCGGAGAGCTGGGCGAGCAGGAGGTCGAGGTTGGCCCGGTCGTCGCCGTGGCGGCCGGCCCAGCGGGCGGAGAAGATGCCGGGGGCGCCGCCGAGGACGTCCACGCAGAGGCCGGAGTCGTCGGCGATGGCGGGCAGGCCGGTGGCGCGGGCGAGGGCGTGCGCTTTGAGCAGGGCGTTCTCGGCGAAGGTGAGGCCGGTTTCCTTGACGTCGGGGAGGTCGGGATAGGCGTCGGCGCCGACGAGTTCGTGCGGGAGTCCGGCTTCGGCGAGGATCGCCCTCAGCTCGGTGATCTTTCCGGTGTTGCGGGTGGCGAGGATCAAGCGGGTCATGGCGTCCAGTATCCCGGCTCGGTTCGCGGGGCCGGGGCGCCGGGCGCTTCCGGTGCATCTTGAGGGGGTGCCGGGGAGGTCGTCCGGGAGCGGCCCGGGGGTGGTCCCGGGGGTGGCGGCAGTGGCGGCGCCCGCCCGGGGGCCCCTCGGTGTCCGGTGGCGTCCGTGTGCGGGATCCACGAGGCGGGGCGCGTCGTACCGGGCGTACGTGGCGGTGCCGGACGCCGTGGCGAGCGTGCGCGCGGGGCGCCCGGGGCCGGCCGCGCGACTCCGCCCTCGGGCGGACGCGCTCTCCGGTGTGGGCCGGGCGTCCCGGGTCAACCGACCTAGGGCGTGCAGACCTTGGTCAGTTCACCGGCGGCGTCGGTGACGGGGCCGACGTCGGGGTTGGTGTCGCCGTCGCGGACGGCGGTGCGGACGTTGTCGACGGCTTTGCCGAGGTCGTCCACGGCCTTGTTGACGTCGGCGTTGTCGGTCCTGTCGCCGATCCTGTCGAGGTCGGTGTCGATGGCGGCGAGGGACTCGTCGAGCCGGGTGGGGTCGTCGGCGGTGTTCTCGGCGGCCTGCTGGAGCCGGGTGACGCTGTCGGCGATGGCGTCGGCGGTCTGGACGCAGTCGAGGGCCTTGTCGACGGCGTCGCAGCCGGTGGTGAGGCCGACGGTGAGTGCGGTGGCTGCGACGGCGGCGGCGACGCCGGTGATGCGGCGGCCTCGGCGTGGGCGTCGGCTCGCGGCCATGGCTGTGTTCCCCTCCCCTTGGGCAGGCCTCCCGGGCCCGTGTCGTCACCGTTGAGGACGCGAACGGGGGCGGCACGGTTGCCCGTGCCGCCCCCGGTGCCGGGGGGCGCCCTACGGTTCGCGGACGGTGTCGAGTGCGGTGCGCTGTGCTGCGGCGAGTTCGGTGCAGCCGGAGACGGCGAGGTCGAGCAGGGCGTTGAGTTCGTCGCGGGCGAACGGCTCGGCCTCGGCGGTGCCCTGCACCTCGACGAAGCGGCCGTCGCCGGTGCAGACGACGTTCATGTCGGTCTCGGCGCGGACGTCCTCCTCGTAGCAGAGGTCGAGGAGGGGGATGCCGCCGACGATGCCGACGGAGACGGCGGAGACGGTGCCGACGAGGGGCTGGCGGCCGGGTTTGATCAGCTTCTTGGCCTGGGCCCAGGTGACGGCGTCGGCGAGGGCGACGTAGGCGCCGGTGATGGCGGCGGTGCGGGTGCCGCCGTCGGCCTGGAGGACGTCGCAGTCGAGGACGATGGTGTTCTCGCCGAGGGCCTTGCAGTCGAGGACGGCGCGCAGGGAGCGGCCGATGAGGCGGCTGATCTCGTGGGTCCGGCCGCCGATGCGCCCCTTGACGGATTCGCGGTCGCCGCGGGTGTTGGTGGCGCGGGGGAGCATGGAGTACTCGGCGGTGACCCAGCCCTCGCCGCTGCCCTTGCGCCAGCGCGGGACGCCCTCGGTGAAGGAGGCGGTGCAGAGGACCTTCGTGTCGCCGAAGGAGACGAGGACGGAGCCTTCGGCGTGCTTGCTCCAGCCGCGTTCGATGGTGACCGGGCGGAGCTGGCCGGGGGTGCGGCCGTCGGTTCGAGGCGTTGAGGACATGGCGTCGAGCCTAGCCGTAGCGGCGGAAGGGGCCCTTCCCTTGGTGGGAAGTGCCCCTTCCGGGTGAGGTGCGGGCCGTGGTGGGGCCCGCGGCGGCTCACATCATGTCTTCGATCTCCGCGGCGATGGGGTCGGCGTCGGTGCCGATGACGACCTGGACCGCGGTGCCCATCTTGACGACGCCGTGGGCGCCGGCGGCCTTCAGGGCGGCCTCGTCGACCAGGGAGGCGTCGTTCACTTCGGTGCGCAGGCGCGTGATGCAGCCCTCGATCTCGTCGATGTTCTCGATGCCACCGAGCCCGGCGACGATCTTCTCAGCCTTGCTGGCCATGTTCCGTCTCCCTGAAATCCCTGGTGCGACGCGCTGAGTCGCAGTAGTCGCAGTAACCCACAGTTGGCCCAGCTTCGCGAGCGGTCATGCTGTGTGTACCGAATGATGGCGCTCACGACGGCGGAACCGAACCGCTTGCCGACTGGTCTACACCAGCTGCCGGACGGTCGCCAAATACGGCCCTGCGCGGAGGATGCCGATGAGTGCCGAGAGTGCTGCCGAACGTCCCGGGAGCGGTGTACGGGAGCGCTGGGGGCATTTCTTCCAGGGTCTGCAGAAGATGGGGCGGAGTCTGCAGCTGCCGATCGCGGTGCTGCCCGCGGCGGGCATCCTGAACCGGCTGGGGCAGCCGGACGTGTTCGGGGACGACGGGCTGGGGTGGACGGACGTCTCGAAGGTGATGGCGGGCGCGGGCGGGGCGCTGCTGGACGGTTCGCTGGGGCTGCCGCTGCTGTTCTGCGTGGGTGTGGCGATCGGGATGGCGAGGAAGGCCGACGGGTCGACGGCGTTGGCGGCGGTGGCGGGTTTCCTCGTCTACTACAACGTGTTGCACCAGTTCCCCGAGGACTGCCCGGAGGGTTCGACGGCGGTGGCCCAGGTCGGCTGCCAGGTGACGGAGACGGGGGGTGGGGTGACGCCGTTCACGTTCCAGAACCCGGGGGTCTTCGGGGGGATCGTGATGGGGCTGCTGGCGGCGTATTTCTGGGCGCGGTTCCATCGGACGAAGCTGGTGGACTGGCTGGGTTTCTTCAACGGGCGGCGGTTGGTGCCGATCCTCATGGCGTTCGTGGCGATCGGGTTCGCGGCGCTGTGCCTGTGGGTGTGGCCGCCGATCGGTGACGGTCTGGAGAGTTTCAGTCAGTGGCTGCGGGACGCGGGGCCGTGGGGTGCGGGTGTGTTCGGGGTGGCGAACCGTGCGCTGCTGGTGGTGGGACTGCATCAGTTCCTGAACGTGCCGATCTGGTTCCAGTTCGGCAGTTACACCAAGCCGGACGGCACGGTGGTGCACGGTGACATCAACATGTTCCTGGCGGGGGACCCGGATGCGGGTCAGTTCACGTCGGGCTTCTTCCCGATCATGATGTTCGCGTTGCCGGCGGCGGCGTTGGCGATCACGCACTGTGCGCGGCCGGAGCGGCGCAAGGCGGTGGGCGGGCTGATGCTGTCGGTGGCGCTGACGTCGTTCGTCACGGGGATCACCGAGCCGATCGAGTACTCGTTCCTGTTCGTCGCTCCGCTGCTGTATGCGGTGCATGCGTTGCTGACGGGTGTGTCGATGGCGGTGACGTGGGGACTGGGGGTGCACGACGGGTTCAGCTTCTCGGCCGGTTTGATCGACTACGTCATCAACTGGAACCTGGCGACCCGTCCGTGGGCGATCGTCCCGATCGGGCTGGGCTTCGCGGCGGTCTACTACCTCGTGTTCCGCTTTGCGATCATCCGGTTCGACCTGAAGACCCCCGGCAGGGAGCCGGAGGGTGAGGTCGAGGACGTCACAAGGGCCTGATGGCGCAGGGGTTTCGGGCCTTCGGACCACGGGTCCGGGGGCCCTTCGTCACGTTTCGGGAACGGCACGCGCCGTAGCGCTCCGGTTGCGATTTTGACGGGTTCCTTACGGCACCTTCATCGTGTTACAACAGGTCTACACCACTGAGTGGTGTAGACCACCACCCGATGGAGGAAGTCTATGAGCACCGCCACCGCATCGGCGGCCCCCGCAAAGAAGCGGGGATCCGGCCTGTTCCAGGGCCTGCAGAAGGTCGGCCGCAGCCTCCAGCTCCCCATCGCCGTCCTGCCGGCGGCGGGCATCCTGATGCGCCTGGGCCAGCCCGACGTCCAGGAGAAGCTGCACCTCCCCCAGAACGTCGCCAAGGTCTTCGCCGGCGCCGGCGGTGTCCTGTTCGACAGTTCCTTCGGCCTTCCCCTGCTGTTCTGCATCGGCGTGGCCATCGGCTTCGCGAAGAAGGCCGACGGCTCGACGGCGCTGGCCGCCGTGGTCGCCTTCCTCACCTACTACGCGGTGATCCACCAGTTCCCGATCAAGGACGGGCACGAGGGCGCCACGTACACACCGACCGGGCTCGGCGGCGGCTTCTGGCAGAAGGGTACCGAAGCGGCGCAGGTCGCGAGCTTCCAGAACCCGGGTGTGCTCGGCGGCATCATCATCGGCCTGCTGACCGCCGTGCTGTGGCAGCGCTACCACCGCAAGAAGCTCGTCGACTGGCTGGGCTTCTTCAACGGCCGTCGGCTCGTGCCGATCATCACGGCCGGCGTCGGCGCCGCGCTGGGTGTCCTGGTGGTCCTCGGCTGGCAGCCCATCGGTGACCAGATCACCAACTTCGGCGAGTGGATGACCGGCCTCGGCGCCGGCGGCTCGGCCCTGTTCGGTCTGATCAACCGCGCGCTGATCCCGATCGGCATGCACCAGTTCGTCAACTCCGTCGCGTGGTTCCAGATCGGTGACTTCACCAACTCCGCCGGCACCGTCTTCCACGGCGACCTGCCGCGCTTCTTCGCCGGTGACCCGGACGCCGGTATGTTCATGACCGGCTTCTTCCCGATCATGATGTTCGGTCTGCCGGCCGCCGCATTCGCCATCGCGCACTCGGCCCGCCCCGAGCGCCGCAAGGCCGTGATGGGCATGATGATCTCGCTGGCCCTGACCTCGTTCGTCACCGGTGTCACCGAGCCGATCGAGTTCTCGTTCATGTTCATCGCCCCGCTGCTCTACGCGATCCACGCGGTGCTCACCGCGGTGTCGATGGCCGTCACCTGGGCCCTCGGCATCCACATGGGCTTCAGCTTCTCGGCCGGTCTCACCGACGTCCTCATCAACTGGGGCATCTCCACCAAGCCCTGGCTGATGATCCCCGTCGGCCTGATCTTCGGGGCGGTCTACTACGTGGTCTTCCGCTTCGCGATCACCAGGTTCAACCTCCCCACCCCGGGCCGCGAGCCCGAGGAGGAGCTCGAGGACCTCACCAAGGCGTGAGCCGGTCCTGAGAACCAGACGAAGGCCCCCGGAGCCGGGCACGCCCGAGCCCCAGGGGCCTTCGTCATGTCGCTCGGCGCCGCCCTCCGAGCGGGGCGCCACCCGCGTGAAGCAGGCTAGATCTCGTACGTCGCCCCCGGCGCCGCCAGGTCCACCGGACCGTCGAACACCGCCCGTGCGTCCGCCAGGTTGACCTGCGGGTCGGTCCACGGGGGGACATGGGTGAGCACCAGGCGGCGGGCTCCGGCCCGGGCCGCCGTCTCCCCCGCCTCGCGGCCGTTGAGGTGGAGGTCGGGGATGTCCTCCTTGCCGTGCGTGAAAGCGGCCTCGCACAGGAAGAGGTCGGCGTCCCGCGCGAGGTCGTCCAGCACGGAGGTGACGCCCGTGTCGCCCGAGTACGTCAGGGTCCTGCCGCCGTGCTCGATCCGGATGCCGTACGCCTCCACCGGGTGGGCCACGCGTTCGGTGTGCACGGTGAACGGGCCGATGTCGAAGGTGGACGGCTTGACCGTGTGGAAGTCGAAGACCTCGCTCATCGAGGAGGCCGACGGGGTGTCCGCGTAGGCCGTGGTCAGGCGGTGCTCGGTGCCCTCGGGCCCGTAGACCGGGAGGGGGGCGCACCGGCCGCCGTCGTAGCGGTAGTAGCGCGCCACGAAGTACGCCAGCATGTCGATGCAGTGGTCGGCGTGCAGGTGGCTCAGGAAGATCGCGTCGAGGTCGTAGAGACCGCAGTGGCGCTGCAGCTCGCCGAGGGCGCCGTTGCCCATGTCGAGAAGCAGCCGGAAGCCGTCGGCCTCGACGAGGTAGCTCGAGCAGGCCGATTCCGCGGACGGGAATGACCCCGAGCAGCCGACGACGGTGAGCTTCATGGAGCAGAAACCTCCGTTGGCGGAAGACGAGACAAGGGGGGCGTCAGGGGTCGTGCGGTTCGTCGAGCGTAAGGCGCAAAACCCCCGGTCGCTCCTCCGCCAAGGGCTGTTGTGGGCGAACTCACCTGCGCTGTCACCGGTTCGGCTGGACGTGGGGTGTGGACGGCGGACGCACCGTCGCACGAAGTGAGGAGAGGGCGCGCAGCGCCGATCGCGCGCCGGTAACGTCATCGTATGGACACGTCCTGGTGGCTGGCGCTCGCGGCGGTGGTGCTCCTCGCACTGGCCGCCGTTCTCGTCGACGGATGGGGCCGGTCGCCGCGGCCCCCCAACGGCGGGTGGCGGGCTCGCACGCCGGTGCGGAGAACGGCGCGCGGGGCGCGGCCGGAGCCCGCGGAGATCTGGTGGGCGGACGTGCCGTTCGAGGACGGGCCGGGTCGCAAGGACCGGCCCTGTCTGGTGCTTTCGGTGCGGGGCGGCCGGGCGGTGGTCGCGAAGATCACCACGAGGTACCGCGACGAGCGGGCGGGGGTGATCCCGCTGCCGCCGGGTGCCGTGGGCGACGCGCGTGGCCGGGCGAGCTTCCTGGAGACCGACGAGCTGCGGGAGGTGCCGGTGAGCGGCTTCCGCCGGCGGGTGGGCGTGGTGGACCCGGTCCTGTGGGACCAGGTGCGGTATCTCGCGGACTAGTGCCGCGGCAGGCAACGTTCGCCCGTCAAGTCGCGGCGTCCGGTGCGTGCTCCCGGCGCGCCGACCGGAAGTCCTCGTACTGGGCGTACTCGGGCTTTCGGCCGGTGCGGCCGGAGTGCGTGCCGGGCGGCACGACGCGGCGAACGTTGCCTGTTGCGGCACTAGGGGGTGTTTGTCCCGGCAGGTTGGTGACGCTGCTGTCCGGTGTGTGGCCGTCGCCGGGGTGCCCTGCGCCCGCGCGGTCAGCGGACGGTCACGGTGACCGACCAGGAGCGGAGTGCGTGGCAGTGCGCGTGCTGGGACTGCGAGGCACAGACGGGGCGCGCCGAGGTCAGCCGGGCGGTGCCGGGCGCCACGGCGCGGAAGGCGGCGACGGCGTCCCCGGGGAGGATCACGATGCCCGCGTTGACGGGCTCCAGGACGTCCCCCGAAGCCTCGACGGGCGACCAGGGGCGTTCGCTCGTGCCGTCCAGGGTGAGCCGGACATCACCGCCGCGCACCAGGCAGACCGTCGCTCCGTCGTCGTCCTCGGTGAGCTGGACGTGGCGGACGCAGCCGTCACCCGGGGTCGCGGACGGCGAGGGTGCGGACGACGTCGGCGAGAATGCGGACGGGGAACCGCTGCCGGACGTGCCGGTCCCGTCCTGCGTGCCGCAGGCCACGAGGGACAGGGCCGCCGCGGTCACCGCGGCGGCGGTCGTCCGCCGGAACGTGGTACGGCGCATGGCGTCCGCCTTTCAGCAGGGTCGGTGCGGGGACGGCGGGGCTGTGCGGTCCCGCCGGCCGTCGCTCTTCACCTGTATGACGTTCCCCGGGCGCCGCGGGATCCCCGCCCGGGGACAGCAAAAGGCCCCGGCCGGTGGAGCGGCTGGGGCCCGGGGAGGTACGGAGGGACCGGGGGGACGGTCGGTGGGACGGAGGGGCTACGCCCAGAGCTGGCCCTGGAGCGTCTCGATGGCCTCTTCGGTGGTGGCCGCGGTGTAGACGCCGGTGGACAGGTACTTCCAGCCGCCGTCGGCCACGACGAACGCGATGTCCGCGCTCTCGCCCGCCTTGACCGCCTTGCGGCCCGCGCCGATCGCCGCGTGCAGGGCGGCACCGGTGGAGACGCCCGCGAAGATGCCCTCCTGCTGGAGAAGCTCCCGGGTACGGGTCACGGCGTCGGCCGAGCCGACCGAGAAGCGGGTGGTGAGGACGGTGGCGTCGTACAGCTCGGGCACGAAGCCCTCGTCGAGGTTGCGCAGGCCGTAGACCAGGTCGTCGTAGCGCGGCTCGGCGGCGACGATCTTCACGTCGGGCTTGTGCTCGCGCAGGTAGCGGCCGACGCCCATCAGGGTGCCCGTGGTGCCCAGGCCCGCGACGAAGTGGGTGATCGAGGGCAGGTCCGCCAGGATCTCCGGGCCGGTCGTCGCGTAGTGGGCACCGGCGTTGTCCGGGTTGCCGTACTGGTAGAGCATGACCCAGTCGGGGTGCTCGGCGGCCAGTTCCTTGGCGACGCGGACGGCGGTGTTGGAGCCGCCTGCGGCCGGGGACGAGATGATCTCCGCACCCCACATGGCCAGCAGGTCCCGGCGCTCCTGCGAGGTGTTCTCGGGCATCACGCAGACCATGCGGTAGCCCTTGAGCTTGGCCGCCATGGCCAGGGAGATGCCGGTGTTGCCGGAGGTCGGCTCCAGGATCGTGCAGCCCGGGGTCAGGCGGCCGTCCTTCTCCGCCTGCTCGATCATGTAGAGGGCCGGGCGGTCCTTGATCGAGCCGGTGGGGTTGCGGTCCTCCAGCTTGGCCCAGATGCGGACGTCCTCGGACGGCGACAGGCGCGGCAGGTGCACCAGGGGGGTGTTGCCTACCGCGTCCAGCGGGGAGTCGTAGCGCATGAGTGATCAGACCATGCCGCCGGCCACGGCCGGCAGGATCGTGACGTTGTCGCCGTCGGTGAGCTTGGTGTCGATGCCGTCGAGGAAGCGGACGTCCTCGTCGTTCAGGTAGACGTTGACGAAGCGGCGCAGCTGCTCGCCGTCCACGATGCGGGCCCGGATGCCCGCATGCCGGGTGTCGAGGTCGGTGAACAGTTCGGCGAGGGTCTCGCCTTTGCCCTCCACCGCCTTCTGACCGTCGGTGTACTGGCGGAGGATGGTGGGGATGCGGACCTCGATGGCCATGGGTCAGGGCTCCTGTCGGAAGGATTGGTCGGGTCTGTGGGCGTGCAGCGGCGCGCGACGGCTCAGGGCCGTAGGGTGGCAGGAAGTGTCAACAGATGGCGCTGTTCAGCCGGCACAGGTCGACGTGCAGCCGCGCCACGAGCAGCATGCCCGGCGCATTTTCGCTCACGTCGTACAGAACCATGGGTTCATCGTATCGATTCCCGGTCCGGCTCCCGGAGTGTGATCCCATATCCCGGACGACAGCCGCCCGGAATGTGAGATCGCCTGATAGGGGTGCGATCGGGGGGACATCGGGCGGCCAGGGTGCCGGACGGGATCCCGGCCCGCGGCGCCGTTCAGTACGACTCCACCACCGCGACCTCCTCCTCCTCGACCGCCCCGGCCGCGATCCGGAAGGAGCGGAACTGGAACTCGCCGAGTCCGTCGGTGTCGGCGGTGGACACCAGCACGTAGTGGGCGCCGGGTTCGTTGGCGTAGGAGATGTCCGTACGGGAGGGGTGGGCCTCGGTCGCGGTGTGGGAGTGGTAGATCACCACCGGCTCCTCGTCGCGGTCGTCCATCTCGCGGTACAGCCTGAGCAGGTCGCCCGAGTCGAACTCGTAGAAGGTGGGCGACATGGCCGCGTTCAGCATGGGGATGAAACGCTCGGGGCGGTCCGAGCCCGCCGGGCCCGCGACGACGCCGCACGCCTCGTCGGGGTGGTCCTTGCGGGCGTGGGCGACGATCTGGTCGTAGAGGGCCTGGGTGATGGTCAGCATGTCCGTCAGGATAAGCAGAAGGGCCGTTCCGTACCGAGGAGTGGTACGGAACGGCCCATATGCCGGACACCCCGAGCGGCAGCCGGAGAGGAGGCCACGAGTACCCCCTCCGGCCGGGCGCCCTTCGGGGGTGGTCAGCCGACCTTCTCCAGCACGGGCTCCTCGGCGCGCCGGGTGATCCGCGGGTTGCGGGCCTTCAGCACGGACCAGCCGACGCCGAGGGCGATCGCCCAGACGGCCATGACGTACAGGCAGGTGCGCGCGTCGCGGTCGTAGGCGATCAGGCAGGTGACGAAGAGCAGGAACACGATGGCGATCCAGCTGCACACCGCGCCGCCCGGCGCCGGGAAGGAGGAGGCGGGCAGCCGGCCTGCCCTGACCGCGCGGCGGTACAGGACGTGGCTGACGAGGATCATCAGCCACGTCCAGATGCCGGCCGCGGTGGCGACGGAGGTGACGTAGCCGAAGGCCTTCTCCGGGACGACGTAGTTGAGGAGCACGCCGATGCCCATGAAGGCGACCGAGACGGTGATGCCGAGCGCGGGGGTCTTGGTGGCGGACAGCCTGCGGAAGGCCGCGGGCGCCTCTCCGTTGTCGGCGAGGGTGCGCAACATGCGGCCGGTGGAGTACATGCCCGAGTTGCAGGAGGACAGGGCCGCGGTGAGCACGACGAAGTTGACGACGCCCGCCCCGGCCGGGATGCCGATCCTGGCGAAGGCGGCGACGAAGGGGCTCACACCGGGTGCGAACTCGGTCCACTTCACCACGCACAGGATCACGGTGAGGGCGCCGACGTAGAACAGGGCGATGCGCCACGGAAGGGTGTTGATGGCCTTGGGGAGGGTCTTCTCGGGGTGCTCGGACTCACCGGCGGTGACGCCGACCAGCTCGACGGCGAGGTAGGCGAACATCACGCCCTGAAGGGTCATCAGGGAGGAGCCGACACCCTTGGGGAAGAAGCCGTCGAAGGCCCAGAGGTTGGAGACCGCGGCGGTGTCGCCCGCGGAGGAGAAGCCGAAGGTGAGCACTCCGAGGCCGATGACGATCATGCCGAGCAGTGCGGTGACCTTGACCATCGAGAACCAGAACTCCAGCTCGCCGAAGAGCTTCACGGAGATCAGGTTGGCCCCGAAGAGGATCACCAGGAAGACGAGGGCGGTCACCCATTGCGGGACCGCCGGGAACCAGTAGTTGACGTAGATCGCGGTGGCCGTGAGTTCGGCCATGCCGGTGACGACCCACATCAGCCAGTACGTCCAGCCGGTGAAGTAGCCGAAGAACGGGCCGAGGAACTCGCGGGAGTACTCGGCGAAGGAGCCCGAGACGGGACGGTAGAGCAGGAGCTCGCCGAGCGCCCGCATGATGAAGAAGATGATCACGCCGGCGAGGGCGTACATGAGGATGAGGCTGGGTCCGGCCTTGGCGATGTTCGCGCCGGCGCCCAGGAAGAGGCCGACGCCGATCGCGCCGCCGATCGCGATCATCTGGACCTGGCGGCTGCCGAGCCCGCGCTCGTAGCCCTCCTCGGGGGTGGCCCCCTGGTCGACCTGCTGTGAGGTCATGCTGGTGGTGCGCCTTTCTCCATACCGGCCCCGGCCTGTGGTCGGCCCCGGACCGGTTTCCGTTCCCCCCGGACTGATGGAGCTGGGCGAGCCGTGCGGGCTCGCCCGTGCCTGGCCGGCGGTCACCGGCTCGGTGGCGCACCCGCCGGACATATGGGTGGTGCGCGGCGGGCGATCGTGAAGATCTATCACGGCGGCGAGCGGGATCACGGGGCCGCCGTGTGATCCATTGCACGGGAGAACCGGACAAAGGGAGGGTGGAACAGGCGCATCCGACAGCCCGGGTAACGTGATCGTTATCCGGATTTGAGTGTCCTTTGAGCGAACAGGGGGCCGGGGCGGGCCGGTCGCCGACGGACCGCGGGCCCGCCCGCACCGGTGATCGGTGCGGGCGGGCCCGGGGGGTGCGGGGCGGTCGAAAGGCTCAGCGGACGCCGACGGTCTCCGGCTCCTCCTCGACGTCCTCGACGGTGCGCGTCGCCTTGCGGCGGGCGAAGTCCAGGAAGGAGTTGAGCTCGCGCCGGACCAGCGGGGCCAGCAGGTACAGGCCCACGATGTTGATGACGGCGAGCACGAAGAGCACGGCGTCGGCGAGGTCGATCAGCGTCTGCAGGGTCAGCAGGGAGCCGGCCACCGCGAACAGGGTGTAGAGGGCCTTGTAGGCGACCTCGCTGACGCGGCTGCGCCCGAACAGGTGCGTCCAGGCCTTGAGGCCGTAGTAGCCCCAGGTCAGCACGGTCGAGACGGCGAAGAGCAGCACCGCGACGGTCAGTACGTACGGGAACCAGGGCAGGACGGTCCCGAAGGCGTCGGAGGTGATGGTGACACCGCCGACGGACTCGCCCCTGCGGGCGGCGGCCCAGCTGGCCGGGTTGGCGATGACGATGGTCAGCGCGGTCATGGTGCAGATGACGACCGTGTCGATGAACGGCTCCAGCAGGGCCACCAGGCCCTCGCTGGCAGGGTGCTTGGTCTTCACCGCGGAGTGGGCGATCGGCGCGGAGCCGAGGCCGGCCTCGTTGGAGAAGGCGGCCCGCTTGAAGCCGATGATCAGGGCGCCGACGATGCCGCCGGCGACGCCCTCGGGGTGGAAGGCTCCGTCGACGATGGTGGCGAACGCGGCGGGCAGCTCGGTGACGTTGACGCCGATCACCAGGAGGCAGGCGGCGATGTAGATGATCGCCATGGCGGGGACCAGGCGGCTGGTGACCGAGGCGATGGAGCGGATGCCGCCGAGCAGCACGATGCCCACCAGGGCGGCGATCAGGAGGCCGAAGAAGAGCGCGCCGGCCGAGGAGCCGAGGGCGCCGTTCTCGCCGCCGGCCACGGAGACGAGCTGGGTGTAGCTCTGGTTGACCTGGAAGAGGTTGCCGCCGAAGAGGCCGAAGAAGAGGACCATCACGGAGGCGAGGACCGCCAGGACCTTGCCCAGCTTGGCGCCGCCGCTGCCGAAGCGCTCGGCGAGACCCTTGGGCAGGTAGTGCATCGGGCCGCCGGAGACGGTGCCGTCGGGGTGCACCTCGCGGTACTTCACACCGAGTGTGACCTCGACGAACTTGGTGGCCATGCCGAGCAGGCCGCACAGGATCATCCAGAAGGTGGCGCCGGGCCCGCCGATGGAGACGGCGACGGCGACACCGGCGATGTTGCCGAGGCCGACGGTGCCGGAGACGGCGGCGGTCAGGGCCTGGAAGTGGTTGACCTCGCCCTCGGAGCCCTTCTCGTCGTACTTGCCGCGGACGACGTCCAGGGCCACCTTGAACCTGCGCACCTGCACGAAGCCGAACCAGGTGGTGAACACCAGGCCGGCGACGACGAGCCAGGCCACGATGAGCGGCAGCTCCGTTCCACCGACGGGGACGGAGTAGAAGACGATCTCGCCGAGTTTCCTGGCGATGGGTTCGAAGAATCCGCTGACGGCGTCGTCAATGGACGTGGTGACGGAGTCGAGTGACATCGAGCTACATCGGTGGCGCGGGGACGTGCATGCAGGGCGCAGCAGTACGGAGTGCGGGATGAGCGAACGCCGTCGTCCGTTCGGCGACAGGGACGGGGAGCAGCGGCGCGCGGCCCGTGGACGCGGGCGGCGAATCGCTTCCCCGGTGGTTCTGTCGTTCTGACGTGCTGATCGGTGCGCACCGGCGGTGGCCGGCCTCGGCTGTGCGGCGGCTGAGGGTGGGCCGCACGCAGGTTGCCAGTTCTTACCACGCTGTTTACGAAGCCTTGGGTGAGTGACCTCACACGAAAACGCCCCCGGGGACGAAACCCCAGGGGCGGTGACGGGATCGTTATCCGGATTTGAGCGTCCGCTGAGCGAACACGAAAGGCTCTTCCGGTGGCTGCGCGTCAGGCCAGGAGGGTGGAGACCAGCGTCTCCTGGAGCCCGCCGAGCCACAGATAGGCCATCACCATCGGCTTGCGGGGGTCCTCGTCGGGCAGCCGGTAGAGCAGGTCGCCGTCGTCCTCGTCGCCGATCTCCAGGCGGGAGCCGATCGCCAGGCGCAGGTCGTTGAGCGCGCCCAGCCACTGCCGGGACTCCTCGGCGGAGAGCTTGAGGACCGCTCCCCCGTCGCCCGCCGACGTCAGCGCGTCCAGCGAGCGGATCATCGCCAGCGCGTCCTCCCGCTTGCGGGCCCGCAGGTCGTTCTCGGTGTAGCGGCGGAACTCCGCGGAGCTGGCCCTGCACTCCTCGGCCTCCTGCGGCGAGGCGGGCTCCTTGCCGGGATCGCCGTAGGCGTCGGGGAAGAGGCGCCTGAGGACCGGGTCGGACGGGGGCTCGCTCGGGCCCTCGGCGAACAGCTCGGCGAGCGGGTCGTCCGGGGCGTCCTCGGCGGGGCCGGGGCCGATCAGCTCCAGCAGCTGCACGGCGAGTGAGCGGATGATGGAGATCTCGACGTCGTCGAGGGCGACGGCCGCGCCGCCGCCGGGGAGCGGTTCGAATTGTCCGGGCATGAGGTCTTTTCGCTGGTGGGCGGTGTGCGGACGGCTTACTTGCGGTCCTGCTGGAGGGTGGCCCACAGACCGTAGCCGTGCATGGCCTGCACGTCGCGCTCCATCTCCTCGCGCGTGCCGCTGGAGACGACCGCCCGGCCCTTGTGGTGGACGTCGAGCATGAGCTTGGTGGCCTTGTCCTTGGAGTAGCCGAAGTACGACTGGAAGACGTACGTCACATAGCTCATGAGGTTGACGGGGTCGTTGTGGACGATCGTCACCCAGGGCACGTCGGGCTCGGGTACGGCGAAGACCTCCTCCGCCGGCTCGGTCTTCTCGATCTCGATGGGTGCGGCAGCCGTCACAGTGCCCATGCTGCCACGCACCCCGGAAATCGTCACACTGACGAAATGGGAGTAGCATCTGTCGTCATGAACACTGCGGACCCTGGGCTGCCGGAGGAAGAAGGGCGCGAAGCGCCCCCGCGGAAGGGCGGTGGGGGGAGACGGGTGGGCGTTCCCTCGACGGCGCTCTTCACCGACCACTACGAGCTGACGATGCTCCAGGCCGCCCTGAAGGGCGGAACGGCCCAACGGCGCAGCGTCTTCGAGGTCTTCACCCGGCGGCTGCCCGAGGGACGGCGCTACGGCGTCGTGGCGGGCACCGGACGCGTCCTGGACGCGGTGGAGAACTTCCGCTTCGACGCGGATCTCCTCGGCTTCCTGCGCGAGCGGAGGATCGTCGACGAGGAGACCCTCCAATGGCTGGCCGGATACCGCTTCTCGGGTGACGTCTGGGGCTACCCGGAGGGCGAGGTGTACTTCCCCGGCTCGCCGATCCTGCGGGTGGAGGGCTCCTTCGCCGAGTGCGTGCTCCTGGAGACGGTGATCCTGTCGATCCTCAACCACGACTCGGCGATCGCCGCGGCCGCCTCCCGCATGGCGTCCGCCGCCGGCGACCGCCCCCTGGTCGAGATGGGCGCCCGGCGCACCCACGAGCTGGCCGCCGTGGCCGCCGCGCGCGCCGCGTACGTGGGCGGCTTCACCTCCACCTCCGACCTGGCGGCGGGGTTCCGCTACGGCATCCCCACCGTCGGCACCTCCGCCCACGCCTTCACCCTGCTGCACGACCGGGAGCGGGACGCCTTCCGGGCCCAGGTCGACTCCATGGGCCGGGGCACGACGCTGCTGGTGGACACCTACGACGTCGCCGAGGCCGTCCGTACGGCGGTGCAGGTGGCCGGACCCGGGCTGGGCGCCGTCCGCATCGACTCCGGCGACCTGCTGCTGGTCGCGCACCGGGTGCGGCAGCAGCTGGACGAGCTGGGCGCCCGCCACACGAAGATCATCGTGACCTCCGACCTGGACGAGTACGCCATCGCCTCGCTGGCGGCGGCGCCCGTGGACGCCTACGGCGTCGGCACCCAGCTCGTGACCGGCTCCGGGCACCCCACCTGCTCGATGGTCTACAAGCTGGTCGCCCGCGCCGAGTCCGCCGACCCGGCGGCGCCGCTGGTGCCGGTGGCGAAGAGGTCGTCCGGCGGCAAGACCTCCGCCGGTGGGCGCAAGTGGGCCGCACGGCGGCTGGACGGGGACGGGGTCGCCGAGGCCGAGGTCGTGGGCACCGGGGCGGTGCCCGGCGAGCTGGCCGGCAACCAGCTCCTGGTCGAGCTGGTCAAGGGCGGAGAGCCCCTGGACACCGCCCGCGAGCCGCTGGACACCGCCCGCGACCGGCACACGGCGGCCCGCGCCGGCCTGCCCCTGTCGGCGACCCAGCTGTCCCGCGGGGAACCCGTCCTCCCGACGGAATACGTCCACGGGCACTCGGGTAGCCACTGAGCGGCCGGCCTGTCGGGGCCCGCCGACCGCCCGCGGGGCGCGCGGGCGGGAGGGCGACGACAGGTCCGAAGGGGCGGGCAGGGGCACGCGCCCCCTTTCACGCCCCCTGATGCCCCCTCCCGAACCGCCCCGGGAGTCAATAGGCTCGGAAGTTCACCGGCCGGGCCCCTTCACCGTCACGCCGACCCCATAGCCGAAGGACACCCACCATGCGCCGCGCCTTGATCGTCGTAGACGTGCAGAACGACTTCTGCGAGGGGGGCAGCCTCGCGGTGGCCGGCGGCGCCGACGTCGCCGCCGCGATCACCGAGCTGATCGGGCAGGCGACCCCCGCGTACCGGCATGTCGTGGCCACCCGCGACCACCACATCGCACCGGGCGGCCACTTCGCCGACAACCCCGACCACGTCCGCTCCTGGCCCGCCCACTGCGTGGCGGGCACCGAGGGGGTGGGCTTCCACCCGAACTTCGCGCCCGCCGTCGCCTCCGGCGCCATCGACGCCGTCTTCGACAAGGGCGCCTACGAGGCGGCCTACAGCGGCTTCGAAGGCGCCGACGAGAACGACGTCCGGCTCGCCGACTGGCTCAAGGAACGCGGGATCGACGAGGTGGACGTGGTGGGCATCGCCACGGACCACTGCGTGCGGGCCACCGCGCTCGACGCCGTGAAGGAGGGCTTCCGCACCCACGTCCTGCTGGACCTCACCGCCGGTGTGGCCCAGGAGACCACCGAGGCGGCGCTGGAGGAGATGCGCCAGGCCGGCGTGGACCTCTCGGGCAAGCCCGTCCTCCATTGACCTGCTCCTCGGCCTGAAGGACTCCCGGCAGCCGGCCGCCGGGCCGCTGGTTGCGCGTGGCGCGTGGCGCGTGCGGGACACGGGCGGCGGGACACGGGCCGCCTCAGGTCTGGGGCGTGGGACGTGCGAGCAGGGACCTGATCGGACGCCACAGCTCGGTCACCGGTTCGGGCGCGGCGACCCCGTGGTCGGGGTCCGTGCGCCATATGAGGCCGTCCGGGTGATGCAGGACCGCCGTGACCTCGTCCGGCGTCGGTGGGGCCGCGTTGCCCCGCAGGTACACCGCGCGCAGCCCCAGGTTGCGCAGCCTGGTCAGGGCGCGCGGCCGGTTCCGGGCGAGGACGAGGACCCGCACTCCGGCGGGGCCGTCGGCGGCGGGGCTGGGCAGGTTCAGCGCCACCACGACACTGCCGTTCGGCAGCTTGCAGAAACCTCCTGCGGCCATGCAGTCACACCCCCGTGCGTACCGGTGTCAATAAGGAAGCCACAGCACGCACCTAAACACGATCGGCGGCAACCCGCCAGGGGGTTACCGCCGAAGCGCGTTTGACCTGCGGAAACGTCGACTACTTGGCCGACGGTCCGACCAGCAGGGTCATCGACGAGCCGCTCCACGGCTGCCACAGGATCCGGATGCTGGTGTCGGTGTCAGTGACCTTGACTCCGGCCAGGGGGTTCGACGCGTCGTAGTAGGTCGACCTGCCGTCGTCGAAGAACGGGACGCCGCGCTGCGACTTGACCTTGGTCTCGACGCCGTCCTTGTGCAGCGTCACCCCGTCCGTCCGGTACCAGCTGAAGGTGGAGTCGTAGGACTGGATGCGGTTGCGCATCAGGGTGCCGTCGGTCCACTTCAGGGCGTTCGGGTGGGCGTCGACCGGAAGGATCAGGCCCTCACCGGGGTGCGCACTGGTGTTGTCGTCCGCCTGGGAGGTGTCCCACTTCCAGATCAGCAGACCGTCCTGGTACGGGTAGTGCTCCACCCAGCCGGGACGGGTCGACGTGAAGCCGAAGTTGTACGGGCCCGTCCTCAGCGTCTTGTCGTACGACACGTACTGGCGGTTCTCGGCGATGTAGTACTGCGCGTAGTCGTCCGTGATGGACGCGCCGATGCGGGAGAAGCCGTTGGCCGTCCAGGCCGGGTCCGCGGACTCGACGTCGTCGGCGAACAGGACCGCGCCGTCGGCGGTCACGCTGATCTCGTCGGCCGCGAAGCCCTTCTGGGCCACGCCGCCGTCGGTGGCGTAGCGGAAGCGCACCTGGACCTTCTGCCCCGCGTAGGCGTCCAGCGGGAACGCCAGCTTCTGGTAGGCGTCCACCGTGCCGGTCAGGGCCGGCTTGCCGCTGCCGTCGCGCGGGATGGCGGTGCCGTCGGCGAGGGTGCCGTCGATCGGCGTGAAGGTGGCGCCACCGTCCGTCGACACCTCGGTGTAGAGGTAGTCGTAGTCGGTCTCGATGTCCCACCAGCCGTCGAGGGTCAGGCTCGCGGAGGACTTGCCGGTCAGGTCGACCGTGCGGGTCAGGGTGTTGCGCAGGTCGTCACCGCTGCCGCTCCACCACTGCATCGAACCCTGCGCCGGGGCGACGACGTCGGTGGTGACCGTCTTCTCCGGCAGCGAGACCACGACGGCCTGCGGGTTCTTGGTGTTGTACTCGGCGACGCCGACCTTGTGCAGGCTGTACTTGCCCGCCTTGGCGGTGTCGTAGTTCAGCCAGCCGAGCTGGAGCTTGTCCCAGGCGCTCATGTCGCCGGGCAGGTCGCCGATCGACTCCTTGCCGGTGCCCAGCCAGGAACCGGAGGACATCAGCGTCCAGAAGCCGGTGCCGTTCTCGCCGCCGCCGGAGGTGTCGTACTCGTCCGGCAGGCCGAGGTCGTGGCCGTACTCGTGGGCGTAGACGCCCAGACCGCCGTTCTCCGGCTGGATGGTGTAGTCGCCGACCCAGATGCCGGTGTCACCGATCTGCGTGCCGCCGAGCTTGTTGGTGTCCGGGCCGGTGGAACCGGCGTCGGTGCCGAAGGCGTACCAGCGGTGCGCCCAGATCGCGTCGGCGCCCTGCGCGCCGCCGCCCGCGGACTCGTCCTCGCCGGCGTGGACCAGCTGGAAGTGGTCGATGTAGCCGTCGGGCTCGTTGAAGTTGCCGTCGCCGTCGTAGTCGTAGCGGTCCCACTGGTCGAACTGGGACAGCTCCGCCTTGATCTGGGCGCTGGTCTCGCCGGCCGCCTCGCGCTCGGCGACCCAGGCGTTGACACCGTCCTGAACGGCGTACCAGGCGCCGGTGGGGGCGTCGTTGGAGCCGTAACGGGCCTCGTTGTAGGGGATCTTGACCCAGTCGGTGACCTCGCCGTCGACCGAGTAGCGGCCCGAGGACTGCTTCTCGTAGTACTTCTTCAGCGACTCGACGCCCTTGCCGGTACCGAAGTACAGGTCCTGGAAGTGCTTCTGGTCGTAGTCCGCCTGCCAGGCGGTGCTGTTGTTCGTGGTGCGGTCCGGCTGCGCGATCTGGTTGTGCAGCGGGCCGGGGGTGCCGCCGTAGCGGCTGTCGATCTGGTCACCGAACTCGACCAGGATCGTGAAGATCTTGTCGGTCCTCTCGCGGCCGAGCTCGACGTACTTGCTCGTGCCACGACGGCTGTGGAGCTGGACGACCTTCGAACCGTCACGGTTCTTGACGGTCGCCTTGCCGGATATGACCTGCTTCAGGGCTTCTTCGCGCTGCGCCTCCTGCCTCTTGCTGAGCGGGCCGTCGAAGTCGTGCTCCTTGGCCTGTACGGGCTGCGGGTCCTGACGGTCCGCCGCCGGCGCCTGGGCCGGCGGGTTCTCCGCGGCCTGGGCAGCGGCGAACGTGGAGAACGTCGCGGACGCCGCAGCCAGCGCGACACCGATGGCCGCAGCTCTGAACGTCCAGGGTCTACTGGTCACTTGAGTTCCTCCCCCGCACCGGCGCGCGCGGCAGAGGTGGGCCCTGGTCATGGCGGGAACCGCGCACGCGTGTTCAGCGCGTGTGTTCAAGTGACGTCATTTGACTAGAGGTTTAGAAGAAAAGACAGACCTTGACTTGCACAGGTCAATTGCACTATGCGGAGCTGGCGTCCGCTTTGCGGACAGCCGAACCGAGTGCCGCACAGGGCCCGACAGCCCCGTACATACCCCCCTGACTCCCCCTCCGGAACCCCGTCCACACTCCCCCGCCGGCACCCCGGCCCCCGGAAAAACTGCTCCGAACCACGCCGCCTCTCCGACGGACTCCCCGACGATTCGCCGCCGAACCGCCGCCGAACCCCTGCGGATCGGGCCGGTGACTCGCCGATGACTCCGTGCGCCCCCCGTGCACCGGCACTGTTGGTTAGGTCACGCTTACCGCTCGTTCCGCTCGGGCATGCACGCGAATAGAGTCGAGACACCCCCGCTTCCGAGGACACGATTGCCATGCCTGGTCCGCTGCCTCGTCCGACCGTGGCACAGCTCGCCTACGGTTCCTGCACCGTCGTCTTCTCGACGCTCGCCATGCTGCTGCTGTCCCGGACGAGTTCGGGCCCGGCGGTCGCGGTCGTCGCCGTGGCGGCGCTCGCGCTCGGTCTGCTCGTCGCCATGACGGTCCCGGCACCCCGGACGTCCAAGCCGCCCGCGCCGGACGAGACGCCCGCGTCCGCCGAGCAGAACGAACGGCACCCGGTGGCCCCCTGACGGCACATCGGGGACCGGCCGCCCGGATTCACGTCAGGGCGACCACCACCGTCTTCGCCGCCTTGTCGTGCAGGCCCTGCTTGTAGGGCTTGTCGAAGAAGCTCCAGCCGCCCGCGATCGCCGTCCAGACGCACGCGCAGCAGAACGCGAACGGGATCCACAGCACCAGGGCGCGGATCAGGGAGGTCTGCACGGAAGGCGTGGCACCGTCGTCCAGGTTGGCCACCCGCATGCCGAGCAGCCTCTTGCCGAGCGTCTGGCCCGTCCTGCTGATCAGGTAGGTGTCGTAGCCGACATAGAGCACCGCCGCGACAACGGCCTGCGCGAGCGACTTGCCGACCTGGATGGTGTTGCTGTCCACGGTGTACTCGGTGACGCCGAACCCCCACGTGAGCAGCCAGACGACGACACCGACGAGGATCATGTCGATGATGCGGGCGAGGGTGCGCTTGCCGCTGTCGGCCAGCGGGGGCATGCCGGCGAGCGGATCGGCGGGACCACCCGCGCCGCCGGGCGGACCGGCGCCGTAGGGTCCGCCGCCGTAGGGGCCGCCTGGAGGCGGTCCCTGGCCGTAGGGGCCGCCGCCTCCCGACGGGGTGTCGTACGGTGAGCCCGATCCCTGCCCCGGGCCGGGACCGGACGGTGGCTGCTTCCTGAACGGGTCGTCTTCCGGCGGCTGTCCGGAGCCGGGGGGCGGTTCGGTGCTCATGAGCCGAGTCGACCGCGAACCCCCCGGCTCCGCATCCGGCGAGCCGCCGGAAGGAGTACCGGATGCCGGGCGGAACGGCCGGACGGCCTACCGGGTCAGCCCGCGACGAAGGTGTGGGCGGCCTTGTCGTGCCAGCACTGGTGCCACGGCCGGTCGAACAGGCACCACGCGACGCCCACGACCCCGATGCCCAGCAGGCCGGGGACGCTGTAGACCAGCCAGCGCCGCAGGGCCGGGCCGAACGACGGAGGCTCGTGCCCCTCGATGTCCTGTACCCGGAGGCCGAGGAGCTTCTTGCCCAGGGTGCGGCCCCACCGGGCGGTGGGCAGTGCCTCGTACAGGGCGCCGACCACCAGCAGCACCGCGAGGACGATGCCGAGGTAGACCGAGGTCGTGCCGTCGACGATCCACACCGTGACGGTGTGTCCGGACAGCTCGGCCGCGTCGATCTTCTCGTTGACGTGGTCGATCGTGCGCAGACCGAGCGGGACCGCGGCGGCGGAGGTGACGGCCGCGAGGACCAGCGTGTCCACGAGCCGCGCGGCGAGCCGTCTGCCGAGCCCGGCGGGGCGGACCGCGGCCTGGCGGCGGGCCGCCGCCAGGAAGGGGTCGTCCACCGGCGGCTTCCAGGGCGCGGCGGGCTGCTCCTGCTCCCGCGCCTCGGCCAGCCGGTGCACCTGCTGTGCCCAGGAGGCCTGGCCGCCACCGGCGCCGCTGGTGACCGGGGCGGCCGCAACACCCGCGACCGGGTCCGCGGCCGGAGCCGGCGCTCCCGCCTGGGGCGGTACTCCCGGAACGGTGGTCGCGGACGCCCGGGGCGCGGCGCCACCGGGCTGCCCCGCAGGGGCTCCCGCGCCGTACGCGCCGGACGGGGCCGGGCCGGTCGCCGCTGCCGCCCCCTGCGCCGGCGCCCGGTCCTGGCTCTGCGCGGCCGCCGCCCGGTCGGCGGCGGCCTTCCCCGCGGTGAAACCGGGTCCGGACGCGGCGGGGGAAGCCCCTGGCCCGGCCTGCGGAGCACCCGCGGAGGCCGCACGGACCGGCCCCTGCGTCCCGAAGCCCGTGCCCGCCGCCCCCGTTCCTCCCGGATCGCCCTGCCCCGGCGAGGCCGCCGGGCCGAACAGCATCGTGCCCTCGTCGCGGTCGCCCCGCGCGGCGGCCGGGCGGCGGAAGACGACGGTTCCCGGAGCGGAGGACGCGCCGTCGGCCACCGGCTCCGCGGGGGCGGGTGACTGCGCCGGGACCCTCGGGTCGGCGCCCTGGGCGGGGGTGCCCCAGGAGACCCGGTTGCCCTCGCCGAAGCCGGACTGGCGGGAGCGGTCGGCGCCCCAGGCGGAGGCGGGTTTTGCGGGTGTGCCGTGCTGCCCCTCCGCCGTGGGCTGCGGCTGCGGGTCCTCGTCGAAGAAGTGCGGGCCGGTCTCCTCCACGGACGGAGCCACCGGCTGCGCGGGACGCGCGCCGGGCGGCGGCGCGAGCGGTTCGCCGTCGGTCGGTGCCGGGCGGCTGGTGCCCGGTACCCAGGCGGAGCCGTTCCAGTAGCGGACGTATCCGGGGATGGACGGGTCCGGGTAATACCCTTCGCGGGGCCGGTCGTCGCCGGGGGCCGGGGTTGGGGCGCTCATGTCCGTCGTCCCGTATCTGTCTCGGAGGTGAGTTGGGGGCCTCCACATCTATCAGACGAGCGCATCCGCCACTGCCTCTCCGACAGTACCGACTCCTTTCCGGGCAACGCCGTGCATCCGTCTTCGCGACCGGGGAGGAATATTTTCGGAACCCGCGTAATGCTTCCGGCCCGGCCCCCTCCCTCTTCTCGTACGGGCCCGCCCGAGGGCCCCCGACGAGAGGACCGAACCTCATGCACACCGTGGTCGAGCGCGAACTGGAGCTGAAGCTCGTCCTGTCACCGGAGCACAGCGTCCCGGTCCCGGCCAGGCTCAGCTACCGCACCGGCGACCCCTACGCCGTGCACGTCACCTTCCACATCAACTCCGACCACCCGGTGCGCTGGACGTTCGCCCGCGAGCTGCTGGTCGAGGGGGTGTTCCGGCCGTGCGGGCACGGGGACGTGCGGGTGTGGCCGACGAAGGTGGACGGCCGCAGCGTCGTACTGATGGCGCTGACGTCGCCGGACGGCGACGCCCTGCTGGAGGCGCCGACGCCGCAGGTGTCGGCCTGGCTGGAGCGGACGCTGCGGGTGGTGCCGCCGGGCACGGAGGGCGGGCAGCTCGGCATCGACGACGCGCTCGACCAGTTGCTCGCCCGGTGAGGCACGCGCCGGGGTCAGAACAGCTTGCCCGGGTTGAGCAGGCCGAGCGGGTCGAAGACCTGCTTGATCTGCCGTTGCAGTTCCACCCCGACCGGCCCGATCTCGCGCGCCAGCCACTCCTTCTTCAGCACCCCCACCCCGTGCTCGCCGGTGATGGTGCCGCCGAGTTCCAGGCCGAGGGCCATGATCTCGTCGAAGGACTCGCGGGCGCGCCGCGACTCGTCGGGGTCCTGCGCGTCGAAGCAGACCGTCGGATGGGTGTTGCCGTCGCCGGCGTGTGCGCAGACCCCGATGGTCAGACCGTAGGTGCCGGCGATGCGCTCGACCCCGTCGAGCAGGTCGCCGAGCCGAGAGCGGGGCACGCACACGTCGTCGATCATCGTCGTGCCCTTGACGGCCTCCAGCGCGGTCAGCGACAGCCGCCGCGCCTGGAGGAGCAGTTCGGACTCGGCCGCGTCGTCCGCGGGGACGACCCCGGTGGCGCCGGCCGCCTCGCACAGCGCGCCGACGGCGGCGAGGTCGGCGGCGGGGTCGGGGGTGTCGAACGCGGCCAGGAGGAGGGCCTCGGTGGTCTCGGGGAGGCCCATGTGGGCGAGGTCGTTGACCGCCTTGACGGTCGTGCGGTCCATCAGTTCCAGCAGGGAGGGGACATGACCGCCGGCCATGATCCGGCACACCGCGTCGCAGGCCTCCGCCGCCGACCGGAACTCCGCGGCCAGCACCAGTTGCCCGGGCGGCTTCGGCTTCAGCGCGAGCACCGCCCGCACGATGATGCCGAGGGAACCCTCGGAGCCGACGAAGAGACGGGTGAGGTCGTATCCGGCGACGCCCTTCGCGGTGCGGCGGCCGGTGGACAGCAGCCGGCCGTCGGCCAGGACGACGTCGAGCCCGAGGACGTACTCCGCGGTCACGCCGTACTTCACGCAGCACAGGCCCCCCGAGGCGGTGCCGATGTTGCCGCCGATCGTGCAGGTCTCCCAGCTGGAGGGGTCGGGCGGGTAGTACAGACCGTGTGCGTGGACGGCGCGGGAGAGGTCGGCGTTGACGACACCCGGTTCGACGACGGCGATGCGGTCGACCGGGTTGATCTCCAGGATGCGCCGCATCCTGGTCAGGGACAGCACGATGCAGCCGTCGGAGGCGTTGGCCCCGCCCGACAGGCCGGTGCGGGCGCCCTGCGGGACGACGGGCACGCGCAGTTCGGTGGCGGTGCGCATGACGTGCTGGACCTGTTCCACGGTGCGCGGCAGGACGACCACGGCCGGGGTGCCGGACGGGCAGAAGCTCGCCATGTCGTTGGCGTAGGAGGCCGCGACGTCGGGGTCGGTCAGGACGGCCTCGGCGGGCAGGCCGGCCCGCAGCCGGTCGACGAGTGTGCCGCTGCCCGCCGTGCCCGCGGGGTGGGGCGCTTCGATACGGCTCATGATCACAGGTTCGCACCGGCGGCCATCGGTGTGAACCCCGTGTACGGCAGACGCCGCATGCCGGGGGTGGTGGCCCGGGTGACGCAGAGTGAGCGCCATGGAGAACAGCGCCACGGAGAACAGCGCCGGGAAGAACGCCGGGAGGGCCGGGGAGGGCTCGCGTCCCCGCGCTCGGCGGCGGTGGGCGCTGATCGTGTCGCTCGGGGGCTGCCTCGTGCTGGGCGTGGTGCTGATGTGCCTGCCTCCGGACCGGCTGGCGACGAGATCTCCGGACCCGGCCGCGGGCGCGCAGGCGCAGGCGGCACTGACCGCCGGGGCGCCGGCGGCGCTGCCGGACCTGGCGGTGCTGGTCGAGGAGCAGGAGACGGCTGTGCACCGCCGCCCGAAGGACGCCGGGGCGTGGGCGCTGCTGGGCACCGCCTACGTGGAGCTGGGCCGCCGGACCGCGGAGGCGGGCTCCTTCCCGAAGGCCGAGCAGGCGCTGCGCGCGTCGCTGCGGGCGTCGAAGGGGAACCCCGAGGCGCTGGACGGGCTGGCGGCGCTGGCGATCGAGCGCCGGGACTTCCGGGCGGCGCGGGGTTTCGCCGAGTCGGCGCTGAAGGAGCGCCCGAAGCGGTGGCGGACGTATCCGCTGCTGATCGAGGCCTGTGGCGGTCTGGGCGACCACAAGGCCGTCCGGCGCGCTCTGGACCGGATGCTCGAACTGCACTCCGGGCCGGCCGTGCGGGCGTCGGCCGCCGCGGTCTACCGGGACCGGGGGTGGCGGGAGGACGCGGCGGCCGCGCTGGCGGACGCGGCGGCGGCGGCGCCGGGGCCCGCCGAGCGGGCGGCCTACCTGGAGCGGGCCGGTGAGCTGGCGTGGGAACGGGGGGACCGGGAGGACGCGCTGCGGCACTTCCGGGCGGCCGTGCGGATCGACCCGGACCAGCGGGCGGCGCAGGCCGGCCAGGGCCGGGTGCTGGCCGCGCTGGGGCGGACGTCGGAGGCGCTGGGCGTCTACCGGATCGCGCTCGCCAAGCGCCCGGATCCCGAGTACGCGCTGGAACTGGGCGAACTGTACGAGTCACTGGGGCTGGCCGACGCGGCGCGGGTGCAGTACGACCTGCTGCGGGCGCGGGTGCAGCAGAACTCGGCCGGGGGCGTCGACGACGATCTGGTGCTGGGCCGGTTCGAGGCCGACCACGGGGATCCGGCGCTCGCGGTGCGGTTGCTGCGCGCCGAGTGGAAGCGGCAGCCCGGCCCGGCGGTCGCGGACGCACTGGGCTGGGCGCTGCACCGGGCCGGGGCCGACGAGGAGGCACTGCGGTACGCGGTGATCGCCACCGACCGGGCGCACGGCGGCGGCGTGCGCAGTGCGCCGTACTCCTACCACCGGGGGGTGATCGAGCGGGAGCTGGACCGGTACGGGCCGGCCCGCAGGCACCTGGGGGAGGCGCTGCGGATCAACCCGTACTTCTCCCCCGTGCGGGCGCGGGCGGCGCGGGAGACGCTGCGGGCGCTGGGCGAGCCGTCGGTCGACGACCCGCCCGGGCGCTGACGGCGGCGCGGGCTACAGGTTGCCGCGCTTGGCCTGCTCGCGCTCGATCGCCTCGAACAGGGCCTTGAAGTTGCCCTTGCCGAAGCCCATCGAGCCGTGGCGTTCGATGATCTCGAAGAAGACGGTCGGCTTGTCCTGGACCGGCTTGGTGAAGATCTGGAGCAGGTAGCCGTCCTCGTCGCGGTCTGCGAGGATCTTCAGCTCGCGCAGGGTCTCGACCGGCACGCGGGTGTCGCCGACCCACTCGCCGAGGGTGTCGTAGTACGAGTCGGGGGTGTCGAGGAACTGCACACCGGCGGCGCGCATGGTGCGGACCGTCTGCACGATGTCGTTGGTGTTGAGCGCGATGTGCTGGACGCCGGCCCCGCCGTAGAACTCCAGGTACTCGTCGATCTGGGACTTCTTCTTGGCGATGGCGGGCTCGTTGATCGGGAACTTGACCTTGAGCGTGCCGTCGGCCACGACCTTCGACATCAGCGCGCTGTACTCGGTGGCGATGTCGTCGCCCACGAACTCCTTCATGTTCGTGAAGCCCATGACCTTGTTGTAGAAGCCGACCCACTCGTTCATGCGGCCGAGCTCGACGTTGCCGACGCAGTGGTCGACGGCCTGGAACGTGCGCTGGGCAGGCGGCTCGACGATCGGGGCGGCGGCGACGTAGCCGGGCAGGTAGGGGCCGTCGTAGCCGGTGCGCTCGACGAGGGTGTGGCGGGTCTCGCCGTAGGTGGCGATCGCGGCGAGGACGACGGTGCCGTGCTCGTCCTTCATCTCGTACGGCTCGGTGACGGACGTCGCGCCGTGCTCGATGGCGTAGGCGTAGGCGCGGCGGGCGTCCGGGACCTCGATGGCGAGGTCGATGACGCCGTCGCCGTGCTCGGCCACGTGCTGGGCGAGGAAGTGGCCCCAGGTGGTGGCGGGCTTGATGACCGAGGTGAGGACGAAGCGGGCGGAGCCGTTCTCCAGAACGTAGCTCGCGGTCTCACGGCTGCCGTTCTCCGGTCCGGAGTAGGCGACCAGCTTCATGCCGAAGGCGGTGGAGTAGTAGTGCGCCGCCTGCTTGGCGTTGCCCACGGCGAAGACGACCGCGTCCATTCCCTTGACCGGGAAGGGATCGTCCTGCCGGGCGGTCGTGTCGGGAGTGTGGTGTGTGGTCTGCGTCATGTCCGCAGCCTGGTACCACTCGGCAAGGTGCGCAATAGTCTGCGTTTCGACCGGGCAACCTGCCCAGCATCACACCCGCTTCGGCGGTCTATCTGTACAGGATGCCCAGCTTCGGGAGGCTGTTGTGGCGATCGATCATCTGGACGGGCGCATCATCGTGCTCCTCGCGCAGGAGCCGCGGATCGGGGTGCTGGAGATGTCCCGGCGGCTCGGAGTGGCGCGTGGGACGGCACAGGCGCGCCTGGACCGGCTCCAGTCGAGTGGGGTCATCCGCGGTTTCGGTCCGCAGGTCGACCCGGCGGCCCTCGGCTACCCGGTCACCGCGTTCGCGACGCTGCAGATCCGGCAGGGCCAGGGCGCCGACGTGCGGGCGCACCTGGCCACGGTGCCGGAGGTCCTGGAACTGCACACGACGACCGGCACGGGGGACATGCTGTGCCGGCTGGTGGCCCGCTCGAACGCCGATCTCCAGCGGGTGATCGACCGGGTCGTCGGGATCGACGGCATCGTGCGGGCGGCCACGGCGATCGTGATGGAGAACCCGGTGCCGCTGCGGATCATCCCGCTGGTCCAGCAGGCGGCGGAGGACCGGACCGGGAGCTGAGCCCCGGGCGCCGGCGCGGGGACAGGACACTCCCCGGGGCGGTCGGGGCGGCACCTGTTCCCCATCGGGACGGAAAGGGAGCCGCCACGCACATCGGGACCCAGCTCGCCCGCGGCCCGGCCGGCCGGGCGGCGACGGGATCAGCAGCTCGGTACCGAGCCCTTCCCCTTCTCCAGGGCGACCAGCGCGTCCACCGCGCTCTGCAGGGTCGTGACCGGCACCAGCCGCAGGCCCTTCGGCAGCTCGGCCCTGGCGTCGGCGCACTCGGCCCTGGGCACCAGGAACACGGTCGCCCCGTCCCGCCGCGCCGCCTGCGTCTTCAGGGCCACGCCGCCGACCGGGCCGACCTTGCCGTCGGCGTCGATGGTGCCGGTTCCGGCGATGGTGCGGCCGCCGGTGAGGTCGCCACCGCTGCCGTCGCCGTCCAGCTTGTCGATGATGCCCAGGGTGAACAGCAGCCCGGCACTCGGGCCGCCGACGTCGGCGAGGGTCAGCGTGACCTTCACGTCCTGGTCGCCGAGGTGCAGGTAGCCCAGTGCGGCCTCGGTCGCCGCGTCCTGGGACTGCCGCATCTGCTCGGTGTTGTGCCGCTCGATCTCCTTGACGCTCTCCCCGCTGGGGTAGACCGAGTCACGGGGCATGATCGCCTGGTCGGTGGCGAACCAGCCGTCGATCACCTCGCCGAGCGAGACGTCCGTGTCCGGGGACGTGGCCTCGATGGTCGTCATCCGCAGTTCGCCGCGCGTCTGCCGGGTCGGCGCCCCGGAGATCGTGATCACGGGCGTGCCCTGGTTGTCGCCCAGTACGTTCGCCGTCATCCCCGGCTGCGCCACGGAGAACGGCAGCGGGGCGAAGGCCGCCGTGGCGATCAGGGCCACGGCGGGCAGCGCGCAGACGGCGACGGCCTGGAGGCGTGTGAGACGAGAGAGCACGAGGTCAATCTAACGTGCGGCCGGTGCCGTATCCGGCCCCGGTCACCGCACACACGGACGGACACGCAGGCGGATCCGCCGGCGCGCGGCGCCCCGGGGCGGGGCGGCGCCGGGCGGCGGGGGGCGCCTGCCCCGGGACGGGCGGGCCGGGGTCAGCGCAGGGCCTCCGCGACCTCCCGTGCCGCGTCCATGACCCGCGGTCCCACCCGCTCCGGCACCGCGTCCGCCAGCATCACCACGCCCACGCTGCCCTCGACCCCGGTGACCCCCAGCAGCGGTGCCGCGGCCCCGCTGGCCCCGGCCTCCAGCTCGCCGTGCGTCAGGGTGTACCCGGGGTCGCCCATCGGCTGGGCGCGCGCCGCGAGGATCGCCCGACCGGCGGCCCCGCGGTCCAGCGGATGACGGAAGCCGGCCCGGTACGCCACGTGGTAGTCCGTCCACGTCGGCTCCACGACCGCCACGGCCAGCGCCTCGGTCCCGTCCACCAGGGTCAGGTGCGCGGTCGCGCCGATGTCCTCGGCCAGCGCCCGCAGCGCCGGCAGTGCGGCCTCCCGCACCAGCGGATGCACCTGGCGGCCGAGCCGCAGCACGCCGAGCCCCACCCTGGCACGCCCGCCCAGATCACGCCGCACCAGGGCGTGCTGCTCCAAGGTGGCGAGCAGCCGGTACACCACCGTCCGGTTCACACCCAGTTTGGTGGACAGCTCGGTGACGGTGAGCCCGTGGTCCGTGTCGGCCAGCAGTTTGAGGACACGCAGTCCCCGGTCGAGCGTCTGAGAGGTCTCCGCGGTCACGACGCCCACTCCTCCAGGTGGTGAGGGAGGCGGCCTTCCGCGGCGGTTGGGGTCACCGAGTCCCGTCGGCGACGCGCTTCAGAGGCCGCCGATCGGTGACGGTCCGGGGTGTCCCGGACCCAGTCGCTTCTCGGCTGCGCTCCGCGGCGGCGCTGCCACGGGGCGTGTGCGTAGCGGGACAGTAGCGAAGCAGGTTCGCTGAGCGGAAGGCTCCGTCCAGAATCCGGTCAGTGGCCGGTATGGAGTACCTGCCTTTGTACCGATACGTACGGCGCACGCCCACGCCCCGCACCCCGGCCCCGGCCCCGGCCCCGGCCCCGGCCGCAGGCGGGGTCAACCCATCCGCGTCGCCCACTCCTGGACCTTGGCGATGCGCTGGCGCAGCTGCCCGGCCGTGGCCTCCGCGCTGGGCGGACCGCCGCACACGCGCCGCAGTTCGGTGTGGATGGCCCCGTGCGGCTTGCCGCTCTGGTGGACGTAGGCGCCGACCATGGTGTTGAGCTGCCGGCGCAGCTCCATCAGCTCCTTGTGCGTGACGACGGGACGGCGCTCGGCGGGCACTTCGAGCAGGTCCGCCTCGCTGTCGGGCTTCCTGCGGCTGTGCGCGATCTGCCGGGCCTGCCGCTTCTGCAGCAGCAGCTGCACCTGCTCGGGTTCCAGCAGGCCCGGGATGCCCAGGTAGTCCTGCTCCTCCTCGCTGCCCGGGTGGGCCTGCATGCCGAACTCGTCGCCGTTGTACGTCACCCGGTCGAAGACGGCGTCGGACTCCAGCGCCTCGAAGGGCAGCATGTCCTGTTCGCCGGTGTCCTCGTCCTGCTGCCGCTCGGCCTCCTGGAGGAGCTTGTCCTCCTCCGCGTACGGGTCCTCCTCGCCGTCCTTCTTGGGCCGGTCGAGGACGTGGTCGCGCTCGCGCTCCATCTCGCCCGCGAAGGAGAGCAGGTCGGGAACGGTGGGCAGGAAGACGCTGGCGGTCTCGCCGCGGCGCCGGGACCGCACGAAACGGCCGACGGCCTGGGCGAAGAAGAGCGGGGTGGAGATGGTGGTGGCATACACGCCGACCGCCAGCCGGGGCACGTCGACGCCCTCGGACACCATGCGGACCGCGACCATCCACCGGTCGTCGTTGCCGCTGAACTCGTCGATGCGCTCGGAGGCCCCGGAGTCGTCGGACAGCACGAGGGTCGCCCGGTGGCCGGTGATGTCGCGGATCAGCTTGGCGTAGGCGCGCGCGGAGTCCTGGTCGGAGGCGATGACGAGGGCGCCGGCGTCGGGGACGGCCCTGCGCACCTCGGTGAGTCGCTGGTCGGCGGCGCGCAGCACGGACGGCATCCAGTCCCCGCGCGGATCCAGCGCGGTGCGCCAGGCCTGACTGATCGCGTCCTTGGTCATCGGTTCGCCGAGCCGGGCCGCGACCTCGTCACCGGCCTTGGTCCGCCAGCGCATGTTGCCGCTGTAGGAGAGGAAGATGACCGGGCGGACGACGTGGTCGGCGAGGGCCGATCCGTAGCCGTAGGTGTAGTCGGCGGCGGACCGCCGGATCCCGTCGGTGCCCTCCTCGTAGGCGACGAAGGGGATCGGGTTGGTGTCGGAGCGGAACGGCGTACCGGTCAGCGCCAGCCGCCGCGTCGCCGGCTCGAAGGCCTCCAGACAGGCCTCGCCCCACGACTTGGAGTCACCGGCGTGGTGGATCTCGTCGAGGATGACGAGGGTCTTGCGCTGCTCCACCCGGTTGCGGTGCAGCATCGGCCGCACGCCGACACCCGCGTAGGTCACGGCGACGCCGTGGTACTCGCGGCCGAGCGGGCCCGCGCTGTACTCGGGATCGAGCCTGATCCCTATCCGTGCCGCCGCCTCCGCCCACTGCTTCTTCAGGTGCTCGGTCGGCGCGACCACGGTCACCTGCTGCACGACGTGGTGGTGCAGCAGCCAGGACGCAAGGGTCAGCGCGAAGGTGGTCTTGCCGGCGCCGGGCGTGGCGACGGCGAGGAAGTCGCGCGGTTGCTCCTGGAGGTACTTCTCCATCGCCCCCTGCTGCCAGGCACGCAGCTTGCTGGCGGTGCCCCAGGGGGCTCGGCCGGGAAAGGCCGGCGACAGGTGGTGCGAGTGGGACGAACTGGAGCTGGCGGCGGTGGTAGTCACGGTCTCCGTACGGGGGTCTGGCGGCTCGGCTCTCGGCTGGGCATGACGACCGGGCCACCCTACCGGCGGCCCGGCGGTGCCCACGCGCGAACCGTGCCGGGTCGGCCCCGGGTGGGACTGACGTCACATCAGTCGCTCGCCAGGTTCCCGCAGCGCCTCGGAGACCGCCTTCGCCTCGTCCGGACTCCGGCGTCCAGGTCGGTCACATTGGCACCGCTCAGTTCTCCGTGCCCCGTAGCCGGGTCGTCACCCACGCCCCCACCAGCGCCACCGCCGCCATCGGCAGGAACACCGCGGCGAAGGCGGCCGGGTGGGAGGCGCCGGTCGCGGTGGCCGTCGCCGTGTGGGCGACCGTGCCGCCGCCGAGGGCCGCGAAGGCCGCGCCGCCCGCCGCGAGGAGCAGGATGTTGGACAGGCCGTCGGAGATCTGCAGCGCGGCGGAGTTGGCGCCGGCCTCCTCGGGGGCGGAGAGCTTCAGCAGCAGCACGCCGGTGGAGGAGATCACCAGACCCATGCCGAAGCAGCCGAACGCCCACGCCGCGGCCACCGTCCACACCGGCACGGAGTGGATCAGGACACTGGGCGCGGCCGCGATCGCCGCCGCCACCAGCACCATGCCGCCCGTCATCAGCCGCTCCCGGTGCGGCTCGGCCCACGGCCGGGACTGCACCCACGAACCCAGCGCCCACGTCCCACCGCCCGCGGCCAGCGAGAAGCCCGCGAGTGTGGGGGTCAGCCCGCGTTCGGTCACCAGCATCAGCGGCACGAAGGACTCGGCGGCGATGAACGCGCCGGCCGCGACGCCGCGCAGCAGCACCACCGAGGGCAGCCCCCGGGCCGCCCGCCAGGTGCCGCGGGGCAGCAGCCCCTGTACGGCCGGCACGAGCAGGACGGCGCCCGCGGCACCCGGCAGGAGCGAGATCCAGCGCGGGTCCTGGGCGGCGTACTGAAGCAGCCCGGCGCCGAGGCAGACCACGAACGCCAGCCGGATGCGGCGGTGGTCGAAGCCGGCCGGCTCCCCGTCCTCCGCGGCGGCCCGAACCGGGCCGGAGGCCCGCCGCCGTATCTGCGGCAGCGCGAGGGCCAGCGGGAAGACCACGAGCACCGGGATCCCGATGAACACCCACCGCCAGCCGAGGCGCTCGGTGACCGCGCCGGCGGCCAGCGGGCCGACGATCGACGGCACGACCCAGCTCGCCGCGAACGCCGCCATGATCGCCGGACGCAGTCGCTCGGGGTAGGCCCGGCCGACGACCACGTACAGCGCGACGATCACCAGGCCGCCGCCGAGGCCCTGCACCGCCCGGCCCAGGATGAACGGCCACATCGCGCCCGCCGTCCCGGCCAGCAGCAGGCCGGCTCCGAAGGCCGCGATCCCCGCCGTCAGCGCGCCCAGCGGACCCCGCCGGTCCGACCACTGCCCGGCGAGCACCATTCCGAGCAGGCTGGTCGTGAAGTATCCGGAGAAGGCGAACGCGTACAGCGACACCCCGTGCAGTTCCCGCGCCGCCACCGGCATCGCCGTCCCGACGGCCGTCGCCTCGAAGGCGATCAGCAGCACGACCGACACCATGCCGATGCTCAGCGACCGGTGGGCGCGGCCGAGCACGGTCTCCCCGGGTGCGGTCGCGGGCCGGGGCACCGCCGGGGACTCCGGCACGGGAGCGGACGCGGTGGCGTCGCGCTCCTCGTCGTCCGGATCGATCACGTCGCTGGGTTCGAGGGCGGTCATCCCGACAGCGTAAGGTCCACGACCGCGTGTGACCCCTGTCGCAGGTCCCTCACCAGCAGCGACCTTGGTCCTAGATCCCCCTGTGTACTCCCAGAACCTCCCCGTGCCGCGGCGGGCGGCGTTCACCCGTCAGGGAGCGGCGTCCGGTGCGTGCTCCCGGCGTGCCGGCCGGAAGCCCCCGTACTGGGCGTACTCGGGCTTTCGGCCGGTGCGGCGGGAGCGCGTGCCGGGCGCCGCGAGGGGGCGGACGTCGCCTGTTGCGGCACTAGGTCCGCCCAGGTGCCTGGGGCCGGCTGTCGGGCTGCCTGCGGCGGCCACCCGGCGCGGCGCACCGGGTGCCCCGCCGTCCGGGGCGCGGGCGTCTCCGGGGTGCCACGTCCGCCTGCGGGCCGTCGCCCGTGGGCGACGGCATCGGGTCGATTCCCGCCACGGCCCGCGCGGCGGTCCCCGTGGACCGCCACAGGGTGAACGCGAACGCGGCCACGTCCGTCTCCAGCGGTTGCGGAGCGCAGCCGGACCCGGTCCAGGCCAGGACCGCCCCCGTGGGGCCGTCGAGGACGGCGTGGGTCGCGGCGGCGAGGGTGCCCAGGCGGAGCCGGCTGCCGGCGCCCGCCGGCAGCCGTGGGCCGCCGTGCCCGGGGAACTCGTCGGCGGCGTACTCCGTGAGCGGGCGCAGCGGCGCGTCCAGGTCGAGCTCGAAGCCGGGAGCGTGCTCCGGCAGACCGACGTCACGCAGGAAGCGGCGGGTCGGCTCGTGCGTGAGGGCGGGCGGGAAGTCGAGGTCCTCGAAGCGGACGATCCGGCCGCGGCCGAAGGCGTCGTCCAGCAGACGCGGCGGCAGGTCCAGGCTCAGGCCGGAGCGGGTGGCCGGTGCCGCTGTCCACGGGCCCCGCGCCGCGGTCGTGGGGCCGTGCAGCTCCGTTTCGTTCGCAGTCATCGTGCTGGTGCTCATGCTTCCCCCGTGCGTGACGTGTCGGCCGCGCCGTCGCCGTGCGCGGCGGCCGTCCCACTGCTTCCACACTAGGACCCGCCACTGACAACGCTCCGCCCGGCAGGACGCTCGAACCGGGTCCCGGCGTTCCCTGCCGGTCCCGTCGGCCGGAACTCGCGGCGGACCCGACGTGCGGCCCGGTTCACCCGTTGCGCGCGGCCGGCCGCCGCACCGGACCACTGCCACAGGGGCTCACCGCCACCCCGGCCCACCGGCGCAGCCGCTCAAGGGCCCCACCGGCGCACCGGCTCACCGGGCGGTGACCACCGCCGCCTGCGGCCGGACGGGGAGGCGGTTGACCGGGCGGCCCGTGGCGGCGCGTACCGCGGAGGCGATCGCCGCCGGGGACGTCACCACCGGCACCGCGCTGACCGACTTGGCGCCGAACGGCGCGACGACGTCCCGCTCCTCGACGAGCTTCACGATCCGGACGTCGGGGACGTCCAGGGCCGTGGGCAGCGCGTAGCCGGTGAGATCCGGGTGCCGGATCAGACCGCGCGGGGTGCGCAGGTTCTCCGTCAGGGCGATGCCCACCCCCTGCGTCACGCCCGCCTCGATGCGGGCCGCCAGCTGAGGGGGGTTGAGCACCCTGCCGACGTCCTGGGCGACCGCCAGTTCCACCACCCGGACCGAGCCGATCTCGATGTCGACGTCCACCACGGCACGGATCGCGCAGAAGGACATGCCCACGAAGGCGTCGCCCTGGCCGGACCCGTCCAGGGGCTCCGTGGGGTGCGGGCGGCACTGGGCGGTGGCCCACAGCTCCTTGCCGTCCATCGCCTCGGTCACGGTGGTCGACAGCACGCCGTCGTACGAGGTGATCTTGCCGTCGGTGATCTGCAGCAGCTCGGTGGACATGCCGAACTTGTGGGCCAGGGGTTGCAGGAGCTGGGTGCGGACCATCTTCGCAGCCCGTTCCACCGCACCGCCGGAGACCCAGGTGTGGCGGCCCCGGCAGCCCGCGCCGGCCGGGGGCTGGTCGGTGTCCACGGGCGCGACGCGCACCTCGTCGATGCCCAGCGTGTCCTGGACGATCTGGCGGGCCAGCGTCGTGAAGCCCTGGCCGGTCTCCACCGCGGCGCACAGGACGGTCGCCACACCGTCCTGGACCCTCACGGTGGCCGTGGAGACCTCGTCGGTGCCCTCCGCGCCGAGCATGTGGACCATCCCGAGGCCGTAGCCGACGCCCCGGCGCACGGCGCCCGGCTCGCCCGCGCCCTCGGGGCCGCCGGGCAGCAGCCAGTCCTCCTCCGGGGAGTCCTTGGGCAGCGGCGGGAGGGGGAAGTCCCGGACCGCCTGGAGGAGTTCGGCCACGGGGGCCGGGCAGGTGACCGTCTGGCCGGTGGGCAGGACGTCACCCGTGGCCATCACGTTGCGCAGCCGCAGCTCCGCCGGGTCCATGCCGAGCTTCTTGGCGAGCTTGTCCATCTGGGCCTCGTGGGCGGCGCACACCTGCATCGCGCCCTCGCCGCGCACATGACCGGAGGGCGGGTTGTTGGTGCGGACGGCCCAGCCCTCGATGAAGGCGTTCGGGACGACGTAGGGGCCGCAGGCGAAGGCGACGGCGGCGGCGAGGGCGCCCGAGGACGTGTCGGCGTACGGTCCCGCGTCCAGCAGGATCTGCGCCTCCACCTTCACCAGCCTGCCCTCGGCGTCCGCGTGGTGGCGGTAGCGCAGCAGGGTGGGGTGCCGGTGGGCGTGGCCGAGGAAGGACTCCTCGCGGGTGGCGGTCAGCTTCACCGGGCAGCCGGTCCGCAGGGCCAGCAGACCGAGCGGCAACTGGAAGCCCGGGTCCTCGCGGTCGGCGGTCGCCCCGGGCACGCCGGTGACCACGACCTTCACCCGCTCGGGTTCGAGGCCGTAGCAGGCGGCGAGCGTGTCCCGGTCCGCGTGCGGGTCGGTGGAGGCGGTGTAGAGCTCCACGCCGCCGTCCGGACGCGGCACGGCCAGGCCCGCCTCGGCGCCGATCGGCGCCGGGTCCTGGCGGCCGATGCGGTACAGGCCTTCGACGACGACCTCGCCGACCGCGTCCGGGTCGCCGTGCCGCAGCGGGATGTGCCGGATCAGGTTGCCGTCGGGGTGCAGCGGCTCGGCCTCGAAGGCCTGCTCGGGGTCGAGGACCGGGTCGAGCACGTCGTACTCGACGATGACGGCGGCGGCGGCCATCCGCGCGGTGTCGGGGTGGTCGGCGGCGACGGCCGCGATGGGCTCGCCGTGGTGGCGCACGACGTCGGAGGCGAAGACCGGCCGGTCGGCCCTGTCGCGGCCGTACGTCGGGTGGCCGGGCACGTCCTCGTGGGTGATGACGGCCCGCACGCCGGGCATCTCGCGTGCGTGCGTGGTGTCGATGGACCTGATGCGCGCGTGCGGGTGCGGTGAGCGCAGCACGGCCGCCCACAGCAGTCCCTCGGCCCACAGGTCGGCCGCGTAGGGGAAGGTGCCCTCGGTCTTGGCGTGGGCGTCGGCGGGCTGCAGGGCGGAGCCGAGGCCGTGCGGGAGGGACTCGGCGGCGGCGGGTGCGGCCTCGCCGGCGGTCGTCGCGGTGACGGCTTCGTTGCTCACCCCTGGCCTCCGTCCTGTTCCCGGTCAAGGCCGCTTCCGTGGGCCCGGCCGTCGTGTCCGTACGCCGCGTGGCCGTGCGGCGCCCCCTCGTCGGCTGCCGCGTCGTACGCCGTGGTCCGGGCGCCGCCGGCACCCGGGCCCGCCTGGCGCGGGATGTGCCCCTCCGCGGTGTCCGGACCGGTGCCGGCCGCGGCGAGTGCCTCGCGTTCGGCGACGACCTCCTGGACCGCCTCCACGACGCCCCGGTAGCCGGAGCAGCGGCACAGGTTGCCGCAGAGCGCCAGGCGCGTCTCCAGCTCGGTCGGCGCCGGGTTGCCCTCCAGCAGGTCGTGCACGGTCATCGCGATGCCGGGCACGCAGAACCCGCACTGGACCGCACCGCACCGGGCGAGCGCCCGCTGCACGTCCGAGGGCCGTCCGTCGGCTGCCAGGCCCTCGACGGTGCGGACCTCGCTGCCCGCGGCGGTCACGGCGGGCACCAGGCAGGAGGCGACGAGCCGGCCGTCGACCTGGACGTTGCACGCGCCGCACTCGCCCTGCGAGCAGCCGTCCTTGGCGCCGGCGAGCCCGAGCCGCTCGCGCAGCACGTACAGCAGCGACTCGCCGATCCACGCGTCGGGGACGGGGCGGTCGGCGCCGTTGACGCGCAGGACGTAGGAGACGAGGGGGTGCTCCTCGTGCAGGGCCGCCGGCACCTCGGCGCGGACCGCGTCGGCCTGGGGCGCGGGCGCCTCCTGCGGGTCCGTTCGGCCGGGCGCGGAGGCGCCGGGCACCTCGGGTTCGCCTGCGCCGGTGTCGGGGCCGGCGGGTTCGGGGAGTGCCTCCCCGGGGGCGGACGCTTCGGGGTCCGCGGCCCCGGACGTGTCCGGCGGCCCCGCGGTGCCCTCCGGGCCGGGGCCGGGCGCGGTGCTCTCGGGGGCGGCCCGCCCGGCGGGCTCCTCGGGGGCGTCCGTGGGGCCCTGGGGAGCGGCGTGCTGCTCGTGCTCCGCCGGCCTCGCGGAGTGCGCGCCGTCGGCGGGGTGCGCCGGGTCCGGCGTACCGGGGGCCGGTGCGGGCTCCTCTGCGGGCGCTCCGCCCGGTCCGGCGCCGTCGGCGGGGTCCTGCTGTGCCCACGGCCCGTCGACCCCCTCGTCCGCCCAGGGGGCAGGGGCGCCGCCGGGCAGGGTGGCGGGCGCGGTGGCGCCCCACTCCTGGACCAGGGACGACGTGGTGTACTCGCCCGACTCATCCGGCAGGTCGCCGTCCGCGACGGGGATCGACCACTGGCCGGTCACGTCGTGGCCGGGTGCCGGCGCCCGCTCGGGCGCCGGGGCGGCCTCGTCGAACGTCCACTGGCCGGTCGCGCCGGGGTCGTGGGCGAAGCCGTCGCCGGAGCCGGGCCGTCCGGCGTCCGGACGCGGCGCGTCCCACCCGGTCCCGTCGGCGGGCATGCCGGGCGCGGCCCAGGTGCCGGTGGCCGCCGGGTCGGTGCCGGCCGCCGTGTCCGGGGCGACCGTTATCTGCGGCGGCACGTAGCCGTGGCCGGGCGCGGCGAGCGGGCTGTCACCGGCCAGCAGGGCGTCGATGCCGCCCTCGGGGAGTTCGAGGAAGGCGGTGGCGCCGTCGTCGTAGTCGCCCTGGGGCAGCGGGTCCCAGCGTCCGCCGCTGTGCGGTGCGTGGTGTGCCTGTCGTCCCTGCTGGTCGTCGGTCACGACAGCGCCCTCCCCAGTGCTCGTCGGGCCAGCGCGGCGACCGTGCGCCGCAGGTGCAGTACGGCGGGCGGAAGCCCGGCCACGGTGCCGTCCCCGGTCGGCTCCGGGTCGGGGATGCAGGCCGCGGAGACGTACTCGCCGAAGGCGTGCAGGGCCTCGGGGACGACCGCCCGGTTGTTGTCCCAGTCGATGAGCCGGGCGACCCACTGCTCGGCCTCCAGGGGCCTGAGCGGCATCGGCGCGATGGCGCCCACGGCGCAGCGGACCCCGCGGCGGGCGGGGTCCAGGACGAGCGCGACGGAGGCGAGGGCGCGCCCCGGGCCGGTGCGGCCGGTCGCCTTCAGGAAGACCTGCGGGGCGTGCAGCAGCGGCACGCGCACGTACCCGATGAGTTCTCCGCCGCGCAGCATCTCCACGCCGGCCAGCATGTGCGACACGGGGACCTCGCGACGGGCTCCACCGGGGCCCGCGACGATCAGGGTCGCTTCGAGGGCGGCCAGCACGGGCAGCGCGTCGCCCGTGGGGGCGGCGGAGGCGATGTTGCCGCCGAGGGTGGCCGCGTTGCGGATGTGCGGTGGACCGGCGGCACGGGCGGCGGCGGCGAGCGCCGGGATCAGGGCGGCGAAGTCGGGGCGGCCCATGCGCGCGTGGGTGAGGCCCGCGCCGAGCAGGGCGTGGCCGTCCTGGTACTGCCAGCCGCGGATCTCGCTGATGCGGTTCAGGCCCACCAGCGCGGCGGGCCGGAGCTGTCCGGAGTTGACGGCGGCCATGAGGTCGGTGCCGCCCGCCACGGGGACGGCCGTGGGCATGGCGGTGAGCGCTGCCACCGCTTCGTCCAGCGTCGTGGGCAGCGTCACGGCCTGCGCCGCCTGCGGTGCGTGCGTGGTCAAAACCGGCTGCCCCTTCCCGCTGCCCCACCTGGTCCCGCCTGTTGCGCCGTACGGTACGTGCTGACAGGGCGGACGTGGCAACTCTGGCACATCTTTGCAAGAGCCGAGGACGGGGGTGCGCCGGAAGACGTTGGCGCACTTCACCCGGCAGACGGTCCGGTTTCGCACGGCGTCGCCGAAGCGGGCGAATTGCCTCTCTTCGGTGAACCTGCCGGGGTTTTCCCCTACCTGTTCGGGGGCGGCCCGTCGAGCGGGCGGCCGAGGACGCCCGGGCGCCGCTGCCAGGGCCGGGGGCCGCTGGGCGGCCGGTAGGCGACCCCGAGGGCGTCTAGGCGCGGGTAGTGCCCGGCCATCCGGCGTTCGAAGTCCGCGTAGTCCCGCTGCCCGGGCGGGGGCAGCGTGCTCCAGGCGACCTCGGCGAAGGCTGCGAGCCGGGGGTAGGTCTGGTAGTCGACGCGCGCCTGGTCCTCCAGCGCCTCGGTCCAGACGTTGGCCTGGGTGCCCAGGACGTGCCGGGCCTCGTGATCGGTCAGCTCCGGCGGCACGGGCTCGAAGCGGTAGACGTCCTCCAGGGTGCGCACGTACCCGATCGGCACGGGCTCGTCCGCGCCGGCCGCCTGCCGGTGGTCCAGGTAGACCTGCTGCTCCGGGCACATCACGACGTCGTGGCCGGCGCGTGCGGCGGCGATCCCGCCCGCGTACCCGCGCCAGGAGGACACGGCCGCGCCCGGTGCCAGGCCGCCCTCCAGGATCTCGTCCCAGCCGATGAGCCTGCGTCCGCGTGCGGCGAGCCACCGGTCGAAGTGCCCGACGAACCAGGCCTGGAGCGCGTCCTCGTCCGCCAGTCCGAGTTCCGCGATGCGGGCCTGCGCGGCGGGCGAGCGCCGCCACTGGTCCTTGGGGCACTCGTCGCCGCCGACGTGCACGAACGCGGAGAACTCGGCGGCCTGCGCGGGGAACAGGTCCAGCACCTCCTCGAACACCCCCTCGTAGAAGCGCAGGGTGGCGTCGGTGGGGGCGAGGACGTTCGGGCTGATCCCCCACGTGTCCCAGACGGTGAGGGCGGCGGTGTCGACGACGTCGGTGTTGCCGAGTTCGGGGTAGGCGGCGATGGCGGCCTGCGAATGGCCCGGTACGTCGATCTCCGGGACGACACTGATGTGCCGCTCAGCGGCATGGGCGACGATCTCGCGGATGTCGTCCGGGGTGTAGTGGCCGCCGTGCGGGCGCTCGTCCCACAGCGGCGAGGCGCGGTGGCCCACCTTGGAGCGCGCCCGCCAGGAACCGGTCCCGGTGAGGTCCGGGTACCGCTCGATCCCGATGCGCCAGCCCTGATCGTCCGTCAGGTGCAGATGCAGCACGTTCAGTTTGTGCGCCGCCATCAGATCCAGGTGGCGCAGGACGCCGTCCTTGGGGATGAAGTGCCGGGCGACGTCGAGGAGGAGACCTCGCCAGCGGAATCGGGGCGCGTCCTCGACATGGACCATGGGCAGCCGCCACCGCCGGCCGGGCAGCGGGGCGCGCCGGTGGGCGTCGGGGCCGAGGAGCTGCCGCAGGGTCTGGGCGCCCCAGAACAGCCCGGCCGGGCCGCCGCCGGCCAGGTCCACGCCCCGCGGGGTCACGGACAGCCGGTAGCCCTCCGCGCCGAGGTCGCGGGCGGCGGCCGCGGGGAGCGACAGCCGGATGACGTCGTCCCCGTCCGCCGCTCCCGGCGCGAGGGGCAGGCCGGTGGCCGGCGTCAGGGTGGCGCGCAGCCAGCGCTCCGTCCGCTCCGTGCCGGCCTCCGCGGCCAGTGCCGTCCGCGGCCCCAGTTCCAGGAGCGAGTCCGCGTGCTCCGTCACACGGCCGGGCTTGGGAATCACATCCACCATGTCGCTCCGGGGGGCTCCGTCGACGGCACAGGGCACGCGAAAGCCCCGCGGTCGCGCCTCGGCGCGGCCCGGGGGCCTTGCGGAATCGGGCTCAGGGGACGGCCGGGCGGGCTACTTGTCCTTGCCCTTGTCGTCGCCACCGCCGCTCATGGATTCGTAGATCTCCTTGCACATGGGGCACACGGGGTACTTCTTCGGGTCGCGGCCCGGCACCCACACCTTGCCGCACAGCGCCACGACGGGGGTGCCGTCGAGGGCGCTCGCCATGATCTTGTCCTTCTGGACGTAGTGGGCGAAGCGCTCGTGGTCACCGTCACCGTGGGAGACCTGCGGCGTCGGCTCTACGAGGGTCCCCGTACCAGTCCCGCGCTCGGGCTCGAGAGTGCTCATAACAGCCAGGGTAATCAACCGCCGGGAACCGCGGGCCCCCGGCCGCACAACGGCATCACCGGCCGTGACGGGTCCTTCGCGCCCGGCATCGGCCGGACGGGCCGTCCGCCGCGCGGACCGCAACCGCCGCGCCCGGGCACGGCTGCCCGCCGCGCACCCCGGTCCGCTCCGGCTCGCGGCGTGCCGGGAACCGCCGTCAGTTGAGGGAGGCGTCGTCCGGATAGGTCGCCACCATCGCCAGCTCGCTGCGCTGGCGGCGCAGCACCGCGCGCCAGAGCTGCTCGGGCGCCGGCGAGGAGACGTCCCCGGGTTCGGACTCCACGACGTACCAGGCGCCCTCCACCAGCTCGTCCTCCAGCTGGCCGGGGCCCCAGCCGGCGTATCCGGCGAAGATCCGCAGCGACCCGAGGGCGGAGGCGAGCAGTTCGGGCGGGGCCTCCAGGTCGACCAGGCCGATCGCGCCGTGCACCCGCCGCCAGCCCAGCGGCGCGCCGTCCGAGGCGGGGTCGCCGGGGACGACCGCCACCCCGAGCGCCGAGTCGAGCGAGACCGGGCCGCCCTGGAAGACGACGCCGGGTTCCCCGGTGAGTTCCGCCCAGCCCTCCAGGATGTCGCCCACGTCCACCGGCGTCGGGCGGTTGAGGACGACGCCGAGGGACCCCTCCTCGTCGTGGTCGAGGAGCAGCACCACCGCACGCTCGAAGTTCGGGTCCGCCAGGGCGGGCGTGGCCACGAGCAGCCGCCCTGTGAGCGAGGACACCTCGGTCATGCCAGACATGATCCCGCATCTTGCCCGGGAGTGGGGAGGCTATCGGGCAAGGGGAGCGAAGGCAGCTCAGGGCGCACGGATGCGGGGTGTGCGCACGTCCGCGCCGGTGACCGCCCGTGCCCACCGGGGAACCGTTCGTGTTGTGACACAGCTATGACGTCCTGAGCCCGTCCGCGGGCTTACGGGAGGGGGGTCGGCGGCGATTACTCTGTCTGTTCTCCCCTGCCCGACTCATCGGAACGCGAGATACATGACCGTCAACGACGATGTCCTGCTTGTCCACGGCGGAACCCCGCTGGAGGGCGAGATCCGTGTCCGCGGCGCGAAGAACCTCGTGCCGAAGGCCATGGTGGCCGCCCTGCTGGGCAGTGAGCCGAGTCGACTGCGCAATGTTCCGGACATCCGCGACGTGCGAGTCGTACGCGGTCTGCTCCAGTTGCACGGGGTGACGGTCCGTCCGGGTGAGGAGCCGGGCGAGCTGGTGCTCGACCCGACGCACGTCGAGGGCGCCAACGTGGCTGACATCGACGCCCATGCGGGCTCCAGCCGCATCCCGATCCTGTTCTGCGGTCCGCTGCTGCACCGCCTCGGTCACGCGTTCATCCCGGGCCTGGGCGGCTGCGACATCGGCGGGCGGCCCATCGACTTCCACTTCGACGTGCTGCGGCAGTTCGGCGCGGTGATCGAGAAGCGCGCCGACGGCCAGTACCTGGAGGCGCCCAAGGGCCTGCGCGGCACGAAGATCCGGCTGCCGTACCCGTCCGTGGGCGCGACCGAGCAGGTGCTGCTGGCGGCGGTGCTCGCCGAGGGCGTGACGGAGCTGTCCAACGCGGCCGTGGAGCCGGAGATCGAGGACCTCATCTGCGTCCTGCAGAAGATGGGCGCCATCATCGCGATGGACACCGACCGGACCATCCGCGTCACGGGCGTGGAGAAGCTGGGCGGCTACACCCACCGCGCCCTCCCGGACCGGCTGGAGGCGGCCTCCTGGGCGTCCGCCGCGCTGGCCACCGAGGGCGACATCTACGTCCGCGGCGCGCAGCAGCGGTCGATGATGACGTTCCTGAACACCTACCGCAAGGTGGGCGGTGCCTTCGAGATAGACGACGAGGGCATCCGTTTCTGGCACCCGGGCGGCCAGTTGAAGTCCATCGCGCTGGAGACGGACGTGCACCCCGGTTTCCAGACCGACTGGCAGCAGCCGCTGGTGGTGGCGCTGACGCAGGCCACCGGCCTGTCCATCATCCACGAGACGGTGTACGAGTCCCGGCTCGGCTTCACCTCCGCGCTGAACCAGATGGGCGCCCACATACAGCTCTACCGCGAGTGCCTGGGCGGCTCCGACTGCCGGTTCGGGCAGCGCAACTTCCTGCACTCCGCCGTGGTGTCGGGCCCGACCAAGCTGATCGGCGCGGACCTGGTCATCCCGGACCTGCGCGGCGGTTTCTCGTATCTCATCGCCGCGCTGGCGGCCCAGGGCACCTCCCGCGTCCACGGCATCGAGCTGATCAACCGCGGCTACGAGAACTTCATGGAGAAGCTGGTGGAGTTGGGTGCCAAGGTGGAACTGCCGGGCAAGGCGCTCGGCTAGTGTTGCGGCACTAGGCCGCGGCACCCGCGGGCAACGGCGATGGGGCGGCACCCGGTGAGGGTGGCCGCCCCATTGGCGTTTCGAGCCGTGCGCCGACGGGGGACGCACCGGCAGGTCTACTTGCCCTTCGCGGCTTCCTTCAGCTTGGAGCCCGCGGAGACCTTCACGCTGAAGCCGGCCGGGATCTGGATCGGCTCGCCGGTCTGCGGGTTGCGCGCGGTGCGAGCGGCACGGTGGGTGCGCTCGAAGGTGAGGAAGCCGGGGATGGTGACCTTCTCGTCCCCCTTGGAGACGATGTCGCCGACGACGTCGGCGAACGCGGCCAGCACGGCGTCGGCGTCCTTGCGGGTCACCTCGGCGCGGTCGGCCAGCGCGGCCACCAGCTCACTGCGGTTCATGTTCTTACTCCCGTGTTCTTCTTGCCGTTGAGGCGTGCCACGCGGCGGAGCCGCATGTGGGGCGCTGCACAGTCGACACATCGACATGCGCTCGTGCCCAGGGACGCATCCTGCCCCTACCTGCGGCGGGAACGCCAATCCGGCACCCGTGGGAGTCACGAAGAACACCCTAGGGAGTCACACGAAAAGCGCCGTCGCCCGGCCGCCACCCTAGAGGGCTGTCGGAGGCAGGTGGTTCCACGACGCGCCGGGGCAGGGGCCGCCGTGGCGATCCTCACAGCCCCTGCGCGGCGGGCGAACCCCGCTATGCGGTCGCGCCCGCGGCCTTCGCGGCGTCCCGGACCGCACCGGCGACGGCGCCCGCGACCTTGTCGTTGAAGACGCTCGGAACGATGTAGTTCGGGTTGAGCTCGTCCTCGGTCACCACGTCCGCCAGGGCCTTGGCGGCGGCCAGCATCATGTCCGTGTTGACCGTGCGGGACTGGGCGTCCAGCAGGCCGCGGAACACACCCGGGAAGACCAGGACGTTGTTGATCTGATTGGGGAAGTCGGAACGGCCGGTTGCCACAACTGCCGCCGTCTGGCGGGCGATTGCCGGGTCGACCTCGGGGTCCGGGTTCGCGAGCGCGAACACGATCGCGCCGTCGGCCATCGCGGCCACGTCGGAGCCGTCGAGGACGTTGGGCGCCGAGACACCGATGAAGACGTCGGCTCCGCGCACGGCCTCCTTCAACGTGCCCGTGAGGTTCTCGGGGTTGGTGTTGTCGGCGATCCAGCGCAGCGCCGACCCGGCGGGGGCGTCCACCAGATCCTCTCGGCCGGCGTGCACGACGCCGTGGATGTCGGCGACGACGGCGTTCTTCACGCCTGCGGCGATGAGCAGCTTGAGGATGGCGGTACCGGCCGCGCCCGCGCCCGACATCACGACCCGCACGTCGCCGATCCCCTTGCCGACCACGCGGAGCGCGTTCGTCAGGGCGGCCAGCACCACGATGGCGGTGCCGTGCTGGTCGTCGTGGAAGACGGGGATGTCCAGGGCCTCGCGCAGCCGTGCCTCGATCTCGAAGCAGCGGGGCGCGGAGATGTCCTCCAGGTTGATGCCGGCGAACCCGGGGGCGATGGCCTTGACGATCTCGACGATGGCGTCGGCGTCCTGGGTGTCGAGGCAGATCGGCCAGGCGTCGATGCCGGCGAAGCGCTTGAACAGGGCCGCCTTGCCCTCCATGACCGGCAGGGCGGCCTTGGGGCCGATGTTGCCGAGGCCCAGCACGGCGGAGCCGTCCGTCACGACCGCAACGGAGTTGCGCTTGATGGTGAGGCGGCGGGCGTCCTCGGGGTTCTCGGCGATGGCCATGCAGACGCGGGCGACGCCCGGCGTGTAGACCATGGAGAGGTCGTCACGGTTGCGGATGGGGTGCTTGGACTGCATCTCGATCTTGCCGCCGAGGTGCATGAGGAAGGTGCGGTCGGAGACCTTGCCGAGGGTCACGCCCTCGATGCCGCCGAGCTTCTCGACGATCTCGTCGGCGTGCGCGGTGGAGGTGGCCGCGATGGTGACGTCGATCCGGAGCTTCTCGTGGCCGGACGCGGTGACGTCGAGGCCGGTCACCGAGCCTCCGGAGGACTCCACGGCGTTGGTGAGCTGCGAGACGGCGGTTCCGCTCGCGGGCACCTCCAGCCGGATCGTCATCGAGTAGGAGACGCTGGGCGCCGTTGCCATGGCCGACTTCCTCTGCTTTCACCGTGTCGCGTGTTGTGCCGTCCGATCGTCGCACCTACCGCCGGGTACGTGGTAGCCGCCCTGGGTTGCGGACGTTCAGTCCACGGGCGCCGGTCTGGGTACGCAGTGGATCGGATTCGTTTCGGAAAACCACTTCCACCATACGAGAGCTGATCGGGTGGCGAAAGGCGCCCGGGCAACGAAAGAGGCCCACGTCACACGGACGTGGGCCTCTCACACGCTCAATGGCACCGACCCGCCATGCTCGCCTCGCGGCAAGTGGTCGCTCGTAGCGACGAAGGTTGGGCCCGGGGGCTTGGATCGAGCCGGTGCCACCCTCAGGCTAACAAACGGATCGCACGGGGCCGTTCCCGTGGCGGAAGTTCGTCCCTGCACCGGTCCGGGCAACCGGTCCGGGCCCGTTCCCACCGGACCCCGTGCCGGTTCCGGCCGGCCGGGCCCCGGCCCCGGACGCCTCCCGGCCGTGCCCGGGCGAAGGGCCGCCGACCGGGCACGGGGCGACTGCGTCCGGCAGGTCCCGGAGCGTCCCGTCCCGGCCCGGGCACGGCGGGCCCTGCCGGACACCGGGTCAGTCCCGCAGCAGGTCCGGCACCCCGTCGGCGTCCGGCTCGTCCCGCTCCCCCGACACCACCGTCAGCTGCTGGGTGGCCCGGGTCAGGGCCACATAGAGCACCCGCAGGCCGGCCGGGGACTCGTCGGCGATCTCGGCCGGGGAGACGACCACGGTCGCGTCGTACTCCAGGCCCTTGGCCTCCAGGCTGCCGAGCGCCACCACACGGTCGCCGAGACCGGCCAGCCAGCGCCGGGCCTCCTCCCGGCGGTGCATGGCGACGACGACGCCGACGGTGCCGTCGACGAGGTGCAGCAGCCGCTCGGCCTCCGCCCGCACGGTCTTCTCCGGGGAGCTCTTCCCGGCCGCCCCGCGCTGTCCGTCCGCGCTCACGAAACGCGGCTGCACACCGGTGGAGCGCACCGCCGACGGTGCCCGGGAGCCGGGCATGGCCAGGGCGAGCACCTTCGCGGCCAGCTCGGCGATCTCCGCCGGGTTGCGGTAGTTCACCGTGAGCTCGAAGCGGCGGCGCGGACGGCTGCCGAGGGCCTCGTCACGGGCCCCGGCCGCCTCGTCGGGGTCGGACCAGGAGGACTGGGCCGGGTCGCCGACGACCGTCCAGGTGGCGTGCCGGCCGCGGCGGCCGACCATGCGCCACTGCATCGGAGTGAGGTCCTGGGCCTCGTCGACGATGACGTGCGCGTACTCGACGCGCTCGGCCGCCAGCCGCTCGGCCCGCTCACGCTGCGACTCCTCGCGCACCGGCATCAGCTCCTCCAGGCCGGTGAGCTGGTCCAGCGGGTCGAACTCCCGCTTGCGGCGCGGGCGGGCCGGGACGCCGAGGACGGCCTGGAGCTCGTCGAGCAGGGCGATGTCGTGCACCGAGTGGCCGTCGCGGCGCAGCGAGCGGGCGATCCGGCGGACGTCGCCGGGGCCGAGGATCCGGCGGGCCCAGCGCCCCAGGCGCCGCTCGTCGGCCATCGCGGCGAGCACGGTCTGCGGGGTCAGCTCCGGCCACCAGGCGTCCAGGAACCGCGTGAAGGCGTCCTCGCCGGTCACGTCCTCGTCGAAGGAGGAGCGCAGTTCGGCGGCGAGTTCGGGATCGGTGTGCCGGACGGCGCCGCCGGACTGCTCCCACAGGGCGTCCAGCAGCAGCCGGCGGGCGCGCGGGCGCAGCAGGTTCACCGGGGCCGTTCCGCCGAGGGCGGTGCGGCGGACGCGGTCCAGTTCCTCACCCTCCAGTTCCAGGCGGCGGCCGAAGGCGACCACCCGCAGCCGGGTCGGCGCCCCGTCCTGCTCCAGGGCGCCCCGGGCCGCCTTCCGCAGCACCTTGAGCATGCGGGAGGAACCCTTGGCGCGGGCGGTGGCCGGGGAGTCGTACAGGGCGGCCTCGGCGCCGTCGACGAGGGAGCCGATGGCGCGGATGGCGACCTGCCCCTCCTCACCGAGGGAGGGCAGCACACCCTCGGTGTACGCCACGAGGAGCGGGGTCGGGGAGACGATCAGGATGCCGCCCGCGTAGCGGCGCCGGTCCTGGTAGAGCAGGTAGGCCGCGCGGTGCAGCGCGACGGCCGTCTTACCGGTGCCGGGCCCGCCCTCGACGTACGTCACGGAGGCGGCGGGGGCGCGGATCACCAGGTCCTGCTCGGCCTGGATGGAGGCGACGATGTCCTGCATGGTGTGGCTGCGGGCCCGGCCCAGGGCTGCCATCAGGGCGCCGTCGCCGATGACCGGCAGCTCACGGCCGTCCAGGGACGCCGTCAGCTCGGGGCGCATCAGGTCGTCCTCGACGCCGAGCACGCGGCGCCCCTTGGAGCGGATGACCCGGCGGCGCACGACGCGGCCGGGATCGACCGGGGTGGAGCGGTAGAAGGGCGCGGCGGCGGGGGCCCGCCAGTCGATGACGAGCGGGGCGTAGTCCTGGTCGAGGACTCCTATGCGGCCGATGTGCAGGGTCTCGGCGATGTCGGCGGTGTTGTCGGGGCGGACGGCCCCTTCGGCCGGTTCGACGGCGGTGTACGCGCCGTCGGGGCCCTTCTTGCCGTCCTTGCCCGGAAGGAGGTCGATCCGCCCGAACAGGAAGTCCTCGAACTCGTTGTTGAGCCGGCTGAGGTGGATGCCGGCCCGGAAGACCTGCGCGTCCCGCTCGGCGAGGGCGCCGGGCGTGCCGACCTGGCCGCGCTGGGCCGCGTCGTTCATCAGGAACTCGGCCTCGTGGATCTTCTCCTCGAGACGCCGGTACACCCGGTCGAGGTGTTCCTGTTCGACGTCGATCTCCCGGTCCCGAACCGAGTCGTGAACGGAGTCGACCGCGGATGTGTGAGCCTGAGCGGCCACCGGGCCCCCTTCTGACGTGCTGGGCAGCCGTCAACCGTACGCGAAGGGTGCCGCCGGAGGCGAGGGGCGTGCCGGCGGGGGGCGCCGCGCGGGGCGCACCGGCCGGGTGCGCCCCGCGGGGGAACGTCCGGACGGCCCGCCGGGAGGAACGCGCGCCGGGCGCCGCTCCCCGACGGGCGCAGCGCCCGAGCCGCTCCTAGGAGTCGACCTCCACCAGCTTCTTGCCGTCGAAGGTCATGACCTCGAAGTGGTCGATCTCGTTCGGCTGGAAGGCCGCTCCGCCGCCGATGTAGAGCGGGTTCTTCGCCTGCTCGGACTTCGCGTTCGGGATGCCGTAGCCCCAGTTCGGGACGGACCACGAGGAGAGCGTCTCGCGCTCGCCGTTCTTGCCCACGGCGATCAGGGAGCACTTGAGCGGGCCCTTGACGTTCTTCAGCTCCAGGACCGCCTGGGTGCCCCAGTCCTTCTTCGCCATGCCGACGGTCGCGGTGACGGCGGTCGCCGGGTCGGTGCCGGAGACCTTGTCGGACATCGTGGAGAACAGGCTCTGGGCGGGACCGGGCGGCGACGCCGCCACGTTGGTGCCGGACTCCCCGCTGGAGGCCGCCACGGCGACCAGCGGGCCTCCGGCGATCAGCGCAGCCGCGGCGGCGACCAGGTAGAAGCCGCGGCGGCGCTTGCGCGCACGGCGCTCGGCGACCTCGTCGACGAGCTTCTCCACCAGCCGCGGTCCGGGCCTGGCCGACAGCGACTCGCCGATCTCCGGCGTACCGGTTCCCGGCAGGTCCGCGAGGGCGGCCAGCATCGGTTCCATCCCGGCCAGCTCGTCGAGCTGCTGGGCGCACCACTCGCAGGACGCGAGGTGCGCCTCGAAAGCGGTTGCCTCGGCATCGTCGAGAAGCCCGAGCGCGTACGCGCCCACGGTCTCGTGCTCGTTCGGCACCGAAGATCCCTGCCTGGGGCTCATGGGGCCAGACATACCCGGACCACCCGCGTCGTATCCCTGCATTCCCCCGTACCCACTCATCACGCCGTCACCCCCCGCTCCTCCAGTGCCAGCTTCATCGACCGCAGGGCGTAGAAGACCCTTGAGCGGACGGTGCCGCTGGGTATACCCAGGGTCTGCGCCGCCTCGTTGACGGTACGCCCTTTGAAGTACGTCTCGACGAGTACCTCCCGGTGGGCCGGGGTCAGGTCGTCGAGCGCGTCCGACAGCGTCATCAGCCACAGCGCCTTGTCGATCTCGTCCTCCGCGGGGATGACCTCCAGCGGCGACGGATCGACCTCCTGCGGCCGGGCCTGCCGGCTGCGGTGGCCGTCGATGACGATGCGGCGCGCGACCGTCACCAGCCAGGGGCGTACCGAACCGGTCGCTCGATTGAGCTGACCGGCGTTCTTCCAGGCACGGATGAGCGTCTCCTGCACGACGTCCTCCGCGCGCTGCCGGTCCCCGGCGACCAGGCGCAGGACATAAGCAAGCAGGGGTCCGGCATGCTCTCGATACAGGGCACGCATCAGCTCCTCGTCAGGTTCCGAGGGCTGGGAAGCGCGATGTCGGGCCCTCGTTCCACGTTCATTGGCCACGACGGAATCCTTGCGCACGCCCACCTCCGGTGTCCGGGGGTTCCCCCAGTCGGTCGCTCGACCACAGGTACGGACGTGGGGCGCGTGATGTTCAAAGCACGGCGACGCCTTTCCTCGGCCCGACGCGACGAGGGGGATATGAGCCCACATTTTCACCGCACGTTCTTTACATTTCCGTCACTGCGGAACGAGCCGATCCGCCTGTCCTCACGGGGGCGCGGGTAAAGGGGGTGTAACGCACATCACGTCCTCCAGTGCCGTGTCAGGCACGGGCGAGAGCCGCCCGGCGCCGGTGCCGGGCCACCCGCTCCCGGTTCCCGCACACCTCACTGCTGCACCAGCGCCTCCTGCGCCCCCGGGACGTGTCCAGGTACACAAGGGGGCAGTTGTCCCCCTCGCACTGCCGCAGGGCCGCCCGTGCGACGGGGTCGGTGAGGAGTTCCACGGCGTCCCGGGCGATCGCCCCGAGCAGGGCCGCGCAGGCGGGCGGTGCGGCCAACTCCCTTACCAGCAGACCGTCCTGCCCGGGCACGGCACACGGCGCGGGAGGCGCCGCCCGGGCGATCTCGTTGACGCGGGCGAGGGCGCGGTCGTACGGAACGGCGCCGGGGGCCGGCCGGCCCCGCACCAACAGGCCCACGACCCCCCGCAGTTCGCGGAAGCCCGGCAGCCAGGAGGGGTCGGCGTGCGCGAGCGAGGTGCCGGGCGGCACGAGCCGGGCGCCGGTGATCCAGGCCCGCAGCACCTCGACGGAGCCGAGCCGTTCCCCGGGATGCGTGGTCGCGAGGAGATCCAGGCAGATCCTTCCCGCGTCGAACCGGAACGCGTACGGGGCCGTCGCCGTGCCCAGTGCCATGTGCCTGTCACCACCTAGGGTTGCCAGGGCTGTTCGGGTCGTCCCTCTACAGTGCCTCCTCGCCGTCGGCCCCGGAACCCCTCGTACCGTTCACGGCCGGACGCCCGCGCCCGCGGGTGCGCGTCCGGACCGTGCCCCAGGAGGGCGCCCGACCGCGCCGACCGGACCGACGACGGACGATCGGACGACCAGCTGCACGGGCGGCGGCCCCTCCCCCACCACGGCCACGGTCCTCACGCGTCCGCGTACTTGGCGTCCGCCGCCGGGTCCAGCGCCAGGCGGTATCCCCGCTTCACCACCGTCTGGATCAGCTTCGGCACCCCCAGCGCCGTACGCAGCCGCGCCATCGCCGTCTCCACGGCGTGCTCGTCCCGCCCGGCTCCCGGCAGCGCCCGCAGCAGCTCGGCGCGGGCGACCACCCAGCCCGGCCTCCGCGACAGGGCGCGCAGCAGGGACATCCCGGCGGGCGGCACCGGCTTCAGGTCGCCGTCGACCAGGACCGCATGCCCCCGGATCTCCACCCGGTGCCCGGCGATCGGCAGCGCCCGGGCCCGCCCCGGCAGTTCCTGGCAGAGCAGCTGCACGAGCGGCCCGAGCCGGAACCGCTCGGGCTGCACGGTGTCCACGCCCCGCGCCTGCAGCGGCAGCGCGGTGACCGGGCCGACGCAGGCGGGCAGCACGTCGTGGTGGAGCGCGGTGAGCAGCTCGGGCAGCAGCCCGCGCTGCTCGGCACGGTTGAGCAGGGACGCCGCGGCCGGGGCGCTGGTGAAGGTGACCGCGTCCAGCCCGCGCGAGACGGTGGCGTCCAGCAGCCGGTCGACGGGCGAGAGGTCCTCCGGCGGCATCCACCGGTAGACGGGGACCCCCACCACCTGGGCACCGCCCTCCCGCAGGGCCTCCACGAAGCCGGGCAGCGGCTCGCCGTGCAGCTGGACGGCGACGCGGCGGCCCTCGACGCCCTCCTCCAGCAGCCGGTCGAGCACCTCGGCCATCGACTCGCTCGACGGCGACCACTCCTCGGTGAGCCCCGCGGCCCGTATCGCGCCCTTCACCTTCGGGCCGCGGGCGAGCAGTTCGACATCGCCCAGCCGCGCCAGCAGGGGCTCCCCCAGCCCCCACCCCTCCGCGGCCTCGATCCATCCGCGGAAACCGATCGCGGTGGTGGCCACCACCACGTCGGGCGCCCGGTCGATCAGCTGCTCGGTCGCCGCCAGCAGCTCACCGTCGTCCGCGAGCGGCACGATGCGCAGGGCGGGGGCGTGCAGGACGGCGCCGCCGCGGCGCTGGAGCAGTGCTCCCAGCTCGTCGGCCCGGCGTGCGGCCGTCACGCCCACGGTGAAGCCGGCGAGGGGCCCGTGTTCCGGTCGCTTCGGTTCGTCGTACATCGCTCTCGTCCCGCACTCGAGTCGTGTGCATTCGCCGGGCACGGTGTGCCCTGCATGCCGATCGAGCCTGTCAACGGCGCGTGACAGGCTCGGATCGGCTTCATGTCGCCGGTGTTACGTCACACCTCGGCGTAGCTGAGCTGCGGCTTCGCCTCGGCGGCGGCAGCGGCCTCGATGCCGGCCGCCGGACGGCGAAGGTATACGGCCCAGGTGACCAGGAAGCAGAGCGCGTAGTAGACGAGGAAGGCGACGAAGGCCCCGGTGCCGCTGCCGACGGTGAGGAAGGACTGCCGCAGCGCCAGGTTGATGCCGAGGCCGCCGAGCGCGCCCACGGCACCGATGAGGGACATGGCCGCCCCGGACAGCCGGCGTGCGTAGACGGCGGCCTCGTCGCCGGTCAGGCCCTTCGCACCGGCCTGGGCGCGGAAGATGCCGGGGATCATCTTGTAGGTGGAGCCGTTGCCGATGCCGGTGAGGACGAACAGCGCGATGAACGCCCCGATGAACAACGGCAGCGACTTGTCGACCGACGCCATGACGACGGCCGCGGCGGCGACGGCCATCAGGCCGAAGTTCCACAGGGTGACCTTCGCCCCGCCGAGCCGGTCCGCGAGCTGCCCGCCCAGCGGCCGGATCAGCGAGCCGAGCAGCGGGCCCACGAAGGTGAGCGAGGCGGCCTGCAGGGGTGTGCGCCCGAACTGGTTCTGGAGCACGAGGCCGAAGGCGAAGCTGTAGCCGATGAACGAGCCGAAGGTGCCGATGTAGAGGAAGGACATGATCCAGGTGTGTCCTTCGCGCACGGCCTCCTTGGCGGCTCCGGTGTCGTTGCGCACCGGGCCGAGGTTGTCCATGTAGCGGGCGCTGAGCACGGTCGCGACGACGATCAGCGGCACGTAGACGGAGAGCAGCACGCGCGGGTGGCCGGCGCCGGCGACGCCGATGACCAGGAGCGCCACGAGCTGGACCACGGCGACGCCGATGTTGCCGCCGCCGGCGTTCATGCCGAGGGCCCAGCCCTTCAGGCGCAGCGGGTAGAAGTTGTTGATGTTGGTCATCGAGGAGGCGAAGTTGGCCCCGCCGACACCGGTGAGGACCGCGACCACCATGAAGGTGGAGTACGACGTCCCCGGCTCCATCGCGAACAGCAGCGCCACGGTCGGCACGAGCAGCAGCCCCGCGCTGAAGATGGTCCAGTTCCGGCCGCCGAAGCGGGCGACGGCGAAGCCGTAGGGGACCCGCATGACGCCGCCGACCAGCGAGGCCATGGCGACGAGGAAGAACTTCCCGGCGGGGTCGATCCCGTACTCGGGCCCCATGAACAGCGCGAGCACGGAGTACATGCTCCACACGGAGAACCCGATGTGCTCGGAGATCACCGAGAACGTCAGGTTGCGGCGGGCGATCCGCTTCCCCCGGGTCTCCCAGAAGGTCTCGTCCTCGGGCTCCCACTGCTCGATCCAGTGGGACCCCTTGTGGGGTGCGCTGGCGGTACTCGGGGCTGTCATCTCAGGCCTCCACGGTGCTCCGGGCGTAACAGGGAGTGGCTGAGTCCCGACGGTAGGGAGAACGCGTTTCGGCGCTGTGGCCATGGGTGACCGGAAGGGAACGTTGCTCTCACTCACGGCGCAGGCGGTCGGTGAGGCCGCACTGCGCCGGTGCACCCCGGCCGGCCTGCGCCGGGCGTCCTGCCGGTCCGGCCGTCCGGGCCGGGGACGGTGACGGGGACGCGCGTGCTGCGCCCCTCACCGGCGCCCCGTCCGGACGAGGAGGACGGGCCGGGACCCGCAGGTCCGGGCCGCGTCGGGGTGAGCCCGGTGCCCCCGCGGCCCCGGGCTCAGCCCGACCACCCCACGGTCTCGGTGCCGCGGCCGCCGCCGAACCGGCGGAGGTCGTCGGCACGGCCGGCCCGCGACGGCCGTCGGGGCCGGCCCCGTGTCCAGGGGCCGGCCCCGACGTCGTCAGGCGCGGTGGGTTCGCGCGCGGGACCTCCTGCGCCCGCGCCTGGCCGAACCGTCCGGCCACAGCTGCGGCCGGCGCTTGGCCGCCAGGTCTTCCACCCAGCCGAACCAGATGATGCAACTGCCGATGAGGACCCAGGTGATCGCCAGGACGGGCCAGAGACTCTGCAGCAGCCAGGGGGCGTTCATCGCGAGGGTGTCCACGCGCCACATCTGGTCCCACACCGTGGCGGCGATGAGGATGCAGACGTTGTGCCACAGGTAGATGGTCACGGCACGGGAGTTGAGCAGGGTCACCGCGCGGTCCAGGGGGCGCAGCGGCCGGGGCCACTCGGACCAGGACGGGCTCACGTGCAGCAGCATCAGGACCGTCGCGAAGGACCACAGGGCCTGTGCGAAGGGGATGTCGTCCAGGTCGTGGCCCGCCTTGAAGCCGTGGGACACCGCGTACCACATGCCGGCCGCCGCGATCGCCGGGACCACGGAGGGGACGATGTAGCGCGGAAGGCGCTTCAGGACGCCCTCCTGGTGCGCCATGCCGAGGATCCAGCAGGCCCCGAAGGTGCTGAAGTCGGTGAGCGCGGAGGGGAATCGCTCCCCGGGCAGGAAGTCGAGGTAGCCGAACTCGAAGGCGGCCGAGATCGCGATCGGCGCGACGACGGTCGGCCACGGCGCCTTGCGCAGCGCCTTCAGGATCAGCGGTGACAGCATCACGTACCAGAGGTAGGCACGGATGTACCACAGCGGTCCGGCGATCTCCGCCGCCCAGCCGTCGCCGAGGATGCCGTGGATGCCGTGCACGCCCTCGGCGTACGGCGGGTCGCTCAGCGGGACGATCCAGAACGTGAGGTGCAGCCACCACCAGCCCGGATGGCCGTCCTCGTGGGGACCCCAGCCCTGGAGGACCATGCCGGTGACGCCGATCGCGCCGAGCATCCACAGCGGCGGCAGCAGTCGGCGCATGCGGCTGCGGACGACCTGCAGCGGAGGGCGCTTGAGGGAGCGGGCCATCAGGTTGCCGGCGAGGGCGAACATGACGCCCATCGACGGGAACACCACCGGCAGCCAGGCCCAGCCCGTGAGGTGGTAGAAGACGACGCGGAAGAGGGCTATCGCCCGCAGCAGGTCGAAGTACCGGTCGCGGACGGGGCCGCGGCGGGGCTGGTCGGCAGGGGGCGCCGGGGGCGCCTCTCTCGTGCCGAACGGCACGCCGGGCGGTGCGGTCACGGGCGGGGCTTCCTGACGCGCGGACGGGAACGGGTACGGCGGGGTCGCCTGGGTGTCCATCAGGCCGAACTCCCGTCCATGACCGGGCTCCGCTGGCCGGGCGCCGACGGCGGGGCCGACACCCCGCCCTTGCGGCGCAGCTTCTGCCAGCGCAGCCGGCCGCCGGTGAGGGCGGTGATCCAGGACTGCAGGAGCACGACGTACATGATCTGGCGGTAGAGGATCTGCTGGAGCGGCAGTGAGATCAGTGGTGTCAGCGGCTCGCGGTCGAGGATGAAGGCGTAGGCGGCGCAGACCGCCTGGACGGCGAGGACGCCGAGCCAGGCCAGGATCGTCTTCTCGGTCGGGCCGAAGAGCAGGCCGTAGATGAGGAAGATGTCGATCAGCGGGGCCAGCAGCGGCGCCACCACCATGAACAGGGAGACCAGGGGCAGGCCGACACGGCCGAAGCGGCCCGACGGGCCCCGGTCCAGCAGGGCGCCGCGGTGCTTCCAGATGGCCTGCATCGTGCCGTAGGACCAGCGGTAGCGCTGCGACCACAGCTGCTGCACGGACTCCGGTGCCTCGGTCCAGGCGCGGGCCTTCTCCGCGTACACCACCCGCCAGCCGTCGCGGTGAATGGCCATGGTGATGTCGGTGTCCTCGGCGAGGGTGTCGTCGCTCATGCCGCCCACCCGCTCCAGGGCGGAGCGGCGGAAGGCGCCGACCGCGCCGGGGATCGTCGGCATGCACTGCAGGACGTCGTACATACGGCGGTCCAGGTTGAAGCCCATCACGTACTCGATGTGCTGCCAGGCGCCGATCAGGGTGTCCTTGTTGCCCACCTTGGCGTTGCCGGCGACGGCGCCGACACGCGGGTCGGAGAAGGGCTGCACGAGCTCGCGGACGGTGGCCGGTTCGAAGACGGTGTCACCGTCCATCATCACGATGATGTCGTAACGGGCATTGGCCAGACCCCGGTTGAGCGCGGCCGGCTTGCCCGCGTTGAGCTGCCGGACGACGCGCACGTTGGGCAGGCCCATCGCCTCCACGATGCGGGCGGTGCCGTCGGAGGAGCCGTCGTCGATGACGATGATCTCGATGGGGTGCTCGCTGCGCATCAGGGAACGGACCGTGTTCTCGATGCACTTGGCCTCGTTGTAGGCCGGTACCAGCACCGACACCGGTTCGGTGACGGGCTCCGGACCCCAGCGGAAGTTCTTGCGGCGGGTGCGGCGGGCGTGCAGGCCGGACAGCAGCAGCATCAGGCCGAAGCGGGCGAAGACCAGGAAGCCGATGACGGCGAGACCCACGGCCAGGATGTCGGTGACGTCGTCGGAGGCGGAGACCAGGAAGATCCAGGCCTTGCCCTTCCACAGCTCCGCACCGGTGACCTTGGTGTGCGCGGACGGCGCGTCGAGGGCCTCGGTGAGGTTCTGGAACCGGTAGCCCTCCTCCTGGAGCTCCGGGAGGAACCTCGCCAGCGCACGCACGGTCTGGTGGCGGTCGCCGCCGGAGTCGTGCATGAGGATGATGGCGCCCTGGCCGTGCTCCGGCTTCGCCCGGCGGATGATCTCGTCGACGCCCGGCTTCTGCCAGTCCTCGCTGTCGGTGTCGTTGACGACGGTCAGGTATCCGAGGCTGCCGATGTACTCGGTGACCGGCCAGGACGCGTTGTCCATGTTCTCGGACTCGGAGGAGTACGGCGGCCGGAACAGGGAGGTGCGGATGCCGGCCGCGCCGGCCAGGGCGAGCTGGTTCTGGGACAGCTCCCAGTCGATGCGCCGCTTGGACTGGTAGGAGAGGTCGGGGTGGTTGAAGGTGTGCAGGCCCACCTCGTGGCCCTCGTCGACCATGCGACGGATCAGCTCGGGGTAGCGCGAGGCCATGGTGCCGGTGACGAAGAAGACGGCGTGCGCGTGGTTCTTCTTCAGGACGTCCAGGACTCTCGGGGTCCAGGTGGGGTCGGGACCGTCGTCGAAGGTGAGGACGACGCGGTGGTCCGGCACCCGCAGGGTGGTCGGCGTCTTGCCCCGGGTGTCGATGACCGGCCCGCCTTCGAGGATCTGCTCCGGCACCTTGTCGTCGGCCGTGCCGGGCCGGACCCGGAAGTCGGCGAGGATCTCGCTGTGCACGTAGCCGCGCAGCATCAGCATCGCCAGCATGGCGAACAGCACGAGGACGGGCAGCAGGTAGCGCAGGGGGAGCCACCGCCGCCGGGAAGCGCTGTCCGGGGAGCGGCGGGTCGAGCGGAATGCCATCAGACGAGGTTCTCCGTGGGCGAGGGCGAGACCGCGGGACTCGACTCGGCGACGACCGGTTCCGCGGCGCCGTCGGCCACGGGTCCCGTACCGCCGGCGGCGGACGGGGAGGGATCGGGCGAGGGGTCCGCGGTCGTGTTCGACGGTTCCGGGGAGGTGACGACCGGCGGGGTCGACGCGGGAGCGGGCTGGGTGCTGGCGCCCGTGCTGGGCTTGGTGGACGCGCTCGCCGAGGGCTCGGCGGCGACGGACGTGCTGGGCTGCACCGCACTGCCGGAGGCGGTGGGCCGGACCCCGCCGACCGGAGCGGTGGTCACCCCGCCGGCACTGGGCGGGCCGGCGGGACCGGCGGAGGCGCCCGAGGCGGAGGGTGACGGGGTGGCCGCCGAGTCGCTGGGCAGCGGCGTGGTCTCGACGTCACCGGCGGGCTGCCCCACCTCCTGGTCCGGCACGGGCAGCCACGGCGCGCTGGAGTTGCCGGACAGCACGGTGGCGACGATGACGACCGCGTAGACGGCGCAGGCGAGGCCGACGACGATGCCGAGCCGGCGGAAGGTACGGCTGCGGCGTCCCGACTCGTCGACGAAGACGGGCCCGTCGGCGTCCGGCACGCCGCCCGTGTGGGCACCTGCCGGCTCCAGCCCGCCCACGCCGAGCTGGACGGCGTCGAGCTGGATCGTCACCTCGTGCGGGTCGTGGGTGTGCTCGGTGTCGGCGGCGTTCCCGGCAGGGGGGCCGGGGATGGTCTCCGTGCCGGACATGGCGTCGGCGGCGGATTCGGCCCACGGGTCGCGCAGCGGGGCGGCGGGCCGGGCCGAGGGCAGTACCCGGGTGGAGTCGGCGGGGCCGGTCCGGGGCAGGGCCGCGGTGGCGTCGGCGTCCGGGTCGGTGGTGCCGAAGGCCTGGGGAGCCCCGGCCGGGGCTCCCAGCCGTGCCCGCGCCGCCCGCGACAGGAAGTCCGTGGCGCCCCCGGACGACGGACCGCCGCCGACGGGACCGTCCGTGCCGGCCGGGCCTCGCTGACGTCCCGGGCCGCCCGCACCGCGGTGTCCGGCCTCGCCGGGTGCAACGTTTTGCCCCGCCCCCGGAAGCGGTCCGGTGTCCGGGAACCCCTGTGCATCGCCCCTCGACGGCGGCATGTTCCGAGTCGCGGACGCGTCCTCGGACCACTCCGGTTGGGCGTCTTCCCGCCACTTGTTCACGCGCGTACATCCCCCCGGGGACAGTTCTGGAAGCGCACCCGACCCCGAGCACCCTGCCGACCGGACCAGGCCCCCACCCAGCCCGAGCGCCTCTTTTACCACACCGTGCTCAGGCCACGAATGTAGCGCACGCTGGGGCGCTCTGTTCGCCACGTGTCGTTTGTGGAACCGCATTGTGTCTTTGTCACTGTCCGGAATCCATCCATCAACAGGTGGCCTCGACCACCCTTCCGCCGCCGCGAGCAGCCCGGCGCAGGGCGTCGAGTCCCGGCTGTACCAGCCCTTTTCGCCACACCGGCGAGACCGGTGACAGGGGAACGGGGTCGGCGAGGGGTGTCACGACGGTGTGCGGCAGGGCGGCGAAGCCGACGACGGCGAGGATCGGATGTGTGCAGTGCCTCGCTGCCTTCGAACAGGCCGCGGACGAACCGTGCTTCACCCTGGGCCGGCACCGGCGGCCCTCCCGTGCCGCGCGCTCTTCCCCGAGGCGGGCACGCTGACCGATGCGCTGCCGCTGCTGGCCGCGGCCCTCCTCGTCGCCGGCTCGGCCACCGCGCCCACCGTGATCACGACGATGACGCCGGTCCAGCAGCGCACCCCCGAGGGGCGCCTCAGCGAGGGCACGACCCTCGCGGTGACCAAAATCCTCGCCGGCACCGCGGCCGGCAGCGCGATCGGCGGTTGGACCGCGGAGCACGTGTCACCTGTGGCCGGTTACGGCGTGCCGGTGGCGGCGGCCCGGCCGTCCCTGCTCGTCGCCCTCGTCCGTCGGCAGACAGCCCGCTGAGGCGCCACCCCGCACCTATCCGCTTGCCCTGTACAGGTCACTCCTGCGTATCGCGTTCCGGCGCGCCGGCCGGTACCTGACCGGAGCCGCCGTCACGCGCACGGGCGACGTCGTCACCACGGGGGAGGAAACACCGCCGTGCCGTGCCGCCCGTCCGCCGGGCCCGCGACACGCGCCCTTCCGGGCCGCACCGGCCGGCCTCGGTGGTGTTGCGCCAGGTGAGCGCCGCGATCGCCCGCTCGCCCGGCGGGGAGAACGGGCGGACAGGACGAAGGCCCCGTCGCTCGTGAGCGACAGGGCCTTGCCCCACATGGGGTACCCCCGGAGGGGTTGGTGGAGATGGCGGGAATCGAACCCGCGTCCAACGGTGCGGAACCAGGGCTTCTCCGTGTGCAGTCCGCTGTGCTTTTCTCAGCCCCGGAGATCACGCGGACAAGTCTCCGACGGGCTCAGTCACTGTCTGGTTTCCCTCTTCACCCCGTGACCGGGCTGGAGGTTGAGTCCCCTAGCTGATGCCAGGATCCGGGTCGGGAACATCCCCGGGCTGACACTCCCTTAGTAGGAGGCTCGCTCGCGCTGCCTATCAGGCAGCGAGGGCGAAGGCCTGCTGGGAGGAATCGCGCTTGGTGTTGGCGATTATTTTTTTCGGCCTGTGGTTTACGAGATCATGGCCGCTTCCTCGACACGCTTCCCCTGTTTCGACAGCCGCTGTCGAAACCGATCATCCCCATGTTGATTTCTCAAGGTGCGCACCCGCTGTGCGGTGCGAGTGCCATCGTAAGGGAACAACGCCCACCGATGCCACCGTATTCCCTCCGGCCGCCCAGTGGCCGTCCCGGGGTCACCGCAGGTTGGTGGCGCCCTGCGGCGAACGGGTCCCGGCCGCGCCGGCTCAGGCCCGCTGCCGCCTGCGCACCGCCGACATGGCGCGCTCGGCCTCGCGCCGGTCCTGCTTCTCACGCAGCGTCTGCCGCTTGTCGTACTCCTTCTTGCCCTTCGCCAGCGCGATCTCGACCTTGGCGCGGCCGTCCTTGAAGTACAGGGCCAGGGGCACGATCGTGTGCCCCGTCTCCTGGGACGTCGCCTGGAGCTTGTCGATCTCCGCACGGTGCAGCAGCAGCTTGCGCTTGCGGCGGGCGCTGTGATTGGTCCAGGTGCCCTGGCTGTACTCGGGCACGTGCACGTTGTACAGCCACGCCTCGTGCCCGTCGAGCTGGACGAACCCGTCGGCCAGCGAGGCGCGCCCCTGGCGCAGCGACTTCACCTCGGTACCGGTCAGGACCAGCCCGGCCTCGTAGGTGTCGAGGATGAGGTAGTCGTGCCGCGCCTTCTTGTTCTGCGCGATCAGCTTGCGCCCTTTTTCCTTAGCCATAGTGCCGTCCATTTTCGCACTGTGCAGGGGGTGGACCGGAAGCGGTTTACCCGGTGGGGCGACCGGGCCGGCCCACCGGGCCCAGCCCGCTCAGCACGGTCTGCGCGCGCTGGAGCGCCCTTCCGTCGGCCTCCAGGTCCGGTGCGATGCCGGTGCCGTCGACCCCGCGGCCGGACGGGGTGCGGTAGTGGCCCACGGTCAGCTCGGCCACCGAGCCGTCCGGCAGTCGGCTCGGCATCTGGACGGACCCCTTGCCGAAGGTGCGGGAGCCCACGACGACCGCCCGTCCCCGGTCCTTCAGGGCACCGGTGAGCAGCTCGGCCGCGCTCATGGTCCCACCGTCGACGAGCGCGACCAGGGGTCTGGTGGTGTCGCCGCCCGGCTCGGCGTGCAGGGCGCGCTGATCGCCGTCCACGTCGTAGGTGGCGACCAGGCCGCCGTCCAGGAAGACGGAGGCGGTGGTGACGGCCTCGGTGACCAGACCGCCGGAGTTGCCGCGCAGGTCCAGCACGACACCGGCTCCGGCCACGGCCCGGTGCACTGCGGTGCGGACGGCGTCGCCGACGCCCTTGGTGAACGCCGCGATCCTGATGACGGTGACGCCGCCGGCGAGCGTGCGCTCGGTGACCGAACCGGTGGACAGCCGCGCGCGGCGCAGCGTCGTGCTCCAGAGGTGCCTGCCGCGCTCCATGCCGAGGGTGACGGCCGTCCCGGCGGGGGCGTCGGTGGCGTCGCCACGCAGTAAGGAGACGACCTCGGTGACCGGGCGGCCGTCGACCCGGTGGCCGTCGACGCTGCGCAGCCGGTCACCGGCACGGATCCCGGCCCCGGCGGCGGGCGACCCGGTGGCCACGCCCGTCACCTCGATCCGCCCGCCCCGCTCACGCCGCGCCGAAAGGCCGACGCCGGTGTAGCGGCCGTCGAGGGCCTCCTCGAACTCCTCGTACTCGCCCCGCGAGTACACGGCGGCCCAGCGGTCGCCGCTGCGGCTGACGACGCGCTCGGCGGCCTCCGTCGGGGACTTGCCGTCGGCCATCGCCTCGGCGGCGGCCCGGGCGACCTGCTCGGGACGGCTCACGGGGACGACGGTCCGGGCCTCACCGGAGTCGGGCCCACGGCCTGTCTCCGGGAAGGAACCGGTGGCGGCGCCGGCGACGAGCACACTGGCGAACACCAATGCCAGGGTGGCCCCGCGGCCGGTGCGGCGGGGCTGTCGAAACAGGTCACGACCTGACATGGCGGTGAGTCTAGGACAGAGCCGGAGGGCCGCACGGCGGGTTGACCGTACGGCCCTCTTGGCGTGTGTCACACCTTCAGGTACTTGCGCAGCGCGAAGAACGCGGCCAACGCGGGCATCAGGAAGCTCGCCGCGAGGATGAGCGGCAGCTTGGTGAGCACGGCGTCCCAGCCGACGAAGTTGATGAGCTGGAGCTTGTCGGCCAGCGCCACTCCGTGGTCGATCACGAAGTACTGCCCGAGGACGAGGAACGCGCAGGCGATGGTGCCGCCGATCACCCCGGCGACGGCCGCCTCCATGATGAACGGCGCCTGGATGTAGAAGCCGGACGCGCCGACCAGCCGCATGATCCCGGTCTCACGCCGGCGGCTGAACGCCGACACCCGGACGGTGTTGACGATCAGCAGCAGCGCCACCGAGAGCATCACCAGCATCACCAGCCTCGCCGCCCAGTTGAGGTACCCGAGCAGCGTGAAGAGGTTGTCCAGGATGCCCTTCTGGTCCTGCACCGACTGCACACCGTCGCGGCCGTTGAAAGCCGTCGCGATGACCAGGTACTTCTCCGGGGACTTCAGCTTGATCCGGTACGACTCCTGCATCTGGTCCGGCGTGAGGGAGGCCGCCAGCGGGGAGTTGCCGAACTGCTCCTTGTAGTGCTTGTAGGCGTCGTCCTGCGACTCGTAGGTGACCGAGTCGACGATCTGCATCTTCTTCAGGTCGGCGCGGATGGTCTTCTTCTGGTCCTCGGTCACCGCGCCCTTGGCGCAGTTGGGGTCGGACTCGGCGTCGCTCTTGTTGCAGAGGAAGATCGAGACGTTGACCTTGTCGTACCAGTAGCCCTTCATGGTGTTGACCTGGTCGCTCATCAGGAGCGACCCACCGAAGAGCGCGAGGGAGAGGGCGACGGAGACGACGACCGCGAAGGTCATCGTCAGGTTGCGCCGGAGACCGACACCGATCTCGGAGAGAACGAACTGGGCGCGCATGGCGACGGGTTAAGCCTTTCCGTGGATCTCGTGCCGTGTCAGTGCTGGTAGCCGTAGACGCCGCGGGCCTGGTCGCGGACGAGTCGGCCCTTCTCCAGCTCGATGACGCGCTTGCGCATCTGGTCCACGATGTTCTGGTCGTGCGTCGCCATGATCACCGTCGTACCGGTCCGGTTGATCCGGTCGAGCAGCTTCATGATGCCGACGGAGGTCTGCGGGTCCAGGTTGCCGGTGGGCTCGTCGGCGATCAGCAGCTTGGGCCGGTTGACGAAGGCCCGTGCGACGGCGACACGCTGCTGCTCGCCACCGGACAGCTCGCCCGGCATGCGGTCCTCCTTGCCGCCGAGGCCGACGAGGTCGAGCACCTGCGGCACGGACTTGCGGATCTCACCGCGGGACTTGCCGATGACCTCCTGGGCGAAGGCGACGTTCTCGAAGACCGTCTTGTTCGGCAGGAGCCGGAAGTCCTGGAACACCGTCCCCAGCTGGCGGCGCATGTGCGGCACCTTCCAGTTGGAGAGGCGGGCGAGGTCCTTGCCCAGCACGTGCACCTGGCCGTGGCTGGCCCGCTCCTCACGCAGGAGCAGCCGCAGGAACGTGGACTTTCCGGAGCCGGAGGATCCCACGAGGAAGACGAACTCACCCTTCTCCACCTCCAGGGACACATCCCTGAGGGCGGGGCGGGTCTGCTTGGGGTAGACCTTGGAGACGTTGTCGAATCGGATCACGGATGCACCACGGGTCGCCGGGGGTAGATGAGCGTGACCATACGCGAAGCGGGTGCACCGGCGCAGTCACCGGTTGCGGTTGCGCACGGGTTGTGTGTTTTTGTGCGGAAGATTGCAGGCACCCCATTCTGGAGGCGCCCGGCGCACGGTCCGCGGGAACCTGGCACAGTGGAAGAGGGAACGTTCGCGTTTCCGCGAGCGTTGTGACGGACAGGACCGGTTCAAGGAGGCGAGCGCATGACGTACGACCGGTTGGTGTGCGCGAACTGCGCGGCGCCCGTGAGCGAGGGCCGGTGCCCGGTGTGCCGTGCGAACCGCGAGCGGCTGCAGCAGGAGAGCTTCCTCGGCGGCCTGAACCCGATGGCCCTGATCGCGATGCTGGTGGTGCTGATCGCCGCGGTGGCGCTGCTGGCGCACCAGACGGTCTGAGACACGGCCACCCGGCGCCCGGCGCGACCGCAGGACGCACGAGGGCCCGGAGCGGTGCGGATGCCGACCAACGGCGCCCGCACCGCTCCGGGCCCTTCTTCACGGCCTCCGTGACTACGCCGCGCGTACGACCGGACGCCGGATCACGCCCGGTGCTGCCGTCAGGCGGCGGCCCCGCCGCGACCGCCCACGAGGCGCGGCAGGACGCGGAAGCCCACACCGCCGGCGATCATCGTGGCGGCGCCGACGACCAGGAAGGTGGTCTGCGCGGCGCCGGTCTCGGCGAGCTGCTTGCCGCTGCCCTGGGCCGCGGTGCCGGAGCCACCGGTGGACGACGTGGCGGAGCCGGTGTCGGTGAGGGCGGAGGTGCCCGCCTCCTGAGCGGCGTTGTCGTTGCCGCCGTCGGGGGTGGTGTTGTTGCCGCCGGTGCCGTTGCTACCGCCGGTGCCGTTGCTACCGCCGTCGTCACCGACGCCGCCGATCAGGCCGCCGTCGGACGTGCCACCCTCGGACGTGCCGCCCTGCGAGGTACCACCCTCGGACGTGCCACCCTCGGACGTGCCACCCTCGGACGTGCCACCCTCCGAGGTACCACCCTCGGACGTGCCACCCTCGGACGTGCCGCCCTGCGAGGTACCACCCTCGGACGTGCCGCCCTGCGAGGTACCACCCTCGGACGTGCCACCCTCGGACGTGCCACCCTCGGACGTGCCGCCCTGCGAGGTACCACCCTCGGACGTGCCACCCTCGGACGTGCCGCCCTGCGAGGTACCACCCTCGGACGTGCCGCCCTGCGAGGTACCACCCTCGGACGTGCCACCCTCGGACGTGCCACCCTCGGACGTGCCACCCTCCGAGGTACCACCCTCGGACGTGCCACCCTCGGACGTGCCGCCCTGCGAGGTGCCACCCTCGGACGTGCCGCCCTGCGAGGTACCACCCTCGGACGTGCCACCCTCGGACGTGCCACCCTCGGACGTGCCACCCTCCGAGGTACCACCCTCGGACGTGCCACCCTCGGACGTGCCGCCCTGCGAGGTACCACCCTCGGACGTGCCGCCCTGCGAGGTACCACCCTCGGACGTGCCACCCTCGGACGTGCCACCCTCGGACGTGCCGCCCTGCGAGGTACCACCCTCGGACGTGCCACCCTCGGACGTGCCGCCCTGCGAGGTACCACCCTCTGAGGTACCGCCCTCGGAGGTGCCGCCGGACGTGGCGCAGTCCGGGTCGACGCTGTCGACGTCGCAGCCGCCCGCGGTCTCCTCGCCCAGGTTGAAGTTGATCTCAAGCGCCGAGGCGGCGCCGGCGGCGGTCAGCGAGGCGCCGCCGGCGATCACGGCCGCCGCCGCTATCCGCGCGACACGGATCCGCGTCTTCTTCGTCATGTGGTTGCTACCCCCAGTAGCCGATCGTCGGTGTGGCCGCGGCCGGGGCCGTGATCGACGGAGGGCAGCTGAGTGTGTCGCGCCCCCGGTTCACATGCGCCCCAGGCATCACGCATGCCAACCTGCACCCTTCCCATTTTCCAGAGCATCGTCAAGCGCGTTGCGGGCGCAATGTCGCGTTCAGGCGACTTTACGGAGAGCCCGGAGTTGTGAGTGTGACGTAAAACCCGGACAGGGGGTGCCGGCAAGGGTACGGAAAAGGCAACTGCCGCCGGGGAGGCGGCAGTTGCCTTGTCGACAAAGTTACTTCTCCTGCTGCTTGCGCCAGCGAATTCCGGCTTCCAGGAATCCGTCGATCTCACCGTTGAATACGGCGTCCGGATTGCCGACCTCGTGCTCGGTGCGCAGGTCCTTGACCATCTGGTAGGGGTGAAGGACGTAGGAGCGCATCTGGTTGCCCCAGGAGTTGCCGCCGTCGCCCTTGAGCGCGTCCATCTTGGCCTGCTCCTCCTGACGGCGCCGCTCCAGCAGCTTGGCCTGGAGGACGGCCATGGCGGTGGCCTTGTTCTGGATCTGCGACCGCTCGTTCTGGCAGGAGACGACGATGCCGGTGGGCAGGTGCGTGATGCGCACCGCGGAGTCGGTCGTGTTCACTCCCTGGCCGCCGGGCCCGGAGGACCGGTAGACGTCGATGCGCAGCTCGGACTCGTCGATGTCGACGTGGTCGGACTGCTCGACGACGGGGAGGATCTCGACGCCCGCGAAGGACGTCTGGCGGCGCCCCTGGTTGTCGAAGGGCGAGATGCGCACCAGGCGGTGGGTGCCCTGCTCGACGGAGAGGGTGCCGTAGGCGTAGGGGGCCTGCACGGCGAAGGTGGTCGACTTGATGCCGGCCTCCTCCGCGTACGACGTCTCGTAGACCTCGGTCTTGTAGCCGCGCTGCTCGGCCCAGCGCAGGTACATGCGCTGGAGCTTCTCGGCGAAGTCGGCGGCGTCGACGCCACCGGCCTCGGCGCGGATGTTGACGAGCGCCTCACGGGAGTCGTACTCACCGCTGAGGAGGGTGCGGACCTCCATCTCGTCCAGGGCCTTCCGGACGGAGAGGAGCTCGGTCTCGGCCTCGGCGCGGGTGTCCGGGTCGTCCTCCTCCTCGGCCATCTCGAACAGCACGGCGAGATCGTCGATCCGCGAGCGCAGGGCCTCGGCCTTCCTCACCTCCGCCTGGAGGTGGGACAGCTTGCTGGTGATCTTCTGCGCCTCGTCCGGGTTGTCCCACAGGGACGGCGCTGCCGCCTGCTCCTCGAGCACGGCGATGTCTGCCCTCAGCTTGTCGAGGTCCAGAACGGCCTCGATCGACTCCATGGTCGAGGAGAGGGACTTGAGCTCTTCGGAAACATCGACGACTGCCACGCCTCCAGCGTAACGGCTCCGACAAGGGGTACGGGCCTCCCCGGGTGCCGGGCGGCCCACCCCCGCCCCGGCCTCCCCGAAAACCCGGCCCGGGGCGTCGTGCCGCCGTCGGGGCCGGGCAGGCGGGCGGGCACCGGCTCCGGGCTCCCCCGCCCTGCCACCGGGGCGACCCGGGTGACGCCGGGGCGGCGCAGGTGGGCAGGGGGCGGTGCCGTCAGGGGGCGGCAGGTGCCGTCCGGCCCGGTGGCGTCGCCCCCGCGTCGTCCTCGGACGTCGCCACCCAGGCACCCACTCCGGCCGCGGCGACCAGTACCACCGCCGCGGCGCCGAGCGTCACCCGGCGACGGCGAGCCGAGGCCCGGTTGCGGGCCGACCCCGGGCGCGGCGCCCCCGCGCTCCTCGGCGCGCGGGCGGTGCCGTGCGCGCCGCCGGCCAGTTCGTCCGGCGCCGGCACCCGCATCGAGGTGTGGGTGTCGCGGTTGGAGTCGGGCCTGGCCCCGGGGACGAGCGGCACGGCGCCCCGCCGCACGCGCCCGCCCGGGGATCCCCCGGCCGTCGCCCTCTCGGAGGCGGTGCCGTTCGCGGGGCCGGGCGCGTCCCGCCCCGGCGTCCCGTCCTCACCGGGAATCTCCGCGTCCGGTTCGTCCACGTCCAGCGGCGGCATCCCCACGAGCGTCGGCAGCTGCTCGCGCAGCCGTGCCGCCAGCTCGGAGGCGCGCAGGCGGGAGGCGGGCGCCTTGGCCAGGCACTGGACGAGGAGCTGCCACAGCTCCTCGGGGATGCCGGGCAGGGGGACGACGGCCTCCGTGACGTGGCGGCGCAGCACCGCCCCGGGGTGCCCGCCGCCGAACGGCGTGAAGCCCGCCAGCAGCTCGTACAGCACCGTGGCCAGGGCGTAGATGTCGACGGATGCCCGGGGCGGCAGGCCCTCCACGATCTCCGGGGCCAGGTAGTCAGGGGTGCCGATGATCTTCGTGGCGCGGGTCCGCTTCGGCGTGTCGATCAGCTTCGCGACCCCGAAGTCCGTCAGCAGCGCGGGGTGCGAGCCGCCGGGGCCCAGTGGACCCTGCATGTCGAGCAGGATGTTCTCCGGCTTCACGTCCCGGTGCACGACACCGGACGCGTGCGCCGCGGCGAGTCCGTCGGCGACGTCCGCCGCGATCGACACCGCCGCCTCGGGAGCCAGCCGCCGCTCCCGCTCCAGCCGGGTCCGCAGGTCGGTGCCCCGGACGAGGTCCATGACGAGGGCGAGGTCGTTGCCGTCGACGACGAGGTCGCGGACCGACACCACGTTCGGGTGCTCCAGGCCGAGCAGTGCCGTGCGCTCCTGCACGAAGCGGCCCACGAGCTCCTCGTCGGAGGCGAGGTCCTCGCGCAGCAGCTTGATGGCGACGGGGCCGTCCGGCCCCTCACCCAGCCACACCGTGCCGGCGCTGCCCCGCCCGAGGATCTGGTGGGCGGTGTACCGGCTGCCGATCTTCCGTGCCAAGGCTGCTCCTACAGACGCGTGTTGTCGCCAAAACTACGCGTCCGACCGGCCGAACTTCACCGCGGAGACGGAAATCACCCGCCGGCTGTCGACAAATCCACGAACCGGGAAGTGCCGGGCGGGGGTCAGTTGCCGGGGCCACCCAGGGAGGAGCCGCTGTCGGCCAGGCCGCCGATCCAGCCGGTGATCGTGTCGAACCAGTCGCTCAGCTGGCCCCAGTAGCTGCGGCCGGTGCCCATCCAGTCCTTCAGCGGGCTGAGCTCCCAGACCAGCCATCCGGCGACGAACAGCACGAGGATCGTGACGAGGCAGCCCTTCAGGCAGCCGAGCCCGGGAATCCTCATCGGGTTGGCGCTGCGCTGACGCGGCTCCCGGGGCTCCCGGGCGGGCCGCTGCGGCTCCTGGTGCTGCGGGGGCGCGGGGGCGTACCGCTGCGGCTGCTGGTGCTGCGGCGCCGGGGCGTACCGCTGCGGCTCCTGGTGCCGTGGCGGCGCATACTGCTGCGGCTGCTGCGGCGCGTACTGCTGCTGGTGCTGCGGCGGCCCGTACCCCTGCGGCGGGCGCTGCTGGGGCCGCTGCTGCGGCCGGGCGACCTGGCGCTGGGGCCGGCGGCGGAGAGGGTCCTCACCGGGGTCGAGGTACTGGATCTGCGTCTGCTCGTTGCGGTCGCGGGCGGCCCGCAGCTGGTTCTGCCAGGGGTGGGGCTGCTCGGGCCCGCCGGGCTGCTGTTCGGGCTGGTTCTGCGGCACCGGCGGCATGATGGCGGTCGGATCGGCGGCCCCCGTGTGCGGCAGCACGGCGGTGGGGTCGGCGGCGCCGGCCGGATCGGGAACGCCGGTGTGCGGCAGGACGCTGGTCGCGGCGCCCGGGTCGTAGGTCCCGGCACCCGCCTGGCCGTGCGGCAGCATCTGCGTGGGGTCGGCCGAGCCGGGCACGGCGGCCGGGGCCGGGTCGGGCGCCAGCAGCGCGCCGACGTTGTCGGCGGCGGCGATCTGCGCGGAGTTCGCGTGCACGCCGACGCCCTCGGCGACGACGCGCAGGGCGCGGGCGAGGTTCTCGGCGGCGGGCCGCTGCTCGGGGTTCTTGCGCAGGCAGCGCTCGATGACCGTCCAGAGCGGGTCGGGGACCGTGGACGGGCGGCGCGGCTCGGCACTCAGGTGCTGGTGGAGCACCTCCAGGGCGGAGGCGCCGCCGAACGGCGGACGGCCGGTGACCAGCTCGTACAGCAGGATCCCGGCGCCGTAGACGTCGACGGCGGAGGTCTGCGGGCGGCCCTCGGCGGACTCCGGTGCGATGTACGCGGGCGTGCCGACGAACTCGTGGGTGCGGGTCAGGCCGGGGGAGTCGGCGAGGCGCGCGATGCCGAAGTCGGTCAGCATCGGGTGCATCTGCCCTCCTTCCTGGCGCAGCAGCACGTTGGCGGGCTTCAGGTCGCGGTGGACGACGCCGTCGGCGTGGCTGGCGGCGAGCGCGTCGGCGACCTGCGCGGTCAGCAGGGCCGCGGCGATCGGCGTGAAGGGGCCGTTCTCGCGCAGGTAGCGATGCAGATCGGGGCCCTCGACCAGGTCCATCACCAGGGCGAGCAGATCGCCCTCGACGACCAGGTCGCGCACCCGGACGATGTTGGGGTGGGTCAGCCGCAGCAGCACCGACCGCTCCCGCAGGAACCGCATGACGACGTCGGCGTCGCCGGCCAGCTCCTCCTTGAGGACCTTGATCGCGACGGTCTCTCCGGGCCGGCCGGGTGAGGCCCCCTCGGCGCCCGCCGTCTCCCTCCCGTCGTGCGCCGGCGCACCTGGGGGTGCCCCCACGCGGGCGCGCCAGACGGTGCCCGTGGCGCCGCGTCCGAGCGGCTCCTCGAGCAGGTACTTGCTGCCGACTGGCCGCACGTCACGCGCTCCCTGCTGCTTGCCTGGCTGGTCTGTGTTCCGACCCACTGTAGTGCCGCACACGCGGCACCGGGCTGTCGTCCGGCAAGGGCCCCACGGCCCTTCGTCCACGCTTCTCCGTGACGGTCCGCGGTTCCCGCGCTCCTCGCCGCCCCGGCGACACTCGCACACGTTCTCGCACATGTTCGAAGGAAAGACGCTCCTCTCGGGCCTGTTGGTTGCCGAACACGGACGTGACCGATCTCAAGTGGTCACCGATCGGTCGGCGGCGCGGCACCGGTCAGGCACTTTTGCGGGCAGAGCCGACCAATCAAGATCACTTCTTCCCGGGTGGCGGGCGGACTGCCGGCGGCAGGTGCGAGGATGCGTGCAGAACTGGCCGAGGTGCGCGTGCGGGATGGGGGGAGTCCGATCCGCGCCCGCGCAGAAGGGACCGCTGACGGCGATGCAGATCCGGCTGACCGTCGTAGATCCGCCGGCCCCGGGCTCCGAGGGGCGCTCCCGCGCCACGAGCAGCGACGTGCTGGTCACCGCCCCCGCGGGCACCGCCCTGTCGGCGGTGGCGTCGGCCCTCGCCTCGGCGGTGCCGGGACACGACGGCCCGGTGGTGCTGTACGCGGGCGCGGAGCGGCTCGACGCCCGGCGCTGCACCCTGGGTGAGCCCCCACTGATCGACGGCGCGATGCTCCATCTGGGTGCCCCCGACGCCCCCGAGCCCCACCCGGAGCTCGACGACGCACCGGCCCGGCTGCACGTCGTCGCCGGGCCGGACGCGGGCGGCGTCCACCTGCTGCACGGCGGCCCGGTGCGGGTCGGCCGCTCCGCCGACGCCGACGTCCCCCTCGACGACCCGGACGTCTCCCGGCTGCACTGCGCGGTCACCCTGGGCGCCGACGGCCGCGTCACCGTCGCCGACCTCGGTTCCACCAACGGCACCCTCCTGGACGGTGCGCCCGTGGAGGACCGTCCGGTGCGGTTCGCCCCGGGATCGCTGCTGCGGATCGGCGAGTCGGCCCTGCGGCTGGCGCCCACCGCCGGACCGGGGGCCCGCGTGCCGACGGCGCCGGACGGCGAGGGGCACGTGCGCGTGCCGTGCGGGGACGGAACCGTCCCGGACGCGCCCGGCCCGCTCCAGGGCCGCCCGGGTCGCCTCCACCGGGGAGAACTCACCCTTGCGGTAGCCCT
>NZ_JADWYM010000010.1 GCF_022414535.1 Streptomyces sp. MUM 2J
TCACGGTCCACACCCGCTGGATCGAGACCGAGTTCGCCAACCACCTCACCCCCTTCACCACCCCCGCGGACACCGCGGAGGCGGAGGAGGACACCGGCCGTGAGACGGTCGTGGTCGAGGTCGGGGGCAAGCGTCTGGAGGTCTCCCTGCCGGCGAGCCTGGGCATGAGCCTGGCCCGCACCGGGCTGGCCGCGGGTGCCAAGCCCAAGCGGCGCGCGGCGAAGAAGTCCGGCCCCGTCGCGTCCGGCGACACGCTGGCCTCCCCCATGCAGGGCACCATCGTCAAGGTCGCCGTCGAGGAGGGCCAGGAGGTCAAGGAGGGCGACCTGGTCGTCGTCCTGGAGGCCATGAAGATGGAGCAGCCGCTCAACGCCCACAAGTCCGGCACCGTCAAGGGCCTGACCGCCGAGATCGGCGCGTCCCTCACCTCCGGCGCCGCGATCTGCGAGATCAAGGACTGACGCCGCACCGCCCGTGAGAGGCGCCCGGCGGGACCGCACACGCGATCCCGCCGGGCGCCTCTTCGTCGTCCACCCCGGCTCCACCTCCGGGGTCCTCCCGCCGCGCAGCCTTCCCCGTGCCGCCTTCCCCGCCGCGGTCCGGTGGCCGGGACGTTCCCCGCCGCGGCCGGTGTCGCCGTGCGGCAAGGCGTTCCGCCCGAAGGGGAGACGGGCGGGGTCCGGCTTCCGGGTGGCGGGAGGCGGACCGTCACCTGCGTGAGGGTCCCTGGTCCGCCTGACGGGCCGTGCCGCACCCTCCGGGCCTGCCGTCCGGGCGAGCGGACGGCGCTCGGGGCGCCGGGGAGCGGCGTTCGGGTCCGACGGGGTGTGCCGGCCGGGGAAGGACGCACGGCGGTGCGGCGGGACGGACCGGGTCGGTCCGCGGGCGCGGACCGACAGGACCGGGGCGGTGCGGGTCAGCGCCGCCTGAGGTCCGCCACGCGGGTCCGCTCGGGAACCGGCGCCTGTTCGCCGAGGACGGCCGCGGCCCGCAGGCCCGGACCCTGACCCCGGCGCGGGGCGGGAAGCGGCATGTCCCGGCGCTGCTGCCGACGCGCCGGGACGTCGTCACCCCCCTGGTTCCCGCTCGCCCCGGCCACGGCGATCTGCACCCCCTGGTCTGCGAGGGCCTGGAGTTCCGTGGCGGCGCGGTCGTCGTGGGCGGGTGGCTCGTCGGTGACGAGGCGGGTGATGACGTCCGTCGGCACCGTCTGGAACATGGTGTCCGAGCCGAGCTTGGTGTGGTCGGCGAGGACGACGACCTCGGCGGCGGCCTGTACCAGGGCACGGTCGACGGAGGCCGAGAGCATGTTGGAGGTGGACAGGCCGCGTTCGGCGGTCAGCCCACTGCCGGACAGGAAGGCACGGGAGACCCGCAGCCCCTGGAGGGACTGCTCCGCACCACTGCCGACCAGCGCGTAGTTGGAGCCCCGCAGGGTACCGCCGGTCATCACCACTTCCACACGGTTGGCGTGGGCCAGTGCCTGCGCCACGAGCAGGGAGTTGGTGACGACGGTCAGACCGGGCACCCGGGCGAGCCGGCGGGCGAGTTCCTGGGTGGTGGTACCCGCACCGACCACGATGGCCTCGCCCTCTTCGACGAAGCCCGCGGCGAGATCGGCGATGGCCGTCTTCTCGGCGGTCGCGAGATGGGATTTCTGCGGGAAGCCGGACTCTCGCGTGAACCCACCCGGCAGTACCGCACCGCCGTGCCGGCGGTCGAGGAGTCCTTCTGCCTCCAGTGCACGCACGTCCCGTCGTACGGTCACTTCGGAGGTCTGGACGACGCGGGCGAGCTCACGGAGCGACACGGCACCGTTCGCTCGCACCATTTCGAGGATCAATTGGCGACGTTCTGCAGCGAACACGAAACTGACAGTAACGCGGGCGACCGTCTGCTTTCAGCAGTATGCGCCGAATAATAGAAGTTGTTCGCACCGGGCGACGGGAAGTGGTATAGGCACCCGTTCCCGCCACCCGTGCCGTCCCCCATGGCCCACAACCCCCCTTGACCAGCGGGGAGTTGGCGTTCCATGTCAGCCCTCGCCGGTCGCCTTGCGCGTGTGCAGCTGCCGGGCCACCTCGGCGATCGACCCCGAAAGGGAGGGGTAGACGGTGAACGCGTTCGCGATCTGTTCGACCGTCAGATTGTTGTCGACCGCGATCGAGATGGGGTGGATCAGTTCCGAGGCACGCGGCGCGACCACCACACCGCCGACGACGATCCCGGTGCCCGGACGGCAGAAGATCTTGACGAAGCCGTCGCGGATGCCCTGCATCTTGGCGCGCGGGTTGCGCAGCAGCGGCAGCTTCACCGCACGGGCGTCGATCTTGCCCGCGTCCACGTCGGCCTGCGTGTAGCCGACGGTGGCGATCTCGGGGTCGGTGAAGACGTTGGAGGAGACCGTCTTGAGGTTGAGGGGGGCCACCGCGTCGCCGAGGAAGTGGTACACGGCGATGCGCCCCTGCATGGCGGCGACGGAGGCGAGCGCGAAGACACCGGTCACGTCGCCGGCGGCGTACACACCGGGCGCGGTCGTGCGCGAGACCTTGTCGGTCCAGATGTGACCCGACTCGCGCAGCTTGACGCCGGCGTCCTCCAGACCGAGCCCCGCGCTGTTCGGGATGGCGCCGACCGCCATGAGGCAGTGGCTGCCGGAGATGACGCGGCCGTCGGCCAGGGTGACCTCGACCCGGTCGCCGACCCGCTTGGCGGCGGCGGCGCGGGAGCGGGCCATCACGTTCATGCCGCGGCGGCGGAAGACGTCCTCCAGGACGGCGGCGGCGTCCGGGTCCTCGCCCGGCAGCACGCGGTCGCGCGAGGAGACGAGGGTGACCCGCGACCCGAGCGCCTGGTAGGCGCCGGCGAACTCGGCACCGGTGACACCGGACCCGACGACGATGAGTTCCCCGGGCAGCTCGGTCAGGTCGTAGACCTGGGTCCAGTTGAGGATGCGCTCGCCGTCCGGCTGGGCGTCGGGCAGCTCACGCGGGTGACCGCCGGTGGCGATCAGCACCGCGTCGGCGACCAGGGTCTCCTCGCCGCCGTCCGCGGCGGTCACCACGACCTTGCGGGAGCCGTCGAGGGACTGCATGCCCTCCAGCCGTCCCCGGCCGCGCATGACGCGGGCACCCGCGCGTGTGACGGAGGCGGTGATGTCGTGCGACTGGGCGAGCGCGAGCCGCTTCACGCGCCGGTTGACCTTGCCGAGGTCGACGCCGACCACCCGGGCCTCCTGCTCCAGGGGCGGGGTGTCGTCGGCGACGATGATGCCCAGCTCTTCGTACGACGAGTCGAAGGTGGTCATCACCTCGGCCGTAGCGATAAGGGTCTTCGACGGCACGCAGTCGGTCAGTACCGACGCTCCGCCCAGACCGTCGGAGTCGACGACGGTCACCTCCGCGCCGAGCTGCGCGGCGACCAGCGCCGCTTCATATCCGCCGGGTCCGCCACCGATGATCACGATCCGAGTCACGTACTCCATTGTCCCGCACCCCGCAACGTGCTACAGCCTCGGGGGCCGCCTGTTGCCCGAGTGACGCGCGGTCCGCTGCCGTACCCTTCCGTCCATGTCGCTCTACGCCGCGTACGCCGGCAACCTCGACGCGCGGCTGATGTCCCGCCGCGCCCCCCATTCGCCGCTGCGCGCCACCGGCTGGCTGAACGGCTGGCGGCTCACCTTCGGCGGCGAGCACCTGGGCTGGGAGGGCGCGCTGGCCACCCTCGTGGAGGACCCCACCTCGCAGGTCTTCGTGGCGCTGTACGACATCGCCCCGATGGACGAGGAGGCGCTCGACCGCTGGGAGGGTGTCGGCCTGCACATCTACCGCCGGATGCGGCTGCGGGTGCACACCCTGGACGGCGAGGAGGGTGCCTGGGTCTACGTCCTCGACGCGTACGAGGGCGGGCTGCCCTCGGCCCGGTACCTCGGGGAGATCGCCGATGCGGCGGAGTCGGCGGGTGCACCCCACGACTACGTGATGGAGCTGCGTAAACGTCCCTGCTGAGCGGGCCGGGAGAAGGCCGGGCCAGGGTCCCCGCCGGGCCACCGGCAGCGGGATCCGGCCGCCGGGCGGCACGCCCGCCCCGCCCCTTTCCGCGGATTTCGTCGGAAACGACAAGACAACGATCCCATTCCCGTGAGCTCTGTCATCTACGCGCGTAGGCCGGGAGCGGCTACCCTCGTCGACGTGAACGCATCTCTTCTTCCGGACGACATCCAGGGCGACCCCTACGCCGCCGCCGACGCCGCCGCCGCGCGCCTGCGCGCGCTGACGGGCGCCGAGACCCACGACGTCGCCCTCGTGATGGGCTCCGGCTGGGCGCCGGCCGTCGACGCCCTGGGCACCACCGAGGCCGAGTTCCCGGTCACGGAGCTGCCCGGTTTCCCGCCGCCCGCCGTGGAGGGCCACGGCGGCAAGGTCCGCTCCTACCGCATCGGCGACCGGCGCGCGCTGGTCTTCCTGGGCCGTACCCACTACTACGAGGGCCGCGGCGTCGCCTCCGTCGCACACGGTGTGCGCACCGCGGTGGCCGCGGGCTGCAAGACCATCGTGCTCACCAACGGCTGCGGCGGCCTGCGCGAGGGCATGCGCCCGGGCCAGCCGGTCCTGATCAGCGACCACATCAACCTCACGGCGACCTCGCCGATCGTCGGCGCGAACTTCGTCGACCTCACCGACCTGTACTCGCCGCGCCTGCGCGCCCTGTGCAAGGAGGTCGACCCCTCGCTGGAGGAGGGCGTCTACGCCCAGTTCCCCGGCCCGCACTACGAGACCCCGGCCGAGATCCGCATGGCCCGCGTCATCGGCGCCGACCTCGTCGGCATGTCGACGGTGCTGGAGGCCATCGCCGCCCGCGAGGCCGGCGCCGAGGTGCTCGGCATCTCCCTGGTCACCAACCTCGCCGCGGGCATGACGGGCGAGCCCCTGAACCACGAGGAGGTCCTCCAGGCCGGCCGCGACAGCGCCGCCCGCATGGGCTCGCTGCTGGCCCAGGTCCTGGAGCGGCTGTAGAACCGGCGGTCCGTCCGCCCACCGACGACACGAGAGGTTGACCCCACCGTGCACGACGATGTCATGGCTCAGGCCAAGGCGTGGCTGGCCGAGGACCCCGACCCGGAAACCCGCGACGAACTCGCCCGGCTGATCGACGCCGGGGACGCTGCGGAGCTGGCCGCCCGCTTCTCCGGCACGCTCCAGTTCGGCACCGCAGGCCTGCGCGGTGAGCTGGGCGCCGGGCCGATGCGCATGAACCGTGCGGTCGTCATCCGGGCGGCGGCGGGTCTCGCGTCGTACCTGCGGAAGAACGGCCAGGAGGGCGGGCTGGTCGTCATCGGCTACGACGCCCGCCACAAGTCGGCCGACTTCGCCCGGGACACGGCCGCGGTGATGGTCGGCGCCGGGTTGCGCGCCGCCGTCCTGCCGCGCCCCCTGCCCACCCCGGTCCTGGCCTTCGCCATACGGCACCTGGGTGCGGTGGCCGGCGTGGAGGTCACCGCCAGCCACAACCCGCCCCGCGACAACGGCTACAAGGTCTACCTGGGCGACGGCTCCCAGATCGTGCCCCCGGCGGACGCCGGGATCGCGGCCGAGATCGCCGCCGTGCCGTCCCTCGCGTCCGTGCCCCGCCCCGCGGAGGGCTGGGAGACCCTGGACGACGGGGTCCTGGACGCCTACCTGGCCCGCACGGACGCCGTGCTCGCCGACGGGTCCCCCCGCGGCGCCCGCACGGTGTACACGGCCATGCACGGCGTCGGCAAGGACGTCCTGCTGGCTGCGTTCGCGCGCGCCGGCTTCCCGGAGCCGGTGCTCGTCGCCGAGCAGGCCGAGCCCGACCCGGAGTTCCCGACGGTCGCCTTCCCCAACCCGGAGGAGCCGGGTGCGATGGACCTGGCGTTCGCGCAGGCCCGCGCGAACGACCCGGATCTGGTGATCGCCAACGACCCGGACGCCGACCGCTGCGCCGCGGCCGTCCGCGACGGCGGCGCCTGGCGCATGCTGCGCGGCGACGAGGTCGGCGCGCTGCTCGCCGCGCACCTGGTCCGCCGGGGCGCGACCGGCACGTTCGCCGAGTCGATCGTCTCCTCCTCCCTCCTGGGCCGGATCGCCGGGAAGGCGGGCCTGCCGTACGAGGAGACCCTCACGGGCTTCAAGTGGATCGCCCGTGTCGACGGGCTGCGCTACGGCTACGAGGAGGCCCTCGGCTACTGCGTCGACCCCGAGGGCGTGCGCGACAAGGACGGCATCACGGCGGCGCTGCTGATCACCGAGCTGGCGTCGCAGCTCAAGGAGGAGGGCCGCACCCTCCTGGACCTGCTGGACGACCTCGCCGTCGAGCACGGCCTGCACGCCACCGACCAGCTCTCGGTGCGGGTGGAGGACCTGTCGGTCATCGCCGACGCCATGCGCCGCCTGCGCGAGCAGCCACCGGCGCAGTTGGCCGGCCTGCCGGTCCGGCGTGCGGAGGACCTCAGCCGGGGCACGGAGAAGCTGCCGCCGACCGACGGGCTGCGGTACACCCTCGACGGCGCCCGGGTCATCGTCCGCCCGAGCGGCACCGAGCCGAAGCTCAAGTGCTACCTGGAGGTCGTCGTCCCGGTCGCGGACCACGCCGGCCTGCCCGAGGCCCGGTCCCGAGCGGCGCGGACCCTGGCCCTGATCAAGAGCGACCTGTCGACCGCGGCCGGCCTCTGATCCCCGACACCGCGGCCGGCGGGGTGCCCCAGCCCGGGGCACCCCGCCGGCCGTTTCGCGTCGGCGTCCCGCACCCCGGCGCCCGCGCCGGCCGGTGGGCGCCGGGTGCGGCGTACGCCCCATGCCGGGACGGCTGCCGCCCGGGACACAGGGGCCGCCTCTGCGCGGGCCTCGCCCCTCGCGCCCGATCGCACGGCGGCGCCGCTCCCCTTTGGGCGGGGGCACGGGTCACCCCACGGCCAGCACGATCACCAGCAGCAACACGCCCACGGCGACCGGGGCGATGACCTCGTACGCCCAGCGGACGGTCACCTCGCCCTGGGACGTCGCCGCTTTCGCCCGCGCCTCGTGCAGTTCCTTCAGCTCGTCCATGATCCGGTCACCCTCGGCGCGCACGGGCCCCTCCGCCTCCGGCTCGGGGCCGCCGGGCACGGAGACCTGGGTGGGGCCGAACAGGCCACCGCCGCGGCGCTTGCCCCCGCGGTGCCGGTCGGCCTCGACCCGTGCCTGCCGGCGCGCCGCCTGCTTGCGGGCCCGGAGGGACACGGGCACGGCCCACAGCTGGTACGTGGTCCCGGAGGCGCTGACGACCTCGTTGGTGAAGCCGGAGCGGAGCATCTCCACCTGCCCCCAGGGCAGCGCGACGACGCGCAGCGGATTGCGGACGCGCAGCCGGTGGTCGTTGGCGAACACGGCGGGCCGCAGGGTGAAGGCGGCGGTCGCCGGCACGGCGAGGATCAGCACGGCGAGCGCCAGCCACGGGGTGTTGCCGTGCCCGACGACGATCGCGTCGATACCGAGCCAGCAGACGATGCCGAGCAGCAGGAGGCCGCCCACGATGCCCAGGGGCGACCGGTAGATCCGGTCCGGGGACGCGGGTGTCGACGGCTGCGGCGCTGGTGACGGGTGCTCCGGGGTGGTCATGGCCCCGATTGTGCACGACGGCGTTCCCGGCGCACGCGGGCGGGCGACCCCGAGAACGCGCGCGGGCGGCCGGGACCCCGTACGGGCGACCCCGCCGGCCACACCCGGCCGCCCCCGGGCGGCCCCCGCCCGAGCCCCGTTCCGCGGGCCCCCGCCCGAGCCGTCCGCGGAAGACGAGCACCCGGGGGTGTACAGCCGCTACGCGCGTAGATATGCTCGTCTGGTGACCATGCCCACCAACGCACCCACCGCAGCCCACGCTCTCTCGGACGTCGCCGCGTCCGACAGCACGCTGCGCCGCTTCCTCCACGGGCTGCCCGGCGTCGACGCGGTCGGCCTGGAGGCACGCGCCGCCTCGCTCGGCACCCGCTCCATCAAGACGACCGCGAAGGCGTACGCCATCGACCTCGCCATCTCGATGGTCGACCTGACGACGCTGGAAGGCGCGGACACCCCGGGCAAGGTCCGGGCACTCGGCGCCAAGGCGGTCCACCCCGACCCCACCGACCGCACCACGCCCAGCACGGCCGCCGTCTGCGTCTATCCGGACATGGTGGCCGTCGCCAAGGAGGCCGTCGCCGGTTCCGCCGTGAAGGTCGCCTCGGTCGCCACCGCCTTCCCCGCGGGCCGCGCCGCGCTCGACGTGAAGCTCGCGGACGTGCGGGACGCGGTCGCCGCCGGCGCCGACGAGATCGACATGGTCATCGACCGGGGCGCCTTCCTCGCGGGCCGTTACCTGAAGGTGTACGACGAGATCGTCGCCGTGCGGGAGGCCTGCGGGACCTCGGCCCGCCTGAAGGTCATCTTCGAGACGGGTGAGCTGTCGACGTACGACAACATCCGCCGCGCCTCCTGGCTGGGCATGATCGCCGGTGCGGACTTCATCAAGACGTCCACCGGCAAGGTCGCCGTGAACGCCACGCCCGCCAACACCCTGCTGATGCTGGAGGCGGTGCGGGACTTCCGCGCGCAGACCGGCGTCCAGGTCGGCGTGAAGCCCGCCGGCGGCATCCGCACCACCAAGGACGCGATCAAGTTCCTCGTCCTGGTCAACGAGACCGTCGGCGAGGACTGGCTGGACAACCACTGGTTCCGCTTCGGCGCCTCCTCGCTCCTGAACGACCTGCTGATGCAGCGTCAGAAGCTGGCCACCGGCCGCTACTCCGGCCCCGACTACGTGACGGTGGACTGATCACCATGACCACGGACAAGACCATGGACACGCGGTCTTCCGCATTCGAGTACGCCCCGGCGCCCGAGTCCCGCTCGGTCGTCGACATCGCCCCCTCCTACGGCCTCTTCATCGACGGCGAGTTCACGGACGCGGCCGACGGCAAGGTCTTCAAGACGGTCAGCCCGTCGACCGAGGAGGTCCTCTCCGAGGTCGCGCAGGCCGGCGCCGAGGACGTGGACCGGGCTGTCAGGGCCGCCCGCAAGGCGTTCGAGAAGTGGTCGGCGCTGCCGGGCTCCGAGCGCGCCAAGTACCTGTTCCGCATCGCCCGGATCATCCAGGAGCGCTCCCGCGAACTCGCCGTCCTGGAGACCCTCGACAACGGCAAGCCCATCAAGGAGACCCGCGACGCGGACCTCCCGCTGGTCGCCGCGCACTTCTTCTACTACGCGGGCTGGGCCGACAAGCTCGGTCACGCGGGATTCGGCGCCGACCCGAGGCCGCTGGGCGTCGCCGGCCAGGTCATCCCCTGGAACTTCCCGCTGCTGATGCTGGCGTGGAAGATCGCCCCGGCGCTGGCGACGGGCAACACGGTCGTCCTCAAGCCGGCCGAGACGACCCCGCTGTCCGCACTGTTCTTCGCGGACATCTGCCGCCAGGCGGGCCTGCCGAAGGGCGTCGTCAACATCCTCCCGGGCTACGGCGACGCGGGCGCCGCGGTCGTGGCGCACCCGGACGTGAACAAGGTCGCCTTCACCGGGTCCACCGGCGTCGGCAAGGAGATCGCCCGCACCGTCGCGGGCACCCGCAAGAAGCTCACCCTCGAACTGGGCGGCAAGGGCGCCAACATCGTCTTCGACGACGCCCCGATCGACCAGGCGGTGGAGGGGATCGTCAACGGCATCTTCTTCAACCAGGGCCAGGTGTGCTGCGCGGGCAGCCGCCTGCTGGTCCAGGAGTCGATCCAGGACGAGCTGCTGGTCTCCCTCAAGCGCCGGCTGTCCACGCTGCGCATGGGCGACCCGCTCGACAAGAACACCGACATCGGCGCGATCAACTCGGCCGAGCAGCTCGCGCGGATCACCGCGCTCGCCGACCAGGGCGAGGCGGAGGGCGGCGAGCGCTGGTCCCCCGCCTGCGAGCTCCCGGAGAACGGCTACTGGTTCGCCCCGACGCTGTTCACGGGTGTCACGCAGGCGCACCGGATCGCCCGCGACGAGGTCTTCGGCCCGGTCCTGTCGGTGCTCACCTTCCGGACCCCGGACGAGGCGGTCGCGAAGGCGAACAACACTCCGTACGGCCTGTCGGCGGGCATCTGGACCGAGAAGGGCTCGCGGATCCTCGCCGTCGCGAGCAAGCTGCGCGCCGGCATCGTCTGGTCCAACACGTTCAACAAGTTCGACCCGACCTCGCCGTTCGGCGGCTACAAGGAGTCGGGCTTCGGCCGCGAGGGCGGCCGACACGGCCTGGAGGCGTACCTCGATGTCTAACGACGTGTCCAACAGCGGCTCCGCCGCGCGGCGTCTTTCCGTCTTCAAGACCTACAAGCTGTACGTCGGGGGCAAGTTCCCCCGATCCGAAAGCGGCCGGGTGTACGAAGTGACCGACTCCAAGGGCAACTGGCTCGCGAACGCCCCGCTCTCCTCCCGCAAGGACGCCCGCGACGCGGTCGTGGCCGCCCGCAAGGCCTTCCCTGCCTGGTCGGGTGCGACGGCGTACAACAGGGGCCAGATCCTGTACCGGATCGCCGAGATGCTGGAGGGCCGCCGGGACCAGTTCGTACGGGAGGTCGCGGAGGCGGAGGGCCTGTCGAAGCCGAAGGCAGCGGCCGTGGTGGACGCCACCGTCGACCGCTGGGTCTGGTACGCGGGCTGGACCGACAAGATCGCCCAGGTGGTCGGCGGCGGGAACCCGGTCGCGGGTCCCTTCCTCAACCTCTCCTCCCCCGAACCGACGGGCGTGGTCGCGGTCCTGGCCCCGCAGGAGTCGTCGTTCCTGGGTCTGGTGTCGGTGGTCGCCCCGGTGATCGCGACGGGCAACACCGCGGTGGTGGTGGCGTCCGAGCGGACCCCGCTGCCCGCCCTGTCCCTGGGCGAGGTCCTGGCCACCTCCGACCTGCCCGGCGGCGTGGTGAACGTCCTCTCGGGGCGCACGGCGGAGATCGCCGCGCCCCTCGCCGCCCACCAGGACGTCAACGCGATCGACCTCGCGGGCGCCGACGAGGCGCTGGCGAAGGAACTGGAGGTCGCCGCGGCGGACAACCTCAAGCGCGTCCTGCGTCCACAGCCTGTGGACGGCTCGGCCGACTGGACGGCCGCGCCGGGCATCGACCGCATGACGGCGTTCCTGGAGACCAAGACGGTGTGGCACCCGACGGGCTCCCTGGGCGCCTCGGGCTCGTCGTACTGACACCCGGCACGAGCCGGGGACCGCGCCGCCCTCCGTCGGGGGCGGCGCGGCCGGTTCGGCCCGCGCGGTCCAGTTCGCGGGTGACCGCTCGTTCGTCCCGGCCGAGCAGCGCCTTCTCCAGGCTGCGGTCGTCCGAGCGGGAGAAGCGCTCGCCGGCACGGTCGCCTCGCCTCCTGACCCGACCGAGCACGGTGAGCGCGACGTCCCGGGCATCGGCCCTGTCCAGCCCCCGGCAGGCCGGTGTACTCGGCGTGTTCCCTCGGGCAGTCCGGTCACGGTGGTGGCCTGTGGCATCCATGCCACCTTCTCCAGGGGCGTCCGTGCGACGCTTCCCTCCCTCCACCACGTGACGCTGACGAAGACGTTCGGTCGGCCTTCGTGGTGTCCGCGTGCGCCTTCTTCGGATCGGCCCCGGTGCAGATCGGGTCCCGGCCCTCGACGTTCCGACGGGTCTGGCGGACGGGCCGAGGCGCCGAGGCGTGCGCCGGTCAGGGCGCAAGCAGGCGGCGGAGGACGTCCACCTGCGCTCGCGTGAGGTCGGTTCGCGTCGCCGCCGAGGACTCGTGCAGGTGTTGCAGGGACCAGCGGTCGAGGCATTGCAGGACATCGCCCAACAGGGCGACCTGCAAGGAACGCGGCAGGTCGTCGCGGATGGCGCCGCACTCACGGCCGACGGTCAGCGTCTGGTCCAGCCACGAACCGATCGAGCACAGCACCTCACGGATCGCCGGGCTGTGCCCGACGGGCGCGTCCGGCAGGTAGAAGAGCTTCCCGACTTCGGCGTGCCAGTCCCCTCGACCGGCGACGGTGAGCACCTCGACGAGGAGCCCGGACACCCGGTCCCAGAACTGCGGGCCGGCCAGCTCCTGCGGTGTGGGGATGTCGAGCGAGCGGGCCAACTCGTCCGTCGCCTCGCGCACCACCGCGTCGAAGAGCGCCGCCTTCGAACCCACGTAGTGGTAGAAGGAGCTCTTGCTCATTTCGCAGACCTGGATGATCGCGTTGAGCGAGGCGCGCTCGTACCCCTTGGCGGCAAACTCTCGCGCGGCGGTTTCGAGCAGACGTCGACGTCGCTCCACGGCGAGTTCACCTGCTGGCATGGGCTCAGCCTAGTCGCGCTGTACCAGCTGGTCCAATTCCGCTCCGGTTCCACTCCGATTCCGCCTCCGATTGCACTCCGGCCACGGTGGACCAGTCGGTCCAACTCCGGCACGGCCATAGTGGACCGACTGGTCCAACCCTGCTACGGTCACCCGGGTCACTGTGGACCGGCTGGTACAAGAGGCGAGGCGGCAGATGCGAACAACGACGGACGTGGCGACGCAGCTCAGGCTCGCCCGTGAGGACCCGATGCGGCTGCTGATCATCGGCGCCGGTGTCGCGGGGGTGACCGTCGCCCGGTTGCTGCGTGCCCGCGGGCTGCACCCGCTCCTGGTCGAGCGAGCGGACCCGGGTGGGGAGGACGGCTACATGCTGGGGCTGATGCCGTTCGTCGACCCCGTACTACGCGAACTCGGCGTTCACGACCGCTACCTCGAGTCCAGCGTCGGGATGCACCGCTACAGCTTGCACGGCGCGTCCGGGACCACACTGAAGGACTACTCGCTGGACGAGGCGATCGGCCGATTCGGCCACTACCGCGGCATCGAACGTGGGCGGCTGCTCGACGTGCTCGGCATCGGGACGACTCCGGTGGCCTACCGGACCGCGATCACCGCGCTCCACCAGGAGACCGACCGGGTCCACGTCACCCTGACCGAACAGGGCAGGCCGATCGACCTCGAATTCGATGCCGTGATCGCGGCCGATGGCCTCCGTTCGGCCACCCGCTCGCTCCTGCTCGATCCCGGCCGGGTGCACGCCTACGACACCGGCTGGGGCGGCTGGGTGGCTTGGACCGAAGCCGACGACGACGCCGACGCCGGCCGCTACGAGGAGGTGTGGGGCGCGGGCTCGTTCATCGGGCTCTATCCCGTGCTCGACCGCGTCGGCGTATTCGTCGGCGGACCCCACGAAGCCACCGCCGAGGGGCCGGCGGCGTTCGCCGAGCGGGTCCGGCGAACCCTCCGGACGCTCGACGGTCGCTGTGTGCGCGCCCTTCGGGCTGTTGCCGGCACACCCGACGCCTACTACTGGAACATGTCCGACGTGCGCGCCTCGTCATGGACCACCGGACGCGTGGCCCTGCTCGGCGATGCCGCGGCGGGGTTCCTGCCCACCGCAGGCGTCGGCGCAGCGATGGCGATGGAATCAGCAGCCGTCCTCGCCGGGAAACTGGGCACCAGCGGCACCGCCTCGATCCCGAGCGCGCTGAGCGCGTACGAGCGCGTGCAGCGCCCCCGCGTGGAGACCGCCCAGAACAACTCGCGCCAGCTCGCCCGCCTGATGTTCCGGCGCGGCCGGCTGATCACCACGGCGCGCGACACGGTCACGCGGTTCGTCGGTGTGAACACCGCACTCGGCCCCATCCGAACGCTGCTGGCGCAACGCAGTCCGTCCACGTCCTGACCGGCCCGACGGCCGTGCGAGCGCTCCCTTGTCGCTCGACTCCCGGCTTCGTCGGTCGCGCCGCGGATCGCTCCGGCGGGCGACGCGGAGTCGCCCTGCGGAAGGCGTCCGGGTCCCGGAGCCGGCGCAGGGGCCGTCACACGGGTTCCGTCTCCGGTCCGAAGCGCTGCCGGTAGGCCGAGGGGGTGAGTCCGGTCTCGCGGCGGAGCAGAGTGCGGAAGTTGGCCGCGGTGCCGAGTCCGCTGCGGCGGGCGACGGCGTCGATGCGGGTGTCCCCACGTTCGAGGAGCCTGCGGGCGAGCGTGATGCGTTCCGCGGTCAGCCACGCGAGGGGCGTGGTGCCCAGTTGGGTGCGGAACCGGCGGTGGAGCGTGGTGGTGCTGACGGCCGCTTCGGCGGCGAGGGCCGCGACGGTGAGAGGCGTGTCGAGGCGTTCCTGGGCCCAGGCCAGGAGGGGGGCCAGGGATTCGTCGGGGAGGTCGGGCATGGGGCGTTCGATGAACTGTTTCTGTCCGCCGTCGCGGTGGGCGGGGAAGACGAGGCGGCGGCTGATCGTGTTGGCGGTCTCCGCACCGTGGTCGCGGCGGACGATGTGCAGGCCGAGGTCGAGTGCGGCGGCGCTGCCCGCGGAGGTGAGGATGTCGCCGTCGTCGACGAAGAGGACGTCGGGTTCGACGCGGACACCGGGGTAGCCGGAGCGGAGGAGTTCCGCGCACTGCCAGTGCGTGGTCGCCCTGCGCCCGTCGAGCACACCGGCCTGGGCCAGGGCGAAGACGCCGGTGCAGAAGGAGGCCAGCCGGGCGCCTCGGGCGTGGGCGCGGCGTATGGCGTCGAGTACGGCGGGGTGACGGGGCCGGCTGACGTCGGGCCTGCTCGGGATGATCAGGGTGTCGGCGGTCTCGGCGGCTTCGAGGCCCGCCGCCTCGGTGAGGGTGAAGAAGCGGTCGCGCATGACGGTGCGGTCATGTGGTGTGCACAGCGTGAACGCATAGAGATCGCGCCCGAGTTCGGGCCGGGGAAGACCGAACAGCTCGGTGGCGCAGCCGAGTTCGAAAGGGTTGGTGTCCTCTTCCACGATGACCGCTACCCGGTGCGGGCGGAGCGCCGAGGTGACGTGAAAGGATTCTTGCGGCATGTGCATGTTCTAGCACTCACGTCCCGTGGCGGTCGTGCCCGAGGATGAGCGGTGAGCGACGCACCGTCGCCCGCTGCGGCGCCCGTGACGGACCGCTCTTCCCGGTAGCCATCTTGCCCGAGAGGGAAACACACGCATGCCATTATTTCGACGTACATCAATACTGTCGGGGATCGTGGCCGGAGTGCTGGCGCTCACCGCCTCACCCGCCTCCGCCGCCAAGCACCGCACCCTGACGCTGGACGCCGGCGATCCGCTGGCGGCGACCCTGCTGGAGGAGTGCGATCTTCTGGCCGACCCGGTGCGCCCGCAGACCCCCAGTCTGCCGGCCACGTGCCTCATGACGTACACCCCGGCGCAGTACCGGACCTCCGCCGGGCCCGAGCATCCGGTCGGTGACAGCGTCTTCAACTACGGCTCCACAACGGTCACCCACACGCTGGGCTGGTCGGACACGGTGACGAGTTCGGACAGCTTCGCGGTCAGCTCCTCGGCCAAGTCCAGCATCTGGAAGGCGGCGGAGATCGGAGTGACCGCCACGTACACGAAGACCTGGACGCGATCGAGCACCGTCTCGCAGACGGACAGTCTGCCGGTCCCGGCCTGCACCGTGGGCCGGTTCGGCAGGGCCGCGGAGATGGGTACCGCCACCGGGAGCCTGAAGCTCGACTTCACGATGCCGTTCAGGCCCACGAGGAAGAGCAAGAAGAAGTACCGCTACTTCGTCATCGAGAACAGCACCTTCACCGCACCCACCGGCCACGGCGCCCTCATCGCGCGCTCCCGCGCGATGACACCCCAGGAACGGACGTCCTGCGCTTCCTGACACCGCGGTCCGCCGGACGGGAGGCACGAGCAGCGGCGGGGGCGCCGGCATGACGAGAAGGAAGCGCGGGCCGGGCCAGCCCCGCCCCGCGTCCGTGCGCCCCGGGCGCCCCCGCCCGGCCCCGGGGGCGCCCGCACCGTACGCCGGCCGCTCGCCCGCCCGGGTCCGCGTCCGAGACCGAGACCGATGCCGCCGCCCTGGACGGCCCGGACCGTCCCAGCAACTCCACGGAGACCACCGACATGACCTCCACGACGAAGCCGCCCGGGCTCATCGGCCCACCCACCCCGTGCGGCACCCGCATCCCCTCCACCGTCCTGATCGACGAGCAGGCTCTCGGGGACTTCCTGAACGCCGCGGTCGGTGAATACCGGCTCATCACACCCGAGACCCCCCTGCCCTGCTTCGCACTCCTCCTGGGCCTCGCCGAGGCGACGACGTTCCACGTGCGGCGCGTCGCCTTCGGCCGCAACGCCCGCGCCAGCGACCCGGCAGCCCGGCAGGAGTTCGCCGACACGATCGTGCCGCGGTTCGGGCCGGCCTACGAGAACGAGCACCGCGGCTGGTGGATGGACTCCGCCGACCTGCTCACCGCGGCCCGTGAGGCGGAGGACGCGGGGCTGGACCTGCTCGGGTCCATCCACATGCACCCGGACTGGCATCGCATGGGACCTCCCTCGGCGCGTGGCCAGGTGCTGAGCGAACGCCCGACCCCGATGGACCGCCACCTCTTCGGCCGGGCGGGCTGGCCCCTCAACGTCATCTGCTACCTGGAACGCCGGGGCGACGACTTCTACCACGCGCTGGCGGCCTGGGCGCCCACCCCGCAGGACGCCTCCGGCGGCGGGTGCGCCGAACTCGACCTGCGTGTCCGCACGAGCAACCTGCTGGGGGCGTGACCGGCGTGCACAAGCCCGACGCGACGACGAACACCGACGTCGAGGAGGACATCCGGGCGATCCGCGCCCTGTGGGACGGCATGCGCCGCGGCTGGGCCGAGGGGGACGCCGGGCGATTCGCCGCGAGCTTCACGGAGGACTGCGACTTCACGACGGTAGGAGGCGACAAGCCGTCCGGCCGGGCCGGCATCGAAGCCGGACACACGGCCCTCTTCCGGGGGCGTTACGCGGGCACCACGCTCGACACCCGCGTGACGGCCGTCCGCTTCCTCCGCCCCGGCCTCGCCACGGTCGACGTGGAGTCGGCCATCAGCGCGCCCGGCGGCACGGCACCGACCCGCACCCATGCTCTGGCGGTCGTGCAGCGGACGGCGGAGCGCACATGGCTGATCAGCGCGTTCCACAACATGATCCCGGCACCTCACACCGCGCCACCGGCACCCGAGTCCCAGGAGTCCACGTTGACCGAACCCACCGCACGTCCGAAGCTGCGCCACCTCGCCATCGTGGCTCGCGCCCCCGAGGAACTCGCCGATTTCTACTCCTCGGTCTTCGGGATGGAACTCTTCCACCGCGATCCGGACGGCAGTTGCTTCCTCTCCGACGGGTATCTGACCCTGGCCCTGATCAAGCACCGGCTCGACGGCGAGACCCCGGTCGGGATGAACCACTTCGGCTTCCACGTCGAGAACACGGCGGACGTGTCCGACGCCCTGGTCGCGGCGGGCACCCCCGAGCCCGCGGAGCGCTTCACCGACCGCCCCTACGCCGAGTACCGGGCGATGGACCCGGAGGGCAACTGGTTCGACCTCTCCGCACACGGCTTCGGCGGCCCACGCCGACCCGGCGGTCCCACCGCGGACTGACCGCCGGCCGGTGATCCGGCCGGCCGACGTCCCGGGCCCGGCGGTTCACACGCCGGCCAACGGCCACGGCCCCGACGGCCCGACGACTGCCGGGGCCGCGTTCACCGGGCTTCGCCGACAGCGACGGCGCCGCCCCCGCGCAGAGCCCCGACGACGCGCGACCGCGCGGCCCGGTACGCCGGGCCGCGCGCTCAGCCGCCCAGCAGGCCCGTCGCCTGGCCCAGCAGCGGCAGGCCGCCGATCGACTGCGCCTGCGCCAATGGCCCCGTCACCGCCTGGGTCGTCACCGGCTGGAAGTCCGCGACCTGGGTGCCGACGCCGTTGTCCAGCGGGTCCACGCCCGTCCCCGCGAGCGGGTTGGGCTTGAGGCCGGCGACCGGGCCGGTGACGTACTGCACCGAACCCGTCAGCGCGGCCACGCCCGCCTGCGGGTCGATCGAGCCGAGCGAGGTGGGCCGGGTGCGCATCACGTCGACGACGGGCTCGGCGCCTGCGGCGGACGCGCTCGCCGCGCCCGCGCCGAGAGCGACCCCCGCGGTCGCGAGGGCGACCAGGGCACGCCGGCCGGTCGGGGTCGGGGAAGACTGGGAAGAGCCGTGTCGGGCCATCGCCACCGCCACCTCTGCTTTGGGTTCTGCCACGAGAAGTAATCAGGTCGACGCGAAGCGTAGTTGAGGTGTGACGCGCGCTTCAAAGCCGACCCGCGGGGTCGTTCGGCGGGCGGGCGATGCCTCACACTGGTGTCCCGTGAGTTCCCATCCGCCCGCACCCGCGCGAGTCGTGCTGCTCTGCGGCCCCTCCGGCTCCGGCAAGTCCCTCCTCGCGGCCCGCTCCGGCCTTCCGGTGCTGCGTCTCGACGACTTCTACAAGGAGGGCGACGACCCCACGCTGCCCCTGGTGGCCGGGAGCTCCGACATCGACTGGGACGACCCCGGCTCGTGGGACGCGGACGCGGCCGTCGCCGCGATCGCCGAACTGTGCCGCACCGGCCGCACCGAGGTTCCGGTGTACGACATCTCGCTCAGCGCGCGCACCGGGGTGGAGAGCGTCGGCACCGGCGGCGCCCCGCTGTTCATCGCGGAGGGCATCTTCGCCGCCGAGATCGTCGGACGCTGCCGCGAACTGGGAGTCCTCGCCGACGCGCTGTGCCTGAGCCGCGGGGCCGTCACCACCTTCCGGCGCCGCTTCCTGCGCGATCTGAAGGAAGGCCGCAAGTCGGCGCCCATGTTGCTGCGCCGCGGCTGGCGGCTGATGCGCGCCGAGCGTTCGATCGTGGCCCGGCAGACGGCCCTGGGCGCGTACGCCTGCGACCGGGACGAGGCGCTGGCCCGGCTGGCGGCGGCCGAGCGGCCCGCCGCCTCCCCCGCCGCGGCGTGACCACCGCGCGGCCGGTGGAGCGGCACGAGGGGCGGACCGGCCCGCACACGGGCGAAAGCGGGACTGGACGGACCCCCCGGCCCTCCAGCCCCGCTCCTTTTCCCCGTTCCCCCGTGGGTCCCCCGTTGCCCCCCCCCAGAGCCCCGCACTCCCCCGTCGGGACCCCGTTCCTCCTCCGTGCCCCTCGTCCTCAGGCGACGAGTTCGCCGAAGGCGTCCGACTCGTCACGGCCGAAGCTGAGGACGTCGTCCTCGCGCAGCCGGCGCAGCGACCGCCAGATGCTGGACTTCACCGTGCCGACACTGATGTCGAGGATCTCGGCGATCTCCGGGTCGGTGCGGCCCTCGTAGTAGCGCAGGACCAGCATCGTCCGCTGGAGTTCCGGCAGCCGGGCCAGCGCCTGCCACAGGACCGTGCGCAGCTCGGTGCCGCGCATCGCGTCCGTGTCACCGGCCGTCTCCGGCAGTTCCTCGGTCGGGTACTCGTTCAGCTTGCGGCGGCGCCACGCGCTGATGTGCAGGTTCGTCATGGTGCGGCGCAGGTAGCCCCCGACCGCGGCCTTGTCGGTGATCCGGTCCCAGGCCCGGTACGTCGAGAACAGCGCACTCTGGAGCAGGTCCTCGGCCTCGAAGCGGTCGCCGGTCAGGTGGTAGGCGGTGGCGTACAGGGAGGCGCGGCGCTCCTTGACGTAGGCGGTGAACTCCGCCTCCGACAGCGAGCGGCGCTCCCCCTGGTCCTCCCCGTACGCCGATCCCCCGTGCGTCTCCCCCGTGTGCGTGTCGACCACCGTCATGTAGGGCTGGGGCCCCTGCTGCGCATGCGCGGTGTGCTGACGCCCGGCGCCGCGAGCGCACCCGCGCCCACCGGACTTCTCCGGACCCCGGTGTCCGTTCACGTCGTGCAGACGCGTGACCACTGCGCTGGTGCTCGTGCTGTGCAGCGTGTTCATCTTGCGCCCCCCGTCGTGGAGTTCCGGTGTCCGGCCGTGCTGTGCTTCTTGCTTGCCGAGAAGCCTGCCGCGGCGACTTCATGGCCGTGTCCGCCGACTGTCACAGACCTGTCACAGGGGTCCGGAACCGCTCCATCCAAGATCGTGGACCCCCTTCGGACCCGGAGGACGCCGCTTCCGGGACCCGTGGGTCGAACAGCAGCCCCTCCATGGGCCAGAATGAGGCCGTGCCTTCCCTGTTGCTGATCGAGGACGACGACGCCATCCGCACGGCCCTGGAGCTCTCACTGACGCGCCAGGGACACCGGGTGGCGACCGCTGCCAGCGGTGAGGACGGTCTGAAGCTGCTGCGCGAGCAGCGGCCGGATCTGATCGTGCTGGACGTGATGCTGCCCGGCATCGACGGTTTCGAGGTGTGCCGGCGCATCCGGCGCACGGACCAGTTGCCGATCATCCTGCTGACCGCGCGCAGCGACGACATCGACGTCGTCGTCGGGCTGGAGTCCGGGGCCGACGACTACGTCGTCAAACCGGTGCAGGGGCGTGTGCTCGACGCCCGGATCCGGGCCGTGCTGCGGCGCGGCGAGCGGGAGTCGAACGACGCGGCGGCCTTCGGCAGCCTGGTCATCGACCGTGCCGCGATGACCGTGACCAAGAACGGACAGGACCTTCAGCTCACGCCGACCGAGCTGAGGCTGCTGCTGGAGCTGAGCCGGCGGCCGGGACAGGCGCTGTCGCGCCAGCAGCTGCTGCGGCTGGTGTGGGAGCACGACTACCTGGGCGACTCCCGGCTGGTGGACGCCTGCGTCCAGCGGCTGCGCGCCAAGGTGGAGGACGTGCCCTCGGCCCCGACGCTGATCCGTACCGTGCGTGGTGTCGGCTACCGCCTGGATCCGCCTCAGTGACGACACGGCAAGGGGGTGTCCGCGGCTGGGCCGCGGACCGTGGAAAGGGTCTGTCGCGGCTGCGCTTCACCAGCCTGCGGCTGCGGCTGGTCGTCGTGTTCGGCCTGGTGGCGCTGACGGCCGCGGTGTCGGCCTCCGGGATCGCCTACTGGCTCAACCGGGAGGCGGTGCTCACACGCACCCAGGACGCGGTGCTGCGCGACTTCCAGCAGGAGATGCAGAACCGTGCCGGCGCGCTGCCCGCGCACCCGTCCCAGGACGAGTTGCAGCACACCGCCGGCCAGATGGCCAACAGCAGCCAGCGGTTCAGCGTGCTGCTCGTCGCGCAGGACGCGGGCGGCAGGACGGTGTACGGCAATTCCGGCGGCCTGAACGGCTTCTCCCTCCAGGACGTGCCGGAGTCGCTGCGCACCGCGGTGAACAAGCAGCAGAAGGTCACCTCCGCCAACAAGTACCCGTACCACCTGTACTGGCAGCGGGTCGTCGACGACGGCACGCCGTACCTCGTCGCCGGGACGAAGGTGATCGGCGGCGGGCCGACCGGTTACATGCGCAAGTCGCTGGAGCCGGAGGCGAAGGACCTCAACTCGCTGGCCTGGTCCCTGGGGATCGCCACGGGGCTGGCGCTGATCGGTGCGGCGCTGCTGGCGCAGGCCGCCGCCACGACCGTGCTGAAGCCGGTGCACCGGCTCGGCATCGCCGCGCGCCGGCTCGGCGAGGGCAGGCTGGACACGCGGCTGCGGGTGTCGGGGACGGACGAACTGGCGGATCTGTCCCGGACGTTCAACAACGCCGCGGAGGCACTGGAGAAACGGGTGGCGGACATGGCCGCGCGGGACGAGTCGTCCCGGCGGTTCGTGGCGGACATGAGCCACGAGCTGCGTACGCCACTCACCGCGATCACGGCCGTGACCGAGGTGCTGGAGGAGGAGCTGGACTCGGAGAGCGGCGGCATCGACCCGATGATCGAGCCCGCGGTGCGGCTGGTGGTGAGCGAGACGCGGCGGCTGAACGACCTGGTGGAGAACCTCATGGAGGTCACCCGCTTCGACGCCGGTACCGCCCGGCTGGTGCTGGACGACGTCGATGTCGCCGACCAGATCACCGCCTGCATCGACGCGCGTGCCTGGCTGGACGCCGTCGAGCTGGACGCCGAGCGCGGCATCCACGCCCGGCTCGACCCGCGCCGGCTGGACGTCGTCCTCGCCAACCTCATCGGCAACGCGCTCAAGCACGGCGGTTCGCCGGTGCGGGTGTCGGTGCACGCGTCGCAGGACGAGGTCGTGATCGCGGTCCGCGACCACGGGCCGGGCATCCCCGAGGACGTCCTCCCGCACGTCTTCGACCGGTTCTACAAGGCCAGCGCCTCCCGCCCACGCTCCGAGGGCAGCGGCCTCGGCCTGTCGATCGCCCTGGAGAACGCGCACATCCACGGCGGCGAGATCACCGCCGCCAACTCCCCCGAGGGCGGCGCGGTGTTCACGCTGCGGCTGCCGCGGGACGCGTCGGAACTGACGCGGCGGGCCGACGAGGGGGAGACATCCGAGGGGGAAGCCAAGTGACCGTCAAACGCCTGCTCGCGCTCCCCCTGCTGGGCGTGCTGCTGGCCGGGTGCGGGATCCGCGCCACCGAGGTCCCGACCGACTTCGGGGCGGCGCCCTCACGGGTGCACTGCTCGCTCACCGGGCCGGGCGTCTCCTCCGAGGCCTCGCTCGGAGTGCCGGTGCAGGTGTTCCTGCTGTGCGGGTCCTCGCTGGTGGCCGTGGACCGGACGGTGCGCGTGCCGGACGGCGCGGCGGACTCGCGGCGGCGGGTACTGGTCGCGCAGGGCCTGCTGGACCAGCTGGCCCAGACACCGTCGGCGTCCGAGGAGGAGGCCGGGTACACCACCGACGTGCGCGGCGGGATGGCGGTGTCGGGCCCGGGCCCGAAGGACCCCGAGGACGCGCTGCGCCTGAGCACCCCTCCCGGCGAACTCACCTCCTACGCCCTCGCACAGATCGTGTGCACCTTCTCCGACTCCGCCGCGGCCGAGGGCGACGGCTCGGTCGTCCTGGGCGGTCCGGGCGGCGAACCGCCGCGCCGCTACGAGTGCACCGACGAGGTCCGCTCCCGCCCGGGCACGAAGGAACCGCCGTCCACGGAGGTCGCGGGAGACTGACCCGCCGTCCACGGAGGTCGCGGGAGACCGGCACGCCGGGGCGGCCGTACCGTGTGGCGGACACCTCATGGGCGGATCGGCCGAGAGGCCGGAACCGATCCTGCCGGGGGTCGCGTCTAGGGGGGCGTGCAGCGTCAAGGCTCCATCGGCGGCAGCGCCGCTCTCCGCATCCGGGTGACAGGAGGCGTTCTCCTCGTCGCGCACCTCTCGATCGTGGCATGGCTCACGCTGCGACCGCTGGACGTGCCCTGGGTGATGCCCCCCAACCTGCGCCCCTTCGCCGGGATCCGCGCCGATGTGGCCCTCGGCTGGGCCCAGGCGGTGCGGCGGATCGGTGCCGGGCTGGCGCTGCTCGCTCCGCTGGGGGTGCTGCTGCCGATGACGCACGGCCGGCTCGACGGCTCGCCGCTGGGCTCCCTGGCCCGTACGGTCACCGCCGGGGCCCTGCTGTCGCTGGGGATCGAGCTGCTGCAGACCGGCGTGCCCGGTCAGGTCGTCGATGTGGACTCGCTGCTGCTGAACACGGTGGGCGTCGCCCTGGCCCACCTCGCGATCGTCCCGGCGTGCCGCAGCCTGCTCCGCCGCAGGTCGGCGCGCGCCGAGCCGCGCCGGGAGGAACCGGCTCAGGGTCGGACCCCGACGATTCCCAGGGTCGGCATCGCCCCGTAGAGCGACGCTGCCCGCCTTCCGTGTGCGTACGGTGGAGACAGGTGGACGGCGGGCCCATCGGCACCGGCCACCGGCAGGCCGACCCGCCCGAGCCGTCCGGGCGGCCGCGGGAGCTGCCCGACACCGCGCGGTCCCGGCCGGCGCCCCACCGACCCGCACACGACCACACGACACCAGACACCGAAAACCGGACATCGAAGACCGGACACCGACAGGAGCCGTCATGACCACCCTCGCCCGCCCCACCCACGGCCGCATGATCGGCGGCGTGTGCGCCGCGCTGGCCCGGCGCTTCGGCACCTCCGCGACGACGATGCGGGTGATCTTCCTGTTGTCCTGTCTGCTGCCGGGTCCTCAGTTCCTGCTCTACATAGCGCTGTGGATCCTGCTGCCCTCCGAGGACAAGGCGCGCACGAGCTGGTGACCGGTCGGCGCGCACGCCGGCGGGGCGCACCCCCTCAGGACAGGGGGTGCGCCCCGCCGGCTCGTTCCGGGTTCGCTCAGCCGCCCAGCGGAAGGCCGTTCACGCCCATGCCCTGCATCGGCAGCGCGTTCCCCACCGGAAGCCCACCGAGCAGTCCGGCGACCGGAGCGGTCGGGCCGTCGGAGAGCACCTTCTGCGCGGCCGGCTGCGCGGCGGCCAGGCCCGCGTCGACCGCGGACTTGCCCTGGGTCAGCGCCTCGGTCGCACCCGGCAGCGCCTGGGCGACGTTCTCCGCCGGCAGGGTGCGGGTGACGCCGTCCAGCGCCTGTCCGGCGTCCGGGACGGCGGGAGCGGCGTTGGCGGCACCGGCGCCCGCGGCGGCGAAGGCGGCACCGAGGGCGGCGACACCGAGGGTCTTGGCAGCAGACTGCTTCATGAAATGAGTCCTCGTAATGGAATGACGGGGATACGAGCGGTCCACGACCGTAAACACGTCCAGGCTCCCACTGCAAACATCGAAATGCGGACGGATGGTGAATGTCCGTCCGCATTCAACGCCCGGACCATACCCGCCCTCAGTCGCCGGACTCCGGGAAACCACTGGTGGAGGGCGTCTGCTGGAACAGCCATTCGGATTTCAGTTCTGCGTATCCGGGCTTGACGACGTCATTGATCATCGCGAGTCGTTCATCGAAAGGAATGAACGCTGATTTCATCGCATTGACGGAGAACCACTGCATGTCGTCGAGCGTGTAACCGAAGGCCTCGACAAGATGCTCGAATTCCCGGCTCATACTGGTGTGGGACATCAGCCGGTTGTCGGTGTTCACCGTCGCGCGGAAGTGCAGCCGGCGCAGCAGCCCGATGGGGTGCTCGGCGTAGGAGGAGGCGGCGCCGGTCTGGAGGTTGGAGCTCGGGCACAACTCCAGCGGGATCCGCTTGTCGCGGACGTAGGACGCCAGCCGCCCGAGAGTGACGCCGCCGTCGTCGTGGACCTCGATGTCGTCGATGATGCGTACGCCGTGCCCGAGCCGGTCGGCGCCGCACCACTGGAGGGCCTGCCAGATGGACGGCAGGCCGAAGGCCTCGCCCGCGTGGATGGTGAAGTGGTTGTTCTCCCGCTTGAGGTACTCGAAGGCGTCCAGGTGCCGGGTGGGCGGATAGCCGGCCTCCGCGCCCGCGATGTCGAAGCCGACCACGCCGCCGTCGCGGTGACGGTTGGCGAGCTCGGCGATCTCCAGGGACCGGGCGGCGTGCCGCATCGCGGTCAGCAGGGCCCCGATGCGGATGCGGTGGCCGTTGTCCCGGGCGATCTCCTCGCCCTGCCGGAAGCCCTCGTCGACGGCCTCGACGACCTCCTCCAGGGTGAGCCCGGCGTCGAGGTGCTGCTCGGGGGCGTACCGCACCTCGGCGTAGACGACGCCGTCCTCGGCCAGGTCCTCCGCACACTCACGGGCGACGCGCCGGAGGGCCTCGCGGGTCTGCATCACGGCGACGGTGTGGGAGAAGGTCTCCAGGTACCGTTCGAGCGAGCCGGAGTCGGCGGCCTCGCGGAACCAGAGGGCGAGCTTGTCGGGGTCGGTGTCGGGGAGGTGGGCGTAGCCGCTGTCGCGGGCGAGTTCGACGATCGTGCCCGGGCGGAGCCCGCCGTCGAGATGGTCGTGCAGCAGAACCTTGGGCGCCCGGCGGATCTGGTCCGGCGTCGGAGTCGTGCCCGTCCGAATGGTCTGGCTCGTCATTTTCGCACTCTAACGCCTACGCGCGTAGACCGCGTCTTGTACACATCCGTCGATACGTAACAGTGACCCGCCGGACGGGTGGCGTACACCCGTACTTCTGACACTGTTCTGTCATGGCACAGCAAGCGACGCCGGTTCGCACGGCGCGGCTGGGGCGGGTGTTCGGTCCGGAACCGACGGCGGTGAGCGGGGTCGTGCTGCTGCTCCCCGGCGGCGAGGTGGTCTCCGGCCGCAGACCCTCCCCCCTGCTCGCGACCGCCTCCGTGAGGGCGTTGGGCCGCCGGCTGGCCCGAGCGGGGCGCACCGAGCAACTGGCGGTGCACGTCGTCCACTACCGGTACCGCGGCTGGAACGGCGGCGACGCCGGCCTGGCCGGCGACGCGAGCTGGGCGGCAGACGAGATCGTACGCCGCTACGGCGACGTCCCCGTCTGCCTCGCGGGGCTGGACATGGGCGCGCGGGCGGCGCTGCGGGCAGGCGGGCACGAGACCGTCAACTGCGTGCTGGCGATCGCCCCTTGGCTGCCGGAGGACGACGTGGCCTCGCCACCCGAACCGGTGAAGCAGCTGGTGGGCCGCCGGGTGATGCTGGTGCACGGCACGAACGACGAGCGCACCGATCCCGAGCTGTCGTTCCGGCTGGCGGTGCGGGCCAAGAAGGCCAACCGGGACGTGTGCCGGTTCGAAGTCCACTCCGACCGGCACGGCCTCCAGCAGCACCGCGACGAAGTCCTCGCTCTGGCCGAGGACTTCGTCATGGGGAGCCTGTTCGGGCAGGCGTTCTCGCGCCCCGTCGAGGACGCGTTCGCCGCACCGCCGCCGATCGGGCTGCGGATGCCGCTGGCCTCGGGGTTCGGCAGATCCCTGCGGCGGTGAACCTCCTGAGGGCGCGTCAGCCGGAGAGCAGATGCCCCCGGCGCGACAGCAGGAACCGCTTGAAGGCCGCCACCGGCGGGGTGTCGGGGTGGCCCGCCACCCAGGCGACGCCGATCTCGCGCACCGCGCGCGGGGCGGTGACCGTCAGTTCCACCACACCCGGGCGGGGCACGGCGGGCGGAGGCAGGAGGGCCACGCCCAGACCCGCGGCCACCAGCCCGCGCAGGGTCTCCGCCTCCTCGCCCTCGAAGGCCACCCGCGGCCGGAACCCCGCCTCCGCGCAGAGGTCGTCGGTGATGCGGCGGAGGCCGTAGCCCGGCTCCAGGGTCACGAACGTCTCCTCGGCGGCTTCGGCGAGGCGGATGCGACGGCGGCCGGCGAGACGGTGGTCGGCGGGGACGACGAGCCGGAGCTTCTGCTCGTCGAGGCGGCGGGCGACGAGGTCGGGGGCGTCGGGTACCGGCGAGGTCAGGCAGAGGTCGAGCTCTCCCGCCCGCAGGCCCTCCAGCATGGCCTCGCCGTAGTTCTGGACGAGACTGAATCGGACGCGGGGATGGTCGGCGCGGAAGGCCTGGAGAAGGCCGGGGACGGTCTCGGCGCCCATGGTGTGCAGAAAACCGAACGCGACCTTTCCGGCGGCCGGGTCGGCGTCGGCGCGGACCTTCTCGGCGGCGCGCTCGATCTCGGCGAGGGCGCGTTCGACGGAGGCGAGGAAGGTGCGGCCGGCGGGGGTGAGGGCGACGGTCCGGCCGCGGCGGGCGAACAGGTCGACGCCCAGGTCCTGCTCCAGGCGGACCATGGCACGGGACAGGGTCGACTGCGGGACGTGCATCTCCTGGGCGGCCCGGGTGACGTGCTCGGTCCGGGCCACGCCGGCGAAGTACGCCAGCCGCGGCGCGAGCAGCCTCGACATGTCCGTCGTGTCTTCTGTGTCACTGAACCGTGACAGGCGAGGCTGCGACCTCTGCTGATGCACCATGGGAACGATTATGGCCAGTCCGTGCATTGGACGCATGAACGAGGGTGTCCGTAGCGTCGCAGGCATGAATCCCGCCAGTACCGGGGCGTCCACCCGCGTGGGCGCCGCACCGTCGCTTGCCGCTCCCGACTCCCGTATGACCCCCGGCGGTCCCGGCTACCGCCGGATGAGCCTCGCGCTGTTCCTCGCCGGTGTCGCCACCTTCGCTCTGCTGTACTCCACCCAGGCCCTGCTGCCGCTCGTCTCCGGCGATCTCGGGGTCACGGCGGGCGAGGCGAGCTGGACGGTGGCGGCGGCGACCGGCGGCCTGGCGGTGTTCGTCCTGCCGATGAGTGCCCTGTCGGAGCGGTTCGGGCGGCGTACGGTCATGACGGCGTCGCTGGCGGTCGCGGTGGCCCTGGGGCTGCTGGTGCCCCTCGCACCGTCGCTGGGCGCGCTGGTCGTGCTGCGGGCGCTGCAGGGCGCGGCGCTGGCGGGGCTGCCGGCCTCGGCGACCGCGTACCTCGCGGAGGAGGTCCGCCCCACCGCCCTGGTCACGGCGATCGGGCTGTTCGTCGCGGGCAACAGCGTCGGCGGCATGAGCGGCCGGATCATCACCGGCTGGGTCGCCCAGGAATGGGGCTGGCGGGTCGCCGTCGGCGTGATGGGAGCGATCGCGGCGGCCTGCGCGGTGGCCTTCCGGGTGCTGCTGCCGGCGCCGCGGCACTTCCGGGCGGGCTCCCTGCGCCCGCGTGTGCTGGTCCGCACGGTCCGCGGGCATCTGGCGAACCCGCTGCTGCGCCGGCTGTACGCGATCGGCGCACTGTTCATGACGGTGTTCGGCGGCGTGTACACGGTGATCGGCTACCGGCTCTCCGCAGCGCCGTTCGGACTGCCGCAGGGCGTGGTCGGCTCCGTCTTCCTGGTGTACCTGGTCGGCACGGTGTCGGCCTCGGCCGCGGGCCCCCTGGTCGGCCGGCTGGGCCGCCGGGGCGCTCTGTACCTGGCCGGCGGGACGACCGCGGCGGGGCTGCTGCTGTCGCTGGCCGGGTCGCTGGGCGCGGTCCTGCCGGGACTGGTGCTGATCACGGCCGGCTTCTTCGCGGGCCACGCGGTGGCCTCGTCCGCGGTGAGCCGGACCGCGGCGACCGGGCGGGCACAGGCCTCGGCGCTGTACCAGTCGGCGTACTACGTCGGTTCCAGCGCGGGCAGCACGGTCGGCGCCGTCGCCTTCCACGCCGGCGGCTGGACCGGGACGGTGGGCGTCGGGCTGCTGGCGGTGCTGGGCGTGGTGGCCATCACGCTGTGCGGGACGCGGGCGGCGCGGCATGCGGCCGTACGGGAGCCGGTCCCCGCGCACTGACAGGCTCCGGCGGCCGGACGGGACAACGGGCGGACAGCCCAGCAGGGCGTCCGTCAGCGCCCGGGCCACGACCACCGGAACCTGGGCATCAGCGTCAATGTCGGTGCCCTGCGGTAGCTTCCGGGAGTACGGAGAAGTACGGCCACAGGGGTGGGTGGGCGATGAGCGACGGCACGGCGACGACGGACCTGGATGCCAGCCTGGAGAGGTACCGCGTCGAGCTGACGGGGTACTGCTACCGGATGCTCGGCTCGTCCTTCGAGGCCGAGGACGCGGTGCAGGACACGATGGTCCGCGCCTGGCGCGGCCACGACCGCTTCGAGGGCCGTTCCAGTCTCCGCTCGTGGCTGTACCGCATCGCGACGAACGTGTGCCTGGACATGCTGTCCGCGGGCAACCGGCGGGCCCGCCCGATGGACCTCACGGACTCGGCGCCGCTGGCGCGGGCGGCGCTCTCCCCGCGCCCGGACCACGTCTGGCTGGAGCCGATGCCGGACGCCCGGGTGCTGCCCGCGGTGCAGGACCCGGCGGAGGCGGCGATCGCCAAGGAGTCCGTGCGCCTCGCCTTCATGGCCGCCCTGCAGCGGCTCCCGGCCAAGCAGCGGGCGGTGCTGATCCTGCGCGAGGTGCTGGCGTGGAGGGCGAGCGAGGTCGCCGAACTGCTCGACACCTCGGTCGCGTCGGTCAACAGTGCCCTGCAGCGGGCGCGCGCGACGCTGGCCGAGCGGAAGGAGCACGGCGCGGACGCGGCGGTCTCCGATCCGCTGGACGAGGAGCAGCAGAAGCTGCTGGAGCGCTACGTGGCGGCCTTCGAGGGCTACGACATGGCGGCGCTGACGGCGCTGCTCCACGAGGACGCGATCATGACGATGCCGCCGTTCGACCTGTGGCTGACCGGCCACGCGGACATCACCGGCTTCATGACCACGCTGGGCGCCGCCTGCGCCGACTCGCGTCTGCGTCCCGTCCGGGTCAACGGCCTGCCGGGCTTCGCCCACTACAAGCCGGACGAGGAGACGGGCGGCTTCGTCGCCTGGGCGGTCCAGGTCCTGGAGATCTCAGACGGCCGGATCACCGGGTTCCACTGCTTCCTGGACACCCGGCGCTGGTTCCCGCTCGTCGGTCTCCCCCTCCACCTCGAAGCGGAGGCCGACGAGGTCCAGCAGGGCGGTTAGGTCCGGACCGGGGCCGCGCAGACGTATCCGTCCGCCGGCCCGGCGGGCGGCGAGCTGGAGCCGGGCGAGCAGATCGACGACGCCCAGCCCCGGCTGGCCCAGTGCACCGATGTCGCAGACGACGACGCCGGTGCCGGTGCCCTCCACCAGGGCGCGGACGGCATGGCACAGCCCCCGCGCCTCGTCAGGGGTGGCGGGGAGGGCGAGCGTGAGTACGGCGGGTGTCGTGGCGTCCACGTGCCGTAGACCCTCCGCACGTGCGGAAGTCATCGCCGAGGCGCGCCCTGCCCGCGCCGGGACGGTGGGCGGGGCGAAAGGGCGCCGCTGTGGTGGCGCCTGCCCCCGACGGTGCGGGCGGCCCGGCGGCGGTCTCACCGGTGCCGGCCTCGGGAGGCTGCGTCCCCTGCCGGGTGCCGGGCGTGGCGTCGCCGACCGCTTCCGGGGCCCGCGGGGCGGCCCCGCCGGCTGTGCCACCCCGGCCCGTGGCACCGCCCCCTCCCCGCTCGGCGGCGCGGGGGCCCGGTACGCCGAACGGGACCGGCGCCGGTGCGCCGGTCCCGCCGGTCCGCGTCGGGCGCGCGGTCAGGCGATGCGCTCCAGCACGACGGGCGACGGTGTGAACGCGGTTCCGGGGGCGGCGATGTCGTACGAGCCCTCGACGGCTTCCAGGGCGTAGTCGAAGCGCTCCGGGGTGTCCGTGTGCAGGGTCAGCAGCGGCTGGCCCTCGGTCACCGTGTCGCCGGGCTTGGCGTGCAGCTCGATGCCCGCCGCCGCCTGCACGGGGTCCTCCTTGCGGGCCCGGCCGGCGCCGAGCCGCCAGGCGCCGATACCGATGTCGTAGGCGTCGAGGCGGGTCAGGACACCGGAGGCGGCCGCCTTCACCACGTGCTGTTCGCGGGACGTGGGCAGCGGCGCGTCCGGGTCGCCGCCCTGGGCGGCGATCATGCGGCGCCAGACGTCCATCGCCGAACCGTCGGCCAGGGCCTTCGCGGGGTCGGCGTCCTTGACGCCGGCCGCGTCGAGCATCTCGCGGGCCAGCGCGACCGTCAGCTCCACCACGTCGGCGGGGCCGCCGCCGGCCAGGACCTCCACGGACTCGCGGACCTCCAGGGCGTTGCCCGCGGTCAGGCCCAGCGGGGTGGACATGTCGGTGAGCAGCGCGACCGTCCGTACGCCGTGGTCGGTGCCCAGGCCGACCATCGTGGACGCCAGTTCGCGGGCGTCGTCGAGCGTCTTCATGAACGCGCCGGTGCCGACCTTCACGTCCAGCACCAGGCTGCCCGTGCCCTCGGCGATCTTCTTCGACATGATCGACGAGGCGATCAGCGGGATCGCCTCGACCGTGGCGGTCACGTCGCGCAGCGCGTACAGCTTCTTGTCGGCGGGCGCCAGACCGTCGCCCGCCGCGCAGATCACCGCGCCGACGCCGTCCAGCACCGACAGCATCTCCTCGTTCGACAGCAGTGCGCGCCAGCCGGGGATCGACTCCAGCTTGTCGAGCGTGCCGCCGGTGTGGCCGAGACCGCGTCCCGACAGCTGGGGGACGGCCGCCCCGCAGGCCGCGACGAGCGGGGCGAGCGGGAGGGTGATCTTGTCGCCGACGCCGCCCGTGGAGTGCTTGTCCGCCGTCGGGCGGGACAGGGAGGAGAAGTCCATCCGCTCGCCGGAGGCGATCATCGCCGCGGTCCAGCGGGCGATCTCACGGCGGTTCATGCCGTTCAGCAGGATCGCCATGGCGAGCGCGGACATCTGCTCGTCGGCGACGGCACCGCGTGTGTAGGCGTCGATGACCCAGTCGATCTGCTCGTCGGTCAGCTCGCCGCGGTCCCGCTTGGTACGGATGACGGAGATGGCGTCCATGGCCATGACTTTCCTTCCGGAGTTCCTGGAAGTGCGCGGCCCCTCTGCACAGGTCAGAGGGGCCGCGGCGGAGTTACTTGGCGAGATGGTCCGGGCCGAAGGCCTGGGGCAGCATCTCGGAGAGCGGCAGGATGCCCGCCGGGGTGTCCAGCAGCAGGTCGGGGCCGCCGAACTCGTACAGCAGCTGGCGGCACCGGCCGCACGGCACGAGCAGCCCGCCCGTGCCGTCCACGCAGGTGAAGTGGGTGAGCCGGCCGCCGCCGGTGCGCTGGAGGTCGGACACCAGGCCGCACTCGGCGCACAGTCCGACGCCGTAGGAGGCGTTCTCCACGTTGCAGCCGGTGACGGTGCGGCCGTCGTCGACGCGGGCAGCCACACCGACCGGGAAGCCGGAGTAGGGGGCGTACGCGTGGGACATCGCCTCCCGCGCCACCTCCCGCAGGGCTTCCCAGTCGAACGCGGCGGCGGCCGGCGTCACTTGCCCTGACCCTTCCGGTAGCGCATGCCGTCCGCCTTCGGAATCCGCAGGCGTTGCGCGGACAGCGACAGCACCAGCAGGGTGACGACGTACGGGGTGGCGCCGACGAAGTCGTTGGGCACCTCGTCGGTGAACAGGTACCAGATCAGGACGAGGCCGCCGACGAACAGGCTGATGCCCGCCTGCCAGTGCGCCTTGCGGTACAGCTTCCAGCCGGCCAGCAGCGCCAGCAGGACGACCAGCAGGAGCAGCAGCGCGTGCACGGTCTCGCCACCGTTGCGCAGCTGGAGCGCGTCGGAGAAGCCGAACAGGCCCGCGCCCATCGCCACGCCGCCCGGCCGCCAGTTGCCGAAGATCATGGCGGCGAGGCCGATGTAGCCGCGTCCGCCGGTCTGGCCCTCCAGGTAGATGTGCGAGGTGACCAGGGCGAGGAAGGCGCCGCCGAGACCGGCGAGGCCGCCGGAGACGGCCACGGCCGCGTACTTGTACCGGTAGACGTTGACGCCGAGCGACTCCGCGGCGATCGGGTTCTCGCCGCAGGAGCGCAGCCGGAGCCCGAAGGAGGTGCGCCACAGCAGCCACCAGGTCGCGGCGAACAGCACCGCGGCCAGGACGGTCACCACGGACAGGTTGGTGACCAGACCGCCGAGGATGCCGGCGACGTCGGAGACGAAGAACCAGTGGTGCTTCTCGATCGACTGCAGGCTGCTCGACAGGCCCGGCACGTCGAAGTTGGGCAGCGAGTCCGAGGGCGGCGACTGCTTGGGGTTGCCTCCCGCCGCCGCGGCGGAGCCCTCCGAGAAGAAGAGCTTGGCGAGGTACTGGGTGGCGCCGAGCGCGAGCAGGTTGACGGCGACACCGGAGACGATGTGGTCGACGCCGAAGGTGACGGTGGCCATGGCGTGCACGAGGCCGCCGAGGACGCCGAAGCCGATGCCGCACAGCAGGCCCAGCCAGGGGCTGGACTGCCAGCCGATCCAGCCGGCGCCGAAGGTGCCGAGGATCATCATGCCTTCGAGGCCGATGTTGATCACGCCGGCCCGCTCCGACCACAGGCCCGCCAGACCGGCGAGGCCGATCGGCACGGCGAGGCCGAGCGCGGCGCTGACCTGGCCGGCGGAGTCGAGCTGGTTGGAGCCGGTGATGACGCGGACCGCTGCGACGAGCAGCAGCGCGCCGGCGACGATCATCAGGATCTGGCCGAAGGACCGTCCCGAGCGCTTGGCCGTGTCGGCCTTGGGCGCCGCAGGCGGCGGCGTGTCGGTCATCGTGGCAGTCATCACGCCACCTCCTGGTTCTCGGTCGTGGCGGCTGCCTGGGCGGCGAGTTCGGCGCCGACCCGCTGCTGCTGGCGCTTGAGGCCGTAGCGGCGCACGACCTCGTAGGCGATCACGACGCACAGGACGATGACGCCCTGGATCACGCCGAGGATCTCCTTGTCGTAGCCCTGGAACTCCAGGTGGTTGGTGGCCCGCTCCAGGAAGCCCCACAGCAGGGCGGCGAGCGCGATGCCGATCGGGTTGTTGCGGCCGAGCAGGGCGATGGCGATACCGGTGAAGCCGATGCCCACCGGGAAGCTGTTGTCGTACTGGTAGCTCTCGTTCAGCAGGGTCGGCATGCCGACCAGGCCGGCCACAGCACCCGAGATGATCATGCTGGTGACGACCATCTTCCTGACGCTGACACCGCTCGCGGAGGCGGCCGACTCGGACAGGCCGACCGTGCGCAGGTCGAAGCCGAAGCGGGTGCGGCCGAGGGTGAACCAGTACGCGACGCCGACGACGACGGCGATGAAGATGAAGCCGTCGAGGATGCCCGAGGCGCCGGTGTCGATGTTGAACAGGTGCGAGGCCTGCGGCAGCGGCTTGGTGGAGACCAGGGTGCCGGCCGGGTCGAGCTGGCCGAGCTGCCCGGGCTGGAGCAGGTAGGCGATGATCGAGGTGGCGATCGCGTTCAGCATGATCGTCGAGATGACCTCGCTGACGCCGCGGGTCACCTTCAGCACACCGGCGATGGCGGCCCACAGGGCGCCGGTCGCCATGGCGCACACCAGGATCAGCGGGATGGCGATCCAGCCGGGCGCGGTCAGCGCGCCGCCGAGGACGGCGGCGATGAACGCGGCCAGCCGGTACTGGCCGTCGACGCCGATGTTGAACAGGTTCATGCGGAAGCCGACGGCCACCGCGACACCCGCCAGGTAGTACGTCGTCGCCTTGTTCAGGATGTAGACCTGGCTGTCGCTGGCGATGCCGTAGGTGCCCATCTCGCTGAAGGCGTCGGCCGGGTTCTTGCCGGTGGCGAGGATCACCAGGGCGGTGACGACGATCGCGGCGACGACCGCGAGCAGCGGGGCCGCGACGCCGAGGAGCAGCCGCTCCTTGTCGATGCGTTGGGTCAGCTTTTTCATCGGGCGTCGTCCTCTGTCTGCTCCGGGTGCTCCAGGCGGCCGGCAGCGGCCCCCGTCATGGCGGAGCCCAGCTCCTCGGGGGTGATGGTGGCGGGGTCGGCGTCGGCGACCAGACGGCCGCGGTACATCACCCGCAGCGTGTCGGAGAGCCCGATGAGCTCGTCCAGGTCGGCGGAGATCAGCAGCACGGCCAGGCCCTCGCGGCGGGCCTCGCGGATGTGGTCCCAGATCGCCGCCTGCGCGCCGACGTCCACACCGCGGGTGGGGTGGGCGGCGATGAGCAGCTGGGGCTCGTGGCTCATCTCGCGGCCGACGATCAGCTTCTGCTGGTTGCCGCCGGACAGCGAGGCGGCGGTCACGTCGATGCCGGGCGTGCGGACGTCGTAGGCCTCGACGATCCGCTCGGTGTCGGCGCGCGCGCCCTTGATGTCGAGGAGGGGGCCGCGGGAGTTGGGCCGCTCGGTGACGTGGCCGAGGATGCGGTTCTCCCACAGCGACGCCTCCAGGAGCAGGCCGTGGCGGTGGCGGTCCTCGGGGATGTAGCCGACGCCGGACTCGCGGCGGCGGCGGGTGGGCAGGTGGGAGACGTCCCTGTCACCGAGGCTGATGACACCGGCGTCGGGGCGGCGGATACCCATGATCGCCTCGACCAGTTCGGACTGGCCGTTGCCCTCCACGCCGGCGATGCCGAGGACCTCGCCCTTGTGGATGGTGAAGTTGATCTGGTCGAGGATGATGCGCTCGACGCCGTCGAGGTCGGTCTGGCTCAGGTGCAGGCCCTCGACCTTGAGCAGCGGGATGTCGGTGACGGTGGACTCCTCCGTCTCCGGCGTGGGCAGTTCGCTGCCGACCATCAGCTCGGCGAGCTGCTTGGTGGTGGTGTGCTGGGGGTCGGCGGTGCCGACGGTGGTGCCGCGCCGGATGACGGTGATCTCGTCGGCGACGGAGAGCACCTCGCCCAGCTTGTGGGAGATGAAGATGACGGTGAGGCCCTCGGCCTTCAGCTCGCGCAGGTTGTCGAAGAGGGCCTCGACCTCCTGGGGCACCAGCACGGCCGTGGGCTCGTCGAGGATCAGCGTCTTGGCGCCGCGGTAGAGCACCTTGAGGATCTCCACGCGCTGGCGGTCGGCGACGCCGAGCTGCTCCACCAGGACGTCGGGGCGGACGTTCAGGCCGTACGCGTCGGAGATCTCGGCGATCTTCGCCCGCGCCCGGGCGCCGATGCCGTAGAGCTTCTCCGCGCCGAGGACGACGTTCTCCAGCACGGAGAGGTTGTCGGCGAGCATGAAGTGCTGGTGCACCATGCCGATGCCGCGTGCGATGGCGTCGGCCGGGCTGCTGAAGGTGACCTGATCGCCGTTGACGGTGATGGTGCCCTCGTCCGGCTGCTGCATGCCGTAGAGGATCTTCATCAGGGTGGACTTGCCGGCACCGTTCTCACCGCACAGGGCGTGTACCGTGCCCGTACGGACGGTGATGTCGATGTCTTTGTTGGCGACTACACCGGGGAAACGCTTCGTGATGCCGCGCAGTTCGACGGCAGCGGGAGGGCTGGACGCGTTGATGGCGCACTCTCCTCGGGGAAAAGGGCTGAAGGGGAGGGCAGGCGTCGGCGACGCTAGCGCGGCAACTCGATGCTACACGCGTAGAGTTGACACATCGTTATGGCTCGGCGAGGGGGTGTCGGATGCACCCCCGTCGCCGAGCCCGGGTCCGGCGGGACCGTCAGGTCACGGGGTGGTCTTGACCTGGATCTGACCGTCGACGATCTTCTTCTTGGCCGCGTCCAGCTGCGACTTGATGTCGTCGATGAAGCCACCGCTGGTGGACAGCGAGACACCGTTCTTCGCGAGCGAGTAGCTGTTCACGCCGGTCAGCGGCTGGCCGTCGTGGACGGACTTGACGAAGTCGTAGACACCGACGTCGACGTTCTTGACCATCGAGGTCAGGATCGAGTCCTTGTACTTGGCGAGGCTCGGGATGTTGTACTGGTCGGAGTCCACGCCGATGGCCCAGGCGCCCTTGACGCCGTTCACGGCCTCGATGGAGCCGTTGCCGGAGGAGCCGGCGGCCGAGTAGATGACGTCGGCACCCTTGTCGAGCATGCCCTTCGCGGCGGCCTTGCCCTTGTCGGGGCTGGCGAAGCCGGAGGTGTCCGAGCCGTGGCTCAGGTACTGCGTCTCGATCTTGATCCCGGGCTTGGTGTCCTTGGCGCCCTGGATGTAACCGGCCTCGAACTTCTTGATCAGCGGAACGTCGACGCCACCGATGAAGCCGATGTGACCGCTCTTGGACTTCAGCGCCGCAGCGACACCCGCGAGGTAGGAACCCTGCTCCTCGGTGAAGGTGATGCTGTTGACGTTCTTGGCGTCCACGACCGAGTCGACGATGCCGAAGCTGGTCTTGGGGTACTTGGCGGCGACCTTGGTCATCGAGGCGGCGTAGGCGTAGCCGACACCGATGACGGGGTTGTAGCCGGCCTGGGCGAGGTCGCTCAGGCGCTGCTCGCGGTCGGCCTCGGTGTCCGAGGTCTTGGCGGTCAGCTCCTTGATCTCGCCGCCGAACTCCTCCTTGGCCTTGTCGGCACCGCGCGCGGCGGAGTCGTTGAAGGAGCGGTCACCACGGCCGCCGACGTCGAAGGCGAGACCGATCTTGACACCGTCGCCGCCACCCGAGGAGGAGGCGGACGAGCTGTTGCTGTCGGACGAAGTGCTGCCACAGGCTGTGGCAGACAGTGCGAGTGCTGCGGACGCGATACACGCAGCGGAAAGCTTGGCTACCCGGCGCACGGGAAGGCTCCTTCACCTGACCTGAGCGCCATGTCGGCGCTTGTTGTGAGCACCGTTTGGGTGCTCGAGCCATGACGCCCCGGCGGCGTCGGCTTCGCGGCATCGTAACGCGCGTAGATGTCAGAAAAAGACCTCTTCCGAAGCCGTTATCGATTCGAGGCAAACAGCGCCTGAACTGAGGTCATCGGGCCCAGCCGCCGACCGTCGCGCACTGTGCACGAATGGCTCACGAACGTATTGCACCGGATGGCGGTACGGCCCCCGCGCCCCGAGGGGGGCCGCCCGCCGCCGGCCCGGCCGACCTGCAAGAACGGTCAGCTCACGGCGTCCAGGAGGGCCGCCGCGGTGAACAGCTCGACCCCGACGGTGATCGCGGACTCGTCGGCGTCGAAGTCGCCCTGGTGCAGATCGCGGACGGTGCGTTCGCCGGGGGTGCGGACACCGAGGCGGGCCATGGCGCCGGGCACCTGCTGCAGGTACCAGGAGAAGTCCTCGCCGCCGAGGCTCTGCTCGGTGCTCTCCACCGCGTCCGGGCCGCAACGCACGGTCATCGCGTCGCGCAGCAGGTCGGTGACGGCCGGATCGTTGACGACCGGCGGCACCCCGCGGACGTAGGTGATCTCGGACTTGGCCCCGTGCAGGTTGGCGATCTCGTCGATGGCCGCGACGACGTTGTCCGGCGCCTGCCGCCAGGCCTCGATGTCCAGGCAGCGCACGGTGCCGGACAGCTCGGCGTGCTGCGGAATGACGTTCGGGGCGTGCCCGGACTCGATACGGCCCCAGGTCACCGCGAGGCCCGCGCGGGTGTCGACGCGGCGGGCGACGAGCGCGGGGACGTCGGTGACCACCCGGGCGGCGGCGGTGACCAGGTCGGTGGTCAGGTGCGGCCGGGCGGTGTGACCGCCGGGCCCGTCCAGGGAGATCTCCAGCCGGTCGCAGGCGGAGGTGATGGCGCCGGTGCGCAGCCCGACCCGGCCGGCGTCGACGCGGGGGTCGCAGTGCACGGCGACCATCCTCCGCACCCCCTCCAGCGCGCCGCTCTTGATGGCGTCGGCGGCGCCCCCGGGCAGCACCTCCTCGGCGGGCTGGAACACCAGACGCACCGGACGCGGCAGCCGCCCCTGCCGGTGCAGCTCGGCCAGGACGAGCCCGGCACCCAGCACGACCGTCGTGTGCACGTCATGGCCGCAGGCGTGAGCGCGGTCCGGCACGGTCGACCGGTAGGGGCAGTCGTTCTTGGTGTCCGGGATGGGCAGGGCGTCGATGTCGGCACGCAGGGCGAGCATGCCGCCCGGCGGTACGCCGAGGTCCGCGCCGATGTCACAGATGAGGCCGGTGCCGATGCCGAGCACGCGCGGCGACAGACCGGCCCGCTCCAGCCGCGCCTTGATCGCCGCGGTGGTGCGGAACTCCTGGTTGCCGAGCTCCGGGTGCATGTGCAGGTCGCGGCGGAAGGCGACGAGTTCGGCACGCAGGTCCTCCGGCAGGATGCCGGGCAGGACGCTGCCTTCGGGGAGATCGGCCTCGGGCTTGGGCGACATCAATTGCTTCACCCTCTGAAGGGTAGGACGCCGAGGCGGCCAACTGACCCTCGATCAACAAAAGTTCAGCCCGTTAGGGGAAGAAAATCTGGCCGCACGACGCATAGGTATCGACTGTGATGGGTAAACTCGCCCGACTTCCGACCGGTCGACCGCCCCATCATCTCCATCTTTTCCACGCATACCACGGGTCGCCACGGCCGCGCCGATCCGTTCACCTGCCGGACGGCCGTACGAGGCCCCGCGCCCGGCCCCGCAGGCGGGCGACGGGCCCCGCTCACCACCCGGAGTGCCTAGGGTGCGGGGCCATGACGGACTTCCTCGACTCTACGCGCGCCTCCTACGACACGATCGCCCGCGACTACTCCGCCCGCTTCGCCGACTGGTCGACCGACCTGCCTCTGGAACGGGCGCTGCTCACCGCCTTCGCGGAGCTGGTGAAGGCGGGCGGCAAGGCTCCCGTGGCCGACGTCGGCAGCGGCCCCGGAGGCCTCACGGCCCGGCTGCACGACCTCGGCCTGCCGGTCTTCGGGGTGGACGTCTCCCCGCGGATGGTCGAGCTGGCCCGCGAGGCCCATCCGGGGCTGCGGTTCCACGTCGGCTCGATGACGGCGCTGGACCTCCCGGCCGGGACGCTCGGCGGGATCACGGCCCTGTACTCGACCATCCACGTCCCCGACGAGCACCTGCCGGCCGTCTTCGCCGAGTTCCACCGCGTCCTGGTGCCCGGGGGCCACGTCCTGCTCGCCTTCCAGACCGGCGACGCACCCGAGCACCTGCACCTGGCCGAGCGCTTCGGCCACGGGATCGCCCTCGACTACTGGTTCCGCCCGCCGGAGCCGGTGGCCGGTCTGCTGACCGCGGCGGGTCTGGCCGTCCGGGCCCGGGTGGTGCGGGAGCCGGTCGCGGAGGAGACGCGGGCCCGGGCGTTCCTGCTGGCGCGCAAGGAGGGGTAGCGGGGCGGACGGGGACCGGCGGCCGGGGCCCGCTCACCGCCTCACCGGGCCGGGCTCACCGCCGCCAGACGGTGGACGTCCCGGGCGGACCCCGTCACCCCGGAGAGGAAGCCCTGCGCCCGCGGGGACGCGTTCTGGGTGAGCCAGGCCGGGTCGATGTCGCAGACGGCTATGCGGACCCCGGTGCCGGCCAGGGCCAGCGGGAGGGTGTGGACGACCGTGGAGGGGAAGCTGAGGACGGTGCGGCCGATGGGGCCCCGGCGGGCGATCAGTTCCAGGGGGAGGTCGGGTCGGACGATCTCCAGGCCGGTCTCGCCGGCCAGGCGGTGGAGCTTGTCGGTGCTCTCGCGGCGGTGGGCGAAGTAGCGGGTGGCGCCGTGGGCGGCGGCCAGGGCGCGGACCGCGGTGAGATAGCGGTCGCCGTCGACGACGCCGGTCTCCACCAGGGACGTCCCGACCAGGTCCGCTCCCCTGCTGATCCGGGGCGGGCCGAAGCGGGCCCGGGTCCAGGCGAAGTCGTTGCGGGTCAGGGAGACACCCTCCGGCCGGTCCTGCACGGGCATCGCGGAGAACACCTCGACGCTGCGGTCCGCGTTCGGGGTGAGTCGGCGGCGGGCGGAGGAGGTGACGGGGGCGAAGAGGAGGTCGCGCGGGCCTGGACGGCCGCCCCTGCGGTGCCAGCGGACCAGGCGCTCGCCGCGGGCCAGCTGGGCGACGAACTCCATGGTGGCCGTGCCGTCGTCGACGACGACCAGCTCCCGGGCGCGGGTGATGGTCAGCAGCAGCTGGACGTAGCGGGAGAACGGGTCGCCCAGGACCACGCGCTGCGCGTGCCGGAGGGTCCCGGTGAGGCCGCCGATGGTGCGGAAGGGGGCGGTGGCACCGCCCCGGGCCTCCTCCCAGCGCACCTCGTGACCCTCCTCACGGGCCAGCTCCGCCATCCGGCGCAGCTGGCCGCGGGTCATCGGGTCGGTCGGGGACAGGACGACGAGGGTGAGCCCCGCGCCGGGGACCCCGGGCGTGCGCGGCGGGTGCGCGTGCGCCCACTCCAGTACGTTCAGCAGCTGCACCGGGCTCTCGACGAACGCGAGGGTGTGGGGGGTGTGGCCGGCGGTGCCGGCGCGGGGGCTCATCGTCGTACGACCGTCCCGTGATCGGCTCTGTGCGAGCGCTCGGTGTCAGACCGCGACCGGCTCGCCGGCCGCCGCGGCGATCTCCGCCTCGGCGACGACACCGGCGACGCGGCGCAGCTTCTTCATGGGGGCGAGCTCGGAGTCGTAGACCTTCTTGACGCCGTCGCCGAGGGAGGCCTCGATGGTGCGGATGTCGCGGACCAGGCGGGTGAGGCCCTGCGGCTCGACGGAGGCGGCCTGGTCGGAGCCCCACATCGCGCGGTCGAGGGTGATGTGGCGCTCGACGAACGCGGCGCCGAGCGCGACGGCCGCGAGGGTGGTCTGCAGGCCGGTCTCGTGGCCGGAGTAGCCGATCGGGACGTTCGGGTACTCCTTCTCCAGCGTGTTGATCACCCGGAGGTTCAGCTCGTCGGCCTTGGCCGGGTAGGTGGAGGTGGCGTGGCAGAGGAGGATGTTGTCGCTGCCCAGGACCTCGACCGCGTGGCGGATCTGCCGCGGCGTCGACATACCGGTGGAGAGGATGATCGTACGGCCGGTGGCGCGCAGGGCGCGCAGCAGCTCGTCGTCGGTCAGGGAGGCGGAGGCCACCTTGTGGGCGGGGACGTCGAACTTCTCCAGGAAGGCGACGGCCTCGGTGTCCCACGGGGAGGCGAACCAGGCGATGCCCTTCTCCTTGCAGTACGCGTCGATGCGGCGGTACTCGTCCTCGCCGAACTCCACCCGGTGGCGGTAGTCGATGTAGGTCATCCGGCCCCAGGGGGTGTCGCGCTCGATGTCCCACTGGTCGCGCGGGGTGCAGATCTCGGGGGTGCGCTTCTGGAACTTCACCGCGTCGCAGCCGGCTTCGGCGGCCGCGTCGATCAGCTTGAACGCGTTGTCGAGGTCGCCGTTGTGGTTGATGCCGATCTCGCCCGTGATGTAGACGGGGGCGCCGGGGCCGACCTCGCGCGGACCGAGCGTGCGCAGACGGGAGTTGGTGTTCATGGCAGGGGATGTCCTTACTTGCCGTGGGACGTGCTGGGGGACGTGCCGGTGGGGTGGTTGGGCGGGACGGGTTCGGTGGGGTGGGCGGGGGTGCCGAGACGGGGACCGAGGATCCAGCCGGCGATCTCCCGGATCGCGCCCCCGCCGCCGGGGACGGTGGTGACCGCGCGGGCGGCGTCGCGCACGGCGTCGTGGGCGCCGGCGACCGCCACGGGCCAGCCGGCGAGGGCGAAGCACGGGAGGTCGTTGACGTCGTTGCCGACGTAGAGCACGCGCTGCGGCGCGACGCCCTGCTCCTCGCACCACTGCTTCAGTGCCAGGTCCTTGCGGTCGATGCCGTGCAGCACGGGGATCCGGAGCTTGCGCGCGCGGGCGGCGACGACCGGGTTCTCTTCCGTGGACAGGATCAGCATCCGCAGCCCGCTCCTGCGCAGGGCCGCGATGCCGAGGCCGTCGCCGCGGTGCACGGAGACGAACTCCCGTCCGTCGGCGTCGATCAGCACCCGGTCGTCGGTCTGGGTGCCGTCGAAGTCGAGGACGACCGCGTCGATGTCGTCGGCGGTGGGCAGGGCGCCGGTCCCGTCGGCCGGGGCCTGGTCGGGGGCCCCGGGCCCGCCGTCGTACAGCGGTGCCAGGGCCCGTGCGCGGGCCAGGTCGTGCGGGTCGTCGATCTCCAGGACGCGGGCGGGGTCGGTGCGGACCAGTTCCGTGCGGCCGAAGAAGCGGTGCCGGTGCTTGCGGAAGCCGGCGGCCTCCATGGCGTAGGCGGCCCCGGTCTCCAGCAGGTCCTGGGGGCGGTCCTGGCGGCGGGGGCGGACGGACCGGTCGTGGTTGACGCCGTACCCGCCGCCGACCGGCGCGTCGGCCGTGCCGGCGGTGGCGGGGGCGTCGTCCGCGTCGCGCCAGAGGAAGCCGTGGAAGGGAGCCACGGTCACCGCGCTGTCCGCGCCGTCGACGACCACGGCGGCGGCGACGCCGTCGACGTCCTCGCGGGCGAGGAAGGGGCTGGTGCACTGCACCAGCAGCACCACGTCCACCGCGGCGCCGTGCAGTGCCTCGTGGGCGTCCAGGGCGTGCAGGACGGCCGTCTCGGAGGTCGCGGTGTCGCCGGAGAGGGCGGCGGGCCGCAGCACCACCTCGGCGCCGGCCTCGCGGGCGGCGGCGGCGATGGCGCGGTCGTCGGTGGAGACCACGACGTCGGTGACCAGTCGCGAGGCCCGGCACTCGCGCACCGCCCGGACCACCAGCGGGACGCCGCCGACGGGGGCGAGGTTCTTCGCGGGCACACCCTTGGAGCCGCCGCGTGCGGGGATCACCGCGAGCACGCGGCGCACCGAAGCGCCGCCGCCCGTCATGGGATCGGCCATGGTCTCTGCTCCTTGACGTGGGTTCGGGTGGCTCACAGCTCCCCCATCCGCCGGATGACGGGTGCCACGCGCTGCACGCCGTGCCGGTAGGCGCCCCGGGCGGCGCGGCGGACGATCTGCCGTACGGGACCGGGCTCCTTCCCGGCGGCCGGGGCGCCCGGCAGGGGGGTGCCGTCGGGGCCGAGGTGGTGGCGGGCGAGGATGCCGGGCAGGTAGCCGGGCGCCGTCTCGGTCGTGTAGTAGGGCGCGAGCGGCGGGAGGCCGTCGGTCGTGAGCAGTTCGGCGATGCGGGCGCGGGCGGCGTCGAACGCGGCGTCGTACGAGTCCGGGCCGGTGCCGGGTTCCCCGGCCGCGACGCCCTGGCGGGCCACCCACCGCGGGTCCGGCGCGGGCCGGTGCCCGGCGTCCAGCTGGTCCCAGGAGGCGAGGCAGCCGGAGCCGACGAAGTGGTGGTTCCCGAGCTTCTCCCGGATGCCGAGGTCGGTGAGGACGGCGGTCGGGATACGGCGGTGCAGGGACTCCAGGGCCGCCGTCGAACTCACCGTCACCAGCAGGTCGGTACGGTCCAGGACCTCGCCCATGTTCCCGTAGACCAGACGGAGGTTGTGCGGAAGGTCGCCCGCCTTCTGGACGAGCTTCTGGTAGGGCAGCTCCTCCAGGTGCGTGGTGTGCTCGCCGGGCCTGGAGCGCAGCTTGAGCAGCACCTCCCGCTCCGGGTGCAGACGCGCGTGCCGGATCAGCCGGTCGAGCAGGTACGCGCGGTCCGTGCGGGTCTCGGGCACCGAGGGCTGGGCGGCGAAGACGACGGTGCGGGGCTCGTGCGCGCCGGTGTAGGGGCTTCCGCCGAGGAAGGGCAGCGCGACCTCGGTGACCGCCGAGGCATCGGCCCCCACCCCTTCGTACACGGCCCGGAAACGCTCCGCGTCCTGGCGGGAGTTGGCGAGGACGAGGTCCGCGCCGTGCCGCAGCAGCAGGCCGTCGGCGAGCTTCTCGTACACGACGCCGACGTAGCCGGTGACGACCACCGGCCGGCGGCCCCGGCCCTGCCAGGCCTGCCGCAGCCCGTGCAGCATCGCCTGCACGCCGCCGCCGACCAGAGCGAGGACGAGGACGTCGCAGGGCTCCTCTCGCATCACGCGCAGGAACTCGGCGGCGGTCACCTCGCGGAGGGAGTCGGCGCGGACGCCGACCTCGCCGAGCTGACGGGCGGTCGGGGTGGCCCGGCCGCGCAGAAGGAGGCCGTCCAGACGCAGATCCCCGCCCGCGGTCAGGCGCTGCGCGGTGAGCGCGCCCCATTTCCACCGGGTGTCGGAATCCGCGAGAACGACCGCCCGCAGGGGTTTGGTTGCACTTGCTGGCACGCCGAGAAACCTAGGAAGGCATTTCTAGGTTCCGCCCAACCGGAATCCAACAAACGGTGAACAGAGCACCGCCGAACAGCGAATCGGCCGCCGAATCGGCCGGGAAAAGACCTGGTTCACGGCTTCGCCACGTGGCGTTCACCCTTCATCAAGCCGGCGGTCAAGACGCGGCCGGGGCCCGACGTCTAACGTCGACCGCGTGGTCAAGCTCTCCGTCATCGTGCCGTTCCACAATGTGCGGCCATACGCCCCGGACGCCATCACTTCCCTGCGCGCGAACGCCCGCGAGGACGTGGAGTTCATTCTCGTCGACGACGCCTCGACGGACGGAACCGGGGACATCCTCGACCGTGCCGAACGCGAACTCCCGGGCGCGGTTCTCATTCGGCGCACCGAGAACGGCGTGTCCGGTGCGCGCAACACGGGCATCGACGCGGCGCGCGGCGAGTATCTGACGTTCATGGACGGCGACGACTTCGCGGCCCCCGGCTATTTCGGTCAACTGCTCGACTGCATCGAGTCGCTGGGCTGCACTTTCGTCCGCACCGACCACGTGCGGTTCACCGGCGGCCGGCGCACCCTGCACCGGGTGCCGTTCGGGCCGCGGGACACCGTCGTCGACGCGCGCACGGTCATCCTGCCGGCGGACCGCTCCACCCCGGTCGACTACCCGTACTCGTGGGCCGGCGCCTACCACCGCCGGCTGGTCGACGAGGGGTTGCTGCACTTCCCGGAGGACCTGCGCACGGCCGAGGACCGGCCGTGGATCTGGGCGCTGCACCGCAAGGGCGGATCCTTCGCGGTGCCGAGCGTGTTCGGCGTCTTCTACCGGCGCGGAGTCACCTCCTCGCTCACACAGATCGGCGACACGCGCCAGCTGGACTTCATCCGCTCCTTCGACCGGGTGCTCACGGAGACCGCCGAGGACCCGGACGCGGACCTGTTCCTGCCGAAGGCCGTGCGCACCTACTGCGCCATCATCAGCCACCACCTGGCGACCGTCGACAAGTTCGAACCGCAGGTGGCCCGCAGACTCCGCTCCCTGAGCGCCTCGGCCCTGCGCCGCATGCCGCAGGACCTGCTCAACGACACCCTGGAATCCATGGACATCGCCCGCGCCACCCAGCTGCGCCGTCTGCGCCGCCGGCCCTCGACGGCCTCGGAGGCCGTGGCATGACCGCCCGCCGCACCACCCAGATCCTGTGCGCCTCCACCCTGTACGGCGCCGCCACGCTGGCCGCCGCGCTCGACTCCGACCGCTTCGCCCCGGCGGACCGGCGGCTGCTGCTGGTCTGCAACAACGGCACCGCCCCGGAGCTGAGTCCCGCCTTCGACGCCTCGCCGGCCTTCGACCATCTCAGGGACCGCTTCGACGGGGTGCTGTCGTGGAACGAGGCGATCGCCCCCTTCCACCCGAGCGGCTGGAGTCCGCGTCCCGACGACCAGATCCTGTGGGAGCGGTATCTGCGGATGCTGTGGGACCTGGGCGAGGACCGCATCGAGCTGGCGGTGGAGTCCATCCAGGTCAACCCCGCGCTCGCGATCTGCCAGGTCTTCGGCGGCACACCGGTCGACGTCTACGCGGACGGCCTGATGAGCTACGGCCCGACCCGCTTCAAGATCGACCCCCTGGTCGGCACCCGGGTGCGGCGCGTGCTCCACCTCGACCTGGTGCCGGGGCTGAAGCCGCTGCTGCTCACCGAGTTCGGCGTCGAGCCGGAGATCGTGCCGACGGACGCGTTCCTGAAGGTGCTGGACGAACTGGGCGACTCCGGTGACGCGTTGCCCGTCGTCGAGGAACCGGCGCTGCTGCTCGGCCAGTACCTGTCCGCGCTGGACATCCTCACCGGCGACGAGGAGGAGGACCTCCACGTGCGGATGCTGCGGGGCGCCGTCCGGCTGGGCCACACCCGGGTGGTGTTCAAGCCGCACCCCTCGGCGCCGGCCCGCTGGTCACGGGCGCTGGAGAAGGAGGCGGAGCAGCTCGGCGCCGAACTCACGGTGCTCGACACGCCCGTCCTGGCCGAGGTCGTGTACCAGCGGATGCGTCCCGCGCTGGTCGTCGGCTGCTTCTCCACCGCCCTGCTCACCGCCTCGGCGCTGTACGGACTGCCGGTCGCCCGCACCGGCACCGGGCTGCTGCTGGAGCGGCTGACGCCGTACGAGAACAGCAACCGCGTGCCGGTGACCATCGTCGACGCGCTGCTGCCCGACCTCTCGGACCACGCCGCGGTGCGCGAGCAGCGCCGGGGCCTGGACGCCGACGGGCTCACCGAGCTGCTGCGGGCCGTCGGCTACGCGATGCAGTCGAAGATCTACCCCGAGCTGCGCCCGGCCGCCGAGCGGTACCTGTCGGGACATCTGGACGATGACACCTGGCGGTACTTCAAGCGCCGTCGCCTGGCCTCGCTGGCCCTGCCCGGAGGGCTTCCCGCGCAGCTGGCGTTCATCCCCCGCAGCGCGACGGTGCGCCGGGTGGCGCGCCGTGCGCGGTCGCTGCGGCGGTCGGGCGGGCGCTGAGGCGACGCCCGGGTGAACTCCGCCGGGCGGCCGGGAGAAGAGTCTCCCGGCCGCCCCGGGGCCGCCCGCCGATCCGACTAGCGTGCATCGAACCGGTGCGGCGAGCGCCGCCCGAACCATGTCGAGGGGACCCTGTGATCAACACGTCCGCGGACACCCGTAGCGCTCCCACGGGCACCGTGGCGCGCGCCCCGGCGCCCGCCGACGGCCCGCCGCGGCGGGACCGGCCCGGGGCGCCCCGGCTGCGTGCGCTGGACGGGTTGCGGCTGGTGGCGGCACTGATGGTGGCGGGCTACCACTACGGCGGCCGGGGCGGCGAGGTCACCCGGGCCTGGGGAACCTCCCCGCGCCTGCAGTTCCCCACCCTGCACAGCCTGTTCGCCTATGGCAGCCTGGGCGTGCAGATCTTCTTCGTGATCAGTGGCTTCGTGATCTGCATGAGCGGCTGGGGCCGCCCGCTGCGTTCGTTCTTCGCCTCCCGCGCCGCCCGTCTGCTGCCCGCCTACTGGGCGGCGATCGTGCTGGTGACGGTGGTGCTGGCGCTGCCGTTCCTGTCGTTCACCACGGTGTCGCCGACCGAGACCCTGCTGAACTTCTCGATGCTGCAGCTGCCGCTCGGTGCCCACCGGGTGCTCGGCGTGTGCTGGACCCTGTGGGCGGAGGTCCGCTTCTACGTCCTGTTCGCGCTGTGCATCGTGCTGCCCGGCGCCGACCGCCGCCGCGTGATCATGTTCTGCGCGTGCTGGACGCTGGCGGTGGCGATGGCGGGCGGACTGCACCAGCCGGTGCTCGACGAGCTGGTCATGCCGGAGTACGCGCCGTTCTTCATCGGCGGCGTCGGCCTGTACCTGGTGCACCGCGACCGTACCGACCCGTACGCCTGGGGCATCGTGGCGGTCAACTGGCTCATCGGCCAGTACGTCGCGGTGCAGACCCACTGGCACCCGCCGCAGCCGGACCAGTTCTCGTACCGCAGCGCCTACGGGATCATCCTGATCGTCACGCTCGGCTTCCTCGCCGTCGCCGCGATCGGGCTGGGCTGGCTGGACTGGGCGAACTGGCGCTGGCTGACCGTCGCGGGCGCGCTGACGTACCCGTTCTACCTCGTCCACGAGCATCTCGGCTGGGTCGTCATCCAGGGCCTGCACCGCGGGCTGGGCCTGCCCTCCTACGCCACCTTCCTGCTGACGGTCGCCACCATGCTGGTGCTGGCCCGGCTCCTGAACCGGTTCGTGGAGGAACGGTTCACCCCGAAACTGCGGGCGGTGCTCGCCAAGCCGCGCGGCTGAGCCTTCGGCGCGCCGCCGGGGCGGCGGCTGCGTCGGGCCTGGTGTCCGTTGGTGAACTCGCAGATGGTGCCTTCGATGCCGGATCGGGTGGCGTAGAGCCGTTTCCACTGGGTGTCTTGCTGGTCTGTGCGGTTCCGGGCCTGGAGCTCGTGGAGGGGTCGGGGGAGGAAGTTCACGGTGCGGGCAGCGGTGCCGCGGGTGCAGGCAGACCGGCCGGGGCACGGGTTGCACTGGTGTGGGCGGAACCGGGCGACGGTGTAGGGAGCCATGGCCGGTGGCTCGAGCCAGATGTGGCTGGTCTCGCCGTTGGGGCAGGTGACCTGGCGCTGGTCGAAGTCGATGGAGAAGTCGTCCCGGGTGAAGCCGGACTGTTCCTTGCTCTGCCATGCTCCGCTGGCCTTGACCGGGCCGACGAGTTCGACCTCGTGGTCGCGGAGGGAGCGGTGCAGCAGCGCGACGGAGAGGTAGCCGCCGTCGAGCAGGTGCTGCCGGGGCAGCAGCTGGCGGTGGCGGAGCCGGGTGTGGATGCCGGGCAGGGCCTCGGTGTCCCGGGTCGGCTTGGTGGTGGCGATGTCCGTGATCAGGTTGGCCTGCGCATCGTCGGTTCCGCAGGTCTCGGTGACATGGACGAGGTAGCCGCTCCAGCGGGTATTGCCCCGGATGGCCCGGCGGGCGTCACGGTCGTAAGGCGTGACGATCCGCAGGGCCCCTTTGGGCTGTCCGTCCTTCTCGGTGCGCGGACGTAACCTGTCACGGGCGTCGAGGAGGAAGTTCTGCACCACGATCTGCCGCAGCGCTTCCGCGCGAGGACCGCGCTGGTGGGGCGGCAGGCGCTGCAGAAGTTTGTGGGCGTCCGCTCCGGCCTGTTTGAGCCGGGTGGCGGGATGGGTCGGCTGGCTGGGAAGCCGCACCGCACGCCCGTAGCGGGTGGCCCACTCGGCATCCACCAGCCCGTCCAGGACCTCAGGTGCCCGCTCAGCGGGCTTCCTCCAACGCCGCGCGTATTGCTTCCAGGACCAGCTCCAGACGGGTGAGGTCCCGCGCGGCAGCAAGGACCTGGGTGGAGTCGCTGCGCTGCCTGCCGCGCTCGGTGACCATGCCGGCCGCCCGCATCCGCTCCAGCGACAGGGAGAGTAGCTGGTCAGCGCGATCGTCCTCGCACAGACGATCACGGAAGTCGGTCAGCACGATGGCGTCCCGCGTGGTGGTCTAGGGGATCAATCGGTAGGCGCGTTCGGGGTGTTGGGGAGTGCGGGGGCGCTTTCGGGGAGCCCGGTGGGGTAGATCTGGTCCATGCTGCCCTCGGCCAGGTAGCGGCGGGGGAAGGCGATCCACTCATCGTGCAGTTCGAAGAGCACTGCAGTGACCAGCCGCAGGAGCGCTTCATCGTTCGGGAAGACCTGGACGACATCGACGCGGCGCTTGACCTCGCGGTTGATCCGCTCCAGCGGGTTGGTCGAGGCGATCTTCTTCCAATGTCGTTCCGGGAAGGCGGCGAAAGCGGTCAGGTCGTCCTTCGCCTCCAGCAGCATTGCCTTGACCTGTGGGAACTGCTGGCCGAGCAGGTCTGCCACGGTGTCGACCTGGGCCCGGACCGCTTCCGCGGTGGGTTGGGCGAAGATCGTGCGGATCGTCGCGGCGACCATCTCGCCCGCGTCCTTGCTGATCACGCCGAACACGTTGCGCAGGAAGTGGACCCGTACGTGAACAAGGTATTGCTTCCTGAGTTCCGCCTCGTTGACCTGGTATGGCGATCAAGGACGCGGTGCTGGCTCAACTCGCTGTTCGATTCGAGGTGTTGCTGCCTCACCTGAACGAGCGGCAGCGTCGGCTCGCGCTCGCGACTGAGGCGAGATTGCTGGGCCACGGCGGGGTGAGGGCCGTGGCCAGGATCGCCGGGGCGAGCGAGAGCACCGTACGCAGGGGTGTCTTCGAGTTGGAGGCGGGCGGCGAGTTGCTGGCGGAAGGCCGGATCCGTAGGCCGGGCGGCGGACGCAAGACCGCGACCGAGCTGGATCCGGGGCTGCTGCCCGCCCTGTTGGGCCTGGTCGAGCCGGACGAGCGCGGCGATCCGATGTCGCCGCTGCGCTGGACGACGAAGTCACTGCGGCGTCTCGCGGCGGAGCTCACGAGGCGAGGGCACCGTGTCTCGCCGGTGACCGTCGGCCGGCTTCTGCGGGAGAACGGCTTCAGCCTGCAGGCGAACGCCAAGACGCTGGAAGGAGACCAGCATCCGGATCGGGACGCGCAGTTCCACTACATCAACGATCAGGTCAAGGTGTTCCAGGCCGCGGGCGAGCCGGTGATCAGTGTCGACGCCAAGAAGAAGGAGATGCTCGGGCAGCTGCCGAACACTGGACGCGAGTGGCGGCCCAAGGGCGAGCCGGTCCGGGTCGAGGATCACAGCTTCTTCACCGGGCTGAAGGGCGAGACCGCGATCCCCTACGGCGTCTACGACCTGGCCGCTGACACCGGATGGGTCAGCGTCGGAGTCGATCACAACACATCTGCCTTCGCCGTGGCCACGATCCGCCGCTGGTGGCAGGCCCGCGGCCAGCTCGATTACCCGGCCGCCACCCGGCTGCTGATCACCGCGGACGCGGGCGGCTCCAACAGCTACCGCTACCGCGGCTGGAAAGCGGAACTGGCCGCGCTCGCCGCCGACACGGGGATGGCGATCACGGTCTGCCACTTTCCGCCCGGCACTTCGAAGTGGAACAAGATCGAGCACCGGCTCTTCTCCCACATCACCATGAACTGGCGCGGCAGGCCGCTGACCAGCCACGAAGTCATCGTGAACGCGATCGCCTCCACCACCACCCGCAGCGGGCTGCGAGTCCGGGCCGAGCTCGACACCCGCTCCTACCCGCTCGGCGTCGCCATCAGCAAGGCCCGTATGAAAGCCCTGCCCCTGGAACCCTACAAGGCTCGCGGCAGCTGGAACTACACGCTCCATCCCGCGCCCCTGATTACCACGGAGCCGTCACCGCCGGGAAGCGGGCCGACTTCAGCGGTGCCGGGACGCAGAAAAGTCCTGGACATGCTGGACGACCCCGGCCTGACCGGGATGTCCGCAACCGAACTCGACGATGTGACGGCTCGGCCCGCCCCCGCCCAGGAGGCGGAGCGCGAGCGGCGTTGCTTCCAGCAGCGGGGCGGACCGCGTCGCAAGGCGGCCGCCGACCACGGCAAGCCCCTCTTCACCGGCCGCGACCGCATCCTGCTGACCCTGCTCTACCTGCGTCAGGTCTGTCCCCAACGCGTCCTGGCGGAGATGCTGGAGGTCACCGACCGGGTCATCAGCCCGGTGATCACCGAGACCCGCCGTCTCCTGGACGGCCACAAGGTCAAGGTGGAACCGACAACACTGCTGTTCACCGATCCGGACCAACTGATCGGATTCCTCGACACCGGGGTCCTTCCCGCCCGAAGCCGCACCTCGCTGCCCGAAGAGCTCTGCGATCCTGCCCTGACCGGGATGAGCCGCACGGACCTGCAGGAACTCATCGAACGCCTCGCACCCCGCCAGGCCGCTTTCGTCGAGGGGCGCCGTCACACCCAGCGCGGCAGACCGCGCCAACCGGGCACCCGCGGCGGCGTGTTCGCCCAGAAGATCACCGACCCGGAACGTGTCCTGGCAACCGTCCTGTTCCACCGTCGCGTCTGCACCGGCGAAGTACTGGCCGAACTGTTCCGGGTGAACCGGAGCACCATCGGCAACGCCTTCCGCGACGTCCGTCCCCTCCTCGATGCGGATGGGTTCCACCTGCCACCGGCTCCGTTCAAGCACCACACCGCCGAATCCCTGCTCGCATCCATCGCGGCGACAAAACAGCCGAGTTGATTCTTTACGGGTCCAGTGGACGCGACAGCGCTGGTAGGCGGCCCCGAGCATAACCTTGCGGATGGCCTTGACCAGCCCGCTGTGGTGGTCGCCGATCACGAGTCGGACCCCGGTCAACCCGCGCTCGCGCAGGTGGCGCAGGAACTGGGTCCAAAACACCTCGGTCTCGCTGTCGCCGACCATGACCCCCAGCACCTCCCGCCCGCCGTCCTCGGTGATCCCGGTGGCTATCACCACAGCGCGGGAGACGATCTGGTGGTTCACCCGCGCCTTGCAGTACGTCGCGTCCAGGTAGATGTAGGGGAACCGGACGTGACCCAGGGGGCGAGTGCGGAAGGCGGTCAGCGGCTCGTCCAGCTCCCCGCAGATTCGCGACACCTCGCTCTTGGAGATACCGCTGTCCGCGCCCAGGGCTTGGACCAGGTCGTCGACCGAGCGGGTGGACACACCGTGAACGTAGGCTTCCACGATCACGGCGTACAGGGCCTGGTCGATGCGGCGCCGACGCTCGAGCAGGACAGGGAAGAAGCCCCCTGACCGCAGTTTGGGGATGGCCAGGTCGAGGTCGCCGGCCTGCGTGGTCAGGGTCTTGTCCCGGTGGCCGTTGCGATAGTTGGTGCGGGTCTCGGTGTGCTCGTTCCACTCCGCGCCGATCTTCGCGCTTGCCTCGGCCTCGATCAGTTCCTGGAGCATCCGCTCTGCCACGTTGCGGACGAGTTCGAGCCCGTCCGCCGAACGTAGTGACTCAAGCAGCCGGAGTAGGTCATGCTGAGACAGGGCCACCCTGCACCTCCCGCGTTGAACTGCCCGTTCACTACGGAGAGTTGCATGGTGGCCCGACCTGCGGGCAGGGAGCGAAAGCCCCATCCGCACACGCCCCCGGCGCACTCCCTAGCCGTGATCGGCTACACCACGACAAGGGACGCCATCGAGTTCCCGACCTCGAACCTGCCGCCCATGATGTCCGGGCACTGGCTTATGAAGCGGAACCAGGCGGCCCATGAGCGCACCTGGACGGACGCCACAGCGGCTCTCGACGGATGGTCAAGCACTTTCTTGACAACCCCCCGATGCAGCGCGAGGACGGGCGTCAGGCGTACGCGAGCCTGGAGACGAGACGCGAATACGTGCTGGATGTCCTGCCGGTCGGCGTGGACGTGAGCTGGGTGTACTACAACCTGCCGGGCAATATCGTCTCGCTCAACCTGGTGTGCTGCCCGAACCGTCACCACCCCGGCCTCACGTGCCCGCTCGCGTAACGGCGGTCCACCCGATGAGTACGGAACCGACCCGAGTACTCGTGTCCAAGCACCAGCGAAGTAGCGAGCGGCTGACCAAGTCGGCCAAGGGGGCCGGTATCACCCTCTGAGCACCGTCACGGTGATCGGCTGCCGCTTCCGCCTACACGCCCACTGCGGCCGTGTACCCGGCGCGGACGCCCCGGCGGGCGGCGACGGACAGGACGTACAGGGAGTTGGGGCCGGGCAGCAGGACGATCAGGATCAGGCCTGCGAGGTACGTGGGGAGATCGATGACGCCGAGCATGCGAGGAGTGTCGCACGCGGGTGCGACACTCCTCCTCCGGATTCCACAGGGCGGGACGGGCCACCCGGGCACCGCCGCGGGAAGGGCCGGGTTCGGCTCAGAACGCGTCGGAGGGGACGTAGGTCCCCCAGACCTCCCGCAGTGCGTTGCACACCTCGCCGACCGTGGCCCGGGCCCGCAGCGCGTCCTTCATCGGGTACAGGACGTTGTCGTCGCCCTCGGCCGCCTTCCGCAGCGCGGACAGGGCCGCGTCGACCGCCTGCTGGTCGCGGGCGGCACGGAGCGCGGCCAGGCGCTCGGCCTGCTGGGCCTCGATGGCGGGGTCGACGCGCAGGGGCTCGTAGGGCTCCTCCTCTTCGAGCTGGAAGCGGTTGACGCCGACCACGACCCGCTCGCCGCCGTCGGTCTCCTGGGCGATGCGGTAGGCGTTGCGCTCGATCTCGTTCTTCTGGAAGCCGTGCTCGATCGCGGAGACGGCACCGCCCAGGTCCTCGACCTTGCCCATCAGCTCCAGCGCGGCGGCCTCGACCTCGTCCGTCATCTGCTCGATGACGTAGGAGCCGGCGAAGGGGTCGACGGTCGCGGTCACGTCCGTCTCGTAGGCCAGTACCTGCTGGGTGCGCAGCGCCAGGCGGGCGGACTTGTCCGTCGGCAGCGCGATCGCCTCGTCGAAGGAGTTGGTGTGCAGTGACTGGGTGCCGCCGAGCACCGCCGCCAGCCCCTGCACCGCGACGCGGACCAGGTTGACCTCCGGCTGCTGGGCCGTCAGCTGCACGCCCGCGGTCTGCGTGTGGAAGCGCAGCATCATCGACTTGGGGTTCTTCGCCCCGAACTCGTCCCTCATGACGCGCGCCCAGATCCTGCGCGCGGCACGGAACTTGGCGACCTCCTCCAGGATCGTGGTGCGGGCCACGAAGAAGAAGGACAGGCGGGGGGCGAAGTCGTCGACGTCCATGCCGGCCGCGACGGCGGTGCGCACGTACTCGATGCCGTCGGCGAGGGTGAAGGCGATCTCCTGCGCGGGTGACGCCCCGGCCTCGGCCATGTGGTAGCCGGAGATCGAGATGGTGTTCCACTTCGGGATCTCGGCCTTGCAGTACTTGAAGATGTCCGCGATCAGGCGCAGCGAGGGCTTGGGCGGGAAGATGTAGGTGCCGCGGGCGATGTACTCCTTGAGCACGTCGTTCTGGATCGTGCCGGTGAGCTTGTCCGCGGACACGCCCTGCTCCTCGGCCACCAGTTGGTACAGCAGCAGGAGCAGCGCGGCGGGCGCGTTGATCGTCATCGACGTGGAGACCTTGTCCAGCGGGATGCCGTCGAACAGGACCCGCATGTCGTCGACGGAGTCGACGGCGACGCCCACCTTGCCGACCTCGCCGGACGCGATCGGGGCGTCCGAGTCGTGGCCCATCTGGGTGGGCAGGTCGAAGGCGACCGACAGGCCCATGGTGCCGTTGGCGATCAGCTGCTTGTAGCGGGCGTTGGACTCCACCGCCGTGCCGAACCCGGCGTACTGGCGCATCGTCCAGGGACGGCCCGTGTACATGGTCGGGTACACGCCGCGGGTGAAGGGGTACGTGCCCGGGGACCCCAGCTTCTGCTCGGGGTCCCAGCCCTGCAGGGCGTCGGGTCCGTAGACCGGCTCGATGGGCAGTCCGGACTCCGACTCGCGTGTCATGATCGCTCCCCGCTCCTTTGCTACTTGCCAGTACGGCCCGACCCTCGCCACGGACTGTAGCCGCGCTCGTGCGCCCGGGTGGAGTGCCCCACGCTGGGACCTTCCTCACAACGATGCCGTGCCGTTCGCAACGCGTCATCCGTGGGGAACATCTCGGGTGACGGCTGGGCCGGACGTGCGCCGACGGGGCCCCGGTGGCCGGGAAAGTGCGGGGAACGGGCATGAGGAGAACAGGCGCCGCACCAGTGCCGCGGCAGGCAAGGTCCGCGCGTCAGGGAGCGGCGTCCGGTGCGTGCTCCCGGCGTGCCGGCCGGAAGTCCTCGTACTGGGCGTACTCGGGCTTTCGGCCGGTGCGGCGGGAGTGCGTGCCGGGCGCCGCGACGGGGCGGACGTCGCCTGTTGCGGCACTAGCGGCCGTGGTGGCACTGGCGGTGGTGTGCGGCTGCACCGTGCAGACGGCGGACCGGGACGGGGCGACGGACGCCGGCCACCGCCCACCGGTGCACATCGACACCACCGGCCGGCCGTCCGCGCCACCCCCGCCCAGTGCCGGCCGGGGATCGGGCGACGGCAAGTCCGGCGCCGCCGCTCCCTCGCCCGCCGCACCCCCACCCGCCCTGTGGGCGCCCGGCGACAGCGGCCGGGGCGTGCGCGAACTCCAGGCCCGGCTGCGGCAGGTGGCCTGGCTCCTCGACGGGCCCACGGGGACGTACAACGACCTGACCGAGCAGGCCGTGCGGGGCTTCCAGGGCAAGCGCGGGCTGCCGCGGACCGGTTCGGTGGACAGCGTCACCTGGCAGCGGCTGCTGCGCATGACACACGAGCCGGGCCGCTGGGAGCTGTACCTGATGGGCGGTCAGCCGGCCGCCGCGCCCGATCCCCGCTGCCTGACCGGGCGGGTGCTGTGCATCAGCAAGACCAGCCGGACGCTGCGCTGGATGATTGACGGGCGGACCGTCATGACGCTTCCGGTGCGCTTCGGCGCGCAGTACACGCCCACCCGCGAGGGGGTGTTCCGCGTCTACTGGAAGTCCCGGCACCACGTCTCGACGCTGTACGACTCGCCGATGCCGTACGCGCTGTTCTTCAGCGGCGGCCAGGCCGTGCACTACTCGTACGACTTCGCGGCCCGCGGGTACGCGGGTGGCTCGCACGGGTGCATCAACGTACGGGACGAGAAGGCGATCGCGCGGCTGTTCGACGAGGTGCGCACCGGCGACAAGGTCGTCGTGTACTGGTGAGACGCCGTCCGGCCGGGAGGAAGAGGAGAAGGGCGCGGGCGGGACCGGGGGAACGTGTCCCGCCCGCGCCTTGTGCACGTGCCGTAGGTACGGGGGGAACCCCGGCTCCGTGCTACGGCCGATGACCAGTCGGCTCACTCATTACTGCGCGTGCGGCCCGGAAAACGTCACACCCCACACGGAAGAATTTCAACGAGTTGCGTTTTCGCAGGTCAGAGACGCTATCCGGGGTGGCCGCCGCCGTGGCCGCCACCGCTGTGCCCGCCGCCCCGGCCGCCGTGGGCGCCGCTCGACGCGCCGTTGCCGGTGCCGTGGCCGCCGGAACCGTGGCCGGCGCCGCTGCCGCCTCCCGGGGAGCCGGAGGTGCCGCCGTGGCCGCCCCTGCGGCGGCCCGGGCCGTCATGGTCGTCGTGGTCGTCGTCGTGGTCGTCGTCGTCGCTCTTGCCGGCGCCGCCGTTGCCGTTGCCGTTGCCGTTGCCCTCGCCCCTGCCGTTGCCGTTGCCGCCGCCCCGGGCACCCGACCCGGTGCTCCCGGTGCCGCCCGCCTGGTCCGCCTTGCCCAGGACGTCCTTGCAGTACGTCCACACGCGCCGGGCGCTGCCTGCCGCCGACTCCAGGGAGCGGCGGCGTTCGTCGCTCAGATCCCGGCCCGCCCGCAGGTCCTGGCAGGCCGCCGTGGCGCCGGGCGGGACGGTGCCGCCCGGCGCCACGGCGGACCCGCTCGGCGTGGTGGTGGCGCCGCCGGCCGCGCCGCGGGCGGTGTCCGGGCCGGCGGAACCGGTCGCGCCGCCGTCGGGCGTGGTGGTGACGCCCCGCGACGGCGCGGCCGGCCCGCGTCCGGGGGTGTCGGCGGCCGACACGGAGGCGGCGGGGCCGGGGCCGGCGGGATCTCCGAAGGGCGACGGCAGGACTCCGGTTCCGGCCGCGACCGCCACTCCGCCGACCGTGCAGACGGCGAGCGCGGCGGCCAGGCTCAGGCGCACGGAGCGGCCCCAGCGGCCCCGCCCGGAGGTGCGGCCGGTGCCGCCGAGACGGATGAGGCCGGCGTCGGAGCGGGACGCGCCCAAGTGGTGGCCGCCGGTGTGCGGGGCGGTGCCGTGGTGCTCGGCGGACCCGGTGCGGGCGGCCCGGAAGGCTGCCAACGCGGCAGCCTCACCGGGGAGTTCCGTGCTGGTCGGGGCAGGTGCGGCGGACAGGGCACCCAGGGCCTCGGCGAGGCGTTCGGCCTCGTCCCGGGCATCGGCGTCGACTGCGTCGAGCGGCTCTCCGCGCAGCAAGCGCTCTGCTGTGTCGCGGTCCAGCCACCTGTACTGCTCGTCGGCCATCACATGTCCTTCTGCGTCCGCGCGCGGCGATGCGTCACACCGGCGGACGTCACCGCACGGGCGTGCGGTTCTCGCGGGGCGGGCAGTGCGTCGGCCGATTCCGGATCGCCGTCCGAGGCGGTGCCCAGGAGTTCGGCGAGTCGTCTCAGCCCGCGGTGGGCGGCCGTACGGACGGCCCCCGGCCGCTTGCCGAGTGTCTCGGCGGCGGTCTTGGCGTCGAGGCCCATGACCACGCGCAGGACGACGGCTTCGGCCTGATCCTGCGGCAGCCGCGCGATGAGGGAGAGGGTGCGGCCCGTGGCCAGCGCCTCGATGGCCTCGCCCGCGGTGTCGGACTCGGCGGGCCAGCCGGTCAGTTCCGTCTCGTCACCGCCGACGGCGGGACGGCGGCCGCGCATCCGGACGTGGTCCAGGGCGCGGTTGCGGGCTATGCGCGCGGCCCAGCCGCGGAAGCGGTCCGCGTCCCCGCTGAACCGTGCCAGGTCGCGGGCGATCTGGAGCCAGGCCTCGGAGGCCACGTCCTCGGCGTCGAGTTCGCCGACGAGTGTCCGTACGTATCCGAGCAGCCGTGGGTGCACCGCGCGATACACAGTCCGGAACGCGGTCTCGTCCCCGTCCTGTGCCGCAAGCACCGCGGCGGTCAGCTCCGCGTCGTCCCCCAGCACCTGGTTCCTCGATCGATGGTCGCGGTTTCGAGACCGCTGGCGTCTGCGCTGATCCGGGCCCCCCGCAGTCCGGCGCGAAAGGCACGTTACGACGCGAAACCACTGCCCGTCCACGTCCGTCCAAGATGCAACTATCTCGTGATGAGGGGCCGTGCACGCAGGGTGTGACAGAAAACGCACTCTCGGCGCTGTAGAGAGTACGGGTCGCCGCGCGGCCCGTGCCGCGCGACGGCCGGGGCCTCTCCTGTGGGGGGTGGCGGCCCCGGCCGTTGCCTTGGCGGTACGCACCAGCGGCGGGCCGGAGGGCCGCCCCGTCGAAGCCGGCGGGCCTGTTCGCCCGCGGTCACCGCCCTTGGGACACGGCGCCGGGATCCTCTTCCGGCCTCGCGGACCTCCCGGACCTCTTCAGGGGCGTGCAGGGCGCTGCCGCGCGATCCCTCCGGCCGCCTTCGCTCACGTGCTCGGCAGGCCGGTCGCTCCTTTCCGGGAAGCCCCGCGCGGGGCGCGCGACCCCGGGCGGCGGCCTGCGCCCGGCGGGCGGCACACACGGGCACCGCCGGTCACCGCCGAGGTACCACGGATTCACCGCCGGGAACGGCTGATCACGGCTGCGGCAGGCTGCGTCCGACGGGATCCGCGGGGCCGATCACGTCCGGCTCCCGGTACCGCCCCGGGTCGGGGCGGGGGTCGGCGCTCCGTCGGCGCCGTTCCCGTTCCCGGCGCCCGTGCCGTTCCCGCCCGCTTCGCCGGCTCCGTCGTCCGCGCCGGTGGCGGGCGGCGTGCGGTCCGGCCTCGCGGTGGCCCGGTCGGCACCCGCGGACGGCAGGGAGGCGCCCGGGCCTGCGGACGGTACGGCCGTGGCGGTCAGGCTCGCGCAGAAGGCGTCGACCTCGTCCGCGCCGCCCGCGGCGGCCACCAGACGCTGCCAGGCCGGCGTGTCCAGCACCTGGCCCTTGGCCCTGACCTGCTCGTAGGCGTGGCAGCGGGCCTCGACGTCCGGTGCGGGGTCCGGCTGGTCCGGTCCGGGGGCAGCGGCGGAGGCAGCGGCGGAGGCGGCGGGAGCGGCGGAGGCGGCTGCCGAGGGCGCGGCGGCGGACGGCTGCTGCGCGTGGTCCGGGGCGCTGGTGCCGGGGCGCGGCCCTCCCGTGCGACCGTCGCCGTCGCCGTCCGGTGAGGCGCCGGAGCCCATCGTGGCGTAGGCGACCCCGCCCAGGGTGAGCCCCGCCGCCAGCACCGAGAGGGTGGCCCGCACCGACAGCCGTGCACGTCGCCCGCGGGGCCGCCAGTCGTCGCGGCGCCGGGTACGGGCCCGGTGGGCGCCCGTGTCCCGGGCGGTGCGGAACGCCGCCACGGCCCGCTGTTCGGCCTCGGTGTCGATGACGTCCTGCCGCACGGCCGCTGCGATCAGCGCCTCCAGACCGGCGTCGCCGCCCGCGGACGGGTGCCCGGAAACGGCGCCAGGGTGCGCATGCCGGCGGCCGGAGGTGCCGCCGCCGCTCAGCCGTTCACCCATGTCGGTTTCCGTCCCTGTCCGTGTGCGGTGTCAGTGATCCAGGTGATCTGCGTGATCAGTGTCGTCCGTGTGTCACGGACGACGGAGCGGAGCCAACCGTTCCATTCGGGCTCGTGCCCTGCCGGCCGTTGGGCGCCCGACCCACTCGATCTGCTCGATCCGTACGTGCTGCGGGCGTCACCGTCGCCGCCGGCGCCGTTCACCTCGACTCCCCCAGCGTCCGGGACGCCTCATCCGTCACACCCTCGCCCGCCTCACCAGCGATGCCGAGGTCGCGGGCGAGCCGCTTCAGCCCGCGGTAGGCCGCGGTGCGCACCGCACCGGGGCGCTTGCCGAGGACGCGCGCGGAGGCCGGGCCGTCCAGGCCGACGACCACCCGCAGCAGTACCGCCTCGGCCTGGTCGCGCGGCAGCCCGCGCACCAGTTCCAGGGCCCGTTCGGTGGAGAGCGCCTCCAGCGCCTGCTCGTGGGTGCTCTGCGGGCCGGGCAGTTCCAGGACGTCCGCCTCCAGCACCGCCGGGCGCGGCCGCACCCGCTGGCGGCGCAGATGGTCCAGGGCCCGGTGCCGGGCGATCGTCGCCGTCCAGCCGCGGAAACCCGCCCCGTCGCCCTTGAAGCGCCCCAGGTCGCGGGCGATCTCCAGCCAGGCGTCGGAGGCCACGTCCTCGGCGTCCTCCCCGACCAGGCCCCGCAGATAGCCGAGCAGACCCGGCTGCACCATCCGGTACGCGACGGCGAACGCGGCCTCGTCCCCTTCCTGGGCCCGTGCCACCGCCGTGCCCAGTTCCCCGTCGTACGCCTGCGCGCGCCGGGGCTTGCCTCCCTGGCCCAAAGACTGTCCTCGTTCGTACCGGGTTGTGGCCGCTGTCGTGCGGCCGCCGCTCGGCGTGCCCTCCGCCGTCGCCGTCCGCCACGCTTCGACCGCGGTCACGCCTACACGCTCAACAGCGTCAGATTTCACGGAAGTGTCACAGGGCGTCAGGTCTCCTCCTCGGGCCGTCCCCCGCAACGATCAACATGTCCGCCGCGCGGCGGGCGGCCGTCCGCGCCTCCTCGCCGGCTGCGCTCGCCGGGACCGCCCCTTCCCGCTCGGCATCGGGGCCGGCCGCCGGTGCTCCTGATGTCCCAGCGCGCGGGACGCCCGGACCGTCACGGTCCCTGAGGTGCCACACGCCGCTCAGGCCCCTCGGGTCACGGACATGCGCACGTCTCCGCGGAGCGCGGGAGGGGCCGCGGGGGTGGCGGCGTGAGGCCGCGCGAAGGGGCCTGCGGCGGCCGAGTGACGTTTCCGGGTGCCCGTCCGCTGTGGAAGTGCTGTCCGAGTCACCCACCGCGCCGCCTCCACCTCCTCTGACGGGCAGCGCGGTGGGCCCCGCCGTCCGCCGCCCCCGCCCCCGCGCCTTCCGCGGGGCGCGGGGGCGGCGGACTCCGCTCCTCCCGCCGCGCCGTTCGTCTCCCCCCGGAACAGCGCGGCGGGAAACGGCCCTCCCCCCGTGCCGCACCCCCGCCCCAGCCGCGCGGCTCCGCCCCGGAGAAGCCGTAGACCACCGAGAGCATGCCGGCCGAGCCGAGCAGCGCGCCCGGTACGTCCAGGTGGGCGTCGGAGTGCCGTTGACCGGGTGCGAGCAGCACCACGGCGCCCGCGAAGGCGATCAGCGCGACGGGCACGTTGACGTACAGGCACCAGCGCCGGTTCAGGTACTCGGTGAGGAAGCCGCCCGCGAGCGGTCCGACCGCCGCGCCCGCGCCGACGATCGCGCCGAACGCCCTTCCGCGGTCCCGGGGACCGGTGGAGGCCGTCGCGAGCAGCGACAGCGCCGATGTCGCGAGCAGCGCGGCGAAGACGCCCCGGAGGGCGCCGTCGCCGGGGCGCGTGCCGCCGCGGAGCCGGATCCGCTCCGTCGAACCGCCCCCGGGGGACGGGGAGACGTCAGGAAGCCGCCCTCCTCCCCGGAGCCGTCGGGAAGCCGTCCCGGAGCGTCAGCGGGCGCTCGCCGTGGCGTCGCGGCACAGCAGCCGGAGGGATCCCTGCCCGGCGAAGCAGCGGCGGGCCTCCTCGACGGGGTCCCAGAGCCTGCCGTCCGGGGTGCGGATCCAGTGGTCGTCGCCGGCCGACCACCACTCGGCGCCGGTCTGCCGGGCGACGACCTCCCCGGCGTAGGCGCCGAAGCCGCGCAGCACGTGCTCCACGGCGGCGTACGGCGCGCCCTCGCGCCGTATCTCGTCGATCATCCGGTCCACCCGCCACAGGCTCTGCGCCGAGTAGTCGAGATACAGCCGTGCGCCCTCGCGCATGGCCGCCACCGTGTCCGCCGCCCACCGCGCGGGCTTCGCCGCGGCCGTGGGCCTGGTCTCCTGCAATGTCGCCTGCCGTGTCGTCACATGTCGAAGAGCGGCTGACCGTGGGCATTCGTCACCGCCCGCCCGAAGGCGTCCCCGGCCGGCGGCGACACGGCCCCGCCCCTCCGCCGGCGATCGCCGCCCCGGGCCACCTGCGGGGATCGTTTCCGAAGTGACGGATCCCGGCGCCCGCACGCTCTGCTGACAGTTGGCTTCCTCTCCCGCCCGGCGGCGGGAGGTTCCAGCGGTCGCCCGCTGGGGTTCCCGCTTCACCGACGACCGGCCCGTCCGGGAGGAGTCCCGCTTGAGGTCTCACACCGTCTCCACAGGCAGACGCCGCCGGCCCGGCGGCCAGGATGTCGCGTGCCGCGTTCACCTCACGGTCGTGCACGGCACCACACACGCGCCTCCGCTCCCGGACGTTCGGCGGCCCTGTCCCGCGGGCCGTGCCGCAGGCGGCCCCGCACGGCCCGCCGGACCGGAACCAGCGGCCGGTCGCCACGAGCTCACACCCACACCCGTACCGGCGGGGGTCGGCCGATGGACGGTGGACACCGGTCCACCCCGCAGGCGAACCCCCTTTCCCCGCTCCGCTGGACCTTCGCTTCGTCCCTGGCCCGAAGGCGGGAGTAGCCACGAAGGAGCGACCCGATGAGCGAGTACTTCCACCTCCGCGCGGTACCGCCGTCGGCGCTGCGCAACAGCACCACCTGGATGCAGCGGCTGTTCGAGGACGACTGGGAGACGGTGCGTGAGCGGATCGGCCGGCACCGCGAGGAGATGCTGGACGGCCGCTACCTCGACCACGCCCTGCTCTACGCAGGACCCGGCCGCCGCCGGGGCGACTTCCCCGGCGCACAGGTCGTCCTCGGCGGGCGGCCCCTGCCCCACCCCGCCCCGGGCAGGCCACCGTTCCGCGTGCTGACCGCGGCCCAGGCGCAACGGGTCGCCTCGTTCCTCGCGGCGGCGGACTTCGACGCGCTGTGGCACCCGGCGCGCGCCGCGCTGCTCCCCCGCTACGGCGGCAGCGATGCGGAGCCCTGGACCCGTGGTGTCTTCGCCTCGGCGCACCGGGACCTGAGGGCGTTCTACGAGCAGACGGCGCTGTCCGGCGACGCGGTGGTGAAGTGGGTGCTTGTCTAGGCTCCCCGACGGTCCTCAGCCGAGCCCGCGGGCCCGGCGGGACACCACGGCCCGCAGGACCCGGCGCCCCTCGGTGGACACCTCCAGGGCCCGGCGCAGTCCGGTCGGCCCGTGCCCGGCCAGCACCTCCAGGACGGTGACCTGGCGGCGCAGCTCGGCGGCGACGAGGGGGGACATGCCGTCCGTGCGGCCCTCGCGGCGGGCATCGACGCTGCCCGTGTCCTCGGCGGGGTCGAGCAGCCGGTGGATCTGGAGGGAGGCCACCGAGCAGGCGTCGGCCCACAGCCGCATCCCGTCGGCGAACGGCTCGTCGGGCGCGGCGGAGAGCATCCGCCGGGCCAGCTGGACGGGCTCGTCCGTGGCGGGCTCCTCCGATCCGGCGAGCTTCCCGCGCACCTGTTCCAGGGCGATGCCCCAGGCGTCGTCACCGACGCCCTCCGCGAGGCTGCCCCACAGCGGTCGCAGTGTCTCGTCGTCACCACCCAGCAGCGGCACGCACCGATCCAAACAAGCCAACCCGCTCGCGGCCAGCCCGCGGTCGTCGGCCTGAGAGATGAGGTCCACCAGGCTCATCCACGCCTCCCTAGACGGGGCGCCGTCCCTATACGGAGCCCGCACTTCCCCTTACTGCGTGCAACGCTCCCGTAGTGTCACACGACCACCACGCCGAGTCGGCCGATCCAGCGGAAGAATACGTTTTCGGCCAATCGTCCGGACCTGGCGTTCAGCACGGCGGAGAGGCGGTCCGGCCCGGACGCGGCGCACACCGGATCACCCCGGCGCACGCCGGTTCGCCGCACGCCGGGTCACCGCGCCGCGCATGACCCGGCCGGGGACCGGGTCACCGGCGCGCCGCCCACGGAGGGGCCGGGCCGGGCGCGACCGGCAGGGCGCTCAGCCCAGCCGGTCGGCGAGCGCCCGGAACTCCGCCCAGGTCAGCGCCGGTTTGTCCGGATTCCACAGCTTCTGCACGGTGGCCCGCAGCGGCATCCGGATACCGGCCGCGACCTGGGCCTGCGTCTGGCTGCCGGCCAGGTCGCACCAGACCGCGAAGGTCCCGCCGAGGATCTGGCCGTCGTAGGCGGCCGGCACGGCCGTCGTGCCCCGCAGCACCCGGGGCGTCCACTGCTCGTAGATCCGCTGCCCCGTCGGATAGACGAAGGTCTGCGGCTCCCCGAGCACGTAGTACAGGAACTCGTCGTTGTAGTTGATCACCTTCCGCCCGGCCCCCAGGTACTCCACCGGCTGCCGGGCCCCGATCTCCTTGCCGGTCCAGTAGGCGACCTGGATGTCCTCGGCCGGCCGCACGGACGTGTTCCGGAGGAAGCCGTCGTTCCACGCCCGCGGGGTGCGGCCGTGGGCGCGGACGGTGTCGGCACGGTCGTTGACCCACCCGGTGGCCAGGTCGGCGACGGTCGCGCCGGAGCCGTAGGCCTCGCGGGCGGCCGTGGCGAGCTGCGGGTAGGAGGCCGCGGGGTCGGACACGGTCAGCGCCCGGTACTCGTCGCCGCCGAGGTGCCAGTCCGCGCCGGGGAAGAGACCGGCGTACTCGTTCAGCAGGTCGTCGATGATCGTGGCCGACTTCTCCTTGGAGATGTCGATGGCCCCGCGCGCGGCCAGGCCCCGCACGTTGCGCAACTGGAGGTCGGGGTGGGCGGCGAGGACGGCGCCGAGGTGCCCCGGGGAGTCGATCTCCGGCACGACGGCCATGTGACGGGCCGCGGCGAGATCGACGATCTTCTTGACCTGCGCCTTGGTCAGATGGTCCTTGGACACGACCTCGGGGTGGGTGTCGGAGGCGATCCGGAAGCCCTGGTCGTCGGAGAAGTGCAGCCCCAGCTGGTTGAACTTCAGGTCGCCCAGCTCGCGCACCCGGTCCTCGATCCAGTCCGCGCTGAAGGGCTTGCGGGCGATGTCCAGCATGAACCCGCGCACCGGTTTCGCCGGCTCGTCCCGCACGACGCCCTCCGGGGCGCTGCCGCCGCCGTGCACCTCCTGCTTGAGGGTGCGCGTTCCGTAGAAGACGCCGGCCTCGCCCGGCCCGCTGATGACGACCCGCCCGTCGCGCACCGTCATGGTGTACGACTCCGGGTCGGCACCCTTGTCGCCGCCGAGCTCCAGCCGCACGTCCCCGGCGCGCGCGTCGTCCGACTCGCCCGCGTAGGCCAGCCCCAGCTCGCCCGCGACGAGCCGCCCCTCGTCGGCGAGCTTCGGGTCGCCGACGACCACCCGTTCCCCGCTCGCGGGCCGCCACCCCGGCCCGCGGGCCGGGGTGTGGGACCGTACGGCCGGGATCGTGCGGGGCGCCTTGGACAGCGGATAGGTCCGCGTGGGGCCCGGGGTCGGGGACGCCGCCGTCCCGTCGGCGCGCGGCGACGCGCCGTCGGACGGCTGCCGCGTGGCGGTCGCCGAGGACGTACCGCCGCCGGCGGCGGCCCACACGCCGATACCCACCCCGAGCGCGATCGTCCCGGCGGTCACCGCCGCGACGACCAGTCGCCTCTGCTTCACCTTGTTCGCCGGGGCCCGGCGCCTGTGCTGGCTCACGGCGTCAACCTACGTCCCTGGCGTTCGAGCGGTCGTCCACCACATGTTCCGAAACTCTCCTGTTCGAGTGAAATTCGGGCAGCCGTCGGAGACGGCATGAGCACGGTCTTATAACGTGAGACCTCGCGTCTCACACCATCCCCTGCCACACCACACGTGCCACGAGGACTCACGCTGCCAGCGCACCGTCTTCCCCATCCTCCGGGCCGCCTGGCCCTGCCGGGACTCCCCGAGCAGCCGCGCATCACCCCACCACCATCGCGGACCCCCCTCGACGTGTTCAACACGGCGCCCGCCGAGGAGGCCCGGCGGACCCTGTTCGCCTGCCTGCGGAGCAGCCGGTGGGTCCACCGGCTCGCCGCCCACCGCCCCTATCCGGACCTGGGCGCGCTCGTCGCGGCCTCCGACGAGGCGGCGTACGACCTGACCCCCGGCGACCTGGCCGAGGCACTGGCGGGCGAGTCGATGCCCACCCTGCCCGCGGACACCTACGAGGCGGCCCACACCGCCCTGAGCGCGGCGCACGCCGCCTACGAGGCCCGCTTCGGGCACGCCTTCGTCGTCTGTCTGGACGGCGTGACCCGGCAGGAGGCCCTCGACCACGTCCTGGCGGGCATCCGGTCACGCCTGGCGAACGACGCCGAGGAGGAGCGGGTGGTCGCGGCGGAGGAGCTGCGGCGCCTGGCGGGACAACGCCTGGTGAGGCGCCTCGGCGGCGGGGGGCGGTAGGAGCCTCCCGTCCGCGGGCGGAACGGCTCCGGACGGCCGGGCCGGCGGCGCGTCCCGCGCCGGACAGCCGCCCCCGCACACCCGGACGGCGGCCACTTCGCCCCGGGCGGTGACACCGGCCGCATCCGAACGGCGGCGAACCGTCGTATAACCGGACAGCCCCTTCCAGAAGCAGCCGCAGGATAGCCCGTCCGGTGCCAGTTTGATCACACAGGTAGGCCCGCTGTAAGCACCACAGGCACACGTCGCTACGATGCTGGGGGCCGGTGGACCGTACCCGGCCGGGCCCGACCGACACCGACGCCGGCGCGGCCCCCACCCCGCTCCCGGAGGAAACTTCCGTGCCGGCTGGAACGCTGTACCGCGGCCGGGAAGGAATGTGGTCCTGGGTGGCTCACCGAGTCACCGGCGTCCTCATTTTCTTCTTCCTGTTCGTTCACGTGCTGGACACCGCTCTCGTGCGTGTCTCCCCCGAGGACTACGACAAGGTCGTAGCCACCTACAAGACGCCGATCGTCGCCGTACTCGAGTACGGCCTCGTCGCCGCCATCCTCTTCCACGCGCTCAACGGCCTGCGTGTCATCGCCGTCGACTTCTGGTCGAAGGGCCCCCGCTACCAGAAGCAGATGCTCTGGTCCGTCGTGGGCCTGTGGGTCGTGCTGATGCTCGGGGCGATCTACCCCGTTCTCGGCCACGCCGCTCGTGAACTGTTCGGGAGCTGACGCCAATGTCCACGACTGAAACCACCGCTTCGGGGATCGGCCCGGTCGAGGGCGGGTCCGGCTACACCGTCGACAACCCGGCGCCCCTCATCGAGGCCCCGCGCAAGCGCACGAAGAAGACCCCGAAGTCCACCCGGGGCAACTTCGAGCTGGCGGCCTGGCTCTTCATGCGCCTGTCGGGTGTGGTGCTGGTCGTCCTCGTCATCGGGCACCTGCTGATCCAGCTGGTCCTCGACGGCGGCGTCAGCAAGATCGGCTTCGCCTTCGTGGCCGGGCGCTGGGCCTCGCCGTTCTGGCAGGTCTGGGACCTGTCGATGCTGTGGCTGGCGATGCTGCACGGCACCAACGGCCTGCGCACCGTCATCAACGACTACGCGGAGCGGGCGAACACCCGTCTGTGGCTGAAGGCCCTGCTCTACACCGCCGCGGTCTTCACCATCCTGCTGGGCACGCTGGTGATCTTCACCTTCGACCCGAACATCCGCTAGGCACGGGGCTGAGGTAAACCACTCATGAAGATCCACAAGTACGACACCGTCATCGTCGGCGCCGGCGGCGCCGGTATGCGGGCCGCCATCGAGGCGACCAAGCGCAGCCGCACCGCGGTGCTGACGAAGCTCTACCCCACCCGGTCCCACACGGGCGCCGCGCAGGGCGGCATGGCCGCCGCGCTGGCCAACGTGGAGGAGGACAACTGGGAGTGGCACACCTTCGACACGATCAAGGGCGGTGACTACCTGGTCGACCAGGACGCCGCCGAGATCCTGGCGAAGGAGGCCATCGACTCCGTCCTCGACCTGGAGAAGATGGGCCTGCCGTTCAACCGGACACCCAACGGGACGATCGACCAGCGCCGCTTCGGCGGGCACTCCCGCAACCACGGCGAGGCCCCCGTCCGCCGCTCCTGCTACGCGGCCGACCGCACCGGCCACATGATCCTCCAGACGCTGTACCAGAACTGCGTCAAGGAGGGCGTGGAGTTCTTCAACGAGTTCTACGTCCTCGACCAGCTGATCACCGAGGTCGACGGCGTCCGGACGTCCGCCGGTGTGGTGGCGTACGAGCTGGCGACCGGTGAGATCCACGTCTTCCAGGCGAAGTCCGTGATCTACGCCTCCGGTGGCTGCGGCAAGTTCTTCAAGGTGACGTCCAACGCGCACACGCTGACCGGTGACGGCCAGGCAGCGGTGTACCGGCGGGGCCTCCCGCTGGAGGACATGGAGTTCTTCCAGTTCCACCCGACCGGCATCTGGCGCATGGGCATCCTGCTGACGGAGGGCGCCCGCGGTGAGGGCGGAATCCTCCGCAACAAGGACGGCGAGCGCTTCATGGAGAAGTACGCGCCGGTCATGAAGGACCTCGCCTCCCGCGACGTCGTCTCCCGCTCCATCTACACGGAGATCCGCGAGGGCCGCGGCTGCGGCCCCGAGGGCGACCACGTCTACCTCGACCTGACCCACCTGCCGCCGGAGCAGCTGGACGCCAAGCTGCCCGACATCACCGAGTTCGCGCGCACGTACCTCGGCATCGAGCCCTACACGGACCCGATCCCGATCCAGCCGACCGCGCACTACGCCATGGGCGGCATCCCGACCAACGTCGAGGGTGAGGTCCTGGCGGACAACACCACCGTCGTCCCCGGCCTGTACGCGGCCGGCGAGGTCGCCTGCGTGTCCGTGCACGGCGCCAACCGCCTCGGCACCAACTCGCTTCTGGACATCAACGTGTTCGGCCGCCGGGCCGGCATCTCGGCCGCGGAGTACGCGCAGACGGCGGACTTCGTCGAGCTGCCGGAGAACCCCGCCGAGCAGGTCGTCGCGCAGATCGAGCAGCTGCGCGGCTCCACGGGCACCGAGCGGGTGGCGCAGCTGCGCCGCGAGCTCCAGGAGACCATGGACGCCAACGTCATGGTGTTCCGCACCGAGCAGACGATCAAGACGGCCGTCGACAAGATCGCCGAGCTGCGCGCGCGTTTCCGGAACGTGGCGATCCAGGACAAGGGCAAGCGGTTCAACACGGACCTGCTGGAGGCCATCGAGCTGGGCAACCTGCTCGACCTGGCCGAGGTCATGGCGGTGTCGGCACTGGCCCGCAAGGAGTCCCGCGGCGGTCACTACCGCGAGGACTACCCCAACCGCGACGACGTCAACTTCATGCGCCACACCATGGCGTACCGCGAGGTCGGCGCCGACGGAACCGATTCCATCCGTCTCGACTACAAGCCGGTCGTCCAGACCCGCTACCAGCCGATGGAGCGTAAGTACTGATGGCTACCCCTGTTCTGGACAAGGTCGAGGCGGAGTCCGCGGCCTCCCCGTACATCACGGTCACCTTCCGGATCCGCCGGTTCAACCCGGAGGTCTCGGGCGAGGCGACCTGGGAAGACTTCCAGCTGGAGATCGACCCGAAGGAGCGCGTCCTCGACGGCCTCCACAAGATCAAGTGGGACCTGGACGGCACGCTGACCTTCCGCCGGTCCTGCGCGCACGGCATCTGCGGTTCCGACGCGATGCGGATCAACGGCAAGAACCGCCTCGCGTGCAAGACGCTGATCAAGGACATCAACCCCGAGAAGCCGATCACGGTCGAGCCCATCAAGGGCCTGACGGTCCTGAAGGACCTGGTCGTCGACATGGAGCCGTTCTTCCAGGCGTACCGGGACGTGATGCCCTTCCTGATCGCGAAGGACACCAACGAGCCGACGCGCGAGCGGCTGCAGACGGCGGAGGACCGGGAGCGCTTCGACGACACCACGAAGTGCATCCTGTGCGCAGCCTGCACCTCCTCGTGCCCGGTCTTCTGGAACGACGGCCAGTACTTCGGCCCGGCCGCCATCGTCAACGCTCACCGCTTCATCTTCGACTCGCGTGACGATGCCGCCGAGCAGCGCCTGGAGATCCTCAACGACCGCGACGGCGTCTGGCGCTGCCGCACGACCTTCAACTGCACGGACGCCTGCCCGCGCGGTATCGAGGTCACGAAGGCGATCGCCGAGGTCAAGCGCGCGCTGATCACGCGCCGCTACTGACCTTCCGCGGCATGCGAGAGGGCCCCGCCCGGGTGGACGACACCGGGGCGGGGCCCTCTCGCATGCCGCGGAAGCCACGGTCACGTCCGGCCGGTTCGGGCGCTGTCCTGGGTGAACGCCCAAAGGACGCGTCAATCGTCGTCCCCCTTCCCGATGAGGAGTTCGTCCCCGGCAGGGAAGCGGGCGGTGCCGCCCTTCTCCTTGCGGTGACGGCAGGGTGCCGTGGTCGAGCATCGTCGCCGGCTTCCCGACCTGTGTCACGCGTCCTCGTCCCACCTGGGCGTCCGTGTGTCACCCGAGAGAACTCCCGCTGCGCGGAGCCGACTTGCACGGCTCATGCACAACGGCCGGGTACGGGAGGCGCGGAGCGGGACGATGGGGCGCAACGGACGTCGAGCGGGGAGGACGCACGGGATGAGCGCGTCCAGGATTCCCGGACCCGGTACGAACGTTGCCGTCTGCCGCACGGCGCGCGGCCTCGGACGCCCCGCCGCTGCGCCCTGAGGACCTGCCACGCGAACTGACGGCGCTGAACGAACACCGCTGCCGCCCCGGGCTGGGGGCGGTTCTTCAGAAGCCGCCCGGCACGCTGACGAGGTGGACCAGCTATGCGCACGCCACGCAGTCGGCGGCCGCCTGGACCCGCGTGGGTCACGACCTGTCCTCTGCCCCGGGTCTTGCCGGGGATCCTGGTGACCTGGATGCTCGCAGGCCCGAGCAATGCTCCTGGGGTTCCGAGCAGTTGTCATCGGTCGTCACGGGCCGCTGCCGAGCGGTCTCGGACGGTCCGGACGGGGGGACCTCCCGGCGGCGTGATTCTACGGCTCCCTCCTCAGGCTGTCCCCCGATGGGCGATCCGCCGGAAACGGGCTTACGGTCGAACGTAAGGGCTGCCCTGAGACGTAGCCCACACGCGTCGACCCCCTCACAGCACCAACAGGAGACGACTGCCATGGCCACAGCATCTGAGACCCCTGTCCTGGACACCATCGCCGCGATGACGGTCGACTCGATTGAGCGGTGCGGGCTAGCCCCGGAAACGCTCCTGCTGACCCGCATCGCGGCGCTCGCCGCTTCGGACGCCCCGCCGATCTCGTACGTTGCCCACATCGACCCCGCCATCCAGACCGGCCTGACCGCCGAGCAGGTGCAGGATGTCCTGGTCGCCATCGCTCCTGTCGTGGGTACGGCCCGCGTCATGGCGGCAGCCGGCAACCTCGCCAAAGCCCTCGGTATGACGATCGCAGTCGCCGACGCCGAGACCCAGGGCCCCGGGTAGAGGCCTCGCCCGAGGTCCACGGCCGACGGCCGCGCCGACCCCCGATGCCTGCTGCCCGGCCGACGGCCGGGCAGCACCGGCAGAAGCGCGTATCCGTCGCCCAGACGGACCGGCCAGCCCCCCCCTGATGCCGCCGAACTCCCGTCGCCGCCTGCCTCATGGCTCTCAAGCGGAGGCCGGAGAGGATTCGGTTCCGTGCAGACCTGCTCGCCGGGTGCCAGCCGAGACCGGCCTCGTGATCCGCCCCGGGTGTTCAGCCGAGCGAGCCGAACTGACACAGAGTGCGAGAAAGGTGCACCTGGGATGCGAGGGCGCGACCGCCGAGGTCGTGTCCCCGCAAGGAACAGGTGCACCTTTCTCGGTGCGCGGGCGCAAAAGGTGGGCGGTGGCGGGCCGGTGCGCGCACCGCACCGGCCGACATCACGACCGCAATCACCGGTTCCGGGCCGGTGCGCTTCTATTCTGACGGTATGTCAGATGACGAGTCGTACGAGCTGCTCGGGTTCGACAACGTGCTGCTGCCCGTCGGGGACCTGGGGCAGGCCGTCGGGTTCTACGAGCGGGCCGGGTTCACCGTCGGGTTCCGGTTCGACGAGGCGGGCATCGCGCTGCTGCGGGTCGGCGGGGAGGCGCCCGGCGTGCTGCTGCGGCAGGAGGACGGGCTGTGCCGCCGGCCGCCGCCGTGGGCCTCACCCCGGTTGTGGATCGAGGTGCCGGACGCGCGGGCGGCGGCGGGGCGGCTGGCCGCGACCGGGATCCCGCCACTGGAGGAACCGTTCTCCGCGGCGACCGGATGGACCGTCGAGATCGCGGATCCATGGGGCAACGTCCTCGGCTTCACGGACTACAGCAAGCGCCCGGAGCTGGGCCGCAGGGCCTGAGCCGGAAGGCGGGCCCCCTGCTCCGACATCGAGTTGAACGCGTTCAAAAACAGGTCTACAGTCACCGTGTCAGAGTTTTGAACGCGTTCAAGAAGGGGTGGGGCGCGTGGACCGCACTGTCATCGCCTATGTCATCTACCTGGCCGTCAGCATCGCCCTGACGGTCTGGGTGGCCCGGACACTCAGCCGCAACGGGCGGGTCTTCCTGGCCGACGTGCTGCACGGCAACGAGAAACTCGCCGAGGCGGTCAACCACCTGCTGGTGGTCGGCTTCTACCTCGTCAACCTCGGCTTCGTCGCGCTGTACCTGAGCGACGACGACACCATCGAGAACACCCGCGGCATCTTCGAGGCCCTGTCGGCCAAGCTCGGCGTGGTGCTGCTGGTCCTCGGCGTGATGCACCTGGGCAACGTGTACGTGCTCAACCGGATGCGGCGGCGCGGGGTGATGGAGCGGGAGCAGGTGCCGCCGGTCGCCCCGCAGCAGTGGGTCGCCCCGTCGCCCGGAGCGTGAGGCCCGTGACCACCACGGCGGCCCGCGCCCCCGTCCCGGTGCGCGGGCTCACCGTCCTCTACGACGCCGGGTGCGCCCTGTGCACGTTCCTGCGCGACTGGCTGGCCCGGCAGCCGCAGTTGGTGCCGCTGGAGCTGGTGCCCGCCGGATCGCAGGAGGCCCGTCGCCGCTTCGCGGACCTGGACCACCGGGCCACGCGGGAGGAGGTCACCGTCGTCGGCGACGCCGGGCAGGTCTACCGCGGCGCCGCCGCATGGATCGTCGTGCTGTGGGCGCTGCGGAGGCACCGCCCGCTGGCGCACCGGCTCGCCGCCGGCCCGGGGGCGCGGCTCGCCAGGGCGGCCGTGCTGACCGCGGCACGGTGGCGGGAGGTACAGCACGGCGGAGGGGCCCGCCGGAGCGGGGACGGGTGGGCCGGCACCCCCTCCGAAGGGGCGTACGCCCCCTCCGCCGGCCGGACGGGCGCCGGCCCCGCCACGGGCTGTTCGGGCGGGGGCTGCCCGACTGGTTAGGCTCTCTTCCCGTGCCCGCGAAATCCCTGCCCGCCAAGAACGACGGCCCCGACGAGACGGCCGGCCCCAGCAAGTCCGAACAGACCCGTGCGCTGATCCTGGAGACGGCCATGCGGCTGTTCCGCGAGCGGGGATACGACCGGACGACCATGCGGGCCATCGCCCAGGAGGCGGGGGTCTCCGTCGGCAACGCCTACTACTACTTCGCGGGCAAGGAGCACCTGATCCAGGGCTTCTACGACCGGATCGCCGCCGAGCACCGGGCCGCGGTCCGCGGGATCCTGGACCAGGAGACCGACCTGGAGACCCGGCTCGCGGGAGTGCTGCGGGCCTGGCTGGACGTGGCGGCGCCCTACCACGAGTTCGCCGTCCAGTTCTTCAAGAACGCCGCCGACCCCGACAGCCCGCTCAGCCCCTTCTCGCAGGAGTCGGAGCACGCGCGGCTGGAGGCCATCTCCGTCCACCGCGAGGTGCTGGCCGGGGCACGGCGGACGAAGGTCCCCGAGGAGCTGCGGGACGTCCTGCCCGAGCTGATGTGGCTGTCCCAGATGGGGCTCGTGCTGTACTGGATCTTCGACCGCACGGAGGGACGGGAACGCAGCTACCGGCTCGCGGAGCGGGGAGCGCGCCTGACCGCGCGCGGGGTGGCGCTGGCCCGGTTCCGGGTGCTGCGGCCCCTGGTGCAGGAGGTGCACGAGCTGTTCACGGACTTCCTGCCCGGCATGACGAGGGTCCTCCCGGACCCCGGGCGCGGGGGAACGGCCACCGGGTGACCGCCGCCTCGTCCGGGCCGCTCGCCCCGGCGGCGGACGGCACGCCGGGCGGGCGGTGCGCACGGGCGATGCGGATCGGCCCGACGGGTGACAGTGGGGAGCGCGGGTGTTCCGCGGTCAGCCCGGGGAGGAAGGGTGGCCCACGTGGTCGACGATGCTCGGGCGGTGGTCGTGATGGGTGTGCCCGGCGCCGGCACGCCCACCGCCGGCTCCAGGAGTGCCACCCCGGATCCACCGCACCCTGACGAACCGGCCGCCACGGTCGACGCGTCCGGTACCGCGGAGCAGGCCGTGCCGGCCGCGCGGGAAGCCGTGCTCGGGCCGGACGGGTGACCGTGCCGCCCCGGCCGGACGGGCCGAGCCCGGGGCCGCACCGCCGTGCCGCCCGGCCACCCCGCCGCTCCGCCACCGCGCCGCCCGTCCGCCGTACGGCGGAGGGCCCCGCCGTCGCACCGGCGGGCCCGCGCGGACGGCGACCGCGACGACACCCCGGCACAGGAGGTCCGGATGGATCTGGTCCACTTCCGCATGGTCGTGCCGCCCGAGCTCACCCGGCCGGCCGTCGACCTGCTCTCCCCCCACGAACTCGTCCTCAACCTCGTGGTCCTGAGGGCGGCCGGGGCCTCGGGCGCCGACGCGATCGAGTGCGACGTGGTCAAGGGCGCCGCGAACACCCTGCTGGACGGCCTGCGCGGGCTCGGCGTCGACCGGGCGGGGTCCATCGCCGTCGACGGCGTCGACCTGATGTTCTCGCACCGCGCCGAGGAGATCGAGGCCGGCCGGCCGAGCGTCCTCGTGCACTCCCCGCTGTGGGCCTCGGTCGAGGCCCACATCCGGGAGGAGGGGACCTATCCGCCGTCCTTCTACCTGTTCCTGGTGATCGCCGGGCTCATCGGTTCGGTCGGCATCATGACGAACTCACAGATCCTCATCGTGGCGGCCATGGTGGTCGGTCCCGAGTACCACGCGATCACCAGCATCGCCCTCGGCCTGGACCGCCGGGACCGGCGCCGGATCCAGGACGGGACGCGCGCGCTGACGGCCGGGTTCCTGCTGGCCATCACGGTCACGCTGGCCTTCGCCGCGGTGTCGCGCGCGATCGGCCTGCAGTCCCGTGCCTTCGATGCGGGACTGCGGCCCGTGTCCCACCTCATCGACACCCCCGACGCCTTCTCCCTGACCGTGGCCGTCCTCGCCGGCATCGTCGGGATCGTGTCGCTGACCGAGGCGCGCGCCAGCACCCTGCTCGGCGTGTTCATCTCCGTGACCACCATCCCCGCCGCCTCGGACGTCGCCGTCTCGCTCGCGTTCGCCGACTGGGGGGAGGCCCGGGGCTCGCTGGTCCAGCTGCTGGCCAACGTGGTCGTGCTCGTGGTGGTCGGAGTTCTCACGCTGCGTCTGCAACGCCGGCTGTGGCACCGGGCGGCCCGCCGCGCCGACGGGCGGACGCGGCGGTAGCCGCCGGCGTGCGGCGGCGCGGACTCTGCCGGGGGCGCGCCGCCTCGGCGGGAGCGGCCATCACGGTGGGGCGGCGGCCGTCCGGCTGCCCGCCGGGCGCGCCGCGGGGCGGAACCTTCGCGAGGGAGCCCCGAGCCCCAGCAGGTCGGGCGAAGCCCACGGCGGTGCGGTCGGCCCCGGGCAGGGTGCGGGCCGGTCAGCCGGCGGGCGGGGCGGGGCCGAGGAGGACCAGCGTGTCGCCGGGCGCCGCGCCGCCGGGCTGCGCGTCGGTGACGGGCTCCAGCCGGCCGTCGCGGTACACCAGGAACAGGGCGTCGTGTCCCGGAGGGCGGGGCGCCGACGCGGGCTGCACGTGGAACCGGGCGCCGCGCCCGTGACGGTCCACCAGCGCCTCGCGGGCCAGGCCGGGGCCGAACAGGGTGGTGCCGCCGGTGTAGGGGGCGACGACGCCCTGGCTGCCGGGCGGCGGGCCGACCCGGTAGATGGGGCCGTCGACGCTGTCCGCCATGACGACGGAGGCGAGGGCGTTGAAGTCGTCGTCGTCCGTGAGCAGATAGACGGCGGTCACGCCCTCCAGCACGGCCTGCGGATCCGTGGCGGTGGTCATCAGCTCTCCGGCGGCCGACTCGATGCCCGCCTCCTCGACCCTGGCCCGCTCCTCGGCCAGGCCCGCCCACATCAGCACGTCGACTCCGGCGCCGTGCAGCGCCCGTGCGAGATCGACGGCCCACGGCGCACCGCCCACCAGGAGCGGGCGGGCGCGCGTGGGCCCGGCGACGCCGAGCCGGACGGACAGGGGTCTCGCGGTCAGGCCGTAGACGACGACGGTTCCGACGATCACCAGGAAGACCACGGGGAGGATCTTGTCGGCGCCGCGCAGTCCCGCGGAGACGAGCGAGCCGGAGAAGGTCGTGGCGGTGGACGCGGCGACGATGCCGCGGGGGGCCATCCAGCCGACGAAGGCGCGTTCGGGCAGGGAGAGGTCCGTGCGGGCGCAGGACACCACGGTCGCCAGGGGGCGGACCACGGCGACGAGCAGGGCGACGAGGACGAGCGTGGGCAGCAGGACCGGGACGAGGGACTCCGGCGTCACGGTGGCCGAGATGGTGAGGAACAGCAGGCCGATGATCAGCTGGACGAGGGTCTCGAAGAAGGGTCTGCGGGCGGGCATGTCGAATCGGGGCAGGTTCGCGACGGTCAGCCCGGTGACGATCGCCGCGATGAGTCCGGTGTCGTCGAACGCGATGTCGCAGCCGGCGGCGACCACGACGACGGTGGCGAGCTGGGCGAGGGTGCCGAGGGTCTCGCCGAGCCGCAGCCACCGCAGGGCGAACCACAACAGGGCGACGCCGACGGCACCGCCGACGAGCCCGACGGCGATGCCGGCGAGGAACGACCCGAACCGGAAGTGGCCGCTGCGCAGCCCGCCGGAGACGATGGAGTGGAAGGCGACGGCGCCGAGGATGCCCCCGACGGGGTCGATGAGGGTGCCCTCCCACATCAGCACCCGCCGCACCCGGACCGAGGGCCTCACGTGCTCCAGCAGCGGTCCGACGACGGTCGGCCCGGACACCACGAGAATGACGCCGATCATGCTCGCCACGGCCACCGGGACGTCGAACAGCATCGGGCCCAGGCCCAGCACGGTCCCCCAGGTGAGGATCACGCCGAGGGCCATGAGCCGGACGACGACCCTGCGGGTCGCGCGCTTGAGACCGCGCAGGTCCAGGCCCAGTGCGGCGTCGTAGAGGATGAGTGCCACGGACACCGACACCACGGGCGAGAAGGTGTCCCCCAGCAGTTCGTCGGGGTGGACGACGTCGGTGAGGGCACCGACGGTGAAGCCGGCGGGCAGCAGCAGGATCAGGGCCGGGATTCGGAGCCTGGTCGCGAGGATCTGGCATCCGACGGCGAGGCCCACGGTCAGCCCGATGCCCAGCAGGATGTCGTTGTCGCTCACCCGCGCCTCGCCTCCCGGTGCGCGCCCGCACGATCCGGGTCCTCGGCCGGGCCGGACGGCGCCGTCGCCGGTGGGTCCGTGCGCGGGGGGACGCGAGTTCCCCGGCGGGAGGCGGCGGCCCGGGCGGGGCCGGTCATCCGCCGGTGGCGTGAGCGGGGAAGGCGTGGGCGGGGCCGATTCCGCGCGGTGCGCCCTCGGTGGAACTCACGATGTGCTGCTCCTCCACTACGTGCCGGCTCGGCCGGGACCTGGCCCGGAGGGTTCAGCCGTCAGACAAGCATCGTGGTGGGGTGCGGGCATCCCGGGCGGGACCGCGTTGCGCCGCCCGGCCGAGCAACTTCGCCCGGGCGGGAGCGAGCGGCGGGCGCGCGGCCCGGGGACGCGGTGGCGGGACGTGCGTTGCCGGGGCCCCGGCAACGGGAAGCGCGGTGCCGGAAAGCCGCCGTGCCGGGGACCACGAGGCCACAGGACGGGGTGCCGAGGGCCGCGGTGCCGGGAAGCGCGCTGGTCCCGCACCAGGGGTGCGGGACCAGTGTGGCCGGCGGGGTGCCGGCGAAGGCATGATCCGCCGTCAGATCCAGTTCAGGGTCCACAGCCGGAACACGCCGCTGCCGTCCGTCAGGTACTGGCCGCCACCGACGTCCTCGCTGGTGACGACGTACTCCTTGCTCTGCCAGAGCGGGATGGCCGGGACGTCCTCGGCGATGTCCTCCTGCAGCGTGCGGAAGTCGTCGGCGGCCCGGCCGCGGTCGGCGTACTGCTGAGAGGACTTGATCAGCCGGTCGACGGCCTTGCTGCTGTATCCGGTGTTCATCGTGCCGTCGGTACCGACAAGGGGCCCGGCGAAGGTGTCCGGGTCCGGGTAGTCGGCGACCCAGCCGACGGCGTAGGCGTCGAGTTTGCCGGTGGCCCAGCGCTTCTGGAAGTCGGTCCACTTGTAGCCCTTGACCGTCACCCTGAACAGTCCGGACTCCTCCAGCTGGCGCTTGATCTCCTTCGCCTCCTGCGCGACGGTGCCGCTGCCGGTGCCGTAGCCGTAGGTGAACCGGACGGGCAGCTCGACGCCGGCCTCGGTGAGCAGCTCGCGCGCCTTGTCCGCGTCCCGCTTCGGGTAGGCGTCGAAGAACGACGTGGTGTGGCCGACCAGTCCGGTCGGGATCAGCGAGTAGAGCGGATCCACGGTGCCGTCGTACACGGTGGCGGCCAGGCGCTCCCGGTCGATCAGCCAGGCGATGGCCCGGCGGACGCGGGTGTCGTGCAGCGGGGAGTCCTTGCGGGTGTTGAAGTACAGGTTGCGGATGTCGGAGCTGTCGGCCTCGGAGACCCGCTTGCCCGGGTCGCTCGGGTTGAGGCCGGCCAGGATGTCCGGCGGGAGCTGCCGGGTGGCGACCTGGACCTCCTTGGCCTCCCAGGCCGTGTTCAGCGCCTTGGGGTCCGCGTAGTACCGCAGCTCCACGGGGTTGCCGGCTGTCTTGGCGGCGCCCTTGTAGTGCGAGTTGGGCGACAGCTGCGCCGAGGAGCCCTTGTCGTACGACGTGAGCGTGTACGGCCCGGTGCCGTCGACGCCCGAGTCGGTGCGCAGTACGCCGGCCGGGTAGCGCTCGGAGTCCACGATGGAGCCGGCGCCGGTGGCCACCTTGAACGGCCAGGTCGCGTCCGGCGATGCCAGGTGGAAGGTCACCTTCAGCCCCTTGGCGTCCACCGAGGCGAGGGTGGAGAGCAGGGCGGCCGGACCGACGTCGGAGTTGATCTTCTTGACCCGGTCGAAGGAGAACTTCACGTCCTGCGCCGTCACTTGACGCCCGCTGGGGAAGGTCAGCCCCTCCCGCAGGGTGCAGCGGTACGTCGTCAGGCTGCCGGCGTCGAAGGAGCAGCTCGTGGCCGCGTCCGGGACCGGCTGGATGCCGCCGGGCTCGTAGGTCAGCAGCGACTGGTAGACGTTGCTGAACAGGGCCCATGAGCCGGCGTCGTAGGCGCCGGCCGGGTCGAGCGACGTGATGCTGTCCGTCGTACCGACCACGATGGTCTTGCCGTTGCCCTGTTCGGACGGCAGCAGTTGCCAGCCGCCCACGGCGGCGGCCGTCAGGACCAGTACCGCCAACAGGATCCGCATGCGAAGCGATCGCATGAGTAGTTGTCCTCCCCGGCCCGGAACGGGCCCCGCGTGCGTGCCACTCCCCCGTGGCGGCCACCTCCCCTGGTGGCGTCGCTCACCCAATCACGCAGCCTTCACATACAGGAAAGCAGGTCTGTTGAAACAAAAAATACCGTTTCGGCGGGGCATCACCCCCCGCCGCCGGCCGGGCCCTTGGCGCAGCGACAGCGCGTGAAGGAGCCCTTCCCCGGTGCCGTTCCCGTCAGTTGTGCGAGAGGGGTTGCCCGCCGATGCAGGTGTTCATCAGTGCCGTCGCCCCGAGAAGGTGCGGCCGCCCGGCCTGTTCGCAACCGCCGCAGCGCCGCTTGCACCGGTGACGCGCCATCAGTTCGTCTGCGCCGGGAGCGGGTCCGCGACCGGGCCGGTGGAGGGCTGTCGCTCGTTCCCGGCGACGCGGGCTGCGCCGCGGGCACGGGCGTGGACCTGGCGGCCGTCCGGCGGGACGGCGGCGCGGGGCCCCTCTCAGGCGCGGCGCGAGGCCAGCTCGATCACGGTGATGTCGGACGGCGCCCCCACCCGGGTCGGCGGCCCCCAGGCACCCGCGCCGCGGGAGACGTACAGCTGCGTGTCGCCGTAGCGTTCCAGGCCCGCGACGGTGGGGTTGGCCGCCCGGGCGATCAGACTGCCGGGCCACAGCTGGCCGCCGTGGGTGTGGCCGGACAGCTGGAGGTCGACGCCGTGCCGGACGGCCTCGTGGATCTGCACGGGCTGGTGGGCGAGCAGCACGCACGCGCGCGCGGTGTCGCGGTCGCCGAGGGCGCGGGCGAAGTCGGGCCCGTGGCCCTCGCTCTCGCCCTGCACGTCGTTGACGCCGGCCAGATCGAACCAGGGCAGTTCGGTGCGGGCGTTCTCCAACGGGCGCAGACCGAGACGCCGCACCTCCTCCACCCACTGTTCGGCGCCGGAGAAGTACTCGTGGTTGCCGGTGACGAAGAAGCTGCCATGACGTGCCGTCAGCTGCGTGAGCGGGGCGGCCGCCGGGCCGAGGTCCTTGACGCTGCCGTCGACCAGGTCGCCGACGACGGCGATCAGGTCGGGCCGGGTGGCGTTGATCGTGTCGACGACCTTCTGCGCGAAGCCGCGGCCCAGCACCGGGCTGAGGTGGATGTCGCTGACCACGGCGATGCGGTACCCGTGGGCGGCCCGCGGCAGTTTGGCCAGCGGTACGGTGACCCGCTTCACGGACGGTCCGCGCAGCACGCCGTAGGTACCGTAGCCGACCGTGCCGACGGCCGCGGCGGCCGCGGTGCCGGCGACCACGCGGGAGACGAACAGCCGGCGGGTGGGGTCGGCCGGGGGCTGCGGGGGCGGCGGCTGCGGCGCCGGTTCCCTCGGTGCGGACTCCCTCGGTGCGGACTCCCTCGGCGGCACTCCCGCCGGGACGGGCGCCGCGCTCGGCAGGACCGCCCCGGCGGTACGGGCCTGCCGAGCCGGCAGGCGCCGCAGCAGCGGCCGGAGGGCCTCACCGGCCAGGACGGCCAGCAGCAGGTACAGCGACAGGGCCAGCCACAGGAAGCCCGGCCAGGCCAGGACCCGCTGGAGGAGGAAGGGGGCGCCGGTGCGTTCGGCGACCAGCGCGCCGACGGCGGACGCCCAGCCGGCCGCGAGGACCAGCGCGCCCGCGCGGCGCACCGGGCCCGGACCGCGGGTGGTGTCCCGGACCAGGCGCCGCCACAGGTAGAGGTTGGCCGTCCCGAGGACGGCCAGGACGAGCAGCGCGGCCAGCAGGAAGACGATGATCACTGTGACGTCCGCCCCGTTCCCCTGTCCTTGCGTGCCTTTCCTGCGCCTGCCGTCGAGCCGGCGCTATGACGCGCGGCGCAGTGCGCGCAGTCCGCGCAACCCGATGACCCCGATGGCCGTCCCCAATACGAAGGAAACGACGGCGAGCAGCAGGTGCACCCAGAAGTACGCCGTGGGGTGGCCGTCGTCGAACGCGAGCCCGCTGCTGTCCTTGACGAGGTTTTTGACGAAAGTGACCCAGATGACCCAGCTCCACACCCCGAAGGCGAGCAGGAACCAGGAGACGGGGCGGCTGAGCTTCATACGTTCAGTATCACCGCCGGGTCTGCGCCGCCGTCCCCGGGGTGGGGCGCGCGGGGCCGATCGGGGCGGGGTGCCTGGGACCGCGCGGGGCGCGGCGGGTACGTTCTCGGTCGTGCCCGCACCCACGAAGAGCCTCGGGCGATCCCTGCTGGTCGCCTCCGCCGCCCTGCTGTCCCTGCCGCTGACCGCCCCGGCGGCCCTGGCGGCCCCGAGCCCGAGCCCGAGCTCTTCGGCAAGCCCTTCGGCGACTCCGCCGGCCGGCATGTCGACCGTGGGCGGTGTGCGTCTGGGACGGCCGGGCACCCAGGTCGACCCGGCCGCCGGTGTGCCGGTCATCCCCAAGGACATCAGCGCCCGTTCGTGGATCGTCGCCGACGCCGAGTCCGGCGAGGTGCTCGGCTCCCACAACGCGCACTGGCGGCTGGCCCCGGCGAGCACGCTGAAGATGCTGTTCGCCGACACGGTGCTGCCGAAGTTCCCGAGCACCGTGAAGCACCGGGTGACCGCCGACGACCTGGCGGGCATCGGCGCCGGCTCCAGCATGGTCGGGATAAAGGAGAACGAGACCTACACCGTCCACGACCTGTGGCTCGGGGTGTTCCTGCGGTCCGGCAACGACGCCGTGCACGTGCTGTCGGCGATGAACGGGGGCGTCACCGAGACCGTCCGGGAGATGAACGAGCACGCCGAGGAGCTCCAGGCCCTCGACACGCACGTGGTCACCCCCGACGGCTACGACGCCGAGAAGCAGGTCTCCTCCGCCTACGACCTGACCCTGTTCGCCCGTTCCGGGCTGCAGAAGAAGGACTTCCGCGAGTACTGCTCGACGGTGCGCGCCCAGTTCCCCGGGGAGACGAAGAAGGACGAGGAGGGCAGGGAGTCCCGCAAGTCCTTCGAGATCCAGAACACCAACCGGCTGCTGAGCGGCACGGATTCCGACACCCCGGTCTACCAGGGCATCGCGGGGGTGAAGAACGGCTACACCACCAACGCGGGCAACACGTTCACCGGCGTCGCCGAACGGAACGGCCATGTGCTGCTCGTCACGGTGATGCACCCGGAGAAGCACGACCACAACGAGGCCTACAAGGAGACCGCCCAGCTCTTCGACTGGGGCTTCCAGGCGGTCGGCAAGGTGAAGCCGGTGGGCGAGCTGGTGGCGCCGAGGGGTGCGCAGTCCGGCGCCCGGGCCGGCGCGGACGCCTCCCCCGGCACGACGGGCGACGCCGGCGACGGGTCGGCGGCGCCCGCGCACGCCGGCACCGCCACGGGCCGCGGCGCCGGCGGTGCCGGGATCGCGATGGCGATCACCGGCGGGGTGCTGGTGCTGCTCGCGGGCGGCGTGTTCCTGGTCAACCGTCGTTGGCCGCTGCCGGATCTGGTACGTCGCCACCGGTGACGGCGTCCGCTGCGATCTCGGGAGCCTCTGCGTTCTCGGCGTCTTCGGCGTCTTCGGCCTCCCCGGCGCCGCCGGCGTCCTCGGCCGTCCTGCTCGGCGTGGCCGTCCAGGAGGCGGAGTACAGCACCAGTCTCGAGGTGAAGTTGATCCACAGCAGCAGCGCCACGGGCACGCCGAACGCGCCGTACATGCTCTTCGCCGCCACACCCTGGATGTAGCTGCTGAGCAGCAGCTTGAGCAGTTCGAACCCGACCGCGCCGATCAGCGCCGCCACGACCAGGCGCCGCCGCGGCGGTTCGACACCGGGCAGCAGCGTCAGCACGTACAGCAGGAGCAGGAAGTCGGCGAGCACGGCGACGGCGAACGCGGCGATGTGCAGCAGGATGCCGCCCCAGCCGGACCGGTCGATGCCGAGCTGGTCGGTGATCCAGCCGATCAGCGCCGAGGCGACGGTGGAGGCGGCGAGGGTGACCAGGACGGCGCCGCCGAAGCCGAGCAGGACACCCATGTCCTTGGCCTTGCCCAGGAACACGTTCTGCTCCTCGTCCGGCAGCTCCCACACCGCGCGCAGGCAGTCCCGCATCTGGCCGACCCAGCCGATACCGGTGAGCAGCAGCAGGACGCCGGCGATGAGGCCGACGGTACCGGCGTTGTCGACGAGGCCGCCGATGTCGAGCTGGTCGGAGATGCCGGGCACCTGATCGGCGATCTTGTCCTGGAGGTCCTGCGTCTGGGCGTCGCTGAGCGTGGCGGCGGCGATCGCGGCGGCCAGGGTGAGCAGCGGGAAGAGCGCCACGAAGCTGATGAACGTCATCGCCGCGGCCAGTCGCGTCCACTTCACCCGGCTCAGGCGCTCGTACGAGCGCCACGCGTGCGTGGCCATCGCGCGCGGCACGTAGGGCCCGATGACGGGGAGCTTCTTCAGCCAGTCCATGATCCGCTTCTCCCCTGCTCATGTCCCACCCATGTCCCTGTTCCCCCGGATCCCGCCCCGCCTCAGTCTCCCCGAATCCCGCCCCCGCCCCATTTCTCCCCGAATCCCGCCCCGCCCCAGTTCCCCCCGAATCCCGCCGGTGGCCGAGTTCCGCCGACCCCCGCCCGTGGCCCGGGCGGCAGCCAATGAATCGCCCATTTCGGGGAGGCGGCGAACAAGTCACTACGCAAGTGAACCAAACCCCCTCAAACGGACGATACCGTCGGTCCATGTCTGCACCTCACACCGTCCCCGTCACCGGGTGGGGCCGCACCGCTCCCACGGCCGCCCGGCTGATCCGCCCGCGCAGCTACGAAGAGGCGGTCACCGCCGTACGGCAGTGCGGGGTCCGGGGCGGCATCGCGCGAGGGCTGGGGAGGGCGTACGGGGACGCGGCCCAGAACGCGGGCGGCGCGGTACTGGACATGACGGGCCTGGACCGCATCCACGCCATCGATGCCGACGACGGCGCCGTCCTGTGCGACGCGGGCGTCTCCCTGCACCGGCTGATGGAGGTGCTGCTGCCGCTCGGCTGGTTCGTGCCGGTCACCCCCGGCACCCGCCAGGTCACCGTCGGCGGCGCGGTCGGCGCGGACGTCCACGGCCGGAACCACCACGTCTCGGGATCCTTCTCCCGCCATGTGCTGTCCTTCGAACTGCTCACGGCCGACGGCGGCGTCCACAACGTCACCCGCGACACCCCGCTGTTCGACGCCACGTGCGGCGGCATGGGCCTGACCGGCGTCATCCTGACCGTCACCCTCCGGCTCCAGCCGGTTCAGACGGCACTGATGTCCGTCGACACGGAGCGCGCCGCCGACCTCGACGACCTGATGGCCCGGATGACCGCCACCGACCACCGCTACCGCTACTCCGTGGCCTGGATCGACCTGCTGGCGCGCGGCGCGGCCCTGGGGCGCGCGGTCCTCACCCGCGGCGACCACGCGGCCCTGGACGCCCTGCCCGAGGGCACGCACGCCCGGCGGCACCCCCTGGCCTTCCGCATCTCACGGCTGCCCGCACCGCCCCCGGTGCTGCCGGACGGGCTGCTGACCCGCCGGGCCGTGAGCTGGTTCAACGAGCTGTGGTACCGCAAGGCGCCCCGCGCGCGCACCGGCGAGCTGCAGAGGATCTCCACCTATTTCCATCCGCTCGACGGGGTGCCGCACTGGAACCGGGTCTACGGCAGAGGCGGTCTGGTGCCGTACCAGTTCGTCGTCGGGGACGGCCGGGAGGACGCCCTGCGCCGCATCGTGGGCCGTATCGCGCAGCGCCGTTTCCCGTCCTTCCCCGCCGTCCTCAAACGCTTCGGCCAGGGCGACCCGGGCTGGCTGTCCTTCCCCGTGCCCGGGTGGACGCTGGCGCTGGACGTCCCGGCCGGGCTGCCGGGCCTCGGCACGTTCCTCGACGAGCTGGACGAGGAGGTCGCCTCGGCCGGGGGGAGGGTCTACCTGGCCCGGGACTCCCGGCTGCGCCCCGATCTGCTCGCCGCGATGTATCCGAGGCTCGACGACTTCCGGCAGCTGCGCGCGCAGCTGGACCCGCGCGGCGTGTTCGTCTCCGACCTGGCCCGCCGCCTCGCCCTGTAGGCGGCCGGCCGGCTCCCCCGACCAGTCCGATCCGCCCCGCCGGCCGCCGCGGCACGCGGCAGCCGCCGGGCACCCGGCACCACCCCAGAACCCTCCCTCACCCTCCGGGCCCTCCGGAGACGCCTCAGGAGCTGTCGTGAAGGACGCCTTCGGTCTCCCCCAGTCCCTGCTCGTCCTCGGCGGCACGTCCAGGATCGCGCTGGCCACCACGCGCCGCCTGGTCGCGCGCCGCACCCGCACGGTGTGGCTGGCGGGCCGCCCCTCCCCCGCCCTGGACCGGGCCGCCGGGGAGCTGCGCGCCCTCGGCGCGGACGTGCGGACCGTCGACTTCGACGCGCTCGACCCCGACTCCCACGAGACGGTGCTCGGCAAGGTCTTCGCCGAGGGCGACATCGACCTGGTACTGCTCGCCTTCGGCGTCCTCGGCGACCAGGCGCACGACGAACGCGATCCGTCCGCGGCCGCGCGCGTCGCGCAGACCAACTACACCGGCGCGGTGGCGGCGGGCCTGGTGAGCGCGCAGGCTCTCCAGGCGCAGGGCCACGGCTCCCTGGTGGTGCTCTCGTCGGTCGCCGGGGAGCGGGCCCGCCGCGGCGACTTCATCTACGGCTCCAGCAAGGCGGGCCTGGACGCCTTCGCGCAGGGTCTGGGCGACGCGCTGCACGGCACCGGCGTGCACGTGATGGTCGTACGCCCCGGGTCCGTGCGCGCCGGGAGCGCGGCGGGCGGCCGCCGGACGCCGCTGGACAGCACGCCCGAGGAGATCGCCGCGGCGATCGAGCTGGGGCTGCGACGGCGGGCGGAGACGGTGTGGGTGCCGGGCGCCCTGCGGGCGGTCACGGCGGCGCTGCGCCACCTGCCGCGGGGGGTGTTCAGGCGACTGCCGCTCCCGCTGTGACGGACGGGGACGCGGCCCGTCGCCCTCGCCCGCGTCACGACCGGACGGGAGCGTGCCGGTGGGCGGCGGCGCGGGCGGGCGGCCCGCCCTCGCTCCGTCCTGCGGGGCGCTCAGCGGCTGGGGATCGTGCCCCGGTCCATGCAGCCGCCCTGGGGCGGCACCACCGAGCCGCCGAAGGGGAACTCACGCAGCTTGCGCCAGACGCCGTCGGCCCCCTGCTCGTACAGGGCGAACCCGGTGCACGGCCAGTCGGCCTCGTAGCCGGCGAGCTCGGCGTGGGCGCGGTCCATCGCCGCCTCGTCGATGCCGTGCGCCACGGTGACGTGCGGGTGGTAGGGGAACTGCAGCTCGCGGGCGACGGGACCGGAGGCCTCGCGGATCCGCGTCTGGAGCCGGGCGCACTCCTCGCCGCCCTCGACGACCCGCACGAACACCACCGGCGACAGCGGACGGAAGGTGCCGGTACCGCACAGCCGCATGGGAAAGGGCCGCCCCGCCGCCGCGACCTTCGTCAGATGCGCCTCGGCGGCCGGGAGCAGGACCTCGTCGATCTCCGTCGGCGGCAGCAGGGTGACGTGCGTGGGGATACCGAAGGCAGCGGCGTCGCCGAAGCCCGCGCGCAGCTGTTGGAGCAGGCTGCCGTGAGGCTCCGGGACCGCGATCGACACACCGATCGTTACGGTCCCCACGTCGTCTCCTGTCGTCAGATCGCCCGGCCGCCCCGGGCAGGGGTGGCTGCCGGGGCAGCTTCGGCTATCGACTGTACGGCGCGCGCCGCCCTGTGGGACGGTCCGGGCCGTGTGCTGTACAGCTCAGTGGGGGTCAGTGCTTGGCGGGCAGGAAGCCCACCTTGTCGTAGGCCTGCGCCAGCGTCTCCGCGGCGACGGCGCGCGCCTTCTCCGCCCCCTTGGCCAGGATCGAGTCCAGCGACTCGGGGTCGTCCAGGTACTGCTGGGTGCGCTCCCTGAACGGCGTCACGAACTCGACCATGATCTCGGCGAGGTCCGTCTTGAGCGCACCGTACATCTTGCCCTCGTACGCCCGCTCCAGCTCGGCGACCGATGTGCCGGTGAGGGTGGAGTAGATGGTGAGCAGGTTCGACACGCCGGGCTTGGCGTCCACGTCGTAGCGGATGACCGTGTCGGTGTCGGTGACGGCGCTCTTGACCTTCTTCGCCGTCGTCTTCGGCTCGTCGAGCAGGTTGATCAGGCCCTTCGGCGTGGACGCCGACTTGCTCATCTTGATCGACGGGTCCTGGAGGTCGTAGATCTTCGCCGTCTCCCTGAGGATGTACGGCTTCGGCACGGTGAAGGTGGCGCCGAAGCGGCCGTTGAAGCGCTCGGCGAGGTCGCGGGTGAGTTCGATGTGCTGGCGCTGGTCCTCGCCGACGGGCACCTCGTGGGCCTGGTACAGCAGGATGTCGGCGACCTGGAGGATCGGATAGGTGAACAGGCCGACGGAGGCGCGGTCGGCGCCCTGCTTGGCGGACTTGTCCTTGAACTGGGTCATGCGGGAGGCTTCGCCGAACCCGGTGAGGCAGTTCATGACCCAGGCGAGCTGGGCGTGCTCGGGGACGTGGCTCTGGACGAAGAGCGTGCAGCGCTCCGGGTCGAGTCCGGCGGCCAGCAGCTGGGCGGCGGCCAGGCGCGTGTTGGCGCGCAGCTCCCGCGGGTCCTGCGGGACCGTGATGGCGTGCAGGTCGACCACCATGTAGAACGCGTCGTGGGACTCCTGCAGCGCCACCCACTGGCGGACGGCGCCGAGGTAGTTGCCGAGGTGGAACGAGCCTGCGGTGGGCTGGATCCCGGACAGCACGCGGGGACGATCAGAGGCCATGCCGTCCATTCTCGCAGAGAGCGGGTGCCGGTCCGGAACTGGTCGGGAACAGCTGGGAACCGAATCGTCTCCGGCGGTGTAACAAGGGCGTGAGGCCGCGGGAGGGGCACGAGAGGCAGGAGGGTGTGCCGTATGCGTGAGTGGCGACGCGGGGGCGGACGGGACCGGGGGCGCGGGCGGTGGTGCGGCGGGCGCTCCGGGAGGCAGGGCGCAGGCGCCCGCGGGCGCGCCGTCTTACGCGGGGTGCTGCCGGCGTCGGCGGCCGTGGCACTGTGCCTCGGTCCGGCGGCGGCGAGCGCACTCGCCCGGGAGCCCGACGGGCGCACGATGCCCGGCCCGGCCCGGGTGACGGGGGCCGGGACGGGGCGGACGACGGCGCCACGGGCCGCGGAGCCGGGGGGCGCCGGGCTGCGCGATCTGCTGAAGCCGCCGTACTCGGGCACGGAGCCGGTCCCCGCGCCCTGGGCGGACGGCCGCCGCCCGGCGGTGCGGGTGATCGTGCTGCGGGAGTGGAGCGGAGTCGGCGCCCGGCCGCAGCGCGGCCGGGCCCCGGGCGAGGAGCTGACGGGGCTGCTCGGCCGGGCGCCCGCCGCCACGGGTGCCGGGGGCGACGGGGCGCCGGACGGAGCGTGGTGTGCCCTGCCGGGGCTGGCCCTGGGCCTGGCGCTGGGCGCGGGCGGCACGGCGCTGGTGCGCCGGGCGGCGAGCCGCCCGGGGGCCCGGCCGCCGGGGTACGAGGGGCCGGGGCAGGAGCTGATCGATCTGTGAGGTCCGGGGTGCGCGCGCCCCGGACCGGGCCCCCGGTTCCCCGGCCCGGTGCGTGCGGGATCCGGGGACCGAGGGCGGCCGGGACCGGTCAGCCCAGGTCGATCTCCGGGTAGAGGGGGAAGCCGGCGACGAGGTCGCCGGCCCGGCGGGAGATCTCGTCGGCGATCTTGGCATCGAGGACGTGGGACGCCTTGGAGGGGGCGCCGGACCTGGTGGTGCCGGGCTCGGCGGCCGCCAGGACGCGGTCGATGAGCGCGGCGACCTCGTCCATCTCGGCGGTGCCCAGGCCGCGGGTGGTCAGGGCGGGGGTGCCGACGCGGATGCCGGAGGTGTACCAGGCGCCGTTGGGGTCGGCCGGGATGGCGTTGCGGTTGGTGACGATGCCGGAGTCGAGGAGCGCCTGCTCGGCCTGGCGGCCGGTGAGGCCGTAGGAGGAGGCGACGTCGATCAGGTTGAGGTGGTTGTCCGTGCCCCCGGTGACCAGGGTCGCTCCGCGCCGCATCAGTCCCTCGGCCAGGGCGCGGGAGTTGACGACGATGCGCTGGGCGTAGTCGCGGAAGGAGGGCCGGCGGGCCTCGGCGAGGGCGACGGCCTTGGCGGCCATGACGTGCGGGAGGGGACCGCCGAGGACCATCGGGCAGCCGCGGTCGACCTGGTCCCTGAGGGAGTCGTCGCACAGGACCATGCCGCCGCGCGGGCCGCGCAGCGACTTGTGGGTGGTGGTCGTGACGATCTGGGCGTGCGGGACCGGGTCGAAGTCCCCGGTGAGGACCTTGCCCGCGACCAGGCCGGCGAAGTGGGCCATGTCGACCATGAGCGTGGCGCCGACCTCGTCGGCGATCTCCCGCATGATCCGGAAGTTCACCAGGCGCGGGTAGGCCGAGTAGCCGGCGACGACGATCAGCGGCTTGAACGCGCGGGCCTGGGCGCGCAGCGCCTCGTAGTCGATGAGACCGGTGGCCGGGTCGGTGCCGTAGGAGCGCTGGTCGAACATCTTGCCGGAGATGTTCGGGCGGAAGCCGTGGGTGAGGTGGCCGCCGGCGTCCAGGGACATGCCGAGCATGCGCTGGTTGCCGAACGCCTGCCGCAGTTCGGCCCAGTCGGCGTCGGTGAGGTCGTTGATCTGGCGGACGCCGGTCCGCTCCAGGAAGGGCACCTCGACGCGGTCGGCGAGGATCGCCCAGAAGGCGACGAGGTTGGCGTCGATGCCGGAGTGCGGCTGGACGTAGGCGTGCCGGGCGCCGAAGAGTTCGCGGGCGTGCTCGGCGGCGAGGGACTCGACGGTGTCCACGTTGCGGCAGCCGGCGTAGAAGCGACGGCCGACGGTGCCCTCGGCGTACTTGTCGCTGAACCAGTTGCCCATCGCCAGCAGGGTGGCCGGGGAGGCGTAGTTCTCGGAGGCGATCAGCTTGAGCATCTCGCGCTGGTCACCGACCTCCTGGCGGATCGCGTCGGCGACCCGGGGCTCGACGGCGCCGATGACGTCGAGGGCGGCACGGTAGGCGGTGGACTCGGTGGAGAGAGGTTCGGCTGGCATGGAGGACCTCCGGACGTCGGCGTTCAGCGTTCACGGTACGGCCCAGGCGCACGGCACTGTGTCACTCGGGCCGCTCCCCGATGGTCCGTCCCATCCCAGCGCGCCAGTCACGACCCGGCCGCCAGCCTACCGGGGGCCGCACGGGCAAAGATCCCCCGTCCACCATGCGGGCGAGGCGCCGGACATGCGGAAGGTCCCCCGGCCGCGACGGGCCGGGGGACCTTCGGTGGAGCGCTGGGCAGGCCTTGCACCTGCATCTCCCCGCAGGAAGCGGGGCGTCTTTCCTTGGACCACCAACGCAGCATCAGCCGCCACCCGATCGGGTGACCGGCTCAAGATCCAGTGTAGCGCACACTCCGTCAGAGGATCACGTGCGGCAGGAACCGGGCGTACGCGTCCGTCACCAGACCGGAGGACTCGCGGATGCCGAGGCCGGCCGGCTCCTCCCCGACCACCCAGGCGCCGAGGACGACGTGGTGGCCGTCGAAGGCGGGCAGCGGGGCCAGTTGCTGGTAGCAGCAGGCCTCCTCCCGTGCGACCGGTGCGGTGCCGGGGGCGTGCACGGTGACGCCCGCGCCCTCGCGGCCCAGCAGCGGCTTGGCCACGTACCCCTGGCGGGCGGCGAGTCCGCGGGGGCCGTCCAGGTGCGCGGGCAGGAGGTTGGGGTGGCCGGGGTAGAGGTCCCACAGGATCGCCAGCAGGGCCTTGTTGCTCAGGAGCATCTTCCAGGCCGGCTCGATCCACAGGGTGCTGCCCGTGCCGCCGCCGTTGTCGAGGGTGGAGAGGACGTGGTCGGCGAAGCGGTCCTCGGTCATCCACTCCCACGGGTACAGCTTGAAGCAGCTGCGGATGAAGCGGAGCCGCCGGTCGACGAAACGGCCGGACAGCGGGTCCCAGCCGATCTCCTCCATGGAGATCCAGTCGGTGTCCAGGCCGGCCTGCTCGGCGGTCTCCTTGAGGTAGGCGACCGTCATGAGGTCCTCGCCGAGTTCGTCGGCACTGGAGTGCGCGAAGTGCAGCGGTCCGCCCGGCGGAAGGAGGGTGCCCTGCTCCTTCCAGGCGGCGACGAGGCGCTCGTGGAGGGAGTTCCACTGGTCGGCGTCCGGGAAGCGGTCCTCCATCCAGAACCACTGCGGGGACGCGGCCTCCACCAGGGAGGTGGGGGTGTCGGCGTTGTACTCCAGGAGCTTCGCCGGCTCGGTGCCGTCGTAGCGCAGGTCGAACCGGCCGTAGACGGAGGGGAGTTCGGCGCGCCGGTGCCAGGCCTCGGCGACCGCGGCGGCGAGGCGGGGGTCGGTGATGCCGAGGTCGGCGAAACGGTTCTCCGTGACGATGTGGTCCGCCGCGGCCAGGCACATCCGGTGCAGTTCCCCGACGGTCCGCTCCAGCGCCTCGACCTCGGCGAGGGAGAAGGAGTAGTAGGCGCTCTCGTCCCAGTAGGGGCGCAGGGAGTCGTCGGGGTGGCGGGTCAGGGGATAGATCAGGCCCTGTTCCTCGACGATCCGCTGCCAGCCGGGGCGCGGGGTGATGGTGTGTCGCCTCACGGGTCGGCGCCCTCAGCCGCCGGAGCCGGACTTGCCGCCGCCGAAACCGCCGCGGTCGACACGGCTGCTGCCGCCGGAGCCGCCCTTGCCGGGCCTGACGAAGGAACCGCCGCTCACGAAGCCGTTCTTCTTGCTGCCGCCGTAGTACCAGGAACCGGTGGACTTCGCCCCGCTCGACGAGCAGTTCTTGTCGGAGACGACCCGGTAGCCGTTGGAGAGGGTGTAACTGCCCGGATCCACACAGCGCTTGTCCGGATCGGAGGAACACGCGGTGAGCGCGGCGGCGAGCAGGCCCATGCCCCCGAGCGCGACCGTGGTCGACCGTAGTTGCCGGCGTGCGTCCGCCATGTTCGTCTCCCCGTCGGTGTGCCGTGACGCGCCGCGGGCGCGTCCCGCGCGGCACGTTGCGGTGCGGTGCCGACGGGCGCGGTCACCGCGGCGGTGCGCCGTTCTCGGCGGCCCAGCCTAGGGCAACACCCGGCACAGGGCCTCCAGAGCCCCGTTCCACGTGTGGTCGGGCGGCGTCCCGTAGCCGACGACGAGGGCGTCCGTACGGGGGCCGGCGCCGGCCAGCGGGTGGCGGAAGCGGGCGAGACCGGGTACGGCGAGGCCCTGCCAGGCGGCGGCCCGGACGACCGACTGCTCGGTGCCGGGTGGGAGGCGCAGCACTGCGTGCAGCCCGGCCGCGATGCCGGTGACCGCCACCCGGGGCGCCCGTTCGGCGAGGGCGGCGACGAGGGCGTCCCGGCGGCGCCGGTAGCGCAGCCGGGCGGCGCGGACGTGGCGGTCGTAGGCACCCGAGGAGAGGAACTCGGCGAGGGTCAGCTGGTCGAGGACGCCGACCGAGCCGGCACCGCCGCGTTCGAGCACCTCCGCTACCAGCGACGGCGGCAGCACCATCCAGCCCAGGCGCAGTCCCGGGGCGAGGGACTTGCTGGCGGTGCCGAGGTAGACCACGTGGTCGGGATCGAGGTCCTGGAGCGCGCCGACGGGCTGGCGGTCGTAGCGGAACTCGCCGTCGTAGTCGTCTTCCAGGATCAGTCCGCCCGTCCGCCGTGCCCAGTCGACGGCGGCGGCGCGGTGCCCGGGGTGCAGGGCGCCGCCGAGCGGGAACTGGTGGGAGGGGTTCAGCAGGACCGCGCGGGCGTCGCCGAGACCGTCGACGCGGGTGCCGCGGTCGTCGTGCGGCAGCGGGGTGGTGGCCAGGCCGGAGCGGGCCACCAGGTCCCAGTGGATGTCCAGGCCGTACGGCTCGACGGCGAGGGTGCGCAGGCCGCGCGCGAGCAGCACCTCGGTCAGCAGCATCAGGCCGCCCGCGAAGCCGTTGCAGACGACGATGCGGTCGGGGTCGGCGCGCACGCCCCGGGCGCGGGCGAGGTAGCCGGCGAGCGCGGTGCGCAGTTCGACGCGCCCACGGGGGTCGCCGTAGCCGAGGGCGTCGCCGGGGGCGGCCGAGAGGGCGCGGCGCGCGGCGCGCAGCCACTCGGCGCGCGGGAACGAGGCCAGGTCGGGGGTGCCGGGGTAGAGGTTGTACGCCGGCCGGCCCGGCTCGCGGCGCCGTGGGGCGGACCGCTGCGGGCGGCGGGGCGCGGCCGCCCGCTCCGCCACGCGGGTGCCGGAGCCCTGACGGGCGGTCAGCCAGCCCTCGGCGACCAGGTCGGCGTAGGCGTCGGCGACCGTGTTGCGGGCGATGCCCAGGTCGGCGGCGAGGGAGCGGGAGGACGGCAGCCGGGTGCCGGGGGCGAGGCGCCCGGTGCGGACCGCCTCGCGCAGGGCGTCGGTCAGGCCGCGCCGCACGCCCGGTCCGGCCGGTGCCACATGGAGGTCGATGCCGAAAGCGGCCCATGGTTTCGCCATGGAAATGGACCATACTCCTGGGCTTCTTGCCTCCTAGGGTCGAGGACATGACGACGACCACGCAGAACGCACGGACCACGCAGACCTCGCGGACCGCAGGGGCCCCGGCCGGCACGGCGGCAGACGCGTACGCCCCCGAGGCCGCCCCCCGCCTGAACTGGGCCGAGCACGCCCCGCAGGTCTACAAGGCGATGGTCCGCCTGGACGGCGCCGCCAGGCAGGACCTGGACCCCAAACTGCACGAGCTGGTGAAGATCCGCGCCTCGCAGATCAACCACTGCGCCTTCTGCCTCGACATGCACACCAAGGACGCGCTGGCGGCCGGCGAGAGCATCGAGCGGATCGTGCAGCTCGACGCCTGGGAGGAGTCCCGGCACTTCTACACGGTCAAGGAGCTCGCCGCCCTGGAACTGACCGAGGCCGTCACGGTGCTGACCGACGGCTCCGTGCCGGACGAGGTGTACGCCCGCGCCGCCGCGCACTTCGAGGAGGCGGAGCTGGCCCAGCTGATCGCCGCGATCACGGTGATCAACGCCTGGAACCGGTTCGCGGTGACGTGCCGGATGACCCCCGGTCACTACCGGCCGGGCCAGTACGCGTGACGGCCGGCCACCGGGACGGGGAGCAGAACGTGACGACGGGGACCGAGACGTTCCGGGCCCTGCACCGAAGCCGGCCGCCGGGCGACCCGCTCGTGCTGCCCGGCCCCTGGGACGCCGCCTCCGCCCAGGTCTTCGTGGCGGCCGGGTTCCCGGCACTGGCGACGCCCAGCGCCGGCATCGCCGCCGCCCTCGGGTACGAGGACGGGCGGACCCCGGCCGACGAGATGTTCGCGGCGGTGGCCAGGATCGCGCGGGCCGTGGACGTGCCGGTGTCCGCGGACGTGGAGGGCGGCTACGGGTTCGCGCCGAAGGAGCTGGTGGAACGGCTGCTGGAGGCCGGCGCGGTGGGCTGCAACCTGGAGGATTCCGAGGGCGGGGTCCTCAAGGACCCCCGGCGGCACGCCGAGTGGCTCGCCGAGGTGCGGGGGGCGGCCGGTGACCGGCTGTTCGTCAACGCCCGCATCGACACGTTCCTGCACGGGGCCGGCGACCCGGACCGCACCATCGAGCGGGCCGCCCTGTACGTCGCGGCGGGCGCCGACTGCGTCTACCCGATCCTCGCCCCGGTGGGCCTGCTGCCGCTGCTGCGGGCCGGGATCGAGGGCCCCCTCAACGTCTTCGCCCGGTACGGCGAAGGCCCCTCCCCCGCCGAGCTGGGCGAGGGAGGGGCCACGCGGGTCACCTTCGGGCCGGGGCTGCTGCACGCCGCGTCGGACGCGCTGCGGGTGGCCGCCGCCCGGATCCGGGGATGACGGCGGCCCGGGACCGGGGCGCGAACGCCCGGTCCCGGGCACGGGTCCGCCCGGGACCGGGCGGGGGAGCCGGAACACCGCGGGCGAGCCCGCACCACCGCCGGGGCGACGGCCACCGGGATCCGGGGCCGCCCGCGGCGTTCCCGCCGGCTGCTACTTCGGCAGCCAGGCCTTCCAGACGTCCGGGTTGGCCTTGACCCACTGCTCGGCGGCCTTCTCGGAGCTCAGCTTCTTGTCCGCGATCAGCGCCGCGACCTCGTTCTGCTGCTCGTTGGTCCAGTTGAAGTTCTTGAGGAACTCCGCGGCCTTCTCGTTGTTCTTGGCGAAGTCCGCGCCCAGGTACTTCTGCAGCGGGGTCTTGGCGTAGCCGCAGGCCACCTTGGCGGCGTCGGCGTCGCAGCCGTCGGTGTACTCCGGCAGCTTCACCTCCACCAGGTCGATCTGCGAGTTGAGCCACTGCGGCGTCCACCAGTAGCTGATGAACGGCTTCTTGGCCTTGTAGTCCTCGCGGATCTGGGTGATCTGCGCGGCCTCGGAACCGGCGTAGACCGTCTTGAGGTCCAGCTTCAGGTTCTTGATGAGGGCGTCGTCGTTGGTGGTGTAGGACGGCGAGCCCTCCAGCAGCTGGCCCTTGTCGCCGCTCTCCGCGGTCTTGAACAGGCTCGCGTACTTGTTGAGGTTCTTGGAGTCGACGATGTCCGGGTGCTGCTCGGCGAGGTACTTCGGTATGAACCAGCCGATGTGACCGGTGACGCCGAGGTCGCCGCCCTTGACGACGGACTTCTTGTCGTCGACGTACAGCTTGACCTTCTTCGGCGCGCCGCCCCAGTCCTCCAGGATCGCGTCGGCCTTGCCGCTGTTCAGCGCGTCGAACGCGACCGACTCGTCGAGCTGGGTCAGCTTGACCTTGGTGTCGAGCTCGTTCTCCAGGATGTACTTGGCGACGGCCGCGTTGGCCTCGGCACCGACCCACGACGGCACCGCGATGGTCACCGAGTCGGAGCCGCCGCTGCTGGAGGAACCGCCGGTCTTGGCGGCGCCGCAGGCGCTCACCGAAGCGACGCCGAGGACGAGGACGGACGCGGTGGCCGCGCGCAGGAGGGTCTTTCTGTTCATCATGTGCGTGTTTCTCTACTTTCCGACGGGCAGGTGGGGTCCTGCTGAACGGTTTGGTACGGGGTATGTGGGGGGCGGCTGGGCGCGCCGGCTAGCGGCCGGCGGCACGCTTGCCCGAACGCTGGGTGGCGCGGTCCAGGACCAGGCCGAGCAGCACGATCGCCACACCGGCGGTCAGGCCGAGGCCGAGCTGGCTCTTCTGCAAGCCCTTGACGACGTCGTAGCCGAGGGCGCCTGAGCCGACGAAACCGCCGACGATGACCATGGCCAGCACCAGCACGACGCCCTGGTTGAGCGCGAGCATCAGTGAGGGCCGGGCCAGCGGTACCTGCACCTGGCGGATCTGCTGGAAGGTGCTCGCGCCCATGGAGCGGGCGGCCTCCAGCGTGGCGCCGTCGACCTGGCGCAGGCCCTGCGTGGTGATCCGGACGACGGCGGGCAGCGCGTACAGCACGGCCGCGGCGACGGCGGCGGAGCGGCCCACGTTGAACAGGGCCACCACCGGGATCAGGTAGATGAACTGCGGCAGGGTCTGCATGGTGTCCAGCAGGGGGCGCAGCATGCGCTCCAGCAACGGCACCCGCGCCGCGACCACACCGATGGCGAAGCCGAGCACGAGGGTGACGACGACGCCCGCGATCGCCTGCGACAGGGTGTCCAGGGAGTGGTTCCACACACCGATGACACCGACGCCGGCCATCGCGGCGGCGGCCGTGCACATCGCCCCCCAGCCGCCCGCGACCAGGGCGAAGCCGGCGGCCAGCAGCACCAGCAGCCACCACGGGGTGGCGGTCAGGGTGTCACGGATCGGGTCGAGCACCCAGGTGGTGAAGTTCGCCGCCCAGGTACGGGTGCCGCCCACGACGGGCACACCCTCGGCAAGGTGGTCGGTGAACCAGCCGACGGCCTGGTTCACCGGCTGCGCGATGTCCACGATCCAGGCCTCGGGCCACTCGGCGATCAGCGACAGCCACCCGGCCGTGCCCAGGACGACGCCGGTGGCGGCCGCCACGACCCAGCCCCGCGCACCGTGCAGCCAGGGGGAGCCGGCCGGGGCGGAGCCCCCGCCCAGGCGCTCACCGGCGACGGCGGTGATGCGGTCCAGCCACACGGCCAGCAGCACGATCGGGATGCCCGCGGCGAGCGCCGAGCCGACGTCGACGGTGGACAGCGCGCGGAAGACCTCTTCACCCAGGCCGCCGGCACCGATCACCGACGCGATGGTGACCATGGACAGCGCCATCATGATGGTCTGGTTCAGGCCGAGGAGGATCTCCTTGCGGGCCAGCGGCAGCCGCGCGGTCAGCAGCCGCTGCACCGGGCTGGTGCCCAGCGACTCGGCCGCCTCCATCACGCCGGTGTCCGCACCGCGCAGGCCGAGCGAGGTGAGCCGCGCCATCGGCGGGGCGGCGTAGATGATCGTCGCGATCAGCGCGGACGGCACGCCGATGTCGAACAGCAGCACCAGCGGCAGCAGGTAGGCGAACGCCGGCATGATCTGCATGGTGTCCAGGACCGGCCGCAGGATCCGCTCGAAGCGGTCCGACAGTCCGGCGCCCAGTCCGAGCAGCGCGCCGATGACGGCGGAGACGGCGACCGCGACCGACATCAGGGCCAGGGTCTCCATGGTGGCTTCCCACATGCCCAGCAGGCCGCACGCGGCGAAAGCGATGAAGGTGATCCCGGCGAGCTTCAGCCCGCGCCGGTCCCTCAGACCGCCGATGCGCCAGGACAGCAGGACGGCGACGACGATCACCGGGGCCCAGCCGGCGGTCTCCAGCAGGTCGGTCATCCAGGTGACCGAGCTGTCGGCCCAGTTGCTCAGGTGCAGCAGGAAGTACAGGAAGACCGGGTTGGTGTCCCTGTTGTGCACGACCCAGGTGTAGGCGTCGTCGAGCGGCGTCTTGACGTCGACGGTGAGCGCCTTGGGCCAGTCCCCGCTGCCCCACAGCAGGGCGGCGAGCGGCACCAGTACGGCCGCGGCGACCAGCAGCGGCAGCAGCCGGCGCACCACCGGACGGGTCAGCGGCGATCTGCGCACGGCCCCGGTGGATTCCTTGGCCGGTTCGACCGGCGTCGGCGGCGGGACGGAGGTGGCGACGGCACTCATGCGCTCCACCCCCGGCCATGGCTGTCGGTGTGCTGCGGGTGGATGCGCATCAGGCGGCCACCTCCTCGCGGTCCAGACCGGCGACGACACGCAGCAGGGCGACGTGGTCCACCTGGCCCAGGCAGTGGCCGTCCTCGACCACGCAGGCGGCGCGGCCGCTGCGGGCGACGGTCTCGATGGCGTCCGCGACGACCGTGCCGGGGGTGAGGGCACCGGGGTGCTCCGGGTCCTCGCAGCCGCCGGGGCGCATGGCCGTGCGGACGGTGATGACCTGCTCGCGCGGCACGTCACGGACGAAGTCGCGCACGTAGTCGTCGGCGGGCGAGCCGACGATCTGCTCGGGGGTGCCGAGCTGCACGATCTGGCCGTCGCGCATCAGGGCGATACGGTCGCCGACGCGCAGTGCCTCGCTGAGGTCGTGGGTGATGAAGACCATGGTGCGGCCCTCCTCGTGGTGCAGGCGGATGACCTCCTCCTGCATGTCGCGCCGGATCAGCGGGTCGAGCGCGCTGAACGGCTCGTCGAAGAGCAGCACCTCGGGGTCGGCGGCGAGCGCGCGGGCCAGGCCGACGCGCTGCTGCTGGCCGCCGGAGAGCTGGCCGGGGCGGCGCTGCTCCAGGCCTTCGAGACCGACCTTCGCGACCATCTCGGCGGCCCGCTCGCGCCGCTCGGCCTTGGGCATGCCCTGGATCTCCAGGCCGTAGGCGACGTTGTCCAGGACGGAGCGGTGCGGCAGCAGACCGAAGTGCTGGAACACCATGGCCGCGCGGTGCCGGCGCAGCTCGCGCAGCCGGTTCCTGTCCATGGCGAGGACGTCCTCGCCGTCGATCTCCAGCGTGCCGGAGGTCGGTTCGATGAGCCGCGTCAGGCAGCGCACGAGGGTGGACTTGCCGGAGCCGGACAGGCCCATGACGACGAAGACCTCGCCCTTGTGGACGTCGAAGGAGACGTCCCGGACGGCGGCGGTGCAGCCGGTGGCGGCGCGCAGCTCGGACTGGGACATGTCCTGGTACTCGGCATTGCCGGGGACGCGGTCGGCCTTCGGCCCGAACACCTTCCACAGGTTGCGGACGCCGAAGACGGGGGGCGTTCCGGCCGTGTCCGCGGGGGCGGTGTCCTTGTCGAGGACGGTCTTGGCGGGGTGGGGTATGCCGCTCATCAGGCCTGGTTCCCTTCGCTGGTGTCGGCCAGTAGTTCGGCTGCCTTCTCGCCGACCATGAGTACGCCGATCATCGGATTCACCGCGGGCAGGGTGGGGAAGACGGACGCGTCCACGACGCGGATGCCCTCCAGCCCTCGGACCTTCAACTCGGGGTCCACGACGGCGAGTTCATCGTCGGCGGCGCCCATTCGGCAAGTGCCCGCCGGGTGGTAGACGGTGTGGTGCGCCTTGCGCAGCACCTCGCTGAGCTGTTCGTCGTCGGTGATGTCGGGACCGGGGAAGACCTCCCGCTCCAGCCAGCCGGCGAAGGGCTCCGTCTTCGCGATCTCCCGGGCGATCCTCACGCCGTCGACGAGGGTCTGCGCGTCGTGGCCGTCCTCGTCGGTGAAGTAGCGGAAGTCCAGCGCGGGCTTGACCTCCGGGTCGGCGCTGGTCAGGTAGACCCGGCCGCGGGCGCGGGACCTGGGGATGTTCGGGGTCATCGACACGCCGTGCGCGGGGCGTTCGTAGCCCAGTCGCTCGGGGTTGTCGGTGAACGGGTTCTGGTAGAAGTGGAACATCAGGTCGGGCAGGTCCTGCCCGACGTCCCGGCGCACGAACAGCGCGGCGTCGGAGTCCATCGCGGAGTTCTCCGGCAGCGGCCGGTTCGTCTCCCACACGATCACCGACTCGGGGTGGTCCTGGAGGTTCTCACCCACGCCCGGCAGGTCGTGCACGACCGGGATGCCCAGCTCCTGGAGGTCCTTCTGCGGGCCGATGCCGGACAGCAGCAGCAGTCGCGGCGAGTCGACGGCCCCGGCGCAGACGACGACCTCGCGGCGGGCGGTGACGAGCTGCTCGGTGCCGTCCGCGGTGCGCACCCGCACGCCGGTGGCGCGCTTGCCGTCCATCTCCAGCTTGTACGCCCAGGTCTCCAGCATCAGCGTGAGGTGGGGGCGGTCGCCGGCCTCCATGTGCGGGTGGAGGTAGGCGACGGAAGCGGAGGAGCGTTTGTTGTTCTCCGGGTGGTAGGCGACGTCCAGGAAGCCGACGCCGTCGTGGAAGGGCTTGTCGTTGAAGCCGACCACCTCGGGGACGCCGGTGACGGTCTTCGACGCCTCGATCCAGTCCTTGGCGATGTCGTTCTGGTCCTGGTCGGCGACGCGCACGATGTTGTTGCGCAGCCGCGCGTAGTAGGCCTCCATCTGCACGGCACCCCAGCCGGTGGCACCCGCGGCCTCCCACTCGTCCCAGTCGGACGGCAGCGGCTTGAAGGCGATCAGGGTGTTGTGCGAGGAGCAGCCGCCGAGCACCTTGGCGCGGCTGTGCAGGATGTGGGAGTTGCCGTGGGGCTGCTCGACGGCCGTGTACTCGTAGTCGAGGTCGCCACCGAGCAGGCCCGTCCAGCGTCGCAGGGTGAGGACGTCCTCGCGGTCGATGTCGGTGGGGCCGCCCTCGATGACGGCGACGGTGACGTCGGCGTTCTCGGTCAGCCGGGAGGCGATGACGGAGCCGGCGGTGCCGCCGCCCACGATGACGTAGTCGTACTCCAGTGCGTTCTGCGGGTTCTGTGGGTTCTGCTGCATGTGGTGGTACTCCAGAGGGACGTGGGGTGACGGCGGGCTCCGGCGGCCGGCGTCAACCCGCGAACCACCGCACCGGCTGCGGCGCGAGGTTCTGATAGACGTGCTTGGCCTCGCGGTACTCGGCGAGGCCCGCAGGGCCGAGTTCGCGGCCCGTGCCGCTCTTGCCGAAGCCGCCCCACTCCGCCTGCGGGAGGTAGGGATGGAAGTCGTTGATCCAGACGGTGCCGTGGCGCAGACGTCCGGCGACCCGGCGGGCCCGGCCCGGGTCGGTCGTCCACACGGCTCCCGCCAGGCCGTACTCGGTGTCGTTGGCGAGGGCCACGGCCTCGTCCTCGGTGCGGAAGGTCTCGACGGTGAGGACCGGACCGAAGACCTCCTCGCGGACGGCCTTCATCTCGCGGTGGCAGTGGTCGAGGACGGTCGGCTCGTAGAAGTAGCCGCCGGCCGGCCGCTCGGGGGCGGGATCCGGGCGCTTGCCTCCGCAGCGCAGGACGGCGCCCTCGGCGAGTGCGGAGGCGACGTACGCCTCGGTCCTCGCCCGCTGCTGCTCCGAGACCATCGGGCCGACCTCTACGCCGTCCTCGGTGCCGCGGCCGAGCCGGATCCGCTCGGCGCGGCGGGCGAGTTCGGCGACGAAGCGGTCGCGGACCGACTCCTCGACGATGAGCCGGCCGCCGGCGGAGCAGACCTGACCGCTGTGGATGAAGGCGGCGTTGAGGGCCTGGTCGACGGCGGTGTCGAAACCTTCCTTCGTCGCGCAGGCGTCGGCGAAGACGACGTTGGGGTTCTTGCCGCCGAGTTCGAGGGCGACCTTCTTGACGGTCGGGGCCGCGGCCTGGGCGACCTTGACGCCGCTGACCAGGCCGCCGGTGAAGGAGACCAGGTCGACGCCGGGGTGCTCGGAGAGCCGGGCGCCGACCGAATGGCCCGGACCGGTCACGATGTTGGCGACACCGGCGGGCAGACCGGCCTCGGCGAGCAGGCCGATGAGGGCGACCGTCGTCAGGGGCGTGATCTCGCTCGGCTTGATGACGAAGGTGTTGCCGGCGGCCAGGGCCGGGGCGATCTTCCAGCTGGCCTGGAGCAGGGGGTAGTTCCAGGGCGTGATCAGCGCGCAGACACCGACGGGCTCGTGCACGACGACGCTGTGGACGTCCGGGGAGCCGGCGTCGACGACCCGGCCGGGAGCCTCGGCGGCCACGAGGTCGGCGAAGTAGCGGAAGGCGTCGGCGACGCAGTCGATGTCGATGCGGCCCTCTTCGAGGGTCTTGCCCGCGTCGCGGCTCTCCAGCAGCCCGAGTTCCTCGCGGTCGCGGACCAGGAGGTCGGCGACGAGACGGAGCAGCGCGGCGCGCTCACCGGCGGGCGTGCGCGGCCAGTCGCCCTCGTCGAAGGCGCGACGGGCTGCCTCGACCGCGAGGTCGGCGTCCTTCTCGCCGCCCTCGGCGACCACGGCGAACGGCTCGCCGTCCGCGGGGTCGAGGATCTCGCGCGTGGCGCCGGAGGCGGCGGCCAGCCACTGACCTGCCACGTGGATGCTCTGCCGCGCCTGATGTTCCGTTGAACCCACCATGCTGGGTATTGCCTTCCGTTGCTGTTCCGTGCCCATGAGCCACAGACCTGTGTCCACGGAGCCGGGAGCGCCTTCCCGGGAATCGGCGGTGCATGCGTCATCGGCGGCGACTTTTTTTCGCTCGGCCGGACATATGGGCATGTGTCCGCCGGACACCCGGACAAAGGTACGCAATTGACTCTGCGTGTCGGCGGCATCACCAGAACGTCACAAAGGCCACTTCAGCGGGGCCAGAGTCACCTGCCCCACCCCCTCGATCGCATGCGCGATCGGCGTCCGAAAGTGCGCAGCATCACTCCGCGCTCGGACAAATGGGGCAAAACGTACGCCGGTTTGGTGAGATGCGCCACGGAGGACGACGGAATGCCCGACCTGGAGCCGGTCGGCGCGGTCCCGGGCGGGGTCCCGCTGCAGCGGCCGCCGCCCTCCTGCCGTTCCCCCGGGGCTACGGTGCGCAGACCGATCCCGTCGGGCAGAAGGACCTCAGGGCCTCGGTGAGCGGGGCGCGCACCGCGGCGGCGGCGAGGCTCTCCGGACCGCTGGCGCGGATGGCGTACAGGGTGCCGTCGACGGCCTGGAAGCGGTGGTCGACGACGTGCCGGGCACCGAGGCCGGCATCGTCGTAGCGGTAGGTGAGTTCGGCCCAGGTGGCGCCCGAGGTCCGCTCCAGCGGACGGTAGCCGGGCTGCCGGGAGAAGCCGTATCCGGGGTCGTTCTCGGCGAGGTCCAGCGACTGCGCCGGGGTCGGCTCCGACAGGGCGAAGATCTGGAGCTGGCGGCCGTCGCCCGGGGAGTCGTAGAACACCACCGGCGCCTTCTCGCCCTGCTTCTGCCGACGGGTCCAGCCCTCGGGCACGTCGAGGGCGTAGCCCACGGGGTCGAGGGCACGGCGGTATCCGGCGGGCGGCTCGTCGGGCCCGTCCGGGCCCGCGGCCCGCGGGGTCTGCGGCGTGGCATCCCCGGCTCCGGAACCGGTTCCGGGGTCCGCCCCGGCTCCGGCACCGGGGGCGGTCCCGTCCGCGGTCCTGGTGGCGGTCACGGGCGCGGTCGCCGGGGGCGTGGCGATGGTGCCGGGCGCGTCGGCGCGGGTCAGGTACCAGACGCCGGCGCCCGCCCCCGCACCGACCACGGCCGTCATCACCAGCCCCAGCAGCATCGCCCGCATCCGGCGCGGGGAGGCACCGGCGGGACCGTACGCCGCCGGGGGCCGGGGCTGCCCCGGTACGCCTCCGGCCGGTGGGGCGGGGGGCGGCCACGGCGGAGGCGGCGCTTCGGCCGACCGGGTCTCGGCGTACGGCCACGGCGGGGGCGGGGCCCCGCCGGTCTGCGTCTCGGCGGACGCCCACGGCGGCGGTGCCGGTTCCTGCGGGTGCCAGGGCGCACGGCCCTGCTCCTCGCTCGGTCCGTGTTCCGCCCCGGACCCGGACGTCCCGGATCCCTGACCGCCGTACCCGTCCCATCCACTCATCACGCGCCCCCCGGATCACCCTGCGTACTCCGACGGTAGCGGCGAAAAAGGCCACGGGCCCCGTTCCGGCGGAAACCGGAACGGGGCCCGTGCAGGCTCGTGACACAAGCCGTGCGGAAACGAACGCGGTCGGCTCAGATCAGGCCGAGGGCGCGGACCGCCTCACGCTCCTCCGCGAGCTCCTGGACGGAGGCGTCGATGCGGGTGCGGGAGAACTCGTTGATCTCCAGGCCCTGGACGATCTCGTACCGGCCGTCCTTGCAGGTGACCGGGAAGGAGGAGATCAGGCCCTCGGGCACGCCGTAGGAGCCGTCCGACGGGATGCCCATGGAGACCCAGTCGCCCTCGGCGGTGCCGTTGACCCAGGTGTGGACGTGGTCGATGGCCGCGTTGGCGGCGGAGGCGGCGGAGGAGGCGCCGCGGGCCTCGATGATCGCCGCACCGCGCTTGGCGACGGTCGGGATGAAGTCCTCGGCCAGCCACTTCTCGTCGTTGACGACCTCGGCGGCGTTCTTGCCCGCGATCGTGGCGTGGAAGATGTCCGGGTACTGCGTGGCGGAGTGGTTGCCCCAGATCGTCAGGCGCTTGATGTCGGCGACCGTGGAGCCGGTCCTCTTCGCCAGCTGGGTCAGCGCGCGGTTGTGGTCCAGACGGGTCATCGCGGTGAAGCGCTCCGCCGGTACGTCCGGCGCGGCGGCCTGCGCGATGAGCGCGTTGGTGTTGGCCGGGTTGCCGACGACGAGGACCTTGACGTCGTCCGCGGCGTGGTCGTTGATGGCCTTGCCCTGCGGCTTGAAGATGCCGCCGTTGGCCTCCAGCAGGTCGCCGCGCTCCATGCCCTTGGTGCGGGGGCGGGCACCGACGAGGAGGGCGACGTTGGCGCCGTCGAAGGCGACGTTCGGGTCGTCGCTGATCTCGATGCCCTTCAGGAGCGGGAACGCGCAGTCGTCCAGCTCCATCGCCGTGCCCTCGGCGGCCTTCAGCGCCGGGGTGATCTCCAGGAGGCGCAGCCTGACCGGCACGTCCGCGCCGAGCAGCTGGCCGGAGGCGATGCGGAAGAGCAGGGCGTAACCGATCTGGCCGGCCGCGCCGGTGACGGTGACGTTCACGGGAGTGCGGGTCATGGCGTTCTCCGTATGACAGCTGGCGGTGGGGCGTCCCTGCCCCGGGGGTTCGGATGATCGATCTCTTGGCGTCAAGAGATATCCGCGGGTCAGGCTATCGCGCATCGGGTATGGCGGTCGGCCGGGTCCCTGTGGCCCACCCCACAGCCCGCACCACCGGGTGACGTCCTTTCGGACACGCCGCAGGAGCGGCCGCCGGTCCGGAGGCGGAGGGGACACCGCGGGCGCCCGGCGGACACGCCGTTGCGCTCCCGCCGCGGGGTACGGGTCGCAGGGGCACGGGCACGGGTCGCCTGCCCGCGATCGCCGTGGTCATGAGGACCGCAGCGGGCGGCGTCCCCGGCCTGGCGGTCCGCGGGCCTGCCCGCGGTACGCCCGCCCCCACCCGGGCGGTCTCCGCGCCCGGGTGCCAGTGCCGCACCAGGCGACGTTCGCCCCCCGTCGCGGCGCTAGTGCCGCAACAGGCAACGTCCGCCCCGTCGCGGCACTAGGGAGTGCACCCCTTCTGCCCGGAGGCCAGGGTCGCGCACGCCGTGGCGTCGCCCGCGTCCCGCACGGCCACCATCGGCGTGTACGCGATCGTGTCCCCGGCGACGGTGATGGCGTCCCTCTGACTGGCGCTGCCCGCGGTGACCTCGACCGAGTCGCCCTGCACCGCACGGGTGACACGGCCCCAGGCCGCACCGCAGGTCCTGCTGTAGCGGACCTCCAGGACGGTCGTGCCGACGGTCACCGTCTTGGCGGTGGTGACCAGGTCGCCGCTGCACCCCATGAGTTCGGCGTCCTGGCCGCTGCACGTGTCGCCGCTGCACTTGACCCCGGGCGGCAGGGTCGCGTTCGTGGCGGCGGTCGGGGACGGCGGGGCGTTCTCGGCCCGGTCCTTCGCACCACTCCCGCCACCGGTCAGGAAGAACACCCCACCCGCCACGACGAGCACGCCGACGAGACCGGCGAGGAACATCACCAGCCGCCGCTTGACGGGTCCGGAACCGCCGTCCACCGAGCGTGCGTCGCGCGGGGGTTCGCCGTACGGACCCGGTGGCACCGGTGTCCCGGCCGGCCCCTCCGGGTGTCCGCCGGCCCGGGACGGGCCCCCGTACCCGGCCAGACCCCACGAGTTGCCGCCCGGGGAAGCCGGGGAGCCCGCGGGGCCGCCGTACGGGTCCGGCGTGCCCGGCACCGCGTCCCGCACGTCCGCGTCGGGTGCCATCGGCCGCGGCGGCATCGTCGGGGCGACGCCCGCCGGTCCCGCCACGCCGGGCGTGACGGTCGTGCCGCCGCCCGCGCGGGCCACCCTGCCGTTGCGCCCGCCGGCCGCCGGAGCGCCGTCCGCCTCGCCGAGCGCCGCACGCGCCTGGGAGATGCGGATGGCCTCCATGGTCATGTCGTGGCGCATCTCCGAGCGGCTCCAGGCGCGCTCGGCGAGCTCCCACATCGTGGTCAGATGCACCGGATTGGTCCCGGTGACCTCGGCCAGCGCGACGATCGCGCCCTTGGGCGCGAGGAGCCGGCCGTTGAGGTAGCGATCCCAGGACGTCTTGCTGTAGCCCGTGCGGTCGGCGATCGCCGCGACGCTCAGGCCGCTGCGGTCCACGAGCCGCCGCAACTGGCCCGCGAACTCCCTGACCTGCGGATCCAGTCCATCCGGCAAGGCCCTCCAACGAGGCATTACTTCCCCCTCTTCCCCCCCATGTGTGCTGAATCGTCCCCCGTGCGGGGCGCCCGCTGCCGAGTTCCCGTTCCGGCTACCCGCAGGGATGCGCGTACCAAGGATCTCAGTTCCCGGGGCGGGGGCGCACAAGAGCGCCCGGGCCGCGGGCATGCGCCGTCGTACGCCGGGCGGGGCGCGTCCAGTCCGACGGCCCGCGGGTTCCCGGCCGTGTGCACCGCGTCGCGGGGGAACCGGACGGCACCGCCGCACGAACCGGCCGGGATGGCGGCGCCGCCGTCGCCCCGCCCGCCCGGGCCGCCCCGCTCATCCGGCCGCCACGGCGCCGACGACAGCGGTCAGCAGCAGTGCGAGCAGCAGCAGGACCGCCCAGAGCAACAGGCTTACGGACGGCGGTTGCTGTTCCGGACGGGGCGGTGGCGGTTCCGGCCGCTCCCACCACGGGACAGTGGGGTCCTCCTGGTAGTCGCCCTCCGCCCCGGGCCGCAGCGGTTCGGGCCGCGGCCAGTCCTCCATGGCCAGTTCCCAGCGCACGGCGAGGCGTTCGGCGTCCGCGGGGTCCAGTCCGGCCACCTCGGCGAGTGCGGCGACGGCCTGGCGGGGCGGGGGCTGGACGGCGTTGAGGTAGCGCTGCCACGACGACTTGCTGTAGGCGGTGCGCGCGCCGAGGGCGGCCAGGCTCAGCCCGGTGCCGTCCTTGAGGTCCCGCAACCGTGTGACGAGGTGCCGCGCCTGGGGCGGCAGCCCGTCCGGCAGTTGCTGCCAGCCGCCCATCGCCCACCTCCACGGCGTCGCCCGCCACTCCGCGCTCCGTTCGAGGGACGCGGCGGCGCACAGAAGCGGTTCCCCGGCCGGGTGTGCGCACCTGTGGCAGGGTGAGGACACCGTAGCGGAATAGTCACTTCCGCGTCACAGCCCTCTGACAGCCGTTGAACAGGCCCTTCACGCTTTGCGAGCGTGGCAGTGGGCGCGGCCCGCCCCCCTCGGGGGAGGGGACGGCCCGCTCCCCGCCCGGCCGGCCGCCCGTGCCGGGAGCGCCCGGATCGGCAGCCGGGTCCGGGAGCCCCGGCCCGCACGGAAACGGCCCGCACGCCCCACGACGGGGGGTGCGGGCCGGCGCCACGCGGTGGTTCAGCTCTCCACCGTGAAGTGCAGCGTGTCCTTCAGGAACGGGATTTCCAGCCACGGGTGGGGCTGCGCCATCATCGCCAGCAGGGTGATGGCCAGGCCCAGCACACCGTAGGTGACGATGTCGGTGAAACGGGACCGCACCGCGAGCATGCCCACGCTGGGCAGTGTCCAGCGCATCGCGGCCCCGGCGAGCAGCGCGAGCCCGATCAGCAGGGTGCCGACGCGGAACACGTCCACCGCGGTCAGCAGCAGGCCCACCCCGACCGCGCCCAGCACGGCCAGCACCGGCCACTGCCTGGCCGGTGCCGGGGCGTCCTTGGGCGCGGCCCGCCCGCCGCCCTCGGGGCGGGCGGTGTCCCGTGTGAACCTGGGGAACCGGCGGCTGGTGCGCCTCGGTGCCGGGCCGGCCGCCGTCCGCCCCGCGGGCTGTTCCTCAGCCGACACTGCGCTCCGCCGCCTCGACCACGTTGACGAGCAGCTGCGCCCGGGTCATCGGACCGACACCGCCGGGATTCGGGGAGAGGAAGCCGGCCACCTCGGCGACGTCCGGGTGGACATCACCGACGATCCTGCCGTCGGCGTTGCGGGAGACACCGACGTCGAGGACGGCCGCACCGGGCTTGACGTCCTCGGGGCGGACCAGGTGCGCGGAGCCGGCCGCGGCGATGACGATGTCGGCGCGCCTGAGGTGGGCCGACAGGTCCCGGGTGCCGGTGTGACACTGGGTCACGGTCGCGTTCTCGCTGCGCCGGGTCAGCAGCAGCGGCATCGGGCGGCCGATGGTCACACCGCGGCCGACGACGACGACCTCGGCGCCCTTGAGCTCCACGCCGTAGCGGCGCAGCAGGGTGAGGATGCCGTTGGGCGTGCAGGGCAGCGGCGCCGGCTCGCCCAGGACGAGGCGGCCGAGGTTCATCGGGTGCAGGCCGTCGGCGTCCTTGGCCGGGTCCATCAGCTCCAGGATGCGGTTCTCGTCGATGCCCTTCGGCAGCGGCAGCTGGACGATGTAGCCCGTGCAGGCCGGGTCCTCGTTCAGCTCGCGGACGACCGCCTCGATCTCCTCCTGGGTGGCCGTGGCGGGCAGTTCGCGCTGGATGGAGGCGATGCCGACCTGGGCGCAGTCGCGGTGCTTGCCCGCGACGTACTTCTGGCTGCCGGGGTCGTCCCCGACGAGGATCGTGCCGAGGCCGGGCGTGACCCCCTTCTCCTTCAGCGCCGCCACGCGGGCGGTCAGATCGGACTTGATCGCGGCTGCGGTGGCCTTGCCATCGAGAATCTGGGCGGTCATGGCCCCATCCTCCCGGATGACCGCCTCCCGGTTCCAATCCGGGGTACCGCCAGGACTGCCCGACTTGATCGCTGATGTTGCACTTGCACAACACATACGGAATGCCGCTGGACAAGTAATGCGTGGCTAAAGAACGATGAGTCCACAGTGCCGCGGGCAGTACCGGGGGGACGGACCGCATCTGTAGTACTTCCTCCGACCTTGCCGCGCGTCCCCGCACTCGGGCAAACGGAGGAAGGACCGCCCATGAGTTTCGGCGACCCGAACAACCCCTACGGGCAGCCGCCCCAGCAGCCACCGGCCGCTCCCGGCTACGGCTACCCCCAGCAACCGCCGCCCGCCCCCGGTGTACCTCCGCAGGGCTACGGCTACCCGCAGCAGCCGGCCTACCCGGGCTTCCCCGGTGCGAACACGGTCCCGCAGACCATGCCGGGCCTGATGGTCACCGCGCGGGTGATGCTGTACATCGTGGCCGCCGTGCAGATCCTCATCGGCCTCTTCGCCGTGTACTTCGCCGCGACGATCAACGACGTGTCCAACGCGGGCGAGGACAGCTTCGGCAGCAACCCCCTGTCCGACCTCGGGCACGACGGCGCGGGCATCGTCTTCGTCATCGCACTGCTCTTCCTCGGGCTCGCCACCCTGTCGATCACGCTGGGCGTGAAGTTCACCCGCGGCGGGCAGGGCATCCGCATCACGACGATGATCTACGGCATCCTGGGCGCGCTCGTCGGCGTGCTGATCCTGATCGGCGCGGCGAACCAGGGCTCCAGCAGCGGCCTGGTCTCCGCGCTGCTGTGGATGAGCTTCGGCGGCATCATGGCCGCGGCGATGATCGCCCCGTCGGGTTCCGCCTGGTTCGCCCGGCCGCGCTACTGACCGCGCACCGGCGGCCGTACGGTTCGCGCCGTCCGTCCCACAGGGCCGTGTCTCACCCGTTCGAGGGGGACACGGCCCTGGGACGTCGCCCTGGTCCGGCAGCGGTGGCTGCCGGGAGCGCCGCTGCGGCTCAGTGGAAGAAGTGGCGCGTCCCGGTGAAGTACATCGTGACGCCGGCCTTCCTGGCGGCCTCCACCACCAGCTCGTCGCGGATCGATCCGCCCGGCTGGACGATGGCGCGGACACCGGCGGCGATCAGGATCTCCGGACCGTCGGGGAACGGGAAGAACGCGTCCGACGCGGCGTAGGAGCCGCGGGCCCGCTCCTCCCCGGCCCGCTCGACGGCCAGCTTGCAGGAGTCGACCCGGTTGACCTGGCCCATGCCGACACCGACCGAGGCGCCGTCCTTGGCGAGCAGGATGGCGTTGGACTTCACCGCGCGGCAGGCCTTCCAGGCGAAGGCCAGGTCCTTCAGCTCCTCGGCGGAGAGGGCCTCGCCGCTGGCCAGCGTCCAGGTGGCCGGGTCGTCGCCGTCGGCCTGGAGGCGGTCGGCGACCTGGAGCAGCACACCGCCGTCGACCGGCTTGGACTCCAGCCGGCCGGACGGCCCGTGCGGGGTGCGCAGCACCCGGATGTTCTTCTTCTTGGTGAGGGCCTCCAGGGCCCCTTCCTCGTAGTCCGGGGCGACGATGACCTCGGTGAAGATCTCCGCGACCTGCGCCGCCATCTCCTTGCTGACCGGGCGGTTGACGGCGATGACGCCGCCGAACGCGGACAGCGGGTCGCAGGCGTGCGCCTTGCGGTGGGCCTCGGCGACGTCCGCACCGACGGCGATGCCGCACGGGTTGGCGTGCTTGATGACGGCGACGGCCGGCTCGGCGTGGTCGTACGCGGCACGGAGCGCGGCGTCCGTGTCCGTGTAGTTGTTGTACGACATCTCCTTGCCGTGCAGTTGCTCGGCGTCCGCGAGGCCGCCGGTGCCGTCCACGTAGAGGGCGGCCTGCTGGTGCGGGTTCTCGCCGTAGCGCAGGGTGGAGCGGCGCTCGTGGGTCGCTCCCAGGAAGTCCGGGAAGCCGGACTCGTCGACCGGGGCGTAGGAGGAGGCGAACCAGCCCGCCACGGCCACGTCGTAGGCCGCCGTGTGCTGGAAGGCCTCCGCGGCCAGGCGCTTGCGGGCCGCGAGGTCGAAGCCGCCGTCCTGCACGGCCGCCAGGACGTCGGCGTAGCGGGCGGGGCTGGTGACGACCGCGACGGACGGGTGGTTCTTGGCGGCGGCGCGCACCATCGACGGGCCACCGATGTCGATCTGCTCGACGCACTCGTCGTCCGAGGCGCCCGAGGCGACGGTCTCGCGGAACGGGTAGAGGTTGACGACGACGAGGTCGAAGGGGGCCACGCCCAGTTCGTCCAGCTGCTGCCGGTGGCTGTCGAGGCGCAGGTCGGCGAGGATGCCGGCGTGCACCTTCGGGTGCAGGGTCTTGACCCGGCCGTCCAGGCACTCGGGGAAGCCGGTCAGCTCCTCGACCTTGGTGACGGGGACGCCGGCGGCGGCGATGCGGCCGGCCGTGGAGCCGGTGGAGACCAGCTCGACACCGGCCTCGTGCAGTCCGCGCGCCAGCTCCTCCAGCCCGGTCTTGTCGTAGACGCTGACGAGCGCCCGGCGAATCGGCCGCTTGTTGCTCTCGGCGGTCACTGGATAACTACCTTTCGTCCCTCGATGCGATAGCCGTTGCGGGCGAGCCGCCCCACGACCTCGACGAGCAGCCTTCGCTCGACTTCCTTGATGCGCTCGTGCAGCGCGCTCTCGTCGTCCTCGTCCCGGACCTCCACCACGCCCTGCGCGATGATCGGGCCGGTGTCGACGCCGTCGTCGACGAAGTGGACGGTGCAGCCGGTGACCCGGGCGCCGTACGCGAGCGCGTCGCGGACGCCGTGGGCACCGGGAAAACTCGGGAGCAGGGCGGGATGCGTGTTGACGAACCGCCCGCCGAAGCGGGCCAGGAACTCCTTGCCCACGATCTTCATGAACCCGGCGGAGACGACGAGATCGGGCTCGTGGGCGGCGACGGCCTCGGCGAGCGCGGTGTCCCACTCCTCGCGGCTGCCGTGGTCCTTGACCCGGCACACGAAGGTGGGCAGTCCGGCGCGCTCGGCCCGCGCGAGCCCCTCGATGCCGTCGCGGTCGGCGCCGACGGCCACCACCTCGGCGCCGTAGGCCTGCGCACCGGCCTCGCCGATGTGGTCCAGCAGCGCCTGAAGGTTGGTGCCGGATCCGGAGACCAGCACGACGAGGCGCTTGACGCGCTTGACCTCGGGCTTGGCGGCCACGGTGGGGGCCCTTTCTCGAGGGGGAGCGTCGGTACGGCCGGCCCAGCACGACGCCGGGTCTGTACGTTCGCACGAATGCTTCGGGTCCCCGGATACGGGGAAGCCTACGAAGCAGCCGACCGCCAGCAACGATACCGGCACACCGGACGGGCCCCGTGGGACGGGTGCGTGGCCGGAAGGTAGCGTCTGGGAGAAGCGGGATCGGGAACGCCGCCCGGGGGCGACGCGTTCTCCTCACGACAGCTCTGCACGACAGCCGTATCCATCAACACGACAGCCGTATCCATCAAGGGGAAGACGCTCATCTGATGCCGGACCGCAGCCTGCGACTCCTCACGCTCCCCCCGTACACGGCGCGGGGAGAAACGCGCGGCGCCCTGCTGCTGCGGGAGCGGCCCTCATCCCCGCCCGACACCCCCTCCGGCCCGCCGCAGGGCGGCGACGGCCAGGACGACAACCCCTTCGCCCCGCCCCCCGAGGGCACGCCGGACCGCCCGTGGCAGCCGCGCCCCGCGGCGGGCGGGCACGGCCGTTCCGGCGGGCAGCGAGGGCACGGAGAGCCGGGAGGAGAGGACGGCAGCGGCGGAAGCCAGGGCGACCACGGCGGCCGGAAGGGCAACCCGTGGGGCCCGGGGTGGAGCGACCGGCAGCCGGGCAGCCAGCCCGGCGGTTTCGGCGACCGGCCCGGCAGCCGCCCCGAGGGCCCCTCCGGCGACGGCCCGGGCCCGGGCCCCGGCCCCGGCATGCGCTGGGACCCCACGGACCCGGTGCAGCGCCGCGCCCGGTACGCGCTGATCGGCGGCATGTGGGCCTTCATGCTCGCGCTCTTCGGGTGGTCCTACGTGTCCCTGCTGCTCGGTGCGCTGGCCCTGTACTGGGGCATCAGCGCGCTGCGCGGCAAGCCCCGCACCGATCCCGGCCGCCAGTCCGCCGGCGCGGGCGCGCGCCCCCAGACGACCGCCGCGGTCAGCGGCCTGGTCACCGCCTCCCTCGCCCTCGCCCTGGTGGGTGCCGGGTTCACGGCCCAGCTCGTCTACCGCGACTACTACACCTGCACCAAGGACGCCCTGACCGACGAGGCCAAGCAGTCCTGCACGGATCTGCTGCCCAAGGAGCTGCGCGGGCTGCTGGGTACCGCCGAGTAACCGGCGGCCGCTCCTCCCGCGCCCTGCCGGGGTGTCCGACGCGGGACTGCGCGCCGACCGCTCCACGGCCGGGAGCGGGTCGGTGCGCGCGACCGACGGGTCGCACCGCGCGTCCGGTGGATCCCCGTGCGGGTCCGGACGATCTCAGTGGGCTTCCGGAGGGTCCAGGGGCAGGAAGTCGTAGGGCTCGACGTCCTCGTCGAACGCCTCGGGCAGCACGGCCTGCCGGGGCAACGCGTCCTTGTGGGTCGCCGTGTCCCCTCGGGGTGCCCCGTCCTGCTGCGGCAACGCCGCCTCCGGCGCGGCCGCCTCCCCGGCGGGGGCCCCGGCATCCCGCCGCCGCCAGGCCCGGGCCCCCAGGGCCACCGGTACCGCAACGCCCGCCGTCCAGGCCGCGGCCGCCCCGCCGACCTGCCACCACACCGGACCGAACCGGGCCAGCGCGGCCACCCCGAGCGGTCCGCCCGCCAGCGCCGCACACCCCGCCAGCACGAGCGCGCAGGCCACGGCCGCCAGCACGGTGACGCCGGCGGTGTGCCGCCACGTCCCCGGCCGTGCCCCGCCCCGGCCCTCCTCCTCCTCCGCCCGTGCCGCCTCCCGCGCCTCCGCGCGCGCCACGAACCAGCCCACGGTCGCCCCGGCCACCAGCGGCACCGCTCCCGCCGCCCAGTTCCACGGCGTCCCCGGGCCGGCGTCCGGCACCGCCGCCAGCAGCGGGAACGGCGGGAGCAGGGGCGCGGGGTCGGAGGCGAGGGGCCCGGCCGTGTGCCCCGCGGCGAGGGCGAAGCCGGGGCCGAGGGCATAGGCGGCACCCCACACCGCCGCGTTCGGCACCAGCGCGAGGCAGAGCAGGAGCACGGCGAACCGCCCCGACCAGCCCTCCGTCAGCCGGAGGAAGGACCCGCTCGCCGCCCCGCCGTGCCACAGCATCGAGACCGCCACCAGCAAGGCCCCGCCCCCGATCAGGACCGCCGCCCCGGCCGCCGCGGCCCGCCCGGCGGTCTCGATCCGCTCGCCCGCCCGCGGGCCGAGAACCAGGCGCCGCAGCGGGCCCGGCAGCACCACCAGCAGGCTGTCGAGGGGCTCGCGCGGGCGGCCGTACGCCGTCCAGACCCCCGCGCCGGCGGCCGCGACGGCGACGAAGGGCAGCCCGGCCGCGCCGGCTCCGTGCCAGGCGGGACGCAGAGTGCCACTGGAGGAGTACAGCGCGACGGCGGCGCCGACGGCGAGGTAGCCGAGGGCGGCGCCCGTCCACGCCGTGCGGGCGGAGGCGCGCTGCTCGCCGTCGTCGCCGTGGACCGCGTCCCGGGAGGCCCGGTGCAGCAGCCAGGCGGGCACCGCGAGCAGCAGCAGCGGGGTGAGGCCGACGGGAGCCGGGGTGCCGGAGAGGGTGTCGGTGCGGACCAGTTCCACGCCGTGCGCGAGCAGCCACAGCGCCGCGGCGACGTGCAGGGCGCCACCCGGCCCGCCGTCGGGGTACGGCGAGCTGATCCACAGCACCGTCACGAGCACGGCGAACGCGCCGAGCCCGAGGCCCGCGGCGACCGCGCCACCCAGGAGGCTGGCGGCCAGTCCGGGGGATCGGTCGCGCATCCGGGTGAGCAGAGGCGACAACGTCGGTCGGCGGTCGGTCTTCAGGATCACGCCCGCCATGCTCCCAACGACACGCGCTTTCCCGTCGTAACGGGCGAACTTCCGCTGTGTCGCTCAATATACGTTTATGTACTTTTTCGTACGAAGGGGCGCCCTGTGACGCAGAGCCCTGCCACTCCCCTCCCTCCCCCCAAGGAGCGCCGACGCCTGCGCGAGGCCGCCTCACTGACGCAGGATCAGCTCGCGGCGCGCGTGGGGGTCACCCGGAAGACGGTGCGCTCGTGGGAGTCCGGCCGTACGACGCCGCGGGGCGGCAAGCGGGAGGCGTACGCGGAACTGCTCGCCTCGCTCGGACGGCCGACCGGGGTGACGGTTCCTCAGACCTCCGCGGGGAAAACGACCGTGCCCCCCGACGCGGAGCGGACCGGACGTTCGGAGCGGACCGCACGGGCCGCGGAGCCCGGCGCAGGGGCCGCGCCCCTCCCACCGGAGCCGGAGCTGACCGCAGGAACCGAAACCCTCGTCCGTGCGGCGGGCCGCGACGGCGGAGCCGAGCCTCTCGCGCCGGCGGCGGGGCGGACCGGCGGCACCGGAATCCCCGCACCCGAGGAGACGGAAGGCTCCAGCCTGACGCCCGCTCAGGCGTTCGACGCCCTCTACGGCTTCTGCTCCCCCGCCCTGGTCCGGCAGGCCTACCTGCTGACCGGGCGGCGCGAGCTGGCCCGGGAGTCCGTGGAGCGCGCCTTCCAGCTCGCCTGGCAGCGCTGGCCGGAGGTGGCCCGCGACCGCGACCCGGCCGGCTGGGTGCGGGCGGCGGCGTACGAGTACGCGCTCTCCCCCTGGCACCGGTTCCGCCCCCGCTACCGGCACCCCGAGCCGCCGCCGGCCGCCCCCGCCGACCGCACACTGCTGGCGGCCCTCCTCGCCCTGCCGCCGTCGTACCGGCGCACGCTGCTGCTGCACGACGGTGTCGGCCTCGGCCTGCCCGACACGGCGGCGGAGACGGAGGCCAGCAGCCGGGCGGCGGCCCACCGCCTCCTGCACGCCCGCGAGGCCGTCGCCGCGTGCCTGCCGGAGCTGGCCGACCCCGCCGAGATCCACCGGCGGCTCACGGCGCTGGCCTCCGCGGAGCGGCTGCGCGCGGCCGAACCGCCGGCCGTCCGCACCGACGGCGAACGCCGGGCCCGCTTCTGGACCCGGACGGCGATCGCCTTCACCGTCACGGTCATCAGCGCCACCGCTCTGACCCTGCACACGGCCCCCACCCGTTACGTGCCGCCGGTGCCGCCCGGGGAAGCCGTCCGGGGGGTGCCCCCCAGATCGGCGCCGGGACCGCTGTCGGCGGAGGAGCGGTCCCTGCGGTCCAAGCTCAGGGGGGAGCCGGCCAGCGGCCCCCAGCGCCTGGTCCCCGAGACGCGCTAGTGCCTGTTGCGGCACTGGTGTGCCGGGCGTCCTGCCAACCGCGTGCGGGGAGAGCAGCCACGGGACCGCGCCGCCGCCCGGCGAGCCGTCCCGCCGTGGTGTGCGGGGACCCTCTCCCGCCGCCTGCCGCCTGGGCCCCGCCGCCTGACGGCCCGCGCTCGCGAGAACGCCGGTGGGCCCGTTCCCACTGCGGGGAACGGGCCCACCGGCGGTTGCCGGGACGTCGTCAGCGACGTCAGCCGGCCAGGATCTCGCGCGCCAGCTTCGCCGTCTCGGTCGGGGTCTTGCCCACCTTGACGCCGGCGGCCTCCAGGGCCTCCTTCTTCGCCTGCGCGGTTCCGGACGAGCCGGACACGATCGCACCGGCGTGACCCATGGTCTTGCCCTCCGGCGCGGTGAAGCCCGCGACGTAGCCGACGACCGGCTTGGTCACGTTCTCCTTGACGAAGGCCGCGGCCCGCTCCTCGGCGTCGCCGCCGATCTCGCCGATCATGACGATCAGGTCGGTGTCGGGGTCGTCCTGGAACGCCTTCAGCGCGTCGATGTGGGTGGTGCCGATGATCGGGTCACCACCGATGCCGACGCAGGTGGAGAAGCCGATGTCACGCAGCTCGTACATCATCTGGTACGTCAGCGTGCCGGACTTCGAGACCAGGCCGATGCGGCCCGGCTTGGTGATGTCGGCCGGGATGATGCCGGCGTTCGACTGACCCGGGGTGATCAGGCCGGGGCAGTTCGGGCCGACGATGCGCGTCTTGTTGCCCTTCTTGCCGGCGTAGGCCCAGAAGTACGCCGTGTCGTGCACCGCGATGCCCTCGGTGATCACGACGGCCAGCGGGATCTCGGCGTCGATGGCCTCGACGACCGCGTCCTTGGTGAACTTCTCCGGGACGAAGATGACCGAGACGTCGGCGCCGGTCTTCTCGATGGCCTCGGCGACGGTGCCGAAGACCGGTACCTCGTTGCCGTCGAAGTCGACCGTCTGACCCGCCTTGCGCGGGTTCACGCCACCGACGATGTTGGTGCCGGACGCCAGCATGCGGCGGGTGTGCTTCTGACCCTCCGAGCCGGTCATGCCCTGGACGATGACCTTGGATCCCTTGGTGAGGAAGATAGCCATGGTTGTGTGTGACCTCGTCCCTTACTTCGCGGCAGCAGCCAGCTCGGCGGCCTTGTCGGCCGCGCCGTCCATGGTGTCCACACGCTGCACCAGCGGGTGGTTGCGGTCGTCGAGGATCTTGCGGCCCAGCTCGGCGTTGTTGCCGTCGAGACGGACGACCAGCGGCTTGGTGACCTCTTCGCCCTTGCTCTCCAGGAGCTCCAGGGCCTGCACGATGCCGTTGGCGACGGCGTCGCAGGCGGTGATGCCGCCGAAGACGTTGACGAAGACGGACTTGACGTCCGGGTCGCCCAGGATGATCTCCAGGCCGTTCGCCATGACCTCGGCGGAGGCACCGCCGCCGATGTCGAGGAAGTTGGCGGGCTTGACGCCCTTGTGGTTCTCACCGGCGTAGGCGACGACGTCCAGGGTCGACATGACCAGGCCGGCGCCGTTGCCGATGATGCCGACCTCGCCGTCGAGCTTCACGTAGTTCAGGCCCTTGGCCTTGGCGGCCGCCTCGAGCGGGTTGGCGGCGGCCTTGTCGTGCAGCTCCTCGAACTCCGGGTGGCGGAACTCGGCGTTGTCGTCGAGGGACACCTTGCCGTCGAGGGCGATGACGTCACCGGAGGCGACCTTGGCCAGCGGGTTCACCTCGACCAGGAGGGCGTCCTCCTTGATGAAGGTGTCCCACAGCCGGACCAGGACGTTGACGACCTTGTCGGCGACCTCGGCCGGGAACCGGGCGGCGGCGACGATCTCGCGGGCCTTGGCCTCGTCCACGCCGTCGATCGGGTCGATGGGGGTCTTGGCGACGGCCTCCGGACGGGTGGCGGCCACCTCCTCGATCTCCACGCCGCCCTCGACGGAGGCGATGGAGAGGAAGGTGCGGTTGGCGCGGTCGAGGAGGAAGGAGACGTAGTACTCCTCGACGATCTCCGGAGCGGTCTCGGCGATCATGACCTTGTGGACCGTGTGGCCCTTGATGTCCATGCCGAGGATGTCCGTCGCCCGCGCGACGGCCTCGTCCGGGGTGGCGGCCAGCTTCACGCCGCCCGCCTTGCCACGACCACCGACCTTCACCTGCGCCTTGACGACGGACTTGCCGCCCAGACGCTCCGTGATCTCGCGCGCCGCCTCAGGCGTGTCGATGACTTCACCGGCCAGCACCGGTACATCGTGCTTGGCGAAGAGGTCCCTCGCCTGGTACTCGAACAGGTCCACGCGCTTCCGTCCCTATCAGTGATCTCGCGGTTCGTTGGATGCGTGGGCGTGCCGCGAAGGGCAACGTGACGTCCGCTCTGTGTCACAAGGGAAGCGCACACGGTGTCCGAGCGCGCGGCATGTCCGTCCCGCAGGTTATCGCCGCCGGGCTGACGTCTCTAAATCGCAGCTCACACGTGAGCGGTGATACCTGTCACATGATGCCGTGAACGGCGCGTCGACGCGACACCACGTGCCGGCTGAGCAGGGCCTCACCGGGTTGAGGCGCACCCGGTGAGGCCTTCGCGCACGGCCCGGGACGGCCGTGTGCCGACGAGGACCCGGGCAGGGCGGGTCCCCACCCCGACGGGGACCGGGCGGCCCCGACGTCGCCGACGCCGGGGCCCCCGACGAACCGGTACGACGGGCCGCGGGTCCGGTCCCGGAGCCCCGGGGCGGCAGGGCGGCGGGTCTCCGGTCGTCACTCGTCGCCCACGGCTTGTCGCCGGTCGCTCGTCACTCGTGGGCCGTCGGCCGCCCGGTCGGCTCTCCTGTCACAGGCTGTCCGGGACCGGCAGCGGGCGCTTCTCGATCGCCGCCGCCATCACCTCCGGGAACAGGTCGGGTGTGCAGGCGAACGCCGGTACGCCCAGGGCTGCGAGCGCGGCGGCGTGCTCCCGGTCGTAGGCCGGTGCGCCCTCGTCCGACAGCGCGAGCAGCGCCACGAACTGCACTCCCGACGTCTTCATCGCCGCGACCCGCTTGAGCGTCTCGTCCCGGACACCTCCCTCGTAGAGGTCGCTGATCAGCACGACCACCGTCTCCGCGGGCCGGGTGATCTGCGCCTGGCAGTAGGCGAGGGCGCGGTTGATGTCGGTGCCGCCGCCGAGCCGGGTACCGAAGAGCACGTCCACCGGGTCGTCGAGCTGGTCGGTGAGATCGACGACGGCCGTGTCGAAGACGACGAGGCGCGTGCTGACCGACCGCATCGAGGCCAGCACCGCCCCGAAGACCGAGGCGTGGACGACGGACGCCGCCATCGAACCGGACTGGTCGACGCAGAGCACGATGTCCTTCTTCGCCGACCGGGCGGCCCGCCCGTACCCGATGAGCCGCTCCGGAACGACCGTGCGGTGCTCGGGCAGATAGTGCTTGAGATTGGCCGCGACGGTGCGGTTCCAGTCGATGTCGCGATGGCGCGGACGGCTGACGCGGGCGCTGCGGTCGAGGGCGCCGGTGAGGGTGGCCCGGGTGCCGGTGGCGAGCCGCTTCTCCAGATCCTCGACGACCCTGCGCACGACGGCCCGTGCGGTCTGCCTCGTCGTCTCCGGCATCGCCTTGTTCAGCGACAGCAAGGTGCCGACCAGGTGCACGTCCGCCTCCACCGCCTGGAGCATCTCCGGTTCCAGCAGCAGTGCCGACAGCCCGAGCCGGTCGATGGCGTCACGCTGCATGACCTGCACCACGGAGGAGGGGAAGTACGTGCGGATGTCCCCGAGCCAACGGGCCGCGGACGGTGCCGAGGCGCCGAGCCCGGCGGAACGGTCCCCGCCCGTCCGGGGGCCGTCCCCGTTGCCGTAGAGAGCGGCCAGTGTGCCGTCCAGAGCCCTGTCCCCGCCGGACAGGGCGTGTCCGGTGCCGTCCGCCGTGTCACCGCCGAGCACCAGCCGCCAGCGCCGCAGGCGCTCCTGCGCCGCGTCGGTCGTCCCGGTCGTCACGTCCCCACCCCCACCAGGCCGGTGTCTCGGCCGTCCCGGTCCCCGTGCACGGCACCGTCCAGTCCCAGCAGCAGCCGGGCCACCGGCACCACGGCATCCGCGCGCCCGTCGTCGAGGCCGGCCGCGAAGCCCGGCAGTCCGGCCCGGACGGCGCGCACCGTGCCGGGCCGTCGCTCCGGTCCGCGCCGGGCCAGTTCGCCGAGGGTGCGGCGCACACCCGGTGCGTACGCCGCGAACGTCCTCCGCAGCAGCGGCAGTACGTCGGTGAACGCCTGCGCCGGCACCCCGGTGAGCCAGCCGTCCACCAGGGCGAGCAGCCGCTCGTCGTGCACGAGGAGCATCCCGCTGCCCCCGCCGCCGACGAACCCCTCGATCCAGGCGGCGGCGTCCTGCGGTGGCGTCCCGGGCGACAGCGCGAGCCCCATCAGCCGCGCCGCCTCGTCCTGCTCCATGAGCCCGTCGTCCAGCAGCAGCCGCGCGGCGCGCCCCCGGACCTGGCCGGGCACCGCGTCCCGCGTGGACAGCACCCGCAGCACCGCCTGCCAGCGGGGCCGCAGACCGTCGCCGGGCCGTGCCGCCCGGCCGGCGGGGGCGTCCGTGGCGTCCGCGAGCAGCCCCACCGCCCCGTGCACCGCGTCCATCCGGCGCCGCATCCCGTCGGCGGCGTCCGGGGCGAGGGCGGCGCAGGCGGGGGGCAGGCCGACGAAGACCCGGTCGGCCAGGCCCACCGCGACCTCGGCGAGCGCTCCGGTGTCGGTGCCGCGCACGTCGCCGTAGCGCAGGGAACGGACCAGGGCGGGCAGGGCCTGGGTGAGGCGGCCGACGTCCGCCTCGAGCGCGGCCCGGTCGGCCAGTGCCCGCATCACCGCGGGCAGCGCGTCCGTCAGGCCGGCCAGCAGGCAGTGCTCGGCCAGCGCGGTGACCTCCGCCAGGACCTGGGCGGCCGTCGCGTCCGCCTCCGCCTTGCCGGTCGCGGCGGCGATCACGGTCGTCCCCCACACCCCCGCCTCGGCGACTCGGACCGACAGCTCCGGCTGCCAGCGCAGCCGCCAGGTCTCCCGGAACGTGCCGGTGCCGACGCGTGAGGCGGCCGGCTCGCCCCAGTCGACGCCCAGCAGCCGAAGCCGGTGCAGCAGCCTGCTGCGCTCGGCGTCGGTGTCCTTGCGCAGGTCGAGTTCCAGCTCCCGGTCCGCGGCCTCGGGTCTGAGCCGCAGCCGCCGTTGCAGCCGGTCGAGGTCCCGCTGGAGCGGCACGGCCGGGGCCGCCCGCGGCACCTCGCCCAGGTCCTCGCCGACCACGAGCCGGTCGTGCACCAGGGCGAGCGGGACGTCCGAGCCGTCGCACATCACCGCCCGCGCGGCGTCGGTCGTCTCGCGCAGCCCGGGCAGGGGCCGCCCGCGCAGCGCGGCGAGGGTGTCCGCCAGCCGCACCGCCTCGATCACGTGCGCGGGCGAGACGATCCGGTCCTCCTCCCGCAGCAGCCCCGCCACCCTGGTCAGCCATCGCTCGACCGGCCGGTCGGGGGCGGCGAAGAGGTGTCCGTACCAGCCGGGCGCGTCGACGCCCGCGCCGTACCCGCCGGTCCGGGCCAGTCTGCGGTGCGTCCACGGCACCCAGGTGAGGTCCGCCCTGACCTTGGGCAGCCCCTTGAGCAGCGCCCGGTCGGCGGCGACGGCCGACGGCCGCCGCAGGGCGGGGACGTGCCAGGCCCCGCAGACCACGGCCACGTCGTCGCCGGTCTCGCGCCGGGCGGCGCGCAGCCGGAGGCGCATGTGCGCCTCCCGCACGAGGTCCCGGTCGGGTCCGCCGCCGTACGCCTCCCGCAGCGTGGTCATGGCCTCCTCCAGGGCCGCGAACGGGGCGAAAGCGTCGTCCCCGTCCGCGCCCCGGTGCTCGACGGCGTCCTCCCACCAGCGCTCGGGGTCGTCGTACCCGGCCGTGTCGGCGAGGACGGCGAGCGGATCGACCCGCACGTCGGCGGAGGCAGGCTGCTCCTGCGTGTCCTGCCCCGCCGCTCTGCCGGCCGCCGCGTCACCGGCGTCGCCGCGCGGGCCGGTGGTGGCAGTGGTGGCGGTGGTGGCGCGCTCCCAGGCAAGGGTGTGCGCGGCCGGGAGGTCGATGAAGTGGACCGGGACCTCGTGCTCCAGGGCCCAGCGAAGGGCGACCCACTCCGGGGAGAACGCGGCCAGCGGCCAGAACGCCGGGCGGCCGGGCTCGTCCACGGCATGGGCGAGCAGGGCGACCGGCGGACGCATGTCCGCGTCCGCAGCCAGCGGGATAAGCGGGTCCGCCTCGGGCGGACCCTCGATCAGCACGACCCGCGGCCGGGCCGCCTCCAGCGCCGCGCGGACCGCGCGGGCCGACCCGGGCCCGTGGTGCCGCACCCCGAGCAGCCACGGCCCGCCCCCTCCCGCGGTCGCCGCGTCCCCCGTCATTCCGTCCCCCTCCGCTTCCGGGGCCAGGCGGTGTCGTCGTCGCCCGGCGTCGCCGTCGGCGCTTCGGGCCGCCCCGCCCCCACCCGGCTGCCCGCGGCCGCCCGGCCCGGTTTGCCCCCGGTCTGCAACGGCTCCCGGCCCCCGCGCCCGGCGGTCACGCGCCCACCTCCCGGCACGCGCGGTAGAAATCGCTCCAGCCGTCGCGCTCGCGGACAACTGACTCCAGATACTCCCGCCACACCACCCGGTCGGAGGCCGGATCGCGGACCACGGCGCCGAGGATGCCCGCGGCGACGTCCGACGGCCGCAGGACGCCGTCGCCGAAGTGCGCGGCCAGCGCGAGCCCACCGGTGACGACGGAGATCGCCTCCGCGGTGGACAGCGTGCCGCTGGGCGACTTCACCTTGGTCCGGCCGTCGGTGGTGATCCCGTCACGCAGCTCGCGGAAGACGGTGACGACACGGCGGATCTCGTCGATGCCGTCGGGCACGGACGGCAGGTCGAGCGACCGGCCGATCTGGTCGACGCGCCGCGAGACGATGTCGACCTCCGACTCGACGCTCGCCGGCAGCGGCAGCACCACCGTGTTGAAGCGGCGGCGCAGGGCGCTGGACAGGTCGTTGACGCCCCGGTCGCGGTCGTTGGCCGTGGCGATGAGGTTGAAGCCGCGCACGGCCTGGACCTCCTGCCCCAGCTCCGGGATCGGCAGGGTCTTCTCCGACAGGATCGTGATGAGGGTGTCCTGCACGTCGGCCGGGATGCGGGTCAGTTCCTCGACACGCGCGGTCGTGCCCTCGGCCATGGCCCGCATGACGGGGCTGGGCACGAGCGCGTCGCGGCTGGGGCCGTGGGCGAGCAACTGCGCGTAGTTCCAGCCGTAGCGGATCGCCTCCTCCGGCGTGCCGGCCGTGCCCTGCACGAGCAGCGTGGAGTCGCCGCTGACCGCGGCGGCCAGGTGCTCCGACACCCAGGTCTTCGCGGTGCCGGGCACGCCGAGCAGCAGGAGGGCGCGGTCGGTGGCGAGCGTCGTGACGGCGACCTCGACGACGCGGCGCGGGCCCACGTACTTCGGTGTGATCACCGTGCCGTCGGGCAGCGTTCCGCCGAGCAGGTAGGTCGCCACCGCCCACGGCGACAGCTGCCAGCGGGCCGGGCGCGGACGGTCGTCCTGCGCGGCCAGCGCGGCGAGTTCGTGGGCGAAGGCCGTCTCGGCGTGTGGCCGCAGGGCCTGCGCGGTCGGCGCGGGCCCTGTCCCGCCCGGCGCGGTGGCCGTCGTCTCCACGGACACAGACATGGCGAAGTCCCCCTCCGGCTCGTCCGGTTCGAATCTGCCTCCACCGTGCACCACACCACTGACAATCGGCTCCGACCTGTGGGAACGCCCTCCCGGTGAGGCTTGCGGACCGGCGCCGGGGGCCCGTTGGGCAGGGCCACGTCCGGTCTCGATGTCAGTGGGGGGACCTACCGTCGGGTTCATGACTGAGCAGGGGGTGCGCCGGAGCGTGGACCAGGTGCTGGCACTGGCATCTGACGCCGCGTCGAGGAGGGCCGGGAGCAGGCTCGGCGTGGCGGGACCGTGGTCCGGGGCAGGCTGTTCCGGCGAGGGCGCGGTGTGGGGGCTGTGCCAGGGCGGCGGCAGCACGCCGTACCGGACGGTCGCCGACCTCGGGGACGCGGCCGGACCCGCGTACAGGTGCAGTTGCCCGAGCCGCGCGTTCCCGTGCGAGCACGCGCTCGGCCTGCTGCTGCTCTGGGCGGAGGAGGACGGTGCGGTGCCACGGGGGGAACCGCCGCGGTGGGCCGCGCGGTGGTTGGGGGACAGCGCGGAGGGGAGAGGACGGCGGGCGGAACGAGGCGTCACGGCGGGCGCGGGCGGTTCGTCGTCCGCGCCCGCCGACCCGCAGGCGGCGCGGCGCCGGGCGGAGCGCCGGGCGGAGCGGATCACCGCGGGCGCCACGGAACTGGAGCAGCGCCTCGCGGACCTGCTGCGCGGCGGTCTCGCCGGGGCCGAGCAGGCGGACCCCGGGCTGTGGGAGGAGACGGCGGCGCGCATGGTGGACGCCCAGGCGCCGGGCCTGGCCGCCCGGGTCCGGGACCTGGCCGGGATCGCCTCCTCGGGCCCGGGCTGGCCGGTGCGCCTGCTGGAGGAGTGCGCCCTGCTCCATCTTCTGGACCAGGGCTGGCTGCACCGTGAGCGGCTGCCGCGGGAGCTGGCGGCGACGGTCCGGTCACGGGTCGGTCTGGCCCGGACGGCGGACGGCCCGCCGCTGCGCGACCGGTGGCTGGTCCTCGCCCGGTACGACGTGGCGGACGCGAGCCTGACGACACGTCGGACCTGGTTGTACGGCACCGCCACCCGGCACACGGCCCTGCTGCTGTCGTACGGCGCCGCCGGCCGCGCCCCGGAACCGGCGCTGCCGGTCGGGCTGGCGCTGGACGCCGAGGTGTCGGCCCATCCGGGCGGTCAGCGGCGGGTGGCCCTGCGCGAGCGGTACGGCGCCCCCGCCCCGACACGGGCCCGGCCCGACGGGGTGACGGCGGCTCGGGCGGCGGCCCACTACGGCGAGGCGCTGCGCGCCGATCCCTGGCTGGACTCCGTCCCGGTGACCCTGGAGCGGGCCGTACCGGTTCGGGACGGGGACAGGTGGCAGCTCGCGGACGCCGACGAGGACGCCGCGCTGCCGCTGACCGCCGCCTCCGCGAGCCGGCCGGGCCTGTGGCGGCTGGTCGCGCTCTCGGGCGGTGCCCCGGTCAAGGTCTTCGGCGAGTTCGGCCACCGCGGTCTCACCCCGCTCGCGGCCTGGCCGCGGGCGACGGGCGAGGTGGTGCCGCTGCACTGAGCCGCGGACCCCGTCCCACGGGACACCGGCGCGGACACCCCGCCGCTGCCGCAGGACCCGGTTTCGGTGCCCCCGGCCGTGGCGAGGGGGCCACGGACGCGAGGGAACGGACGGGAAGAGAAAGAGGAAGGCAGAGGAAGGAAGGGGAAGGACACGTATGAACCGCAGCACCGCTCCGGCGGCACCGTCCTCGGCGGACGCCTGGGAGGAACTGGTCACCGCAGCGCTGCTGGGCACGGACCGGCGCACACCGCCCGGTGTCGCCCCCGGCCGCCCGGCCCCCGTCGCGCTGCTGGACGCGGCAGCCGTGGCGACCGTACGGCGGCGGGCCGGGATACGGCCCGCGTCCGCGGCGCCCCGTCCGGCACCGGCTCCCGACGACCCGCGCCCCGCGCTGCCCGCGGCGGCGGCCCGCAGGCTCGGCACGCTCCTGGCGGACCGCACCGGCGGAGGCGCGGGACGCCGGGGCTCGGCACCGGACCTGATGGAGCTGCTCCCCCAGTGGCTGGCGGCGGCGAACGCCCACGGCTACGCCGCTCCCGCGCACACCCTGCCGGCGCTGCTGGACGCGGCGCGCGGGCGCACGGACCTCAGACCGGCGGCGCTGGAGTTCGCGGGGCCACGAGCACTGTGGCTGGCCCGGCTGAACCCGGACTGGCGGTTCGCGCTGCGGACGATGTCCGGCGGCGGGGCCGCGCCGCCCGGGGAGGACGATCCCGGGCGCGTCGACCGGCTGTGGCGGGAGGGGTTGTTCGCGGAGCGGGTCGCACTGCTGTCCGCGCTGCGCGCGCGTGATCCCGCCGCCGGCCGGGAACTGCTGGCGTCGACATGGACGGCGGAGCGGGCCGAGGACCGGCTGATGTTCCTCGACTCGCTGCGTGCGGGTCTGGGCCCGGACGACGAACCGTTCCTGGAGGCGGCACTGAGGGACCGGAGCCGCACGGTGCGATCGACCGCGGCCGAGCTGCTGTCGGCGCTGCCCGGCTCGGCGCTCGCGACGCGCATGGCGGTGCGGGCCGCGGCGTGCGTGGCGGTCGACCGCGCACCGGGCCCGCCGACGCTCGTGGTGGAGGCACCGCACGAGTGCGACGCCGGCATGGAGCGCGACGGCGTCGTGGCCAAGGCGCCGCCCGGCCGGGGCGAGCGGTCGTGGTGGCTGGGACAACTGGTGGAGGCGGCACCGCTCGGGACGTGGTCCGGACGTTTGGGCGGGCGGACGGCGCGGGAGATCGTGTCGCTGCCGGTCGCGGACGACTGGCAGGGCGAACTGCACGCCGCATGGTGCCGGGCCGCGGTGCGGCAGCGGGACCCGCGGTGGGCGCACGCGCTGCTGGGGGCGCCGTCCGCGCCCGAGGCCGGTGGGCCGGGCGCCCTCTCGCTGGCCGAGCGGGCCAGGCTGCTCGCGACCCTGGAGGCGGATGAGCGGGCTCAGTGGGTGGCCGGGTTCATCGCCGTACACGGACTGTCCGAGGCGTTCCAGCTGCTCGGGGTGTGCGCCGTGCCGTGGGCGGCGCCGCTCGGGCGGGCGGTCGTCGACGCGCTCAACATCGCACGGGACGCGGGAAGTTACCCATGGAGTTTCAGTGGGGTGATGGGACTGGCCGAGCGCTGTCTGGACCCGGCGCACACGGCCCGCCTGGACGGCCTGCTGGCCGTGCCGGACGAGGCGGAGGGCGCCTCCCCGGGAGCCGGCGGATACTGGGCGGAGGCCTTCCAGCGCCTGGTCACGACGCTGCGGCTGCGCGCGGCGATGGCGGAGGAACTCAGCCCTGCGTGCTGAGCGGCGGCACCGTCACCGGAGACCGCCGCACCGCCCCGGACCACCGGGGCGACGGCCCCCGGGACGGCCGCACCGCCCCCGGGGGCCGCAGCACCGCCCGGGGGAACGGCCGCGCCGTCCCCTTCGGTCGACCTGGCCGGGACTCAGGCGTCCGCGGGCTGACGCACGTTCGCCCGGACCCAGTCCACGATGGACTGCGTCGTCGCCCCCGGCGTGAAGATCTCCGCGACGCCCTTCTCCTTGAGCGGGGGGATGTCCGCCTCGGGGATGATGCCGCCGCCGAAGACCAGGATGTCCTCGGCGTCCCGCTCCTTCAGCAGCGCGATGACGGCCGCGAAGAGCGTGTTGTGCGCACCGGAGAGGATGGACAGCCCGATCGCGTCGGCGTCCTCCTGGATCGCGGTGTCGACGATCTGCTCGGGGGTCTGGTGGAGTCCGGTGTAGATGACCTCCATCCCCCCGTCGCGCAGCGCCCGCGCGATGACCTTGGCCCCGCGATCGTGGCCGTCGAGCCCCGGCTTGGCCACCACCACGCGGATCGGACCGGCTGCCACACCCATCACTGCCTCCATGAAGCGACTGCATTCGTCCCTGTCGGCGGGTGCCGCGGCACCCGCACCGGCCAGGGAAGTGAACGAACGTTATCGCCAGCATCCCGCACCCGGCCGTTTCGCGGTGGGGAGGGAGGGGGAAATCACACGCAGGGACACACCAGCAGCGCACCGTTCCAAGTCGCGCAACGGGAGCCGCAGCGAGGTCGTCGCACCGCCGCGCCGCAGGCCGCGCGCCGCGTCGGTGCGACACCTCGGCGATGGCACGCAGGGCACGTAGGGCAGACACGGCACGACAGCGGGGAACTCGCCGCCGCATCGGCGGCAGGTCTCTCCACGTCATCGGCGCACCACGGGCACCACGGGCCGCCGGCCGCGCTCACCCCACCGTCCCCGCTCCGGCATCGCCGACCACCTCCGCCACGGCTCCCCGGGAGTGCACACGGGGGACAAGGCCGTCCTCCAGCGTGCCGACAGGAGGCCGGCCATGAAGGTCACCAGAGTTCTGCAGCCCGCTCTCGCGCCCTTCTCAGCCTTGCCAGCCTTGCCGATCTTGTCGGCTTTGTCGGGTTTGTCGGCCTTCTCCCTCCTGTCGCCGTCCTCCTTGCCGCCGTCCTCCTTGCCGCCGTCCTCCCTGCCGTCTCTTCTACCGCTGTGCCGGCGGATGCTGCCGACGAGACTGGCGGGGCTGTCCGTGGCGCTGCTGAAGGCGACCGCCCTGGAGTGCGCGATCCTCGCGGGACACCTCCTGCTCTATCCCTCCGGCATCACCCAGGAACGGCGGACCCCCGCCGGTCGGCCGCTCGCGACCGACACCCCGGACCCCGCCCGGCTCCCGGCCCCAAAACAGCCTCCGGTGGTCCTGCTGCACGGCTTCATCGACAACCGCTCCGTGTTCGTCCTGCTGCGCCGCAGCCTTGCCCAACACGGCCGGCAGCGCATCGAGTCGCTCAACTACTCGCCGCTGACCTGCGACATCCGTACCGCGGCCGACCTGCTCGGCCGGCACATAGAGGAGATCTGCGAGCGCACCGGCAGTGAGCGGGTCGACGTCGTCGGACACAGCCTCGGCGGGCTGATCGCGCGCTACTACGTGCAGCGCCTGGGCGGGGACCACCGCGTGCGCACCCTGGTCACGCTGGGCACGCCGCACTCGGGCACGCGGGTCGCCCCGCTGGCCAACGCGCACCCGATCGTCCGCCAGATGCGCCCCGGCTCGCCGGTCCTGGAGGAGCTGTCCCGGCCTGCGCCCGGCTGCCGCACCCGCTTCGTCGGCTTCTGGAGCGATCTGGACCACCTGATGGACCCGCTGGACACCGCCTGCATCGACCACCCCGACCTGACCGTGCAGAACGTCCAGGTCAGCGGGGTCGGACATCTGGCGCTGCCGGTGCACCCGGCCGTTGCGGCGGGGATACGCCAGGCCCTCGACGCGGAGCTGCCGGGCGCGGAGACCGCCGAGCAGGCAGGGGGACTGACGGTGGCGTGACGCCTCCGGGCCACCCCGCCCCCCTCGGATCGAACAACCTTCGAACGCAACGCCAAGGGTGCGTCCGCAGTTCGACGAAACACGGCCGAATGCCCGTTTCCTGCGGGCGGGAAACCTGACGAAGATTGTCGCGCCCGCGTACCGCCGGGTACAGTCGCCGCACTGCTCTGGCAGCCCCTGTTGTCGAGGCGAAAGAGAAGTTGGTGAACGACCGTCACCCGTCGGGGACCGTGTCCACCCCGGCTCCGGCTTCCTCCGATGCCGCCTCGGCGCCCCACGCGCCCTACGGCACCCAGGAAGCCCCGTACGACGGCTTCACCACGTACGGCGGTTACGGCACGGGCGACGGTTCGCTCGGCGGCCACGGCACGACGGCCTACGCCACCGATCCCCTCTTCGGCAGCCTCCCGGCCGACGCCACCGGCACGTACGACGGCGGTCAGTGGTCCACCGGCGCCCAGCACGTCTTCCAGCAGCACCCGTACACGGCGCATCAGTACGCCGGCTACGACAGCGGCGCCTACCACACGACCGCCTGGACGGCGGACCAGCAGCAACTGCCGACGGTTCCCGCGCAGTACGCCGCCCCGGACGTCTCCGGCCAGTGGGACGCCTCGGCCTGGCTGCAGCCCGACCAGACGGTCACCGCCGACCCCACCCAGCAGTGGCAGTGGGGCACGCAGGTCCACGACACCGGTGCGTACGACGCCACGCGGTGGAACGGCGACGGCACCGCGCAGCACACCGGCCCGGAGTCGTACGAGCAGCACGCCGGTGCGGAACCGTACGAGCAGCACCCGGACGTCTTCGACCAGCAGGCCACCGCGACCTTCGAGACCGTCCCGGACGCGGGGGCGGGCCCCGCCCACGAGCAGTCCGGCCACGACGGCGCCCCGTCGGACGGCACCGGCGCGTCGCCCGCCGCGGACGAGGACGGCACGCCGCTCCTCGACGACCAGGAGGAGGTCACCGCCTCCCCCTCCCCACGCGCCGCCTCGCGCGGCGCACGCGGTCGCCGCCGTACGCCCACCAAGCGCTCCGCGTTGCTGACCGTCGCCGTGCCCTCGGTCTGTGTGCTGGGCGTCGCCGGGATCGCCGCCGCCTCCGTCGGCACCTTCACCGGCGGCAGCACGGACACCGCCGCCGCGCCGGAAGCGCAGGCGGTGAAACCATCCGCCGCCAACAACAAGCTGGACTCCCAGCTGCAGAGCCTGTCCGCGGACGCCGACGCCTTCGCCGCCCGGGCCAGCCGCACGCAGCAGCGCATCGACCTCAAGGAGCAGCGGGAGGCCGAGCGGAAGAAGGCGGCCGAGGAGGCCGCCCGCAAGGAGCGGCTACGGCCCAAGTTCGCTCTGCCCGTCGCCCGGCACGGGCTCAGCGCCTACTTCGGTCAGGCCGGCATCAACTGGATGTCCGTGCACACCGGCATCGACTTCCCCGTCGCCTACGGCACCACCGTGATGGCCGCGACGGACGGCGTCGTGTCGACCAAGTGGAACAGCGCCTACGGCAACATGATGATCGTGACGGCGAAGGACGGCACGCAGACCTGGTACTGCCACCTCTCCCACTACCGCGTCGCCCCGGGCACGACGGTGAAGGCCGGCGACCCGATCGCCTACTCCGGCAACTCCGGCAACTCCACCGGCCCGCACCTGCACTTCGAGGTCCGGCCCTACGGCGGATCGGCCGTCGACCCGCTGCCGTGGCTGCGCAGCCACGACCTCGACCCGACGTGAGCACCGGCCCCCACCGCCCGGTGGGGGCACACTTCCCATCCGGCCGCTACAACCTCTCCACCGGCGCGTAGCGCAGCAGGAGCCGCTTCGGTTTTCCGTCGCCGAAGTCGATCGTCGCCTCGGCCTTGTCGTCCACGCCCTTGACCGCGACGACGGTGCCGAGCCCGAACTGGTCGTGCGTGACCCGGTCCCCGACCGCCAGCGAGACCACCGGCTTGCCGCCGGCGCGCCGCGTGGCGAACCCGGAGGCGCCCGAGGCCGACGACCGCGAGCGGGACGAGGACAGGGAGGACGCGATGCCCGAGGACGGCCCGGAGGAGACCGGCGAGGAGGCCCCCGTGCGCTTCCAGTCCACGTGGTGCGGCGGGATCTCCTCCAGGAAACGCGAGGGCGGGTTGTACGACGGCTGCCCCCACGCGCTGCGCATCGCCGACCGCGTCAGGTACAGCCGCTCCCGGGCGCGCGTGATGCCGACGTAGGCCAGGCGGCGCTCCTCCTCCAGCTCCTTGGTCTGGCCGAGGGCGCGCATGTGCGGGAAGACGCCGTCCTCCATACCGGTGAGGAACACGACCGGGAACTCCAGGCCCTTGGCCGTGTGCAGCGTCATCAGCGTGATGACACCGTCGCCGTCCTCCTCGTCGGGGATCTGGTCGGAGTCGGCGACCAGGGCGACCTGCTCCAGGAAGTCGGCGAGCGTTCCGGCCTCGCCCTCGCCGCGCTCCTGCTCGAACTCCAGGGCGACGGCCGCGAGTTCCTGGAGGTTCTCGATGCGGGTCTCGTCCTGGGGATCGGTGGAGGCCTGCAACTCGGCGAGGTAGCCGGTGCGTTCGAGGACGGCCTCCACCACGGTCGCCGGGCCCGCACCGGACTCGACGATCGTGCGGAGGTCCTCCATCAGCGTGTTGAACCGCTTCACGGCGTTGGTCGACCGGGCGGCCATGCCGTACGCCTCGTCGACCCGCCTGAGGGCCTGAGCGAAGCTGATCCTCTCCCGCTGGGCGAGGGCGTCGACCATCGCCTCGGCACGCTCGCCGATGCCGCGCTTGGGCACGTTCAGGATGCGGCGCATCGGGACGGAGTCCTCCGGGTTGGCCAGCACCCGCAGGTAGGCCAGGACGTCCCGGACCTCCTTGCGCTCGTAGAACCGGACGCCGCCGACCACCTTGTAGGGCAGGCCGACGCGGATGAAGATCTCCTCGAAGACACGGGACTGGGCGTTGGTGCGGTAGAAGACGGCGACGTCGCCGGCCTTCGCCTCGCCCGCGTCGACCAGGCGGTCTATCTCGTCGGCGACGAACTGGGCCTCGTCGTGCTCGGTGTCGGCCACGTAGCCGGTGATGCGCGCGCCCGTGCCCGCGTTGGTCCACAGGTTCTTCGGACGGCGGGACTCGTTGCGTTCGATGACCGCGTTGGCAGCGGACAGGATGGTCTGGGTGGAGCGGTAGTTCTGCTCCAGCAGGATGGTCGTCGCGTCCGGGTAGTCCTCCTCGAACTGGAGGATGTTGCGGATGGTCGCGCCGCGGAAGGCGTAGATCGACTGGTCGGCGTCGCCCACGACGCACAGTTCGGCGGGCGGGAGGTCGTACTCGCCGGGCGGGACGTCGGCGTCCTCGGTGGCGTGCTTGCCGGTGCCGACCAGCTCGCGCACCAGTGCGTACTGCGCGTGGTTGGTGTCCTGGTACTCGTCCACGAGGACGTGCCGGAAGCGGCGGCGGTAGTGCTCGGCGACGTCCGGGAAGGCGCGCAGCAGGTTGACCGTCGTCATGATCAGGTCGTCGAAGTCGAGGGCGTTCGCCTCACGCAGCCGTGACTGGTAGAGGGCGTAGGCCTGGGCGAGGGTCTTCTCGAAGCCGTCGGTGGCCCGTGCCGCGAAGTCCTCCTCGTCGATCAACTCGTTCTTCAGGTTGCTGATCTTGGCGCTGAACGACTTGGGCGGGAAGCGCTTGGGGTCGAGGTCCAGGTCGCGGCAGACCAGGGCCATCAGGCGCTTGGAGTCGGCGGCGTCGTAGATCGAGAAGGACGAGGTGAAGCCGAGCTTCTTCGACTCGCGCCGCAGGATGCGCACGCACGCGCTGTGGAAGGTCATGACCCACATGGCGTTGGCACGCGGGCCGACGAGTTGCTCGACGCGCTCCTTCATCTCGCCCGCGGCCTTGTTGGTGAAGGTGATCGCGAGGATCTGGCCGGGATGCGCGCCCCGCTCGGCGAGCAGGTGGGCGATGCGGTGGGTGAGCACGCGGGTCTTGCCGGAGCCTGCGCCGGCCACGATGAGCAGCGGGGAACCGGCGTGGACGACGGCGGCGCGCTGGTTGTCGTTGAGGCCCTCCAGCAGGGCGGCGGGGTCCACCGGGGGCCGGTGGGCGCCGTCGCGGTAGTAGGCGTCCCGGTCCGGCGGCACGTCGAACTTCCCGCCGAACAGATCGTCCGGAACCGGCTCCGGAGCGTGATCGTCCTCGGGCGGTGGCGGAGGTTCCTCCCCATGGGCCCGGGGGGCCTGGAGATCCGCCAGGAAGCTGTCGTCAAAGAGGCTGCTCATCGCTCTCCGAGTCTAGGGCCTGCCCGACGGCCGGGTCCGGGGGTCGCGGGACCCCGTCCCGCCGGCCGGGCACCGGCCCGGAACACGCACCGGGGGCCGTGGAACGGAGCCTAGTGCCGCAACAGGTGACGTCCGCCCCGTCGCGGCGCCCGGCACGCACTCCCGCCGCACCGGCCGAAAGCCCGAGTACGCCCAGTACGAGGACTTCCGGCCGGCACGCCGGGAGCACGCACCGGACGCCGCTCCCTGACGCGCGAACCTTGCCTGCCGCGGCACTAGGACGACCCACTGACAACTCGCCGCCGCCCCGGGAGGGCCACCTCGTCCCGGACCCGGGTCCCGTCGGCCCGGACCACCACCGGTGCGGCGGGGATGCCCGCAACCCCGCGCGCACCCTTCCGGACCGGCCCCCGATGGGGCGTCCCGGCGCCAGGTCACGAAAACGTATCGGGCATATCACTCACCAGCCTTCACAGGCACCGCACGCGTTGGCTACGGTGCGGGCGGGCCGCAGGGCACTCACCGGCGAACGTCGCCGGGCCGAGCGGCCTCCGCCGAACCGGCGCGCCGTCACGGTGCCCGGAGCCGGGGACCCCGCCGGGGCCCGGGTGGGCCGGCCTCTCTCCGCCACGGCGAGGGGCCCTGGGGCCCGCCCCTCCGGAAGCCCCCGGCCCCTCGCCCGAACCCGAACCCGGCGACACCCGGTCGTCCCCGCCACCGACCGGCAGGCGGACCACGGAAGGAGTCCTCTCCTTGGCGTCGCACCGCAAGCCGCGGGCCGCGGGCACCCTCGCCGCCGGTCTGCGCACCCCCGCCCTCGCCACGGCCGCCCTCACCTCCGTCGTCCTGCTCTCCCAGAGCGCGAACGCCGCCCCGGCGGCGGACGACCGGCCCAGCCTGGAGGAGGTCGAGAAGAAGGTCGACGACCTCTACCGGCAGGCCGAGTCGGCGACCGAGAAGTACAACGGGGCCAAGGAGAGGACCGCCGAGCAGCGTCGGCGCGTCGACAGCCTCCTCGACGACGTCGCCCGTCGCACCCAGAAGCTCAACGAGGCGCGGGAGCAGCTGGGTTCCTTCGCCGCGGCCCAGTACCGCACCGGCGCCGCCGCCCCCGGAACGGCGACCTTCCTGCTCGCCGGGAACCCGCAGGACTACTTCGACCAGGCCCAGTTGATGAGCCGGCTGACCGGCCGCCAGAAGGACGCGGTCGACGAGTTCATAGCGCAGCGGTCGGAGACGTTGGAGCAGCGCCGGGAGGCCACCGAGAGCCTCCGAACGCTCACCGCGTCGCAGAACGACCTGAAGACCGCCAAGGCGACCGTGCAGAAGAAGCTCGCCGACGCACGGGAGTTGCTGTCCGAGCTGACGGCGCAGGAGAAGGCGCGGCTGGCCGCGATCGAGAAGCGGAAACAGGGGGAGGCCGCCCGCAGGGCCGCCGAGCTGGCCCGGCAGCAGGAGCAGCAGCGGCAGGCGGAGGCCGCCGCCCAGCAGCAACAGCAGGAGACACGGACCGGCACCTCTGACTCGGACACCTCTGACTCGGGCGCCCCGGACTCGGGCGCCTCCGGCACGGGCACGTCGGGCACGGACACGTCCACCCCGTCGGGCTCCTCCACCACCCGGGCCGACAAGGCCCTCGCCTTCGCCCGCGCGCAGATCGGCAAGCCGTACGTCTGGGGTGCCACCGGCCCCGGCTCCTACGACTGCTCCGGACTCACCCGGGCCTCCTGGAAAGCCGCCGGGATCGACCTGCCGCGCACCACCTACGACCAGGTGAACGCCGGCACGACCGTCCCGCTCTCCCGGGCCCGGCCCGGCGACCTGGTCTTCTTCTACGGCGACGTCAGCCATGTCGGCATCTACATCGGCGACGGCATGATGGTCCACGCCCCGAAGCCGGGGGCGTACGTGCGCGAGGAATCCATCTACTACGACGGCGAGTCGTCGATCCACAGCGTGGTACGCCCGGCCTGAAACCCGTTGAGGCCGCCGTACGGACCGCTTGCCGGATCTTCCGTGCCGGGCGCGGTCCGCCCGCCGGGAGCGCCGTCCGGCGCCGGTCTCCCGGTGGGCCCGCCGCGGTCCCCGTACAGCGGGGCCGTACCCGGACTTCGGGCCGGTGCGGTGAGAGCGCGTGCCGGGCGTCGCGACGCGACGAAAGCCGCCTAGCATCGGCCGCATGCCCGGCTCCCCCTCCTTCCCGCGCGCCTGGCGGGCGCGACGGTCGCCGGCGGCCGGGGCCGCCGTCATGGCGACCGCCACCCTCTCGGTCGGCCTGGACCTGGTGGGGCGCGATGTGCTGTCACGCGTCGCCCTCGCCGTGGCCGCCGTCGCCTGGCTCGCCCTGGCGGGTGACTGCGTCGTACGGCTGCTGCGGAACCCAGGCCGGTGGGAGAGGGGGACCGCGGTGCCGGCGGCGCTGACGGGCGTCGCGGCGACCACCGTGCTGGGCACGCGGATCGCGGCGCTGGAGTGGACCTCGGCCGCCGAAGCGCTGCTGGCGCTGTCGACGGTGCTCTGGGCAGGACTGCTCCCGTCGGTCTTCCGGCACCTGCCGCGGGGTATGCCGGGGTCGGTGTTCCTCGGCAGCGTGGCCACGCAGGGGCTCGCCGTGCTCGGCGCGACCGTCGCCGCGTCGGAGACGGCGGGCTGGCTCGCGCGCGCGGCGCTGGTGCTGTTCTGGATCGGGATCGTGCTCTACGGGATCGCACTCACCCGGTTCGATCTGCGGCAGGTCGCCGAGGGCGCCGGAGACCAGTGGGTGGCGACCGGCGCCCTCGCGATCTCCGCGTTCGCCGGGGCGAGGCTGCTCGACGCGAGCGGGCCGCGGTTGTACCTGTGGAACGACGACGACCGCGGCGTCCTGCGCACGGTGACGGTGGCCCTGCTGGTGCTCGGCCTGTGCTGGTACTCCGTGCTCCTCGCCGCCGAAGTGGCGCGGCCCCGGCTGAACCACGACGCGCGCCGCTGGGCCACCGTCCATCCGATGGGCATGACGGCGGTGGCGGCGCTGTCCGGCGCCGGGGCCGTCGGCCTGCCGTCCCTCGAACCCCTGGGAAGGGCGCTGCTGTGGGTGGCGGTCGTGGCGTGCCTGGCGGTCGCCACGGAGGCCGGGCGGTCCGCTGTCGCCGCCGTCAGGTCCACAGCACGGCGATGAAGACGTTCGCGGTGGTGAGCAGGCCCACGAGGCCGAACAGGCGCTTGTCCACCGTCTCCTCGTCGCGCTTCACGTAGACCAGTGCGAGGATCACGATCAGCAGGGCCAGCTTCACGCCGATCTTGATGTTGTCGACCGAGCGCCCGTCAGCCTGGTGGAGGCCGACCAGGACGACGCCGGTGACCAGCATCGTCAGCGCCCCGTGCAGCATCGCGGGGACGAAGCGGGCGGTGCCCCGGCCCATCGCCTTCATCTGCGTGAGGAAGCCGCCCAGGAGCGCGGCGATGCCGATGATGTGCAGGGCGACGAAGAGATGGATGAGTACGTCCATGAGGCCGGAGCCTAATTGCACGGTCCTCCTCGCTCGGATGCACCCCTTCCCGTCTGCTCGTGATCACGACCGATCCCCCATGGTCACCGGTGCGTCACTTCCGCACATTGCGTTACCGGACCGACACCAAGGGGCCTAGCGTCCTCCTCCAGGTGACCGGCTCCCCATAGCCGCCCGCCCAGGGGCGGCAGTCGGCCACCACCGCCGAGAAGTCCGGTGGCGGCCCGCTCCCCCGTACGGGCCGCCACCGGGCACGAGGCCGACCCCGGCGGTCGTACGCCGCCCCCGCTCACCGGCGGACGTACGTGTCGTACCGAAAGGACGTGCAGTCCACGTGGCAGAGCACCGCAAACCCCGCCGGCGCTCCCTCGGCGGCACCACGGTCCGTACCGCCGCGACGCTCGCGCTGGCGGGCGCGGCGACCGCGACCGCCTTCGAGGGCACCGGCAACGCCGAGCCGAACCCGACACCGGCACAGGTCAGGGCCCGGGTCGACAAGCTGTACCAGGAGGCCGAGGCGGCCACCGAGAAGTACAACGGAGCCAAGGAGGACGCCGAGGCCGCGCAACGGCACCTGAGGACACTGCGCGACGAGGCGGCGCGCAAGGAGGACCGGCTCAACGCGGCACGGGACGCGCTCGGTTCGATCGCCGCCGCGCAGTACCGTCGCGGCGGCCTGGCCCCGGCGGCACAACTCGCCCTCTCCGACGATCCCCGCCAGTACCTCGACAGCGCCGCCTTCGCCGAACGCGCGGGTGACCGGCAGGCGGTCGCCGTCGCCGGGGTGCGCAAGCAGGTGCGGGAGATCGAGCAACTGCGCGCGACCGCCCGCGGGGAACTGTCCACGCTCCGGTCCCGGCAGAAGGAGCTGCAGCGCCAGAAGAAGACCATCGACGGCAAGCTGGACGCCGCCCGCAGCCTGCTGGACCGGCTGAGCACCGAGGAGCGCGCCCGCTTCGGCCAGGGCTCCAGCGGACAGGGCCGCGCCTCACGCGCCGGCTCCGCGGAGCGCGGGGACCTGACGGCACCCGGGGCAGGTGGCACCGCGGCCCCCAGCTCCCGCGCCGCCGCGTCGGTCTCCTACGCGTACAGCAAGCTCGGCAGTCCGTACGTATGGGGTGCGACCGGGCCGAACGCCTTCGACTGCTCGGGCCTGGTCCAGGCGGCCTACCGGTCGGCCGGGGTGTCGCTGCCGCGGACGACCTACGCGCAGATCGACGCCGGACGGCGCGTCGCGCGCTCCGAACTCCGCCCCGGTGACCTGGTGTTCTTCTACTCGGGCATCAGCCACGTCGGCCTGTACATCGGCAACGGGCAGATGATCCACGCCCCCAACCCGTCCGCGCCGGTACGGGTCGCACCGATCGACCAGATGCCGTTCGCGGGGGCGACACGGGTGGTGTGACGGGGGCGTCCTCCCCCGCGCGGGGCGGGGCTGGGCCGTGGCATGAGCACGGCGGCGCGGTAGCGTTCGACGCCGAAGTGCCGTCTCAGCCCCGAACCTTCCGCGCTCCCGAGGTCCCGATGCCCCGCTCGCCGCTGCCGCCGCCCCCGCCGCCGCCCCACTTCCGGACGTGGCAGAACAGGGCCGCGCTGCTGGCCGACCGGTACCGTGCCCTGGAGGAACTGCGACGGCACCGCCTCGGCGTGCACCGGATCCTGCTGCTCTGGCTGCTCGCGCTCACGGCGATCATCGGCTGGGCCCTGCTCATGGTGCCGCTGGAGCAGTTCGAGGAGCACGATCCGCTCGGCTTCGTCCTCGCTCCCCTCTTCGCCCTCCTCGGTCTGGCCGCGCTCGCGCCGCCCGTCGTCGCCGTCGTCCTGGCCGTCCGCCGCGACCGGGAGGTACGCCGCCTCCTCGACGCCTGGCTCGCCCTCGACAGCCATCCCGGCACCGATGCCCGGCTCCGCTCCCCCGGCCTCAGTCTGGGCTGGCTGCTGTCCTCGCTCGGCGTCTGCGCCGCCGGCCTGTGGGCGGCCTTCGGCACTGCGGCGGGCGCCGAACCGGGCCGCACGGCCTACGCCGACGTCGCCCTCGGCATGGGTGCCGGGACGATCCTGTGGCTGACCGGACTGCTCGGCGCGGCGAACGCCGTACGGCACTACCGGTGGGCGCTGCGCGCCCTGGGGGCGACGCCGGTGCCGGAGCACCGCTAGGGACGCGACGGGGCCCGTCGGCCACTGCGCCCGCGAGCGCGCCGCGGTCGGCCGGAGCTTGAGGCGGCCGGACCACTGTCGCCCGGACCCGGAGGCGGCCGGACCGCGGGCGGCCGGACCACCAGTGGTCACTTCACCGGCGGCCGTCCGCCCCACCCGCGCTCAGACCAGGCGCCGCGCCGTCGCCCACCGGGTCAGCTCGTGCCGGTTGGACAGCTGGAGCTTCCTCAGGACCGCCGACACATGGGACTCGACGGTCTTCACGGAGATGAACAGCTGCTTGGCGATCTCCTTGTAGGCGTAACCGCGGGCGATGAGCCGCAGCACCTCGCGTTCGCGCTGCGTGAGACGGTCCAGGTCCTCGTCGACCGGCGGGGCGTCGGTCGAGGCGAAGGCGTCCAGGACGAACCCGGCCAGACGCGGGGAGAAGACGGCGTCGCCCTCCTGGACCCGGAAGATCGAGTCGACGAGGTCCGAACCCGTGATCGTCTTCGTCACGTACCCCCGCGCACCACCGCGGATCACACCGATCACGTCCTCCGCGGCGTCCGAGACCGACAGCGCGAGGAAACGCACGGGCCGCTCGGCGTCGGCCGTCAACGCGGCACAGCGACGCAGCACTTCAACACCACCGCCGCCCGGCAGATGAACATCGAGGAGGACGACCTCGGGCCGGGTCGCGGTGATGACCGTGACCGCCTGGTCGACGTCGGCCGCCTCTCCGACGACCTCCACCCCGGTCTCCTCGGTCCGGCCGATCTCGGCCTGGACGCCCGTGCGGAACATACGGTGGTCGTCGACGAGCACCACACGCACGCGCCGGCCGCCTCCCGTCGGCTCCGCGGACCGGGCCGCCTCCGCCGCGCCGTTGCCCTCGGTCGGGTCGCTCATGACGTCTTCTCCGCCCTCTCCATCTCCAGCTCGACCTCCGTGCCGCCTCCCGGCACCGAGCGCAGCCGCGCCGTGCCGCCGTTGCGCTCCATACGGCCGATGATCGATTCTCTGACACCCATGCGGTCGGCGGGTATCGAATCGAGGTCGAAGCCGGGACCGCGGTCCCGGACCGACACGAAGACGGTTCTCCCCTCGACCTCCGCGTACACCTGCACGGCGCCGCCCTCGCCACCGTACTTGGCGGCGTTCACCATCGCCTCGCGCGCGGCCTGCATCTGCGCGCCGGTCCGCTCGTCGAGCGGGCAGTCCCCGACGACCACGACCTCGATGGGCACACCGTGCTTGTCCTCGACCTCGGCGGCGTTGCGCCGGACCGCATCGGCCAGCGTGTCCGGCTCCTCGGTCTCGTCCTCGCCTGTGCCCTCCGGTTTGTAGAGCCAGGTACGCAGGTCGCGCTCCTGGGCACGGGCGAGGCGGCGCACCTCGCCGGGGTTGTCGGCGTTGCGCTGGATCAGCGTCAGCGTGTGCAGGACCGAGTCGTGGACGTGCGCCGCGACCTCCGCCCGCTCCTGGGCGCGGATGCGCATCAGGCGTTCCTCGGACAGGTCCTGCGTCATCCGGACCAGGTACGGTCCGGCGAGCAGCGTGATCCCGACCAGGACAGCCAGCGCCGCCTGGAGGACCGAACCGAGGTGGGCGGCGGATCCCTGGAGGACGAACATGCCGGAGACGCCCGCCGTGACGAGCAGGACGCCCGCGCCGGTGCGCAGCAGCGTGAGCGTACGGCGTCTGCGGCCGACCTCCACCCAGCGGGCCCGCCGGGCGTTGTCCGCCTGCCGCCAGACCAGGGCGACGCCCGCGGCCACGAGGACGGCGGGCAGCAGGTACGCACGGGCCCCACTGCCGATGTTCACGCTCCCGACGAAGATCATCGCCACGACGACCATGAGGAGCAGTGCGACGATCTGACCCTTGTCCGGCTTGCGCGCGACGAGCCGGCGCCGGCCGTCGGCGGAGGTCTCGGTGCCGACCGGGGACGACGGCCGGTGCGCCCCGACACCGCCGACGCCGAGCGGTACGAAGAACCAGAACGCCGCGTACAGCAGCGCGCCCAGGCCGTCGGCCATGAACAGGCCCACGAAGACCAGGCGTACCCAGATCACGGGCAGCCCGAGATGCCCGGCGAGCCCCCGCGCCACGCCACCGAGCCAGCGTCCGTCACTGCTGCGGTAGAGCTTGCGCGGAGGCCGAGGCTGGGTGAGGGGCGCTGCTACGGCTTCCGGCATGCCATCGATGGTCACACGGCGGTCGGGCGGGGGCATCAGGGTCCGCCCCCGAGACTCCCCTGATCTTCGGCCCGGGGGCCCGTCACCCGCCGCCCCCGGCCCGGGGTCAGGGGCCGATATCAGGGTCCGGCCAGGGTCATCCCGACTGCCGTCGCGGCGGCTCGCCCGTCACCATGGACCCATGACTGATCACCAGCACGCCGCGGACGCGGAGCCCTCCGAGGGCGCCGCACCGGACGAGGGCACCCGGCCCTCTCCGCAGGAGCCGCGCGCGCACGCGGAACCGGGCGGTACGCCCGGAGCGGTGGGAGGAAGGGGCGGCCGTCCCGGCCCGCCGGGCGCGGAGGACCCGGAGCAGCCCGGCTCCCCGCGCCCCTTCCGCCGGGACCGGGAGCACAAGATGCTGTCCGGAGTGTGCGCGGGCCTGGGCCGACACAGCGACGTGGACCCGGTGATCTTCCGGATCACGCTGGCGGTCCTCGCCGCGGCGGGCGGCATCGGCCTGATCTTCTACGGCTTCGCCTGGCTCTTCGTCCCCTACGACGACGAGGAGGAGAACGAGGTCCGCAAGCTGCTCACCGGCCGCGTCGACGGCCAGGCCCTGGCGGCCGTGCTGTTCGCGCTCGTGGGATGCGGGGTGTTCCTGTCGATGCTGAACAACGGCAGCGTGCTCACCTTCGGCGTCGTGCTCTCCCTCCTCCTCGCGGGCGCCGGCTACTGGTCGCAGCGGCGACGCGACCCCGGCCCCGACCCGATAGCCGCCCAGGCCGTGGCCGATGCCCCGCCGGAGGCCCAGGCACCGCCGGCGCCCATCTCCTACTCGTGGTGGCGCGACCCGATCGTCAAGGACGGCACGCACGTCGGCGGCACCGGCTATCTGTGGGGTCCGGGCGACGCCCGGAAGCCGGACATCACCTCGCTGATCAGCGTCGACCTCATCGGGCACGGCGGAGCCGGCGAGGGGACCCGTGAGACCCGCGCCCCGCACGCCGAGCGGCCCGGGCAGCGCGGTCCGCGCCGGGTCGGCGGCTGGGTCTTCCTGCTGGCCCTGCTCGCGGCAGCGCTCGGCACAGGCCTGACCTGGGACACGCAGCCGCTCGGCACCAGCCTGCAGACGGGGCTGGCCTGCGCGCTCCTCGTGTTCGGCGCGGGCATCGCGCTCAGCGCGTTCCTGGGGCGGACGGGCGCCGGGTCGATCGTGCTGGCGGCCATCACGGCGGGGCTGCTCGCCGGTGCGGCGGCCGTGCCCAAGGACATCGGGACGCAGTGGACACGCACCACCTGGCGGCCCGCCACGGCGGCGGACGTCCGGCCGGCGTACGACCTGGGGGCCGGCGTCGGCACCCTGGACCTGTCCGGGCTCGACCTGGCCGCGGGGAAGACGGTGTCGACCGCGGCGGACGTGGCAGTGGGCCGGGTACGGGTGATCGTGCCTGCGGACATGACGGTGAAGGCGGACATCGAGGTGGGCGTGGGGGACATCCGGTTGCCGGGCGAGGACAGCAGGGACGTGGACGTGCAACCGGGCAAGCACCGCCGGGTCACCCTGGCCCCCGCCGGGGGCACCGCGAGTTCTGGGACGCTCGATCTGGATCTGCATGTGGGACTGGGACAGGCGGAGGTGACCCGTGCTGCGTCATGAGTTCCAGCCCGGCCGGTTCGTCGCCGGTGCCTTCCTCACCGCCGCGGGCGTGCTCTACGCCGGCGACGCGGGAGGGGCGTGGGAGATTCCCTGGTTCACGCTGATCCCCCTCGTCGTCGGCGGGCTCTGCCTGGCCGGAGCGGTGGGCGCCACCGGACGGGCGGCACGAAGACGCCGCCTCGGCGACCGGACAGGCCACGGAGGCGGAACCCGGACCGGCCCGGCCGGCTGACCGGGCCGCCGCCGGGCACCCCGGGCGGAGGTCACCGCGCCCAGGACGGCCCCGGTCCGCTGTGGCTCCCGCCTCGCCGACGGGCCCGCAGCATCGCGTCCGCGGAGAGGACGGGCGCGCCGGCGAGGACCAGCGGGAGCCAGGCCATGAGGTAGATGAGATCGTTGCCGTAGTAGTAGGGCTCGGTCGCCCAGCTCACCGTCAGCCACAGGCTGAGGGAGATGAGTGCACCACCGAGTGCCGCGACCCGGGTGAGCAGACCGATCAGGGTGCCCAGGCCGACGGCGAGTTCACCGAGGGCGATGGCGTAGCCGAACCCCGTGGGGCTCTTCAGCGCCAGGTCGACCAGGGCCGGGATGGCCGAGGAGTCGCGGACGGACCGCATCGTGTCCCCGATGGAGCCGGCGCCGGAGGCCTGCATGAACGCACTGTCGGTGAGCTTGTCCAGGCCGGCGTAGACGAAGGTCACACCGAGGAAGACGCGGAGGGGGAGCAACGCGTAGCGGGACGCGGCGTCCCGCCAGTCGCCGCGCTCGTCGAGACGGAGGGTGTGCGTGCCCGTTCGCATGCCGTGACCCATCGCTCCCAGCCGCCTCTCGCCCGCAGTGAGGTCTCCGATACCTGACGATACGTACGAAAAGCGAGACGTGTTCAGTCGGGGACACGACCAGGACCTCCGCCACGAGCGACGGGCGCTGGGGCAGGGGCCCACGGGCGGGTGGCCGCGGATAGGGATCCGGTCAGCGGTGCCCCGGGACGGGGCACCGCGTCGCGGCCCGGCGGCCTATGGCCCATGGCCCAGGACCGGGCCGCCCGGGTGGCCGGTGGCCCAGGGGCGGGGCTGGTAGCCGAAGGACACGGGCCCGGCGACCCGTGACCGGTCGGCGATGCCCCAGAGCGAGGGCCAGGACGTGGAGGGCGGTGCTCCGGTCACTCCGTCACGTCGATCGTGTACCGGTTGGTCTCCACCCCGGCCGCTGTCACGACCTGCACCTCCATCCGGCCGGGCTCCACGTCGGCGGGGACGGGCACGGTGAGGAGGCTGTCGGTGGGATTGCGGAAACCGCCGGCAACCGGGACCAGGGGGACATGGACGTGGACGGGCCCGATGCGAACCGCCATCCGCGACAGCCGGTCGGCGCCGTCCGCACCCGGCGGGACGAAACCGGCGCCGCGGATCTCGATGTCGTCGCCGGTGCGGATCGGCGCATCGAGGTCACCGGCCTCGCGGGCCCGGAGGACGGAGAGGATCACCGGCCGGCCGCCCTCCGCGTACTTGCCGGCGAGGTAGGTCGCCGCCGAGATCAGCACCACCACCGCCGGCCCCCACGGCAGGTCGGGCAACTGGTCCGGGCGGCGGGCCAGGCGCACCGCGGCGAAGACCAGCACCACCGCGCTGATCACGACGTACTGGATGTCGGCGAAGGTGCCGCGACCGGCGTCGTCCGTCAGCAGGTCGGCCGCCCTGGGCCGGTCGGCGTGGACCTTCTGCAGGCGCTGCGCCGACACGCGCAACCCCACGACGCGCCGCACCAGCACCGCGATCCCGCACACGACGGCGAGCACGGTCACCACCCCTGCGCCACGGGCGAGTGCGAGTCCGGAGATCAGCGCGTCCCGGTCACCGGGCGCGGAGGCGGCCGCGAGGCGGCCGACGAGGACGAGCACCGCGTAGGCGAGGAAGAGGACCCAGGCGGCGGCCACCGCACGGGACGTCGACAGGCGGTTGTCCTCGCCGATGACGGGCGCGAGGGCGCCACCCCGCGCCCGGTGGAACCAGGCGGCGGCGGTCAGCACGCCGGCGGCCACGAGCGCCGCGGCGAGTCCTGCGGTGCGGGCGGCGGTCCAGCCGGCGCCGATCGCCGTGAGCGCCTGCCCCAGCAGGAGCAGGACGACACCCGACCACACCACGGCCGCGGTTCGGCGCCACAGCCGGATCAGCCATGCCTCGCCCTCGGCACGACTGCGTTCGGCGACGGCCTGCGCGGACTGGGCCAGTTCCTCGGAGACCCACTGGCGGGAGGCGGAGGCCGAGTGGGCCACCGCCGCCGGAAGGCCCTTGCCTGCGGCGAACTCGTCTCGCTTGAGGAGGAATTCGGCCACCGCCCGGCGGTGTCCCTCCCGCGCCCCGTGCGGGCATCCCCCACAGGTGCAGCCACCCGTGTGGGCACCCGCCGCCCCCACGGCCCCTCTCGCCTCCTGCACCGCCACGCCGACGCCCGCCCTTCCCCACGATCCTCACGGCCCTCACGGCCGATCCACGGTCCGGCGGTCGTGCCGCCGGTCCACGCCCTGCGCCGCCGGCGGTCCGCGTCCCGGTCCGGCCGGGCAGGCGCGGACCGCCGGCGGGCCGCCCGGCAACTCCCCAATGACAGAAGCGAATTGTGCCCTACCCGACACGCACCGTGTCCGGCAGGTCCGTCAGGCGGGAGTGAAGAGCGGTCCGCCGTGTTGACCCGGCTGCGAGAATTTCCGTATGGCCGAGATCATCCAGCGCGACGGGACCTGGGCCTTCGACGGCACAACGGTCAGGATCACGCCGGGACTCCACCGTTCCGTACCGCTGTTCCGGCAGACGTTCGGGGAGATCGCCGTCCCGCTGAACGCCGTCGCGGGCGTCGTCTACGAGCCGGAACGCAAGCGGGGGCGCCTGCGGATGAGTCTGCGGGAGGGCGCCGACCCGCTCCTGCAGGCGACCGGTGGCAGACTGCCGTACGCGGCGGATCCGTACCGGTTGGCCGTGGACACCGACCGGTCGGGGGTCGCCGAGTACGTCGCCGAGGAGATCCGCCGCGCACTGCTGCTCGACCGGATCCCGAAGGAACCGGCGAAGGCCTATCTGCTGCCCGGCCCTCCGGTGCCGGTGTCGGTGCGCTCCTCCGACGGCACGGTCTCCTTCGACGGCGGCCAGGTCCGCATCGACTGGGCCGACACTTCCGACCGCGTCAAACGGGCGACCGGACCGAGGATCATCGCCATCGGCGATCTGGTGCAGGTCGAGTGGCTGCCCAACTCCGGCTACGAGGAGGGCTTCCTGCGGTTCGTGACACGGGAGACGGTGTTCTCCAAGCTGCCGCCCGAGAAGGACCCCTACGCCCTGGATCTGTGGGGCAGCACACGCCGTGACCTGCTGACCGCGCTGGTCGCGACGGCGGTCACGGCGCGGTTGCCGCACCCGTCCACCCGCACCGGCGGGGAGTGGGCCACACGGGGCCGGTCGCCGGACGCGCCCACCGTGCCGCCCCCCTCCGACCACCACGACGTACTGCTGCGCCGGCTGCGCGAGTTGGGCGAGCTGCACCGGGACGGCGTGCTCACGGACGAGGAGTTCGCGAGGACGAAGGCCGCGGTGCTCCGCAGCTTCGCCTGAGCCGCCCAGGGTGCCGCCCCGCTCCGCCCCGTTCCCCCGGCCGCCCCGCATCCGCGCCGCCCCGCTCCGCCGGTCCAAGGGCACCGCTCCTCCGGCACCCGGCTCGGTTGCGGTGCGGGCCGGAAGGTGCCGCCGGTCAGTCGCCGGAGAACGGGCCCTGCCGAAACACGACGGAGGATGTCGGGTTTCGGGGTGACACTCGACCCATGGAAACGACTCGCCCCACGGCAGTGAACTGGGAGACCTTCGCGACCGCCGAGCCCGGCCTGGCCGGGACCGTCGAAGAGCGCTTCGGCGCCTTCACCCACCATGTCCTGGCCACCGTCCGCAGGGACGGCTCGCCCCGTACCTCGGGCCTGGAGGTCCGGTTCCTGGCCGGAGAGCTGTGGCTCGGGATGATGCCGGACTCGCTCAAGGCACTCGACCTGCGGCGCGACGCGCGCTTCGCGCTCCAGGCGAACCCGGGTTCCGGCACCGGCATGGGCGGCGGGGACGTGCGCGTCGCGGGCCGGGCGATCGAGGTGATGGACCCGGACGCGAAGAGGGCGTACGGGAAAGCGTACGGGAAAGAGGCGGAACCGCCGAAGCCGTTCCACCTCTTCCGCACCGAGCTGACAGAGGTCGTGCGGACCTACGTCGAGGACGACCGCTTCCTGGTCGTCGAGGTCTGGAAGCCCGGAGAGCCGGTGCGGACCTTCAAGCGGACCTGACCCTCACGTGCCGCGGGATCACTCCCACTCGATGGTGCCCGGGGGCTTGGAGGTGACGTCGAGGACGACGCGGTTGACGTCCTTCACCTCGTTGGTGATCCGGGTGGAGATGCGGGCGAGGACGTCGTACGGCAGCCGCGACCAGTCGGCGGTCATGGCGTCCTCGGACGACACGGGCCGCAGGACGATCGGGTGGCCGTAGGTACGGCCGTCGCCCTGGACGCCCACGGAGCGGACGTCGGCCAGCAGGACCACCGGGCACTGCCAGATGTCACGGTCGAGGCCCGCCGCGGTCAGCTCCTCGCGGGCGACGGCGTCGGCGTCACGGAGCAGGTCGAGCCGCTCCTTGGTGACCTCGCCGACGATGCGGATGCCCAGGCCCGGCCCGGGGAAGGGCTGGCGCTGGACGATCTCCTCCGGCAGGCCCAGCTCCTGGCCGACCATGCGGACCTCGTCCTTGAACAGCTTGCGCAGCGGCTCGATCAGCCGGAACTCAAGGTCCTCCGGCAGGCCGCCCACGTTGTGGTGGGACTTGATGTTGGCGGTGCCCGTGCCGCCGCCGGACTCGACGACGTCCGGGTAGAGCGTGCCCTGCACCAGGAACTCGACCGCCGGACCCTCGTCGGCGATGATCTCGGCCTGCGCCTGCTCGAAGACGCGGATGAACTCCCGGCCGATGATCTTCCGCTTCTCCTCGGGGTCGGTGACCCCCTTGAGGGCGTCGAGGAAGCGCTGCTCCGCGTCCACGACCTTCAGCTGCACGCCGGTGGCGGCGACGAAGTCCTTCTCGACCTGCTCGGTCTCGCCCTTGCGCATCAGGCCGTGGTCGACGTACACGCACGTCAGCTGGGAGCCGATGGCCTTCTGGACGAGCGCGGCGGCCACGGCGGAGTCGACGCCGCCGGAGAGGCCGCAGATGGCGCGCTTGTCGCCGACGAGGCCGCGGATCGCCTCGACCTGCTCCTCGATGACGTTGCCGGTGGTCCAGTCCGGCTTCAGTCCGGCGCCGCGGTAGAGGAAGTGCTCCAGCACCTGCTGACCGTGCGTGGAGTGCATGACCTCGGGGTGGTGCTGGACGCCGTACAGCCTCTTGTCGTCGTTCTCGAAGGCGGCGACCGGGACGACGTCCGTGGAGGCCGTCACGGTGAAGCCCTCGGGCGCGGCGGAGCAGGCGTCCCCGTGCGACATCCACACGGCCTGCTCGGCCGGGGTGCCCTCGAAGAGGGTCGAGGACGACCTGGACACGTGCAGGTCCGTACGGCCGTACTCGCGCGCACCGGTGTTGTCCACGGTGCCGCCGAGGGCCTGCGCCATCAGCTGGAAGCCGTAGCACATGCCGAAGACGGGGACGCCCGCCTCGAAGAGGCGGCGGTCGAGGCGGGGAGCACCCTCCTCGTACACGGACGAGGGCCCGCCGGACAGGATGATCGCCGCCGGGTTCCTGGCGAGCATCTCGGCCACCGGCATGGTGCTGGGGACGATCTCGCTGTAGACCCGGGCCTCACGGACGCGACGGGCGATGAGCTGGGCATACTGCGCGCCGAAGTCGACGACCAGGACGGTGTCGGGGGCGGCGGCAGCGGGGGTCGCTGATGACACGGGAGCCTTCCGGCGGTGGGGCGGGGTCGTACGTGCTGGCCAATTCTACCGAGGCGGCCGGGGGACACGGCCCCTGCCGCCGGGCGAGCGGGCCGACGGGCGCGCGTCTCATCATCCGAACCGGGTTGGACACCCCGTGGCGGCGCGGCATACTGGCGGCATGCTCCAGCACGTGACGTACGTCTTTACCTATGGCACCCGGCCCGCCGGCTGCCGTGGTCGTGCTGCTTGAGCAACTGATCGAGCGACTTCCCAGGCGCCCCGGGCCGAACAGGTCCGGGGCGCCTGGCGTGCGCGGACCTTGCCGCTCCGGGGCACCTCCTTCGGACGAGGAGCCCAGAGATGACCGCCACCGCCGCGGAGAAGACCGGCGCCACCGAGCGCCCCAAGCCCCACAAGCCCCATGAGTGCACGGACGACACGCAGGGGACCGGCACCCCCGAGAGGGCCGGCACCGGGGAGAAGACGGGCACCGTGGAGAAGACGGGCGCGCGTACGGCCGAGGGCGCCGGCGTGATCACCGGTGCGCGTGAACGCATCGACGCGCTCGACGACCGGATCATCGGCCTGATCCAGGAGCGGACGGCCGTGTCCGCGGTGATCCAGGAGGCGCGGATCGCCTCCGGCGGCCGGCGGGTGAACCTCTCCCGCGAGATGGAGGTCCTCGCCCGCTACCGCGAGGCCCTGGGCAAGCCGGGTACGGCCCTGGCGATGACGCTGCTCGAACTGTGCCGGGGTCGCATCTGAGTTCGCATCCCCTCTCACCCGTACGGCGCGTGACCGCCTCCGGGCGCCTTCGTTGGTACCGATGTCCGTGCCATCCAGGGGCGGGCCCGAAAGAACCACGCGTGGCTCACTGGAGCGGTGAGGCGTACGGATCGTGCTGTGCGTCGTGGGACCTCGCTCCAGCAAGTGACCGGACGGCAGGGGACAGCAGCCCGGTCACCCAAGAGAACGGTCGGCTCCGGGGACGCCCGGGGCCGATCGGCGGGAACGTGCACATATGCATGAAGTCCGGGTCGAACGGTTGCGGAGGCCGCCTTCGTCCCGCACGATACCCGGCAGGCCCAAGTCCCCTCGTACACAACTTCATTGCCTGGTGGGCCCGGTCTCCGCGACCCGGCTGCCCGAGATCGGGACCGTCGGAGCGGACCCCAGGCACGGCCACCCAGCGGCGCAACCCCCCGGCGCCGCTTCCCCGGCACCGGCGCTGCCCTGACGCCGGTGCTGACGAAAGAAGGGCCCCGCGGCGAGCTCCCGCGGGGCCCTTCGCATGCCGCCCCGACGGCCGCCGCCCGCAGGACGCCTCCGCCCTCCATCCTCCACCCTCCGCCCTGCGCCCCGCGCCGCCCGTACCCGGCGCACCGCGAGCCGTGTGCCGTGAGCCGCCGCCCGGAGGCGAGAACGGGCCGGAACACCGGCCGCGCAAGAGTGGCGTGGATCACATAAAGATCGTGTGAGCCTCGCACAACCCTTCATCGGCGCCACGAATCAAACCCCCTGAATCCAGGGACTCTTCAGCGCCGCCACGCCGGTCCCTCCACCTGCCGGACCACACCCGGACCACACTGGACTGCTTGAGGTCTTCATGAAGCTTCGCCGTGCCATGGCCCTTGCGGCCGCGACGGCTGTGATCTCCCCGGTCGCGCTGCTGGCGGCGCCCACCGCCTTCGCCACTCAGGGCAGCGCGTCCTCCTCGCCGAGCGCCACCGCCTCCAGGAGCGCGGACGCGTCCGCCTCGGCGACCACCCCGGAGAACGAGAGCACCGCCTCCGCCTCCGCCTCGGCCCCCGACTCGGACGCGTACGCCGAGTCCTCGTCCGCGGCCTCCGCGTCGTCCTCGCCGTCGGCGTCCCCCTCGACCTCTGCCTCTGCCTCCACCTCGACCTCCGCATCGGCCTCGGCCTCCGCCTCGCCGACCGGGTCCGCCGCCGACGGCGACGCGGCCTTCGATCCGTACTCCGACTGCGAGACCTTCGATCTCGACGAGAAGCTCACCGCCACGATCTCCGGGCTGCCGAACAAGATCGTCGCCGGTTCGGGCTGGCACGCGTTCCGGTTCGTCGTCGAGAACGACTCGGACCGGGACCTGGAGAACGTGTGGATCAACGCGTTCACCGAGTACAGCGACGATCTGGATGCCTCCCTCTACACCGACCTGGCCCGCATCCAGGTCAGGGAGGACGGCAAGTGGACCGACGCCTACCAGGAGACCCTCGGGGGTGGGGGCGACGGCACGGTGAACTTCTCCGGTTCCTTCGTCGCCCTGCTCGACTCCCTTGAGAAGGGCAGCTCCGCCACGCTCGACCTCCGGATCCAGGTCAGCTCCAAGGCCCCGGCGGGCTCCGCGGTCGCGCTGAGCGAGGCCGTCTACGCCGGCAAGGGCTCCTCCTGCTACGGCAACGGCGACTCGTACGACGTCACGGTGCTCTCCGCCGGCAGCCAGGCGGGCGACGTCGACGACGCCGAGCCGAGCGGCGAGAAGCCCACCACCCCCGCGCAGGACGTGAAGCCGCAGGGCGCGGCCAGGCCGATCACCGGCAACCTCGCCGAGACCGGCTCCAGTTCGGCCCTGCCCGTGATCGGTCTCGTCGGCGGCGCCGCCGTCGCCGCCGGAGCGGGTGCGCTCTTCCTGGTACGCCGCCGCAGGTCCGGCGCCCGGGCGTGAGCACGGCCGTCCGGGGGCTCGGTGAGCTTCCGTACGGCCGTCCGTGGAGGTGAAGGGACCTGCGCTCGGAGGGGGGCGCGGGTCCCTTTGCCGTTCCGGACGCGCGGGGCCCCCGGACCCCGGCCCGCGCTAGTCGTGCTGCTGCTTCGGCGGTACGGCCGGGATGCCCAGGAAAGGCAGCCGGAGCGCGCCGAAGGCGTCCTGGGGCACCGCCGGATGCCTCGGCTCCACCGGGTCCAGGCGGGCGTAGGCCGCCGTCTGCGACGGACGCGGGTCCTCTTCGCCCTTGTTCGGCCAGAACGACATCGCCCGCTCCGCCTGGGCGGTGATCGTCAGAGAGGGGTTCACGCCCAGGTTCGCCGACACGGCCGCGCCGTCCACCACCGAGATGCCGGGGTGGCCGTACAGGCGGTGGTACGGGTCGATCACACCGGTCTCCGAGGACGCCCCGATCGGGCAGCCGCCCAGGAAGTGGGCCGTCAGAGGGGTGCCCATCAGCTCACCCACGTTCGAGCCGGCGAAGCCGTCGATCTCGGCCGCGAGGGCGGCGGCACCGTCGGACGCGGCCTTGATCTGCTTGGGGTTGGGCGCGCCGTGCCCCTGACGCGCCGTCAGCAGGCCCTTGCCGACCCCGTCGGGCTTCAGGTAGGTGGTCAGGGAGTTGTCCAGGGACTGCATCACCAGACCGATGATGGTCCGCTCCGACCAGCGGCGGTTGGAGAGGGACCGCAGGACCAGCAGGGGATGCCTCGCCGCGTTGCCCAGCCAGGCCCGGACGCGTGAGCCGCCCGGCGCGTACGGGACCTGGAGGATGGACAGGCCGCCCATCGAGTTGGACCCCTTGCCGTAGCGGACCGGCTCGATGTGGGTGTTCTCGTCGGGGTGGACGGAGGACGTGATGGCCACGCCCCGGGTGAAGTCCGCTCTCGGCTCGCCCGTCGCCCTGCGGTAGCGGCGGTTGTCCGTCTGTGCTCCGACCAGGGCCTCCGAGTTGGTGCGGGTCAGCTCGCCCAGCCGCGACGACAGGTACGGCAGCTGGCCACCCGCCTTCATCCGGTGCAGCAGGGTCTGGGTGCCGTAGGTGCCCGCCGCCAGGACGACCCTGCGGGCCGTGAACGTCCGGCCCCGCGTCGTGCGGCGGTTGTCCGTCGGGAGGGTCGCCACGGCGTAGCCTCCGCGCGAGTTGGTCGTCACCGACACGACCGTCGTCATGGGGTGCACGACCGCGCCCGCCTTCTCGGCGAGGTAGAGGTAGTTCTCGTTCAGGGTGTTCTTCGCGCCGTGGCGGCAGCCCGTCATGCACTCGCCGCACTCGGTGCACGCCCGGCGGGCGGGGCCCGCACCGCCGAAGTACGGGTCGGGCACCTGCTCGCCCGGCCCGGCCGTCGCCGCACCGTCCGCGTCCCGGCCGTCGCCGAAGAAGACCCCGACCGGCGCCATGTGGAAGGTGTCGCCGACGCCCATCCTCTGCGCCGCCGCCTTCAGGTGGACGTCGGAGGGGGTCATGGTGGGGTTCAGGCGTACGCCGAGCATGCGGCGGGCCTGGTCGTAGTAGGGCCGGAGCTCCTCCTGCCAGTCGGTGATCTCCCGCCACTGGGGGTCGTCGAAGAAGGCCTTCGGCGGCACGTAGAGGGTGTTCGCGTAGTTCAGCGAGCCGCCGCCGACCCCGGCACCGGCCAGGACCATGACGTTGCCCAGCAGGTGGATGCGCTGGATGCCGTACATGCCGAGCCGGGGCGCCCAGAGGTAGTTCCTCAGGTCCCAGGAGTTGCGCGGGAGCGACTCGCGGGTGAAGCGGCGGCCGGCCTCCAGGACGCCCACCCGGTAGCCCTTCTCCGTCAGGCGGAGGGCGGACACCGAACCGCCGAACCCCGACCCGACGACGAGGACGTCGTAGTCGTAGCCGTCCTCGCACCCGTCCTCGTCCCGGTGGTCGTGCGCCTGCTCGTGCTCGGTGGGGACGGACTTCTCCTGCGCCACGTGCTCTCCTCGTCGGGAACGGTCGGGGGCTAGCGGAACCGGAACGCCTTCATCAGGCGCAGGCTCCGGCTCATGAACGCCGCGTACTTCTCGTCGTCCATCCCGAGGGACGGCGCCATCGGCAGCAGTCGCTGGTGCGCCACCGTCTGCGCCTCCGTGTACTTGAGGATGCCCTCGGAGCCGTGCCGGCGACCGAGGCCGGAGTCCTTCATGCCGCCCATGGGGGACTGGGCACTGCCGTAGGCGGGGGCGTAGCCCTCGTTGACGTTGACCGTGCCGGTGCGCAGGCGGGCCGCGACCTCCCGGCCGCGGCGGGCGTCCTTCGTCCAGACCGAGGCGTTCAGGCCGTACGGCGTGGCGTTGGCCCGGGTGATCGCCTCCTCCTCCGTCGTGAAGCGGTAGACCGACACGACCGGCCCGAAGGTCTCCTCGGTGCACACCGCCATCGGCTCGGTGACACCGTCGAGGATCGTCGGCTCGAAGAAGTACGGGCCGGCGTCCGGGCGCGCCACTCCGCCGGCCACCACCGTGGCGCCCTTGGCCACGGCCTCCTCCACGTGCCGCTTCACCGTCTCCAGCTGGCGCTCTCCGACCAGGGACCCCATGTCGGCGCCGTAGGCGAGGGAGGCACCGAGCCGCATGGCCCGCGTGCGGGCGGCGAAGCGGTCGAGGAAGGCGTCCGCGACGGACTCGTGGACGAACAGCCGCTCGATGGAGATGCACAGCTGCCCGGCGGAGGAGAAGCAGGCGCGCACCGCGCCCGCGGCGGCCTTGTCGACGTCCGCGTCCTCCAGCACCAACATGGCGTTCTTACCGCCGAGTTCGAGGGAGACGCCGACCAGGCGGGCGGCGGCGCGCTCGGCGACCTCGCGGCCGGTGCGGGTGGAGCCGGTGAAGGAGACGTAGTCGGCGTGCCGGACGATCTCGGGGCCGACGACGGGGCCGTCGCCGATGACGACCTGGAAGACCCCGGCCGGCAGGCCCGCCTCGATCAGCAGGTCCCGCGCCCACAGCGCGGTCAGGCAGGTCTCGGTGTCGGGCTTCATCACGACCGCGTTGCCCGCGGCGAACGCGGGGAGCGCGTCGCCCACCGACAGCTCCAGCGGGTAGTTCCAGGGGGCGATCTCGCCGACGACGCCGCGCGGGTGGCGCAGCTCGGTGACCTTCGTCAGCGCGGGGACGGCACCGGTGTGCCGCTTCGGCCTCAGGTAGGCGGGGGCCCGGCGGCCGTAGTGGCGGGCCGCGACGGCGACGGCCTGGACCTCCTCGTGCGCGTGCAGGCGGGCCTTGCCGGTCTCCAGCTGGATCAGGTCCAGGATCTCGGCCTGCCGTTCGAGCACCAGGTCGTGGAAGCGGAGGAGGACCGCGGCGCGCCGGCGCACCGGCGTCTGCGCCCACAGGGCCTGCGCGGAGCGGGCGGCCTCGAAGGCCCGGGCCACGTCCTCGGGGGTGGACTCGGGCAGGTCGGCGAGCTTCTCGCCGGTGAACGGGGTGTGGTTGGCGGTCCGGCCGGAGCCGACGACGTCCTTGGTGAGCTGGGCCACCAGCTGGGGGGTCACCACGTCGGCAGCGGTACGGGCGCCCGCCGGGGAGGGGGCGAGAGGGTTGGTGCCGGTCGTCTCGGCAACACCGAGGCCGGACTTCTCCGGGGCCTGCGAGTCCGTCATGAGCGGCAGCGTATGCCCGAGCGACGGCTTTGTGTACCCGCCGGTAATCCAGATTCACCCGGCACCCACATCACGCCAGCAGTCACTGGCAACAAATACGCTGATCAGGCCCTTGTTCGACGGTGATCACGAGTAGTTCGATCCGCACCTATCCTTTCGCCCACCCCAGGGCGGCGCGCAGTGCCGTCATCGGGGCGAGCCGGCGCCTTTCACCGGATTCCGGGCCCGTCGCACTCGGGGACCGGGGGTCCGAGTGCGCAGCCGGCGGACCCGCCTCCGACGGCCCACCCACCGCGGCCGACCCCGCCGCGGCGGCCGACCGGACCGACGGCGGCGTCACGCGGGTGGGGGCCGACCGGCCCGCCGCCGGCGC
>NZ_JADWYM010000011.1 GCF_022414535.1 Streptomyces sp. MUM 2J
GGCGAAGGCCGCCCCGGCCCGTCCGGCGCAGCCCGCGCCGAAGCCGGCGGCGCAGCCCGCCACCGGGGCCCCCGCGGGCCCGGAGCTGGTGACCCTGCGCGGCCCGTCCGCCGCGGTCGCGAAGAACATGGACGCCTCGCTGGAGATGCCGACCGCCACCTCGGTCCGCGCCGTCCCGGTGAAGCTGCTGTTCGACAACCGCATCGTGATCAACAACCACCTCAAGCGCGCCCGCGGCGGGAAGATCTCCTTCACGCACATCATCGGGTACGCGATGGTGCAGGCGATCAAGGCGATGCCGTCGATGAACTGGTCGTACCAGCTCAAGGACGGCAAGCCGACCCTGGTCAAGCCGGACCACGTCAACCTGGGCCTCGCCATCGACCTGGTGAAGCCCAACGGCGACCGGCAGCTGGTCGTGGCCGCCATCAAGAAGGCCGAGACGCTGAACTTCTTCGAGTTCTGGCAGGCCTACGAGGACATCGTCCGTCGCGCCCGCGACAACAAGCTGACGATGAACGACTTCTCCGGCGTGACGGTCTCCCTGACCAACCCCGGCGGTCTCGGCACCGTCCACTCGGTCCCGCGTCTGATGCCCGGCCAGTCCGTGATCATGGGCGTCGGCTCCATGGACTACCCGGCGGAGTTCCAGGGCACCTCCCAGGACACCCTGAACCAGCTCGGCGTCTCCAAGGTCATGACGCTCACGTCGACCTACGACCACCGGGTGATCCAGGGCGCCGCCTCCGGCGAGTTCCTCCGCCAGGTCGCCAACCTGCTGCTCGGCCAGAACGGCTTCTACGACGACGTCTTCGAGGCGCTGCGCATCCCCTACGAGCCGGTCCGCTGGCTGAGGGACATCGACGCCTCGCACGACGACGACGTCACCAAGGCCGCGCGCGTCTTCGAGCTGATCCACTCCTACCGGGTCCGCGGCCACGTCATGGCCGACACCGACCCGCTGGAGTACAAGCAGCGCAAGCACCCCGACCTGGACATCGTCGAGCACGGCCTCACCCTGTGGGACCTGGAGCGCGACTTCGCCGTGGGCGGCTTCGCCGGCAAGTCGATGATGAAGCTGCGCGACATCCTCGGCGTGCTGCGCGACTCGTACTGCCGCACCACCGGCATCGAGTTCATGCACATCCAGGACCCCAAGCAGCGCAAGTGGATCCAGGACCGCGTGGAGCGCGCGCACTCCAAGATGGAGCGCGAGGAGCAGCTGCGGATCCTGCGCCGCCTGAACGCCGCGGAGGCCTTCGAGACCTTCCTCCAGACGAAGTACGTCGGCCAGAAGCGCTTCTCGCTGGAGGGCGGCGAGTCCGTCATCCCGCTGCTCGACGCGGTCATCGACTCCGCCGCCGAGTCCCGCCTGGACGAGGTCGTCATCGGCATGGCCCACCGGGGCCGCCTGAACGTCCTGGCGAACATCGTCGGCAAGTCGTACGCGCAGATCTTCCGCGAGTTCGAGGGCAACCTCGACCCGAAGTCGATGCACGGCTCCGGCGACGTGAAGTACCACCTGGGCGCCGAGGGCACCTTCACGGGCCTGGACGGCGAGCAGATCAAGGTCTCGCTGGTGGCCAACCCCTCGCACCTGGAGGCGGTCGACCCCGTCCTGGAGGGCGTGTCGAGGGCCAAGCAGGACATCATCAACAAGGGCGGTACGGACTTCACGGTCCTGCCGGTGGCGATCCACGGCGACGCGGCCTTCGCGGGCCAGGGCGTGGTGGCCGAGACCCTGAACATGTCCCAGCTGCGGGGCTACCGCACCGGCGGCACGGTCCACGTCGTCATCAACAACCAGGTCGGCTTCACCGCCGCCCCCGAGTCCTCGCGTTCGTCCATGTACGCGACGGACGTGGCGCGCATGATCGAGGCGCCGATCTTCCACGTGAACGGCGACGACCCGGAGGCCGTGGTCCGCGTCGCGCGTCTGGCCTTCGAGTTCCGCCAGGCGTTCAACAAGGATGTGGTGATCGACCTCATCTGCTACCGCCGCCGCGGTCACAACGAGTCGGACAACCCGGCCTTCACCCAGCCGCTGATGTACGACCTGATCGACAAGAAGCGCTCGGTGCGCAAGCTGTACACCGAGTCCCTGATCGGTCGTGGCGACATCACCCTGGAGGAGGCGGAGCAGGCTCTCCAGGACTACCAGGGCCAGCTGGAGAAGGTCTTCACCGAGGTCCGCGAGGCCACCTCGCAGCCGGCCCCCGGCGGCGGCCACGCACCTCAGGACGGCTTCCCGGTCTCGGTGCCGACCGCGATCTCCACGGAGGTCGTCAAGCGCATCGCCGAGTCGCAGGTCACCGTCCCCGACAGCATCACCGTCCACCCGCGCCTGCTGCCGCAGCTCCAGCGCCGGACCTCGATGGTCGAGGACGGCACGATCGACTGGGGCATGGGCGAGACCCTCGCCGTCGGCTCACTGCTGCTGGAGGGCGTCCCGGTCCGCCTGGCCGGCCAGGACTCCCAGCGCGGCACCTTCGGCCAGCGCCACGCGGTCATCATCGACCGCAGCACCGGCGAGGAGTACACGCCGCTGCAGTACCTCTCCGACGACCAGGCGCGGCTCAACGTCTACAACTCCCTGCTCTCCGAGTACGCGGCGATGGGCTTCGAGTACGGCTACTCGCTGGCCCGCCCCGACGCGCTCGTGATGTGGGAGGCCCAGTTCGGCGACTTCGTCAACGGCGCCCAGACGGTCGTCGACGAGTTCATCTCCTCGGCGGAGCAGAAGTGGGGCCAGACCTCCGGCGTCACCCTGCTGCTGCCGCACGGCTACGAGGGCCAGGGCCCGGACCACTCCTCGGCCCGCCCGGAGCGCTTCCTGCAGCTGTGCGCGCAGAACAACATGACGGTCGCCATGCCGACCTCGCCGTCGAACTACTTCCACCTCCTGCGGTGGCAGGTGCACAACCCGCACCACAAGCCGCTGGTCGTCTTCACCCCGAAGTCGATGCTGCGCCTGAAGGCGGCGGCCTCGAAGGCGGAGGAGTTCACGACGGGCGAGTTCCGCCCGGTCATCGGCGACGCCTCGGTCGACCCGGCCACCGTCCGCAAGGTCGTCTTCTGCGCGGGCAAGGTCTACTACGACCTGGCCGCCGAGCGTGACAAGCGCGGCGCGACGGACACCGCGATCATCCGCATCGAGCGCCTGTACCCGCTGCCGGGTGCCGAGCTCCAGGCGGAGATCAGCAAGTACCCGAACGCCGAGAAGTACCTGTGGGCCCAGGAGGAGCCGGCCAACCAGGGCGCCTGGCCGTTCATCGCCCTGAACCTGATCGACCACCTGGACCTGGCGGTCGGCGCGGACATTCCGGCCGGCGAGCGTCTGCGCCGCATCTCGCGTCCGCACTCCTCGTCCCCGGCCGTGGGTTCCGCGAAGCGGCACCAGGCCGAGCAGGAGCAGCTGGTGCGGGAGGTGTTCGAGGCGTAAGCCTGCGAACGGCACCGAACAGGCCGGACGCGGGCGCCCGATCAGGCGCCGAGCGGGCTTTGTGGAAGGGTCCGGTCCCCGGTGGGGCCGGACCCTTCCGCTGTCCGGCCACGGCCCCGGACGCCCACGGACCGCCGGCGTGTGCGACAGGCCCACCGCCGCGTGCCCTTCGCACCGCGGTGCGAAGGGCACGCGGCGGTGGGCACGGCTCCGGCCTCGACGCACGGCACACGCTCCACCGGCCCCCGCCCCCTGCTCCCGGCAGCACCCGGTCTGCCTCGACGCGGCCTCCACCGGCGGGAACCCGTCGGGGCGGCCACTCCGTAGGCTGTTTCCAGCACCCCGTACGAGCGCAGGAGAGCACCCGTGTACTTCACCGACCGAGGCATCGAAGAACTGGAGAAGCGGCGCGGCGAGGAAGAGATCACCTTCGAGTGGCTCGCCGAGCAGCTGCGCACGTTCGTCGACCTGAACCCGGACTTCGAGGTACCGGTGGAGCGGCTGGCGACGTGGCTGGCGCGCCTGGACGACGAGGACGAGGACTAGGCGCCACGGCGCCGGACGACCCCGGTGGGGCCGTCCGCGGTCCGCGCGATCGGTCACCAGACCGCCCGCGGCCCACACCGGGGCCCGCCCTCGGCCGGCGGCCCGTCCGCTGCCGTCAGGTCCGGTCCCGGGACACCTGAACCTGCCGGTCCGCGAGACGGTCCGCGTCGTACGCCAGGCTCAGCGCGCCGTGTCCCAGCAGCAGCGCCCCGGCCGTGACCCAGCCGCCGTCGCGGCGCCGCAGGCCCCACAGGATCAGCGGAAGGCCGACTGCGACCTGGGCGAGGGCCGACGCGCGGACGCCGGCCGCCCGGGGCCGGGAGGGCCGGGGGCCGAGCGGGCCCTCGTGGGCGGTGCCCGGAGCCGCACGCGCCGTCTCACGCAGGCCCCGGGGCTCGACGCGGCGGGCCCCGGGCCGGGCCCGGGCGACGTCGCGCAGGCGGTCGGCGGACTCGCCTGGATCGAGGCCGGGCGGCAGGCCCACCCCGGCGCGGGTGAGGATCGCGAGCAGGCCGCGCAGCCGGGCGCGCGCGTCGGTCCCGGGGGCGGGTACGGTCAGCCGTTCCAGACTCTGCACGTCCAGGACGGGGTCGAGGCCGAGACGGACCGCGAACGTGCGCAGGGCCTCGTCCTCGCCGGCCGGTGTGCCGTCGGCCAGCCAGATGTAGCCGACGGGGCGGCGGAACCCCGAGGCGAGGGCGAAGCCCGCCCGGTCTGCGTCCCACCACAGGGCGAGGGCGGGCCAGGGCGCTCCGACGGCGAGCGCGGCGGCCCAGCCGGTGACGACGCGGTCGACGGGCTCCCCTCCGTGCCGCCAGGGACGGCCCTCGGGGACGAGGACCGTCCAGTCGCCGCCTGCCGGGGCGAGGACCAGGTGCTCGCGCAGGAGCCGGGCGACGGGGGCGACGAAGTCGGGCCGCGCCCGGCAGAGCAGCAGGGCGCCCGCTGCGGCGGACGCGTGCGCGGGATCCGCCGGGAAGTCTTCCGTCGGCATGGTCACACGCTAGACCGGCCCGCCGTCACGGACCGCTGCTGATCGCCACATCGAGTGACGCGAACGGTCTTGACTTCCCCCGGCCGCGATATATCGTGAATGAGGGAAGACGCGATATGGCGTGTCGCATCGCCGCCGTCCGTGGAGGACAGCCGGCTGGTCGAGGAGGTCTGCACCATGTCCGAATGGTCCGTCGCGGAGCCGAAGAAGCTCACCTTCGACGAGCCCGTCCGCGAGCTGCACGTGCGCATCGTCGGTGGACAGGTGAACGTCGTGGGCACCGACGAGGACTCCGCCCGCCTGGAGGTTTCCGAGTTGGAGGGCCACCCCTTGCTGGTGACCCAGCGGGACGGCGTCCTGACCGTGACCTACGAGGATCTGCCCTGGAAGGGCTTCCTGAAGTGGCTCGACCGCAGAAACCGGCACCGTCTCGCGGTCGTGTCGCTGGCGGTCCCGGCGAGCACGCGCGTGGAGCTCGGCGTGGTGACCGCCACCGCGATGGTCTCCGGCATCGACGGGCACACGGAGGTGAAGGGCGTCTCCGGCGACACCACCCTGGTCGACATGGGCGGCCCGGTCCGCACCGACACCGTCTCGGGCAGCGTGGAGGCCCAGGCACTCGGCGGTGACCTGCGCTTCAACTCGGTCTCCGGCGACCTGACCGTGGTGGACGGCGCCGGTTCCTCGGTGAAGGCGGACTCGGTGAGCGGCGCGATGATCGTCGACCTGAACCCGACAGGCCGCCCCACCGACGTCACCCTGAGCAGTGTCTCCGGCGAGATCGCCATCCGGCTGCCCCACCCGGCGGACACGGAGGTGGAGGCGAACACCGCCAGCGGCTCGGTGTCCAGCGCCTTCGAGGACCTCCGGGTGGGCGGCCGGTGGGGCGCCAAGCGGATCACCGGCCGGCTCGGCGCGGGCAGCGGCCGGCTGAAGGCGACCACCGTCTCGGGGTCCATCGCCCTGCTGCGCCGGCCGCCGGCGGAGGACGAGCCCTGGGAGGCCGAGTCACTGGAAGGCGCCCCCGCAGCCGGTTCCCGCGCCGCCTCGGGGGACGCCTCCCCCGGCGAGGGAGAGTCCGCGCCGGCCGCCGACGGCACGACCGACAAGAAGGTGCTCTGAGATGCCCCCCGTCTTCGCCCATGGCCGCCTGCGCCTGTACCTGCTGAAGCTCCTGGACGAGGCGCCCCGTCACGGATACGAGGTGATCCGCCTCCTGGAGGAGCGGTTCCAGGGCCTGTACGCGCCGTCGGCGGGGACGGTCTACCCGCGCCTGGCCAAGCTGGAGACCGAGGGCCTGGTCACGCACACCACCGAGGGCGGCCGGAAGGTGTACTCGATCACGGACGCGGGACGTGCCGAGCTGGCCGACCGCAGCGGCGAACTGGCCGATCTGGAGCTGGAGATCCGGGAGTCGGTCGCCGAACTCGCCGCCGAGATCCGGGCGGACGTGCGCGGTGCGGCCGGCGACCTGCGGCGGGAGATGCGGGCGGCGGCCGGCGAGGCCCGCCGCCGCGGCTCCGGCGCGGCTCCCGTGGCACACGGAGAGAACGGGGAGAACGGCGAGTACGGGGAGAACGGGGACAAGGAGGCGTGGCGCGCCGCCAAGGAGGAGATGCGGCGCGTCAAGCAGGAGTGGAAGGAGCAGGCCCGGCGTGCGAAGGACGAGAGCCGTCGCGCCCGCGAGGAGGCCCAGCGGGCCCGCCGCCAGGCCAAGGAGGCACAGGATCGCGCAAGGGCCCAGGCGCAGGAGGAGCTACAGCGGATGGCACGGCTCGTCCAGGCCCAGGTCCAGGACCACTTCGGGCGGGGCGACTGGCCGAAGGGCGTGACCGAGGGGCTGACCGAACTGGCCAAGGAGTTCGGCGAGTTCGGCAAGAACTTCGGGAAGGACTTCGGCTTCGGCCGGCCCGGTCCCCAGCGGCCCACACCGACTCCGGGGCACCCCGGACTGCCGGAGTACTCGCAGACCCCGGAGGACTTCCCGGCCGAGTACGTGCCGTCCTGGGCCCACGAGTCCCCGAGCGGGGATCCGGTCCGCGACCTGGACCGGCTCCTCGACCGCTTCCGCGACGACATCCGCGACGCGGCCCGGGACCACGGCGTCACCGACGACCAGCTCCGTGACGTCCGCGGCCACCTGTCGACGGCCGCGGCGCACATCGGATCGATACTGCGCACCCCGCAGCACTGACCGCACCCTCGGCGGAGAGGGCCGGCCGCACCCTCCGGCGCTCAGCCGGCTTTCGCCTCTCCGCCGCCGTACAGCACCCGGCTCACCGACTCCCGGGTCACGCCGTGATCCGCGAGGACCTCGGCGGCGACACCGGGGACGACGGTGAGCGCCAGGAGCAGGTGCTCGTCCCCGATGCGCCGGTCGCGCCGGGCGAGCGCGATGCGCAGAGACTCCTCCAGGACCGCCTTGGCCTCGCGGCGGAAGGTGGGCCGGCGCCCCGGTCGCCGTCGGGGCTCCCCCGGATCGTCGGACAGGGCCCCGGCCCCGTGCTCCTGCTCCACCCGGGCCACGATCTCCGACACGTCGATCCCCAGACCGGCGAGCGCATCGGCCTCCGCCTGGGACAGCCCGGCCCGCCGCCGGGCCTCCGCCAGCGCCCTCCGCATCGACTCCCGGCGCCGGGCGGCGCCGAGCGCGGCCAGCGCGAAGGAGGCGCGGCTTTCCTCGCGGTCCAGCAGGGCGAGCAGCAGATGCCCGGTGTCCAGGGATCGATCGCCACGTCCCTCCGCGTGCTCCACGGCCCCGCTGACCACAGCGCGGGCGTCCTTCGTGAACCGTTCAAACATCAGCGCCTCCCGTACTTCTTGTGCACGGCCTGCCTGCTCACCCCGAGTTCGGCGGCGATCTCCTGCCACGACCAACCCTGATTGCGCGCGCTGCGCACCTGCACCGCCTCCAGCTGCTCCAGCAGCCTGCGCAAGGCGGCCACGGCGCGCAGTCCGACCCGCGGATCGTGGTCACCCGCACGCTCGGCGAGTTCCGTTGCCTCGGTCATGATGTCAATGTAGGTTGACAGATGATATCTGTCAACCCTGGTTGACAATCAGGGCGCGCGAAAGGCGGGCCCGGCTCCCGGACCCGCCTCATGGACTCCGGCGCGGGGCGGCGCTCAGTCCCGGGTGAGCACGATCTTCCCGAACAGCTCCCCCGACGCCATTCGCTCGAAGCCCTCGCGGGCCCGGTCCAACGGCAGCGTCTCGTCGATGACGGGACGCACATCGGCGGCGGCGCAGAACGCGAGGAGGTCCTCCAGCTCGTCCTTGGTGCCCATGGTCGAGCCGACGACCTTCAGCTCCAGGAAGAAGATCCGGGTCAGCTCCGCGTGCGAGGGCCGGTCACCGCTGGTGGCGCCGGAGATGACGAGCGTTCCGCCGGGCCGCAGCGACTTCACCGAGTGCGACCAGGTGGCCGCGCCCACGGTCTCGATCACGGCATCGACACGCTGCGGCAGCCGCGCACCCGGCTCCACGGCCTCCAGGGCCCCCAGCTCCAGCGCCCTCTTGCGCTTGGCCTCGTCACGGCTCGTGGCGAACATCCGCAGCCCGGCCGCCTTGCCGAGCACGATCGCGGCGGTGGCGACACCGCCGCCCGCCCCCTGGACGAGAACGGAGTCGCCGGGCCGCACCCCGGCGTTCGTGAACAGCATCCGATACGCCGTCAGCCAGGCCGTCGGCAGGCACGCCGCCTCGGCGAAGGACAGCTCCTTCGGCTTGGGCAGGACGTTCCAGGCCGGCACGGCGACCTGCTCGGCAAAGGTCCCCTGGTAGCGCTCGGTGAGAATGGACCGCGGCTCCCTCGGACCGACACCGTGACCGCTCTGCCCGATCACGGAGTGCAGGACGACCTCGTTGCCGTCCTCGTCGACGCCGGCGGCGTCGCAACCGAGGATCATCGGCAGGCGGTCCTCCGGGAGTCCCACGCCCCGTAGGGACCAGAGGTCGTGGTGGTTGAGCGAAGCGGCCCTGACGTCGACGGTACTCCAGCCGGGCCGGGCCACGGGAGCCGGGCGTTCCCCCAACTCCAGGCCGTTCAGCGGCTGGTCACGGTCGATTCGGGCGGCGTAGACGGCGAACATACAGCCGACGATAGGGCGGCGCCGCCGGGGAAGGAACCAGGGGCCGTTGTGACACATGCCCTCTTGCGCGCCGGCACCAGCGGCCCCGCGGGCCGGAGCGGTTCGCCGGATCCCGTTCCGACGCGCCCGGCGATCGCACGGCCGGGGACGCCTGGGGACGGGCACCCCGGGCGCAACGGCACCCGCACGACGCGGTTGCCCGGCCCCACCCGCACCGCCCCGGCCGCGGAACCGCACGGCAACCGCCCGCCACCGCCACCGCCACCGGAGTGTGCGGCGGCCGGACGGCCGGGGCAGCACAACGGACCGGCAGCCGGGCGGCCCGCCGGTGGGGCGGCGGCGCGGTGGGCCCTCACCCGACCGGCAGAGCGGGTGGGCGGAAAAACGGCCTCGCCCGGACGGGCGAGGCCGTTCGTCCCTTGCGGGGTGACGCGTCAGCGCCGGGCGACGCCCTCCGCCCGGGCCGCCGCCGCCACCGCCGCCGTGACGGCAGGGGCAACACGCTCGTCGAACGGCGAGGGGATGACGTAGTCGGCTGCCAGGTCGTCACCGACCACCGACGCCAGCGCCTCCGCCGCCGCGATCTTCATGCCCTCGGTGATGCGGGAGGCGCGGACCTGCAGCGCGCCGGCGAAGATGCCGGGGAAGGCCAGCACGTTGTTGATCTGGTTGGGGAAGTCCGACCGGCCCGTGGCCACGACCGACGCGTACTTGTGCGCGACGTCGGGGTGGACCTCGGGGTTCGGGTTGGCCATGGCGAAGACGAACGCGCCCTCGGCCATGGAGGCCACCGCCTCCTCCGCGACCGTGCCGCCGGAGACACCGATGAAGACGTCGGCGCCGGCCAGCGCGTCCTCCAGGGAACCGCTCAGCCCGGCCTTGTTGGTGAACCCGGCGACGTCCCGCTTGACCGCCGTCAGGTCTTCCCGGTCCGCCGAGACGACACCCTTGCGGTCGGCGACGGCCACGTCCCCGATACCCGCTTCGATCAGCATCTTCGCGATGGCCACACCGGCGGCGCCGGCCCCGGAGATGACCGCCCGCAGCTCCCCGATCTCCCGTCCGCTCAGCAGGGCGGCGTTCCGCAGTGCCGCCAGCGTCACGACGGCCGTGCCGTGCTGGTCGTCGTGGAAGACCGGGATGTCGAGCCGCTCCTGGAGCCGCCGCTCGATCTCGAAGCACCGCGGCGCCGAGATGTCCTCCAGGTTCACGCCGCCGAACGAGGGCGCCATCCGCACGACGGTCTCGACGATGTCGTCCACGTCGGTGCAGTCGAGGGCGATCGGCACGGCGTCGACGCCGCCGAACTGCTTGAAGAGGATCGCCTTCCCCTCCATCACGGGGAGGGAGGCCTCGGGCCCGATGTCGCCGAGCCCGAGCACGGCCGTTCCGTCCGTCACGACGGCGACGACCGAGGACTTCCAGGTGTAGTCGTGCACCAGCTCCGGCTGCTCCGCGATCGCGGTGCACACGCGCGCGACGCCGGGGGTGTACGCGAGGGACAGGTCGTCCTTGTCACGGATCGGCACGGTGGCCTGCACGGCCATCTTGCCACCGCGGTGCAGCGCGAACGCAGGATCGAAGGAGTCGAGGGGCTCCGCACCGCCCTCGTGCTCCGTACTGCTTCCGCTGCGAGGATTGACGATCTCCGCTGCCACTTTGTTTTTACCCCTTAAGTATTCACGGTTTGAGGGTTTGGACCGCCCCTGGTGAGAGGCGGGCGGGCACCGCATACGCCCCGATTTCGTGATGAGTACGGGCACATACGCGACGGGCGCGCCGCACACGCGCCCTGAGCCCCGGATGAGGGGTGTAAAGAACCTTCTTACCCGACGGGAGGGGCCGTCGACGAGTCCATAACGTGAAGGTCACACGTCAGTGCCATGACGTGACATCACTCATGGCCGAATATCCGGACAAGGTCTGGACAAAGCCACGACAGAGAGTCAAGCGGACACACGCCCCGCAGCGGAGGCGCCCAGATGCCGAGATGGACCGAAGATCTTTCGGCCAGATCGGCTAATCACCGCAGAAGATGCGGCCGTGTTGTCCTGGAGTGATGCGGTTCGGGGGTCTCCCGTTATCCGATTTTGACATAGTGGGCCACCTGAATGTCGGAGTCTGAATGGCAATATTCGTCATCACACGAGGTCGCGACACCCGAAGGTGTGTGTTCTCGTCGACCCATCGGCACTCCACCCATCCGCCGGAGGAACCACCATGACCGCAGGCACCACCCGTCGTACGACCGCCACCCGCTCCCGGCTGGCAGCGGTCGGCTCGATCGCGGTCGCAGGCGCACTGATTCTCACCGGCTGCGGTGACCAGACAGACAAGGGCAGCAGCAGCTCCGACACCGCCTCGTCGTCCGCGCCGCTCGCCGACAAGCTCCCCGCAGACATCCGCGCCGCCGGCGTGATCAAAGTGGGCTCCGACATCGCGTACCCGCCGGTCGAGTACATGGACAACGGCAAGGCCGTCGGCATCGACCCCGACCTCGCCGCGGCCCTGGGCAAGCAGCTGGGCGTGAAGTTCGACTTCCAGAACGGCAAGTTCGACCAGCTCATCGTCGGCCTGCAGTCCAAGCGGTTCAACGTCATCATGTCCGCCATGAGCGACACGAAGGACCGTGAGAACGGTGTCGACTCCGACACCGGCAAGAAGGTCGGTGACGGCATCGACTTCGTCGACTACTTCACCGCCGGCACCTCGATCCTGGTCCAGAAGGGCAACCCGAAGGGCATCAAGTCGCTCGACGACCTGTGCGGCCAGGTCGTGGCCCTGCAGAAGGGCACCACCTCCGAGGGCATCGCCCAGGAGCAGAGCAAGAAGTGCACGAAGGACGGCAAGGCGGCCATCAAGCTGCAGACCTTCGACACCGACCCCGAGGCGCTGCTCCGCCTGAAGCAGGGCGCGTCCGTCGCCGACCTGAACGACTTCCCGGTGGCCGCGTACAACGCGAAGACCTCGGGCGGCGGCAACGACTTCGAGGTCGTCGGCGACCAGATCGAGGCGGGCCCCTACGGCATCGGCGTCAGCAAGGAGAACACCCAGCTCCGTGACGCGCTCCAGGCAGCGGTGAACGCCGTCATCAAGAACGGCGAGTACCAGAAGATCCTGGAGAAGTGGAACGTGACCGACGGTGCCGTCACCGAGGCCAAGATCAACGGCGGTTCCTGACCCTGCCTGACGCAACACTGAAGGGCAGTCATTGTGACTGACACTGTCGACAAGGCTCCGGCGCCGGCGGTGCCGCCGGAGCAGATCAAGGCGATTCCCGTTCGCCACTACGGCCGCTGGGTGGCCGGCGCGGCGGTCGTGGCGATCCTGGTGCTGATCGGTACCGCCTTCGCCAACGCGAAGATCAACTACAGCATCATCCCGGACTACATCACCGACGGCACGATCGTGTCCGGCGCCTGGCACACGCTGTACATCTCCGTGCTGGCCATGGTGCTCGGTCTGGCCCTGGGCGTGATCCTGGCGGTCATGCGGATGTCGTCCAACCCGGTCACCAGCACGGTGTCCTGGCTGTACATCTGGTTCTTCCGCGGCACTCCGGTCCTGGTCCAGCTCCTGCTCTGGTACAACATCTCGCTCGTGTTCCCCGTCCTCAACCTGGGGTTCTACAAGGACGAGATGAACCAGGTCATGACGCCGTTCCTGGCAGCGCTGCTCGGCCTGGGCCTGAACGAGGCCGCGTACATGGCGGAGATCGTGCGGGCCGGCATCCAGTCGGTGGACCTCGGGCAGACCGAGGCGTCGCACGCGCTGGGCATGACGCAGGGCCAGACGCTCCGCCGGGTGATCCTGCCGCAGGCGATGCGCGTGATCGTGCCGCCGACGGGCAACGAGTTCATCAACATGCTCAAGACCTCGTCGCTCGCCTACGCGGTGCAGTTCAACGAGATCATCAAGCGGGCCCAGGACATCTCCAGTACGTCTCTCGCAGTCGTCGAGATGTACTTCGTGGCGTCGATCTGGTACCTGATGCTCACCAGCGTCTTCAGTGTCGGCCAGTACTACCTGGAACGCCGTTACGCCCGCGGTTCGACGCGCAGTCTGCCCCCGACGCCCCTGCAACGACTGAGGAAGCATCTGGCCCTCTTCGTTTCGTTCCGACGTCCGGAGGCGACCCGATGACCGATCTCGTCAAGGACATGGTCAAGTCGGCCGGCGATCACCCCATGGTCAAGGCCGAGGGCGTGCACAAGTCCTTCGGGCTGGCGCACATCCTCAAGGGCATCGACCTGGAGGTGAACGCCCGCGAGGTGTTCTGCCTGATCGGCCCGTCCGGCTCCGGGAAGTCCACCTTCCTGCGCTGCATCAACCACCTGGAGAAGATCAGCGCCGGCCGGCTGTACGTCGACGGCGACCTGGTCGGCTACCGGCAGAAGGGCGACAAGCTCTACGAGCTGAAGGAGAAGGAGGTGGCGGCGCAGAGACGGGACATCGGCATGGTGTTCCAGCGCTTCAACCTCTTCCCGCACATGACGGCTCTGGAGAACGTCATGGAGGCGCCGGTCCAGGTCAAGCACGAGTCGAAGGCGGTGGCCCGCGAGCGCGCCGAGCAACTGCTGGACCGGGTGGGGCTCGGGGACCGCAAGACCCACTACCCGGCCCAGCTCTCCGGCGGCCAGCAGCAGCGTGTCGCCATCGCCCGGGCACTGGCGATGGAGCCGAAGCTGATGCTCTTCGACGAGCCGACCTCGGCTCTCGACCCGGAGCTGGTCGGTGAGGTCCTCGACGTCATGCGAGATCTCGCCGAGTCCGGCATGACGATGATCGTCGTCACCCACGAGATGGGCTTCGCCCGCGAGGTCGGCGACAGCCTGGTCTTCATGGACGACGGCGTGGTGGTCGAGGCGGGGAACCCGCGCGACGTCCTGACCAACCCGCAGCACCAGCGGACCCAGTCGTTCCTGTCGAAGGTCCTCTGAACGGTCTCCCACGGCGGATCCGCCCCACCCGACCCGGTGGGGCGGATCCGTCGTCCGCGTTCTGCCCCAGGCCCCCGGGCCGGGCCGTTTCCGGCCTCCGCGTCCGGGTTCCGGCCGCTACTTCAGGGCGAGCAGCAGTGTGTCCGACGGTGCGGCCCACACCGGCCTGACCTCGCCGAAACCCTGCTGGCGCAGGACGCGCGCGTGCCAGGCCGCAGACGGCGTCTCGCCGTCGGCGTGCGCGCCGTAGATCATGAAACGGCGGGCGGTGGGCTCGGCGAGGGCGGGGTCGCAGGCGGCCGTCGACCACCACGCGGCCCAGTCCAGGGCACCGTCCTTCATCGCCCGGTCCATCCGGGTGCGGCGGTGCCTCTCCTCGGTCGCGTTGATCCGCGGAGTGGTGTCGTCGATCATGTGGTCGGCGTCGAGGAACACGCCGCCGTGGCGGACCAGCTCCGCGATCCGTCCGTACAGGGTCTCCAGCGGGCCCTTGCGCAGCCAGTGGAGTGCCGTGGCGGTGAGGACGGCGTCGTACGCGTCGTGCGGCAGCCGGGCCGGCCAGTCCGGGGCCGTCAGGTCGGCCTCGACCAGGGTGACACGGTCGTCGCCGGCGAAGGTGCCGCGGGCGATGGCGAGCAGCGCCGGGTCGAGGTCGACGCCGGTGCTGACGGCGTCCGGGAAGCGGTCGAGCAGCCGGGCGGTGATGCTGCCGGTGCCGCAGGCGAGGTCGAGGACGCGTGGCGCGGAACCGACGAAGGCTTCCACCATGTCGAGCATGATGCGGAAGCGGTCCTCGCGGTCGGGCATGTACCACTCCTGCTGGCGGTCCCAGCTGCGCTGCCAGCCCGGCCAGTCGGTGGCTGCGGCGGCGTGGGGACCGGTGCCGGTGGTGTCGGTGTCCGTCATCGAAGCCCTCCGTCATGGTGACACGTAATACCCTGTAAGCACGATCGGTTATTACCCGACCGCCCGTCCGACGATAGAACGCGCCCGTAAGGACTACAAGTGGAACTGGCCTATTACTCGGACTATGCCGTCCGGCTCGTGAACAGCGAGGAACCGGGCCGTGGCAAGGACTCCCTGACCTCGGTCGAGGCCGTTCGCGACCTGTTCGGCGTCAACCAGTCGGCGGCGCGGCGTGCCACCGACACCGACGTCACCCGGTTCCGCTCGGTACGGGCCCGGCTGCGCGCGGTGTTCCAGGCGGCCGACGAGGGGGACGAGACCCGCGCCGTCGACCTGCTCAACGCACTGCTGCTGGAGTTCCCGGTGAGCCCGCAGATCTCCGGGCACGACCACCGGGACGACGACGGCCGGCCCCTGTGGCACATGCACCTGGCCGACCACCCGTCCAACGCGACGGCCGGATACGCGGCCATCGCGGCGATGGGCCTGGCCTTCCACCTCACCGAGTACGGCGTCGACCGCCTCGGCCTGTGCGAGGCCGCCCCGTGCCGCAACGCCTACCTGGACACCTCCACCAACCGCTCCCGCCGCTACTGCTCCGACCGGTGCGCCACCCGCGCCAACGTGGCGGCCTACCGCGCCCGCAAGCGCCTGGAGGCCGACCGGTCGGCGAGAACGGGCCTGGCCGCCGACAGCGCCCAGCGCAGCACCGCCAGCGGGGAGCGCCGAGCGGGCCGCGGCGGCCGGTAGCGGAAGCGCACCCGGCCGAGCACCAGCTCCTCGGGCACGGCGCCGTAGTCGGTGCTGTCGCCCCCGGCGTAGCCGTTGTCCCCGAGCACCCACCAGCCGCTCTCGCGCAGTTCGACGGCCCGCTTGACGACCAGCAGGTCCTGCTGGAAGGGGTGCCGCAGGACGATCACGTCGCCGGGCCTGATCCGGGCCCCGTACTGCACCAGCAGCCGGTCCCCGTGATGCAGCGTGGGCACCATCGACGGGCCGGTCACCTCGGCCAGCCCGAAGGGCAGTACGGCCCTGCCCCGGTCGATCTCCTGCGACAGCTCCGGCATCCCCGGCACCTCCCCGGTCCGTTCCTCCACCAGTCTCAGTCTGACCCTGGACTTTTGCCCTAAGCCCAAGGGGGCACTCGCGAAAACCCGTCCCCCAGGGAGTAATGTCCCACCTGAGAAGACGATCACGAGGAAGGAACGCTCCATGCTTTCCCGCCTGTTTGCCCCCAAGGTCAAGGTCAGCGCGCACTGCGACCTGCCCTGCGGTGTGTACGACCCGGCCCAGGCCCGCATCGAGGCGGAGTCGGTGAAGGCCGTCCAGGAGAAGATGGCCGCCAACGACGACCCGCACTTCCAGGCCCGTGCGACGGTCATCAAGGAGCAGCGCGCCGAGCTGGCCAAGCACCACGTCTCCGTACTCTGGAGCGACTACTTCAAGGCCCCGCACTTCGAGAAGTACCCGCAGCTGCACCAGCTGGTCAACGACACCCTGAAGGCCCTGTCGGCCGCCAAGGGCTCCACGGACCCGAAGACGGGCGAGAAGGCGCTGGAGCTGATCGCCGAGATCGACAAGATCTTCTGGGAGACCAAGAAGGCCTGATCTTTGGCCGGGTCGCCTGACCTGCGGTTGCGCGGGTCGCGTCGCCTACCGGTCCGCACCCGGTCCGCAGGCCGCCGAGCACGGCGTCCATGACGGACCGGGTGCGGTCTTCCTCGCCCGGCCTGAGGTGCGCGTAGATCCCCGGTGTGCATCACGGCGGACGCGTCGCCGGGGACGAGGCGGACCCGCCTGTCGCACGCGCCGACGGCGACGAGCGCGGTCCGGAGCGAGGCGGAACCCCGGCCGCGCGCGCCCGACCGCCGGAGCTGCCGGCTGCGCCGCTGCGCACACACGGCCGACACCGCACGTGCCATGCTGTGGGCATGACGACGCGCGCGGACCTGGTGCGGCTGCGGCGGGCCCGCGACCGGATGGACCGCGAGTACGCCGAACCGCTCGACATCGCGGCGCTCGCCCGGACCGCGCTGATGTCCCCGGGGCACTTCCAGCGCAGCTTCCGCGAGGCCTACGGCGAGACGCCCTACGGCTACCTGATGACCCGCCGCGTCGAACGCGCCAAGACCCTGCTGCGCCGCGGGGACCTCACGGTGACGGAGGTGTGCCTCGCCGTCGGCTGCACCTCGCTCGGCTCCTTCAGCTCCCGCTTCACCGAGCTGGTCGGGGAGACGCCGAGCGCGTACCGGGCCCGCTCGCACGAGGCGGGCGAGCCGATCCCGCCCTGCGTGGCGCGCACCTTCACCCGCCCGCGCCGACGCTAGGTTCACCGCCATGGACGTGAAACTGAAACAGTGCTTCATCGCCGTCGACGACTTCGACAAGGCACTCGCCTTCTACGTGGACGTTCTCGGTCTGGAGATCCGCAACGACGTGTCGTTCGAGGACATGCGCTGGGTCACCGTGGGCTCGCCGCTCCAGCCGGACGTCGAGATCGTGCTGGAGCCACCGGCCGCCAACCCGGACTTCTCCCCCGCCGACCGCGAGGCGATGGCACGCCTGCTGGCCAAGGGCGTGCTGCGCGGGGTCAACTTCGCCACCACGGACTGCGACGCCCTCTACCAGCGCGTGCGGGAGGCCGGCGGGGACGTGCTCCAGGAGCCGACGGACCAGCCGTACGGGGTGCGCGACTGCGCGTTCCGCGATCCGGCGGGGAACATGCTGAGGTTCGTCGAGGCCGGCGACCGGTGAGCCTGGCGCCCCTTCCCGGCACGGCACGGGCGGTGACCCGGCACGTACGATCGCGCGTATGACCTCGCGTGTGGCGTGGACGTACGCCTTCATCGACCGCCCGGCCGGGCACGTCGACGCCGCCTGCGCCTTCTGGACGGCCGTGACGGGCACCCGGCTCTCCGAACGCCGCGGGGAGCGGGGGGAGTTCGCGACCCTGCTCGCCGACCGCGTGGACGCCTGTGTGAAGGCGCAGGGGGTCGACGGGGGTGAGGGCGGTGCCCATCTCGACCTCTGCGTGGAGGACGCGCCCGCCTTCGCCGCGGCGGCACTGCGGCTGGGAGCGACCCGCGTGACCGACCACGGGGAGTGGGCCGTACTGCGGTCGCCGGGCGGGCAGTTGTTCTGCGCGGTGCCGTGGCAGGGGGAGTCGGTCCGGCCGCCCGTGGTGGACGGCGTCCGGCTGGACCAGGTGTGCCTCGATGTCCCGCCGTCGGTGTACGACTCCGAAGTCGCCTTCTGGACGGACCTGTTGCCGCAGTGGGAGTCGCGTGGCGGCTCACTGCCCGGGTTCCACGTCGTCGCACCCCCGCCCGGCCTGCCGGTCCGCATCCTCCTCCAGCGTCTCGGCGGGGAGCGGCCGCTGTCCGCCCACCTCGACCTCGCCTGCGCCGACACCGAGGCGGCACGCGCCCGGCACGAGCGTCTCGGCGCGTCCCTCGTCGCCCGGGGCGCCCACTGGACGGTGATGCGCGACCCGGTGGGCGGCGTGTACTGCCTGACGGAACGGGACCCTGCGACGGGCGGGCTGCCGCACCTCTCCTGACCTCGGGCGCCGGTCAGGTCCAGGGCTCGACGTCCACCACCGCCTCCACCGGGATCGGCCCGTACACGTGCGGGAACTCCTCCCCGCCGGGCTCCGGTGCCTCGTACCGCACCGGCGCGGCCAGCCGTTCGGGGTCGACGACCAGGACCACCAGGTCCTCGACGTGTCCCGGGGAGCCGTAGACGAAGGCGGCCACGGCGGGGAGCTGGGCACGCGTCGAACAGTGGACGAATCCCTCCTCGGCGAGGGTGCGGCCACGGGTCGACATGGTGTAGGCGCCGCGCGCGCGGGCCTCGTCCCACAGGGAGCGTTCGGTGAGGTGGAGGATGTGCCGCTGGGTCATGGGGCGACGCTACCGGCAGCCGCGGGGCGCGCCCACCGGGCCGCCGCACCCGGAGCCGCCGCCGGCTGAGCAGCAAGCGCAGGAGACCGCTCCGGCACCGGTCGACGGGGAGAGGACCGGCACGCGGGACGTCGGGACTGCGGGCGGTCAGGGCGGTTCGGTCCCGATGCCCTTGCCGGGTGGCCGTTCCGCCGGGTCCGGCGGGCCCGTGTCCAGGACGTCGGGCTTCAGCCCCGCCGGAGCCTCCGCCGCTGTACGTGTCGCCGCCGCTGTGCGTGCCGGTGCGCGCGGCGTGGGCTGGACGACGGCTGCCTCGCGGGGGCGCTCCTCGGTGGCGGGGTCGACGTACGCCTCGCAGCCAGGGTTCCGGCAGGGTTCGCGGACCCACACCGGCACCCACGCACCCAGTGTCTTGTGACGCCTGACCACCATGCCGACGTGCTGTCCGCAGTAGGGACAGACGGGTTCCTCGCTGTCCATGTCCTCAGCGTAGAGCGCGCCCGGCCGCGGCGCCCCCGGGCGCTCGCGTGCACGAGTTCGGCCCCGGCGGTGATGCGTACCGCGCCCCGGTGGACCGGGGGCGGTGCCGGGCGAGGCCCTCGGCCGTGGCCCGGCGGTGCTGCGGCGGGGGACGCTCGGCGTCTCCCGCCGGGCTCAGCTGCCGGGCTCGCGCCACATCGGCCACATGCGCGGGCCGTCGGGGAGGTCCAGGACACGTTCGGTGAGGGTCCTGAAGCCCAGGCGCTCGTACAGGGCACGGCTGCGGGCGCTGCTCGCCTCCAGGTAGGCGGGGACCCGGTCGCGGTCGCAGCGTTCGAGCACACGCGCCATGAGCGCGGTCCCCAGCCCCTCGCCCTGCCGGCCGGGGGCCACCCCGATCATCCACAGGTACTCGTGGGCCCGGTCCGCGGGATGGATGCCGGTGGTCAGCCGGCCGATCAGTTCCACGCGCTCGTTCGCCGGGTCGACCGCGGCGCGCAGCCGGGCGGGGCCGTCGTCGTCCGCGGCGTGCGCGCCCGCGGGGACGGGCATCCACAGGGCGCAGGCGGCCTCGTCTGCGGTGAGATCGATCCGGCCCTCGGCAAGCACGATGTCGGTGAACACGGCCATCATCCGCGGGTGGGTGGCGCGCCGGTACTCGGTGCCGGGGAACACCCACCCGCTCACCGGATCGTCCTGGAAGGCGTCGTCCAGCAGCCGGACGACACGTTCCCGATCGCCCGGTCCCGCTCTGCGGATCGTCACGCCCATGTCGGCCCCTTCGCCTCAACCTGCTGTGCCTGTAGGGGTGTTGAGCCTATCGGCGGTCGATCGCGGTCCGGGGTCCGGGGTGCGGGAGGGTCCCCGGGGAGACCGGTTCGGGTGGGGCGGGGCCCGCACGCCGTGGGGAGGTGCGGGACCCGCCCCGGCCGGTGCCACCGGGGGGCCGCACGGGGTCAGGAGCCGCGCGGTCCCGGTGACACCGGGGTCGGGGTGGGTACTGCCGTGGTCCGCTCCGAGGCCCGGCGGTCCCGGCGCGTGGCCGTCAGCCGGTACGCCGGGTGACGAACTCGGCCAGGGCGAGCAGGCCCTCCGCCGACTCGGGCTCCGGGAGGGCGCGGGACAGTGCCTGCAGGGCGCGGGCCATCCGATCGGCGGCCTCGGCCTGCGCCCAGTCCCGCCCGCCGGCCCGCTCCACCGCGAGCGCCGTGCCCTCCAGGTCCTCTTCGTCGCCGGGTCTCTCGTACAGCGCGGCCAGTGCCTCCGCCGCGGGGGTGCCGGAGGTGAGGGCCGCGACCACCGGCAGGGACTTCTTGCGGGCGGCGAGGTCCGCGCCGGCCGGCTTGCCCGTGCGCCGCGGGTCGCCCCAGATCCCGATGACGTCGTCGATGAGCTGGAAGGCGAGCCCGGCCTCGCGTCCGAACGCGTCCAGCGCGTCGACGTCCGGCGCGCAGGCCCCCGCGTAGAGGGCGCCGATGGCGCAGGCGCACCCGAGCAAGGCACCCGTCTTGGCCTCGGCCATGTCGAGCACCTCGCCGAGGCCGACCTCGGTGGGCCCACGCCCTTCCAGGGCGGTGTCCGCGTGCTGCCCGGCGCACAGTTCCACGACGCAGTCCGCGAGCCGGGCCGCGGCGGCGGAGGAGGCCGGATGCGGGTCCTGGGCGAACAGTCCGAGCGCGAGCGCCTGCAGGGCGTCGCCCGCCAGGATCGCGTCGGCGTCGCCGAAGACGGTCCAGGCGGTGGCCCGGTGCCGCCGGGTGGCGTCGCGGTCCATCACGTCGTCGTGCAGCAGTGTGAAGTTGTGGACGAGTTCGACCGCCACCGCGGCCCGCAGGGCACCGTCCCTGGCCGCGGGGCCGCCGAGCGCGGCGGCCGCGGCGAGGACGAGCGCGGGACGCAGGGCCTTGCCGGCCCCGCCGGTGGCCGGGCTGCCGTCGGCGTGCTGCCAGCCGAAGTGGTAGAGCGCGACGCGGCGCATGGGTCCCGGCAGGCTGTCGAGGGCCACGCGCAGTTCCGGATCGACCGATGCGCGCGTGCGCCGCAGGATCTCCTCCGCCTCGTGCCCGTCCACCGCGTCGGCGGGATGTCCGTCGCCCGTGCTCGCGAGGTGTGCCGGCCTCGCCTGTGGGCCGATGCGGCGGAGCGCTCTGCGCTGTGTGTCGACCGGTCGGATCAGGGAATCGGCCATCGGTGCTCCCTCCGAGAGCCGGCGGACGAGGGGGCGGGGGCTCCGTGCTCTCGTGGACGCCCGCGGTACGCCCGCCCCGGAGGGAGGGCGCACGGCGTCGCCGCGGCGGCGGGCAGGATCATCGCCAGCGGCCGATCTCGACGTTCTCCAGGACACCGAGGGCGTCCGGGACCAGGACCGCGGCGGAGTAGTAGGCCGTGACGAGGTACTTGATGACGGCCTGTTCGTTGATGCCCATGAACCGGACCGACAGGCTCGGCTCGATCTCGTCGGGGATGCCGGCCTGGCGGAGGCCTACGACGCCCTGGTCCTCCTCGCCGAGACGCATCGCGATGATCGAGCTGGTGCGTTCGGGCGTGACGGGGATCTTGTTGCACGGGTAGATCGGCACGCCCCGCCAGGTGGGGATGCGGTTGCCACCGATGTCGATGGTCTCGGGCACCAGACCGCGCTTGTTGAGTTCGCGGCCGAAAGCGGAGATCGCGCGCGGATGGGCGAGGAACATCTTGGTGCCGCGCCGGCGGCTGAGCAGTTCGTCCATGTCGTCGGGGCCGGGCACCCCGTCGTGCGGCTGGAGCCGCTGGTCGTACTCGCAGTTGTGCAGCAGGCCGAACTCGCGGTTGTTGACCAGCTCGTGCTCCTGGCGTTCCTTCAGCGCCTCGACCGTGAGCCGCAGCTGCTGCTCGGTCTGGTTCATCGGCTGGTTGTACAGATCGGCCACGCGTGAGTGGATGCGCAGTACGGTCTGGGCGATGCTCAGTTCGTACTCGCGGGGCCGGGCCTCGTAGTCGACGAAGGTGTGCGGGATGTCGGGCTCGCCACTGTGGCCGGCGGCCAGGGCGACCTCCTTCTCGCCGTACTTGTTGGTCTGCTGCTGCGGGACGGAGCGCTGCTGCTGGAGGTGGGCGCGCAGGGAGTCGGCGCGCTCGGCGACCTGGCGGACGTCCTGGCGGGAGAGGACCAGCACCGTGCAGGCGGTGTCCGCGCGGGCCGTGTACTCCCAGATGGCGTCCTCGGAGAGCAGCGCGGCGTCGCCGAAGTAGGCGCCGTCGGCGAGCACGCCGAGTACCTGGTCGTCGCCGTAGGGGCCGGTGCCGACCTTCTCGACCCGGCCGTGGGCGAGCAGGTAGACCTCGTCGGCCCGGCTGCCGAAGGAGGCGATGACCTCGCCCGCGGCGATCTCCCTCTGCCGGCAGCGCTGGCCGAGTTCCGCCAGCACCTCGTCGTCCTCGTACGCCCTCAGCGCCGGCAGTTCGCCGAGCTCCGCGGGGATGACCTCGACGCGGTCACCGGTCTTCACGAACGTGATGCGCCCGTCGCCGACCGCATACGTCAGGCGCCGGTTCACGCGATACGTGCCGCCCTGGACGTTCACCCACGGAAGTGTCCGCAGCAGCCAGCGGGAGCTGATCTCCTGCATCTGGGGTGCGGACTTGGTGGTGGTGGCCAGGTTCCGCGCAGCCGCCGTGCCGAGACTCTGCTGCGGCTTGCCCTGCTCCGTGCGGACCTCTTCGCCTACCGACATAAGGAACTGCCCTCCCGGTCATGCAACGGCGCCGAACTGCGCCGGGCATCGATCTCGCGACCAGCCTTTCATCACGCAACGTGCCGGTGCTATTACACGAAAGAGCGGGATTGGATCTCCGTCGACTGGGCAAAAAGAAGGATCCTGTCCAGCACCTCCGCCCCACGGGTCCCTCCGTCCCCTGTCCGGAACTGCTCGCACACCGTACGAACGATGTGTGCCTTGTCCGGCGGTTTCGGTACAAGCGCCGGTATGCGGCGGCTGCGACCGGCAGCCGCGGAACAGCAGCACGAAGGAGGCGGCACATGGCCTCTCCCCTGTCCGCGCACACGATCCTGGAGGCCCTGAGGGACGAGGGCCTGCATGTCGTCGAGGTCGGCGACTGGCGTCGCCACAACCGCAACCACAAGGGCCCGTGGGGTCCCGTCCACGGCGTGATGATCCATCACACGGTGTCCCGGGGCGCCGCCCGGACCGTCGAGCTGTGCCGCACGGGCTACGCCGGGCTGCCCGGCCCGCTGTGCCACGGCGTCATCACCAAGGACGGCTCCGTCCATCTCGTCGGCCACGGCCGGGCGAACCACGCCGGACTCGGTGACGACGACGTCCTGCGCGCCGTGATCGCGGAGAGGGCCCTCCCGCACGACAACGAGGCCTGCGTCGACGGCAACCGTCATTTCTACGGCTTCGAGTGCGAGAACCTCGGCGACGGCACGGACCCCTGGCCGCCGGAGCAGCTGACGGCCGTCGAGAAGGCCGCTGCGGCGGTCTGCCGGCGGCACGGCTGGACGGAGCGGTCGGTGATCGGACACCTGGAGTGGCAGCCGGGGAAGGTGGACCCACGGGGCTTCACGATGGCCTCCCTGCGGGAGCGGATCCGGGACCGCGTCGACTTGACCCGGTCCTGAAGGACCGGGCTTGGAGGTAGTGCCCAGCTGACTGCTGGGTGGACTCCTCCGTCCAGACTCCCCTTACGGGGTGGCAGGGACGCGTGACTCACGCCCCGCATTCCACACCACGGCGCCACGTTGGGCGATGTTGTGGGAAACGTTCCGGTCCGCGTGAGCAACGACCCCGCAGTTCCGGCAGATGAAGAGGGCCTGGTCGACCCGGTTCTTCCTGTCGACGTGCCCGCACTCGCAGCAGGTCTGCGAGGTGTGGGCGGGGTCGACGTGGACCACGGGCACGCCTGCGCGGCGTGCCTTGTACGCGATGGACTCTCCGGGCTGGGCGAAGGCCCAGGAGCGGAGGGTGACCCGTTGGGGCCTGCGGAGCCGTACCCTCTGCCGGATGCCGCCCAGGTCTTCCAGGGCAGTTCCGGCCGAGGTGCGTTCAGCCTCGCTGAAGTGAGCGGATGGCCGACGACGGTGACAATGGTGCGGTGACCGGTCCGGACGTCCTTCAGCCCCGCCTGCCCTCCCCCGTCCAGGAGGTGCGGGACGACCGCTTCGGGCGGCAGGGCGTCGGCCTGGTCCTCAAACGCGACGACCTGATCCACCCGCAGCTGACCGGCAACAAGTGGCGCAAGCTGGCCCCCAACCTCGACGCGGCGGCCGGCCGCCCGATCGTCACCTTCGGGGGCGCCTACTCCAACCATCTGCGCGCCACCGCTGCCGCGGGCCGCCTCCTCGGCGTGCCCACGGCCGGCGTGGTCCGCGGCGATGAGCTGGCCGACCGCCCCCTCAACCCCTCCCTGGCCCGGTGCGCGGCCGACGGCATGCGGTTGCACTTCGTCGACCGGGCGACGTACCGCCGCAAGGCCGAGCCGGAGACGCTGCGGCGGATCCTGCGCGCGGTGGGCACGCCCGGCGCCCACGTCGTCCCCGAGGGGGGCAGCAACGCGCACGCCGTCCGCGGCTGCGCGCAGCTCGGCGCCGAACTCCGCACGGCCGCGGACGTCGCCGCCGTGGCCTGCGGCACCGGCGGCACGCTCGCCGGGCTGGCCGCCGGCCTCGACCCCGCGCAGCGCGCGCTCGGCGTCCCCGTCCTGCGGGGCGGATTCCTGACGGAGGAGATACGGCGGCTGCAGGCGCAGGCGTACGGTGGGCCGCGCGGCGACTGGTCCCTCGCCGACCGCTTCCATTTCGGGGGGTACGCCCGCGTACCGGCAGAGCTGGAGGCCTTCGCCGTGGACTTCGAGCAGCGCCACGGCCTGCCCGTGGAACGTCTCTATGTCGCCAAGTTGCTGTACGGACTCGTCGTCCTCGCGGCCGAGGGCGCCTTCCCGCGCGGGACGACCGTCGCCGCCGTGGTCACCGGGCGCCCGCTCGTCTGAGCCCGCCGCCCCTGTGCGGTGCGTGGCCTCGCGGCCGGTCCGGGCCGCTCCGGTCCATTCGTCCCCCGGCCAGGCCGTTCCCCCTGTTCAGGCCGCCTCCCGGAAGGCTGCGGCCTCCTCCAGGTCCAGCCGCCGCAGCAGGGTGCGCAGCATCTCGTCGTCGATGTGGCGGCCGTCCCTGAGCTTCACGAAGACCTCGCGTTCGGCGCTGATCATCTCGCGGGAGAGTCTGCGGTAGGTGTCGTCGACGGTCTCCCCGGTGACCGGGTTGACCTGGCCGAGCCGCTCCCAGACGGCGTTGCGGCGGCGTTCGAGGACGGTGCGCAGGCGGTCGGCGAGCGGCGGGGGGAGGGCGTTGCGCTCGTCGCCGAGGAGCGCCTCGAGGCGCTCCTCGGCGACCCGGGACGCCTGGGCCTGGGCGTTGGCCTCGGCGAGGGTTTCGGCCCGGACGTCCCGGCCGGGGAACTTCAGCAGCCTGATCAGCGGCGGCAGCGTCAGGCCCTGCACGACCAGCGTGCCGATCACGGTGGTGAAGGTGAGGAAGAGGATCAGGTCGCGCTGCGGGAAGGGCTCCTCGCCGTGGTGCACGGTGAGCGGGATGGAGAAGGCGATGGCGAGGGAGACCACGCCGCGCATCCCGGCCCAGGCGATGACGACGGGTCCGCGCCAGGTGGGGTTCTCCTCGCGCGTCCTGATCCGCGCCGAGAGCATCCGCGGCAGGAAGGTCGCCGGGTACACCCACAGGAAGCGGGCCGCGACGACGACGAGGAAGACGGCGACCGCGTACCGGACGGCATCGATCCCCTCGTACTCGCCCAGGCCCCGCAGCACCACGGGCAGCTGGAGGCCGATCAGCGCGAAGACCGCCGACTCCAGGACGAAGGCGACCATCTTCCACACGGCCTCCTCCTGGAGGCGGGTGGCGAAGTCGACCTCCCAGGCGCGATGCCCGAGGTAGAGCGCGACGACTACCACGGCGAGCACACCGGAGGCGTGGAACTGCTCGGCGGCGGCATAGGCGACGAACGGGATGAGCAGGGAGAGCGTGTTCTGCAGGAGCGGCTCCGTCAGACGGGTGCGCAGCCAGTGGAGCGGCGCCATCAGCACCAGGCCCACGGCGACGCCGCCGACCGCCGCGACCAGGAACTCCCGGATCCCGCCGCCCCATGAGGCGCCCTCGCCGACGGCCGCGGCGACGGCGACCTTGTAGGCGGTGATCGCGGTGGCGTCGTTGAGGAGGGACTCGCCCTGGAGGATCGTGGTGATCCGCGAGGGCAGTCCGACCCGGCGGGCCACCGCCGACGCCGCCACCGCGTCCGGTGGCGCCACCACGGCTCCCAGCACCAGCGCCGCGGTCAGTGGAAGGCCGGGCACGATCACGTAGGCCGCCCATCCGACGACCACGGTCGCGAACAGCACGTATCCCACGGAGAGCAGCGCCACCGGGCGCTTCTGCGCCCTCAGGTCCAGGTAGGAGCTGTCGGTGGCCGACGTGTACAGCAGCGGGGGCAGCAGCAGCGGCAGGACGACGTCCGGTTCGAGGGTGTAGTCGGGGACTCCGGGCACGTACGACACCGCGAGGCCGGCCGCGACCAGCAGCAGCGGGGCCGGCACCGGGCTGCGCCGGCCCGCCGCGGCGATCGCGGCGCTGCCCGCCACCAGCAGGAGCAGCGGCATCACGTCCATCGGCCTCGCCCACCCTCTTTTTCCGCGCGGTCACCCGCACAGCCGTCGTAATCTGGCAATCATGAAACAGTGCACGCACGCGGGCGCGCTGCCGCTCCCGGAACCGGCCCCGCTGAGCGAGACGTGTCCGGACTGCCTGCGGGACGGCACCCACCCGGTGCAACTGCGGCTGTGCCTGACGTGCGGGCACGTGGGCTGTTGCGACTCGTCGCCGGGGCGGCACGCAACCAGCCACCACACCGGGTCCGGTCATCCCGTGATGCGGACCTTCGAGCCGGGTGAGGACTGGCGGTGGTGCTTCGTGGACCATGTCCTGGTGTGAGTCCGGCGGGTACGGTTCGGACGTCTGACGTCTGGGTACGTCAACCCGGCGCGCGCTCTTCCCAATTGGGCCCGCTCACCCTCTAGCCACGGAGCGTATCCGGAGCTTTACTATGAGTGACGGCAAGGGGTTGGGGTCCCGGGGACAGGATTGTTCAGAGCGCGATAGCGTCACCGCTGAACCACACGTCGCGTTACCCCGGGGGGCGACCCCCGGCCCCGAACAGCTTGTACCACCTTGGAGGTGAGGGTGTCCCAGATCGACGGCGAGCCCGTGACCCAGGACTTCGTGGAAGTCCGGCTGCCGGCTGCGGGTGCCTACCTGTCGGTGCTGCGGACGGCCACGGCCGGTCTCGCGGCCCGTTTGGACTTCACACTCGACGAGATCGAGGACCTGCGCATCGCGGTGGACGAGGCCTGCGCGATCCTGCTTCAGCAGGCCGTGCCCGGATCGGTGCTCTCCTGTGTCTTCCGTCTCGTCGACGACTCGCTGGAGGTGACCGTGTCGGCGCCGACCACCGACGGCCACGCCCCCTCCCGTGACACCTTCGCCTGGACGGTGCTGTCTGCACTGGCGGGCAAGGTCTCCTCCGCCGTGGACGACGACAAAACCGTTTCGATCAGCCTCTACAAACAGCGCGGCGCGGGACCCGGGCCGGCGTGAGGGACGGGGACGGGCCGGTGCGGGACGAAGAAGGCACACGCGAACTGCCGGCCGGGAACGCCCTGGGTGCCCAGGGCGCGTCCCGGCGCGCGGCGGACGGCATCGACGGCATCCCGGAACAGGCCCGGCAGCACCCGGTGGACGATCCCGCTGATGTGGTCGTCCCCGAGGGCGGGCGGCGGGATCGCGACGATGCCGCGCAGAGCACGCCTCTGAACGAGCGGATCGGGGTCACCCCTGTCCGAGCACAGGCGAGAGCTCGGGGAAGGGCAACGGGCGGGACGATGAGCGAGCACCAGCGACACGCCGGGGACGACGCGCCGGGCGGGCAGGGCGCCCCGGGCGTGCGGCACGATCCGCACGACCGCAGCGGGGCCCGCGCGCTGTTCGTCGAACTGCGCGCGCTGAAGGCTGGCAGCCCAGAGTACGCCGAGCTGCGCAACCGGCTCGTCCGCATGCACCTGCCGCTCGTCGAGCACCTCGCGCGCCGCTTCCGCAACCGCGGCGAGCCGCTCGACGACCTCACGCAGGTCGCCACCATCGGCCTGATCAAGTCGGTGGACCGGTTCGACCCGGATCGCGGCGTGGAGTTCTCGACGTACGCGACCCCGACGGTCGTCGGCGAGATCAAGCGGCACTTCCGCGACAAGGGCTGGGCGGTGCGGGTGCCGCGCCGGCTCCAGGAGCTGCGGCTCGCGCTGACGACGGCGACGGCCGAGCTGTCGCAGCTGCACGGCCGCTCCCCCACGGTGCACGAACTCGCCGAGAAGCTCGCGATCTCGGAGGAGGAGGTCCTGGAGGGCCTGGAGTCCGCCAACGCGTACTCCACGCTGTCCCTGGACGTGCCCGACACCGACGACGAGTCCCCGGCGGTCGCCGACACCCTCGGTGCGGAGGACGAGGCACTGGAGGGCGTGGAGTACCGGGAGTCGCTCAAGCCGCTGCTGGAGGACCTCCCACCGCGCGAGAAGCGGATCCTGCTGCTTCGCTTCTTCGGCAACATGACCCAGTCGCAGATCGCACAGGAGGTCGGCATCTCCCAGATGCACGTCTCGCGGCTGCTCGCGCGGACGCTGGCGCAGCTGCGGGAGAAGCTCCTCGTCGAGGAGTGAGCGGGATCACTCCCCCGCGCGGCCGGGCCCCCGGATCCCGAGGGCCCGCGTGGTCTCCGCGTTGATCAACAGGACCAGCGAGGTGACGGCGGCGGCGGCGAGCACGATCCCGACGGGAATCCCGCTGCCGTCGGAGGTGAGCAGGCTGTAGGCCACCGGCAGCGCCATGATCTGGGTGATGACGGCGGGGCCGCGGCTCCAGCTGCGGCGGGCGAGCAGCCCGCGCGCGGCCAGCAGCGGCAGCAGGGCCAGCACGATCAGGGTGATGCCCCCGGTGACGGCCTGCTGCCGGTCGTCCGGGGCTCCCGTGACGGCGAGGACGAGCATCCAGATCCCGCCGGCGACCAGCGAGAGCCCCTCCAGGGCGGCGAGCGCCGCGGCGTACGTCAGGCGCCGCGGGCGGGGGCCGGCGGTCTCCGGGGTGGTGGGGGTCTGCTCACTGCTCACCCCAGAAGGGTAGCCCTCGCGGTACCGGCCCCCGGGCTCCGGTTCCCGCACCCGGTCCAGGTCGTGCGCTGTCGGATCCCCACCTGGCGCTGGGCCCGGTACCGCCCAGTAGGTACCCTGCCAGTCATGCGTGCACTTCTCGTGGTCAATCCGGCGGCTACCACTACGAGTGCGCGGACGCGTGACGTGCTCATCCATGCGCTCGCCAGCGAGATGAAGCTGGAGGCGGTCACCACCGAGTACCGCGGCCACGCGCGCGATCTTGGCCGGCAGGCGGCGCTGAGCGACGACATCGACCTGGTGGTGGCGCTCGGTGGCGACGGCACGGTCAACGAGGTGGTCAACGGCCTGCTGCACGACGGCCCCGACCCGGAGCGGCTGCCCGGCCTCGCCGTGGTCCCCGGTGGTTCCACCAACGTCTTCGCCCGAGCCCTGGGCCTGCCCAACGACGCCGTGGAGGCAACCGGCGCGCTGCTGGACGCGTTGCGCGAGGGCAGTGAGCGCACCGTCGGCCTGGGGCGCGCCTGCGGCACACCCGGCACCCCCGACGAGGCCGCGCCGGCCCGCTGGTTCACCTTCAACGCCGGACTCGGCTTCGACGCGGGCGTGGTCGGCCGGGTCGAGCAGCAGCGCGAGCGCGGCAGGAGATCGACGCACGCGCTGTACGTCCGCCAGGTGATGCGACAGCTGCTGGGCGAACCGAACCGCCGACGCGGGGCGATCACGCTGGAGCGGGCGGGCGAGGAACCGGTCACGGACCTCGTTCTCTCCATAGTCTCGAACACCTCGCCCTGGACGTTCCTGGGCAATCGCCCGATCTATGCGTCACCTAAGGCCTCGTTCGATACAGGGCTCGACGTATTCGGTCTCAGCCGCCTGTCGACCGCCGCGGTTGCCCGGTATGGCACCCAGTTGCTCACTTCGTCCCCGGAGCGCGGACCGCACGGCAGGCATGCACTCTCCCTGCACGATCTGGACCGCTTCACCTTGCATTCGAAGGCTCCGCTGCCCCTCCAGATGGACGGTGACCACCTGGGGCTGCGTAGCAGCGTGACGTTCACAGGCGTACGCCGTGCACTGCGTGTGATTGTGTGAGCGGAAGGGCCGAAAGTCCTTTCACTCGAACGTTTAGGCCAGGATCCACCCCATGGAAGTACGGCTGTGACCTAGTCGACACCGAAGAATCAAAAAAAACTTTTCGGAAGGGGTTGTATCCGCCGCTGAGGTTTGCGAGTCTCTACGTGGCGATCGGGACGGCCCGCAAGACCGGCCTCCCACTGATCACCAGAACCCCTCTTCAAACCAAGGACCACGCCGGGCAACCCGGCGGTCGGCCCTTCCCTTGTTGAGGGATTCGTGAAAGCGTTCACATTCACAAGCAACTTGCACGTAATACCAAGGAGAGGTAGCAGCCATGGACTGGCGTCACAACGCCGTTTGCCGCGAGGAAGACCCCGAGCTCTTCTTCCCCATCGGCAACACCGGTCCTGCGCTGCTGCAGATCGAGGAAGCCAAGGCCGTCTGCCGTCGCTGCCCGGTGATCGAGCAGTGCCTGCAGTGGGCGCTCGAGTCCGGTCAGGACTCCGGCGTCTGGGGGGGGCTCAGCGAGGACGAGCGCCGCGCCATGAAGCGCCGCGCCGCCCGCAACCGGGCCCGTCAGGCCTCCGCCTGACGCAGCCACCCCTGCTGACAGCCTGAGCTTGGCGGCGCGTGTGCCGGACGGCATGAGTCCGTGGACGGCATACGCATCTCCCGCCCCCGAGCCGCAGCGCGCAGTATCCCCGATGCGCTTGAAGTAGCAGAGCAGCAGTCGAGCATCAGCCTCGGACCCCCGATGGTCCGGGGCTTTTTGCTGCGCCCCGGCCCCCGTCGCGCGCTCCACCCACGCACCCGCCGTCCGGCACCCCGCGCCCGGCTGCTCAGGGGCCACCGCCGCCACTGACTCTGTGTGACGTCTCCCTCAACAGCCCTGTGGCATAGGCCACTTGGGTCCCGCCGGCCTCGCGGACCGCGGGGGTTGCGGGACGTCTGCCGCGAGGCGGTGAGGGGCGTGCGGGGGCGTGTCGGGGTCGCTACTTGTGAGCGCGCACCGGGATGTCCAGGACCACCTGCGTCCCCCGCTCGGGTGCCGGGACCATGTCGAAGCTGCCACCCAGCTCGCCCTCCACCAGGGTCCGCACGATCTGCAGGCCGAGGTTGCCCGAGCGGTGCGGGTCGAAACCCTCGGGCAGGCCGGCACCGTCGTCCTGGACGGTGACGAGGAGGCGCGCCTCCTTCGTCGTGCCACCGCGCACGGCCGAGACCTCGACCGTGCCGGTGTCGCCCTCGCGGAAGCCGTGCTCCAGCGCGTTCTGGAGGACCTCGGTGAGGACCATGGACAGCGGAGTGGCGACCTCGGCGTCGAGGATGCCGAAGCGGCCGGTGCGGCGGCCGGTCACCTTGCCCGGGGAGATCTCGGCGACCATCGCGAGGACGCGGTCGGCGATCTCGTCGAACTCCACGCGCTCGTCCAGGTTCTGCGACAGCGTCTCGTGCACGATCGCGATCGACCCGACCCGGCGCACAGCCTCCTCCAGAGCCGCCCGGCCGCGCTCGGACTCGATGCGGCGGGCCTGGAGCCGCAGCAGCGCGGCGACCGTCTGGAGGTTGTTCTTCACCCGGTGGTGGATCTCCCGGATGGTCGCGTCCTTGGTGATCAACTCGCGCTCGCGGCGGCGCAGTTCGGTCACGTCGCGGAGCAGCACCAGGGATCCGATGCGGGTGCCCTTGGGTTTGAGCGGGATCGCCCGGAACTGGATCACGCCGTCGTGGGCCTCGATCTCGAACTCGCGCGGCGCCCAGCCGCTCGCGACCTTGGCGAGGGCCTCGTCCACCGGCCCCCGGGACGGGGCGAGCTCGGCGGTGGTCTGCCCCAGGCGGTGGCCGACCAGGTCGGCGGCAAGGCCGAGCCGGTGGTAGGCGGACAGGGCGTTCGGGGAGGCGTACTGGACGATGCCGTCGGCGTCCAGGCGGATCAGGCCGTCCCCGACGCGTGGCGAGGCGTCCATGTCGACCTGCTGGTCGGGGAAGGGGAAGGAACCGGCCGCGATCATCTGAGCGAGGTCGGAGGCGCTCTGGAGGTAGGTCAGCTCCAGGCGGCTCGGGGTGCGCACGGTGAGCAGGTTGGTGTTGCGGGCGATGACACCGAGGACGCGCCCCTCACGCCGCACCGGGATCGACTCCACCCGTACGGGGACCTCCTCGCGCCACTCCGGGTCCCCCTCGCGCACGATCCGCCCCTCGTCGAGGGCGGCGTCCAGCAGGGGCCGGCGACCGCGCGGGACGAGGTGACCGACCATGTCGTCCTGGTAGGAGGTCGGGCCGGTGTTCGGCCGCATCTGCGCCACGGAGACGTAGCGCGTGCCGTCGCTGGTGGGCACCCACAGGACCAGGTCGGCGAAGGAGAGGTCGGAGAGCAGCTGCCACTCCGAGACCAGCAGGTGCAGCCACTCGAGGTCGGAGGCGTCGAGGGCGGTGTGCTGGCGGACCAGTTCGTTCATGGAGGGCACGTCTGTGAGCGTACCGGCACGTGTGTACGGGCCCGAAGAACACCCGCGGGCCGCGGCGCCTGGGAGGGACCCTCAACCCTCCCGGCACCGCAGCCCGGAGCAATATCGGCCGTGGGGTGTGCGGTCCCGGTCGGCCGAAGGATGAGGAGCCGGGGCAGTCAGGGCAGAGAGCTCCGGTTCCTCGGTCCGCCTTCCTGTGCGGGGAAGACGGAGGCTCGTGTCTGCGCTCCCTTGCGCGTTTCTACTTCAGCATTGTGGACTAGACCACTCTGCGTGTCCATGCGTCGGAGACCGCTTGTTGGCGGCGTCCGGCCACTGTCCCCCCGCAGCCTAGCCGCACCGGGTCAGGTACGGGGCCAGATGGGCATGGCGATTTCCGCGACCGCTTCCAGTTCCTCCCTGTTCGCGCCGTCGCACGCCGGTCAGGACGAGCGACGACGGCCGCGGGCGGCGGACTCCTCCCAGACTTGCACACCGAACGCGCCGCTCCGCCCGCCACAGGCACACGGGCGGGGCGGTCCGGCGCGCCCGGCCCCATGGGCCGGGACGGCCGATTCTGTTAGATTGGTCTAAACCACATAGTCCTACCGGGCCCTCCCCGCCCCTTTCTCAGAACGGCAGGCCAGCGTGGAAGTTGTCATCGTTCCGGACGCCGCATCGGGTGGCGAGCTCATCGCCGAGGCCATGGCGCGTCTGCTGCGGCGCACACCGGACGCGCTGATCGGCGTCGCCACCGGCTCCACCCCGCTGCCCGTCTACCGGGCGCTGGCGGCCAGGGTGCGTACCGGTGCCGTGGACCCCGCGCACGCGCGGATAGCGCAGCTCGACGAGTACGTGGGACTGCCCGCCGACCATCCCGAGTCCTACCGCTCGGTGCTGCGCCGTGAGGTGCTCGAACCGCTCGGGATACCGATGGACAACTTCATCGGTCCCGACGGCACCGCGGCGGACGTGCAGGCGGCGTGCGAGGCGTACGACCGGGCACTGGCCGGGGCCGGCGGGGTCGATCTCCAGTTGCTGGGGATCGGCACCGACGGGCACATCGGGTTCAACGAGCCGTGCTCCTCGCTCGCCTCGCGCACCCGGATCAAGACGCTGACCGAGCAGACCCGCGTCGACAACGCACGCTTCTTCGACGGCTCCATCGAGCAGGTGCCGCACCACGTCATCACGCAGGGCATCGGCACCATCCTGGAGGCCCGGCACCTGGTACTGCTGGCCACCGGGGAGGGCAAGGCGGACGCGGTCGCGGCAACCGTCGAGGGACCGGTCGCGGCGGTGTGCCCGGCCTCCGCCCTGCAGCTGCACCCGCACGCCACGGTCGTCGTCGACGAGGCCGCCGCCTCCAAGCTGAAGCTCGCGGACTACTTCCGCCACACCTACGCCGACAAGCCGGAGTGGCAGGGGATCTGATCCGCCGCGGACGCCGAAGGCGCCGGGCTCCTCGTGGGAGCCCGGCGCCTTCGCTCACGTGCGGACGCGGCGGGGAGACTACTCCCCCGCACCGCCCGCGATGATCTCCGCCGCAGCCCGGCCGCAGACGCGGGCCGCGCCGTGGGTGGCGATGTGCAGGGCGCCTCGGCGCGGGGCCTGCGGGATGCCCATCTCGACGACGACCGTGTCGGGACGGGCCGCGAGCAGGGAGTCGAGGGCCGTGGTCATCCACGGGTGGCGGTGCTCGTCGCGCACGACCGCCACGATCCGGCGGTCGCGGGCCGCGACCAGGGCGGCGTGGCCCGCGTCCTCGCCGGCGAAGCTGCCGGTCTCGGTGCCGGGCAGCAGCCGGGCCAGCTCGGCGGCCACACCCCACGGCGTCTCGTCACCGACGGCGATGTTGGCCACCGGCGTGAGGGCGGCGACGTAGGGCGCCTCGGTGAGCGGGGCGAAGCCGTCGGCACCGGTGACCTCCAGGGCGCGCCGGGCCGCGGCCAGACCGACGTCGGGCCGCCCGGCGCGCGCCTGCGCGGCCGTGGATCCGGTTCCGTCGGCCGTGCGCGGCCCCCGGGCCGTCCACCGCGCCAGGGAACGGACCCGTTCCGCGGCGTCCGCCAGGCGTTCCTCGGACAGCTCGCCGGAGCGCACGGCGGCCACGAGGGCGTCGCGCAGGCGCCGCACCGTCTCGTCGTCGGCGAGGCCGCCGCCCACGCAGATCGCGTCGGCGCCGGACGCGATGGCCAGGACGCTGCCGCGTTCGATGCCGTAGGTCGCGGAGACGGCCTGCATCTCCATGCCGTCGGTGACGATCAGGCCGTCGTAGCCGAGTTCGCCGCGCAGCAGGTCGGTGAGGATGCGGCGGGACAACGTTGCCGGGCGCCCGGCGTCCAGGGCCGGGACCAGGATGTGCGCGCTCATCACCGCGCGGCTGCCGGCTGCGATCGCGGCGCGGAAGGGGGCCAGGTCCCGCGCGGCCAGGACGTCGGCGGGCACGTCGATGCGCGGCAGGGCGTGGTGCGAGTCGACGGCCGTGTCGCCGTGGCCTGGGAAGTGCTTGGTGCAGGCGGCGACGCCCGCGGCCTGGAGGCCCTGCACGTAGGCGGCGGTGTGGCGGGCGACGAGGTCGGTGTCGGCGCCGAAGGAGCGGACACCGATCACCGGGTTGTCGGGGTTGGAGTTCACGTCCGCCGACGGGGCCCAGTTGAGGTTCACCCCGCAGGCGGCGAGGCGGCGGCCCAGCTCGTGGGCGACCTCCCGCGTGAGCTCGACGTCGTCCACCGCGCCGAGGGCGTGGTTGCCGGGGAAGGAGGAACCGGTGCGCACCTCCAGGCGGGTGACGTCACCGCCCTCCTCGTCGATGGCGACCAGGACGTCGTCGCGTTCGGCGCGCAGTTGCGCGGTCAGTGCGGCCAACTGCCCCCTCGAGGCGATGTTGCGGCCGAACAGCCCGACCGAGGCCAGGCCCTCGCCCAGGCGGCGCAGCAGCCAGTCCGGGGCGGTGGTACCGGTGAACCCGGGCTGGAGGACCGTCAGGGCGTCACGTGTCAGCGTGTCGGTTCCGCTGGCGATTGTCGTCATCGGGGGGTGTCATCCCTTCACGGCGCCGGCGGTCAGACCCGCGGCCATCTTGCGCTGGACGAAGAGGAACAGGACGACGATCGGCACGGCCATCATGGTGGCGCCGGCCATCATCGGGGCGTACTCGGTGCCGTGCTTGGTGGTGAAGTTTCCGAGCCAGACGGTCGCGGTCTGGTTCTTCTGGCTGAGCAGCATCAGGGCGTAGAGGTACTCGTTCCAGGCCTGGATGAAGCCGTAGACCGAGGTGGCGACCATGCCGGGGGCCAGGAGCGGGAAGACGACCCGGATGAAGGCGCCGGTGCGGGAGCAGCCGTCGACCATCGCCGCCTCCTCCAGCTCCTTGGGAATGTTGACGATGAAGCCGCGCAGCGTCCACACCGTGAACGGCAGGATGAAGGTCAGGTAGGTGATGATCAGGCCGCTGAGCCGGTCGTACTGACCGAGGTCGTTCAGGAGCAGGAAGATGGGGATGATCATGGCGACCAGCGGCACCATCTGGACCGCGAGGATCCCCACGATGACGATCTTCCGGCCCCGGAAGGCGAACCGGGAGATGGCGAGCGCGGCCAGCGTGCCCACCACGATGCCGATCAGGACCACGGTCAGCGACACGATCAGGCTGCGGCCGACGGGGCCCCAGAAGTCGGCGACGTGCAGGGCCCGGCTGAAGTTGGACAGGGTGATGCCGGTCGGCAGCAGGCTCGGGTCCGGGTCGATGGCGTCCTTGGCCGGCTTGAAGGCCGTGTTCAGCATCCAGTAGAGCGGGAAGCCCGCGATGAGGAAGACCAGCAGGCCGACGAGGTTCCAGCCGAGCCGCGGCCTGCGGCGGTCCGTGGTGGCGGCGGTACTCATTCGACCTCTCCGATCTTCAGCATCTGGCGCATGTAGACGGCGACCACGCCGAGCAGGAGCACCACGGTGAGCAGGGCGATCGCCGAACCCTGCGCGTAGTCGTTGACCACGAAGGCACGGTCGTAGGAGTAGGTGTTGAGGACCTGGAACTCGGCCTCGGGGTGGCCGTTGCGCATGACGAAGACCTGCGGGAAGACACCCATGTCCCAGATGACCGACAGGGTGGTGAGCATCACGATGATCGGCTTGAGGATCGGCAGGGTGACGAACCGGAAGACGCCCCAGGCCCCGGCGCCGTCCAGCCGGGCGGCCTCCTCCAGCTCCCTGGGGACCTGGGTGAGTCCGGCGCTGAGCGTGATGACCACGAACGGCACCGCGCCCCAGACCACCAGCAGCATGATCACGGCCAAACCCTGCGGCCCGCTGGCGAACCAGTTGTGGCCGATCATGTCGACCCCGGGCACCTTGCTGAGCAGGGCGTTGAAGACGCCGTAGTCGGTGTCGAAGAGCCACTTGAACACGGTCGTGGCGACGATGACGGGCATGCCCCAGCTGGCCACCAGGACGATGTTGATGAGCGTCTTCAGCCAGCCGGAGACCCGCTGGAGCAGCAGTGCGAGAAGCATGCCGATCACCATGGTGAGGACGACGGCGCCGCCCGCGAAGATGATCGTGCGCACGACGACGGCCCAGAACTCGCTGTCGCCCAGCACCTTGGCGAAGTTGTCCAGGCCCACCGACTCGGCCGGCTGGAAGCCCCACAGCTGGGACTGCCCGAACTTCTGGAAGGAGAGCGTCACCAGACGCAGCAGCGGATAGCCCATGACCAGGACGAGGACGAGCAGGCAGGGCGCGAGCAGCAGCCACGGCGTCGCGGCGCCGCCGGAGGTGCGTCTGCCCCCGGGGCTCGCCGGCGCGGGCGGTGGTGCCTGCCGCGGCGGCGGCACCTTGGCAGGGGTGGTGGTGTCTGCGGCACTCATCGCGCGCTCCTCAGCGGTCCCTCACGGTCGTACGGACGGCGGGGCTCCCCGTGCCGGGAGCCCCGCCCGAAGGTCACTTGTTGTTGATGACCTTGTCGATCGCGGCGTCCGCCTCCTTGGCGGCGTCCTCGACCGACTTCTTGCCGGTGCCGATGTTCTGCAGCATGGTCTGCAGGATCTGGGCCTTCTCGACCTGGCCCCAGCCGGGGGCCATCGGGACGAACCAGTTGGACTCGGCCGCGGTGGCCGGGACGGCCGTCTTCGGGTCGTTCTTGAGGGTCGCGAGATCGGTCTTGTTGTTCGGCAGGTTGCCCTTGGCCATCAGGCCCTTCTGGCCGGCCGGACCGGTGAACGCGTTGATCCACTCGGCGGCGACCGCCTGCGCGTCGGACTTCACCGGGACGGCGAGGTCGGAGCCGCCCAGGAAGACGGGCAGGTTGCTGCCGGACGGGCCGGGCATGACGAAGTTCTCGAGGTTGCCCTTGAGCTTGCCGGTCTTGTCGTTCTCCGGCATCTCGCTGGTGGCGCCCTCCCAGGCGGCACCGAAGATCATGCCGGACTTGCCCTGGCCGTAGACGATGTAGCGGTCGGACTCGTCCTTGGTCTTGTCGCCGTGCATGTACTTGTCGACGACGTTCTTGAACTCGGTCAGGCCCTTGACCGACTCGGGTGAGGAGAGGTCGGCCTTCCACTGCCCGCCCTCGTCCTTGGCGATGGAGCCGCCGGCGTCGTAGACGAAGGACATGGCCGCGTACCAGTCACGGGTGGGCTGGTACCAGGCGCTGAACTTGTCGCCTTCCTTCTTCTGCACCTTGTCCAGAGCGGCGGTCAGCTCCGCGTAGGTCTTCGGCGGGGCCGTCACTCCGGCGGAGGCGAAGACGTCCTTGCGCCAGTTGCCGACGCGGCCACCGGCGTAGTACGGAACGCCGTAGGTCTTGCCCTCGTAGGTCACCGAGGCCTTGAGGCCGTCCAGCCAGGCCGAGGAGTTGTCGAACTTCGCCTGGTCGAGCGGGGCGAAGGCACCCTTGACCATGTAGGCGAGCATCTCGGTGTTGCCCATCTCGACCACGTCGGGGGCCTTGTCCGTGGCCAGGACGGCGTCCAGCTTGGCGTTCTTGTCCTGCCAGCCGTAGTACTCGTGGTTGATCCTGATGCCGGGGTGCTTCTTCGCCACCGCGTCGTCGGCGGCCTTCACCAGCTCCGGCCAGTTGTTCTGCGCGTCGACGGTGAGCCAGACGGTCAGTTCCTTGACGTCGGTGCCCTTGTCCGAGCTGCTCTTGCTGTCGCTGTCCCCGCACGCCGCGATGGAGACCATCATGCCCGCGATACCGATCGCGGCTATCAGCTTGCGCTTCACGCCACCCTCCTCAGGGATGCCCATAAACCCCCCAGGCTCCCCGCGGTGAACGCTGTGGTGCGTGGGGCCGGGACTGGACCAATGGTGTAGACCAGTAGGCTGGAGCTTGGCCCAGACCAATAGGCCTGTCAAGGGAGTTCAAGGAACCCCACGCCGTCCGTTATGGGACCGCGATATGCAGGGACTTTTCTTTTTTCGGCGGCCAGAACGGACGCCACCGCGGGGAATGCGCCCGGGTAGACCACTGCCTTATGGACTAGACCAAAGGAGGTGGTGGGGGTATACAGAGGGGATCACGGAGCGTGCGGAGGCACCCACTGCGGTCCCCCACACACGAAGCCGTGCCACGATGTGAGCCGCGGCCGATGGGGTGTCGGTCGCTTCGGCACCGAGGGCCGGGAAGGCAGAGCATGAGCACCGACGTCAGCAGTGCGGAGAACGAGGCCGGGACGACCGTCCGTACCGCGCGCGTGCCCAAGTACTACCGCTTGAAGAAGCACCTGCTCGACATGACGGAAACGCAGGCGCCCGGCACCCCGGTGCCGCCGGAACGGACACTGGCGGCCGAGTTCGACACCTCGCGCACCACCGTCCGGCAGGCGCTCCAGGAACTGGTCGTCGAAGGCCGCCTGGAACGCATCCAGGGCAAGGGCACCTTCGTCGCCAAGCCCAAGGTCTCCCAGGCACTGCAGCTGACCTCCTACACCGAGGACATGCGCGCCCAGGGCCTGGAGCCCACCTCACAGCTGCTGGACATCGGCTACATCACCGCCGACGACCGCCTCGCCGGCCTGCTCGACATCGGCACCGGCGGACGGGTGCTGCGCATCGAGCGGCTGCGCATGGCCAACGGCGAGCCCATGGCCATCGAGACCACCCACCTGTCCGCCAAGCGCTTCCCCGCGCTGCGCAGGTCGCTGGTGAAGTACACGTCCCTCTACACCGCCCTCGCCGAGGTCTACGACGTCCATCTGGCCGAGGCCGAGGAGACCATCGAGACCTCGCTGGCGACCCCGCGCGAGGCCGGCCTGCTCGGCACCGACGTGGGCCTGCCGATGCTGATGCTCTCCCGGCACTCCGTGGACAGGACGGGCAAACCGGTCGAGTGGGTGCGGTCGGTCTACCGCGGCGACCGGTACAAGTTCGTGGCGCGTCTGAAGCGGCCTCAGGATTAGGCACCCTCAGCAAAGGGGCAGGGAAAGGGAGTTGCGGAACGGCGAGAATCACTCACCGGCCGGGTTTTCCGGGCAGAAGTACGGACGGGGTCTTCCGCAGGGCTTTATCCGTCACCTACATTGCCTGCGCTTGCACAGGTGATCAGTGAGGGGACGGAGTCGCGTGATGTCACAAGCCCCAGAAGTGTCCGGAGGGCAGGTGGTGACGCCGGCGCGCGTCGTCATCGCCCTCTGTCTGATCGCGCCCTTCGTGGCGATGCTGTGGGTCGGTTCGTACGCCAGGACGGATCCCGCGTTCATCGGGATCCCCTTCTTCTACTGGTACCAGATGCTGTGGGTGCTCATCGCCACCGGACTCACGGTGGTCGCACACCGGCTGTGGCGCCGTGATCAGCGCGCCCGCGCCTCGCGGAAGGGCGGTGCGTCCGAGTGAAGGACGGCGTGAACGGCGTCGCGCTCGGCGTCTTCATCTTCTTCTTCCTGCTCGTGTCCGTCATGGGGTTCCTGGCCGCCCGCTGGCGCAGGGCCGAGGACCAGCACAGCCTCCATGAATGGGGCCTGGGCGGACGGTCGTTCGGCACCTGGGTGACCTGGTTCCTGCTCGGCGGCGACCTGTACACGGCGTACACGTTCGTCGCCGTACCGGCGGCCATCTACGCCGCGGGCGCGGCCGGCTTCTTCGCGGTGCCGTACACGATCCTGGTCTACCCGCTGATCTTCACGTTCCTGCCACGGCTGTGGTCGGTCTCGCACCGGCACGGCTACGTGACCACCTCCGACTTCGTCCGCGGCCGGTTCGGCTCCAAGGGGCTGTCGCTGGCGGTGGCGCTGACCGGCATCCTCGCGACCATGCCGTACATCGCGCTCCAGCTGGTCGGCATCCAGGCGGTGCTGGACGTGATGGGCGTCGGCGGCGGCGAGAGCAGCAGCTGGTTCGTGAAGGACCTGCCGCTGCTGATCGCCTTCGGTGTACTGGCCGCGTACACCTACTCGTCGGGTCTGCGCGCCCCGGCGCTCATCGCCTTCGTCAAGGACGCCCTGATCTACATCGTCATCGCGGTGGCGATCATCTACATCCCGATCAAGCTGGGCGGCTTCGACGACATCTTCGCCAAGGCGGGTGACAAGTTCACCGCGGCGGGCAAGGGCGGTCTGCTTCCAGCGCCCGCCGGCCACTGGGGGTACGCCACGCTCGCGCTGGGCTCCGCCCTGGCCCTGTTCATGTATCCGCACTCGGTGACGGCGACCCTGTCCTCGCGCAGCCGCGAGGTGATCCGCCGCAACACCACGATCCTGCCGCTGTACTCGCTGATGCTGGGCCTGCTGGCGCTGCTGGGCTTCATGGCGATCGCGGACGGCATCACCGTCGCCAACGGCCAGCTGGCGATCCCGCAGCTCTTCGAGAACATGTTCCCGTCCTGGTTCGCCGGCGTGGCCTTCGCGGCCATCGGCATCGGTGCGCTCGTCCCTGCGGCCATCATGTCGATCGCCGCGGCGAACCTCTTCACCCGCAACGTCTACAAGGACTTCATCAAGCCCGACGCCACGCCCGCCCAGGAGACCCGGGTCTCCAAGGTCGTGTCGCTACTGGTGAAGGTGGGCGCGCTGGTCTTCGTCCTGACCATGGACAAGACGGTCGCCATCAACTTCCAGCTGCTGGGCGGAATCTGGATCCTGCAGACCTTCCCGGCCATGGTCGGCGGCCTGTTCACCCGGTGGTTCCACCGCTGGGCGCTGCTGGCCGGCTGGGCGGTCGGCATGGTGTACGGCACGGTCGCCGCCTACGGGGTGGCCTCGCCGACGAAGCAGCACTTCGGCGGTTCGTCGAAGGAGATCCCGGGCATCGGGGAGATCGGCTACATCGGCCTGACGGCGTTCGTGCTGAACGCGGCCGTCACCGTGGTCCTGACCTTCGTCCTGAAGGCCCTGAAGGCCCCCGAGGGCGTCGACGAGACCCGGCCGGACGACTACACGGCGGACGCGGGCGACCCGGGAGTCCAGGTGGAGCTCCCGCCGGCCACCGCGGAGAGTGCCCACTGAACCGGCCCCACCACGCGCGGGGAACCTCGCGAAACCGGTACACCGCGCACGCCACGCAGGAGCGAACGCAACGGGCCGCCGGACAGCACGATGACCGGCGGCCCGCCGTCGTCCACACTCGTCGGCATGGACATCGTGATCCGGGCCGCAGAACCCACCGAACACGCCGCACTCGGCGACATCACCGCCCAGGCCTACCTCGGCGACGGACTCCTCGACTTCGGCGCGAGCGACGCCTATCTCGGCGAACTGCGCGACGTCGGCAAACGCGCCGCGGCCGCCGAGGTCCTGGTCGCCGTCCAGGGCGACCGGCTGCTCGGCGGCGTCACCTTCGTCCCCGACGGCGGCCCCATGGCCGACATCGCCCGGCCCGGCGAGGCCGAGATCAGGATGCTGGCCGTCGCCCACGCCGGCCGCGGCCGGGGGGCGGGGGAGGCCCTGGTGCGGGCCTGCATCGACCGGGCCCGCGCCACCGGGCGGCGCTCGGGGATCGTCCTGTCGACCCAGCCCGCCATGCGCACCGCCCACCGCATCTACGAACGTCTGGGTTTCGTCCGCACACCGGACCGGGACTGGAACCCCCTCCCGGAGATCCCCGACCTGACCCTGCTCACGTACGAGTTGACACTCTGAGACGGGGACAACACAACATCTGGGGGTGACGCCACAGCCCGGCACAAGATGTATGCTCATGCTCGCTGTCGCCGCAGGGGAATCCGGTGCGAATCCGGAACTGTCCCGCAACGGTGTACCCGTGCGCGTCCGCGCACGGGAGTCAGTCCGAGGACCTGCCGACAGCGCACCCGGCCGTCCGGCCGGTGTGCTCCGACGTCCGGGCCTCGTGGAATGGGCCGGTGGACGCGACGCCGTGTGCGCTCGTGCTGCCCCCGCCCTCACCGAGGCCCCGTGCCGAGCGAGGGAGAGCCCCCACGTGACGATCGCGCCAGCCGAACCCGCTTCAGCGGACCCGGTGCCCGAGGAGACCGACGGCCCCGGAACCACCCTGCTGCGGACCCTGACCGAGCTCACCGCCGACCTCCCCGACACCGACCCCGGCAAGGTGGCCGCCGCAGCCCTGCGCGGCCGGTCCGTGCGGGCCACCGGGCAGGCAGCCGTCGCGGAGCTGCGCGACCTCGCCACGGAGGCCGCCGCCGGCCTGATCTCCGAGGACCCCGCCTACTCCCGGCTCGCCGCCCGGCTGCTGGCCCTCACCATCCGCGACGAGGCCGCCTCGCAGGGCGTGACGACCTTCACCGAGTCGATCGCGACCGGCCACCGCGAGGGCCTCATCGCCGACCGGACCGCGGAGTTCGCACGGCTGCACGCCGAGCGGCTGGACGCCCTCGCCGACGGGGACGCCGACGACCGCTTCGGCTACTTCGGCCTGCGCACCCTGCACTCCCGGTACCTGCTCCGGCACCCCCTGACCCGCAAGGTCGTCGAGACCCCCCAGCACTTCCTGCTGCGCGTCGCCGCCGGCCTGGCCGAGGACGACTCCCCTCGCTCCGCCGACGAGGTCGCGGCGCTCTACGGGCTCATGAGCCGCCTCGACTACCTGCCCTCCTCCCCCACACTGTTCAACTCCGGCACGCGGCACCCCCAGATGTCGTCCTGCTACCTGCTGGACTCCCCGCTGGACGAGCTGGACTCCCTCTACGACCGCTACCACCAGGTGGCGCGGCTGTCGAAGCACGCCGGCGGCATCGGGCTGTCGTACTCCCGCATCCGCTCCCGCGGATCGCTGATCCGCGGCACGAACGGGCACTCCAACGGCATCGTGCCGTTCCTCAAGACCCTCGACGCCTCGGTGGCCGCCGTGAACCAGGGCGGCCGGCGCAAGGGTGCCGCGGCGGTCTACCTGGAGACCTGGCACTCGGACATCGAGGAGTTCCTGGAGCTGCGGGACAACACCGGCGAGGACGCCCGCCGTACGCACAACCTGAACCTGGCGCACTGGATCCCGGACGAGTTCATGCGCCGGGTCGAGGCCGACCGGCCGTGGTCGCTGTTCTCGCCGGCGGACGTGCCCGAGCTGGTCGACCTGTGGGGCGGGGAGTTCGACGCGGCCTACCGCGCGGCGGAGGCGAAGGGCCTGGCGCGGAAGACCCTGCCCGCCCGCGAGCTCTACGGGCGGATGATGCGCACCCTCGCGCAGACCGGCAACGGCTGGATGACCTTCAAGGACGCCGCCAACCGCACCGCCAACCAGACCGCCGAGCCCGGCCACGTCGTCCACTCCTCCAACCTCTGCACCGAGATCCTGGAGGTCACGGACGACGGCGAGACCGCGGTCTGCAACCTGGGCTCGGTGAACCTCGGCGCCTTCGTGACCGGCACCGGCATCGACTGGGAGCGGCTGGACGCGACGGTCCGCACCGCCGTGACCTTCCTCGACCGGGTCGTGGACATCAACTTCTACCCGACCGAGCAGGCGGGCCGCTCCAACGCCCGGTGGCGCCCGGTGGGCCTGGGGGCGATGGGTCTGCAGGACGTGTTCTTCAAGCTGCGTCTGCCCTTCGACTCCCCCGAGGCCAAGGCCCTGTCCACCCGGATCGCCGAGCGGATCATGCTCGCCGCCTACGAGGCCTCCGCCGACCTCGCCGAGCGCAACGGGCCACTGCCGGCCTGGGAGAAGACCCGTACGGCCCGTGGCGTGCTCCACCCCGACCACTACGGCGTCGAGCCGGCCTGGCCGGAGCGCTGGGCGGCACTGCGCGAGCGGATCGCCGCCGTCGGCCTGCGCAACGCGCTGCTGCTGGCGATCGCACCGACCGCGACGATCGCCTCGATCGCGGGGGTCTACGAGTGCATCGAGCCGCAGGTGTCCAACCTGTTCAAGCGCGAGACGCTGTCCGGTGAGTTCCTCCAGGTCAACTCCTACCTGGTGGAGGATCTCAAGCGCCTGGGCGTGTGGGACGCGCGCACCCGGGAGGCACTGCGGGACGCGAACGGCTCGGTGCAGGACTTCGTCTGGATCCCCGAGGACGTGCGGAACCTGTACCGCACGGCGTGGGAGATCCCGCAGCGCGGCCTGATCGACATGGCGGCGGCCCGCACGCCGTTCCTGGACCAGGCCCAGTCCCTGAACCTGTTCCTGGAGACGCCGACCATCGGCAAGCTCTCCTCGATGTACGCCTACGCCTGGAAGTCCGGGCTGAAGACGACGTACTACCTGCGCTCGCGTCCCGCGACGCGCATCGCCCGCGCCGCCCGGGCGCAGGCCACCGTGCCCGTACAGCAGGCCGTTCCCGAAGAGGCCGTCGCCTGCTCCCTGGAAAACCCCGAGTCCTGTGAGGCCTGCCAGTGACGAGCTCCCGAACCCAGCACCTGCTCGACCCCGGTTTCGAGCTGACGCTGCGCCCGATGCGCTACCCGGACTTCTACGAGCGCTACCGGGACGCCATCAAGAACACCTGGACCGTCGAGGAGGTCGACCTCCACTCGGACGTCGCCGACCTGGCCAGGCTGAGCCCCGGGGAGCAGCACCTCATCGGGCGTCTGGTGGCGTTCTTCGCGACGGGCGACTCGATCGTCGCGAACAACCTGGTGCTGACGCTGTACAAGCACATCAACTCCCCGGAGGCGCGCCTGTACCTGTCGCGCCAGCTGTTCGAGGAGGCCGTGCACGTCCAGTTCTACCTGACGCTGCTGGACACCTACCTCCCCGACCCCGAGGAGCGCGCCGCGGCCTTCGCGGCGATCGAGAACATCCCGTCGATCCGCGAGAAGGCGCAGTTCTGCTTCCGCTGGATGGACTCGGTGGAGAAGATCGACCGGCTGGAGACCCGGGCCGACCGCCGCCGCTTCCTGCTGAACCTGATCTGCTTCGCCGCGTGCATCGAGGGCCTGTTCTTCTACGGTGCCTTCGCCTACGTCTACTGGTTCCGCAGCCGGGGCCTGCTGCACGGTCTGGCCACCGGCACCAACTGGGTGTTCCGTGACGAGACGATGCACATGTCGTTCGCGTTCGAGGTCGTGGACACCGTCCGCAAGGAGGAGCCGGAGCTCTTCGACGACGGGCTTCGGCAGCAGGTCGCCGACATGCTGGAGGAGGCGGTCGAGGCCGAGCTCCAGTTCGCGCGCGACCTGTGCGGCGACGGGCTGCCGGGCATGAACACCGCGTCGATGCGGCAGTACCTGGAGTGCGTCGCCGACCAGCGTCTGACGCGGCTCGGTTTCGCGCCGGTGTACGGCTCGGAGAACCCGTTCGCCTTCATGGAGCTGCAGGGTGTTCAGGAGCTGACCAACTTCTTCGAGCGGCGTCCGTCGGCGTACCAGGTGGCGGTGGAGGGCACGGTCGACCTCGACGAGGACTTCTGAGCCCTGGGCGCGCGCCGCGCGGCCCCGTGGAATCGCGGATCGTTCCGGCGCTCGTGGACCCTCCCACGAGCGCCGGAGCCGTGAGCAGAACGCGTTCCGGAGAGCGGGCCGCCTGAAGCCGCTCACGTCACCGCGGCACCGCCTTCACCAGGAGGTTGTGCGGACGGAGTGTGATCCCGACCCGGATGGTGTCGTCCGACCCGGTCACCTGCTCGAAGCGGTACGCCGTCGCCAGCGCCGCCGTGATCAGGCTGAGCTGGGCCATCGAGAAGTGGTCGCTGGGACACTTGCGATTGCCCACGCCGAAGGGGTGCATGGCGTGTTTCGGGACGTCCTTGGCACGCTCCGGAAGCCACCGGTCCGGGTCGAACTCCAGGTTGTCGGCGTACGACCTGGGGTCGCGCTGGATCGCGAAGGGGCTGTACACGATGTCGGCCCCGGCCGGAATGCGATAGCCGCCGAGTTCCGTGTCGGCGACCGCCCGCCGCGTCAGAATCCAAACGGCCGGGCGCAGGCGCATCGTCTCGACCACGACATTGTTGGTGTGCCTGAGCTTGCGGACGTCCTCGAATGCGACCGGACGACCGCCGGTGACGGATTCGACTTCCGCACGCACCCTGTCCGCGTGTTCAGGGTGCTCGGCAAGTGCCTGAAGCAACCACATGATCGTGGAGGCGACGGTTTCGCTGCCCGGGGTGAGTATCGCGACGACCTGGTCGTGGATCTCCTGTTCGCCGATGGGGTCGCCGTTCTCGTCCTTTGCTTCCAGCAGCGCCGTCAGCAAATCGTCCGGCTTTTGACCAGATGCCCGTCGCTCGGCGACGATCTCGTCGACGAGGAGATGCAAATCGGCCAGCGCCCGATTGAATTCACGGTTGGCCGGGAGGGGCAGGTTGTACAGCGGACCGAGCGGTACCACCATCCGGCGGTACATGCCGCGGAAAACGGTGGCGAGGGCGTTGCACAGCCGCTCGGCGCGCTCGTCCATGTACTCGCCGCGCAGCAGACAGCGCGCCGCGATGCGCACGGCGACACGGAACGACTCCGAGGTGCAGTCGATGGTCCCGCCGGCGCCCCAGCGCTCGGTGAGCGCGTGCGCCTCCTCCTCCATGATCGGCCCGTAGGCCGGAATGGCGTCCAGCCGGAAGGCCGGCTGGATGGTCCGCCGCTGGCGCCGATGCTGCGGCCCGTTGGCCGTGGCCACGCCCTTCTTGCCGAGCAGGCCCTCCAGCGACTCCCACAGCGGCCCGGCGATATGGTACTCGGGGCTGAGCGCGAGTGCGCCGGTCAGTTCCGGGGTGGTGACCGCGTAGACGGTCTTCGGGCCCAGCTTCAGGCGGACGACGTCCCCGTGGTCGCGCAGCTGGGACATGAAGGCCAGCGGGTCGCGCAGCAACTGCCAGCCGTGGCCGAGGGGTGGGACGCCTCCGCCCGCGAGGGGCGGTTCGCGCAGCTCGGGCCCCGGCGGCCCGGTCGTCCCGGGCTTCACCTGTTCGACGGTCATTTCCCACCTGCCGCTTCGTTGTTGACGTACGGGGGCGTGGACCGGTCGTCCCAGCTGTCGACCATGTAGCGGCCGGACTCGTGGTGGAACCAGTAGACGGAACTGAACCAGTTCCGCATGTTCGCGACGCAGGCGTGCACGGCGGCGCTCAGCGCCTTTCCGCGGACGGTGCCGTCGGCAAGGCCGTCGGCGAAACGCAGTGCGCCCCGTTCGGCCTCCATGAATTCTGATATGCATGTCTCGACACGCCGCCTGACTTCATCGACGGCCTGTTCCAGTGTCAGCCCCTCGTGCGTGATGAGACTGATTCCGAGATTGTGCACCTCGTCGCCCGCTATTTCTTTCGGGAGCGAACACAGGTCGTTGTACCAGGCGGCGAATTCCTGGCTCAGCAGGGCTGCCCGCCGAAAGGCCGGGTTTTTCCGTACGCGCTCCGGGAGCTCGCAGCCCACGCTCGGTTCCAGCAGATCGGTCCAGATTCGGTGCGCGAAGGTGAGCCGGCGCAGTTCCAGGTATTCCTCGACCGTGGGGACGATGCCCCCGACGCGGTTGCGGAACTCCCGGTCGTACGCGTCGATCACTGCGTGGAAGTGCCGGGCGAACCGGGCGTTCCAGGTACCGGGCAGGAACGCGTACAGCCGCCCCACGCTGTCCGCCAGCCCCGCGACCAGCGGGTCGTCGTGGTTCCGATGGGCCCGGGGGGAGTCGAGAGCCGTGTGCAGCATGCGGCGGAGCTCGTCCCAGGCGTCGGCACGGTGATGGACGATGTACCGGTCGTGGCGGTCGTCCCAGACGAAGAACCACGCACTGTAGTCGGCGATGGCCTGGAGGACGTCGTCGGAGGCGCCGATGTAGTAGCCCGCCATGAGGTCCGTGTAGCACAAGCCGTCGGCATATTCCTCGACCTTGTCCGCCGGCATGAGCCGTTTTTGCAGCAGCCAGGTCCGGGTCTTCTCCTGAAGCCTCGGCCAATACGGGTGGAGTTGCCGGGGAAACGCCGCCTCGATCACCGGAAGCGCCAGTGAGGGCGGCACGGCCACCCGGGCCGGTGCCGCCGTGGCGCCGTATGTGGTGCTGTATGGGAAAGCGTGCACGAACTACCCCTCTCAGCCGCCCGTGGACACACGCCCTCCCGCTGTACCGGGCGTGCGCCGTTGCGTATCCCCGCACTTCCCATTCAGCACCACAACTGACCGATCTGGGAACGGATTTGCTTCATTCACTACCCCCGGGCGCCGAGAATCACCCTTTATGTGACTGGTTGTGGATCATCATGGGTGCCTACGGAATCGAACGCGTGACGAACAGGCGAACGGCCCGCAGCACGGCCCCTGTTCGGCCGAGGGGACCCCGGAGGCAGGTGAACAGGCTTGGTGCGGGCGGGCCTTGACGAGGCACGGTGGCCCCGGTGGTTCGTCAGTCGTTGGCGACCACGGGGTAGCGAGGTTCGTTCTCGGCCATCTGCCGCAGCGCGTCCTTTCGTTCACGCTTGGAGAGCCGGTCGATGTAGAGGTAGCCGTACAGGTGATCGGTCTCGTGCTGCAAACACCGCGCGAAGTAGCCGGTACCGCGGACCTTGATCGGGTTGCCGCGCTCGTCCTGCCCGGTCACCTCCGCGTAGTCGGGGCGCGCCAGCGGCATGTACGCGGTCGGCACGGACAGGCATCCCTCGTTGCTGTCGTCCAGGCGGCGCCTGTCCGCGGGCAGTTCGACGAGCTTCGGGTTGCAGACCACGCCGACGTGGCGGACGCCGTTGTCGTCCGGGCAGTCGTAGACGAAGACCTTCAGGTCCACGCCGATCTGGTTGGCGGCCAGTCCCACACCCTCGGCGGTGTGCTGCGAGGCGAACATGTCGTCGACCAGCTTCAGCAGTTCGCCGTCGAACTCGGTGACGTCCTTGCACTCCTTGTGCAGCACCGGGTTCCCCACCACCGTGATCGGCCGCGAAGTGCCGCGCTCGCGGTAGGCCTGCTCACGCTGCTCGCCGTCCTCCGTGTCGATGACGAAGCCCTCGTCGTCCACGGGGAGCACGCCCGCGTGCTGCTGATCGGTGTCCTGCTGCGCCATGACCGACGTACGCCTTCCTGCAAGCCTGGAAATTTTCTGCGAGTACAGCCTAAAGGGGCGCCGCACCGGCGGACGCTCAGCAGACCTCTTCGAGGTCGCGCCAGTCCCGTGACTCCGGGTTGTCGGCGACCCACCCGTCCAGCAGCCCCCGCACCAGCGACGCCGGGGCGGCGATGCCGCACTCCCGCTCCGGCACCCACAGCTGCCCGTCGGTCCGGTGCCCGAGCGGACCGGGGTGCCCCGGCTCACTGTGGTCGTGCGGGTCGAGGTGGACGCCGTCGCCCTCGTCCGCCGGCATCCGGGACTCCGAGCACGTCCGGCACAGCAGGCGTACCGACGACGACCAGTCCTCCGCCGCGAACCCGGCGTCCGCGGCCAGCTGTTCCAGCGCGTCCCGGTCGGCCTCGGTGGCCGCCTCGATGAGCACCACCCAGGTCGGCACCGGGGAGGGGGCCCACAGCTCGATCTCGTCGAAGACCGGGTACGCGTGCCCGGAGGAGGTGGTGCGTTCCCCGTGCGGCACACCGTCGTGCAGGACGACCTCGCCCCAGCGCCGCCCGGACGACGGCAGCGGAATGGACAGCACCTCAAGGCGCGCGGGGTCGAGTCGCCGCCCCCACACCACCTCGGCCTCGCCCTCGGGCGACAACCGCACGGCCGCGCTGCCCAGGTCCATGCCGACGGGCTCCCCGGACGCCGCGGCCCCTCCCGGAACGTGCAGGCCGTACGCCTGCCAGGCCCGGCGCGCCAGCGGCCAGTCCTGCAGCGCCGTCGCGGCGATACCGACGTTCCACCAGTCGGGCGCCCCGGTCCCCCGGTCGAGCAGCGCCACGGCACGCAGACCCGCCGTGCGCGCCTGCTCCCAGTCGTGCCGGAACTTGTGGAGCAGGGCGAGGTTGAACCACGACTCCGACAGCCAGGGCTCCAGGTCCGCGGCGCGGGTCAGCAGCGCTCCCGCGTCCTCGTAGCGGCCGTCGCCGATCAGCGTGAACGCGCGGTCGGTGGCCTGCCGCCAGGAGGCGGAGGGCCGGTGCCGTCCCTTGCCGAAGATCCTCACGATTCCCGCCTGCCAGTTCCGGTTCCGGAAAGTGGGCTGGCCTGTGCCCCCGGACACGCTCTCCCTCGCTTCTCCCTCGCATCCAACCACGTACGGCTGGAAGGGCGCTCATTACCCATGGGTTACCCAGCCGCGGGCAGCGTCAGACGGCCCCGGGCCAGGACCCGGGCCAGGGCCTCCACCACCTCGGGCGCGTAGTCACCCGCCGTGCCGAGCCGCAGTTCCTCCAGTGCCGCCGGCGCCCCGCAGGGTCCGGCTTCCCGCGCCCTCTCCTCGTACGCGTTCACCGCCCGGACGATCCGCGCCTCCACCGGCTGCTCAGCGTAGGGCTCCGCCTGCCGCTCCACCACCGTGGCGACCCGGGGATCGACCCCGGTCCGCCGGACGACGGCCCCACCGAGCAGGGCGATCCGCCGCTGTTCGGCCGGCGGCAGACCGGCGGTGGCCCCGGCCGGCACCGGATCGACGAGGCTCAGCTGGCCGATGTCGTGCATGAGGGCGGCGTACTCCAGCACGGTCAGCTCCGGCTCCCGCAGCCCCAGGTCCCGCCCGACCGCCTGACAGAGCGCGGCGACGCGGCGGGCGTGCCCGGCGGGGGTGTACCCGGCGATCTCGGTCGCCCGGGCGAGGGAGGCGATGGTCTGCCGGTAGGTCGCTCGCACGGCCGCGTACCGGCGGAAGGACACCTGGGTGAGCAGCAGCGGCAGACAGAACACCGGCAGCGCCCACAGCCCGGCCACGGCCACCGCGAGCGCCATCACCGCGCCGGTCGCGCAGACGGCCGGGCCGATGCCGGCCAGCGCCCACAGCTCGTCCCGCAGCAGCGGACCGAACGGCCACCCGGTGCGGGCGCGGGCGAGGGCCGCCGCCAGTACGGCGTCACACAGCGCGGTGAGCGCCATCAGCATCAGCAGGAGCAGGGCGTAGGCGGGGCCGACCAGGGCGTCGAGCAGGCCCCGGTCGTACAGGGGCTGGAAGCACACGGCGGCGAACGCCGCGGTGAGCACCCGGCGGACCAGGTGGTCCAGCGTGGGGCTCGTGCCGCACGCGATGTGCGGCACGCTGCCCAGTGCGGACGCCGCGGACACGACCGTGACGACCTGCGCGACCCCGTGGTGCGTCGGCTGCCCGGCGTGCCCACCCAGCAGCGCGTACGCGAGCGCCCCGGCGGCTCCGAGCGGCGCGGTCTCCCGCAGCCTCGGCCCGCGCCACCGGGTCAGCTCCCCGACCGCCACGAGCAGGCCGAACGCCAGGGCGACGGACGGCTCGGCCGTCCCGCTGCGCAGGGTGCCGGCCAGGCAGCCGGTGACGAGCAGCCCCGCCGAGGCCCTGACCAGGACGAACAGCGACGACGGCCGGAGGGAGACGCCCCCGCGCCGGGGGCTCACCGAGGCCCTCCCGGGCCGCCGGGCGCCGCATCGGGGCCTGCGGGACCGGTGAACGGGCCGGCGGGCCTGGTGTGCGCAGGTGTGGAGCCGGCCGCGGGGGCGCGGGGACGGGGCGGGCGGGGCTCGTCGGACGTGACGGCGGGGTGCCAGCCGTACCGGCCGAGGGCGCGGACCAGGGCGTCCACCATCCGTGGGTCGAACTGCGCGCCCGCACACCGTCTCAGTTCCTCCAGCGCGGCGGCCACCGGCCGGGCCCGCCGGTAGGACCGGGTGGAGGTCATCGCGTCGAAGGCGTCGGCGACGGCGACCACCCGGGCGGGTTCCGGGATCCGCGGTCCGGCCAGGCCGTGGGGATATCCCTTGCCGTCGAGGCGCTCGTGGTGGTGCAGGATCGCCGAGCGGGCCTCGCCGAGGAAGGAGATGCCGCGCACGATCTCGTGCCCGTACTCCGGGTGCAGTTCGATCACGCGTCGTTCCTCGGGCGTCAGCGGACCGTCCTTGCGCAGCAGCCGCGTGGGGACGCCGAGCTTGCCCACGTCGTGCAGGATGCCGGCGAAGCGCAGTACCTCCACGCGCCGGTCGTCCATGCCGAGTTCCCGCGCGATCATCACGGACGCCTGGCCGACACGCTCGCTGTGCCCGCGGGTGTAGCCGTCCTTGAGGTCGACCGCCTGCACCAGCGCCCGGATCGTCTCCTGATGGGCGGTGCGTTCCCGGTGGGCCTGGGCGAACACCCACCCCGACACGTACATCGGCAGCAGGACCAGCAGCGCGGCGACGGGTCCGTGCGGGCTGCTCCACAGCACGGCCATCATCAGCCCCGCCAGCCCGTGCACGGCGACCGGTGCGGGGAAGCGCGGGAACACCCTGCGCCAGGTCCGCCACGGGGGCGCGTGTTCCGCGAGGGCCAGGACGCCCGCGTCGAGCGTGGCGAGGACGAGGCAGAACGCCAGCACGGCGGCCCCGGCCGGGGCGAGCACCGCGGGGAAGTCCGCCGCCGCGACGGCGGCCCGCCCGCCGAGCAGCCCGTGCAGCCGGGCGGCGGCCCACACGGCGACGGCGAGCTGCGCGGCCCGCCACACGCGCCGCAGCGGCGTGGTCCGCCCGGTGCCGCAGGACAGCAGTGCCCCCGGCACCGCGACGAGGGCCGCCGCGGGCGGGGGCAACAGGAAGGCGCCGGCGAGGAGCACGGGGTAGAACGTTCCGGCGAGGTGCCGCCGCGCCGTGTGCTCGCCTGCGGCGTACAGCACCGCCAGCAGCGCCACCGCCCCTTTGGAGACCGGTGCGGACGGCAGCGGCAGGAGGAGCGCACACGCGCCGGCGGCGACGCAGGCGACATACGCGTGCACCCGCGGTGGAACCGTCTCCACGCGCCCTCTCCCCCCTGACCGCGGCGTACCGGAATCGGGAGCCTAGGGCGGCGAGGGGGAGGTCCGCGGGTGGATGACCCACGGATTAGCACGTTCGGGTGACGGCGGTCCGTCCGCGGGGGACGGTCAGGACTCCTGCGGCGCGGCCGGTGCCGTCCCGCCGGCCGTCAGGTCGTGATCGGGGACCGCCTGTCCCGAGCGGATCAGGTCGATCCGGCCCATGACCTTGGCCCGCAGGTCGGTGGGCACGTCGTCATGGCCGCAGCACCGCTTGACCAGCTTCTTCACGGCCTGTTCCAGGCCGTACTTCTCCAGGCACGGCGAACACTCCCTGAAGTGCTGCTGGAACTTGTCGCGATCGACGTCCGGCATCTCACTGTCGAGGAACTCGTACAGATGGTCGAGTACCTCACTGCAGTCCGTCTCGTGCGGCTCTCCGCAGCTCATGAGCCCGAGCCTTTCGCTTCGTTCGACTCCCCGGCGCCGGCCGGGACGAGCCCGCGCTCGCGCGCGTAGTCCTCCAGCATGCCGCGCAGTTGCCGGCGGCCCCGGTGCAGCCGGGACATCACCGTACCGATGGGTGTCCCCATGATGTCGGCGATCTCCTTGTACGCAAAGCCCTCCACGTCCGCGAGATAGACGGCGATGCGGAACTCCTCGGGGATCGCCTGGAGCGCTTCCTTGACGTCCGAGTCGGGCAGGTGGTCCAGCGCCTGCGACTCGGCGGAGCGCAGCCCTGTCGACATGTGCGACTCAGCCCGGGCCAGCTGCCAGTCCTCGATCTCCTCGGCCGCGCTGCGCTGCGGTTCGCGCTGCTTCTTGCGGTACGAGTTGATGAAGGTGTTGGTCAGGATCCGGTACAGCCAGGCCTTGAGGTTGGTTCCCTCGCGGAACTGGTGGAAGGACGCGTACGCCTTGGCGTACGTCTCCTGCACCAGGTCCTCGGCGTCGGCCGGGTTGCGCGTCATGCGCAGCGCCGCCGAGTACATCTGGTCCAGGAACTCCAGCGCGTCCCGCTCGAAGCGGGCGCTGCGCTCCGCCGTCGTCTCCGCTTCCGCGTCCGTGCCCGGGCCCTCGGGCAGCTCCGCCTGTCCGTTGTCGGTCCCTGCGTCGGTACCGGTGACCGGACCCACCTCCTCAAGTGTCGTCGTGAGACCGAAACCGGTCCCAGGACCGGCCCCACTCGAATCGGAGGATAGACGACGATCCGGTCCGCCCGCCGCTCGAACAGAAGCGGTCGTCGCCGCGTGCAGCACCGTCCAGTCCAGGTCGGACCGGCTGCTGCGGCTCGGGCAGTAGATCGAACCCATGCGGCGGACTTCCTCTCCCACGGCGTCGGCGCTGGTGCACCAGCGCTTCTGTCCGCCACAACAGTGGACGCGTGCCCGGCATTCCCGGCCCTCAGGCGAGTGAGCCGGCCCACTTCACCACGGCGTCGGTGAGCGCCTCCAGGGCCTGCTCCTGGGTGATCTCCGCGCGCCGGGGCACCGCGAAGCCGTGGTCCGCCTGGGGCACCTCGACGAGCTCGTACCCGCCCTCCGGGAACTCCTCCGGCCGACCGAAGGGGTCTCGCCCGCCCTGGACGACGAGCGTCGGCACCCCGGCGCCGAGCAGTTCCCCGGCCCGCGACCTCTCCGGCCGGCCGGGTGGATGCAGCGGGAAGCCCAGGGCGAGCACGGCCTGCGCGCCCAGTTCGGCGGCGGTCCGGCAGGCGACCCGGGCCCCGGCGCTCCGCCCACCGGCGATCACGGGCCTGCCGAGGGCGGTGAGTGCGGGCCAGACGCCCCGCCAGCCGGTGTCCAGGGTCTTCGGCGCGGGGGCCACCTTCCTGCCGGCCACCCGCCAGGGCTGCTCGACCAGGGCGACGCCCACCCCGTGCTCCGGGAGCACCCGGGCAAGGGCCTGCAGGTCGCGGGCCTCGATGCCGCCGCCCGCCCCGTGGCCCACGGCGAGGGTCAGGCGCGGTCGCCCCGCCGGGTGCCAGGTGATGCGGGCCGGGCCGACGGCCGTCTCGACAGTCTCGATGCGCTGGGTGTTCACGTCAGAAGAGTGTGCCCTCTTCCGGCGCCTCCAGCTCCTTCAGCAGCTCCGGGCCGTTGTTGCGGACGTTGCTCACCGCCGTGGAGACGGGGTAGGCACGCATCAGGCCGGGCGGCGGGGGCGCGAGCAGCGCGCGCAGGTCGTCGGGGTCGGTGCGGTTCGGGTCGAGCCACGCGTCCCAGCGGTCCGGGGTGAGCATCAGCGGCATCCGGGGGTGGATGTCGGCCAGTGAGCGCGGCCCCTCGGCGGGGGCCACCGCCAGCGGCGTCCGCTCCGCCTCCGTGGTGATCACCGAGCAGGTCACCCACCAGGCCCGCGGATGGTCGTCGGGCAGCGTCCGGTCCCGCCAGAACTCGTACACGCCGGCCATCGCGAACACCGACCCGTCGGCGGGCAGCACGAAGTACGGCTGCTTGCGGGGCCGCTTCCGCTTCCCCTCGACCTCCAGATCGCGCTCCTGCGTGCCGGTGACCCACTCGTAGTAGCCGTCGGCGGGCAGGATGCAGCGCCGGGTGGCGAAGGCCCGGCGGTAGGCCGGCTTCTCGTGGACCGTCTCCGCCCGGGCGTTGATCATCCGCGCCGCGCCCTCGGGCGACTTCGCCCACGCGGGCACGAGCCCCCAGCGCAGACTCCGCAGCTGCCGAACCGGCCGGGGGTCGTCAGCGTCCTTCAAAGGACGGTCCAGGACGGCGTACACCTCCTTGGTCGGAGCCACGTTGTAGTCGGGCGCCAGCGTCTCCCGCGGCTCCGTCCCCCCGGGGAGGACCCCCGTCTCGATCTCGAAGACACCTGCGAGATCCTCGGGCCTACGACTCGATGCATACCGTCCGCACATACGTGCCACCCTGCCAGACTCCGCACAGCCGAAGGAGCCACTCGCCGACATGGACAGCACCGCCGCCCTCGCGCTGCCCGACCTCTGGGACCGGCTCACCGGCACGCAGCAGGACCCGGACCTGTGGGTGGTCCTGGCCACCGGGGTCGTGGCCCTGGCCGCGGTGGTCCCACGACCCCTGTGGCGTGTCGCGCGCAACGCCATCACCATCGCCCACGAGGGCGGCCACGGTCTGGTGGCACTGCTCACCGGCCGGCAGCTGACCGGGATACGGCTGCACTCGGACACCAGCGGCCTGACCGTCAGCCGCGGCAAGCCGTACGGCCTCGGCATGATCCTCACGGCGGCGGCGGGCTACACCGCTCCGCCGCTGCTCGGACTGGGCGGCGCCGCGCTGCTGTCCGCGGGCCGCATCACGCTGCTGCTGTGGGTGGCGACGGCTCTGCTGGTCGCGATGCTGGTGATGGTCCGCAACGCGTACGGCGCGCTGACGGTGTTCCTGACGGGCGGCACGTTCCTGCTGGTGTCGTGGCTGACCGGCCCGCAGGTGCAGGCGGCGTTCGCGTACGCGGTGGTGTGGTTCCTGCTGCTGGGCGGCGTGCGCCCCGCCTTCGAACTCCAGGCCAAGCGGGTGCGGGGCGAGGCCGGCGACTCGGACGCGGACCAGCTGGCGCGGCTGACGAGCGCGCCGGCCGGTCTGTGGCTGTTCCTGTTCCACGCGGTGTCGCTGTGCTCGCTGATGGGCGGGGGCCGGTGGCTGCTGGACATATGACGTCCACCCGCGGTGCCGCGGGCGAACGACCTCCTCGGCCTGCTTATAAAGTGGGCCCATGGTCCCGAACCCCGCACACACCGCCCTCTGGCCCGCCCCGCACGCGAGCGGAGCCGTCGACGCGACGGTCCACGTGCCCGGTTCCAAGTCGGTCACCAACCGGGCTCTCGTCCTCGCCGCCCTGGCCTCCGAACCGGGCTGGCTGCGCCGCCCCCTGCGCTCGCGCGACACGCTGCTGATGGCGGACGCGCTGCGGGCGATGGGCGTGGAGATCGAGGAGGGGATCGGCCCGGACGGCACCGGCGAGGCCTGGCGGGTGCTTCCCACCGGCCTGCGTGGGCCGGCCTCGGTCGACGTCGGCAACGCCGGCACGGTGATGCGCTTCCTGCCCCCGGTCGCCACGCTGGCCGACGGCCCCGTCCGCTTCGACGGCGACCCGCGCTCGCACGAGCGACCCCTGAACGGCGTGATCGACTCACTGCGCGCCCTCGGCGCACGGATCGACGACGACGGCCGGGGCGCCCTTCCCCTGACGGTGCACGGCGGGGGCGCCCTCGACGGCGGCACGGTGGAGATCGACGCCTCCTCGTCGTCCCAGTTCGTCAGCGCGCTGCTGCTGTCCGCCCCGCGTTTCAACCAGGGCGTGGAGGTCCGCCACATCGGCACCGCCCTGCCGTCGATGCCGCACATCCGCATGACCGTGGACATGCTGCGCGCGGTCGGCGCCCAGGTGGACACCCCCGAGTCGGGCGGCGAGCCGAACGTCTGGCGGGTCACGTCGGGTGCGCTGCTCGGCCGCGACCTGACCATCGAGCCCGACCTGTCCAACGCCCAGCCGTTCCTCGCGGCGGCCCTGGTGACCGGCGGCCGGGTCGTCGTCCCGGACTGGCCGGCCCGCACGACTCAGCCGGGTGACCGACTGCGGGAGATCTTCACCGAAATGGGTGGTTCCTGCGAACTGACCGAGTACGGCCTGGTGTTCACCGGCTCGGGTGGGATCCACGGCATCGACGTGGACCTGGGCGAGGTCGGCGAGCTGACGCCGGGCATCGCCGCGGTCGCGGCCCTCGCCGACTCCCCGTCGACCCTGCGGGGCGTGGCCCATCTGCGGCTGCACGAAACGGACCGGCTGGCCGCGCTCACCAAGGAGATCAACGAACTCGGCGGCGACGTCACCGAGACGGCCGACGGTCTGCACATCCGTCCGCGGGCCCTGCACGGCGGCATCTTCCACACCTACGAGGACCACCGCATGGCGACGGCCGGTGCGATCATCGGCCTGGCGGTCGAGGACGTACAGATCGAGAACGTGGCCACGACGGCCAAGACGCTGCCGGACTTCCCCGAGCTGTGGACCGGGATGCTCGGGGCGTAGGGACGCAGGGACACGTCATGCGCCGCTACGGCAAGCACACCGACGAGGACGACATCCGCACCCGTCCGGGCCGCCGGGGCACCCGGCCCCGCTCCAGCATCCGGCCCAAGCACGAGGACGCCGCCGAGGGCATGGTCCTCACCGTCGACCGGGGACGGCTGACCTGCCTCGTCGAGGACCGCACGGTCGTGGCGATGAAGGCCCGCGAGCTGGGTCGCAAGGCGGCGGTGGTCGGCGACCGAGTGGCGCTCGTCGGCGACCTGTCCGGCAGGAAGGACACCCTCGCGCGGATCGTGCGCATCGAGCAGCGCGAGTCCGTGCTGCGCCGCACGGCCGACGACGACGACCCCTACGAGCGGGTGGTCGTGGCCAACGCCGACCAGCTCGCCGTCGTCACGGCGCTCGCCGACCCCGAGCCCCGGCCCCGGCTGATCGACCGCTGCCTGGTGGCGGCCTACGACGGCGGCCTGGAGCCACTGCTGGTGATGACGAAGTCGGACCTGGCCCCGCCGGACAAGCTGCTGGAGCTGTACGGCACGCTGGACATCCCCTACGTCGTGACCAGCCGCGAGGAGCTGGAGGACGGCGCTGCGGCGGACCGGGTCCGCGCCCAGCTGGAGGGCAGGGTCACGGCGTTCGTGGGCCACTCGGGCGTGGGCAAGACGACGCTGGTGAACGCGCTGGTGCCGGAGGAGCGGCGGCGCCTCACCGGCCGCGTCAACGCGGTGACGGGCCGCGGCCGTCACACGACGACCTCCGCACTGGCGCTTCCGCTGGCGGGCCCGGGCGGCTGGGTGATCGACACCCCCGGCGTCCGCTCCTTCGGTCTGGCCCACATCGATCCGTCGCGCGTGATCCACGCCTTCCCCGACCTCGAAGCCGGCACCGAGGGCTGCCCGCGCGCGTGCAGCCACGACGAACCGGACTGCGCGCTGGACGCGTGGGTGGCCGAGGGCCACGCGGACCCCGCTCGCCTGTACTCCCTGCGCCGGCTGCTGGCGACGCGGGAGCGGAAGGAAGGCGACTGACCTCCGCGTTGTTTGGGGGAGGGCGGGCCAGGCAAGTGCATAATCGCACCGAGCCGCCCTCCGAGGCTTCACCGGAGCCCCACCGGGTGCCGGCCGAGCGGTCGCGAGACGTGTGACGTACGGGAGGACAAGCACATGGCGTGGCTGCTGGTCATCGTCGCCGGCCTGCTGGAGACGGGCTTCGCCGTGTGCCTGAAGCTGTCCCACGGCTTCACCCGGCTGTGGCCCACCGTCGCCTTCGCCTGCTTCGCCCTCGGCAGCTTCGGCCTGCTCACCCTGTCCCTGCGCAAGCTCGACGTCGGCCCGGCCTACGCGGTGTGGACCGGCATCGGCGCGGCGGGCACCGCGATCTACGGCATGATCTTCCTCGGCGACCTGGTCTCCACCCTGAAGCTCGTCTCCATCGGCCTGGTGATCGTGGGAGTCATCGGCCTGCAGCTCTCGGGCTCGGCCCACTGACGGGTGACGGGCACCTGCCGGGACCCGACGCACTCCCCCGGGTGACGCGACGCCGCCGGGGCGGCGCGTGGGCGAGATGACACGGCGGAGCCGGGGCGACGCGACGACCGGCGCCGGAACGCGGTGCGAGGGCGCGGCGCGGGTCAGAGGGCCTGGCGGTGCAGCACGCTGCGCACGAGGTCGGCGACGCCACCGTCGCCCGGCGGTGCGGACACGCAGGACAGCGCCAGGCGGACGACGAGTTCGCAGGACCGGGTCAGCTCTCCTCCGTCGCCGCGTGCGGCAACGGATCCGGCGAGGACCGCCACGGCCCGGTCGCGCACCAGCGCCACGAGGTCGCCGGGCGACGGAAGCGGGCCGTCCGCGCGCCGTTGCGCCGGTACGGCCGAGGAGGACGGCACGCCGGAGAGCGTCGGCGACGGAAGACGGTCGCTCCAGCAGCCGGTCAGCATGGCGCGCACCAACGCGTTCTCCCCGGCGGCCGAGGCCGTCCACTCGGCGGTGGCGGTCAGCCGTTCCCGAGCGTCTCCGGGCGCGGCCAGGGCCCGCTCGATCCCCGCGAGATAGCCGTCGGCCTCTCTGCGGACGAGCGCTCTGGCCAGGCCCTCCTTGCTGCCGAACTCGTTGTACAGCGTCTGCCGGGAGACCCCGGCGGTGGCGGCCACGTCCACCATCCGCACAGCGGGCCACGGCCGACGGGCCAGTGCCGTGAATGCGGCATCCAGCAGGGATTCCCGCGCTGCAGGCATCATCGCCTCCCTGGGGCGAGCGACTCTGCCCAGATTTGACGCGCACACCTGCACTGTCAAGGGGTTCGCGAGGTCACTCGGGGGCGCGTCACGCCGCTCGTGCATCCGCCACCGGGGCCGCGGCCGCGCCGGATGCCCGGTGGACCGGCCGGGCACAGGGCCGGGCGCCGGGAGCGGAACGGGTGCCTGCCGTGTCCACACCGCGACCGCTGTGGCCCTCCACCGACGGGGCCCGATACGGTGCCTCACATGCCCGACTACCTCGACGACCTCCGTTTCGCCCATGTCCTCGCCGACGCGGCCGACGCCACCACCATGGACCGTTTCAAGGCTCTCGACCTCAAGGTCGAGACGAAGCCGGACATGACCCCGGTCAGCGAGGCGGACAGGGCCGCGGAGGAACTCATCCGCGGCCACCTCCAGCGCGCCCGCCCACGCGACGCGGTCATCGGCGAGGAGTACGGGGTCGAGGGCACCGGTCCCCGCCGCTGGGTCGTCGACCCCATCGACGGCACGAAGAACTACGTGCGCGGCGTCCCCGTCTGGGCCACTCTCATCGCCCTGACGGAGGCGGGGGAAGGCGGCTACCAGCCCGTCGTCGGCGTCGTCTCCGCGCCCGCCCTCGGGCGCCGCTGGTGGGCGGCGAAGGGCCACGGCGCCTTTGCCGGCCGCAGCCTGTCCTCGGCCACCCGGCTGCACGTCTCCCGGGTCGGGAAGCTGGCCGACGCCTCCTTCGCGTACTCCTCCCTCTCCGGCTGGGAGGAGCAGGGCCGCCTGGAGGGCTTCCTGGGGCTCACCCGCCAGGTGTGGCGGACGCGCGCCTACGGCGACTTCTGGCCGTACATGATGGTGGCCGAGGGGTCGGTCGATCTCTGCGCGGAGCCGGAGCTGTCCCTGTGGGACATGGCCGCGAACGCGATCATCGTCACCGAGGCCGGCGGCACGTTCACGGGTCTCGACGGCCGTCCCGGACCCCACAGCGGCAACGCCGCGGCCTCCAACGGGCTGCTCCACGACGAACTGCTCGACCACGTGAACGGGCGCCGCTGAGAATCCCGAGGTGAGCACGCGCGCCCCCACGAGGCCGCACGCGCCCCCTTGTTGACCCGGGCTTTACCTGCAACTCTGAGAGTCCCCCCATTTGTGAATTTGTGAATCCGTGAACTAGCGTTCCGGATCACCGAGGAGGTGGCTCCATCCCATGCTCGTCCGCGACGCCATGAGCACGGTGGTCCTCACCATCGGCCCCGCACACACCCTCCGCCAGGCAGCCGCCCTGATGTCCGCCCGCCACGTCGGCGCGGCCGTGATCCACGACCCCGACGCCGGCGGCATCGGGATCCTCACCGAACGCGACATCCTCGACTGCGTGGGACTGGGCCAGAACCCGGACGCCGAACGCGTCCACGCGCACACCACGACCGATGTCGTGTTCGCCGCACCGACATGGACCCTGGAGGAGGCGGCCCGCGCCATGGCGCACGGCGGCTTCCGCCATCTGATCGTCCTCGACCGCGGCGAGCCGGTGGGCATCGTCTCGGTCCGCGACATCATCCGCTGCTGGGCGCCGGCACGGCAGCACGTGCCGGCATAGCCTCCCTCACGAAGGCCACCGCACCCCGCCGCCGCACACCGGCGGTCACCGTGAAAGAAGGTGCCGGGGGCGCCGACCCCCCGGGCATGCCCCCGCCCCGGGAAGCGTTCGTGGCTGAAACGGGCCGGCTCCTCCAGCAGCCGGCCCCGGACGGGCACCGGGTCCCGCGCCTTCCCACCACCCCCGCCTCTCGACCGAAGCCACCCTCGTTCCATATTTGATTCAGTCCAAGTTGAATGCAGATCTATTTCCGGGTCACGGCTAACTCCATGCAAGGTCGAAAGTCACACCCATTCAGAACCTGGTCCACTTGCTGTTAGGCTGGTCTCCATGAGTGACCTTCTGGAACGGCTGCGTGGACGCGGATGGCGGATGACCGCGCAGCGGCGTGTTGTGGCCGAGGTCCTCGACGGCGAGCACGTCCACCTGACAGCCGACGAGGTGCACGCCAGAGCTGTCGCCAAGCTCCCCGAGATCTCCCGGGCGACCGTCTACAACACCCTGGGCGAACTGGTCTCCCTCGGCGAAGTGCTGGAAGTCGCCACGGACAAGCGCGCCAAGCGGTACGACCCCAATGCGCACCGGCCGCACCACCACCTGGTCTGCGCCCGGTGCGGTGCGATCCGCGACGTCCATCCCACGGGCAACCCGCTCGCCGACCTGCCCGACTCGGAGCGGTTCGGCTTCACGGTCTCCGACGTCGAGGTCACATACCGCGGCGTCTGCCCGAACTGCGCGGCAGCGTAGGGAGACCTGCTCTCCGATCCCGCCCCGGCGCCCGACGGCGACCGGGGCCTTCCCCTACCCGACAGGGCTTCCCACAGGGGCCGAGCCGAGAAGCCGGGCCCACGGGCACCTCCGATCCTGCCGGCGCCTTCGGGCAGAACACACCGAGGGCCGGAAACCTTTCGGCTTCCGGCCCTCGGCCTTCAGTAGCGGGGACAGGATTTGAACCTGCGACCTCTGGGTTATGAGCCCAGCGAGCTACCGAGCTGCTCCACCCCGCGTCGGTGAACGCAACATTACGTGAGCGGGACAGCCGGAGGCAAATCGATGGGCGGACGCGGCCGGGGCACCCCCTGAACGGGCCCCGGCGGCACCGAGCGCCCCGGGCCCGCAACGGTGAGTTCAGGAACCGTGAACCGTGGACTCCGAACCATGGGCCGCGGCTCAGGCGGACAGCTCCTCCCGCAGGGCGTCCCGCAACCGTGCCGCACGCTCCGCCACCTCCTCCGGCCCGAGCGAGACCGCCCGCTCCGCCCACCGCTGTCCCTCGGCCAGCTCGCCACGACGCGTGTAGACCAGCGCCAGCCGCAACGCCGCCCGCCCGTGACCGGCGTCGGCCGCCCGCGTCCACCACAGGGCGGCCTCCGGCTCGCTTCCTTCCCGGGCGAGCAGGAGCCCCAGGTTGAACGCGCCGTTCCGTGACCCGGCCTCGGCCGCGGCGCGATACCACCGGGCGGCCTCCACCACGTCGCCCCGGGCGGCGGCCAGCATCCCGACGCGCACCTGCGCACGCCGATGCCCCTGGCTGGCCGCTCGCTCGTACCACTCCTCGCACTCGGTCTTCTCGTGCTGGGCCTCGCCCAGCTCGTGCGCGGACACCGGCGGGCGCCGGGCGTCCAGCACGGCGGCGAGCCGGTACGCGGCCTCGGCGCTGCCGCCCCCGGCCGCGCACCGCAGATGCCGCTCCGCCTCCTGCTCCTCACCCTCGCGCAGCCGCGCCATCCCGACCTGGAGCGCCGCCTCGGTGTGCCCGGCGGCCGCCGCCCGCTCGTACCAGCGCAGGGCGTCGACGTCCTCGCCGCGGCCCGCGTGCAGGATCCCCAGGTTGAAGGCGGCGTCGACGCTGCCCGCCTCGGCCGCCTTGGAGAACCACGGCTCGGCCCCGGTGGCGTCCCTGCCCCGGAGCAGCAGGATGGCCAGCGCGTTCGCGGCCTCCCGGTGCCCGCTGTAGGCCGCCCGCCGGTACCACTGCTCCGCCTGCGCCGTTCGCCCCTGCTCGGCGCAGAGGAGCCCGAGGTTGTAGGCGCCGTTCACGTCCCCGGCGTCCATCGCCGCGCGGTACCAGCGCTCCGCGGTCTGTGTCTCGCCCCGTTCGGCGTGCAGCGCCCCGAGGGCGTTCGCGGCGTTGCCGTCACCGTCCTGGGCGGCGCGCAGCCACCACACGGCGGCGCCGTCGCCGTCCCCGGCGTCGCGCAGCAGGAAGCCGAGCGCGCAGGCGGCCCGTGGCTCGCCGTCCTTGGCCGAGGTCAGGTACCAGTGGCCGGCCTCCTTCAGCTCGCCCCGCTTCTCCAGGATCGTCCCGAGGTGGAGCGCGGCCCGGCGGTGCCCCCGCGCGGCGGCCTGCCGGTACCACTGCTCGGCCTCCCCGGCGGGCCCGACACCGTTGTCGGCGCCGGCCGCCTGCGCGGCGCGCCGGTCGAGCGCCCGGGCCAGCCGGTACGCCGCCTCCCGGTGACCCCGTTCGGCCGCGGCCCGCATCCACTGCTCGGCGGCAGCGTCCCCGCGGTGCTCCAGCAGATCGGCGAGCGCGTAAGCGCCCAGCGCGTGGCCCTGCTCGGCGGACTGCCGCAGCCAGTACTCGGCGGCGGGCTCGTCACCGCGCTCGCGGTGGTGCCGGCCCAGCGCGTGGGCGGCTGCCACCGAACCGGCGACCGCCGCGATCCGCCACCATCCGGCGGCCTCGTCCGCGTACCCGCGCTGGTGGAGCAGGACGCCGAGATTGTTGGCGGCGGCCCGGTCGCCGGCCGACGTGGCGGCCCGCAGGTGCGGTTCCGCTGCGTCGAGGTCGCCTCGACGCAGCAGCATCGCGCCGAGGATGCTCATCGCCTCGACGTCGCCGGCCTCGGCGGCGAGCCGCTGGCGCAGCTCCTCCGCGGCCTGCTCGGCAACCTGCTCGGTGTCGTCGGCCGTCCGCGCGGATGCGTCGAGGGAACCCTTCCGGTCCGTCACCTGACCGGAAGGCTGCACAAATCGCCCTGTCTCGAACAGAGTTGCCTTGTCCCCCATAACGTCCATCGTCGCACCACCTGCAACCTGGGTACACCCGGTGTACCGCAGCCCGTGAGGTCACTTCAGCGTTTTGTCGACATGCCCACAGAGAGATAAGTCAAACACAGATCGGCCAACTCCCCGTCGCGGCACGGCCGTCGTCCGGTCAAGACATGCGTTCGCACACCACGAAGGCCCGGATCCTGTGTGGATCCGGGCCTTCGGCATTCAGTAGCGGGGACAGGATTTGAACCTGCGACCTCTGGGTTATGAGCCCAGCGAGCTACCGAGCTGCTCCACCCCGCGCCGTTGTGTGGCAACCGTACCACGGCTCGGGGTGGACATGGTCAGCTGCTCGTCGGCGTGGGACTGGCGCTGCTGTCCGGGCCTGAGCCCGAAGCGCCGCCCGACGTGTCCGCACTGCCGCCCTTCTCGGCCGCGGCCTGCGCGTCCTCGGCCTGCTTCAGCGCGTCCTGAAGGTCCTTCTGGGCATCGCCGTACGCCTTCCAGTCGCCCTTCTTCAAAGCCTCCTGGCCGGCCTCGAAGGCCTTCTGGGCGTCGTCCAGGGCCTTCCGGACGGTCGGGTTGCTCGACGTCGGGGGCTGGTCGGCCGGGGGCTGGCCGGTACTCTCCTGCGGCGGCTCGGCGGTCGCGCCCTGGGCACCGAAGACCTTGTCGAGTGCCTGGTCGAGCGTGTCCTCGAAGGCAGTGGTGCCTTCGTAGGTCACCAGCACCTTCCGCAGCAGCGGGTACTTGAGTCCACCGCCGCGCACGTAGACCGGCTCGGCGTAGAGCAGGCCCCCGTCGAGCGGCACGGTCAGCAGGTTTCCGTACTCGATCTCCGAGTCGCCGCCTCTGATCAGCCGGACGAACTCGGCGATGTTCTGCTGCGAGTTGGAGTTGAACTGGCTCTGCACCTGCTTGGGGCCGTCGACCGTGGAGCTGGTCGGCACCTTCAGGACTCTGATCTTCCCGTAACCTCCGGTGCCCGCCTCGGAGTCCACCGCCATGAACGCGCTCAGGTTGTCACGGCCGTTCGGCGTGAACGTCGTCGTCAGCGAGAACGCCTGCGCCTTCTGGTCGGGCATCTTCATGCTCAGGTAGTACGGCGGCACCGCATTGCCCGACTTGTTGGTCGGGTCGTCGGGCACCTGCCACACCTCGCTGCCGCTGAGGAAGGTGTCGGCGTCCTGGACGTGGTAGCGGGTGAGCAGTTCGCGCTGCACCTTGAACAGGTCCTGCGGGTAACGGAGATGGGCCATCAGGCCGGGCGAGATGTCGCTCTTGGGGTGCACCGTGCCGGGGAAGGCCTTCATCCAGGTCTTCAGCACCGGGTCCAGGGTGTCCCACTGGTAGAGCCTGACCTCACCGGTGTAGGCGTCGACGGTCGCCTTCACCGAGTTGCGGATGTAGTTGACCTGGTTCTGCTGGGCCACCACCGCGCGGCTGTTGTTGGTCGCGGTGAGCGAGTCGGCGGTCGTGTCCCCGAGCGTGGTCCGCGAGGCGTACGGATAGCCGTTGGTGGTCGTGTACGCGTCGACGATCCACTGGATCCGGTTGCCGACGACCGCCGGGTAGGCGTCGCCGTCGATCGTCAGCCACGGCGCGACCGCCTCGACACGGTCCTTCGGCGTGCGGTTGTACAGGATCCGCGAGCCGTCGCCGATGGCACCGGAGTACATGATCTGCGGCTCGCCGAACGCCACCGCGTAGGCGGCCCGGTTGAACGGGTTGGCGAGGTTGACGCCGCTGTCGCCCTGGTAACTGGTCGTCTTCTCGCCGTTGTTGTCGGAGTAGTCGATCTCCTTCTGGGGGCCGCCGACGATCGAGTACGTCGTCGTCTTCTCCCCGTAGTAGACCCGCTGCTCATAGGTGCCGAGATCGCCCTTGGAGGGCAGGTTGGACTCGGTGAAGACCGGGCGGCCGGGCGAGGTGCCCTCCGTGGCCTCGGTGCCCTTGGCGGCGACCACACCGTAGCCGTGGGTGTAGCGGAAGTGGGTGTTGATCCAGTTCTGCTTGTCGACGCCGGCGAGGTTCAGCTCGCGCAGGCCGATGACGGTGTCCTGGTCCTTGCCGTCCTTGCTGTAGCGGTCGACGTCCAGGTTGTTCGGGAACGCGTAGTACTTCCGCATCTGCTGGAGCTGCTGGAAGGTGGGCGAGACGACGTTGGGATCGATGATGCGCAGACTGGCCGTGGAGTCGACCTGGTCGCGCAGCTTCGTCTTGTCCTTGGTCTTGCTACTGCCCGGGTACTCGCTGACCTGCGTGTCGTCGATGCCGTAGGCCTCGCGCGTCGCCTGGATGTTCTTCTGGACGTAAGGCGCTTCCTTGGCCTGCTCGTTCGGCTGGACCTGGAACTTCTGCACGATCGCCGGGTACAGGCCGCCGATCAGGATGGCGGAGAGCACCATGAGACCGAAGCCGATCACGGGCAGCTGCCAGGTGCGCCGCCACAGGGTGGCGAAGAACAGCAGCGCGCAGATGACCGCGATGCAGAACAGGATCGTCTTGGCCGGCAGATAGGCGTTGGCGTCCACGTAGCGCAGGCCGGTCCAGTTCCCCGCCGCCTTGAAGTCACTGGACTTCACGGCCAGGCCGTACCGGTCGAGCCAGTACGCGACCGCCTTCAGCGCCACGAAGATGCCCAGCAGCACCGACAGGTGGCCGGTCGCCGCGGCCGTGGCCCGGGCGCCCGGAGACGTGATCCTGAGCCCGCCGTAGAGGTAGTGGGTGAGCGCGGCCGCGATCAGCGACAGGATCGCGGTGGCGAAGCCGAAGCCGAGCAGGAAGCGGTACCAGGGCAGGTCGAAGGCGTAGAAGGAGACGTCGAGGTGGAACTGCGGGTCCTTCTTTCCGAAGGGCACGCCGTTGACCCACATCAGCCAGGTCCGCCACTGGCTGGAGGCGGAGGCGCCGGCGATCAGGCCCACCAGGGCGGTGATGCCCAGCAGGAGCCACTTCTTGTACGGCGCGATCCCCATCCGGTAGCGGTCGAGGCTCTGCTGCTCCACCGACATCGCGCTCAGCGGCGGGCGCAGCCGGTGCGCGAGCCAGATGTTGAAGCCGACGGCGAGGGCCATCAGCAGACCGAAGACGAAGAACAGTCCGATCTTGGTCCACAGCGTGGTGGTGAACACGGACGAGTAGTTGACCGACCGGTACCAGAGCCAGTCCGTCCAGAAGCCCGCGAACATGGTGAACACCATGCCGAGGACGGCGAGGACGCCCAGCGTCATCAGCAGGGTCCGGGCACGCCGGGACGGGCGGCCCACTCTGATCCGCGGCCCCGTCGGGCCTCCGCCGCGGTCCGGCATCTGGAAAGCCAAGGTGCGCACCTCGAAGTTCGCTGTCGACTACGTCAGGCCCGCGTGTTCGCCGGCCCCCCTGGGGTCGCGGTGATCGCGAGCCCACACCTATGCAACTTACTCACCGCTTACTCGGTTCCCGATTCCGGCCGGGAACGAGGCAGGATTGTGACCATGTCCAACACTCCCATGGCAGCGAGCCCCCTCACCCGGGCCGTGCTCGAGATCGACGAGTACGCCTCCGGCCTCGGCTGGGACCAGCCCGCTCGCCTCTTCGCCCTCGTAGACACCGCGCAGCTGCGGGCTCAGGAACCCTCGCTCGCCGCCCAGCTCGGCCTGGGGGACGAGCAGGAGACCACCGGCCTCACCCCGATCGAGCAGGACGAGGTGGGAACGGACAGGGCACTCGACGAGTTCCTGGCCACCATCGCCTGGCCCGAAGCGGTGGCCGGCTGCGCGCTCACCGTGGAGCGGCTGATGCTGCCGCCGTCCGCCGAGGCACAGGTTCCCGACGGCCTGAGCGACGGCAAGCTCGCGCGGTGGGTGGCCGAGCACCCCGAGCGTCAGGAGGTCCGCATGACGGTCGCGGTGCTGCGCGACGGCGCCCGCGAGTCGGCCCTGCGGCTGCGGGAGAAGGACTCCCCGACCGAGGTCCTCACCGGACCCGACCTGGTGCCGGGTCTGGCGGAGGCTCTGGCGGCGACGTTCGAGGACTGAGGGACAAAACGCACCGCGCCGCCGGGCCGGTCCCGGCGGCGCGGTGCCGGGCAGGTCAGCCCTTGACCGTGCAGAGGGGCAGGTCGGCGGTGTTCCCGTCGCGGATCTCCTTCAGCGCACCGAGCGCGTCGGAGATGGTGCTCACCCGGACCAGCGTCAGCCCGTCGGGCTTGTCCTTGGCTGCGGAGGAGCAGTTGTCCGCGGGCGTCAGGAAGTAACGGGCGCCCTTGTCGTGCGCCCCCACCGTCTTCATCTCGACGCCACCGATCGGCCCGACCTTGCCGTCGTCGTCGATGGTCCCGGTGCCGGCGACGAACGTGCCGCCGGTCAGGCTGCCGGGCGTGAGCTTGTCGTAGATGCCGAGCGCGAACATCAGGCCGGCGCTCGGCCCGCCGACATCGGCGAGCTTGATGTCGATGGTGAACGGGAAGGTGTGATCGGTTCCCGCGGAGATCCCGACGATCGCCCGCTTCGCCCCTCCGTCGTCGGAGGTCGTCGTGGTGATCGTGACGTCCTGCGTCGCGGTCGCCGGGCGATGCTCCTTCTCGGCGGCGGCCTGCTCCTGGGCGGGCACGATGGTGAACACGACGTCCTGGCCGGGCTCGTGGCGGGTCACCAGCTTCGCGACGTCGGCCGGTTCCTTGACCTCCGTGCCGTCGACCTTCCTGATCACGTCTCCGGCGTGCAGCTTGCCCTCGGACGGGGATCCCTTCACGACCGTCGAGACGATCACCCAGGACTGCACGGGGATGCCGAGCTCCTTCAGGGCGGCGACCTTGGCGCTCTCCTGGGACTGGCTGAACTCCTCGGCGTTCTCCTGGGTGGACTGCTCCTCCGTCTTGCCGTTCGGGTAGAGGGTGTCGTGCGGGACGACCTTGGTGTCGTGCGCCAGCCAGCCGTAGACCGCCTCGACGAGGTTCATCCGGTAGTCCGCGCTGGTCACCCGCACCGTGGTCATGTTGAGATGCCCGTCGGCGGGGTAGGTCCTGCGCCCGGAGATCTGGAGCACCGGCTCACCGTCGTGCTTTCCGAGCGTGTTCACGGTGGGTCCCGGGGACATCTCGGCGTACGGCACTTTGATCAACACCCCCGCGCACAGGAGTGCGATCAGCATCAGGGTGGAGGCGAGCATCGTCGCGGTGCGGCGTGGCATGGCACGACAGTACGGGACGCTTCTGTCGGCGCACCGTCAGGGCCGCACCGGCACGGGCTCAGGTGCGCGAGCGGGGCTTCTCCATGGCCTCGCGGAACCGGGCGTAGCCGTCGAGCTCCGGGCCGTCGCCGCGGACCTTGCGGGTCCGGTTGGCCCAGCTGCCCCACATCCCGGCCCCGACCGCGGCACCGAGCGGAATCAGCAACCAGACGAGCGCCCCCATCCCGACCTCCCGACCCACCACCTGAGCAACCGCAAACGACTGATCAGCAGATTAACCATCCGCAGTGACAACGCTCACGTGAGGGGGAGGGTTACGCAACCGGAGGGCCCGGCGCCGGACGTCAGCAGGCGCCGACCCACTCCTCGGTCCCGTCGGAGAACTTCTGGTGCTTCCAGATCGGCACCTCGTGCTTGAGGTCGTCGATCAGCTTGCGGCAGGCCTCGAAGGCCTCGCCGCGGTGCGGGCACGACACGGCCACGACGACGGCCGGATCCCCGACCGCGAGGTCACCCACACGGTGGACCGCCGCCAGCGCCCGCACCGGGTACTCGGCGACGACCTTCTCGGCGACCCGGCGCATCTCGGCCTCCGCGGACGGGTGGCAGGAGTACCCGAGCGCTTCGACGTCGGCACCCCCGTCGTGGTTGCGGACGGTGCCCACGAACAGCGTGGTCCCCCCGGCCGCGTCGTCCCCGACGGCCCGGAGGACCTCGTCCACGGACAGCGCGCTGTCCCGGACCGCGATCAGCTTGATGGGCTCCTGCGCCGTCCGCTCGCCCGGATGATCAAAGGTGGGTGCCATACCCCCATCGTGCCGCACGCCCGGGAACAGGGGGAATAGCCTCATCGCCCGGCACGCGCACGTGCGGCTTGGAGGTACGTACGGACGGCGCCGGGCGCGGCGGCGGAAGACGGCCCTCGGACGGCGTGGCGGGCGGGGCGCCGCGCCGGGACCCCGGGCGGGCACGGCGGCGGGAGGCGTCGCCGGGTGTCCGGCGCGCGCCCTCCCCCGGCGCCGCACCCCCTCAGACGCGCCGTCGCGCCTTCCGGGCACGCCGCACCACGGCGGCGGCGCCCAGCAGCGCCACCGTCGCCCCGGCCGCCCCCGCCGCCGTCGCGTCCTTCCTGCCCAGCCGCCGCCCGGCCACCGTGTGCCGCCCGGAGACCTCCTCCAGCAGCTCGGCGAGGACCTCCTCGTTGGTCCACCGGGGCCGCCACCCGGCGTCGTGGAGGCGGCTCCCGCTGATCACCCAGGGGTACATCGTGTACGCGAGGTCCCCCGCGGGCGACGGCGTGAGCCCGATCCGGTGCAGCCGGGCCGCAGCACCCAGGGCGACCGCCGAGGGCATCTCCATCCGGCGGATGCCGCTGAACTCCTCGACCTCCTCCTGCTCCAGCCATCCGTCGCAGCCGACGGCGAGCTCCCCCTCGACCTTCTCCAGGACGGCGTACTCCAGCGCACTGCACAGGTCCTCGACGTGGCAGAACTGCCAGGCGGGCCGCGACCCGGCCACGACGAGCAGCCTGGGCGACTCGAAGTACCTGGTCAGGGCGGTGTCCGTGCCGCCGACCAGCACGGCCGGCCGGATCACGGTCACGTTCAGCCCCGGGTGGGCCCGCGGAGCCCGCCGGGCCAGCCGCTCGATCTCCAGCAGGTCGCCGACCCCGGTCGCCTCAGCGGTGGCCCGCAGCTCGGCGTCCTCCGACAGCGGCAGTTCGTTGTCGGGCAGCGCGCCGTAGACCATCGCCGAGGTGCAGAGCACCACGCGGTGCACTCCGGCGGCCGCCGCGGCGGTCAGCACGGTCTGGGTCCCCCGGACGTTGTACGCCGTCCGGGCGGCGGGGTCGGCGCCCAGGTCGAGGTCGAGTGCGAGGTGCACGACGACGTCCGCGCCGCGCAGCTTGTCGGCGATCGCGGGATCCCGCACGTCGAGGATGTGCCATTGCGCCGCCGCGCACTCGCCGCGCCGCTCGTCGATGGCGATGACCTGCTTGATCTCCTCCGAGGCGGCCAGCCGCTCGGTGAGGAGTGCGCCGACTCCGGACGCGGCACCGGTGACCGCGACGACGGGTCCGCGCGGGGCGGAGTGGGTTGACGGGTTTCGCGCTGCGCGAACCTGCGGATCTGGGGAACTCACCGGGCGTCTCCAGCGGTTGTCTTCATACGAGCGCGAGTGACGCGTACGTACCAGGTGGCATCCATCCTGCCGCAGGCCTTCAGCCGGCGAAGCACCGAGGCCCGAACCGCTCTCGGTGTCTACGCTGGGTGGTGTTGTCGGGCAGTCCTGCCGTCGGAGAGAACCGGCGGCCTTACCAGCCGAGGAATCCCGTGAGTGACACCCCATTCGGATTCGGCCTTCCGCCGGAGGAGCCGGAGAACGGCGACGAGGGCAAGGAGAAGGACCAGGACAGCGGTGGTGGTCAGGGACCGGCCAACCCGTTCGGTTTCGGGTCGCCCGGGGCCGGGGGCTTTGGCGGACCCGGCGCCGACAATCCGCTCGCTGCCATGTTCGGTTCGCTGAACCCCAACGATCTGGGCGCCGCGTTCCAGCAGCTGGGCCAGATGCTCTCGTACGAGGGCGGCCCGGTGAACTGGGACATGGCCAAGCAGATCGCCCGCCAGACGGTCTCCCAGGGGACCTCCGGCGGCACCAGGGACGCCAGCGTCGGTCCCGCCGACCGCAAGGCCGTCGAGGACGCCGTCCGCCTGGCGGACCTGTGGCTCGACGATGTGACCGCCCTGCCCTCCGGCGCCGCCTCCGCGGTGGCGTGGAGCCGGGCGGAATGGGTCGAGGCCACCCTGCCCGCCTGGCAGGAGCTGGTCGACCCGGTCGCCGAGCGGGTCGGCGGCGCCATGGGCGACATCCTGCCGGAGGAGATGCAGGCCATGGCCGGCCCGCTGATCGGCATGATGCGCTCGATGGGCGGCGCCATGTTCGGCACGCAGATCGGGCAGGCCGTGGGTGTGCTCGCGGGCGAGGTCGTCGGCTCCTCCGACGTCGGCCTGCCGCTCGGCCCGGCCGGCCGGGCCGCGCTGCTGCCGGTGAACATCGAGGCGTTCGGCAAGGACCTCGGCGTTCCCGGGGAGGAGGTGCGGCTGTACCTGGCCCTGCGCGAGGCCGCCCACCAGCGACTCTTCGCACACGTGCCCTGGCTGCGCTCGCACCTGTTCGGCGCCGTCGAGGGCTACGCGCGCGGGATCAAGGTCGACACCGCCAAGCTGGAGGACGTCGTCGGCCAGTTCGACCCGCAGAACCCGGAGGAGCTGCAGCAGGCACTCCAGCAGGGCATGTTCCAGCCGGAGGACACCCCCGAGCAGAAGGCGGCGCTGGCCCGCCTGGAGACGGCTCTGGCGCTCGTCGAGGGCTGGGTGGACGCCGTGGTCCACGCCGCCGCCAAGCCGCGGCTGTCGTCCGCCGACGCGTTGCGCGAGACACTGCGCCGCCGCCGTGCCAGCGGCGGCCCCGCGGAACAGACGTTCGCCACCCTGATCGGTCTGGAGCTCAGGCCGCGCCGGCTGCGGGACGCCTCCCGCCTGTGGGCGTCGCTGACGGACGCGCGCGGTGTGGACGGCCGAGACGCTCTGTGGGCGCACCCGGACATGCTGCCGACGGCGACCGACCTGGACGACCCGGACGGCTTCGTGCACCGCGAGCACGTCGACTTCTCCGAGCTGGACAAGATGCTCGGCGAAGCTGCGGGCGGCAAGCCGGACCTGACCAAGGACGACGACGTCCGCAAGGGCGACGGCGAGGGGCACGACGACAAGGGCGACGACAAGGGCGACGACAAGGGCGACGGCAGCGAGTGAGCCTCCACGACGACGCGGTCCTCGTGCTGAAGGGCTACGAGGACCAGCCCGGCCTGCGCCAGACCTACCTGGACCATCTCGCGGCCCGTCCGGACGGGCTGTGGAAGGCGTGCGGGGACGGCCACATCACGGCCAGCGCCCTGGTGATCGACCCGCCGCGCGCGCGTGTCCTGCTGACCCTGCACAGGAAGCTGCGCAGGTGGCTCCAGATGGGCGGGCACTGCGAGCCGGGCGACGAGACGCTGGCGCTGGCCGCGCTGCGCGAGGCGACCGAGGAGTCGGGCATCGCCGGGCTGTCCCTGCTGCCCGGCGGTCCGGTGCGCCTGGACCGCCATCACACACCCTGCGCCTGGCACCTCGACGTGCAGTACGCGGCGCTGGCCCCGGCCGGCGCCACGGAGGCGATCAGCGACGAGTCGCTCGACCTGCGCTGGTTCGCGTACGACGAGGTCGCGGACGTGGCGGACGACTCCGTCGTACGGCTGCTGGAAGCGTCCCGCGCCCGCATCTGAGCGCGGGCCGGGGGTGAGCCGGGGGCGCACCGGCGTGCCGGCGCCCACCCCCGGGGGTCACCCCCACGCCGTGCGGTCAGCTCCAGACGTTGCCCTGGTTGTGCCCGCGGGCGCCGTGCTGCCCCATGCCGTACTGGGCGGCGATGCCCTGGCCGATCACCGCGTTCTGCGGCGGCAGCAGCTCGCTGGGCTGGACGAGCGCGAACCCGGTGCCCATGAAGCTGAGCTCCCAGCCCTCCCCGGTGCTGCCGCGCCGGCGCCACACGCCGGAGGAGTGCGTCTGGGCCTGCATCTGCACCCGCAGACCGGTGGACCAGGCGACGATGGCGTCGGCGTCGCAGTTGACGTACCTGTCCGGCGTGACCTGCATCATCAGGGGCATGCCGGAGGTCATCAGGGCAACCTTGCCGCGCCCGGTGATGTTGAGCTGGTACTTGCCGGACCCGGAGATCCCGTACTGGCTGTCGACGGCGATGACCTCGTGGTGCAGGGAGGAGTCCATCGCCAGGACGTAGCTGCTGTCGACCGTCAGGCCGTCCTGCTCGACGTCCATCAGGTGGACGTGCTGGGCGAGGTTGGCGAGGTAGACGATGCCCTGCCCGTGGCAGCGCATCAGATCCAGTCCCTCACCGGTGTACGCACGTGCGTGTGACTGCTGGTTGCTCTGGTACTCGGCGTCGAACTCGACGAGTCCCTGGTAGGCGACCATGGTGCCCTTGCGGGCGAGGATGTCGTCGTGACCCTCCAGGGTGACCCGGAGCATCTGCTTGTTCTGCAGGCCCCAGCGGTCCTGGGTCTGCTGGTCGTTGTAGGCGAAAAGCGGGCTCTGCATGGCGTTGTGGCTCCCCCTCAGCCCCGGATCCGGAGGCGGTCGGTGCTGTCCTCACTGGGCTGGACGACGACGATGCCCTGGCCGGAGAAGGCCATCTGGTAGGCCTCGCCGCTGCCCCGGCCGATCAGCGACTGGGCCTTGAAACTGCGCTTGCCCTTCACCTTCAGGTTCGGGGACCAGGCGACCAGCGCGTCCGGGTCGACGTACGTCTCGTCCTCGCCGCCGCCGCAATCGACGACGATCGGCTTGCCCCGGGAGGTCAACGCGACCCAGCCCTGCCCGGAGATCCTGGTGTTCCACAGACCCTGCCCGGCGAACTTCGCCAGGCCCTTGACGCGCTCGACACCCCACTGCAGATGGGCGTCGAAGGCGAGGAGGTTGGTGGCGTTGACGGAGATGCCGTCGCCGTTGAGGTTGATGACGACGACGTTCGCTCCGTAGTCGGCGAGATAGAGCAGCCCGTCGCCGGAGCACTTCATCAGGGGGGCGCCCTCGCCGGTGATCCAGTCGCGGGCGATCTGGCGCACGGCGGAGGGATTGGGCTCGTACTGGATGAAGCCCTCGTAGGCGACCATCGACCCCACGCGCGCGAAGAGGTCCTGTCCGGTCTGCAGGGCTACCTTCAGCATGTGGTCGCCGTGGTTCTCCATGCGGGCGGCGACGGGTGCGGGGGCGTGGCCCGCGAGCGGCTGGTTCATGACGGGCTCCCTCAGACCTCGAACGGCTGGACGACGATGAAATTGCCGGGCGCGCCACGGAACTGGAGGTTGACGCTCTCCCCGCTGTCGCCCGGGTAGGCGTTGCGGCGCATGCGCACCTGGCTGGAGACGATCGCCTGGGAGGCGGCAGACCAGGCGACCACGGCGTTGCAGTCGGCGAACGTGGTGGGCGTGACCGGCAGCACGACGGGGGTGCCGTGGGTCTTCACGACGATGGTGCCGACGCCGCTGAACTGCATGGTGAACAGGGCACCACCGGGGATGCCGTGGCCCTCGATGCGCCGGACCTCGTACTGCAGGCTCTCGTCGAAGGCGAGGACGCTCTCGGCGGATACGCAGATCGCGTCGCCCTGGAGCTCGATCGGGTGCAGGTGGGTGGCCTCCTCCGCGAGGAACACCTGCCCCTGCCCGGTGCAGCGCATCAGCTGCATCTCCTGGCCGGTGGTGTTGCCCACGAGCCGGCCGGCGAAGCCCGCGCCCTTGTAGCTGAAGTCGACCTTGCCCTGGTAGAGCACCATGCTGCCCTGCCGGGCCAGTACGGGCTGGCCGCCGATGCCGAGGTCGACGCGGACGAGCTTCTTGTTCTGCTGCGTCCAGCGCTGCCCGGCGGGCGACTCCTTGAACTGCTGGAGCGCCGCGGTCACACCGGGCCCCGGGGGAGCGCCCTGCGGGCCTCCGTGGGGGGCGGCGGCCTGCTGGCCCGGGATCTGCCCGTAGGGCTGCTGGCCGTAGCCGGGAGGCGGCGCCGGGGCCTGCGACGCCTGTGTCCGGCCGTAGCCGGGTGGCATGGTCGCCTGCCCCGGGTGCGGGCCGTGCGGGGGCTGCGGCCCGCCGTACGGAGCGGGCGGGGCCGGGGGCGGCGGGACCGTGCCGCTCGGCGGCGTCAGGGGCGCGACGATGGTGGGCTGAGCGTGCAGGGACGGTGCCGGCGCGGGGCTCGGGGGCTGCGTGGCACCGGCCGGGGGCGCATAGCCCTGCGGGGCGGGAGCCGGGGCGGGGGCGGCAGGGGCCGGGGCGGGCGCCGGGGTCGACGGGACGCCGAACGCGGGCGGCGCGGCGGGCTGGGCGGCCGGGGGCGCGAAACCCGGGGCGGCGGAGGACTGCGGCTCCTGCGGTGCCGCCGGAGCCTCCTCCTCCAGGACTTCGCCGCCGAAGTTCTTCAGCAGCGCTTCCAGGCCGCCGTCGAAGCCCTGCCCGACGGCCGCGAACCGCCACACGTCCTTCAGGTAGAAGTCACCCAGCATCACGGCCCGCTCGGTGGAGAACTCGGCGCCGCTGAAGGCGTAGCGGGCCACCTCCTCGCCGCCGGCGACGATGCGGATGTATCCGGGGGCGATCTGCGACATCTGCCCGGCGCCGTCGACGGTGGCCGTGAAGGACAGCTTGTGGATCTGCGGCGGGATCCGGTCCAGGGTGACCCGGAAGGACTCCGTGTCACCCGCCTGGGCGCCCAGCAGCTGGACGGCCTCCTCGGGGGACTTCGGCTGGTTGTAGAAGATGAAGTACCGGTCGTCCGAGAGCCGTTCGCCGGCGTCCAGGCCGAAGCAGCTGATGTCGAAGTTCAGTCCGGGGGCGGAGATCTGCACGCCTACGTACAGATCGGTGCCCGCGGTGAGGTCACTGATCCTGGCCTTGTGGCCGCGTTGGAATTCCCTGGCCATGCGTTACGACCGTTCCCCATCCCGAATGCGAGTGCGTCGCGCCAGGCTAACGGCAAACTCGGACACCGGACGATGCCGGTACACACCCGCTACACAACCCTTGCCCGGTCGTGGCGGAGGGTTCGGCGGGCGTGGCGGGTCCGGCGGGCGTGGCGGGTCCGGTGGGCGTGGCGGGTCCGGTGGGCGTCACTCGCCGCGCGCGCCGGGCACATGGGGCAGCCGCTCGGCGGCCACCACGCCTTCGAGGTAGCCACGGGCCCGTTCGGTGCGCGGGTACCCCTCCAGCAGCCGCCAGAAGCGGGGGCCGTGACCGGGCACGAGCAGATGGGCCAGTTCGTGGAGGAGGACGTAGTCCACGACGTACTCGGGCATGCCCTGCAGCCGGTGGGACAGCCGGATACTGCCTTCGGCGGGGGTGCACGAACCCCAGCGCGTGTTCTGGTTGGTGACCCAGCGCACCGAGACGGGGCGGGCCCGGCCGCCGAAGTACTGTTCCGACAGCCGCAGCGCCCGCTCGGCCAGCTCGCCGTCGCCGAGGGCCCGCTTGCTCTCCTGGGCGGCCAGCTTGTCCAGCATGACGGTCACCCAGCGCTGCTCCTCCGCCTCCGACATGCGGGCCGGAATGAGCACGACCGTGCGATCGCCCTCCCGGTACGCGGAGACGGTCCGGCGTCGACGGGCACTCCGGCGCACCTCGATCGCGCCCGCTCCCGAGCCGCTCGGCGGATGGCTCGTCGTACTGCGCTGTGACGTTCCGGCGCGGTGCAGTGGGTCGGCGGACACGCCCCGACCGTACCCGCTGCGCCGGGGGGAAGTCCCGGCTCCGGGACGGTTCGCTTCGTATCCCCCACCGCTCGCCGGATTTGTACGACCGATTTGTACGATGAACTCCCTTGCCTGTGGAAAACCTCCGCGCCCGCTCCGGCAGTCGGGGCATGCTGGCTTACGTCGGTGGAGCGGGGACGCCCCCACGCCCCCGCTCCACCGGCACCCGGGAGCGGGGACGATCCGTGACTCCCGGCGCACACGACCCTTCTCGGGCTACGGGGGCCTGTCATGCATCCAGTGGTGAAGCCCGCGCTGCGGCGCGGCTGGCGCGACCTCAACACCGTGCAGTTCGGGATGACTCCGGCGCACGCGGTGACGCTCGCTCCGATGGACACGGCGACGGGCAGTTTCCTGGAACTGCTCAACGGCACCCGCGGGCTGCCGCTCCTGCGGGAGGAGGCCCGCCGGATGGACCTGCCCGACGGGCATGCCGACCTGCTCGTGGAGCGGCTGGCCCGGTCCGGGCTGCTGGACGACGCGCGCGGCGGCGGCCCTGCCGCCGGCGCCCTGCGCGACAGAAAGGACGCCCTCGACCGGCTGCGTCCGGATCTGGCCTCCCTGTCCGTCACGACTCCGGAGGCGGGCGACGCGATCCGCCGGCTGGCGGCGCGCCGCGCGCTGCGCGTGCAGGTGCGCGGCGCGGGCCGGGTCGGAGCCGTCCTGGCCTCGTTGCTGTCGGGCGCGGGGGTCGGCGAGGTCGACGTGTGCGACGGCGGCCAGGTCGAGCCATGGGACGTCGCGCCGGGCGGACTGCCCGCCGACGCCGTGGGCGAGCGCCGCGACGAGGCCGCCCGGCGGTCGGTGCGACGCGCCGCACCGGACCGGCCACCGCGCCGCACCCCGGGCGCCCGGGCCGGGGGCGACGAGCCGGGCTTCTCCCTGGTGGTCCTCGCACCGCGGGACGACGTGGCCGTCCATGCCCCGGCCCCGGCCGCCGCCGACCACCTCGTCTCCTCCGGCACGCCGCACCTGTACGCGGGCGTGGTGGAGGCGACCGGTATGGTCGGGCCACTCGTCCTCCCCGGCGAGACCGGCTGCGCCGGCTGCCTGGACCGCACGCGGTCCGATCGGGACCCGGCCTGGCCGCGCCTGGTCACCCAGTGGCGCTCGGGGCGGCGGCGGCAGGTACGCGCGTGCGACCTCGCGCTGGCGACGACCGTGGCCGGCCTGGCCGCCGCGCACGCGCTCGCCGTCCTCGACGGCCGCCTGCCCTCCAGCGCGGGCAGTCGTTGGGAGGTCTCTCTTCCGGGTCTGCAGTGGCGCGCCCGGCCGGTGCGGGCGCATCCGGCGTGCCCGTGCCGGGCGGCGGAGCGGGACAGAGAGAAACGCGCCCCCGAGGACGGGGCGCCGCACGAGACAATGGGTGGGCAACGGTCGTCGACGGCGATGGGTCGTAGGTCACGCGTGGCGCGGCCGGCTGGGACTTGGAGGGCGCATGTCTGATCTTCCCCGCAAGGCGGTCACCCGGACCGCCAAGCTCGCCGCACTCCCGCTCGGCTTCGCCGGCCGGGCGACCTGGGGGCTGGGCAAGCGGATCGTGGGCGAGTCCGCGGAGATCGTCGGCCGCGAGCTGCAGCAGCGCACGGCGGAGCAGCTCTTCAAGGTGCTCGGTGAGCTGAAGGGCGGGGCGATGAAGTTCGGGCAGGCACTGTCCGTCTTCGAATCGGCCCTGCCGGAGGAGATCGCCGGCCCGTACCGGGCCGCGCTGACCAAGTTGCAGGAGGCGGCACCCCCGATGCCGACGCGCACGGTGCACACGGTGCTCCGGGAGCGGCTGGGCGAGGGGTGGCAGGAGCTGTTCCTGGAGTTCGAGGACAAGCCGGCCGCTGCGGCCTCCATCGGTCAGGTACACCGGGGCGTGTGGCACGACGGCCGGGAGGTCGCGGTCAAGGTCCAGTATCCGGGCGCCGGCGAAGCCCTGCTGTCCGACCTGAACCAATTGAGCCGCTTTGCCCGACTGCTGGGTCCACTCATCCCCGGCATGGACGTCAAACCCCTGATCGCCGAACTCCGCGACCGTGTGTCGGAGGAACTCGACTACGGACTGGAGGCCCGGGCCCAGCAGGCGCACGCGGAGGAGTTCACGGGGGACCCGGATGTCCTGGTGCCGGCCGTGGTCCACCAGTGCGAACAGGTCCTGATCACGGAATGGATCGACGGCATACCACTGTCGGAGATCATCGCCGACGGCACTCCGGAGCAGCGCGACCGCGCCGGACAGCTCCTGGCCCGCTTCCTCTTCTCCGGCCCCGCCCGCACCGGCCTGTTGCACGCCGACCCGCACCCGGGCAACTTCCGGCTCCTGCCGGGCGGCCCGGCGGGCGAGGACGACTGGCGGCTCGGCGTCCTGGACTTCGGCACGGTGGACCGTCTCCCGGGCGGCCTGCCCACCCCGATCGGCGAGTCCCTCCGTATGACGCTGGACGGGGAGGCCGAGTCGGTCTACGAGCTGCTGTGCGCCGAGGGCTTCGTGAAGGAGTCCATCGACCTCGACCCGGACGCGGTTCTCGACTACCTCCTGCCGATCATCGAACCCGCCCAGGTGGAGGCGTTCACCTTCACCCGCACCTGGATGCGCAGCCAGGCAACCCGCATCGCCGACCCCCGCTCGCCCGCCTACGAACTCGGCAAGCGGCTGAACCTGCCGCCCGCCTATCTGCTGATCCACCGGGTGACCCTGAGCACCATCGGTGTGCTGTGCCAGCTCGGTTCGACGGTCCGCCTGCGCGAGGAGTTGGAGGAGTGGCTGCCGGGCTTCGGGACGGACGAGGAGTTCGGGGAGGAGCCGGCGGTGGAGGCGTGAGCGGCCGGGCCGGTCCCGGCGCTACCACCAGGCCGAGTCCAGCCGGCTCTCGATCGCTCTGAGGTGCTCGCGGGAACAGGCGTCGCAGAAGTAGCGGCGTGTTCCGTTCTCGACGGAACAGGTCCACGTCGGCTGCGGGGATCGGGCCTCGGTGCCGCAGCGAGCGCAGACGAGACGCAGCCGAGGCCCGCCGCCGCCGACGCCACTGCCTCCGGAAGGACTCCTCACCCGGCGACGATAACGCCGCCGGCGTCGGATCGCCGCTCACAACGCACCGCGGGGGCCGGTCCGTTCGCCTGGACCGGCCCCCGCGGGGAGCTTGCCTCTCCCGTTCCCGGGAGGTCACCGCTTCACAGTGGCTACTGCATCACGGCCATGGCGAGCGCCCGGCGAGCGCGCAGCGACGCGCGCTCCGCTCGGCGCTGCATCCGGCGGGCAGCCGCCAGGCGCAGGGCCCGGCGCTCCCGCTCAGCCTCGTGCAGGCGGTGCTGCATATGCGCACGCGCCAAGGCTTCTTGGATGAGTTGCATCTCTCGGGTCCTGTTCTGACGCGAGTCGGTCGCGCCGGTGGTGGTGACGTCTTCGATCACGGAGCTGGTGGGCTCGCTGGTGGACGGCTTCATCGGGGCCTGCTTCTTGGGGTCGTGCGTGAGGGGGCGGTCGATCGTTCCTGCGGTGTTCATGCCGTGACCGGGTTCTTGCGCGGGCGGCCACGGGGCCGCTTCCGGGCGACGACGACGCCCTGGACGAACAGTTCGCCACCCCAGACGCCCCAGGGCTCACGCCGCTCCTTGGCGCCGGCGAGGCAGGCCTCCACCAGCGGGCAGGTGCGGCAGAGGGACTTGGCGTACTCCACGTCCGCGGGCGACTCGGCGAAGAAGACCTCCGGGTCGTAGGAGCGGCACGGGACGGGTACGCCGAGGTTCTCGATGGCGTCGTCGAGCGCGGTGAGCGCGGTGAGCGGGGTCAAGGCGGGGTCCTCCGTGAGGCCAGGCTTGGGGATCGTGTCGGAAGGCGGTACGGACGGGGCGTGCGCTTCGAGTTGCACGGGGTGTCTTCCTCGTCTGGGGTCGTTCCGGTCCGGTGGGACCGGGTGTCGGCTGGTACCGGGTTCTTTTCTGCCCCGAGGCCCCTTCGCTCCGTTCTCCCCGTTCGGGGAAAACAGAAGGGCCGCGGATCCCGGATGGGGTTCCGCGGCCCTGAAGGCGCCGGCCTGATCAGCGATCAGGCTGGATCACTCCAGGGTTCTGGCCCACGGAAGGCCCACATCAGGTGGTGCTGCTTCGTCTGCTCCCGGAATCCGGCACCGGCCGCCGTAAAGGCATAGGCATGCGCCAGTGCTTCTACTGCTTCCAGTGCCTTGGCCGGTCGCTCATTGCGCTCACAGATGGGAAGACCGGTGAGGGCAGCGGAGGACGCCGGACGGACGGCACGAATGCCGGACAGACCGGTGCCCAGGCCGGAGGCGCCGAGCATGCACGTGGAGACGGCCGAGCGATCGGTCATTTTGACCGTGCTGGTGAAGCTGGTGTTGATGCTGATCACTGGACTCGCCTCCTCTCGGCGTCTCATGGACTGGTGACCCAGCCCGGCGGATATGCAAGTACAACACGGAATCGGGGCCTTCGAGAAGGCCGCCGTCCCCGTGCCTAAGAACCTATGGGGATTGCTGGGGCATGCGCAAACTGTTTTTTCGACGAGTTCGCATCAACTGACGGCCCCGTCCCCGGCGGGCGTCTCCCCGGTGTCCTCGCCGAGGTCCCGGCCCGCGCAGAGCGCCAGCACGTCGGACCCGTAGCGGCCGAGCTTGCGGGCGCCGACGCCGGGGATGCGGGACAGCTCCCGCTCGTCGTCGGGCACGGCCTCGGCGATCGCGATCAGCGTCCGGTCGGTGAACACGCAGAAGGCGGGCTGGCCGCTCCGCTGCGCCTGCTCCGCACGCCAGATGCGCAGCCGCTCGTAGAGGCCCTCGTCCATGTCGGAAGGGCAGTCCTCGCAACGCATCAGTTTCATCTCGCCGGCATCGGTGAGCGTGCGCCCGCAGACGCGGCAGCGGGCCGGGGTGCGCCGCTGTCTGCGCGGCACGGCGGTGTCCGGCGTCCTGGCGTCCCTCGGGTGGCCGCGATCGATGACGGCGCCGCCGGTGCCGGTCCGGCCGGCGTCCGCGCCGGAGGCGCCGCGACGGAGGCCGTCGAGGAAGCGGCTGGGCCGGCGGTGGGGCCGACCCCCGGGCGAGCGGGACAGCGACCAGGACACGTTCAGGCGTTCGCGGGCGCGGGTCACGCCGACGTAGAGGAGGCGGCGCTCCTCTTCGATCTGCTCGTCGGTTCTCGCGTAGGTGATCGGCATCATTCCCTCGGCGACCCCGACCAGGAAGACGGCGTCCCACTCCAGGCCCTTGGCCGAGTGGAGAGAGGCGAGGGTGACGCCCTGCACGGTCGGGGCGTGCTGGGCACCTGCCCGCTCGTCGAGCTCTGCGACCAGATCGGCGAGAGTCGCCCCGGGCCGGGCCGCGGCGAAGTCCTGCGCCAGGTTCACCAGGGCGGCGAGGGACTCCCACCGCTCCCTCACCGCGCCCGAACCCGCCGGGGGCTGCGGGGTCCAGCCCTCGCCGGAGAGAACGGCGCGCACTTGCGAGGGCAGGTCGACGGCGTCGGCGAGCAGGGAGTCGTTGCCGCCGAAACGGGAGGCGGCGCGCAGGGCGACCCCGGCCTTGCGTACCTCCGGACGGTCGAAGAAACGCTCGGCACCGCGCAGCTGGTAGGGGATGCCGGCGTCGGCGAGGGCCTGCTCGTAGGTCTCGGACTGGGCGTTGGTGCGGAAGAGGACCGCGATCTCGCTGGTCGGGACGCCGGCGTCGATCAGTTCCCGGATACGGCGGGCGGCACCCTCGGCCTCGGCGGGCTCGTCGTTGTGCTCGGTGAAGGCGGGCTCGGGTCCGGAGGGGCGCTGGGAGACCAGTTCGAGACGGTGGTCGGCAGCCCGGCCGCGGGCCTGGGCGAGGAGCCCGTTCGCAAGGTGCACGACCTGCGGGGTGGATCGGTAGTCGCGCACCAGCCGGACGACGGTGGCGCCGGGGTGACGGACGCGGAAGTCGAGGAGATGGTCGGGGGTGGCGCCGGTGAAGGAGTAGATGGTCTGGCTGGCGTCGCCGACCACGCACAGGGAGTCCCGATCTCCGAGCCACAGCTCCAGCAGGCGCTGCTGGAGCGGGCTGACGTCCTGGTACTCGTCGACGACGAAGTGCTGGTACTGGGCGCGGACCTGTTCTGCGACGTCGTGCCGGTCCTGGAGGATGCCGACGGTCAGCAGCAGGACGTCCTCGAAGTCGATGACGGCACGGTCACGTTTGAGGCCCTCGTAGACGGAGTAGAGCTGGGCGATCTCGGCCGGGTCGCGGGGGGCCTCACGGCCGGCCCTGGCGGCGGCGAGGGCGTAGTCGGCGGGGACGGTCCGGGTGACCTTGGACCACTCGATCTCGGCGGTGACGTCCCGCAGCTCGCCCCGGTCGAGGCGGATGCGGCAGGCGGCGGCGGCGTCGGCGACGAGCTGGATCTTGCGGTCGACGAGCCGGGGCATCGCCCCGCCGATCGCTTTCGGCCAGAAATACTGAAGCTGACGCAGGGCGGCGGAGTGGAAGGTGCGGGCCTGGACGCCCTGCGCGCCGAGCTGGCGCAGCCGGCCGCGCATCTCACCGGCGGCACGGTTGGTGAAGGTGACGGCGAGCACGCTGGAGGGCTGGAGGGCACCGGCGCGGACGCCGTAGGCGATGCGGTGGGTGATCGCCCGGGTCTTGCCCGTGCCGGCTCCGGCCAGCACGCACACCGGGCCGTGCAGGGCGGTGGCCACCTCGCGCTGCTCGGGGTCGAGCCCTTCGAGCACCGCGTCGGCAGAGTCCGGTGCCTGCGGGAAGAGGGTGGAGTGCGTTGCTGCTGTCACATGGCCATGCTGCCAGGTCGCCGGAGGCGGGAGCGGCGGTTGTCCACAGGCGGGGGCCAGCAGTCGTATGAATGCGACAGGCGTCACCTGGGGCGGCGCCCCCTCAAGGGAATGGTGGCGCTTTCAAGTACGTTTCCTCACTGCGAGCACCCGATCCCGACCCCTGAAGGAGTACGAGACACATGCCGGGCACTGTGACGATGTACAGCACCACGTGGTGCGGCTACTGCCGCCGACTCAAGAGCCAGCTGGACCGCGAGGGCATCACGTACGACGAGATCAACATCGAGCAGGACCCGGAGTCCGCGGCGTTCGTGGAGAAGGCCAACGGCGGAAACCAGACGGTGCCCACGGTGCGGGTGGTGCCCTCGGCCGGTGGCGGCGAGGTCGTGATGACGAACCCGAGCCTTGCCCAGGTGAAGCAGGCTCTCGCGGCCTGACGCCCCAGCCCCTTCCGCCCCCTCCGGTCGACGCCGCCGGAGGGGGCGCGCTCTGTCCACGGGGGGAAGCGCGCGGAGGGCCCTGCCCGGGTGTCTCCCGGCGCCCTGCCCGCGCGTCTCCCGGCGTCGCACGCGCGCCCGCGCAGGAGGGGTTCCGCGTGGGGGCGTCACGGGCGGTCCGGGACACCCCTCCCGCGTCGTACTCAGACGCTCCGGGTCGGCAGGGGCTTGCCGTACCAGAGCTCGATCAGGCGGGCGGCGATGGAGATGCCGTAGGGCGGCAGCACCTCACCGGAGTCGAAGGCGGCCCCGAGGTCGTCGCGGGAGAACCAGCGGGCCTCGTGGATCTCGTCGCCGTCGACATCGATCGCGGTGGAGGTGGCGCGGGCCAGGAAGCCCAGCATGAGACTGGACGGGAAGGGCCAGGGCTGGCTCGCGACGTACTCGACCTGCCCGATGGTGACGCCGGCCTCCTCGAACACCTCGCGGCGCACGGCCTGCTCGATGGACTCGCCCGGTTCGACGAACCCGGCGAGCGTGGAGAAGCGGCCCTCCGGCCAGTGGACCTGCCGGCCCAGGAGTATGCGGTCGTCCTCGTCGGTGACCGCCATGATCACCGCGGGGTCGGTGCGCGGGTAGTGCTCGCCGCCGCAGGCGGGACAACGGCGGATGTGGCCGGCGGCGGCGATGACGGTGCGCTCGCCGCAGCGGGAGCAGAAGCGGTGGGTGCGCTGCCAGTTCTCCAGCCCGACCGCATGCACCATCAGGCCCGCGTCGCGCGGCGACAGCAGCAGGCCGGCCTCGCGCAGGCCGGCCGGGCGGGCGGACTGGTCCATACGGCCCGGCAGCGCGTCCTTCTGGAGCGCGAAGTAGCTGACGCCGTCCTGGTCGATGCCGAGGAAGTAGCGGTGCGCCTCGGTGAGGGGGGCCTCGAAGGAAGGGGTCATGACGAGTTCGGTTCGGCCGTCGGGTGTCTCGTCGATGAGGACCTGACCGCCGGAGACCACGAAGCAGCGGGTCGAGGGGTGGCTCCACGCCGCCGCGAGCCAGGCCTCGTCCAGACGGTGGTGGGCCGCGCGGTCGACACCGCTGGGCGCGGTCAGTGAGATGGGTCGGTCGGCGGTGTGATCGGTCCAGGTGGTCACGGGTGCTTCCAACTCCCCCGGTGAAACGGTTGGTTCGGGCGGCGGTTCGGCGGTGCGTACAGCGGGAGGCCCCCTGCCGGGGCGGGCCCCGGCGGGTGCTCGGCGGCGGTCGGCGGGTGCGGGGCGGCCCTTCCAGTGTGCCCCGGCCCTCGGTGCGCTCCGAGCGGCGGCAGGAGCTCAGGGCGCATGGCGCCAGGACTCGGCGAGGTCGCCCCACAGGTAGGCGCTGGTCTCGACGCCCTTGAACAGCAGGTCCAGCTCGACCTTTTCGTTGGGGGCGTGCCAGCCGTCGGAGGGGACGGAGATGCCCAGGAAGAGCACGGGGGCGCCGAGGACGTCCTGGAGGTCGGCGGCGGGACCGGAGCCACCCTCGCGGGTGTAGCGGACGGGCTGCTGAAAGGCGCGGCCCATGGCGCGGACGACGGACTGCAGGGCCGGGTGGTCCAGTGGCGTCAGGCACGGGCGGGTGGCTCCGCTGAAGGTGATCTCGTGCCGGATTCCGGCGGGCACCTGATCGTCCGCCCAGGCCCGCACGGCCTTCTCGACGTGGCCGGGTTCCTGACCGGCCACGAGGCGGAAGGACAGCTTGAGCATCGCCGAGGACGGGACGATCGTCTTGCTGCCGGGGCCCTGGTAGCCGCCTCCGATGCCGTTGACCTCGGCGGTGGGGCGGGCCCAGATGCGTTCCAGCGTGGTGTGCCCGGCCTCGCCGTGGGTGGCGTGCGACTTCGCGGTGCGCAGCCAGCGCTCCTCGTCGAACGGCAGCTCGGCGAAGAGCGCCCGTTCGCGCTCGGTGAGCTCCACCACGCCGTCGTAGAAGCCGGGGATCGCCACGTGTGCGTGCTCGTCGTGCAGGGCGGCGACCAGGCGGGCCGCGGCGGTGGCCGGGTTCGGCACGGCGCCGCCGAAGGAGCCGGAGTGGATGTCCTGGTCGGGGCCGTGCAGGCGGATCTCGCACTCGGCGAGGCCGCGCATGCCGGTGCACACGGTGGGGGTGTCCTCGGACCACATGCCGGTGTCGGAGACGATCACGGCGTCGGCGGCCAGTCGGCCGGCGTGCTCCTCGACCAGGGCGCGGAAGTGCGGCGAGCCGGACTCCTCCTCGCCCTCGATCAGCAGCTTGAGGTGCACGGCCGGGGCGGTGCGGCCGGTGGCGGCGAGGTGGGCCCGGACACCGAGGGTGTGGAAGAGCACCTGCCCCTTGTCGTCGGCGGCCCCGCGCGCGTAGAGACGGGCGCCGCGGACGACGGGTTCGAACGGCTCGCTGTCCCAGCCGTCCTCACGGGCGGCGGGCTGCACGTCGTGGTGGCCGTAGATGAGGACGGTGGGCGCAGCGGGATCGGCGGAGGGCCACTCGGCGTAGACGGCGGGGGCGCCGGGAGTCTGCCAGACCTCGACGGTGGGGAAGCCGGTCTCCGTGAGCTTGGCCGCCAGCCAGTCGGCGCTGCGCCGCACATCCGGGGCGTGGCCGGGCTGGGCCGACACGGACGGGATGCGCAGCCATGCGGTGAGGTCGTCGAGGAAGGCGGTGCGGTGGTGCTGGATGTACGCGCGGACGGCGCTGTCCGGGGTCTGGCTCATGGTCACGAGCCTATCGGCACTCCGTGACGTCCCGGCTGGGCCGTTCGTCACACGGCGGACCGCCGAGCAGCAGCCGCTCCAGTGCGGCCCGGTCCGGCAGGCCGCCGGGGCGGACGACCTCGCCGGTGCGGACGTACAGGAACGCCGCCGTGACCGACTCCAGGGGGACACCCCGCTGCTCGGCCCAGGCAAGGCGGTACACGGCGAGCTGGAGCGGGTCGGCGTCGCGGGCGCGGTTGGTCTTCCAGTCGACGATCTCGTACGTCGCCGTGTCGCCGTCGCCCTCCTTGTAGACGGCGTCGATGCGGCCCCGCACGACGCGGCCGGCGATGTCGATCTGGAAGGGGGCCTCGACCAGGTGAGGTGTGCGGTGGGCGTATGCGGTGCGCTCGAAGGCCTCCTTGAGCACCTCCAGCTCGCGTTCGTCGGCGATCTCGGCGTCGCTGCCGGGCAGCTCGTCCGGCTCCAGCAGGGGCAGGGTGAGTTCTTCGAAGCGGGCCTCGACCCAGGCGTGGAAGCGGGTGCCGCGGCGTGCGGCCGGCTGCGGGGGGCGGGGCATGGGGCGTGCGAGTTCACGTGCGAAGCCGTCCGGGTCTGCGGCCAGGCGCAGCAGCTGCGACGCGCTCAGCGACGCGGGCAGGGGGACCTCCGTGACCGTCTGCCGGGCGCGCAGCAGCTCCCCGGCGAGTGCGTCGAGGTCACGGTCCCAGGACGCGACGGTGCGGGCCTCCTCGGGAGTGAGGGGTGCGGTCAGCGGCGCCCGGGGGCCCGCGGGCGCGCCGGTACGCCCGGAGCGCCCCGGGCGTGCGCCGTCGGCTTCCGGTGCGGTCGCCTGGTGCGGGAGGAGCGTCCGGTCCGGGGGACGTGCGCTCCGGTCGGGGGCGGGGCCCTGGGGCGGGTCACCGTCCGGCGGGGCGCCGTCGAACGGATCGGGGTCGGGGGCGTCCTGACCGCGCGGGTCGGCGTCCCGCTGTCCCGCCTCGAACGGGTCGTCTCCGTCGTACGGCGGGCCGCCGCCGTCGTACCAGGGTCCGCCGCCGTCGTGCGGCGGTGCCGGGTCGTCCCACGACGGGTCGGTGCCGTCGTGCCGGGGGCCGTACGGCGGTGCCGCCCCGTCGTACGGGGGATCCACGTCGTCGTGCGGCAGGTCGTCGTCCTCGGGCGGCGGGGGCCAGTCGGGGTCGTGGTGGGTGTCGGGGACATGGGGGGCCGGAAGGTGGTGGGGCGGCCCGTCGGCGAGGGCGTCCAGGTGGGCGAGGACCGTCTCCGCGGCCGCCCGTCGGCGGGCCAGGGCGGCGGCGTCGAGCGGCAGGGGCCAGGCCAGGTCGGCGGTGGCCCGGTGCAGGGCGGGGTTCTCCTCGCCCTCCTCGGGTGCCTCGGACCAGGCCTCGGTCTCGCCGTACCCGGCGGCGCAGTGGTCGTGCAGGGCGAGCAGGAAGCCGGAGGGGCCGCGCGGCCTCTTCTGCGTGGGACCCCACCAGTGCCCGGAGCCGAGCAGCAGCGAGCGGGGGCGGGTGAAGGTGACGTAGCCGAGCCGGAGTTCCTCGGTGTGCTGGTGGTCCTTCATGGCGTCGTGGAAGGACTTCAGGCCGCGCGCGTCCCACGCCTGCACGTCGGGCAGGGTCTCGGCGTCACCGCGCAGGCCGTGCGGCACCACCTTGGCCTGGGCCGTCCACTTCTCTCGCCCCTGGCCGCTGGGGAAGGTGCCTTTGACCAGACCGGGCACGGCGACGACGTCCCACTCCAGGCCCTTGGACTTGTGCGCGGTGAGCACCTTGACGGTGTTCTCGCCACCGGGCAGGGCGTTGTCGAGGCCCTTCTCGTACTGCGCGGCGGTGCGCAGGAAGCCGAGGAAGGCCAGGAGGGACGCCTCGTTGTCGCCGGCGGCGAAGGACGCGGCGACGTCCAGGAAGTTGGACAGCGTCTCGCGGCGGCGGGCGGCGAGGGCGTGCGGGGACGCCGACAGCTCGACCTCCAGCCCGGTGACGGCGAGGACGCGGTGCAGGACGTCCATGAGCGGGTCGGCGAGCGAGCGGCGCAGGTCGCGCAGTTCGGCGGCGAGGCGGGCGAACCGCACGCGCGCGTCGGGCGAGAAGGGCAGCCCGTCGTCGTGGCCGGCGCCGTCCAGCGGGGTCTCCAGAAAGGTGTCGAGGGCGTCGGCGAGCGATATCACCTCCGCCGGGTCGACCCCCTCGACGGCGGCGGCGAGCCGGCGGTCGGGGTCCTCGTCGCCGCCCACGCGCGCAGGGGATACCAGCAGCCGGGCACGGCGGCCCAGCAGGGCGAGGTCGCGCGGGCCGATGCGCCAGCGGGGCCCGGTGAGCAGCCGGACCAGGGAGGCGTTGGCGCCGGGGTCCTGCAGGACCTCGCAGACGGCGACGAGGTCGGCGACCTCGGGCAGGTGGAGGAGACCGGAGAGGCCGACGACCTCGACGGGGATGTCGCGGGCGACGAGTGCGCCCTGGATCTCCGCGAAGTCGGTCGCCGTCCGGCACAGCACGGCGATCTCACCGGGGGCGGTGCCGGTGTGCACCAGGTGGGCGATCGACCCGGCGATCCAGTCGATCTCCTCGGCGTGGGTCGGCAGCAGCGCGCAGCGCACGGTGCCGTCGTGTTCGGCACCGTGGGCCGGGCGCAGGGCCTCCACGCCCGCGTGCATGGCCCGCAGGGGGGCTGCCAGGTCGTTGGCGAGGCCGAGGAGGCGACCGCCGCTGCGGCGGTTCTCGCTCAGCGCCTGACGGACGGCGGTCCGGCCGTCGGGGTGGGCGAAGTGCTCGGGGAAGTCGTCGAGGTTGGCGACGGAGGCACCACGCCAGCCGTAGATCGCCTGGCACGGGTCGCCGACGGCGGTCACCGGGTGGCCGGTGCCGCCGCCGAACAGGCCCGCGAGGAGGACGCGCTGGGCGACGGAGGTGTCCTGGTACTCGTCGAGGAGGACGACGCGGAACTCCTCGCGCAGGATGCGGCCGACCTCGGGGAGCCGGGCGAGCTGCGCGGCGAGGGCGATCTGGTCGCCGAAGTCGAGCAGGTCCCGTTCGCGTTTGGCGCTCCGGTAGCGCACCACCAGTTCGGCCAGCTCCCGGCGGGCGGCGGCCGTCTCGGGGACCCTGCGCAGGTCGGCGTTGCTGAGCCGGGCGCCGTCCAGGCTCAGCAGCAGCTCGGCGTCGTACGCACGCAGCGCCTCGGGACGTACGAGGTGCTCGGCGAGTTCGGCGTCGAGAGCGAGCAGGTCGCTGACGAGATCGGGGAAGGAGCGGACGAGGGCCGGGTAGGGGCCGGGGGCCTCGCGCAGGACGCGCGCGGCGAGCTGGTAGCGGCTGGCGTCGGCGAGGAGGCGGGCGCTCGGCTCCAGGCCGATGCGCAGACCGTGGTCGCTCAGCAGGCGGCCGGCGAAGGCGTGGTACGTGGAGATCACCGGCTCGCCGGCCGGCTGGTCGGGGTCGACGGCGTCGGGGTCGGTGACGCCGGCCGCGGCGAGGGCCCTGCGGACGCGCTCGGCGAGTTCACCGGCGGCCTTGTTGGTGAAGGTCAGGCCGAGGACCTGCTCGGGGGCGACCTGCCCGGTGCCGACCAGCCAGACCACACGTGCCGCCATCACCGTCGTCTTGCCGGATCCGGCTCCGGCCACGATCACCTGCGGGGCGGGGGGCGCGACGATGCAGGCCGTCTGCTCCGGGGTGAAGGGGATGCCGAGGAGCTCCTTGAGCTGCTCGGGGTCGGTGAGGCGCGCGGACACCTCAGAGAGGCTAACGGGAGGTACCGACAGCGGCGGCCGTCCCACCCCACCACACCGGGGCCGGCGCAGGTCGGCGCGTGTCGTGCGATCCGTCACAGGGCCGTGCCCGGCCGGTCACTCCACCACGTGCCGTCCCTCGGGCCGGGCGCTGCAGGAGGCGCGGAAGGCGCAGTGCGTGCAGTGCTGCCCGGCGGTCGGGGTGAAGCGCTCGTCGAGGACCTTGCCCGCAGCGGTGGCGAGGAGCTCGCCCACCCACTCGCCCGACGTGCCGTCCAGGGGCTCCTGGGCCTGCACCCTGGGCAGCGTCTCGCCGCCCTCCCGCTTCGCGGCGCCCTGCCGCAGCTGGACCAGTTCGGCGCCACCGGGTGCGGGGCGGTCCCCGTCGAAAGCGGTGTCGACGGCGCCCTCGCGCACGGCGAGCTGGTACACGGCGAGCTGTGGGTGGCGGGCCACCTCGGCGGCGCTGGGGGCCTGCTTGCCGGTCTTGAAGTCGACGACGTAGGCACGGCCTTCGCCGTCGGTCTCGACGCGGTCCATCTGGCCGCGGATGCGCACGGTGTGGTCCCCGGCTTCCAGGGTGACGTCGAAGTCGTGCTCGCTGGCGACCGGGGTGCGTCCGGAGCGGTCCATGACGTGCCATTCCAGGAACCGCTCCAGCGCCACGCGTGCGTTGGCCTTCTCCTGCTGCGACTTCCACGGCGCGTCGAAGGCGAGCGCGTTCCACACGGAGTCCAGGCGCTCCATCAGGACGGCGAGGTCGGCCGGGGTGTGACCGGAGGCGACCTCGTCGGCGAGGGCGTGGACGACGTTGCCGAAGCCCTGGGCCGCGGTCGCGGGCGCGTCGGCCTTGACCTCGCGGCCGAGGAACCACTGCAGGGCGCAGGTGCCCGCGAGCTGGTCGAGGGCGCTGCCGGACAGCACGACGGGCTGGGTGCGGTCGCGCAGCGGCACCCTGCTCTCGGTCGGGTCCCACATGCCCCACCAGCGGTAGGGGTGCGCGGACGGCACGAGGGGGCGGCCGTCGTCGGTGAGCGCGGCGAGCCGGGCCAGCCGGCGGGCGGCGGCCTCCCGGAGGGCGGCGGAGACGCGCGGGTCGACGGTGGTGGCGCGCAGTTCGGCGACGAGCGCGGCGACGGACAGGGGGCGGCGCGGCCGGCCGGTGACGTCCTTCGGTTCGACGCCGAGCTCGGTGAGGAAGCGGGAGGGCTGGTCACCGTCGTCGGCCGGAGCCTTCACCGCGGTGACGACGAGGCGCTCCCGCGCGCGCGTGGCGGCGACGTAGAACAGGCGACGTTCCTCGGCGAGCAGCGCGCCCGGGGTGAGGGGCTGGGCCAGTCCGTCGCGTCCGATGCGGTCGGCCTCCAGCAGGGATCCGCGACGGCGCAGGTCCGGCCACAGGCCCTCCTGCACACCCGCGACGACGACCAGGCGCCACTGCAGGCCCTTGGCGCGGTGCGCGGTCATCAGGCGGACCGCGTCGGGCCGCTGGGCGCGCCGGGTGAGGGTGTCGGCGGCGATGTCCTCGGCCTCGGTCTCCGCCAGGAAGTTCAGGGCGCCCCGGCCGCCGGTGCGCTCCTCCGCGCGTGCGGCGTTCGCGAACAGGGCGCACACGGCGTCCAGGTCGCGGTCGGCGTTGCGGCCGGCGGCGCCGCCGCGCCGGGCGGCGCGCTCCAGGCGCGCGGGCCACGGTGTGCCCTCCCACAGGTCCCACAGCGCCTCTTCGGCGGTGCCGCCGGCCGCGAGACGCCCGCGGGCCCTGCCCAGCAGGGCGCCCAGGCGCTGGGCACCGCGCGCGTAGGCCGGGTCGTGCACGGCGAGTCGCTCGGGCTCGGCGAGGGCCCGGGTGAGCAGGTCGTCGGAAGGAGGTGGCAGCGGGTTGCCCGCGGCGCGCTCCTCCTCGCGCAGGGCACGGCCGAGACGGCGCAGGTCGGCGGCGTCCATGCCGGCGAGGGGCGAGGCGAGCAGGGTGAGGGCGGTCTCGGTGTCGAGCCAGCAGGCGCCGGGCTCCGCGTGCGTGGCACCGGACGGGGTGTCCTCGCCGGACGGCGTGTCACCGGCGGGGTCCGCCGCCTGCTCGGCCTCGGCGGCGGCCACCGCGCGCAGTGCGGTCAGCAGCGGGGCGACCGCGGGTTCGTGGCGCAGCGGCAGGTCGTCGCCGTCGATGTCCAGCGGGACGCCGGCCGCGGTGAGGGCGCGGCGGACCGTGGGGATCGTGCGGGAGCCGGCGCGCACCAGGACGGCCATGTCGCGCCAGGGGACGCCGTCCTCCAGATGGGCCCTGCGCAGGATGTCGGCGATGTTGTCCAGCTCGGTGCCGGCCGTCGGGTAGGTGTACACCTCGACGCGGCCCCCCTCGCGGAGGGGGGTGAGTTCCCGGTGGGCGCGCACCCTGTCGGCCGGGAGCCGGGTGAGCGGCATGCGCCGGGTCAGCAGCCGGGTGGCGGCCAGCAGGGCGGCCGGGGAGCGGCGGGAGACCCGCAGGACCTCGACGGGCGCCGGCCGGCCGTCCGGGCGCGGGAAGGACTGCGGGAAGTCGAGGATGCCGCCGACGTCGGCGCCGCGGAAGGCGTAGATCGACTGGTCGGGGTCGCCGAGGGCGACGAGGGTGCGTCCACCGCCGGCCAGCGCGTGCAGCAGCCGGACCTGGGCGGGGTCGGTGTCCTGGTACTCGTCGACGTACACGGCGTCGTACCGGTCGGCGAGCCGTGCGGCGGCCTCGGGGCGGTCGGCGAGGAGCACCGCGCGGTGGACCAGCTCGGCGTAGTCGAGCACACCCTGCAGGTCCAGGACGTCCAGGTACTCGGCGAGGAACGCGGCGGCGGCGCCCCAGTCGGGACGGCCGATGCGGCGGGCGAAGGCGGCGAGGGCGTCGGGGCCGAGGCCCAGCTCGCGGCTGCGGGCGAGGACGGCCCGCACCTCGTCGGCGAAGCCCCGGGTGGTCAGGCAGGCCCGCAACTCCTCCGGCCAGCGCACGTGTGCGAGGCCGAGCCGTTCCAGGCCGCTCTGGCCGGCGAGCAGCTCGCGGACGGTGACGTCCTGCTCGGGGCCGGACAGCAGTCGCAGCGGTTCGGTGAACAGGGTGCTGTCCTGGTGGGCGCGGACCAGGGCGTAGCAGAACGAGTGGAAGGTGGTCGCCTGAGGGGCGCGGGAGGCTCCCATGCGCAGGGCCATGCGGTCGCGCAGTTCGGCGGCGGCCCTGCGGCTGAACGTGAGCACCAGGATCCGGGTGGGGTCGCCGCCGCGGGCGATCCGGGCGGCCACCGACTCCACCAGTGTGGTGGTCTTGCCGGTGCCCGGGCCCGCGAGGACGAGCAGCGGGCCCGCCTCGTGGTCAACCACGGCACGCTGGGCGGCGTCCAGACGAGGGGGATCCACACGGGTCGGCGGGGTACGGACCAGTCGGTAAGCGCCACGGTTCCCCTCGCGCACCTGGGGGTGCGCGAGGCGCCTGGTGGAGGAAGAGGAGCTCACGTGGTTCGCCGGTCCTGGGTGGGTGTACTGGTGGGGCGACCGCCGCGCGTGCGGATCGGTGGCGGCGGGATGAAGGGGGCGCGCGCTGCCGACGCTACGTGGGCGACCAGTGCGGAAGTAGGGATTCCCCTTCTTCCCGCAGAGCACTCGCGGCACTCCCGGCACCCGGGCCACGCCGGCCCCTCACCTCACGAACGTACGTCATGGCACCCCTGTGCCCCGATTCCCCCGTACGGATCACGCGTCACACGGGGAGGCGGACGATGCCGGAAGCTGTCAGATGTGACCCTGTGCGTGTCCGCCGCCGTCCCACCGCGCCCGGCGCATGTCGAGGCGCGGCATACGGCCCCCAGCGGCTCTCCCGGCCTCCTTCAGCGGCGTCCCCTCCTCGCGGTAGCGGGCGAGCGCCCGCAGCTCGTGGCCGGGAAGCAGCACGCCGTCGGCGCGCACGACACGCCACCACGGCACGGCACCCCCGTAGAGGGCCATCACACGGCCGACCTGCCGGGGCCCTCCCTCCTCCAGCCATTCGGCGACGTCCCCGTAGGTCAGGACCCGCCCGGCCGGCACGGACTCCGCGACCTCAAGGACCCGTTCGGCGTACTCGGGCAGCGCGTCGGTGTACTCCGCATGGGCGTCGCCCGGAAGGCTCTGCTCGCTCATTCGTCCCATCCTGCACCACCCCACCGACAGTACGGCGGGCGTGCGACCGTGCGTGACCCTCGTCCCCGGACGGCGCCTCCGGCAGACTGTGCGCCCCCGCATTTGCACCCTGATGCCCCCGTGTGTCGGTGCGGCATGCCACCATCGTGCGGGCGGTGACCGGTGATACGAGACCAAGAAGAGACGATGAAACAGCAGGGTGTGCACCCCGGGGACGCGGAGGGCAGCTCTGGCGTGGCGTCACGCCCCGGCACCGAGGGCCAGGACGGCCGGCACGACCAGGACGCCACGGAACCGGACACCCCGCACGACCGGAGCGACGACGCGTCCGCCCCCGGCGAGACTCGTGAGGTGGTGCACATCGACGAGGTGGAGGGCGACGAACCGCTGCTCCCCGCGCGCGTGCACCGCCCCTCGGACCTCATGCGGCTCCTGGTGGGGGTGCTCGCCATCGCGGTCCTGCTCGGGATCGCGGCCTTCGCCCACGGCACGACCTCGGGGCTCGAACAGGACATCAACAAGGGCACCGGCCAGGCTCCCGATCTGCTCATCAAGATCGCGGGACTGGCCTCCAGCATCGCCATCCTGCTGGTGCCGGTCGCGTTCGCGATCGAGCGGCTGATCAAACGGGACGGGCTGCGCATCGCCGACGGAGTGCTGGCCGCCGTCCTCGCCCACGGTGTGACCCTCGCCACGGACCTGTGGGTGGCCAAGGCCGCGCCCGGCTCGATCCAGGAGGCGCTCACCCAGCCCTCCCCCAGCGACATCCAGGCGCTGACGGACCCGGTCCACGGCTATCTCGCGCCGGTCATCGCGTACATGACCGCCGTCGGCATGTCCCGCAGACCGCGCTGGCGGTCGGTGCTGTGGATCGTGCTGTTGCTCGACGCGTTCTCGATGCTCGTCACCGGCTACACGACCCCCTTCTCGATCATCCTGACGGTCCTCATCGGCTGGACGGTGGCGTACGGCACGCTCTACGCGGTCGGCTCACCCAACGTCCGTCCCACCGGCCAGACGCTGATGGCGGGCTTGCGGACCGTCGGCTTCCACCCGGTCAGCGCGGCCCGCGAGGACGCCGGGGAGGCCGCCGAGAACGCCGACCGCGGCCGGCGCTACTTCGTCACCCTGGAGGACGGCCCGCCGCTGGACGTGACGGTCGTGGACCGCGAGCAGCAGGCACAGGGCTTCTTCTACCGCGCCTGGCGCAATCTGACCCTGCGCGGCTTCGCCACCCGCAGCAGCCTGCAGTCGCTGCGGCAGGCCCTGGAACAGGAGGCACTGCTCGCCTACGCGGCCATCGCGGCCGGCGCGAACGCACCCAAGCTGATCGCGACCTCCGAACTCGGTCCGGACGCCGTGATGCTCGTCTACGAGCACACGGGCGGACACACCCTGGACTCGCTGCCGGACGAGGAGATCACCGACGAGCTGCTGCGCAGTACCTGGCTCCAGGTGCAGGCGCTGCAGTCGCGCCGCATCGCGCACCGCAGGCTGGCCGGTGACGCGATTCTGGTGGATCGTTCCGGCAAGGTGATCCTGACCGACCTGCGCGGCGGCGAGATCGCGGCTGGCGACCTGCTTCTGCGCATGGACGTCGCCCAGCTGGTGACCACGCTCGCCCTGCGGGTGGGCGCCGAACGGGCCGCGGCCTCCGCCGTGAGCGTGCTCGGCCCGGAAGCGGTCGCCGACTGCCTGCCGATGCTCCAGCCGATCGCCCTGACCCGCGACACGCGCGCGACGCTGCGGAAGCTGGCCCGGGAGCGCGCTCAGCGCGAGCGGGAGGCGGTCCTGGAGGCCTCCCGGCAGGCCAAGCTGGCCCGCGCGGAGACGGCCGGCGAGGACGCGGAGACCGTGTCCGGCAAGAAGACGGCACGGGCGCACACGCGTGCGGAGAAGCGGGCCATCGACGAGGCCGCGGAGGAGGCACGCGAAGAGGACCTGCTCACGCAGATCCGGCACGAGGTGCTGCGCATCCGGCCCCAGGCCCCCGTCGAGCCCGCCCGTCTGGAACGCGTGCGCCCGCGCACGCTGATCAGCTTCATCGCCGGCGCCATCGGCGCGTACTTCCTGCTCACTCAGCTCACCCACATCGAGTTCGGTCCGCTCATCGCCAACGCCAAGTGGGGCTGGGTCGCGGCGGCGGTGCTGTTCTCCTCGCTCAGCTACGTCGCTGCGGCCATGCAGCTGCTGGGGTTCGTACCGGAGCGGGTGCCGTTCCTGCGCGCCGTGGCGGCCCAGGTGGCCGGATCGTTCGTGAAGATCGTGGCACCGGCCGCGGTCGGCGGCGTGGCCCTCAACACGCGCTACCTGCAGCGGTCGGGGGTCCGTCCGGGACTGGCGGTGGCCAGCGTGGGCGCCTCGCAGCTCGTCGGGCTCGGCGCGCACATCCTGATGCTGCTGGCCTTCGGCTACCTCACCGGCACCGAGAAGACCCCGTCGCTGTCGCCGTCCCGCACGGTCATCGCCGGTCTGCTGACGGTGGCGGTGCTCGTGCTGGTGGTCACCTCGGTGCCGTTCCTGCGGAAGTTCGTGGCCACGCGCGTGCGGTCGCTGTTCGCCGGGGTCGTGCCGCGCATGCTCGACGTGCTCCAGCGCCCGCAGAAGCTGCTGACCGGCATCGGCGGGATCCTGCTGCTGACGGTCTGCTTCGTGATGTGCCTGGACGCCTCCATCCGCGCCTTCGGCAGCGAGTCCACGACGTTGAGCATCGCGAGCGTCGCCGTCGTCTTCCTCGCCGGCAACGCCCTCGGCTCCGCGGCGCCGACCCCGGGCGGCGTGGGCGCCGTCGAGGCGACCCTGACCGTCGGCCTGATCGCCGTCGGACTGCCCAAGGAGGTCGCCGCGCCGGCCGTCCTGCTGTACCGGCTTCTCACGCTGTGGCTGCCCGTTCTGCCGGGCTGGCTGGCGTTCAACCACCTCACCCGCAAGGGCGCCCTGTAGCAGGTGCGGCCCGCGTACCTCGTACGGCCCGCGTCCCGCGCGCGTGCGCGCGGCACGCAGCAGGATGGGGCCATGCCCAACCCCTCCCGGCTGCGCGCCGCCGCCCTGACCGCCACGCTGCTGCTGACGTCCCTGCTGGCGGGGTGCAGCGACACCGCCGAAGCAGACGACGACCTGACGGCCCAGGAGCTGAACTGGGAGGACTGCCCGGCCCCGTCCGCGGCGGAGGGCGGCGGCGCGGCACCCTCGCCGCTCCCGGACGGCGCCTCGTGGCAGTGCGCCACCATGAAGGCGCCGCTGAACTGGGACGACCCCCGGGGCGAGACGATCGGCCTGGCACTGATCCGGGCGAAGACCTCGGGCGACGAGAGCCGGCGCATCGGCTCGCTCGTCTTCAACTTCGGTGGCCCCGGCGGCTCGGGCGTCACCACCCTGCCCGCCTTCGGCGAGGACTACGCTGCCCTGCGCACCCGCTACGACCTGGTCAGCTTCGACCCGCGCGGGGTCGGGCGCAGCGCCCCCGTGAAGTGCGAGGACGACCAGCAGCTCGACGCGTACTTCCAGCAGGACGCGACCCCGGACGACGCGGCCGAGCGCGCAACCCTGCTGGAGAACACGCGCCGGTTCAACGCGGCCTGTGAGAAGAACTCCGAGCAGATCCTGCCGCACGTGCGCACCACCGACGCCGCCCGCGACATGGACCTGATGCGCCAGGTCCTCGGCGACGACAAGCTGTACTACTTCGGCATCTCCTACGGCACCGAACTCGGCGGCGTCTACGCCCACCTGTTCCCCGGCCGCGTGGGCCGGGCCGTCTTCGACGCGGTCGTCGATCCGACGCAGACTCCCGAGCAGGGGTCCCTGGGGCAGGCGAAGGGCTTCCAGCTCGCACTCGACAACTTCGCCGAGGACTGCACGTCGCAGCAGGAGGACTGCCCCGTCGGGGACACCCCGCAAGACGTCCAGGACCGCATCGCGAAGCTGCTGGCGGACCTGGACAGCAAGCCGATCCCCGGTGTCTTCCCGCGTGAGCTGACCCAGACCGACGCCACCAACGGCATCGCACAGGCTCTGTACTCGAAGGACTTCTGGCCGTATCTCACCGAGGGGCTGGACCAGGCCTACGGCGGCGACGGCAGCATCCTCATGGCCCTGTCGGACTCGCTGAACGGCCGCAACGAGAACGGCGAGTACAGCAACATCGCCGCCGCCAACGCCGCCATCAACTGCGCCGACGAGAAGCCCCGGTACGACACCGCCTACGTGGAGCAGAGACTGCCGGAGTTCCGGACAGCCTCACCACTGTTCGGCGCCTACCTCGCCTGGGGCATGCTCAGCTGCACGGACTGGGCCGTGCCCGGCGCCGCCGATCACCCCGACGTGAGCGCGCCGGGCTCGGCGCCGATCCTCGTCGTCGGCAACACCGGTGACCCGGCCACGCCCTACGAGGGGGCGCGGAAGATGGCGCAGGCGCTCGGCGACGGGGTCGGCGTGGAGCTGACGTACAGGGGCCAGGGGCACGGCGCGTACGACAGCAAGAACCCCTGCGTGCAGAGCGCGGTGAACGGCTACCTGCTGGAGGGGAAGGTGCCCGACGCCGGGACCGTCTGCGGCCCGTGATCCCGGACACTTCCCGGCCGAACCAGCAAAGTGCCAGGTCAGATGGTTATCCACAGGCTCGGACGGGTGAGCTGTGATCCGCCTACTATGACCTGACCGCCGTCCGACGCCCGATGCGGACGGCTCACGAGGGGGGAAGACACATGGTGCGAGTGGCTCGGTGGACGGCGGTCGGTGCCGCCGCCGCACTGCTGGTGGCGGGGTGCAGCAGCGGATCGTCGTCGCCCGAGGACGGCAGGAGCGGGGGGCGGAGCCCGGGGACGGGCAGCGCGTCCGCCCCGTCCGGCTCCGCGGCGGAACTGCCGTCGTCGCTGACCTCGCAGAAGCTCGGCTGGGGGCGCTGCCGGGGCACCGCGGACTCCCCCGCGCCCGGCGGTGACTGGCAGTGCGCGACACTCAAGGTCCCCCTGGACTGGTCGAAGCCCGGCGGGGAGACCATCGGGCTCGCCCTGATCAGGGAGAAGGCCCGGGGCGGCGACCGCATCGGATCACTGCTCTTCAACTTCGGCGGCCCCGGCGGCTCCGGTGTGGCCACCATGCCGGCCTACGCCTCGCTCGTCTCCTCGCTGCACGAGCGGTACGACCTGGTCAGCTGGGATCCGCGCGGTGTCGCCGCCAGCCACGGCGTGCGCTGCCGCAGCGATGACAGGATCCAGGCCGCCGAATCCATCGACGCCACCCCCGACACCCCGGCCGAGGAGGCGGCCTACCTCAAGGACGCCGCCGACTTCGGCAAGGGCTGCGAGAAGGCCGCGGGGAAGCTGATGGCACACGTGTCGACCACGGACACCGCCCGCGACATGGACCTGATGCGCCAGGTCCTCGGCGACGACAAGATGCACTACTTCGGCATCTCCTACGGCACCGAACTCGGCGGCGTCTACGCCCACCTGTTCCCCGGCCGCGTGGGCCGGCTGGTGCTGGACGCGGTCGTCGACCCGAGCGCCGACACCGTCGGCCACGCCGAGAACCAGGCACGCGGCTTTCAGCGCGCCCTGGAGGACTACCTGAAGTCGACCGGCCAGGATCCCGACCGGGGCAGCCGGAGGATCGCGGCGCTGCTGAAGCGGCTCGACGCCGAGCCGCTGCCGACCTCCTCGGGCCGGAAACTGACGCAGACCCTCGCCGTCACGGGCATCGTCCTGCCGCTCTACAGCCAGGACAGCTGGCCGAGCCTGACCAGCGCCCTGAAGGCGGCCGACGAGGGCGACGGCTCCGAGCTGCTGGCCCTCGCCGACGGCTACAACGATCGCGACGGCTCGGGGCACTACGGCACCACGACCCACTCGCAGCGGGTCATATCGTGCCTGGACGACAAGCAGCGGCCGACGGTGGCCGAGACGAAGAAGCGGCTGCCGGAGTTCGAGAAGATCTCCCCCGTCTTCGGGTCCTTCCTCGGCTGGGACACGGCCGGCTGGTGCCACGACTGGCCGGTGCCAGGCCAGTACGACACCCCGGAGGTGAGCGCGCCGGGCTCGGCGCCCATCCTCGTCGTCGGCAACACCGGCGACCCGGCCACGCCCTACGAGGGCGCCCGGCGGATGGCGCAGGAACTGGGCAAGGGCGTCGGCGTGGTGCTCACCTGGAAGGGCGAGGGACACGGGGCCTACGGCAGCGGCAGCGGCTGCGTGGACTCGACGATCGACGCTTACCTGCTGAAGGGCGCGGTGCCGCAGGACGGCAAGGTCTGCTCCTGACGGCGGGGCCGCCCGGTGGACCCGGGCGTCCACCGGGTCCACCGGCCGGCCCCGCCACGGTCTGCGGGCTGGAAGACGCCCTGGCCGGGGGTCAGGAGGTGGCGCGGGTCGTACCGGCAGCACGCCTCCGCCAGCCCCGGCCAGGCATCCCGGAACTGGATCCGCCAGTCCTCCCGGCTGAAGGGGATGCTCCCGACGGGGTACTGGGCGCCGCCGGCCGCGGCCTCGTAGGCGGCGGCCGACGGCGGCACTGCCGTCGGGCGGAGTGGCCGGCAGGACGTCGAAGAGGTACGGCAGCGGATCGTCCGGGACGCGGAAGAGCGACGTGGTGAGGCGGTCGTGCCGTATGCGGAGCGCCCGACTACGGCTCCCTCGCTTCCCCGCCCCGCTCTCCCCGGCCGCCCCGCTTGAGGTGGTGCTCGACCGGGGCGGCCGGGTGTCAGGTCGGCAATGACAGAAGCCCACGGCCTCTGAGCTGGCCAGAGACGTGGGCTTCTTCAGCCTCGCCGGTCGGCGAGGGCGGTGGTCAGTAGACCGGCTTGTGCGGCTCGATCTGGTTGACCCAGCCGATCACACCGCCGCCGACGTGGACGGCGTCGGAGAACCCGGCGGACTTCAGAACGGCGAGGACCTCCGCACTGCGGACACCCGTCTTGCAATGCAGGACGATCTTCTTGTCCTGCGGGAGGCTCTCCAGGGCGGTTCCCATGAGGAACTCGTTCTTCGGGATCAGCCTGGCGCCCGGGATGCTCACGATCTCGTACTCGTTGGTCTCGCGGACGTCGATGATCTCGATGTTCTCGCCGCCGTCGATCCACTCCTTGAGCTGCTTGGGAGTGATCGTCGCGCCGGCCGCCGCCTCCTGGGCCTCCTCGGACACGACGCCGCAGAAGGCCTCGTAGTCGATGAGCTCGGTGACGGTCGGGTTCTCGCCGCAGACCGCGCAGTCGGGGTCCTTGCGGACCTTGACCTGGCGGTACTGCATCTCCAGGGCGTCGTAGATCATCAGGCGGCCGACCAGCGGCTCACCGGTGCCGGCGAGGACCTTGATCGCCTCGGTGACCTGGATGGAGCCGATCGACGCGCACAGCACGCCGAGGACGCCGCCCTCGGCGCAGGAGGGAACCATGCCGGGGGGCGGGGGCTCCGGGTAGAGGCAGCGGTAGCAGGGGCCGTGCTCGGACCAGAAGACGGAGGCCTGGCCGTCGAAGCGGTAGATCGAACCCCACACGTACGGCTTGTTGAGCAGCACGCACGCGTCGTTGACCAGGTAGCGGGTCGCGAAGTTGTCCGTACCGTCGACGATCAGGTCGTACCGGCTGAAGATGTCCATCACGTTGTCGGCTTCCAGCCGCTCCTCGTGAAGGATCACGTTCACGTACGGGTTGATGCCCTTGACGGTGTCACGCGCGGACTCCGCCTTGGAGCGGCCGATGTCGGCCTGGCTGTGGATGATCTGGCGCTGCAGGTTGGACTCGTCGACCTCGTCGAACTCCACGATGCCGAGCGTGCCCACGCCCGCGGCGGCCAGGTACATCAGCGCCGGCGAGCCCAGGCCGCCGGCGCCCACACAGAGCACCTTGGCGTTCTTCAGCCGCTTCTGCCCGTCCATCCCCACGTCGGGGATGATCAGGTGGCGGGAGTACCTGCGGACCTCGTCTACGGTGAGCTCGTCAGCCGGCTCGACCAGGGGTGGCAGCGACACGGGGACTCCGTTGGTCGGTCAATCACTACGGTTGTTCTGCCGTAACACTGCCACGCGCTCTTTCATTCCGAGACACCTGTTCCGATCCGCGAGACGATTTCGTCCCAGAAGCCGGGCATGGTCTCCCAGGGGTCGACCCGGCCACCGCGATCGGTGCGGTCGGTGAAGTAGATCGTGGCCGCGCCGTGCCACCGTGCGATGCGCAGCGCCTCCTCCAGGTGGGGGCGGGGCACTCCGTGGACGAAGTGGCAGAAACGCTCCGGAGAATGCTCTGCGGTCCATTCGGCCGCCTGCGACCAGCGGTAGTCGTTCCAGGCGCCGGCGAAGGTCACCAGCTGGTCGGCGATCTCGGCGTAGCCGGGGTACGGGTGGGCGCCGTGACCGAGGACGATGTGGGCGTCGTCACTCAGGCCGCGCAGCGCGCCCACCGTGTGACGGACGCCGGGGAGTTCGGCGCGTCCTGCGGGACAGCGCCGGAGAAGGAAGCCGTCGACCCGGTACCAGTCGAGGTACCGCTGTGCGTCGCCCCGCACAGCGCCCTGCGGGCGCAGGCCGGAGCCGGCGTCGAGGCGGCCGAGGACGCGGACGCCGGAGTTGCGCAGGCGGCCGACGGCCTCCAGGCACTGCGGGTCGGGCCGGGTACCGGGCCCGTCGGCGACGTCCAGGACGACCCAGTGCAGGGGGGCGCCGGGCCGGGCCAGCTCGGCCCACTCGGCCCGGGCGAGCAGGGGGTGCGCGAGTCCGGGGACGCCGAAGCCGGCACGGATGTCGGTGCTCTGGGCACCCGCCGGGGTACTGGTCAGATACGGCATGCCGCCTCCATCCAGATGTCGGCGAGTGACTCCTCCAGGTTGATCCGGGGACGCCAGCCGAGCCGGTCGCGTGCGGTGCGCACATCGGCCTGCTGCCAGCTGCCGCAGCCGTCGGGGTAGGGGAAGGCGACGGGTGCCGGGTGGTCGGAGTCGGCGCGGGGGTGGCCGATGGACGCCCGCAGCGGGCCGGGGGGCCCGTCGAGTTCGTGGAGGGCGCCGCCGTATCCGGCGACGCGGGCCAGGACGGCGGCGGCGTCCCGCAGCCGGACGGCACGGCCGGAACCGATGTTGATGACGCCCTGCGCGGCCGACAGCGAGGCGGCGTGCACGGCCCGGGCGACGTCCCGGACGTCGACGAAGTCGCGCTGGACACCGAGACCGCCGACCTTGAGTTCGCCGTCCCCGGACTGCATGGCGCGGCGCATGGCCTCGGCGAGCCGGCCGAGTGGGGAGCCGGCCGGGGTTCCGGGTCCGGCGGGCGAGAAGACGCGGAGGACGACGGCGTCGAGGCCGGACCCGAGGACGAGTTCGGTGGCGGCGAGCTTGCTGACGCCGTACGGGCCGCCGGGACGGGGCACGGCGTCCTCGGCGGTGGACGAACCGGGCTGACTCGGGCCGTACTCGGCACCGCAGCCGATCTGGACCAGACGGGCGCCGCAGCCGCTGCGTCGCAGGGCCTCGCAGACGGTGGCGACGGCGACGGTGTTGTGCCGGGTGAGGTCACGGGCGCCGCCACGGGTGGCGCCGGCGCAGTTGACGACGACCTGGGGGTGGACCGCGTCGAGGAAGCGGGTGAGTGCTCCGGGGCTGCCGGTGGCGAGGTCGAAGCGGACGTCGGCGTCGTCGCCGCGGCCGAGTGCGGTGAGCTGGACGGCCGGGTCGGCGAGCAGCCGGTCGGCGACGAAGCGGCCGAGATAGCCGTTGGCTCCGATCAGCAGGACCCTCATCGCACGGCTCCCCGGGCCGAATCCTCGGGTCGGGACGTGATCATCTGGTGTTCTCCTTCGGGGTGTTCCGATGGTGTGCGGACCGGCGCGGGTGACGTGGGGGGCGGATCACCGCGGGTCGCTCGGTCGTACGTGGGCGGAGGCACGGGAAAGGGTGCGGGCCGCGTGGGTCAGCAGGATCAGGGCGCCCGTCCCGCACGCCAGGGCCGGCACGCCGCCGGGGCCCCAGGCCGCCACGAGGGTTTCGACGGGGACCGCCAGGAAACCGCAGCCGGGCAGGCGGGCCGCGAGGACGGTGGCCGTGGCGGCGGCCTCGGCGGCGGCGACCGCGGTGAGGATGACCGCGGGGGCGTGGGTGAAGCCGTGGATGTGGAGGAGGCGGGCGAGCAGGAGGAGAGCGCCCAGCGCGAGAGACCGGGCGTAGTCGGCGGGTTCGTCCAGGACCGCGGCGCAGACGGCGAGAAGGGCCGTCAGGAGACCGAGGTACAGGGCGATCGCGCTCGCCAGCAGCGGGCGTACGGCTGCGGCGAAGTCCGTCAGCATGCGGCTGGCGGCCATTCTGCGGCGGGCTCCCTCGGCGAGGACGTGGGCGGCGAGGGCCGCGGGCAGGCAGGACAGCAGAAGAGCGAGCACGGGGACGGCCGTCAGCGGCCAGGGCCCACCGGGGGTGCCGTCGGGCAGTCCGTCGGGGCCCCCGTGGACGGCGGCGCGCAGCAGCGCGTCGCCGAGGGCGGCGTAGCCGAGCAGCCACCAGACCCGGGATCTGGTGCCCGTGGGGCGCGGGCTGCTCCGCGCGCGACCTCCGGGACTCAGCGGCCCGCGGCCGAGGGCCGCGCGGACGCCCAGGACCAGGGCGAGAAGGCCGGCGGCGGCCACGTACAGGCGGGCGCGTCCCTCCGCGAGGTGCATTCCGGCCACCGCGGCGGCGCCGGCCGCGCCCGGCAGGAGGGCGAGCAGCATCCAGTCGGGGCGCGGCCGGCCGGTCTCGGGGGCGGTGACCGTGCCGGCGGGGGTGTCTTCGCCGCGGGGCACGCGCGCGTACATCTCCTCCGCGAGGGAGAACACGTCCCGGTGCCGGAAGCCCGCGGCGGTGCGATCGGTGACGCCGTGCGCCTCCAGACCCGCCGCGATCTCCAGCGGGTCGACGGCCCGTGCGCACAGCTCGCGGTGCCGGTGCATCAGGGCCTTGACGGGGTCCGCGCCGCCCCGCCGGCGGTCGGTGGAACGGTGGTCGGGCCCCGCGGCCTCGACGTCGGGGACGCCACCGGAGCGCGGCCCCGGGACGGGTGCCGCGCCGGGTGCCCCGTCACGGGCAGGTGCCCCGTCGGGCGCGGGCGTGCCCGCGGGGCCGGGCGCGTGCGGCAGTGCCTGTGAGCGGGGGTCCCGGGCTCTCGTGCCGGCCGGTGTTCCCGGGCGGTCCAGTTCTCCGAGGCCGCTCATCGCGCTCCCTCCCCCGCGGGCACCGGCACCGAGGCGCGGACGGGTGGTCCGGCCGCCCAGGCCGGTCCGCCCCGGGCCACCACGCGGGTGCCCGGAGCGGTCCAGCGCCCGGGCACGTGGGCCTCGGCGGGCACGCCGAACGGCAGGGGCTCGCCGGTGCCGTCGACGACGACCCGGTTGACCGGGCTACTGGAGACGAGCTCCAGGTAAATGCCGTGAAATGCCGCGATGTTCTGCTCGACGGTGAAGAGTTCGAGGGCACGCGCGCGTGCGGCGGCGCCCAGGCGTGCACGGCGCTCGGGGTCGCGCAGCAGTGCGACGCACGCCTCGGCGAGCGCCCGCGGATTGCGCGGGGGTACGACGACCCCCGTACCGCCGATGACCTCCACCACCGCGCCCACGTCCGTCGACACGGTCGCGAGCCCGCAGAACATCGCCTCGACCAGGCCGACGGGGAAGCCCTCGACGACGCTCGACAGCACACTCACCGCTCCGCAGGCGTACGCGTCGGCGAGGGTGGCGGTCTCGTGACCGCCGAGCTCCTCGAAGGAGACGGGATTGCTGCCCACGGCGTGCAGTCCGTCGGCCTCGTCGGGGAAGAGCTGGGCGGCGAGCGCACGGCAGTGGCCGAGGTAGGCCTGTCCTTCGGCCCCGGTGCCGGTGACGACGAAGCGCAGGCGGGCCTTCGGCTCCTCCTTGCGGACCTCGGCGAACGCGTGCAGCAGCGACACCAGGTCCTTGGCGGGTTCCACCCGGCCCACCCACACCAGCGTGTCGGGCTCGCGCTCCTCGGGCGACTCCCCGACCTCGGCGAAGCGGGCGGCGTTCATGCCGGGGTAGACCATGCGGACCTTCGCGGGGTCGGCGCCGCACCGCTCCTGCCAGCGGCGGGCGTGGGCGTTGCCGGGCGTGACGCGGGCGGCCCGGCCGTAGACCTCGGCGGCGAGCCGGCCGTGGAAGGCGGCGAGCAGGGCCCGGACGGCGGGCGCGTCCCCGGCGCCTTCCGGGTGCGGCGCGCCTCCCGCGGCCGGGGCGGCTCCGGAGGTCAGGTAGTGCGTCCGCAGCCGCACCCCGTACTCGGTCACCAGCAGGGGTACGCCGAAGAAGTGGGCGGCCAGCAGGCCGGGCAGGGCGGCTGTGCCGCCGGCGGCCGCGTGGCACACGTCGACGGCGCCGAGCCCGTCGTCCTCGTACCAGTCGAGCGAGAGGGGACGCAGGGCCTGTTCCAGGCGCCCCGCGACGGTCAGCAGGTCCGGCACACGGGCCTCGCGTGCGTGCCGCAGTGCGCCCGGCGCGCGACAGGCGCGTTCGAGGGCGCGTACCGCCCCTTCCGAGCGCAGCGCCCCGACCAGACCGCCCTCGTCGCGGGCGACTTCGGCCAGACCGAGGAGCGCGCTGCTGAAACGGTCCGCCTCGGCGGTGTGCGCGCCCTCGGCCGGTTCGCCGCCCTGACCGTCGGCACCCCCGGCGCACAGGGCCGCGGCGAGTTCCCCGTAGCACTGGGCGAACCGCCGGAGCGCGCGCCGTCCCAGCGCCGCCCCGTCGTGCTCCGCCCTCCACAGGGGCGCGGTGCGCACCCTGCTGACCTGCGGCGGCAGCGGGATCCAGCCCTCGTCCTCCTGGCGCTCACTGCGGCTGAGCGCGTAGATGTCGAACTCGTGCTGCCCGAGCCCGCGCACGAGCCGGTCGCACCACAGCCCTGCGTCACCGCTCACATACGGATAGCCACCCTCCGTAAGCAGTCCGATGCGCACGAGTACACCCCCGATCTCCCGTATGGGGAGCCGCCGTTGGTCCGGCGGCTCGCAGCGGGACGAACGTATGCGGACAAGGCGGTGGCGCGACGGACGGTTGTCCGTCGCGCCACCAAAAGGGGTGAACGGTCGTAACTTTCCCGTGCGGGTCGCGTTCGGTCGGGCTAAGAGATCACATGACCGCGAAGTGACACGTCACGCGCCCCGGCCCGGCGCACAGCCGGGTTCCAGGGCGTGTTTCGAAGGAGTGTCGTCCACCCGAAGGGCGGGCAGGCGGGACTTTCGAGGCACGCCCTATGGGTACGGCCAGGCGTTGGGGAGGCAGTGGATCCCGTCGTGGTCGAGGAACTTGGTCTGCTGCTGCATGACCGGCGCGAGGTCGCCGTCCTTCTCGCAGTTGCGGTGTCCGTAGCCGAGGCGGTGGCCGATCTCGTGGTTGATCAGCATCTGCCGGTAGGCACGGATCCGGTCCCCGAAGGTCGAGGAACCCTGGGCCCAGCGGTACGCGTTGATCATCACCCGCTCGGTGGCGGCGGAGTCGCAGGAGACGTGCTCCTCGCTGGTGTCCAGTCCGGACTTGGCGCACCAGACGTCGGTCGTGCCGGGGCTGGCGAGCGTGATGACGAAGTCGGGCTGGCCGGACCGGACGCGCTCGAAGGTGCGCTCGCCGCGGTGGGCCCAGCTGCGGTCGTCGTTGAGCGTCCTCTGCACGGCCTGGGCGAACAGCTCGGCGTCGAGTCCGAGCCCCTGCTCGACGTCCACGCGGTACGTGTACTTGCGTCCCTTGCCGGGTGCCTCGTCGACGCCGGGCACCGCGTCGAACCGTCCCGGCCCCTTCAGGTCCGGGTCGAACGCGTACTTCCGGTCGAGCTTCTGCTCGTACGTCAGGGCCACCGCACGCGTCGGGGACGAGGGGCTCGGCCGTCCGTCACTGCGCGAGGCGGAGTCGTGGGCGTCCCGCGCCTGACCGGTGGGAGACGGTGTCCGCGCACCGTCCTCGCCGGTGCCGGTGACCTGCCCGGCGACGACGACGGCGAGCACGGTGGTCACGGCGGCTGCCGCGACGCCGGTGAAGGTCCGCCCCCTGGTGCCCTTCGCGCGGTCCGGCTCGCCGGCCGGCGGCGCACCGTCGGCGAGGTCGTGGCCGGTGCCGGCAGCGCTGCCGGTGAGCCCGGCGCCCGGGACGCCGAAGTCCCGGTCCGTGACGGAGGCGTACGGGTCCGGGCCCCGGGGCGGCACCGGTGCCCGCCTGCGGGGCGGGGTGAAGACATCGTCGGCCACGGCGTCGAAGGCGTCGACGTACTCCTGCCGGGGCCCGCTCCGCGGCGCCTGCCGCTGCCGGGGCAGACCCGGCCCGTCCGGCTGCCCGTACCGGGTACCGCCTGCGCCTTCTCCCAGCTCACCCCAGCCGCCCCCGGCCTCCCGCTGCTCGGGGTGACCACCGCGCACCCGGGGGGTGCCGTGGGCCGGGGTGCCCTGAACCGCCCCGCCGCCGGGCACACGCGGAACACCGTGTGCGGGCGTGCCGTCGGGGAACCGCGGAACGCCTCGGCCGGACGTGCCGTCGGGGAACCGCGGAACGCCTCGGCCGGACGTGCCGTCGGGGAAGCGGGGCGCGCCTTGCGCGGGCGTACCGTCCGCATACCGCGGCACCCCGTGCGCGGGCGTGCCACCGCCGTATCCCGGAGCACCGTGCGCGGGCGTTCCGTACCCCTGCGGCACCGGTCCGCCGGGCGCGGGTCCCCGCCACGGGGTCCCGCCGGACGGCGGCGGTGCCTGTGCGGGCGGTGCCTGCTCGGCCCGGCCCTCCCCGGATTTCGCTCTTCCCCCGGACGCGCTCTTCGGAGCGGGTCCACGCCTGCTGTGGCGTCCCACGTCGCCCCTCAGCTCCCCTGGCTCGGGGACGCGGAGGTCCCGGACTCGTCACGGCGGTCACCGGGGGTGGTCGTGTCCGCCAGGAGGTCCCGGAACGCCGCGGCGACGGTGTCCGGGTACTCCATCATCGCCACGTGCCCGGCGTCCGGCATGGTCAGCAGGCGGCTGTCGCGGAAGGTGCGAGCGGCCCTGTGGGCCATGCGGAATCCGACGAGCTGGTCCCGGCCGCCGTAGACGAGCAGGGTCGGGGCGAGCACGCGCTCGGCCTGCCGCCACAAGCCGTGCTGACCGCCGAGGGTGTACGCGTTCACCAGACCGCGGGCGGAGCGGGCCATCGCGTCCCAGAAGTACGGCAGCAGGAGCCGCCGCTCCAGTTCCTCCACCGCATGCCGGAAGGCCTCGGGCGTCACCCGGGAGGGGTCGCCGTAGCAGAGACCCATGACGCCGCGGACCCGCTGCTCGGCGCTCCATTCGCGGGTGAGACGGGTGAAGAGCGCGGCCACGCCGGGAACGCCGAGGAGCCCGGTCGGCACGGCGGTGCGCTGGACGCGCAGCTCCGGCAGGGCGGGGGAGACGAGGGTGAGCGTGCGGACGAGGTCGGGCCGCAGCGCGGCCACGCGCGTGGAGACGGCCCCGCCGAGGGAGTTCCCGAGGAGGTGGACGGGACCGCGGCCGGACGCGTCGAGGTAGCGGATCACCGCGCGGGCGTGCCCGCTGACCGAGTAGTCGCCGTCGTCCGGTGGCGGGGAGTCGCCGAAGCCCGGCAGGTCGACCGCCTCGCTCTCGACGGCCCCGTCGAGCTCGGCCATCAGCGACGACCAGTTCTGCGAGGAGCCTCCGAGACCGTGGACGTACAGCGCGAGCGGCAGTCCCTCGCGGGCGGGGGGCCTGGAGCGGACCGTCAGGGTGACGCCCGGCAGTCCGACCGACCGCAGCCGCTCGCCCTCCGCGACCCGGACGGACCCCGTCCTCGGGACGAGGTCGTTGGGCGGCACGGACGGCAGCTCGGTCGAAGACATGCGGCAATGTTACGAGACGATCACGCCCTGGTTCACGTGTTCGGCATCACAGCGAGACGGAACGGGCCGGGCGGCACAAGGGTCGTCTCAGGTCATGGACGCGAATGTATGGCATGGCGTCCGAATCGGGTGTCTCCTAGGCTCATGAAGAGGGCACCCGCGTGGGACCCCTGCTTCAGGGACAGACGCAGGAAGTTCACAGGAAGTAGGAAGGGAGCCCGTCCGTGGCCGTAGACCCCACCGACCCCGAGACCTTCGAGGAGACCGAGGAGCGCGACGCCGCGGAGGTCGACGTCGAGGCTCCCGAGAACGACGCCGCCGAGCAGCACGCCGACGTCTCGCCCGACCGCGACGACCCGCTGGAGGGCGTGGACCCGGCGCGAGCCAACGAGGCGGACCTGATCGAGCAGGCGCGCGTGGTCTCCCTCGACGAGGACGACTACCGCTGACCGTTCACACCGGCAGCCCGCTGAGCTGGAGAGAGGACTTCGTTTGCCCGCTTGGCCCCGCTTTCAAACCTTCCGCACGACTTTCGCCACCGTCCGGTCCATGAAATTCTGCGCTCGCACCGCGCACACCCGGGTTACCGAAAAGTACGATGGCGACGCGGCGCACACCGCAAGTGGACGACTTTGGGAGGCGGCGTGACAGCCATCGAGCAGACAGAGGCGGCACGCCCGCGGGGTACGCGCCTGCCGCGCCGAGCCCGACGGAACCAGCTGCTGGGCGCCGCCCAGGAAGTCTTCGTGGCGCAGGGCTACCACGCCGCCGCCATGGACGACATCGCCGAGCGCGCGGGCGTCAGCAAGCCGGTGCTCTACCAGCACTTCCCGGGCAAGCTCGACCTCTACCTCGCCCTGCTGGACCAGCACTGCGAGGCGCTGATCCAGGCGGTGCGCAACGCGCTCGCGTCCACCACCGACAACAAGCAGCGCGTGCGGGCGACCATGGACGCCTACTTCGCGTACGTCGAGGACGAGGGCGGCGCCTTCCGCCTGGTCTTCGAGTCGGACCTGACCAACGAGTCCGCCGTGCGCGAGCGCGTCGACAAGGTCACCAACGAGTGCGCCGAGGCGATCTGTGACGTCATCGCCGAGGACACGGGTCTCTCCCGCGCCGAGTCGATGCTGCTCGCCTCCGGCCTCGGGGGACTGGCCCAGGTGGTGGCCCGCGCCTGGCTCAACAGCGACCGCAGCGTCCCGCGCGACGAGGCGGTGCAGCTCCTGGCGTCGCTGGCCTGGCGCGGCATCGCCGGCTTCCCGCTGCACGGCAGCGAACAGCAGCAGCACTGACCGCGCGCGGCCGGGCTCGGCGGACGGACGGGGCCGTGCGCGATGTGTTCCCGCGCGATGTTCGCTCCTGGCGTGCTGGCGCGGAGCGTGCACGTCCCCTCACCGGGCTAATGTGTGCTGGGTACAGCGCGGTAGATCGCGCACTTCACTGACCGTCGGAGGGACATAGCCGTGGAGGTCAAGATCGGCGTGCAGCACGCGCCCCGCGAGATCGTTCTGGAGAGCGGTCAGAGTGCCGAGGAGGTCGAGCGGGCGGTGTCCGAGGCGCTCGCCGGGAAGTCGCCACTGCTGAGCCTGGTGGACGAGCACGGCCGCAGGATCCTGGTTCCGGCCGACCGCCTCGCGTACATCGAGATCGGCGAGCCGGCTCCGCGCAAGGTGGGCTTCGGCGCCCTGTAGGAGGGCGCGCGCCCGACACGGCGGAAGGGCCCGGTGACGTCACGGTGTGTGGCGCCACCGGGCCCTTCCGTTGGCCTGGAACCACCCGGACCTGCCGGGACCGTCCCGCGGGGTGCCGGGCCGGCCGCGCCGCGCACCGGCCGCGGAATTCCGTCGCCCCGCCACCCGACCACTCACCTGGCCCCGTTTCCGCCACGGACGGAGCACAGGCGCGCCCTGCAGGAGGATTGTCTTCCGCAGGTCACGGGTATGACGGGCGGTGACCGGGGCGCCACCTCGGTGACCGTCCGGCCGCGTGGGAGGGACCCGGCATGATCTTGGAAGCGCTCGGCTCCGTTGTGATCGGTCTCGCCCTCGCCTGGGCGGCCCTGCACCGCCTGGCGCACCGGCTGCCGACCCGCCTCCTGGTGTTCGCGACCGGGGTCGCCGGGGCCCTGTTCGGCGACTTCGTCACCCACAGCGCGCTGGACCCCGGCAGCCTCGTCGCGAGCCTGGTCGGCGCGACGATCGTCTCCGCCGCGTCCCTCTCCCTGCTGCTGCGCCCCGCGGGGCGCCTTCGGCGCCGATCGGCGCCGGCGTAGGCCCGGCCGGTAGCCGCCCCGACGGGCGGGGGCGGGGCGGTGGCCGCCCCGCCGCGCGCCGCGTCAGGGGCGAGGTCAGGCGGCCAGACCCAGCGCCGCCATCCGCTTGGTGTGCGCCTCGGTGATCCGCGAGAACATCCTGCCGACCTCGGCCAGATCGAAGCCGTCCGCGACACCGCCGACGAGCATCGTGGACAGGGCGTCCCGGTCGGCGACCACGCGCTGGGACTGCGACAGCGCCTCGCCCATCAGCCGCCGTGCCCACAGCGCGAGCCGGCCGCCGACCCGCGGGTCGGCGTCGATCGCGGCGCGCACCCGGTCGACGGCGAAACCGGCGTGGCCGGTGTCGTCGAGCACGGCCAGCACCAGCGAGCGGGTGTCGGAGTCCAGGCGGGCGGCGACCTCGCGGTAGAAGTCGCTGGCGATCGAGTCCCCGACGTACGCCTTGACCAGTCCCTCCAGCCAGTCCGAGGGCGCGGTCTGCTTGTGGAAGCCGTCGAGCGCGGCCACGAAGGGCTCCATCGCCAGGGTCGGGTCCTCGCCGATCCCGGTCAGCCGGTCGCGCAGCCGCTCGAAGTGGTGGAACTCGGCCGACGCCATCTTCGCCAGCTCGGCCTTGTCCTCCAGCGTCGGCGCCAGTTTCGCGTCCTCCGCGAGCCGCTCGAACGCCGCCAGCTCGCCGTACGCGAGCGCGCCGAGCAGGTCCACGACCGCGGCCTGGTACTGCGGATCGGCGGAGGCGGTCGCCCAGTCCTGGGCCGCGACTCCGGTGGCCTCGGCCGAGGCCTCTTCGGGGGCGTTGTCAGGCTTGTCAGACGTCGTCATGAAGCGCACAATAGCCCCCCTGCCGCGCAAGGGAAGTTCCTGGTCAGTCACTGTGGCCACGACGACGCGGCGCCCCACTGGATCACTGTGACGACGGCAACGTGACCGAATCGGCCATCGCATGTGCGGCAATCCGGGGTATGGTGGTAATGCGCCTGCCGAATATTCGACGGGCCGCGCGTATGAGGATGCCCGGTCGGTGGCCCGATCGGCTCCGACCCGACAGCCCTCCCCGACCGTACGTCACCGTGCGTACGGCCCCCGGAGGGGGACACCCTCAGCGGTACGAAGGCTAGAGCGTCGGTAGAGGTCCCGTGCCATACGGCTTGCCCAGGCGGTTTGCCCGTACGGCAGCCGACGTCCCCGGCACGGTCCGTCCAAGACCCCCGCGCTCGCCTCGCACCGCGTACACAGAAGAGGCAGCACCCTGACTACGACGTTTCGAGAACTCGGAATCCTCCCCGAGACCGCCGAGGCCCTGGAGGCCGTCGGCATCGTCACTCCCTTCCCCATCCAGGAGATGACCCTTCCCGTCGCCCTCGCCGGCACGGACGTCATCGGCCAGGCCAAGACCGGAACGGGCAAGACCCTCGGTTTCGGCCTCCCGCTCCTGGAGCGCGTGACCGTCCCCGCCGACGTCGAGGCCGGCCGCGCCCGGGCCGAGGAACTCACCGAAGCCCCGCAGGCGCTCGTCGTCGTCCCCACGCGCGAGCTGTGCACGCAGGTCACCAACGACCTGCTCACCGCGGGCAAGGTCCGCAACGTGCGCGTGACGGCGATCTACGGCGGCCGGGCGTACGAGCCCCAGGTGGAGGCGCTGAAGAAGGGCGTCGACGTGGTCGTCGGCACCCCTGGCCGGCTGCTGGACCTCGCGGGCCAGAAGAAGCTGAACCTGAACCACGTCAAGTCGCTCGTCCTCGACGAGGCCGACGAGATGCTCGACCTGGGCTTCCTGCCCGACGTCGAGAAGATCATCGGCATGCTGCCGACCAGGCGCCAGACGATGCTGTTCTCGGCGACCATGCCGGGCGCGGTCATCGGCCTGGCCCGCCGCTACATGTCGCAGCCGACCCACATCCGCGCCGCCGACCCGGCCGACGACGGCATCACACACGCGAACATCAAGCAGTTCGCGTACCGTGCGCACTCCCTGGACAAGCAGGAGATGGTCGCCCGCATCCTCCAGGCAGAGGGTCGCGGACTCGCGATGATCTTCGCGCGGACGAAGCGCACGGCCGCCGACGTCGCCGACCAGCTCAAGCGCCGCGGATTCGCGGCCGGCGCCGTCCACGGCGACCTCGGCCAGGGCGCCCGCGAGCAGGCGCTGCGCGCCTTCCGCAACGGCAAGGTCGACGTGCTGGTGTGCACCGACGTCGCCGCCCGCGGCATCGACGTCGAGGGCGTCACCCACGTCGTCAACTACCAGTCGCCCGAGGACGAGAAGACGTACCTGCACCGCATCGGCCGCACGGGCCGCGCCGGGGCGAAGGGCACGGCCATCACGTTCATCGACTGGGACGACATCCCGCGCTGGCAGCTGATCAACAAGGCGCTGGAGCTGGACTTCAACGACCCCGTGGAGACGTACTCCACGTCCCCGCACCTCTTCTCCGACCTCGGCATCCCCGAGGGCACGAAGGGTGTCCTGCCCCGCTCCGAGCGCACCCGTGCGGGCCTGGACGCGGAGGAGCTGGAGGACCTGGGCGAGCCCGGCGGACGCGGCGGCCGGGGCGGTCGCGGACGCGGCGGCCGGGGCGAGGCCCATGCCGAGGAGCCGCGGAGCAGCCGTACGCCACGCCGTCGCCGCCGTACCCGCGGTGGAGCCGTGGTGGACGCGACGCCGGGCACCGAGCTGTCCCCCGCGGCGACGGAGGAGTCCGCTCCGCGCACGCTGCGCCGTCGCCGCCGTACCCGCGGTGGAGCGGCGCCCCAGGGCGAGCCGGCGGCCACCACCGCCGTGACGCCGGTCGCGGAGACCGAGGCCCCGCAGGCCGAGCCCGCGGCGACCGCGGTCGCCGCCTCCGCGGGTGCCGCCCTCGATGCCGTCGCCACCACGGAGAACCCGGCCAAGCCGCGTCGCCGCCGCACCCGCAAGTCGGCCGACCCGGCGGTGCCCGCGGCGGAGTCCGCGATCCCCGCGACCGAGGCCGCCCCGGCTGCCGAGGCTCCGGCGGAGGCCGAGCCGAAGGCCGCCGCGCCGCGCCGCCGCACGCGCAAGGCCGCCACCGCCGCTCCGGCAGCCGCCGAGACGGCGGTCGCCACCGCGGAGGGCACCCAGGCCGCCGAGGCGACGGAAGCGACCGAGGCCAAGCCGAAGACCCGCCGCACCCGCAAGACAGCGGCACCGGCAACAGAAGCCGTCGACACCGCGGACGGCACGGCAGAGGCCACCGAGGCCAAGCCGAAGACCCGCCGCACCCGCAAGACAGCGGCACCGGCAACAGAAGCCGTCGACACCGCGGACGGCACGGCAGAGGCCACCGAGGCCAAGCCGAAGACCCGCCGCACCCGCAAGACAGCGGCACCGGCAACAGAAGCCGTCGACACCGCGGACGGCACGGCAGAGGCCACCGAGGCCAAGCCGAAGACCCGCCGCACCCGCAAGACAGCGGCACCGGCAACAGAAGCCGTCGACACCGCGGACGGCACGGCAGAGGCCACCGAGGCCAAGCCGAAGACCCGCCGCACCCGCAAGACGGCCGCCACGGCGGAAGCAGCCACCGCCGATATCCCGGCGCAGGCCACGCAGGAGCCGGAGCAGGCCAAGCCGAAGACCCGCCGCACCCGCAAGGTCGCAGCCTCCGCGGACTCCGCGGAAGGCTGATCCCGGCGCACGGCTGGACAGCCCGTCCCCGGCGGGCCTCCGGCCACAGGCCCGCCTCCCCGATGGCCCGGTCCCACCTCGTGTGGGGCCGGGCCATCGGTATGCGGGCCGGGCCCTGGGGTACGGGGCCCGGCCGCCGTCCCGCCCCGCCGGTCTACCGGCTACCCTCACCCCGTGACCACGCCGCTTCCCTTCACGCCGCCCCCGGGCGCCCTCACCCGCCGTCTGCGCACGCCCCGCGGCGAGTTCGCCGTCATCGACATGCCCGTGCCTGCGGGTGTCATCGAGCGGGGCGTGGCGCTGCTGATGCCGGGATTCACCGGGAGCAAGGAGGACTTCGGCCTGATGCAGGGGCCTCTGGCGGAACGTGGGTACCGGACGGTGGCCGTGGACGGGCGCGGCCAGAACGAGTCGGACGGGCCCGCCGACGACGAGTCGGCCTACGCCCGGCGTGAGCTGGCCCTGGATGTGTCGGCACAGGTCGCCGGGCTCGACGTGCCGGGCCCGGTGCATCTCCTCGGGCACTCCCTGGGCGGGCAGATCGCCCGCGCCGCGGTCCTGCTGGACCACAGTCCCTTCCGCTCGCTCACGTTGATGGCGTCGGGCCCGGCGCAGGTCTCCGACTCGCAGCAGCAGCGGGTGAAGCTGCTGCAGGACGCACTCGCCGTGATGACGCCGGCCGAAGTGTGGGAGGCGATCCTGGCGATGGGCCCGCCGGAGGAGGTCGGCGGCCCGGCCCGCGGAATCGGCGACCTGCCGCAGTTGCGCGCCCGCTTCGTGAACACCCGCCCCGCCCAACTTGTGGCGACGGGAAGGCAGTTGTGCGCGGAGCCGGACCGCGTGGCGGAACTGACGGCCGTGCCGCTGCCGTTCCACGTGCTCTCGGGCGCCCGCGACGACGCATGGCCGGTGCCGGTGCTCGACGCGATGGCGGTGCGCTTGCGCGCACACCGGACGGTCGTCCCGGACGCCGAGCACTCGCCCAACGCCGACCAGCCTCTGCCGACGGCCCGCGCGGTCGCCGACTTCTGGGACGGCACCGCCGGCCGGCAGGAGGCGTAGGACCCTTCGCCGCGCTCACCCGTACGTCCCCGGTCCCGGGTCCGGGGCGCCGCAGTCCCGAACCCCCGGCACGGTGGCGTGCGTCCTCCGGCGCGGCGGGCCGGCCAGCTGGGCGGCCCGGCCCTAGGGCGTGTTTCGAAAGTGCTGGTCACAGCCACTCGTTGATGGCTGCGACCAGCACGGTCGCCTCGTAGCGGACGGCGAGTTTGTCGTATCTCGTGGCGACCGCGCGGTGGCGCTTGAGACGGTTGATGCCGCACTCCACCGCGTGGCGTTCTTTGTAGTCGGCCTTGTCGAACTTCGGCGGCCGGCCACCGTGGGAGCCGCGTTTCTTGCGGTTGGCGATCTGGTCGCGCTTCTCCGGGATCGTGCAGCGGATGCCGCGCTTGCGCAGGTAGGCGCGGTTCGCGCGGGAGCCGTATGCCTTGTCGGCTCGAACCCTGTCCGGCCGGGTGCGTGGGCGGCCCGGCCCGGGCCGGGGTACCCGGATGCGCCCCAGGACCACCTGGAACTGGGGGGAGTCACCGCGCTGCCCGGCCGTGATCACCAGCGACATCGGTTTCTGGGCCTGCTCAACGGCCAGGTGGAGTTTGGTCGTCAGCCCGCCCCGGGAGCGTCCGAGGCCGTGGTCGTCGGGCTCGGTGAAGACACCGCCCGGCGGTTCGACCTGCAGATCCCCTTTTTGCGGGCACCCGCCGCGTGCTGGTGGGCTCGGGCGATGGTCGAGTCCACCGAGACGTCCCAGGTGATCAGCCCTTCACCGTCAGCCCGGGCCTGCAACTGCATGAAGATGCGATGCCAGGTGCCGTCCCGCTGCCAGCGCCGGAACAGCCCATAGACCGTCTCCCACGGGCCGTACCGCTCGGGCACGTCCCGCCAGGGAGCACCAGCGCGGGTGCGCCAGCGTATGCCGTCTATCAACTGCCGCCTGGTGTGCACCGGCGGCCGTCCGGGCTTCTTGCCGACCGGGAGCAGCGGCTCCAGCCTCGCCCACTGCCCATTCGTCAGATCGTGCCTGCCCATGAAGTGGATCATGACACATCAAGATCCACTTCTGAAACACGCCCTAGAACCGTGTCTGCAGGTGCTCCCAGAATCCGTCCCTGAGCGCCCGCCGCAGGTCGGCCTGGCCGCGCAGCGAGTACTGCAGCAGTCCTTCCGCCTCCACGAGCAGGTCCTGGTCGACCGAACCGGGCAGATAGGGGTGGCCGGGCAGCAGCTCGGCCAGCGTCTCGCGACCCCGTGCGGCCAGCCACTTCGCGGCGATCTGGGCGCCGACGAAGCGGACGTCCTCGCGCGTCGGCCGGACGGAGGTGCCGCTCTCGTAGCTGGCCGCCGTGCGCCGGGAGACGTACGGCTTGAAGAACTCGAGGTCGAAGGTGCGCTCGCTGTCGACCTCCCACAGCAGCGGTTCCGCCTGGTTGCGTCCCTCGGGCGCCTCGATGCCCCACAGGTGGACCCGGGCTCCGTACCCCTGCGCCGCCTCGACCGCCGACACCAGGTCCTCGTCACCGCCGAGGAGGGCGGCGTCGCTGATGGCACGGTGCCGGGCGAGGGACTCCAGGTCGCTGCGGATGAGTGAGTCGACGCCCTTCTGCTGGTTGTTGGCGTTGAGGTTGCCCAGGCGGACCTTGACGTCCGGCAGTTCGGCGATGGACTGCTGCTCGGCGGTGTGGATGCGGCGCCGGGCACCGTCGTACCAGTAGACCCGGAGCAGCCGGCTGTCCGCGAAGATCGTGCGCGCCCGGTCGATGAGGGCCTCGATCAGACCCTCGGCGTCGAGGTCGAAGGCACGGCGGTCCTCGGTGCCGGCCACGAGCCGGCCCGAGGCGGCGTAGAGATAGCCCGCGTCGACGAAGATCGCATGGGTCGAGGGTGTCTTGGCGACCTCGGCGAGCATGCGCTGGAGCAGCTCGTTCGTGCGGTCGATACGGGCGGCCAGGGCCGCGAGGTCGTCGTTCATCGACTCCATTGTCCCGGTGGTCACGCTGCGAACACAACCGGTCCCGTTCAGTCCCCGATCCTTCTCCGACCGATCCTCTTACTGGTTAGTAATTAGCCGTTCGAAAAATTTCTTTAGCGTAGGGAATGTTCGTAACACAGGTCGTGTTGACTCCTACGGAACGCGAGAGGAAGGGGAAGCCACCATGCGCTTCGAAATCATGCGACTCGACGACGTCGACGGTACACCCGTGGACACCACCGTCGTGGACGCGGCCTCCGTCAACCGGATCGTGCAACAGGCCGCCTCGATCGGTCAGCGCCTGTGGATCCGCCCGGCCGGGAACGCGGCCTCGTAACAGCGCGACACCAGCACACCGGGGCGCGGCGGGAACGACCGGGGCGACGGAACGCACCGGAACCGGAACTCCACCGGAGAGCAGGACCGCGGTCGGCAGCTTCAGGAGCCCCGTACGGCACCGACGCCGTACGGGGCTCCTGCGTATGCGCGTCGCCCGGGGCCCGGCGCCCGTCAGGGGCCGCGCACCGGGCGGGCCTCAGGCGCCGTGGATCACCTGGGTGATGCCGTTGATGATCTGCTGCACGGCGATCGCGGAGAGCATCATGCCCGCGAGCCGCGTCACCAGCACCACACCGCCGTCCTTGATGACCCGGATGAGTAGCAGCGAGTAGCGCATCACGAGCCAGAGCACGACGTGGATGGCGAGGATCGCCGCCCACACGGACACCTGCATGGCCACGCCGTCGGCCTTCTGCACGGCGAGGATGACGGACACGATCGCGCCGGGACCGGCGAGCAGCGGCATGCCCAGCGGGACGAGGGCGACGTTCACGTCCTTGGTCTGCTTCGGCTCGTCGGTCTTGCCGGTGAGCAGGTCGAGGGCGATGAGCAGGAGCAGCAGTCCACCCGCGATCATCAGCGCGGGCACGGAGACGTGGAGGTAGTCGAGGATCTGGTGGCCGAGCAGGCCGAAGATCGTGATCACCCCGCCGGCCACGCAGACGGCCTGGAGTGCCATCCGCTTCTGCACGCGGGCCGGGCGGCCCCCGGTGAGCGCGATGAAGATCGGGGTGATCCCGGGGGGATCCATGATGACGAACAGGGTCAAGAAGAGCGAACCGAAGACGGCAACGTCGAACATGAGGGCCTTGCAGGTGAAGTGAGAGGGTGAGCGGACGACGGGAGGGCGGGCTCAGACCCCGCCGGCCCCCGGCACGGGGAAGGCCCCGGTCGCCCGCCGGGTGATCTCCCCGTAGATCTCGGGGTCGGTCGTGTACTCGCCGAGCACGCAGCTCTTGCGGCTGCCGTGGTAGTCGGACGAGCCGGTCACCAGCAGGCCCAGGTCTCCGGCGAGTCCGCGCAGCCGGGCCCGGGCCGGCGCGTCGTGGTCCATGTGGTCGACCTCGATGCCGTCCAGCCCGGCGGCGGCCAGCTCGGCGATCACGGACTCCGGGACCGTGCGCCCGCGCTTGCTCGCGGCGGGGTGCGCGAAGACGGCCACGCCGCCCGCACCCTTGATCAGCCGGATCGCCTCGAAGGGGTCGGTCTCGTGCTTCTCCACATGGGCCCGCCCGCCGTCGGCGAGCCACTCCGGCGTGAAGGCATCGCTCACGCTCGGTACGACGCCGAGTTCGACGAGGGCGGTGGCCACGTGCGGACGCCCCACAGAACCGTCGCCGGCGATCCGGGCGACCTGCTCCCAGGTGACGGGCACGCCCAGCTCGTTCAGCTTGGCGATCATCCCGCGGGCCCGCGGAACGCGGTCGTCCCGGACGAGCTCGCGCTCGGCGAGCAGGTCGGGCTCGGCGGGGTCGAAGAGGTAGGCCAGCATGTGCATGCTGACACCGTCCACCCTGCAGGACAGCTCCGCACCCGTGACCAGAGTGAGCCCCGGGGGCAGCGCGGCGACGGCCTCGTCGTACCCGCGCGTGGTGTCGTGGTCGGTCAGCGCGACGACGTCCAGACCTGCCGCCGCGGCATGGCGGACCAGCTCGGCCGGGGTGTCCGTACCGTCGGACGCGGTGGAGTGGGTGTGCAGATCGATGCGCACGACGCTGACTCCAGGCGGGGACGGACGGAAGCGGACACCCAAGGATAACCGGATTTCCCAGACCGATTGTCACACCCGAACCGAGCGGCGCCCCTTACATGGAACGCCTCCCTGGCAGCTCCGCCCCGGACCGCGGGGACGTTCCCCCTGGACCGCAGGAACTCCTGTCCGACGGCAGGGGCTCTCCCGCCCCGCCGCGGGAGCCCCGGGCGCACCCCGGGACCGCGAGGCCCACGGAACACCGAGTCCCTCCTGAGCGCGGGACACCCGGAGAGGCCCGGCGCGGAACGGAACGACTAGGGCTTGAGCAGGCGGGGCGACAGCGCGCCGCACGGCACGAGCTCCACCTCCGCCCCGGCGTCCCGCAGGTCGGTCAGGACCAGCTCGTCGTACATCAGCATCCCCGACTGCTCCGGCCAGACCACCGCCCACAGCCACATCCCGAGGGCCTCGCCCGCGAAGACGGCGCGGTCGTCGGGCGTCTTGGAGACGAGCCAGAGCGGGGTGGGACGGCCGGCCGCGAGAACCTTGGCCTGGGGCGGCTTCTCCACATCCAGGTAGGGCCCCGGGTCGGGACCGTCGATACCGGCGTAGCGCGCGCCGAGGCCGACGCCGAGTTCCTCGGCGACGAGGATCAGCTCGCCGACGCCGCCGAGCGGGCCGGGTCCGCTGCACGCCACGGCCGTGGCACGGCCTCCGCTGCGGTCGTCCCCCGCGTACGCCACGCCGGTGAAGAGCCAGCCGACCGGCAGCGGCCACGGCATCCACACCGGGACCTGCGTGCGGTGCACGACCACACCGAGGGCCTCGACGCTGGGCGGGATCACGGGCTGCAGCGGATGCACGGTGCCGTGCACGTCGCACTGCCAGGAATCGGCGAAGAGGCCGGGAGCCCTGACCCGGCCACCACACTTCGGGCAACTGGGTTCGCCCCTCATAGGGCCCCACGGTCCTACCCCCGCCGCGTCCCGTCAAGGACGATCACCCGTCCGGACGGAAGCGCATTATGTGTATTCTGCATCCATTAGCATTGCTAACTTACTGGAGGGAGAAGACATGGACCCCTTCGACGCGGGTGCCGGCGGCATTCTGCGACAGCCCAAGGCGGTCTGGGTCACCGCCGGCGCGTCCGTCGTCGCGTTCATGGGCATCGGGCTGGTCGACCCGATCCTGCCGTCCATCGCCCGGGGCCTGGAGGCGACGCCCAGTCAGGTCTCGCTGCTGTTCACCTCGTACTTCCTGGTCACCGCGGTCGCCATGCTGCTCACGGGCTTCGTCTCCAGCCGCATCGGCGGCCGCAGGACCCTGCTGGCCGGCCTGGCGCTCGTGGTGGTCTTCGCCGGCCTGGCCGGCACCTCCGACTCGGTCGGCGAACTGGTCGGCCTCCGGGCCGGCTGGGGCCTGGGCAACGCCCTGTTCGTCTCCACCGCCCTGGCGGTCATCGTCGGCGCGGCGGCGGGCGGCAGCGCCGCGGCGATCCTGCTCTACGAGTCCGCCCTCGGCCTCGGCATGGCCTGCGGCCCGCTGCTCGGCGCCCTCCTCGGCGACGCCAGCTGGCGCTACCCGTTCTTCGGCACGGCCTTCCTCATGGCCGTCGGGTTCGCCTGCGTCACGGCGTTCCTGAAGGAGCAGCCGAAGCCCGCCCGCAGGACCTCGCTGCTGGACCCGGTCAAGGCGCTGGGCCATGGCGGGCTCGCCTCCGCCGCGGCGTCCGCGTTCTTCTACAACTACACGTTCTTCACGGTGCTGGCCTTCACACCGTTCGTGCTGGACATGACGCCGTACAGGTCGGGCGCGGTCTTCTTCGCCTGGGGCGTGCTGCTCGCGGTCTTCTCGGTGATCGTGGCACCGCGCATGCAGGCACGGTTCGGCTCGCTGAAGGTGCTCGGCGGTTCGCTGCTGCTGCTCGCGGCCGACGTGCTCGCCCTCGGCTACGGCGACCGCACCACCGCGATCGTCTGCACCGTCCTGTCCGGCGCGTTCATCGGTGTCAACAACACCGTCTACACCGAGCTGGCCCTCGGTGTCTCCGACGCCCCGCGCCCGGTGGCGAGCGCCGGCTACAACTTCGTGCGATGGCTCGCGGCGGCCGCCGCGCCCTACCTCGCGCCGAAGATCGCGGAGCGGACCGACCTCCACGTCCCGTTCGTGGTCGCGGCGGGCACCGCGGCGGCAGGCGCTCTCGTGGTCCTGGTACGGCGCGGCGCGCTCACGCACCAGGCCGAGGAGCTCCGGCCGCAGCACGCCACCGAGGACGGTGTCACGGCCTTCTCCACCTGAGCGATCCCACCCTGACCGCACCGACCGCAATGACCGCACCGACCTGCGCCGAGGGCCGCCGATCCGGTCGAGCCGCCTGGCGTCCCCCGACCGGATCGAACGAACTTCCGCACCCCACCGGCCGGTTGGTGATGTTCCTCACTCCAGCGGGACGGACCTCCGCGCCGGATCCCGGAGGTCCGTCCCCCTCGCCAGCCACCGCTCCTGCAACGCCTGGGCGCCGTGGACGCGCTTCCACGCGGCCTCGTTCGGAGTCATCGGCAGCAGCGGGAGGAAGCGCACCGGATCCATCGGGTCGTCGAGTTCCAGGTCCTCCACGAGACCGCCCGGCTCGGCCACCAGCACCGAGGTGAAGGGAGCGCCGGGCCACAGCGGCCCACCCACGTCCAGCGAGGCGCCCGGCATCACGACCAGGCCCTCGACCTGCGGAGACGCGGCCAGCACCGCGAGCGGGCGCAGGACCTTGTCGGTGTCGGCGCCCCCGGGACGGACCGACAGCAGCAGCTCGGCGCGGGGCCCCTGGACGGGGTCCGCGACCATCGCCGCGGGGTCCGTCATGGGCTGCGCCGACATGCCGAGCGTGGCGTAGCGGACGACGGCGCCCTCCTCGGATTCGTCCCGGAACCGGAGCACCTCGACACGTTCGGCACCGAGGAAGGTGACCGCGGCGCGCGCGTCCGGTTCGCCCAGCGCGGTGCACAACCGGGCCTCGACCAGCGGAAGAACATCAGCCATGCGGCGAGCATAGAACTCGTCAGTACGGGGCAAAGCCGCGCCTTGACACTGCGGTCGACTGATACTCTTGGCCGGTCGGGGCAGCACGCAGCAGCGTCGCGGTCCAGCCCCGACGCCGATGGGACTCCCTTACGAGGGACCGGCCGGAGGAGGTGGGGCTGTCATGGATCGAAGTCGACCGTGCAGTACCACTCGCTCTTCCGCCCGTTGACGCAGTTGCTCCAGCTCCAGCCCTGGCTTCCTGCCTTTCGCGCTCGCCCGCTCCGGAAGAGCACTTCGTTTCGTTTTGCCTGATCTCAGTCAGTAGCGAAGCTCGCCACCGCGACGGTGCGGTGCTCCCCGCTTTGTGGACGTGCCAAACATCCGACGTGAGGACGTCCTCATTCCGGGCAGTTCCAGCCGTCGTGGCGGACTTTCTTTGCTCTCGCCGCGAAGGAGCCCTGCCATGTCGATGATCCGCGACCTGCGGTCCGCGGTCCGCCCCGCCCGTCCCTCGCTGCGCAAGCACCAGGGCGGCCGCGGCTACGACACCGCCTACGAGCCCGTCCACGGCCCGGCGACGGCGTCGGCCGTGGTCGACTGCGCCGTCTACCGGGACGGCGCCCGCGTGACCACCGACCAGCCGCTCACCCCGCACGAGGCGATGCGCCGGGTGCGACGCGACGGAGGCTTCGTCTGGATCGGCCTGCACGAGCCCACCGAGGCGGAGTTCGCCGGTATCGCAAGCGAGTTCGGGCTGCACCCACTGGCCGTGGAGGACGCCGTGCAGGCGCACCAGCGGCCGAAGCTGGAGCGGTACGACGACTCCCTGTTCACCGTCTTCAAGACCGTCCACTACGTCGAGCACGACGAACTGACCGCCAACAGCGAGGTCCTGGAGACCGGCGAGGTCATGTGCTTCACCGGGCGGGACTTCTTCATCACCGTCCGGCACGGCGGCCAGGGCTCCCTGCGAGCCCTGCGCCACCGCCTCCAGGACGACCCGGAACTGCTGGCCAAAGGCCCCTCCGCGGTGCTGCACGCCATCGCCGACCACGTCGTCGACGGTTACATCGCGGTCGCCGACGCGCTCCAGGACGACATCGACGCCGTCGAGACCGACGTGTTCTCCCCCGGCCGCAAGGGCACCCCGCGCGGCACCGACGCCGGGCGGATCTACCAGCTCAAGCGGGAGATCCTGGAGTTCAAGCGGGCCGTGTCTCCGCTGCTCCGGCCCATGCAACTGCTGAGCGAGCGGCCGATGCGGCTGATCGACCCCGACATCCAGAAGTACTTCCGGGACGTCGCCGACCACGTCGCCCGGGTCCAGGAGCAGGTCATCGGCTTCGACGAGCTGCTCAACTCGATCCTCCAGGCCAACCTCGCGCAGGCGTCCGTCGCACAGAACGAGGACATGCGGAAGATCACGTCCTGGGCCGCCATCATCGCCGTACCGACGATGGTGTGCGGGGTGTACGGCATGAACTTCGACTACATGCCCGAGACGCACTGGAGGTACGGCTACCCGGTGATCCTGTCGGTGACCGTGGGTCTCTGTCTCGGCATCCACCGCACCCTCAAGCGGAACGGCTGGCTGTGACACCCGGCCGGCACACCGCTGGTTAGGCTGGGCGCATGACAAGCGAGCTGCTCGATGAGGCCCTCGTCGAGGAGGCCACGAAGAAGTCCGGGCTGATCTGGGTCCGGGGCGCCGGTGCCCCGGCCGCCCGTGCCCTGTGGCACGTCTGGCACGAGGGCGCGGCCTGCCTGGTCGGCGACGGGCCGGGGGAGCAGCCGCTGCCCGGCCTGGCCGACGGCGGCCGTGCCGAGGTCACCGTCCGCAGCAAGGACAAGGGAGGCCGGCTGGTCTCCTTCACCGCGCAGGTCGTCGAACTGGCACCCGGGTCTGCGGCGTGGCAGGCGACCGTCGCCGAGCTGAAGGGCAAGCGGCTCAACGCGCCCGACGGCGAGGCGATGCCGGAGCGCTGGGGGCGGGAGTGCCGGGTGCTGCGCCTGGAGCCGACCGGCGCGGTGCTGCCGCTGCCCGACGGCTCCCTGGCCCAGGCTCCCGTGCCGTCGCCGGCGACCACCCGCAGGCCGGTCCCCGCCGCGTTGCCCCGGCTGCTGTTCGGGAAACGCTCCCGCTCCTAGGGCCACGGCCGCCGGGCGCCGGGCGCCGGCGCGGAGGTGCCCGGGCGGTGCCCCGGTTCAGGACGCCGGCAGTTGTCCGCCGTAGTCCACGGTGTCGTCCGGGGCCGGCTGCTCGACCGTGAAGTCCTTGCCCCAGTCGGAGAAGACCAGCGTCCCGGCCCCGCTCCCGCGGACCAGACGCAGCGGGTACGGCCGGCCCTCCAGGGAGACGTCGAGGGTGCCGCCGGAGCCCTGGTCGCCGGTGATGCGGATGGTGCGGACGCCGGACTGCTCGTGGTGGCCGTCGGTGGCGAGAGCTCCGTGCAGGGTCAGCAGTCCGTCGAGGAGGACGTCCTTGTCGGTGAACCCGCTGAACCGCTGGTACGCCGGGTCGGACCGGGGCACCTTGACGTACTTGCCCTCCAGTTTGTCCGCGGCGGCCGAGTCCGCGGTGCCGCCCTTGCCGTCCTCGTGGGTCCAGAAGTCCGCGCCGGCCTTCAGGTACAGGTGCTCGCCGACCCGCAGCAGCTGGAAGGACTCCCCGTCCGAAGTGACCGAGCCGGAGCCGCCGCCGGAGGTGAGCCGCATGTCGAGCCTGTAGGTGTGCCCGCCGGCGGCCACGGTGCCCGACAGACGCACGGCGGTGCCGGAGACCGCGGCCTGCCTGGTCCTGCTCTGGATCTGCCCCGCCGTCAGCTTCCCGACCCCGTTGGTGCCCGCGTCCGGGTCCCCTCCGCATCCCGCCGCCCCCGTGACGGCCAGGGCGCACAGTGCGCCGGCCAGCGCAGCCCGACGGATACGGCCCAGGGATGTCACGATCACAGGCGCAGCTGCCTTTCGGGTGGGGTCCACGGCGGCGTACGGCGCAGCGTACCGGTGCCGTCCGGGCGATGCGGAGTCAGCACGTCCGGACCTCTCACCAGGGCGGGCCCGATCGGGACGGGCTAGCCTGAAGCCCGACCCGGCGGGCAATCGAGAGAAGGCACACCAGGACGCAGCAGGAAGCCCTCCGCACGAAAAGGAACGACCACCATGGCAGCCGGTGCCCCGCGGATCTTCGTCTCGCACCTCTCCGGCATCGCCGTCTTCGATCCCAACGGCGACCAGGTGGGTCGCGTACGCGACCTGGTCGTCATGCTCCGCGTGGGGCGCCGCCCGCCGCGGCTGCTCGGCCTGGTCGTCGAACTGTCCACCCGCCGCCGTATCTTCCTGCCCATGACCCGGGTCACCGGCATCGAGTCCGGCCAGGTCATCACGACCGGCGTGCTCAACGTCCGCCGCTTCGAGCAGCGGCCCACCGAGCGGCTCGTCTTCGGCGAGCTGCTCGACCGCCGCGTCACGCTGGAGGAGACGGGCGAGGAGGTCACCGTCCTGGACCTGTCGGTGCAGCAGTTGCCCGCCCGCCGCGACTGGGAGATCGACCGCGTCTTCGTCCGCAAGGGAAGGAGGTCCGGCCCGCTCAGGCGTACCAAGGGGGAGACGATCACCGTCGAGTGGTCCCAGGTGACCGGCTTCTCGCTGGAGGAGCAGGGGCAGGGCGCCGAGAGCCTCCTCGCCACCTTCGAGCAGTTGCGCCCCGCCGACCTCGCCAACGTCCTGCACCATCTGTCCGCCAAGCGGCGCGCCGAGGTCGCCGCCGCGCTCGACGACGACCGCCTCGCCGACGTGCTGGAGGAACTCCCGGAGGACGACCAGATCGAGATCCTCGGCAAGCTGAAGGAGGAGCGTGCCGCCGACGTCCTGGAGGCGATGGACCCCGACGACGCCGCCGACCTGCTCGCCGAGCTGCCCGAGGACGAGCAGGAGCGGCTGCTGAGCCTGATGCAGCCGGCCGACGCGGCCGACATGCGGCGCCTGATGTCGTACGAGGAGCACACCGCGGGTGGTCTGATGACGACCGAGCCGATCGTGCTGCGCCCGGACTCCACGGTCGCCGACGCGCTCGCCCGCGTCCGCAACGCCGACCTGTCCCCCGCGCTCGCGGCGCAGGTCTACGTGTGCCGGCCGCCCGACGAGACCCCTACCGGCAAGTACCTGGGCACGGTCCACTTCCAGCGTCTGCTGCGCGACCCGCCGTACACCCTGGTCAGCTCGCTGGTCGACCAGGACCTGCAGCCCCTCTCCCCGGACGCCGCGCTGCCGGTCGTCGCCGGCTTCTTCGCCACGTACGACATGGTCGCGGCGCCCGTCGTCGACGAGTCGGGGGCCCTGCTGGGCGCGGTGACCGTCGACGACGTGCTGGACCACATGCTCCCCGACGACTGGCGTGAGACGGAGTTCCACCTCGACCAGGGCCGGGGGGTGGCGCCGCATGGCACCTGAGCGCGACGGCGGCCGGGAGGCCGTGCGCGAGCGGAGCCCGGCCGGGGCCACCGCCTCCGGCCGGCACCGCACCCGGCTCGACCAGCCGCGCCCGCCACGGCGCCGGCTGCTGCCCGAGTGGGACCCGGAGGCCTTCGGCCGGCTCTCCGAGAAGATCGCCCGCTTCCTCGGCACCGGACGGTTCATCGTCTGGATGACCGTCGCCATCGTGCTGTGGGTGCTGTGGAACATCGCCGCGCCCCGCGAGCTGCGCTTCGACCAGTACCCGTTCATCTTCCTGACGCTGATGCTGTCCCTGCAGGCCTCCTACGCTGCCCCGCTGATCCTGCTCGCGCAGAACCGGCAGGACGACCGCGACCGGGTCAACCTCGAACAGGACCGCAAGCAGAACGAACGCTCCATCGCGGACACCGAGTACCTCACCCGGGAGATCGCCGCCCTGCGGATCGGCCTGGGCGAGGTCGCCACCCGCGACTGGATCCGCTCCGAGCTCCAGGACCTGCTGCGAGACCTGGACGGACGGCACAACGGCCACCACGAGCCCGACGGATTCCACACGGTCCCGGCAGAACGGTCGCCGGGACGTGACGCAGAAGACCGCTGACAGGCTTTCCGGGGCACGGCTACCGAGCCGTACCATCGACCCTATGGCTAGCGAAGACGCGGTGCGCGAGGCACTGGCGACGGTGAACGACCCCGAGATCAACCGACCCATCACCGAGCTCGGGATGGTCAAATCGGTGGAGATCGGCGCGGACGGAACGGTCGCGGTCACCGTGTACCTGACGGTCTCCGGCTGCCCCATGCGTGACACGATCACCCAGCGCGTCACCGACGCGGTCTCCCGTGTCGAGGGCGTCACCCGCGTGGACGTCACGCTCGACGTGATGAGCGACGAGCAGCGCAAGGAACTGGCGGCGGCGCTGCGCGGCGGCCAGACCGAGCGCGAGGTCCCCTTCGCCAAGCCGGGCAGCCTCACCCGCGTCTACGCGGTCGCGTCCGGCAAGGGCGGCGTCGGCAAGTCGTCGGTGACGGTGAACCTGGCGGCGGCCATGGCGGCCGACGGCCTGAAGGTCGGTGTCGTCGACGCCGACATCTACGGCCACAGCGTGCCGCGCATGCTCGGCACGGACGGGCGTCCCACCCAGGTCGAGAACATGATCATGCCGCCGTCGGCGAACGGCGTGAAGGTCATCTCCATCGGCATGTTCACCCCGGGCAACGCCCCGGTCGTCTGGCGCGGACCGATGCTGCACCGCGCCCTGCAGCAGTTCCTGGCGGACGTCTACTGGGGCGACCTCGACGTGCTCCTCCTGGACCTCCCGCCCGGGACCGGCGACATCGCCATCTCCGTGGCACAGCTGGTCCCCAACGCCGAGATCCTGGTCGTGACGACCCCGCAGCAGGCCGCCGCGGAGGTCGCCGAGCGCGCGGGCTCCATCGCCGTGCAGACCCACCAGAAGATCGTCGGCGTCGTGGAGAACATGTCCGGTCTGCCCTGCCCGCACTGCGGGGAGATGGTCGATGTGTTCGGCACCGGTGGCGGCCAGCGCGTCGCCGACGGCCTCACGCGCACCACGGGTGCGACGGTGCCGGTCCTCGGCTCGATCCCGATCGACGTCCGCCTCCGCGAGGGCGGCGACGAGGGCAAGCCGGTCGTCCTGACGGACCCGGACTCCCCGGCGGGTTCGGCCCTGCGGGCGATCGCGGGCAAGCTGGGCGGACGGCAGCGGGGCCTGTCGGGCCTGTCCCTGGGGATCACCCCGAAGAACAAGTTCTAGTACCGCGTCAGGCAACGTTCGCCCGCCTTGACGGGGCGAATGTCGCCTGTTGCGGCACTGGTCCCCGCCGTTCCCGCCCCGGAGCACCCCCGCGGGCGCGCTTCGGGGCGCGGCGTGCCGCGTGAGGGGCCCGCCCGGCCGGCAGCCGGGCGAGGACCCGGTCGGCACGGGAAAGGGGCGCCGCGACCGGTCGGCGCCCCTGTTGTCATGCGTAGGCGGCGATGTCCTTGATCTGGGCGAAGCCCAGGCCGTAGGCGCTCATGCCTCTGCCGTACGCGCCGATGTGCACGCCCTGCCGCGTCGACCCGGCGAGCACCCAGCCGAACTCGGACTCGCGGTAGTGGAACGGCGTCGGCACACCGTCCACCGGCAGGGACAGCATCGACCAGTCCGAGCCGTCGAGGTCGTCGGCCAGCACCCACGCCGTCTCCGTCTGCTGCTCCAGCCAGTCGTCCCGCAGACTGTGGTCCATCTGCCCCGGCCAGGTGAACGACAGCAGTCCCACCCCGGCGAGCCACGCCGCCGAGGACACCGTCGTGGCCTCCAGCAGCCCCGTGCCGTCGGCGCTGCGCCGGGACGGGTTCGCCGCGACGGTCACCACGACCGCGAACCGCTCCCGCTCTTCAGCCGTCGCCTCGGTCCGCACGGAGGGCTCGTCCCCGTGCCCGATGGACCCGTGCTCGACGGCCCCGTCGGCCGCCGTACCGACCTGCATCAGCCAGCGCGGCCCCGTGAACGCCTCGTCGAGGCCGTACCACGGGAAGGGCGCGCTCAGGTAGCCGTACACCGTGCGCCGGGCGGAGGGGACCTGTTGTCCGCCCTCCGCGTCCGGCGCCTGCGCGACTGCCCCACTCGTCGTCTCCATGTGCCCGGACGCCTCCTCGCTCTCGTCGGTCCGGCGCGGCCCGCCCCCCATCGGGCGTACTCCTCCGGTCCGCACAACGACTCGGCAGCATATCGACCCTCCTCCGAGCAGCGCGGAAACCGCCCGGCGCGCGAGGCGTCGGGCGGCGCGTCCAGGCCGTACGAGGCGGTCGGGAGGTATGAAACGTGTCACGTGGGGCAGGGTGTGCGCCCCGTTCCACGGATCCTGAGCTGTACCGGCTCAGGTGGCGTCCGCGTCGAACGGAGGGCGGTCGTCCTTGCCGGGGGCCTCCGGCTTCTTGGTCATGTCGACGCGCCCGGCCGCGGAGCCGGCGGAGGGCGACGGGGACTCCGCGTCGCGGCTCTGCACGGCATCGGTGACCTCGGCCATCTCCTTCTTCAGGTCGAAACCGTTGCGGATCTCCTTCAGCCCCAGCTCTTCGTTGTCCAGCTGCTTGCGGATGAACGTCTTGGGGTTGAGGTCCTCGAACTCGAAGTCCTTGAACTCCGGCCCCAGCTCGCTGCGGATGTCCTGCTTGGCGCTCTCGGAGAACTCGCGGATCTTCCGGATCGTGCGGGTCACGTCCTGGATGACCTTCGGAAGCTTGTCCGGACCGAAGACGAGCACGGCAAGGACGACGAGCGTGACCAGCTCGAGCGGTCCTATGTCATTGAACACCTGTAACTCCTTGCGATGTCCTCGGGCCGCCTCCACGGTACCTGTCGTACCGGTCCGCCCGGTACCGTCCCGAGGTGTCCGCGTGGGCGTGGCCGAACGGTTTTCCGCGATGTTTGCCGAGTGCCGGCCGGCAGCCGGTTCGAAAGACCCTCCGGTGACGTTCTCGTCCCCTCCGGCGGCGGGCCCGTCAGCCACCGCCGGAGGAGCCGAGCGTCAGGGAAACCTTTCGCTGCCGGGTGCCGCGTTCCAGAGTGAGCTCCAGACGGTCGCCGGGGCGGTGGGCGCGGGTCTTGACGATCAGTTCCTCACCCGAGTGGACGCGCTGGCCGTCGACGGCCGTGATGACGTCGCCGGGCTCGATGCCCGCCCGCTCCCCGGGGCCGCCGGTGGTGACGGCGGGGCCGCCGTCGCTCCCCCGGTCGTCGACGCGGGCACCGTCGCCGGCGTAGTCCAGGTCGAGGGTGATGCCGATGACGGGGTGGGTGGCCCTGCCCGTGTTGATCAGTTCCTCGGCGACGCGCTTGCCCTGGTTGATCGGGATGGCGAAGCCGAGCCCGATGGAGCCGGCCTGGCCGCCGTCGCTGTCGGAGCCGCCGTCGGCGGAGCGGATGGCGGAGTTGATGCCGATGACGCGGGCCCGGGAGTCGAGGAGGGGGCCGCCGGAGTTGCCCGGGTTGATGGGTGCGTCGGTCTGCAGCGCGTCGACGTAGGACACGTCGCTGCCGTCGCCCTTCTCCCCGCCCGCCGTGATGGGTCGTTCCCTGGCGCTGATGATGCCGGAGGTGACGGTGCCCTCCAGGTCGAAGGGGGCGCCGATGGCCACGACGGGGTCCCCGACCCGGACGTTGTCGGAGTTGCCGAGCGGCAGCGGCCGCAGACCCTTGACGCCGCTCACCTTGACGACGGCGAGGTCGTAGCCGGCGTCGCGGCCTACGACCTCGGCCTCGGCGCTCTGCCCGCCGTTGAAGACGACGGTTATGACGCCGTCGCCCCCGGCGGGTTCGACGACGTGGTTGTTGGTGAGGATGTGGCCGCGGGTGTCGAGTACGAAGCCGGTTCCGGTGCCCGCCGCCCCGGAGCCGCTGACGTGCAGGGTCACGACGCTGGGCAGGGCCCGTGCGGCGATGCCCGCCACGCTGTCCGGGGCCCGCCCGGCGGGCTCCTTCCCGGCCTGAGGCAGTTCGATGCCGCCCACGCCGCCGTTGCGCTCCAGGTACACCCCTACGGCCCCGCCGACGAGGCCGGACACCAGCGCGAGCGCGAGCGCCGCGCCCACCGCCCCCCTGCGGCGGCGCCGGCGGCGCCGCTGCTCGCTCTCGGCGCCGGCCCCGGTGTACTGCAGCGGCCCGTTGTGCGCGACCGCCCACGGGTCGTAGCGGTGCCAGGGGTCGGCCGGCACGCCCGGGGCGTGCTCGGCCGCGAGCGCCGGGGAGGCCGTGGCGGGGGCCGGTCCTGCCGGGGTGGCGGGGGCGAGTGGCCGTCCCGCGAAGGTGCCGGGTCCGAACGGCTGCCCCGCGGCCGGGGCAGGGCCGCAGGTGGGACCCGCGGGAGCGGCCGGGCCGGGGTCCGGTGCCCTGGGCGGGAGGGTCTCGTGCCCCGCCGGCGCGGGCAGCGGCGTGCCCTGGGCCGGGGTCGCCGCGGGGTGCTGCACGGGCGGGGCGGGCGCCCAGGGGCCCGGCTCGCCGTAGGGCGGGGTGCCGTAGGGATCGGGGTCGTGCAGGGGCACGGACCGCTCGACGGACGCCTCGGAGACCGCCTGCCGGGCAGGAGCGGGGGACACCGGCTCCCCGCCCGCGGGCACGTCAGCGCCGGACGGGCCCTTCAGCAGGAAGTCCCCGTCGGTTTCGTCGCCGGATCGGTCGTCGGCCCCCACGGGGCGTTCCAGGGCGTGATCACCCTCCGCCGAGCCGCCACCCGCCGGCTTCGGTGCCGTGGCCGGCTCGGCGTCCTCGGTGCCGGGCGGCGGGTCCTGCGTGGGCTTCCCCTCGTTCATGCTCTCCCCACAGCTGGCCGCGGCACGGCGATGTCGGCGCCGCCCACGGATCGTCCACGCCGCGCCCGGCTGACGGGGACACGGCTCCCCCGGGATTCAACCAGGTTCGCGGCCGGCCACGCAGGCCCGGTCAGCGGGGAGCGGCGGCGGTGGACGACGGCGTCGAGGCGGGGTGCGGTGCGGCGAGCGGGCCCGGCGTGGCGGCGCCCGATGTCCCGGCGGGGTCGGCCAGGAGGATCGGCGCGTTGACCTCCAGCGGGCGTATGAGTGGGGACATGGCCGCGGCACCGACCATCACCGGTGTGGTGAACGTGGGCACGGCGTCCTGCCGTCCTGCGGGCGGGGGGATACCCGGCAGCAGCGGCGCGGACACCGCCGTGGGCGCCGCCGGCGTCTGCCCGAGGCCGCGTCCCTGACCGGTGTGGGCGAGCAGCGGGCCGACCCGGCGGCGCTGGCTCTCCGGTGCGGTGGTGCCCCCGGTGCCCTGGGGGCGGGCCGGGAGGACACTGCTGCCGGCGCCGCGCGCGTCGGCGTCGGCCGGGATGCCGGAGGTCACGCCACCGAGGGCGAGCGCGGCGAGGGACACCGCGCCGGCCGCGGCGAAGGCGAACCTCAGCCCGCGGGAGGACGGGCGGTCGCCCTCGCCCCTGCCGACGGGGTGCACGCGGAAGCCGCGATCGCCGGACCCGGGCGGGAGGACCGAACCGGGCGGCCCGGCGGAGGCGAGGTCGAAGCCGAAGGGGGACCTGCCGTCACCGCTCATCCCGAACGGCCCGGGAACCACGGACCCCTCGGGACGTCTGCCGAAGGCGGGGCCGGCCAGTCCGCCCCCGCCCAGCGGCGTGCCGCCGTCGTCAGGACCACCTCCCGCGGGCAGTCCCTGGAGGCGGGCCAGGAAGCTCTCGGACGGAGGTGGCGGGGCCATCTCCGCGAAGACGTTCTTCAGCCGGCGCTGGGCGTCCACCTCCGCCTTGCACTTCGGGCAGGTGGCCACGTGCGCCAGTACGCGCTCGCGCGCGTCATGACCGAGTTCGCCGTCCACGAGGGCGGAGAGTCGGTCTCCCAGGTGCTGCTCTGCCGGGTCAGGACGTGATCCACTCACGCGGTCGCGCCCCCTCCCCCCAGCACCGGCACCGGGGCCATCAGCGAGCGGCGCTCGCGGGCCTGCGGCGAACGGTGGGCCAGGGCCTTGCGCAGTTGCGAGCGCCCGCGGTGGATGCGGGAGCGGACCGTGCCGAGCTTCACTCCGAGCGTCGCGGCGATCTCCTCGTACGACAGCCCCTCGATGTCGCACAGCACGACCGCGGCGCGGAACTCGGGCGCGAGGGTGTCCAGGGCCTGCTGCACGTCGGCGTCGAAGTGGGCGTCGTGGAAGAGCTGCTGGGGCGTGGGCTCCTTGCTGGCCAGCCGCTCCGCCGCGTCCTCGCCGAGGGCGTCGAAGCGGATGCGCTGCTTGCGGCGGACCATGTCGAGGAACAGGTTGGTGGTGATGCGGTGCAGCCAGCCCTCGAACGTGCCCGGGCTGTAGGTGGACAGGGAGCGGAAGACACGGACGAAGACCTCCTGGGTGAGGTCCTCGGCGTCGTGCTGGTTGCCGGTGAGACGGTAGGCGAGCCGGTACACCCGGCCGCTGTGCGTGCTGACGATCTCCTCCCAGGTGGGCGGAGTCCACGCCGGACCGTCCGCGTCGGTGGAGAAGGTCGCGGTCCGGTCCTGTGTGGCGGCGTGGCTGTGGTCAGCGGTGTCGTTCACGGATTTCGGCCTGCCCGCCGACCCGAGAAAGCGCCACAGCGCTCGTCCCCGGTCTCCGGGCGCGGCCGCACCTCCCCTGTCAGCTCTGGTGGTGTCCAGTGGAGCCCCTACCATAGCCACCTCGCCCGTTAGGACCGGATAAGCGGTTTTACGAGAATTTGATCTGGGCTGATACGGCTCATACGGCTGCGTCAGCAGTTGCTCGGCGTCCCGTCCCTTTTCGTGATCCAACCGTGTCCCCCCGTTCTCCCCACCACCCCTCTAAACGCCTGGTCCCATCTGCGGGTTCCCGCCACCAACGGATACAGTCACGCCGAAGCAACCATGGGGACAGGAGAGGGCCATTACCGGCAACCGGCAGACGAGCTGGGCGTTCGCCGACGCCTATGTCGCCGAGGACGAAGCACTGCGGTGGGCCCGCGACCGGGCCCGCGAGGCAGGGCTGCGCTCGGTGACGCCCGGCACGGGCGCGGCCCTGGGGTTGCTCGCCGCCACCGTGGACGCGAAAGCGGTCGCGGAGATCGGCACCGGTTGCGGCGTCTCCGGAATCCACCTGCTGCGCGGAATGCGCCCGGACGGGGTGCTGACCACCGTGGATCCCGAGCCGGAGCACCAGCAGTTCGCCCGGCAGGCCTTCCGCGCCGCGGGGTTCGCCAGCAACCGGGCCCGGTTCATCCCCGGCCGCGCCCTGGACGTGCTGCCCCGGCTCGCCGACGCCGGATACGACCTCGTCTTCTGCGACGGCGACCGCCTGGAGCTGCTGGACTACCTAGCTGAATCGTTGCGCCTGCTGCGCACGGGCGGCCTCGTCGTCTTCGAGGGGGTGTTCGCCGCCGGCCGTACGGTGGACTCCGGACCGCAGCCGACCGAGGTCATACGGATCCGGGAGCTGCTGCGGGCGGTGCGCGAGAGCCAGGACCTGGTCCCGTCGCTGCTGCCGGTCGGCGACGGCCTGCTGTGCGCGGTCAAGCGCTGACGGCCCCACCCCGCGAACGACGGCACGGCGCCCGCCACGGGCCGCACCATCCCGGCGGAGCCGTCCGAACAGTGGCCCCGGCACCGTGTGCGATGCCGGGGCCACTGAAAGGGTGTGGTCGCTTGCGCGTCAGCCGACGACCTTCTTGAGGGCGTCGCCGAGGGCATCGGCCTCGTCAGGGGTCAGCTCGACGACGAGTCGACCGCCGCCTTCGAGCGGAACGCGCATGACGATGCCCCGCCCCTCCTTGGTCACCTCGAGCGGGCCATCGCCCGTCCGCGGCTTCATGGCCGCCATGCTCGTTCCCCTTCCTGAAACCAGCTCATCGCCACAGCCGACGGCCCCTGAAGGGCACGCGCTGTCCCTGGTGCAAAGAACCCCGGACACGCGACACCGGCATCGAACACATTGCTTCCCAGCCATTATCCCGCATCCCAGGACCCGATGACCAACATCGGTCGGCATCGCTTGGGCAACGCGCGCGAGCAAAACCACCCAATTCGGCGATGTGGCTGCGATACTGCGCGGCCGTATCGCTTCTTCGCCCTTTGACGCAGGTCACACCACCGACCCGGTCCGCCGTCCCCGAACTCCGCCATGCTGTCCTTCGTACCCACGGCGTACCGTCCGGTACGCCGCTGCTCGACACCGGAGGGAACACCATGGCCGACACCGTGCTCTACGAGGTGAACGACGGGCTCGCGACCATCACGCTGAACCGCCCCGAGGCGATGAACGCGCTGAACGTCGCGACCAAGGTCGCCCTCCGGGACGCGGCCGAGTCAGCGGCGGGCGACGACGCCGTCCGGGCGGTGCTGCTGACGGCGGCCGGCGACCGGGCGTTCTGCGTGGGCCAGGACCTCAAGGAGCACATCGGGCTGCTGGCCGCCGACCGGGAGACCGGTTCGGGGCAGACGATGAGCACCGTCCGCGAGCACTACAACCCCATCGTGCGGGCGCTCGCCGGGGCGCCGAAGCCGGTGGTCGCGGCGGTGAACGGGGTCGCGGCGGGCGCGGGCTTCGGTTTCGCGCTGGCGGCCGACCACCGGATCGTGGCGGACACGGCCGGCTTCAACACCTCCTTCGCGGGCGTGGCCCTGACCGCCGACTCGGGCATCTCCTGGACACTGCCGCGGGTCATCGGCCCCGGCCGCGCCGCCGACCTGCTGCTCTTCCCGCGCAGCATCACCGCGCAGGAGGCGTTCGAGCTGGGCATCGCCAACCGCGTGGTGCCGGCCGCCGACCTGCGGTCGGAGGCCGAGGCGGTGGCCCGGGCACTGGCGGAGGGGCCGACGGTGGCGTACGCGGCACTGAAGGAGGCCATGGCCTACGGGCTGACGCACTCCCTGGCGGAGACCCTGGAGAAGGAGGACGAGCTCCAGACCCGCGCGGGCTCCTCCGAGGACCACGCCATCGCCGTGCAGGCCTTCGTGAACAAGGAGAAGCCGAAGTACCTCGGCCGCTGAGCCGGCCGGCGCCGGGCTCAGGGGCGACGGCGTGCGACGCAGGTCCCGAGGTGGTCGTCGACCAGCCCGCAGGCCTGCATCAGGGCGTACGCCGTCGTCGGGCCGACGAAGCGCAGGCCCCGCTGCTTCAGGGCCCTGGACAGGGCCGTCGACTCGGCGGTGACCGCGGGGACGTCGGCGAGGGACCGCGGGACCGGGCGGGCCGCCGGGTCGGGGGCGTGGGACCAGATCAGCCGGTCCAGTTCGCCCGGCTGCCACGTGGCGAGCACCCGCGCGTTGGCGAGCGTGGCGTCGATCTTGGCGCGGTTGCGGATGATCCCGGCGTCGGTGAGCAGGCGCTCGCGGTCGGCGTCGGCGAACCCGGCGACCTCGGCGATCTCGAAGCCGGCGAAGGCGGCGCGGAAGCCGGGGCGGCGGCGCAGGATGGTGATCCACGACAGGCCGGACTGGAACGCCTCCAGGGACAGGCGCTCGAACAGGGCGTCGTCGCCGTGGACCGGGCGGCCCCACTCCTCGTCGTGGTAGGCGACGTAGTCCGGCGTGGACAGGGCCCACGGGCAGCGCAGGGCGCCGTCCGGGCCCGCGAGGGCAATGCCGTCGCTCACTGCCGGTCCTCCCGCCGTTCGTCCCGCGGGGGCTGCTGCGCGGCGGCGGCCCGGGCTCCCGCCAGCGCTGACTCCAGGTCGGCGATGCGGGCGTCGCGCTCGGCGAGTTCGGCGGCGACGCGGTCCAGGGCGTCGTCGACGTCGGCCATGCGGTAGCCGCGGACCGCGAGCGGGAAGCGGAGGTGGTCGATGTCCGCGCGGTCGACGGGGCGGTCGGGGGGCAGCGGGTCGTGCAGCCGCTCGGGGGCCGCCTCGGGCAGCGGGCCCGTGCCCTCGCCGCCGCCGACCACGGCGAGCATCACCGCGGCGGCCACGACGGCGAGCGCGACGACCAGGAACAGGAACATAACCATCGCTGCATCCCCACGGTTGGTGTGCTCGGTGTCCGGAGTGTGTCAGGGTCCGATCGTGCCATGCGGCCCAGGCGGTTAGGGTCGCAGGCGGTGGAAGACCGGGACGGACTGGAGAGGTCACAGGGGATGCTCAGGCTGGGCAGGCGTGAATTCGGCGCGCACGAGCCGGTGATCATGGCGATCGTGAACCGGACCCCGGACTCCTTCTACGACGGTGGGGCCACCTTCCGCGACGAGCCGGCGCTGGCCCGGGTGGAGCAGGCGGTGGCCGAGGGTGCGGCGATCATCGACGTCGGGGGGGTGAAGGCCGGTCCGGGCGAGGAGGTGACCGCCGAGGAGGAGGCGCGGCGCACGGTCGGCTTCGTGGCGGAGGTGCGGCGCCGGTTCCCCGACGTGGTCATCAGCGTGGACACCTGGCGGGCCGGGGTCGGGGAGGCGGTCTGCGAGGCGGGCGCGGATCTGCTGAACGACGCGTGGGGCGGGGTGGACCCGCGGCTGGCGGAGGTCGCCGCGCGCCGCGGGGTGGGCCTGGTGTGCACGCACGCCGGGGGCGCCGAGCCGCGCACCCGCCCGCACCGGGTGGAGTACGACGACGTCATGGCCGACATCCTGCGGGTGACGGTGGGCCTGGCGGAGCGCGCGGTGGCGCTGGGGGTGCCGCGGGAGTCGGTGCTGATCGACCCCGGGCACGACTTCGGCAAGAACACGCGGCACAGTCTGGAGGCGACGCGGCGGCTCGGCGAGATGGTCGACACAGGCTGGCCGGTGCTGGTGTCGCTGTCCAACAAGGACTTCGTCGGCGAGACGCTGGACAAGCCGGTCAAGGAGCGGGTGCTGGGCACGCTGGCGACCACGGCGGTGTCGGCCTGGCTGGGGGCGCAGGTGTACCGCGTCCACGAGGTGGCGGAGACGCGGCAGGTCCTGGACATGGTGGCGTCGATCGCGGGGCACCGCACGCCCGCGGTGGCCCGGCGGGGCCTGGCGTGACGCCGCCGGGCGCCCACCGCGGCGGGGGCTGAGGGACGGGGCCGCGAGGCCTCGTCACGGCGGACGCCGGGAGCAGCCTCGCTGCGGCGGATGACGGGCGGGCGGACGGCGGAGGGTGCGGCGCCGGGGAAGGAAGGGGCGCAGGAGCGGGTGCCGCCGGCCGTGGGGCCGGTTCAGCGGCCCGCCTCCTTGGACACCAGGGCCACGGCCTCCTCCACGTCGTCCGTGACGTGGAAGAGCAACAGGTCCTTCTCGGCGGCCTTCCCCTGCGCCACCAGCGTGTTCATGAGCCAGTCGACCAGACCGCCCCAGTAGGCGCTGCCGAAGAGGACGATGGGGAAGCGGGTGACCTTCTGGGTCTGGACGAGGGTGAGGGCCTCGAAGAGTTCGTCGAGGGTGCCGAGTCCGCCGGGCAGGACGACGAACCCCTGCGCGTACTTGACGAACATCATCTTCCGCACGAAGAAGTAGCGGAAGTTCAGGCCGATGTCGACGTAGGGGTTCAGCCCCTGCTCGAAGGGCAGCTCGATGCCGAGGCCCACCGAGATACCGCCCGCCTCGCACGCGCCCTTGTTCGCCGCCTCCATGGCGCCCGGTCCGCCGCCCGTGATGACGGCGAAGCCCGCGTCCACCAGGCCCCGGCCGAGGCGCACCCCGGCTTCGTACTCCGGGGAGTCGGCCGGTGTCCGCGCGGAGCCGAACACGCTGATCGCCTCGGGCAGTTCGGCCAGCGTGCCGAAGCCCTCGATGAACTCCGACTGGATGCGCAGCACCCGCCAGGGATCGGTGTGGACCCAGTCCGACGGGCCGCCCACGTCCAGCAGGCGCTGGTCCGTCGTGCTCGCCGTCACCTGGCCGCGCCGCCGGAGGACCGGTCCCAGGCGCTGCTCGTCCGGTGGCGTCTTCTTGCCCTCGGGGTTGCCGGTAGCCATGTACGCGCTCCCTCCGTCGTGCTGTCTTTCCACCTCAGCGTAGATCCACGGTGGTTACGGACGGGGGACGTGAGCATGTCCGCCACCGGGGCCGGTCGGGAAACGTCCCGTCCGGCCGCGCTCCCCCCGGCGGACGGGACGCCCGCGCCGGGCTCTCCGGCCGACACCGCGAACGCGCCCCGGACGGGCGGCCCCTGCTCGCTGCCCTGCTCCCGGCTCGGTCCGCCGAGCCCGTGCCGTCAGCCGGTGAGCCAGTCGCTGAGCCGCGCCTCCGCCGAGAGGATCTTCGCCGTCTCGACGCGCTCGTCCCGCCGGTGCGCCAGGTGCGGGTTGCCCGGACCGTAGTTGACCGCGGGGACGCCGAGCGCCGAGAAGCGGGAGACGTCCGTCCAGCCGTACTTGGGCTGCGGGGTGCCGCCGACCGCCTCGATGAAGGCGGCAGCGGCCGGATGGGACAGTCCGGGCAGGGCGGCACCGCTGTGGTCGTCGACGACGAACTCCTCCACCCCGCAGTCCGCGAAGACCTCGCGCACGTGCGCGATCGCCTCCTGCTCGGTGCGGTCCGGTGCGTAGCGGAAGTTCACCGTGACCACGCACGCGTCGGGGATGACGTTGCCCGCCACACCCCCGGAGATGCCGACCGCGTTGAGGCCCTCGCGGTACTCCAGGCCGTCGATCACCGGGTACCGCGGCTCGTACGCCGCCAGCCGCGCGAGGATCGGCGCCGCCGCGTGGATGGCGTTGGAACCCATCCAGCTGCGGGCGGAGTGGGCCCGCTCGCCGCCGGTCCTGAGCAGCACCCGCAGGGTGCCCTGACAGCCGCCCTCGACCTGCCCGTCCGACGGCTCCAGCAGCACCGCGAAGTCGCCCGCCAGCCAGTCGGGGTGCGCCTCCGCGATGTGCCGGAGCCCGTTGAGTTCGGCGGCGACTTCCTCGTTGTCGTAGAAGACGAACGTGAGGTCGCGGTTGGGCGCCGGAACGGTGGCCGCGATGCGCAGCTGCACGGCGACACCCGACTTCATGTCGCAGGTGCCGCAACCCCACAGGAATCCCTCGCCGTCGAGGCGGGAGGGGACGTTGTCGGCGATCGGCACGGTGTCGATGTGGCCGGCGAGGATCACGCGCTCGGACCGGCCGAGATGGGTGCGCGCGACGACGTTGTTGCCGTACCGGTCCACCGTCAGGTGCGGCAGGGCGCGCAGCGCGGTCTCGATCGCGTCCGCGAGCGGCTTCTCGGTGCCGCTCTCGGAGGCGAAGTCGACGAGCTGCGCGGTCAGCTCCGCAGCGTCCAGCGTGAGGTCAAGCGGGGTGTCGGCCATGCCCGCGACCCTATCCCCCCGCAACCGCGGAAGCGCTGCGCGAACCTGCTCAGGACTCCCGGCTTCCGGAGGCCTCCAGTACCTTGTACCGCGTGTCAGAGCCGTCCCCCACGCCTCACGCCTCACCGACGCCCGCGCCCCCGGGGCGCCGCCGTCGCCTGCTCCGGTTCGGCGCCGGGCTGGTCGCGCTGGGTGCGGTCGCGGGCTATCTCACGGTGCAGTACGTGACCGGGGGTGGCGGCGCGCCGGGCTGCCGGGTCGTCTCGGGGGCGGGCGGTGCGGCGTCGTACGCCTTCACGCCGGAGCAGGCGGTGAACGCCGCGACGATCGCGGCCGTCGGCACCGGCCGCGATCTGCCCGAGCGGGCCGTGACGATCGCGCTGGCGACGGCGTTGCAGGAGTCCGGGCTGCGCAACATCGACCACGGCGACCGGGACTCGCTGGGCCTGTTCCAGCAGCGGCCGTCGCAAGGCTGGGGCACCCCGCGGCAGATCATGGACCCGACGTACGCGGCGGGCGCCTTCTACCAGCACCTGGTGAAGGTCCCCGGCTACACGGGACTGCCCCTCACGGTCGCCGCGCAGCGCGTGCAGCGCAGCGGCTACCCGGAGGCGTACGCCAAGCACGAGTCGGACGCGGCGCTGCTGTCCGCCGCCCTGACGGGACGCTCCGCGGCCACGCTGACCTGCGGGGGCCGCAAGGACACGAGGCCGGGCGCGGGGCCGGACGGGGTGCGCGCGGCGCTCGTACGGGACTTCGGGCGCGACGTGTTCGAGATGGCCGGCGCGGAGGTGAGCGGCCGGGCCGCGGCGACGCCCTCGCCGGACGCGTCCGCGGCGGGCAAGGCATCCGGTCCGCTCGGCACACCCGGATCATCCGAGTCACCCGGATCGTCCGGCGGGTCGGGGTCCGCGGCGTTCGGGCGGCCCGGTGGACCGGAGGACGCCGCGGGGCGGACGGTGACCGTGCCGGTACCCGAGGCGGGTCCGGGCGGCCGGGCCGGGCAGCGGTCGGCGCGGGAGCGGGGCTGGCAGCTCGCGCACTGGGCGGTGGCCAACGCCTCGGCCCTGCACATCGAACGCGTCTCCTACGCCGACCGGGAGTGGGTCGCCGGCACGACCGACGGCCGCTGGCGCAGCACGGCCGGTTCCGGTTCCGGTTCGGCGTCCGGCTCCGGACCCGGCTCCGGACCCGGCTCCGGGGACGGGCCGGGGCGGAACGCGGACGCGGACGCGGTGCGGATCGTCGCCGGGCAGTAGGGCCGGGCAGCAGTGCGGTCCCTCACCCTGACGGGTTATGCGGGGACGGTCCGGAGGCAGTGCGGGCAGGTATGCGCGCACTCGCCCCCGTTTCCGCCGAAACCCTTGGAAACACCGGGCCGCAAGCATCCGGTGGACTTTCCCCCGGGCGCCTTTTGCCCGTTTATATCCGCAGGTGATTATGCGACGCATTGCCCATTCTTTACGTCGCCCCGCCGCAACCTTCGCGGACCTCAAGCGGTAGTCACTGCGTCCGGACCCGATGATCGGCTGGTTCAACTGCCTCAAATCGTCGGACAGTTCACCGCCCTCCCCCGTCGAAGGAGCATCATGACCCTCCCCCTGACCCGCCGGATCGCCCGTGCCGCGCTGCTCGTCGCAGCGGGAGCGGCTGCCGGGGTCGGTGCGGCCGGCTCCGCCAGCGCGGCCCCCGCCCTTCCGGCGACCCCGAACCTCGGCGGACTGACCGCCCTGGACGCGGCCGGCGCCGGCGCCACCGCGGACGGCGCGGTGCAGAGTGCCACCGGCCTCGCGGGCGGCACCGGCGGCAAGGCGGTCGAGCAGACGGTGCCGGCCGCGGGCACGAGCGGCGGCAAGGCCGTCCGGAAGGCGACGCCCGCGGCGCAGAAGGCCGCCGGTGACGCCACCGGCTCCGCCGGCCGGATCCTCGGCGGCACCACGTCGACCGTGACGAAGGGCGGGCTGCCCACGGACGGGCTGGCCAAGGGCGCCGGGGCCGCCCAGTCCCTGCCGCTGAAGGGCCTGCCCCTGGGCGGCTGACGCCCCCTGCCGACACCGGCGGGGTCCAGGTGCGCCACCTGGACCCCGCCGTCGCGTGCGCGGGCGACCCGAGGAGGCGCGGGCGGCGGGTGCCGGGCCGTAGCGGGCACCGTTCAGCAGGCAGCGGGTGGCGGTTCTCGTTCCTCTTCTCGCTACAGGCGCCGTACGGCCGCCCCGATCCGCTCGTCCGTCGCCGTCAGGGCCACGCGGACGAACGTCTCGCCCGCCGGGCCGTAGAAGTCGCCCGGGGCCACCAGGATGCCGCGCTCGGCCAGGTGGGACACGGTGTCCCAGCAGGACTCTCCGCGGGTCGCCCACAGGTAGAGGCTCGCCTCGCTGTGCTCGATGCGGAAGCCGTGGCCCAGCAGCGCCGCCCGCAGGGCCTCGCGGCGGGCCGCGTAGCGCTCGCGCTGGACGCGGACGTGCTCGTCGTCGCCGAGGGCGGCCACCGCCGCCGCCTGGGTCGGCGCCGAGGTCATCATGCCGCCGTGCTTGCGGATCTCCAGCAGCGGGCCGAGGACGGCCGGGTCGCCGGCCACGAAGGCGGCGCGGTAGCCGGCCAGGTTGGAGCGCTTGGACAGGGAGTGGACGGCGACGATGCCGTCGTAGGAGCCGCCGTTGACGTCGGGGTGCAGGACCGACACCGGGTCGGCCTCCCAGCCCAGCTCCAGGTAGCACTCGTCGGAGAGGACGAGGACGCCGTGCTCGCGGGCCCAGGCCACGATCCGGGTCAGCTCCTCCCGGGACAGCACCCGGCCCGTCGGGTTGGACGGGGAGTTCAGCCACAGCAGCCTGAGGTTCGCCGGGTCCAGCTCGGTCGGGTCGTCGTAGGCCTCGTGGTCGGCGCCGGCCAGGCGGGCGCCCACCTCGTACGTCGGGTACGCCAGGCGGGGGTGGGCGACCCTGTCGCCGGGGCCGAGGCCGAGGTGGGTCGGCAGCCAGGCCACCAGTTCCTTGGATCCGACGACGGGGAGCACGTGCCGGTGCGTGACCCCGCGGGCGCCCAGGCGCCGCTCCAGCCAGCCCGTGATCGCGTCGCGCAGCGCCGGGGTACCCCACACCGTCGGATAGCCCGGCGAGTCCGCCGCGTCGACCAGCGCCTTCTGGATCAGCTCGGGGACCGGGTCGACCGGGGTGCCGACGGAGAGGTCGACGATGCCGTCCGGGTGGGCGGCGGCCGTCTTCTTGTACGGCTCCAGCCGGTCCCACGGGAAGGCGGGGAGACGGTCGCGGAGCGACGTCACGGACGGGCGGGCGGCCGGGCGGGCGGGGTCTGCGGACACGGGGATCGAGCTCACTTTCGTCGGTACGGCAAACGCCTCGGTCCCGTGCGGCGACCGGATCCGATCCGAGCGATCGTGGCCGTACGGGACCGAGGCGGCGCGGCTGAGTCGTGCGGGCCGCTTACGGGGTCACTCGCCCTGCGGCGGCAGTGCCTCGACGAGGGGGTGGTCACGCTCGATCAGCCCCAGCTTGCTGGCGCCGCCGGGCGAGCCCAGCTCGTCGAAGAACTCGACGTTCGCCTTGTAGTAGTCCTTCCACTCCTCCGGAGTGTCGTCCTCGTAGAAGATCGCCTCGACCGGGCAGACCGGCTCACAGGCACCACAGTCGACGCATTCGTCCGGGTGGATGTACAAGGACCGCTTGCCCTCGTAGATGCAGTCGACCGGACACTCCTCGATGCACGCCTTGTCCTTGACGTCGACACAAGGCTCTGCGATGACGTAGGTCACGCTGTCGTTCCTCCTCGATAGGGCGCTGGCGGGCCTCCCACAGGCTCCGCCGCCTGGCGCGCGGGAGCGCGGCGTCGTCGATGCCCGCCCCTAGTATCTCCGTTCCTGGGCATGATCCGAACAGGAGGGGTGAACTGACCTGTGGAAATCTCTGCCGCCGGGCGCCTCGAGGTCCGTATCACCGCTGCTGACGTGGGTAAACGGGTCTCCGTACGGCGCCTGAGCAGCCCTGGGGACGGTGGGGCGAAATTCACCGACACGGTGGGTGTTCTCACATCCTGGGACGACGGTGTGTTGGTGATCACACAAAAGAACGGGGCGGGCGTCCTGATTCCGGAGTCCGCACTGGTCGCGGGAAAGGTCGTACCGGCGGCGCCGGCGCGCCGCCGCGGCCCGGCCGCCTCCTACGAGGAGCTGGCCCGGGTCGCCGCCCGCGCGTGGCGGCCCGTGGAGAGCGAGCGGCTCGGCGACTGGGAGCTGCGCGCCGCCGCCGGGTTCACCCGGCGCGCCAACTCCGTACTGCCGCTGGGCGACCCCGGCCTGTCCCTCGACGACGCGCTGGACACCGTGCGGCGCTGGTACCACGCGCGCGGGCTGCCCGCCTACGTCCAGACCGCGACCGGCGCCGAGGGCAGCCAGGAGCCGCTGTGCGCGGGACTGGAGCGGCGAGGCTGGGAGCGTGAGGTGACCGCCGAACTGTGGGTGGGCGCGCTGGCCCCGGTGGCCGACCGCGCGGACGCCGGCGGGGTCGTGCTGTCCCGGCGGGCGGACGAGGCGTGGCTGGCCCGCTACCAGCGCAAGGGCGTGAGCGACGTGGCGCTGCGCGTGCTCGGCGGCGGGCCCTCGGTGTGGTTCGCCACCGTGCCCGGCGAGGGCGCACCGGCCGCCATCGGACGGTGCGTGGTGGACGGACGGTGGGCCGGTTTCGCCGCCGTCGAGGTGGACCCGCACCAGCGGCGGCGCGGCCTCGCCACCACCGTGATGGCCGCGCTGGCCCGGCAGGCCCTGGACGAGGGCGCCTCGGCGGCCTGGCTCCAGGTGGAGGCCGACAACGAGGGCGCCCGGGCCCTCTACACCGGCATGGGCTTCACCGCGCACCACGCATACCACCACTACCGCGCACCCGACGCTGGTTCCAGTTCCGATTCCAGTTCCAGTTCCGATTCCAGTTCCGATTCCGGTTCCGGTTCCGATTCCGGTTCCGGGGCTGGGTGAGGAGGGCAGAGCACCATCGTGGACCCGCGCCGACCACCCCACCCCCCGAGCCCGGAGCGCTCCGCCGCACTGCACCGGCGGTTCGCCGCCGAGGCCCGCTCCGAGCGCCCCGACCTGTCCGCGCTGTGCCTGCTGATCGGGGCGGCCGGGGACAGCTCCCTCGACGAGTCCGGCATGGACGCCGCGCAGATGGAGCTGGACCGGCTGGCCGGCGAGGTGCCGTTCCGGCCGGGCGGCCCGCAGGCCTGGGCGACCGCCCTGCACCGGCTCCTCGGCACCCGCCACGGCTTCCACGGCACCCAGGCCGACTACCGCCACCTGGAGTCGTCCCTCCTCCACGAGGTCCTCCGACGCCGCCGCGGGCTGCCGATCCTGCTCTCGGTGGTCTGGCTGGAGGTCGCCCGGCGGGCCGGGGCACCGGTCCACGGCGTCGCCCTGCCCGGCCACTTCGTCGTCGGCTTCGGCCCCGAGGACCGGCAGGTCCTCGCCGACCCCTTCGACGGCGGCCGGGTCCTCACCGGCACGGACGCGGAGCTCTTCGTCGCCGGCGCCACCGGGGCGCCGCTCGACCCCGCGCACCTCACCCCCGCCGACCCCCTCGACGTCGTCCTGCGCGTCCTGAACAACATCCGCGCCTGGGCAGCCGCCCGCCCCGAGCGGTCCGACGTCGCCCTGTGGGCCGTGGACCTGTCCCTCCAACTCCCCTCCCACCCGGCCCGCCTGCGCCACGAACGCGCCCAGCTACTGGTTGGCCGGGGCGAGTTCACCGCGGGTGCCGCGGAGCTGGAGGCGTACGCGGAGGTGGTCGCCAAGGTCGACGAGGAGGCCGCCGATCGACTCCGGGGGGAGGCACGGGCGGCTCGGGCGAGGCTCAACTGAGGTCTCGACGATCGGACTCGTCTTCACCACGCCCACTGGACGGCCTCTTGGCCCCGCCAACCTCACCCGCCGCTTCCGCAGCTTCCTCAACCGGGCCGGACTCCGCCGAATCCGCTTCCACGACCTCCGCCACTCGACCGCCACCCTGCTCCTGGAACAAGGCGTCGACCTCGTCGTCATCAAGGAACTGTTGGGCCGTGCCCATATCGGCGTCACTGCCGGCGCTTACGCACACGTCCGACTCCGCCTCCAACGCCAATCCATCGACACCCTGAGCGACGTGCTCGACGGGCACTGCCGTACCGAAGACGCCCGCGGCCCCCACGAGATTTCTCGTGGGGGCCGCGGGCGTCCGACTGCGTTGCCGCTGAGGTTGAAAGGGTGGGGTGACAGTGGGCGTTGGCCCTGCTACATCCTCGTCATGAGGTACGCGGATGGCGGCGGTCTGACCGCGGTGGGGTGGGTTAAGCGTGAAGCAGTGCGCTTCGAGGCCGCGGAGATGTTCGGGCAAGGTGTGCGGCCGCCGGAGGTGGCCCGCAGGTTGCGGGTGTCGCGGAAGTCGGCGTACGCCTGGCACGCCGCCTGGCGCCAGGGCGGCAAAGCAGCTCTGGCGTCCAAGGGGGCTGGCGGCTTCCCCTGTCAGCTCAGCTACGCCCAGGCAGAACGCCTGCAGGTCGAGCTGGAGGCAGGGGCGGCCGCGCACGGCTGGACGGAGGACCAGCGCTGGACGCTGGCGAGGGTCGCGGAGCTGATCCATCGCCTGTTCGGCTACCGGTACACCCCGCGTGGGGTGTCGTACCTGCTGCACCGGCTGGGCTGGTCACCCCAGGTCCCCGCGCACCGGGCCGTCGAGCGGGACGAACAGGCCGTCGCCGCGTGGCGGACGGAGCAGTGGTCACGGGTAAGAGGACGGCCCAGCTCCTGGGCGCGTGGATAGCCTTTGAGGACGAGGCCGGGCAGGACCTGAAACCCGGCAAGGGTCGTACATGGTCGCAGCGAGGTAGGACTCCGCTGGTCAGAGTGGTGGGCAAGGGTTCTGGTCGGGTCCTGATGGCCGGGATGATCTGCGTCAGACCGGGCCGCGAGACCAGGCTGATCTACCGGATTCAGACGTACCGAGGCCGCACGGGCGAGAAGAAAGGCTTCCGGGCCCGCGAGTTCGCCGACCTGTTGACCTCTGCCCGGCGGCAGCTCGACGGTGCCCCGCTGATCGTTGCGTGGGACAACGCCAGCACCCACCACGCCAAGCCCTTACGGGAGTTCTGCAACCGCAACAGCGACTGGCTCACCATCGTCAAGCTCCCGCCCTACGCACCCGACCTCAACCCCGTCGAAGGTGTCTGGGCCCACCTGAAGAAGTCCCTGGCCAACCTCGCACCCCGCACGATCGACGACCTCACCCCACTCGTGAAGAACCGCTTACGCGGCATCCAACGCCGACCCGAGATCCTCAACGGCTTCATAGCGGAGACCGCACTCGGTCTGGAGCCTCCGTAGCCTGTCACCCCACCCTTTCAACCTCAGCGTCAACTACTGCCGTCAGACGCCACTGAAGCCCCAGGGCTCGTGCGTTCTCAGGCGGCGAGACGTCCTGAACTGCCGGGTGAGGGTGAGTTGTCGGGGTGTGGTCAGGTGATCAACTGAAGGAAGCGGTTCGTGATGATGGAGGTATCTGACGCCTCATCACAACGAACCGCTTCCGGATGCCATCCTTGCTGATCACTGCTATGTCCCGCCACCTCGACCACGATGCGGGCTCCACCCCCGACGATCCCGACCGCCTGCTGGACCTCGCCGACGTCCTCGACGTGCTGCCCGATCCGCGCCGTCGGCAGGGACGCCGTTACCGGCTCGGCCCGATCCTCG
>NZ_JADWYM010000012.1 GCF_022414535.1 Streptomyces sp. MUM 2J
ACACCGAAATCGCGATCATGGAGAAGGGGCTTGCATCCCGCTCGAACCGGTAAACGCAGCGGCGTTGTGGATCCTGTCAGGACCCCCGGCGGAGCGCACCTGGATTCCCGGTCCCGGCCTTTCGGACGAAGGACGCGTGTCGTGCGGCGGACCCGCCGTGCGTCGGCCGGTACGGTCGGGCGGCCGGAGTTCACCGGATCCCGTGGAGGGCAGGACGGCGAGGATCAACCGCGAGCGTATCTTCAGGACGTTGACGTTCTGGCTGCGTCCTGCTTTCGCGTTGCGCGTCGTCAACCGCTTCCAGAGGATCGTCGGTTTCGACCGTTCGATGGCTCTGGCGTCGAGCGCCCTCACCACGCTGATTCCGCTCGCCGTCCTGCTGGGAGCCGTACTGGGCGGCCTGGTCCCGTCGGACGCCTCGGAGCGGATCATCCATCGCTACGACCTCGACGGAGCCGGCGCCGAGGCGGTCGACTCCCTCTTCTCCGCCTCGCAGACGGCGGGCGCGGGCGTGGGCGTCCTCGGAGCGCTCTTCCTGACGATCTCAGCGCTCAGCTTCGCGCGCGCCGCGCAACGGCTCTTCGAACAGACGTGGGAGCTCAAGCCCCTCAGCGTGCGCAACTCGCGCAACGGCCTGTGGTGGATCGCCGGTCTCGGGGGCTACATCCTGGTCACCGGGTGGATCTCGATGGTGCTCGGCGGCAGACTGGCGCTGTCGGCCGTGGTGTGCGAGGCGGCGGTCAACGCGGTGTTCCTCGTCTGGAGCGGCCGGATCCTGTCGGCAGGACGCATCGCCTGGCCGGACCTGATTCCCTTCGGCATCACCGCCACCATCCTCCTGGCGGCCTACTCACTGGGCGCGGCCCTGTATCTGCCGCGTCTCTTCAACGTGTACGCGTCCCGCTACGGCGTCGTGGGCGCGGTCTTCGCCATGCTCTCGGCCCTCTTCACCGTGATGCTCGTCCTCGTCGCGTCGGCCGCGCTGGGCCGAGAGGTGCGCGAAGAGCTCATCCTGATCCGTCAGGGCCGGCGCCCCTCCGAGCGGGAGGTCCGACGACAGTGGGACAGCGTCGTCGAGCAGGCGGTCTCACGTTGGCGCCGGGCTCGGGAGGACGTCTCCCACCACCCTGGGCAGCAGCACTGACCCGCGGAGCACCGGGAGCCGGCTCTGCGGCCGGCCGGGCCGGAGTACCGGCGTGCCCTCGCCGTCGGCGTCCCCGTCTGCACCCACCGGTGGCCGGGCACGCCCCCGGCGGATTCGGCCAGGACCTGTCTCCCCGGCAGGGCACGGAGCCGGACGGCAGCGGCAAGGGTTCCCTGCAGTCCGGGCGGTGGTGTCCCCGGCCCGCTCCGGCCCCGGCAAGCAACGCGGCCTGCTGCCGCGGCGCCGGCCGGGTGGCTCAGCGGGCGGCGTTCCCGCCGGGAGGGTCGCCTCCCGCCAGGCGTGCCAGCACGGTCGGCAGGCCCGTCAGGGTGGTGATCACGGCGTCGGGCTCCGCGAGCTGCCGCAGAGTGGGGGCGTGGCTGGCCTCCCCCCGCAGCATCCAGACGGTCCGCATGCCGATCCGGTGGGCCGGACGGACGTCGTTCTCCAGTCTGTTGCCCACGTGCAGAGCGCGTTCGGGCGGGACCGCGGCCCGGGCCAGCGCATGCCGGAACACAGCCGGATCGGGCTTCTCCGCACCGACGTCGTCGGAGAGCGCGGTGACGGTGAGGAGCTCACGCAGCCCGTCGCGCTCCAGGGCGGCCAGCACCTGGCCCGGGGAGTTGGCCACGATGCCCAGGCGGTAGCGGCCGGCGAGCGCGGTGAGGACCGGTACGACGTCCGGATAGAGCGCCTCGGCGGGGTAGTGCCAGTGCCGGCGGGTGAGGCGACGCAGCTCCTGCTCACGACCGGGGACGAACGCCGCCGCGACCGCCCGGTGCAGTGAGCCCGCCCCGCGTTCGCGCTGCGCGTCGTAGAGGTGCCAGAACTCGGCCTCGTCCACGGTGTTGCCGCCCAGGTCGCATGCCGCCCGGTACAGGGCCTGGGCGAAGCAGTCGTCGTCGTACAGCGTGCCGCCCACGTCGAACAGGATCAGCTCCACGTCCTGGCCGGGGGTCGGACGCAGCCGTACCGGATGGCCCAGCAGAGTGCCGCCGGCCCGGGCGGCGAGCCCGGCCACGTCCGCGGCGGCCCGCTCGGTCTGCGGGCGTCGGCCGCGGTCGGCCGTCTCGCCGGGCAGCCGCAGGAAGGTCGTCATCACGGCGCTCGACGCGTACAGCCCGGCGAAGACCCACATGACACCCGCCACGCCGAGGGGCGCGAGCAGGACTCCCACGATCGCCGGTCCCACGAAGGCCGAGGCGCCGGCGCCGAGGTTCAGCGCCGCCATGGCCTGGCCCTTGTGCTGCGGCGCCAGCGACGGCATGAGTGCGGACAGCGGGACGTAGCCGGCCAGAGTGGCCCCGTACAGACCTGCGACGAGCAGGGCGAGGGGGTAGTCGTCCCCGGCGGCCGTAGGCACGTAGTACAGCAGGAGTGTGGTGATCGCGCAGCCCACGCCGCCGAAGACGGCCACCGTGCGACGCCAGCCGAAACGGTCCCCCACCAGGCCGAAGAGCAGGTTGAAGACGATGTTCACGGCGAACATCACGGTCAGCAGGCGAAGCCACTGCGAGAGGCTGAATCCGATGGTCTCCGTGAAGAAGATCGGCAGGAAGACCAGATAACCGAACTCGGGTGCGGTGTTGATGATCCTCACCAGGCAGCCGACGCCGATGCGGGGGTTGCGCCACACGATTCTGACGCTTCCGAGGAGTGTGGCCAGCGGCCGTTCGCCCTGTGGTGCCAGGCGGCGTCCGCCCGTCGGGTCACGCACGCCGAGGAGGGCGATCAGTCCACCGGCGGCCACCAGGAGCAGAGCGGCCCACAGAGTCCGGTAGGCGCCGATGCGCGGCACGAGACCGCTGGCCACCAGGGAGCCCAGGGTGGGCAGTCCGCCGGTGAAGGCGAACCAGAACCATCCGGCGGCGCTGCCGAGCCGGGCCGCCGGTGTCGCGGCGGCGATCCACACGAGGAAGCCGAAGGCGAACAGCGGGAACCCGAACCCCCGCAGTCCGTAGGCGGTCAGCAGGAGGGGGTAGTTCACCGTCGGGACCGCGACCACGAGGAAGAGGAGCTGGAAGGCGACCCAGACGGCCAGGCCGGCCCACATCACCCGGCGCGGCCCCCAGAGGTCCGAAAGCGCTCCCGACAGCCAGGCGGCGATGCCGGCGCTGACGCCGTACACCGTGAACAGCAGGGCCACCCCGTTCCCGGACACGCCCTGGTCGGTCAGGTACGGCGACAGGTAACCCGACTCGACACCGTCGCCGATCATGAAGATCAGGACACCGGGGAAGCCCCAGGCCAGCGGCCTCGGTATGCCGAGGCGGTCGAGCCGTCCCCGGTGCGCTCGCTGTGTCTTCGCGTCCAACGGTGCGTCCACGGCGTCCGGCGGAGTGGGACCTGTCCCCCGAGTCCCAGTAACGCACCGCTCGCCCGCGGCCGCACGTGCACGCTACGCGCGGCCCACCGGCGCGATACGCACCTGGGCGCCCCCCTCCCGCAGCGCCGCGATCTCCTCGTCGTCGACACCCGAGTCGGTGACGATCTGGTCGAAGCTGTCCAGGGGGGCGAGCAGGTAGGGGGCGCGGCGGCCGAACTTGGCGTGGTCGACGAGCAGTACCGAGCGGTCGGCGCACTGCATGAACGTCCGCTTGACCTCGATGGTCGCCTCGGACCGGTGGTAGCAGGCGCCGGCACTGACCGCGGTGGTGGACATGAACAGCAGGTCGGCCCGCAGGTTCCGGATGGCCTGTGCTGTCTGGTAGCCGAGGCACGCCTCCTGAAGGGGGAAGTAGCGGCCACCGAGGGTGACCACCTCGATGCCCTTCACGGCACCGAGGGCCCGTACGAGCGGGAGGAAGTTGGTCACCACCGTGAGCGGCGCGGCCGCGGCCAGGTGGGGCTGCAGCGCGAGGGCCGTTGTGCTCTCGTCGACGAAGACGGTCTGCCCCCGGTGGAGGGACTCGGCGGCGACGGCGGCGATGGCTTCCTTCTCGGCGTTGAGCGCCGCCGTGCGTTCGCGTACCCCCGCCTGCTGGAGCGCGGAGGGGTTGGCCGTGGCACCGCCCCTGACCTTGGTGAGCCACCCCTCCTCGGCCAGAGCGTCCAGGTCGCGGTGCACCGTCATCACGCTGACCTGGAGCACCCGGGCGAGGTCGTCGATCCGTGTGAAGCCCTGCCGGAGCACCTCGCGACGTATCACTTCACGCCGCTCGCTCAGGCCGAGACCGGACCGGTCGTTGTCCTCCGCCACGACGAGCTTCTTGTCATCCATGCACCTCAAGGTACCTGTCACCGCGCGTGCCGGGAGACGGACGGCGCTGCCTCGGATTGCGAAGACGTAACAGAAAACACCAGCAGCCTTGTCAGATTTAACATCCGTGGAGTTAGATCTCACATACCCGCAGGGCGGAGCCGTCGAACACCGGCTCATCCCGAGGAAGCGGTCCCCGCGCTCCACGAAAGCGGCAGGAACCGGTCCGGCCATGCGGGCTCCTCATCCACCCGGCCCGGGGCCGACGGCTCCGCTCCCCCGCGTCCCGCACCGCGCGTGCCGCGCCCCCGGCCACGCCCCAGCCGCTCCGGCGGCGGCGAAGGAGAATCCGATGTTCAAGCACCGCGCCCTGAAGGCAGCCACCGGCGTGACGGCGCTCGCCGCTCTCGCCACCCTCACCGCATGCGCCGGCGGCACGTCGAACTCCGGCTCGGCGAAGATGAAGGTCGCCTTCCTGATGCCGGACATCGCCTCCACTCGTTACGAGCTCTTCGACAAGCCGCTGTTCGAGGCGAAGCTGTCCTCCCTCTGCGCCGACTGCGAGGTGGTGTACGCCAACGCGAAGGCCGACCCGGCGACCCAGCAGAGACAGGCCGACTCCGCGCTCGCCCAGGGCGTCAAGGCGCTGGTGATCGACCCGGTCGACTCGGCCGCCGCGGCCACCATCGTGAACAGGGCGCACGCACAGGGCGTGCCCGTCATCGCCTACGACCGTCCCATCCCCGACGGCAAGGCCGACTACTACGTCTCGTTCGACAACGAGGCGATCGGCCGGATGATCGCCAAGTCCCTCGTGGACCACCTGAAGGAGACCGGCGCCAAGGGCGGTCTGCTGGAGGTGAACGGCTCCCCCACCGACGCCGCGGCGGGCCTGATCAAGAAGGGCATCCACCAGGCCGTCGACCCGAGCGGACTGAAGCTGCTCGACGAGTACGACACCCCCGGCTGGGACCCCACCAAGGCACAGAACTGGGTCAGCTCCAAGATCACCCAGTACAAGGGGAGGATCGCGGGCGTGGTCGCGGCCAACGACGGCACGGCCGGCGGCACGATCGCCGCCTTCAAGGCCGCGGGGATCGACACGGTGCCGCCCGTCACCGGCAACGACGCCGAACTCGCCGCCGCGCAGCACATCGTCGCGGGCGAGCAGTACAACACCATCTCCAAGCCCATCAAGACCGTGGCGGAGGCCGCGGCGGAGATCGCCTACGGGTTCGCCCAGGGCGAGACCCCCGCCGCACCGACGTCGATCTTCGACACCCCCGCCCGGCTGTTCGAGCCGACGGTGGTCACCCTCGACAACCTCGCCGTCACCCTGATCGACAACGGGCCCTTCAAGACATCCGAGATCTGCACGGCCGCCTACGCCGAGGCCTGCCGCAAGGCCGGCATCGAGTAGTCACCCCCGTCATCCCCACCCGAGGGTTCCGTCAGGCCGCTCCCCGGGGCGGCCTGACGGCCCCAGACCATGCGAGGCAGACTCATGCCCACATCCGCAGCCGCCGGGCCCAAGGGCGCCCCGACGCCCGTGCTGTCCCTGCGCGGGATCAGCAAGACCTTCGGCGCGGTCGCCGCCCTCACCGGCATCGACCTCGACGTCCACGCCGGTGAGATCGTGGCGCTCGTCGGGGACAACGGGGCCGGCAAGTCCACCCTGGTCAAGGTGCTCGCGGGCGTCCACACACCGGACGCCGGCGGCACCCTGTCCTTCCAGGGGCGCCCGGTCGCCGTCCCCGACCCGAGCGCCGCCCAGAAGCTGGGCATCGCCACCGTCTACCAGGACCTCGCGCTGTGCGAGAACCTCAACGTCATCCAGAACCTCTTCCTCGGCCGTGAGATACGCCCGCACCGGCTCGCCGAGGTCGAGATGGAGACCCGGTCCTGGGAGCTCCTCGGCCAGCTCTCCGCGAAGATCCCCAGCCTCCACACGCCGGTCGCCTCCCTGTCGGGAGGGCAGCGCCAGACCGTCGCCATCGCGCGGTCCCTCCTGGGCGATCCCAAGCTGATCATCCTCGACGAACCCACCGCGGCCCTCGGCGTCGCCCAGACCGCGGAGGTCCTCAACCTGATCGAGCGCCTCCGGGAACGCGGACTCGGCGTGATCATGATCAGCCACAACATGTCCGACGTGAAAGCGGTCGCGGACCGGGTGGCGGTGCTGCGTCTGGGCCGCAACAACGGCGTCTTCGACGTGGGTTCCGTGACCGCCGAGGAAGTCGTCGCCGCGATCACCGGAGCCACCGACAACGTGGTGGCCCGCAGGGCCGCGAGCCGCTCCGCCGACCATGCCTCCGCCCGCACCCCAGAGGTGACCCCGTGAACGACACCACGACCGACATCCGGCCCGTCGCCCTCGACCTGCGTGACGAACGCCTGCGCGTCCACACCGGGATACGCGGCACCGCCCGCGCACTCGCCGACCGCTTCCGCTCCGGGGACCTGGGTGCCCTCCCCGTGGTCGCCGGCCTGATCGTCATCTGGACGGTGCTCGACACGGCCAACCCGACCTTCCTCTCCAGCGCCAACCTGGGCAACCTCGCCATGGAGAGCGTGCCCGTGGGGGTGATCGCCCTGGGGGTGGTCTGCGTCCTGCTGGTCGGCCAGATCGACCTCTCCGTGGGCTCGGTCAGCGGCCTCGCCGCCGCCGTCATGGCGCTCTTGTTCGTCGACCGGGGGCTGCCGTGGCCCCTGGCCGTGCTGGCCGCCCTGACCGCGGGAGCGCTGATCGGCTGGTTCTACGGGCAGGTGTACAACCGGCTCGGGGTACCCAGCTTCGTGATCACCCTGGCCGGCCTGCTCGGCTTCCTCGGCATCCAGCTCGGGATCCTGGGCGAACGCGGTTCGGTCAACATCCCCTTCGACTCCGCCCTGGTCCACTTCGCGCAGACGGCCTACGTCCCCGTGTGGCTGTCCTACCTCCTGGCCCTGGGCGCGGCGGGCGGGCACTTCGTCAGCGGCTTCGCCCGCGCCCGGGGGCGTTCGCGGGCGGGTCTGTCCGCCCCACCGTTGCGGCTGACCGCGCTGCGGTCGGGCGCCCTGCTGGTTCTGCTGGAGTCCGGTGTCTGGTACCTGAACCGCGCCCGGGGCGTCGGCTGGATGTACGTCGCCTTCGTCGCTCTCGTGATCGCCGCTCACCACGTCCTCACCCGCACCCGGTGGGGCCGGACCCTGTACGCCGTCGGCGGCAACGCCGAGGCGGCGCGCCGGGCCGGCATCGACGTACGGCGGGTGTACACGGGCGCCCTGGTCACCTGCACCACCCTCGCCGCGCTCGGCGGGGTGCTCGCCGCCGCCCGCCTGGCGTCGGCGAACCAGAGCAGCGGTGGGGGTGACGTGAACCTCAACGCCATCGCGGCGGCCGTCATCGGCGGCACGAGCCTCTTCGGCGGCCGGGGATCGGCCTTCTCGGCTCTTCTCGGCGTCACGGTCATCCAGTCCATCTCCAGCGGTCTGACCCTGCTCAGCCTCAGCTCCGCCTACCGCTTCGCCGTCACCGGAGGCGTCCTGCTCCTCGCGGTGGCGCTGGACTCGGTCGCCCGGAGGTCACGGGCCTCGCACGGACGCGGGTGACCGGCGGCACCCCGCCCCCGCCGCGCGGCGACGGCCGCCAGGGCACGCCCCCACCGCCCCGGTCCACCGGCCGGGGCCGGGCCGGACGGCCCGCCGAACCCCTGTCCGGCCCGGCCCCGGACCGTCACCCCGCCGAACGCCCGTCCGGCCCGTCAAGCTGGAGGGGTGGGACGCACACCCGCCCACCGGAGACGCCGGGCCGCACCGCGGCCCGACCGTCCCCCTCACTCAGCAGTGCGCTGGGACAAGGAGCCATCCCGATGTCCGTGCTCGCGGTCGACGTCGGCACTTCCATGATCAAGACCGTTGTCCTGGACGACGAGGGCAACGAGATGGCCGTCGTACGCCAGGCCACCTCGGTCCGGCGTCCACGGCCCGGCTGGGCCGAACAGGACATGAGCGCGGTGTGGGAAGCCGTGGTGGCCACCGTCCGGTCCGCCCGGCGCCATGCCGCGGACGGCGTGCGCTTCATCGCCTTCACGGCGCAGGGCGACGGCTGCTGGCTCGTCGACGACAAGGGGGAGCCGACCGGGCCAGCGATCTTGTGGTCGGACGGGCGCGCCGCGCCCGCCGTCGAGGCCTGGCGGGCCTCCGGAGTCCTGGAGGAGGCCTTCCGCCGCACGGGATCGCTGACGTTCCCGGGTCTGCCCAACGCCGTGCTCGCCTGGCTCGCCGAGCACGATCCGGACCGGCTGGCGCGCTCCTCCGCCTCCCTGTACTGCGGCGGCTGGCTCTTCCTGCGCCTCACCGGTGTGACGGCCGTCGACGAGTCGGACGCCTCGGCCCCCTTCCTCGACCCCCGGACCCGGCACTACTCCCCCGGGATCCGCACACTGTTCGGTCTGGACTGGGCGGCGCGGCTGCTGCCCCCGGTACGCGACGACGACGGGCGGGTCGGGGAACTCACCGGCCGGGCCGCCGAGGAGCTGGGCCTGCCGGCCGGACTGCCGGTGGTGATGGCCCCGTACGACGTCGTATCGACGGCGATCGGCGTCGGCGCCACCGCACCGGGCCAGGCCTGCACGATCCTCGGCACCACGCTGTGCACCGAAGTGGTGCGGGAAGGCCTCGACACCGGGGGCGAGCCGTCCGGGCTGACCATCGCGGTGGGCTCGCCCGGCCGCACGCTGCGCGCCTTCCCCACCCTCGCGGGCACCGAGGTGATCGCCTGGGCCGTGCAGACCCTGGGCCTGGGCACACCGGCCGAGCTCGGCGAGCTCGCCGTCCAGAGCCCGCCCGGCGCCCGCGGCCTGGTCTTCCTGCCCTACCTCTCACCGGCCGGGGAACGGGCGCCCTTCCTCGACCCGCACGCCCGCGGCACGTTCTGGGGGATGAGCCTGGACCACCGGCCCTGCGACATCGCCCGGGCCGTCCTCGAAGGGCTCACCATGGTGATCCGCGACTGCCTCACCGCCTCCGGCGCCGCGACGGACGAACTGCGCCTGTGCGGCGGCGGCGCTGCCAGCGACGCCTGGTGCCGGCTCATCGCCGACGTCACCGGACTGCGCACCGTGCGGTCGGCCGACAGCGAGGTCGGCGCCAAGGGTGCCTTCCTGAGCGGTCTGGTCAGCCTCGGCGAGGAACCCGACATCACCACCGCCGCCCGCCGGTACGTACGCATCCGGACGGCCGACGAACCGGACGCGCAGCGCAGCGCGTTCCACGCGTCCCGCTTCGAGACGTTCCTCGCCCTTCGCGGCCTGTCCGCCAGGGGCTGGCAGGTTCTCGCCGGTTCCCCACCCTGCCCGGACACGTCCCCCCGCCCGGCCGGTACGACCTCCACCGGAGACCCTCATGCCTGAACCGGACCCCCGCCCCGAGGTGTGGCTGGGCATCGACCTGGGCACCCAGAGCGTCCGCGTGCTCGCCGTCGACGCGGCGGGAGGCACCCGCGGCTCCGGCGCCGAGCAGTTGCGGAGCCGCCGGGACGGTCCCCGGCACGAACAGGACCCCGAGCAGTGGTGGAGCGCGGTGCGCACGGCGTGCCGCCAGGCTCTCGGCGCGGTGCCCGGCACCCCGGTGCGCGGTGTCGCCGTGTGCGCCACCTCGGGCACGATCCTGCTCGCCGACGGCACCGGGCGCCCCCTGACCGCGGGCCTGATGTACGACGACTCCCGCGCCGTCGAGGAGGCCCCCCTGGCCGCCGAGGCCGGTGCCGCCCTGTGGGAACGGCTCGGGCACCGGCCGCAGCCTTCCTGGGCGCTGCCCAAGCTGCTCTGGTTGCTCGGCCGCCGCTCCCGCCTCCCCGCCGGGGCCCGGCTCCTCCACCAGGCCGACTACGTAGGTGGGCAGCTCACCGGCGGCCCGGTGGCCACGGACTCCAGCCACGCCCTCAAGACGGGCTACGACACGGAGCGCGGGACATGGCCCACCAAGCTCTTCGAGGACCTGCGGATCCCCGCGGGACTGATGCCCGACGTCGTACGGCCCGGCACCGTGCTCGGCGGCGTGTGCGCGCAGGCCGCCGAGGCCACCGGCATCCCCGAGGGCACCCCCGTGGTCGCCGGCATGACCGACGGCTGCGCGGCCCAGATCAGCGCGGGTGCCCTGGAGCCCGGTGCGTGGAACTCCGTGCTCGGGACGACTCTCGTGCTCAAGGGCGTGACCGCCCGGCGACTGCGCGACCCCCTGGGGGTCGTCTACTCGCACCGTGCCCCGGACGGGAACTGGCTGCCCGGCGGCGCCTCCAGCACCGGTGCGGGAGTCCTCTCCCGTGTGTTCCCCGGGCACGACCTCGCCCGGCTGGACGCCAGGGCCCAGCGGTACGAGCCGTCCAGCCTGGTGACGTACCCGCTCGCCTCCAGGGGAGAACGGTTCCCCTTCCTCGCCCCGAGGGCCGAGGGCTTCACCCTGGGGAACCGGCGCGGTGCCTCGGACGCCGACTACTACGCCTCGCTGTTGCAGGGTGTCGCGTTCGTCGAGCGCCTCTGCTTCGACTACCTCGGGCTGCTCGGCGCCCCCCTCGACGGACCGGTGACCCTCACCGGCGGCGGGGCCCGCAGCCGCTACTGGTGCCAGCTGCGCGCCGACGTCCTCGCCCGTCCCCTCGGGCTGCCGGACAACGCCGAGGCCGCGCTCGGCATGGCCGTCCTCGCCCGCGCGGGCACCACCGCCCCGCTCGGCGCCACCACCCCGCTCGGCGCCGTCGCCCGCGACATGGTGCGGCTGCGCGCCGTGGTCGAACCGCGGCCCGAGCACACCCGCCGCCTGCTGGAGAGCCATCTCAAGCTGGTCGACGCACTGCAAGAGCACGGCTGGCTGCCCACGGCCGTCGCCCGGCACGCACGAAGGAGAGCCCACCTGTGACCGATCTCGTACTCGTCCGCCACGGAGAGACGATCTGGCACGCCGAGAACCGCTACACGGGCCGCAGCGACATCCCGCTCACCCCGCGCGGGCGCGAACAGGCGGAGCAGCTCGCGGCGTGGGCCAAGCGCGCGCGACCGGACGCCCTGTGGGTCTCGCCGCTGCTTCGTGCCCGCGACACGGCCCGGCCGGTCGCCGAGGCCACCGGGCTGGAGCCACGCGAGGACCCCCGGCTGCGGGAGATCGACTTCGGGCGCGGCGAGGGACTCACCACCGCCGACATGCGCGACGTGTTCCCCGAACAGCTCGCCGCCTTCCAGGCCGACCCGGCACTCCACCACCTGCCGGACGGCGAGCGTCCGGCCGACGCCGTCGAACGGGGCATGGCGGCCCTGCGGGAGATCCACCGTCTCCACCCGGACGGCAGGGTCGTGGTCGTGGGCCACAGCACCCTGAACCGGCTGCTCCTGTGCCATCTGTTGGGAGTCCCGCTGTCGGAGTACCGGCGCCTGTTCCCCCTGATGCGCAACTGCGCGATCACCGAACTGCGCTTCCACGGCACGGACACGGCAGCACTGGTGCAGTTCAACACCCCCGCCGAAGCCTTCGGCGACTTCCCGGCCCCGGCCGCCGGACCCGAGGAGGAGACCCCGTGACCGTCAGGATCCTCGCCGCAGGCGACCACTTCGTCCACACCGGCCTGCTCGCCGACGCGCTGCGCGCCGGGCACGGCGGTCCCCCCGGGGGACTGGAGATCCGCGAGCTGCAGCTGCCCTGGCCCGTCGAACCCTTCGGCGACGTCGCCGAGGTGCACGAGGCGTCCGGCACGGAGGAACAGCTCATCGAGGCCCTCCAGGGCGTGCGGATCTGTGTGACCCAGATGGCTCCGCTCACCCGCCGGGTCCTGGAGGCATGCCCGGACCTCGAACTGTTCGCCGTCGGCCGCGGCGGGCCGGTCAACGCCAGCCTGGAGGCCGCCACGGAACACGGTGTCGCGGTGACGTACGCCCCGGGCCGCAACGCCACCGCGACGGCGGAGCACACCGTCGCCCTGCTGCTGGCCGCGCTGCGCCGCATCCCCCACACCCACCACGAACTGGCCCGGGGGGTGTGGCGCGGCGACTACTACCGGTACGACGAGGTCGGCATGGAACTGGCCGGCACCACCGTGGGACTCGTCGGCTACGGCGCCATCGGGCACCGCGTCGCCCGCATCCTCGGCGGCTTCGGCGCGGACGTCCTCGTCCACGACCCGTACCTGTCCTCGAACGCGGCGCCCGGAGTGCAGAACGTGAGCCTGGACGAGCTGCTGGCGCGGTCCCGGGTGCTGTCCCTGCACGCCCGGCTGACGGCGGACAACCGCGGCATGATCGGGGCCGAGCAGATCGCGGCCATGCCGGGTGGCTCCGTGATCGTCAACTGCGCGCGGGGCGGACTGCTGGACTACGACGCGGTCTGCGACGCCCTCGACCGGGGGCATCTGTTCGCCGCCGCCTTCGATGTCTTCCCCGAGGAACCCCTCCCGGCGGACTCGCGGCTGCTGCGCACCCCCGGCATCGTGATGACACCCCACCTCGCGGGTGCCAGCAAGCAGACCGCGCACCAGGCGGCCCGGATCTGCGCCGCGGAGACGGTCCGCCACCTGCGGGGCGAACCGCTGGCCCACTGCGCCAACCCGGAGGTCCTCGCCGGCCGCGGCGGGGCCGGCGGGAAGCCGTAGCGGAGGCGCTCCGGCGGAGGCGTGACGTCCCGGCGGGGGCGTCCCGCCTCCGCCGGGCGGTTCGCGTGCCGGAGGGCTCGGTGCCACGATGGTTGATGACGGGAGCGCCCCGTGTCCGGGAGGCTCAGCGTGGGAGTCGACGCCACCGCAAGCCACAGCGCGCAGAGCGAAGGCACGAGGGCCGGCCCTGTCCACGCGGTGGTGTTCGACATCGGGGGTTCGATCTACGACGACGAGCGCTTCGTCGAAGCGCTCTACCGCGCGGTCCACGAGCTGGCCGACGACTTCGACGAGAGCGCGTTCTGGTCCCTGTACGAGGCGGAGCGCGAAGGCGGGGCCGGTCTGCGCACGGCGTTCGCCCGAAGGTTCCTCCGCGACGGGGACGTCGCTCTGCTGCGCGCTCACATCGCCAGGCACTGGGCCTATCCCGTCGAGTCGCTCTACCCCGATGTGGCACCGGTGCTGCGGGCACTGGCCGACGACTACCGGCTCGGCATCCTCTCCAACTCCCCGCCGCAGGTGCGGGACGCACTGCGGCGCGACGGCCTGTCCCCGCTTTTCGGCGCCGTCGTCCTCGGCGGAGTCGACTCCGCCGAGAAGCCCGCGGCGGAGGCCTTCCGCACCGTGCTCGACCGGCTCGGCGTCCCGGCCGAGCGCGCCGTCCATGTCGGCAACCGGCTCGACGCCGACGTCCGGGGAGCGTCGCGAGCGGGGCTGCGCACCGTGTGGATGCTCCGCGGTGAGGCGCCGCCCGCCCCCGGTCGGCACGACCTGGCGCAGGCCGACGCGGTCATCACGTCGCTGACCGGCCTGCCGGCCGCGCTCTCCCGGCTGGCCGGTGACACCCCGCCCCGGCACCCGCGCCGGGCACCCGTCTCCGCCCTCGACATCACCGGTCAGTACCGCACCCGGCAGCGGCTCGCGGTCATGAACGCCGCGAGTGTCCGTCTGGGCACCACCCTGGACGTGTCGGAGACCGCGCGGGAGTTCACACGGGTGGCGGTCGACCACTTCTCCGACTTCGCCGCCGTCGACCTCTTCGAGGACGTGCTGCGCTCGGGCACCTCTCCCGCCCGGCACGGCGAGCCGCAGCTTCTGCGCGCCGCGCAGAGCTCCGTCCTGGACGACTGCCCCGAGTCCGCCGCACGCCCCGGCCTGCCCTGTCGTTACCACCCGTTGTCGCCCATGGCGCGAGCCCTGACGGCCGACACCCCGTCAGGGCACTGGGCCGACGACCGGGACGTCCGGCAATGGCTCGGGAACGATCCCCGCTACGCGGCGATCCTGCGGCTCCACCGCGTCCACTCCCTCATCACGGCGCCGCTGCTCGCCCGCGGAACGCTGCTCGGTGTCGTCCACTGCATGCGCCACCGCACCCCGGACGTGTTCGACACGGACGACATCCTGCTCGCACGGGAGATCACCACCCGGGCGGCACTAGCCATCGACAACGCCCGCCGCTACGCGCGCGAGCGCAGCACGTCCCTGGCCCTGCAGCGCAGCCTGCTCCCGCGCCGCCGTGTACGGCTCTCGGCGGCGGACATCGCCACCCGCTACGTTCCGGCGGAGTCCAGCGCGGGCGTCGGAGGCGACTGGTTCGACGTCATCCCCCTGTCGGGCGCGCGCGTGGGGCTGATGGTGGGAGACGTCGTGGGCCACGGCATCGAGGCGTCCGCGACCATGGGCCGGCTGCGCACGGCCGCGCTGACCCTGGCCGACATCGACATCCCGCCGGACGAGTTGCTGACCCATCTCGACGACCTCGTCCTCCGCCTCGACGAGGAGGAGTACGCGGCCCGGCGCGGAACACCGGCACAGCACACCCCGGTCGCCGGAGCCACCTGCCTCTACGCGGTGTACGACCCGGTGTCCCGGTGCTGCACCACCGCCCGCGCCGGGCATCCGGCGCCCGCCATCGTCTCCCCCGACGGCACGGTCCGCTTCACGGAGTCCCCGCAGGGTCCGCCGCTGGGCGTCGGCGGGCTGCCCTTCGAGACCGACTGCGTCGAACTGGCCCCGGGCAGCGTCATCGCGCTCTACACCGACGGCCTGCCGCACTCCGCAGGCCGCGACCTCGACGACGGGCTGCGGGTGCTCGGCGAGCTGCTCACCGGGCCGTCGGCCTCCCTCGAAAGCCTCTGCGACAAGGTGCTGCGCGGCTTCTCACCGGAGAAGTACGAGGACGACGCGGTCCTCCTGCTGGCGCGCACGCGGGCGCTCTCCTCCTCCCACATCGCCACTTGGGACGTGGCGGCCGACCCCGCCGACGTCGCGCGCGTCCGCCGCCTCGTCACGGAGCAGCTGGCGGACTGGGAGCTGGAGGAGCTGTCGTTCACCACCGAACTCGTGGCCAGCGAACTGGTCACCAACGCGATCCGCTACGCCCGCCCCCCGCTGACGCTGCGTCTGATCCGCGACTCCGCACTCATGTGCGAGGTGTCCGACGCCAGCAGTACCACGCCGCACATGAAACGCTCGCGCGCGTTCGACGAGGGGGGACGCGGACTTCTCCTGGTCGCCCAGCTCACACGGCGCTGGGGCACGCGGTACACGCCGGACGGCAAGACGGTCTGGGCCGAGCAGGACGTGTGAGGCGGCCGCCCGGCAGCTCCTCCCGGCCGGTCGCACGGCACCGGAACGGCAGGAGGCGATCGCGGACGGTGGCCACGGCAGCACCGGTCCGGTCGCCGCCGACCGCCGGGAACGCGGGCAGACCGCCCCCCGGCGGAAGGTGACCGTCACCGCTCGCCCGCGGGGTCGAGATCGTCGCCGCGTGTCCCGGCAGCGGCCTCGACACGACGTGCCTCGGCGCCACGGACGTCGTGGGGGGCTGGGACGGCGGGCCGCCGCCGGTCGGTCGCAAGCGGATCCCCCGCCACGTCCGCGGGTGCCGCCGGGGACGGCGTTCGTCTGCGGGGGTCCTGGACGAACGGGCCCGGTGCCTCGACCATCCGGCATGGCGGGCACGGCGGCCGTGCCGGGGTGGGCGGGTCTGCCGGACGGCCGAGGCGGGCCGGTGCGCGGTCAGTGTGCGTCGGAGAAGTTGTGCACTCCCCACCAGCCGGAGTCGTCGTGGTGGATACCCACGCCGACCTCGGTGAACGACGTGCTGGTCTGGGCCTTGTAATGGCCCGGGCTGTGGCGCCACATGGCCTGGAACTTCTCTGCGGCTTCCTGGGCGGTCATCGACTCGTCGCTCCACCAGACGATGTTCTCGCCTATCCAGGTGCGGCCGCCGGTGACCAGGTACTGCGTGTCGGAGCTGCTGGAGTGGCCGAACCCGGAGGTACGCATGTGCCGCGCCCAGCTGCGGGCGAAGTCGCTCAGGTCGGCGCGCAGGGCCAGCGGGGGCAGACCGACCGTCGCCCGCTCCGCGTTGAGCAGCCGCAGCGACATCGCCTCCGCTTCGCTGGTGCTCTGCGATGTCGAGCGGGGCCCGGGAAGCGTGGGGTCGGGGCCGACCGGGCCGCCCTTGGGCGACGCGGGTTTCGACGACGCGGTCTTCGCCGGGGCAGGGGCCGCGGGGGGAGAAGAGCGTGTCAGGGTGGCGCGGCTGCGGGCCGGCGAGGAGGCCGCACCGGAGGACGGCGAAGCGGACGGGGACGGGGTGGCCGACGGTGAGGCCGACGGTGAAGCGGACGGGGACGGGGAGAGCGTGCCCCTCGGCGGGGCGGGGTCGGACTTCGCCGTGGGGGTGGTCACGGTGGCCGTGGCCACCTCATCCGGATCCGGCCCGGTCAGCACGATCGTGCCGACCACCAGACCCGCCACGGCCGCGGTGCCGGACAGGACCGCAACCGTTCCCTTCCATCCGCGCGGGCGGCGGTGGCGGCGCTGGTCCGGGCGGTGCCCCCGCCGGGATTCCTCGTGCCCGGGCTCGTCCGGACGAGTGGGTGATTCGTTGTACAGGGGCATTGCATCGCTCCGTGGTGGTTCGGGTCTGCCGGTCTGATGTCCGGCACCTGGGAGACCGGCGGCACCCGCACGGACAACGGTTTTCCCGAGAATTCCTCGCCTTCGCCGCCCCCGCGGTGCGGTCGGCGCTGTTCGGGCGGGTGGACGGAACGAACACGGCGCGCGACCGGTCGCCCGACCGCCGTATCGCACCGTTGACCGGGCACCTCGGCGTGATCACGGAGCGGGGGGAGACGCGGCGCGTCGGCCCGTCCGGGGCCGTCGGCAGCCACGCGCGGCACGGGCGGGAAGGGGCCGACGGTCCGTTCAAAGAGGCACGGACGGGCGGCAGAGGCGCGCGGTGCAGCGGGCAGGGACTCGGGCGGCCCCGTCTCGGCGGATCCGGCCTCTGCCCGCGGCACGTTCTGTCGAGGCGTCAGTCGTTCCGAGCCCGGCAACCCTGCCTGAACGCGGTCGCTGCCGCCGGCCTCTGCACCTTCAGTCCCGGACCCGGTCGGTACTCCCCCGGTCGGTGCTGCCCGTGCGTCCGCGGGGCGGCTCCGTGGACAGTCGACCGAGCCATTCCACCATCAGTTGCCGTTCGGCGTGGCTCAGGAGGTCCTGGTCGGGCAGCGCGGCGCGCAGGGCGCGGGCGGCACCGGCGGGGCCCTCTTCCCGTACGGCCGGCACCTGGTCGGTGACGGCGGCGATCATCGCCTCGCGCAGCGCGACGAGGAGGGCGGGGTCGCGCTCGGACTCGGGAAGGGACAGCCAGGTCAGCACGGCACCGCGTGCCGTGGCGTGAATGATCTGGGCCGCGAGATCCTCCTCGACGCGCAGTCGGCCCGCGACAGCCAGGCGGCGGATGCGCTCCCTGAGGAGTTCGAGGCCGATGTGGAAGACGGCGGACCTGACGGGTTCGCCGTACATCAGCGTGTACAGCGCGGGGTTGGCCAGCCCGAACTCGACCGCGGTGTCCCAGCCGGCCCGCAGCTCCTTGAGGGGGTCCTGCGGGTCGGGGTCGATGTGCTTGGAGGCCAGGAACCGGCTGAACCCGCGTTCGGCCACGGCGTCGAGCAGTCCTTCCTTGTCGCCGAACAGCCGGTACAGGGCCGGCGGCTGAAGTCCGGCGGCGTCGGCGACCGCACGGGTGGTGACCGCATCACGACCTCCGCGCTCGAGCAGGTCGATCGCGACGTCGATGATCCGGCGACGGGTCTGCTCGCGCGCTGTGGCGCCGGGCTCCGCGACAAGCGGTCCGGCATTCGGGTCGACAGGCATGAACCAACGATATCGCCACTCGGCCACCGCCTGGCTACCACCGTTATCGCACAGGTGTTGACGTTGATATTATCGGTGGTACCTTCTATGGGATTCCACCGGAAACAACAACGCTGGGAGCGTCTCCATGCCCGAACACCTGAAGATCATCGGAGTGGAAGAGACCGTCGTCGTGCCTGCCGTCCACGAGGCGTACCGGCGGGCCGGATCACCGCGGACGCCCGCCCGCGGTTTCGGGGACGGCCCGATCGCCAGGAACCTGCGCGAGGTCGGCGCACAGCGGCTTGCCCACATGGACGACCAGGGCATCGACGTCGCCGTCCTGTCGCTGTCCTCGCCGGGCGTGCAGGACCTGCCGCAGGCCGACGCGATCGGCGTGGCCCGCGAGGCCAACGACCAACTCGCCCGGATCGTCGCCTCGCGCCCGGACCGCTTCCAGGCGTTCGCCGCGATCCCCACCCAGTCGCCGGCCGCGGCCGCGGCCGAACTGGAGCGCGCGGTGGGCGAGCTGGGCTTCCCGGGCGCCATGCTGTACGGCCGGACCGGAGACAAACCGGCCGACCACCCGCACAACGACGAGCTGTACGCCACCGCCGAGCGGTTGGGGGTGCCCCTGCACTTCCACCCGCAGACGCCGGCACAGCCGGTGATCGACGCCTACTACTCCGGCATCGGCCGGATAGGCACCTGGCTGGCAGGAGCCGGCATCGGCTGGTACTACGACCTCGGCATCCAGTACCTGCGGATGATCTTCTCGGGTGTCTTCGACCGGTTCCCCGACCTGCAAGTGATCGCCGGGCACTGGGGCGAGATCGTCATGTTCTACCTCGACCACACCGGATTCTTCGCGGAGGCCGGCGGCCTCCAGCGACCACTCGCGGACTACTTCAGGCAAAACTTCTGGGTCGCCGGCAGCGGCACCAACAGCCCCCGCTACCTTCGCTGGACCGCCGAGGTCATGGGCACCGACCGCATGCTCTACTCCACCGACTACCCCTTCACCTACGGCTTCCGCCCCGGCGGCTTCCCCTACGTCGACACCAGCAACGGCGCCGCCCGCTCCTTCCTCACCGACGCGCCCTTCACCGACCAGCAGAAAGCCGACATCGCCCACCGCAACTGGGAACGCCTCACCACCCGCACAGCCCCCCACCCGGCCCCCTGACACGCCAGGCAGCCCCTCCATTCCCCGCCTCACCCGGCTGGACGCAGGTCGCAGAGGCGCCCCCGCAGCGAACAGGCCCTTCCCCAGGGCGCCTTGCCCGAGCCGGAAGCCCCTGCCGGGACGAAGGCTTCCCGGCACCGAACCGAGACGAGGGCCCGCAAGAGAGGGAGACGCCTCGCGACGGGCCGACGGTCGCATTCCACCCGGCTGCGTCCGGTGGCGGCCGCCACCGGACGCAGCCGCTCCGGTCGGTACGCTCACCCGGGCGCACCGACCGCCGCGTTCACGTCAGGCTGCCACACGCGGTGCGCGGTTCAGCCGCAGCTGCCCGAGATCCACTTGTGGGAACGGACCTTGTAGGTCCCGGCGAGGTTGCCGCCTTGCTGCTGCCTGGTGCACCCGATCCGGTTGCTGTAGTTGGCGCCGGTGTAGTAGGCGACGCCGCTGTAGTTGCCGGTGCCGGCGTTCCACACCGACTTCACGTTCTCGGTGGCGGCCCAGGAGCACCTGATGGCGCCGTTCTGCCAGTCCGGGTCGGCCACGGACCACGCACACCTCTTGCCCGTGAAGTTGAAGCCGGTCCAGAAACAGACATCACCACTGGCGCAGTCCACCGAGGTGGCGGTGTCCGGTGCCGCCGACGCCGAGGTGGGCACGGCCAGTGCGGTGGCTGCGGCGGCGCTGACGGCGAGTACCGCGAAGAGCGGGGTGGCGCGACCGTGCCGGCGAAGGGTGAGGCGCATGAGTCTGATCTCCTCGAAGGTCGTGGGCTGGTGATCGGACGGCCCGATGCTGGCGATTCGAGACCGGAGCCGGCAACGAAGGCGGGCCGATCGGGATGCCGGGACTGCGGGACGCCGACCGCCTGCGGCGTTCCCGAGCCGTTGGGACGGCCATGGGATGCCTGCGGTGGCAGAGTGTCGGGCATGAGACGCCCGACCAACGTCCTGTCCGGTTGGTGGAGGGGGAACAGTGGCGCCTGCGTGCCCAGAGACCGAGCGGTTCGCCGCGCAACTTCGCGCTCTGAAGAGCAGATCCGGGCTGAGTTACGCAGCCCTCGCCGAAAAGTCCGGAATACCCGGATCCACGCTGCACCGGTACTGCCGGGGACGGTCCGTGCCCCAGGACTACGGAAGCGTGCACCGGCTGGCCACGGTGTGCGGTGCCGCTCCGGACGAGCTGCGGACCCTTCATCGCCTGTGGGCCCTCGCAGACGCGGCCAGGGCCCACGAGGCCGCCGAGCAGGAGGGGGCCGACGGCCCGGATCCCGCCGAGGAGGCCCGCGACCACCCGGCAGCCGGCACGGACTCCGTCATGGGCGAGGCGGCCGCGACCGCGGACCGCGGGCCGGCTGCCACGGATGACGAGAACACCGGCCCGCCCGGTGGGACCGGTGCAGCGGAAGCGGACCAAGACGGCGCCCGGGTGGCGGGCGCCCGCCCGGCACCCGGGCGAGGCGCCGGCCGCCGTCGGCTGATGACCGCTCTCCTCGCCACCGCCGCGGTCGTGGCGCTCGGCGTCTCCGCCCTGGCGCTGTCGAACGGTCGTGACGCACCCGGGACCGGGGACGGCCCGGGCGGTTCGGGCGACAGCCGGCTGCTGTTCTCGCCCGCCTGCTCGCCGGTCGTCGCCATGGGCCAGCACGACGCGTGCGCGAGGGAGGTGCAGCGACTGCTGCACGCCAAGGGTGCGGACATCGACGTCGACGGGGACTTCGGGCCGCAGACGCTCCGTCGGGTCACGGCCTTCCAGGTGCTGGCCGGCCTGCCGCCCAACGGAGTCGTGGGGGAGCCCACGAAGAAGGCGCTCTCCTCCTCACCCGTCCGCATGGACGTATGGCCGCCGGAGAGGGTGCGGCAGCGGATCCGGGAGGTGTTCCCCGAGGCACCGGACACGGCGGTGGCCATCGCCGACTGCCAGTCCTTCCTCGACCCGCTGCACATCCTCCCCAACACCAACGGCACCCGGAACTGGGGCGTCTTCCAGATCTCCGACGCCCGTCTGCGGGATCTGGACGGCACCCCGCGAAAGGCCCTGGACCCGGAGTGGAACATCCAGGCGGCCCGGCGTCTGTGGAGCCGGGAACGCGACTTCCACGACTGGCCGCACTGTGCACGGGCCGCCGGCTCCGCGCCGTCACCCTCGGCACGGCGCTCCCCGTAGTGCCTGACCCCTCGCCGGGCCGGTCGCCGACGGATGCGTCCGTCCGGTCCGGGCACCGGCCCGCGAGTCTGGCAAGGGCGACCTGCTCGACCCGCACGTGGCGTCATGCCGCGTGGTCGGCGCCCTGGAAGAACACCTGACCGTGGGACGTGTGGCCGAGCTGGCCGGCGTGACCGTCCGCACGCCGCATCACCCTCCCGCGCCCGGCCCCGTGCAGCCGTCCGCGCGGACCGCGGCCGGGAACGGCGACTGCAGCGGTGGATCACACGCCGTTGCCCGGTGGGCACGCCGACGGCGCAGGCGGCAGTCGCGGCCCGGCGGGCCTGCCCGCGATGAGACAGATGCTGAATTGCAAATTTTCGCAATTAGCTAGATGCTGTATTGACTGTGTTCGCAGGTAGCCGTGGGCACAGCCTTTGGTGGCTGCCCCGAGGCGGGGCTCTCTTCGGGGAAGTCGAGGGGTTGTGTCCGTTCCGCTGTACCAGGCCAAGGCCGAGTTCTTCCGGATGCTGGGGCATCCCGTACGCATCCGGGTGTTGGAGCTGCTCCAGGACGGACCGATGCCGGTACGGGACCTGCTGACGGCCATCGAGGTGGAGCCGTCCGGCCTGTCGCAGCAGCTGGCGGTGCTGCGTCGGTCCGGGATCGTCACCTCGACCCGGGAGGGCTCGACCGTCGTCTACGCGCTGTCGGGCGGGGACGTGGCCGAACTGCTGCGGGCCGCACGCCGCATCCTCACCGAGATGCTCACAGGGCAGGGCGAGCTGCTGGCCGAGCTGCGGGAAGCCGAGGTCACTGCGCGATGACCTCGGCGATCAGGCGGGCGACAGCCCTGTTCACCGCACTCCTGCCCACCCGTGGCGACCTGGCGGACGTGCGGCGTGCCCCCCGGCAGGATCTGCTCGCCGGACTGACCGTGGCGATGGTGGCCCTGCCCCTCGCACTCGGTTTCGGGGTCTCCTCCGGACTCGGCGCCGAGGCGGGACTGGCGACCGCGGTGGTCGCCGGGGCGCTCGCCGCGGTGTTCGGCGGGTCCAACCTCCAGGTGTCCGGGCCCACCGGCGCGATGACCGTGGTCCTGGTGCCCATCGTCGCCGAGTACGGGCCGGGCGCGGTCCTGACCGTCGGGCTGATGGCGGGCGTGATGCTCGTCGCGCTGGCGGTGCTGAAGGCGGGCAAGTACATGCGTTACGTGCCTGCCCCGGTGGTCGAGGGCTTCACTCTCGGCATCGCCTGCGTGATCGGCCTGCAGCAGATCCCGAACGCTCTCGGAGTGCCCAAGCCGGAGGGCGACCGCGTGCTGGTCGTCGCCTGGCGGGCCGTCGAGGAGTTCGTGCGGCATCCGAACGGGACGGCGGCCGCGTTCGCGGTGTCGGTGGCCGCGGTCATGCTGATCGGCGCCCGCTGGCGGCCGACCGTCCCGTTCTCCGTCCTGGCCGTCGTCGCGGCCACGATCGTCGCCCAGGTCGCGGGCCTGGACGCGGTGAAGCCGATCGGCGATCTCCCGTCCGGGCTCCCCGCGCCCTCGCTCGGCTTCCTGGAACTCGGCTCGCTCGGCACCCTGCTCGCACCGGCCGTGGCCGTGGCGGCGCTCGCGGCCCTGGAGTCCTTGCTGTCCGCCTCGGTGGCGGACGGCATGACGGTGGGGCAGAGGCACGACCCGGATCGTGAGCTGTTCGGCCAGGGGCTGGCCAACATCGCGGCGCCGCTGTTCGGCGGCGTGCCCGCGACCGGCGCGATCGCCCGCACCGCGGTCAACGTCCGTACCGGTGCCGGTTCCCGGCTGGCCGCCCTCACCCATGCCGCGGTCCTCGCCGTGATCGTCTTCGCGGCCGCGCCCCTGGTCTCGAAGATGCCGCTCGCCGCCCTCGCCGGTGTACTGCTGGCCACCGCGGTCCGTATGGTCGAGGTCGGCTCGCTCAGGGCGATGGCCAGGGCCACCCGCTCGGACGCGCTGATCCTGGTGCTCACCGCGGTCGCGACCCTGGCCCTGGACCTCGTGTACGCGGTGATCATCGGTCTGGCCGTGGCGGGTGCTCTCGCCCTGCGTGCCGTGGCCAAGGACGCCCGCCTCGAGGAGGTCCCCCTCGACCGCGGCGACCACAGTGCGGAGGAGCACGCCCTGCTCGCCGAGCACATCGTCGCCTACCGCATCGACGGGCCGCTGTTCTTCGCCGCCGCGCACCGTTTCCTGCTGGAGCTGACCGGACTGGCCGACGTACGGGTCGTCATCCTGCGCATGTCGCGGGTGTCCGCCCTGGACGCCACGGGTGCCCTGGTCCTCAAGGACGCGGTGGAGAAGCTGACGAGGCGCGGCATCCTCGTCCTGGCCTCCGGGATACGCCCCGACCAGCACCAGGTCCTCGATTCCGTCGGGGCGCTGGAGCTGCTGCGGCACGAGGGCCGGGACTACGCCACCACACCGGAGGCGATCCGGGCCGCTCGCGATCATCTGGAGGCGGTGGGAGTCCTGCCCCAGGGTGCCGCCCGGAGGCAGCAGACGGCGATCCCGAATCCGCCGGAGTCCCCCGAAGCGCGTGAGGAGCCTGTGCGATGAACCACCCCCTCGCCGCCCTGCGCATGGCCGGGCTCTCCGGTGCGGAGGCACTGTGGCTGGTGGAGGGCAGCAGCCTGGGGCGGCTGGTGTATCCGCAGCGGGGGCAGACCGTCGTACGGCCCGCCCGCCATGTGTGGGAGTGCGGATGTCTGATCGTCCGGGCCCCCGTGCAGGCGGCCGTCGTGCGGGAGGCGGTGACGTACCAGGTGGACGACATCCGTGTCGCGCCCGGCACCGGCTGGACGGTGACCCTGTCCGGCCCCGCCGAGGTGATCGCCGATCCCGACGAAGCGGGCCACTACCGGCGCACCCTCACCGGATGGACGCACGGCCCGCACGACACGGTGCTGCGCCTGCACCTCAAGACGGTCAGCGGCTTTCGCCTGATCCGTGTGGAGGCGTGATGTCCACGCAACTGGAAGCCCTCCCCCACCGGCACGTGCTCACGCTGCCGGCGGTACCGGCGGCCGTGCGCATGGCCCGTGAGACGGCCGAACTGGCCCTGGTGGAGTGGGGCATCGGTCTGCGCCATCCCGCTGTGGACCCCGCCTTGCTGATCCTGGCCGAGCTGGTGACCAACAGCGTCCGGCATGCCGCCGCCCGTTCCCCGCAGCTGACCGTCATCTACGCGGCGGGCCGGGACTGCCTGGCCCTCGCCGTCCACGACCGGCACCCCTGCCGGCCTCCGCTGCACGGCGCACTCGGCAGCGGGACCGGCGGGCTGGCCACCGTCATGGAGGTGACCCTGGGCCTCGGCGGCAGCGCGGTCGTCCGTCCGGACGCCGACGGGCGGGGCAAGAGCATCTGGATCACCCTCCCCCTCTGAACCCAGCGGGCAGCACAAGGAAGTTCACCCCATGACCATCGAGTGGCGTTACACCAGCGAGCAGGGGCTCGGCATCCTCTCCGTCGCCGGATACCTGGGCCCGGACGCGGTCCATCGCTTCGGCGGCGCGGTCGGCTGGGTCATCGCCCGCGGCAGCGGACCGATCATCCTCGACCTGACCGAGCTGCGCAGTTGGTCCGCGGAGGGCCAACTGGCCATCACCGAGGCCGCACACCGCCTCGCCGGCGCGGGCCGCAGCCTGGCACTGGCCGCCATTCCCGCCGACGGCTCGCTGGTCCCGCACGGCGACTGTCCGGACATCCCCGTCCACTGTGACCTCGCCGCCGCCCTCGCCGCCCACGCCCGGCGCCCGTCGGACCCCGAGAAAGGGCTGCAGGCGTGGCGCACCGACGGGTGGCCCGCCTCATCCGCATCTCCGCTCACCGACTGAAAGACAGCTGTGCCATGAGTGAAACTCTTCCTCCCTGCCCCGCGTGCTCCGGTACGTACGCCTACGAGATGGGTGCGCTCCTGGTGTGCCCCGAGTGCGGGCACGAGTGGTCACCGTCCGAGGAGTCCGCGCACGGCGGCTCCCGCGACAGGGTGGTCAAGGACGCGGTCGGCAACGTGCTGGCCGACGGCGACACCGTGACGGTCGTCAGGACGCTGAAGGTCAAGGGCAGCCCGACCGGCATCAAGGCGGGCACCAAGGTGCGCAACATCCGCCTCGTCGACGGCGTGGACGGCCACGACATCGACTGCAAGGTCGACGGGTTCGGCGCCATGCAGCTCAAGTCCAGCGTGGTCAAGAAGGCCTGACCGGGCACCTCGCCCTGCCCGACCGCCCGGGACGTCGTCCCGGGCGGTCTCGCGTACGGGTGACCTTCGGCCCGGGCACCGGTGGGAGGCACCGCCCCCGTCTCGCACCGGCTCGATGACGTGGGCCTCCTCGTCCGCGGCGTTCACCACGTCCTCGGCGGATGCCGTCGCGGCCGGTCGGAAGCCGGAGACACTGTCGGCGTCCGCGCCAAGAACCCCTGCGGTTGCTTCGTGCACGGCCCTCTCTGGTGGTGCACTCCCCTGGAAGCGAACTGCGGATCCGGCCGGCGTGCCCCGGTCACCCGTCCTGTCTCCCGGTCCGCCCTTCGCGCCGGGTCAGTTCCGGTGGGTACCCGCGACCGGGTCGGTGTCCCGCTCCGACCGGGCCGGACGGCCGCCGAAGGACAGCCGGAGCATCCCGGCGTTCCCACAGCGAGGGCAGCCGCCGTCCGGGCCGACGGCGGCGGGGCGGCACTTGAGACGGCAGGCGGGACACTTCAGCCAGGACACGCCGATGCCGCGCAGCGGGGTGATCCTCACGCGCCCTCCTCCATGACCTCAGGAATTGCTAATATTAGCAATTCCTGAGGTCGCCACCACCGCACTCCGAGCCCCCGGCCCCGGGTGCGGGTTCGGCGTGGCCACTGCCGCAGGCGAGGATGGGCCACATGTTCTTGACGAGTGGATGGACGCGATGCGCCGAGCTCCGGCCGATGGTGCCGTGCTGCAGTCTCGGAGAGGAGACGGCACGGTGAGCACACCGCTGTACCAACTGAAGGCCGAGTTCTTCAAGACGCTGGGCCATCCGGCCCGTATCCGGGTCCTGGAGTTGCTGAGCGAGCGCGAGCACGCGGTCGCGGAGATGCTGCCCGAGGTGGGAATCGAGCCCGCGCACCTGTCCCAGCAGCTGGCCGTGCTACGCCGGGCCAACCTGGTCAAGACGCGCAAGGAGGGCTCGACCGTGTACTACTCGCTGACCAGCCCACAGGTCGCGGAGCTGCTGCGGGTCGCACGGGCCATCCTGTCCGGCTTGCTCGCCGGGCAGGCCGAACTCCTGGCCGATCTGCAGGCCACACAGGGCGGGACGAGGCCGGCTTCGTAGCGACGGCCCCGCTCGGCGACCGGCTTCCCCGCCGGTCTCGACGGCACCGCCCCGGGACCGCTCGCCGATGTCACGGGCACCCGGCGGGTTCCGTCGACGGCCCGCGTCCGCAGCCGGCCACGGACGCCCGGCCGCACGGCACCCGCGCCGGCACTCCCACGGCGCCGACGAGGTGAGGCCGGGGTCAACGAGCCGGCTGCACGTCCCCTCTGGTCGTGTGGGCGAGGGGTTCCCGCTGGGTGAGGACGCCGGGCGGGATTCCCGGGAGATGGGCCGCCCCACCGGCGGGTTCGGGGGCGGTGGGCCCCAGGGCCAGGCGGGAGACGATGCGGTAGCGGTCGCCCCGGTAGACGGAGTGGACGTACTCGACAGGCTGGTGGGCGGTGTCACGGGTGAGTCGCTCGAAGAGCAGCGCGGGCGACAGGTGCGGAATGCCGAGGTGCCTGGACTCCGCCTGGCTGACCACCGTCGGCTCGATGGTCTGCACCGCCTCGCTCACCTGGATTCCGTGCCGGTCACGGAGATGGTCGTACAGGTCACCGGCCTCCAGCTCCCGTGCGGTCAGGGCGGGAGCCAGGTCGGCCCGGATGTGCAGGTGCTCGATGGCCATGGGCGCACCGTCCACGAGCCGCAGCCTGGCCGCGTAGACGATGTCGGCCGCGGGTGACAGGTGGAGCTTGCGCCCGACCCGGGCGCCGGCGGCGATGGTGGTGAACTCCAGCAGACGGCTCGACCAGATGCCGGAGGCCCGGGGAACGGCCATGGCCCGCTGGTCGGAGACGAGTTCCTGGATGATCTTCTCGGGCGCCACGAACATCCCACGGCCGTGCTCGCGCACGAGGAGACCCGCGGCGACGAGCTCGTCGACGGCCGCCCGGAGTGTGGGCCGGGAGACGTTCAGGGTGGCGCACAGGGACCGCTCGGACGGAATGGCGTCTCCGGGGCGGAGTGCCTCCATGAGTTCCAGGATGTAGTCGCGGACGCGTTCGCGCTTGAGGACCGCTCCCGACCCGCCACCTGTGCTCATGTGCCGCTCCCGCCCCGCTGCAGTGTGCTTCCCCGGCCACGTGCCCCGATCTAACCACCGATGGACCACTGGTCAGGTGCAGTGTAGACGGTTTCACCCCTCGCCGTCAGAGATCACCCACATCGGGATGCCCAAAAGGCGTGTGAACGTGAGGGGTTGACGCCTCGATTGGTCTATGCCACCTTCAACGACCAACAAGAGGTCACCTATCCAGTTACCGAACTGGTCAGGTTGCCTGGTGCTCTCTCCTCCCCAAGGGTGAACTGTGAAGCTCCGTACGCTCGCATCTGTCTGCGCACTGGTGATCGCCGGCGGCCTCACCGCCTGCAGCAGCTCCGGTTCCTCCGGCGCCTCCGCCGGGGGCAGGACCACCGTCGACGTCTGGCTCATGAGGGACAGCATCTCGGGGAAATTCCAGAAGGAGTTCGTGGCGGGCTTCGAGTCGGCGCACCCGGACATCGACGTCAAGGTGCAGATCCAGGAGTGGGACGGCATCGGCGAGAAGGTCACCGCCGCGCTCGCCAGCAACGACGCCCCCGACGTCATCGAGACGGGCAACACCCAGGTCGCCCGGTTCGCGCAGAGCGGCGGGCTGCTCGACCTCAGCGACAGGGTTGGGGAGCTCGGGGGCCGGGACTGGCTGCGCGGACTGGCCGAGCCCGGTGCGTACGACGGCAAGCAGTACGGCATCCCGTACTACGCCGCCAACCGTGTCGTGATCTACCGCACCGACCTGTTCCGGAAGGCCGGCATCGACCCGGCGGCCATCAAGACGCGCGACCAGTGGATCGCCGCGACGAAGAAGCTCAACTCCGCCGGCACCCAGGGCATCTATCTGCCGGGCCAGATGTGGTACGCGCTGGCCGGGTTCATCTGGGACGAGGGCGGCGACCTGGCCAGCCGGTCCGGGGACTCCTGGCGGGGAACGCTCGACACCCCCGAAGCGCTGGCCGGTATGGACTTCTACCAGCGGCTCCAGGCGCTGGGACGAGGCCCCCGGGACTCCGACGAGGCGGAGCCGCCACAGGCCGAGGTCATGGCCAAGGGGCAGGTGGCGCAGATCATCTCCACACCCGGTGGCGCCGGCGCCGTCATCGAGAACAACCCCGAGCTGGAGGGCAGGCTCGGCTTCTTCCCCATCCCGGGCAAGACCGCGGCCAAGCCCGGCTCCGTCTTCATCGGTGGCTCCGACCTCGTCATTCCCGTGGCGTCCGGCAAGCACGAGGCCGCGTACACCTTCATCAGGGAACTCACCGGCGAGGTATGGCAGCGCAAGCTCGCCGTCGCCATGAGCTACGTGCCGAACAAGACAACCCTGGCCGACGCGGTCGCCTCCGACCCCGGCACCTCCGCCATGGCCGCCGGCGCCGCCGTCGGCCGGGCGACTCCGAACACCCCCGGCTGGGCCGCGGTCGAAGCCAAGAACCCGATCAAGGACTACATGACAGCCGTACTCACCGGTGCCGACACCCGGACCGAGGCCGTCAAGGCGTCCGAGGCGATCACCACCGCCATGAAGTCCGGTTCCTGAGCCCTCTGTTCCCGGCAGACCGAAAGGAGACGACGCCGTGCCGGTCACCCGCGAACGCACCGCGACGCGCCCTCCGCCCAGCCGGCGCCCCGCCCGGCGGCTCACCTCCCCGGTCCGGGCCGCGCGGCCACGGCTCGCCGCCGGTGGCGCATGGCCCTACCTGCTCGTCGCACCGACCGTGCTGGGCATGCTGTACCTGCTCGTCTACCCCCTGGCACGCACCGTCCTGATCTCGCTCCAGGACTTCCAGCTGCGTCAGCTCATCCGGGGCGACGCCCGGTTCGTGGGGTTGCGCAACTACGAGACGCTGTTGTCGGACCCCCGCTTCTGGCAGGTCGTACGCCGCACGTTCCTCTTCATGACCGTCAACGTCGTCCTGATCATGCTGCTCTCCGCCCTGGTGGCCCTGGTGATCGAACGGCTCGGCCGGATCGGTCGCACCGCCGTACTCAGCGCGCTCGTGCTCACCTGGGCGACGCCGGTCCTCGCGGCCACCACGGTCTTCCAGTGGCTGTTCCACTCGGAGTTCGGCATCGTCAACTGGGCCCTCAAGGAACTGGGGTTCGCCTCGTTCGACCGCTATCCCTGGTTCGCCCACGGCCCGGCCGCCTTCGTGATCCTGGTCGTCCTGATCGTCTGGCAGTCCGTACCGTTCGCGGCCATCACCCTGCACTCGGCCCTCACGACGGTGCCGGCGGAGCTGTACGAGTCGGCGCGCATCGACGGCGCCTCGGCCCCGCGCATCTTCCGCACGATCACCTTCCCGCTGATCCGGCCGATCTTCATGCTGGTGCTGTCGCTGGAGGTCATCTGGACCTTCAAGGCCTTCGTGCAGATCTGGGTGATGACCAACGGCGGACCGGGCGACGCGACGACGATCCTGCCCGTGTACGCCGTCCAGACCGCACTCGCGAGTCAGCGCTACGACCTCGGTTCGGCGGTCTCCGTGATCACCGTCCTGATGATGGCGGCCGTACTCGTCCTCTACTTCCGTCAGCTCTTCCGTCAGGAGGGCGAGGCCCTGTGACCCCGGTTCGCCGCCCGCGTCTACGACGCCTTCCGGTGCACGCCGCCGCCGGGACGACGATCGCGGTCTGCCTCTTCCCCGTCTACTGGATGGTCGCCACCGCGTTCAAGCCCAATCGGGACATCCAGTCCGGCACACCGCGGCTCCTGCCCCGGGCATGGACACTCGACCACTTCCGCACCGCCGTCGACGCCGACGGGTTCGGGCTGTTCTGGCGCAACAGCATCCTGGTCACCCTGGCCGCCGTGCTGCTCGCCCTGGTCGTGGCACTCGGCGCGTCCTTCGCCGTGGCCCGCATGCGCTGGCGCGGCCGTCGCGCGTTCATCCTCATGGTGTTCATCGCGCAGATGGCACCCTGGGAAGCGCTGATCATCCCCGTCTACATCATCTCCCGCGACACGGGCATGCTCGACCGGCTCCCCACCCTCACACTGATCTACTTCATGATGACGCTGCCGTTCACCATCGTGGTGCTGCGCGGGTTCATCGCCGCCATCCCGCCGGAACTGGAGGAGGCCGCCCGGGTCGACGGATGCACCCGGTCGGCGGCCTTCCGCCACATCGCCTTCCCGCTGCTCGCTCCCGGGCTGATGGCCACCTCCCTCTTCGGCTACATCACGGCCTGGAACGAGTTCACCTACGCCAACTTCCTGATCATCAAGCACCAGGGCAGCCGCACACTGCCGGTCTGGCTGTCCTCCTTCCAGAACGTCTTCGGCACCGACTGGGGCGCCACCATGGCTGCCTCCACGCTGTTCGCGCTGCCCGCCCTGGCCGTGTTCCTCCTGCTCCAACGTCACGTCACCGCCGGATTCGCCGCCGGCGCCGTCAAGGGCTGACCCACCCGCACCCGACCCCGCCGCCCCGCCGCCCCGGCGGTCCGGCGGTCCGCCGGCTCCACCGGCACTCGCCCGGCCCTTCCCGCTGCGCGGCCCCTCGGAGACAACCGTGCCCTCACAGGAGACGTCCGTGTCCCCCCACCCGCTGCCCACCACCGCGCTCGTGCCCCGGCCCGCCAGGATCCGGACCAGGCCCGGACGCTTCACCTTCGACACCGGCACACGCCTGCGCGTCGGCGAGGGAGCCGAACCCGCGGCCCGGCTGCTGCGCACCCTCCTCTCCCCCGCCACCGGACTGCCCCTTGCTCCCGCCGCCGACGGTACCGTCGCCCTCGCCCTCGACCCGGCCCTGAGCGGCCTCGGCGGCGAGGGGTACGGGCTGTCGGTCGGGCCGCGGTCGGTCCTGCTGCGCGCCGCTCGCCTCGGCGGCCTCCTGCACGGGGTGCAGACGCTCCGTCAGCTCCTGCCCGTACCGGCCCTGGCGCGCCGACCGCAGGCCGGGGTGGACTGGTCCGTCCCCTGCACGGAGATCACCGACGCGCCCCGGCACCCCTGGCGCGGGGCCATGCTCGACGTGGCCCGTCACTTCCAGCCCGCCGCGTACCTGCACCGCTACGTCGACCTCCTCGCCCTGCACAAGATCAACGTCTTCCACCTGCATCTGACCGACGACCAGGGATGGCGCATGCCCGTGGCGGCCTACCCCAAGCTCACCGAGATCGGCGGCCACCGCGCACGGTCCGCGACCGACGCCACGGGCGACCACTACGACGGAACGGCGCACTCCGGCTCGTACACACGCGCCGAGCTGACCGCTCTGGTGGAGTACGCGTCCGCCCGCGGAGTCACGGTCGTGCCCGAGATCGAGATGCCCGGGCACGTCCGGGCCGCCCTGGCCGCGTACCCGCGCCTGGGCAACGATCCCGGCCGGACGCTGGACGTGTGGACCCGCTGGGGAGTGTGCGACACCGTCCTCGGCGTGCACGAGGACGTCTTCCACTTCTGCCGAACCGTGCTCGACGAGGTCATGGACGTCTTCCCCTCCCCGTACATCCACGTCGGCGGGGACGAGTGCCCGCTCACCGAGTGGGAGCGCAGCCCCGAGGCCACGGCGCGCATGCGGGACGAAGGCCTCGACGGACCCGCGGCTCTGCACGGCTGGTTCCTCGACCGGGTGGGGAGGTTCCTCGGCTCGAACGGCCGGCGTCCGGTCGGCTGGGCCGAGACCGGGACGGAACTGCCCGAGGACTTCGTCGTCATGGCCTGGCGGGACCCCCTGCACGCGCTGGCGGCCGCCGACCGGGGACAGGACGTGATCAACGCCCACTACCGGGCCACGTACCTCGACTACCCCCAGAGCACCGCCCCCCATGAGCCCCGCACCCAAGCCGGTGCCGTCGTGAGCCTGCGGGACGTCCACGACAACGACCCGATACCCGCGGGGGCCTCCCCGGACAGCGCCGCTCACGTGCTCGGCACCCAGACCCAGCTGTGGACCGAGTACGCGGCCAGCCCCGACCGTCTCGACTATCTCACCTTCCCCCGACTGTGCGCCCTGGCCGACCGCGGCTGGAGCGGCCCCACCGAATGGGAGGACTTCTGCTCCCGCCTGCGACACCACACCACCCGGCTGGACGCGCTCGAGGTCCGCCGCCATCCCTGACACCCCGGTCCTCCCCGACCGTCCTCGGCGTCCTCGGCCCTCCTCCCCGCCACTCCGGCGGGCCTACCCGAACCGACATCCCCACCACCCCATCCCGGAAAGGACTCGGAATGACCTCCCGAACCCGCCCGACCTCGCTGCGCACGGCGGTGGCGACGGCCGCGGCCGTCGCCACCGCCGCAGCCGGCCTCGCCGCGCTGCCCGCCACCGCAAGCGCCGCCACCGACGACGTCACGGTCCAGTACCGGACCAGCGCCACGGGCGCGACGGCGGACCAGACCGAACCCTGGTTCAGGATCAGGAACACCGGGGACGGCACGGTCCAGCTCAGCGCCGTGAAGATCCGCTACTACTTCAAGGCCGACAGCTCCGGCACCTCGTACCGCTTCGCGTGTTCCTGGGCGGTCAGGGGCTGCAGCAACATCACCGGAGCCTTCGGCACCCTGTCCAGCCCCACGGCGACCGCCGACCGCTACCTGGAGATCGGCTTCACCCCGGGTGCGGGCAGTCTCACGCCCGGCGCCGACACCGGGGACATGCAGCTGCGCTTCTACCGGTCGGACTGGCAGAGGCTGCAGCAGAGCGACGACTACTCGTTCGGCCCCTCGCAGACGGCCTACGCCGACTGGCCGAAGGTCACCGCCCGGCTGTCCGGCACGACGGTCTGGGGCACCGCCCCCGAGGGCAACGATCCGACGGATCCGCCCACCGAGCCGCCCACCGGCGGCCAGACCCTGTTCGACGACTTCAACTACACCGGCTCAGGCGACCCGAGGATCTCGTCGAACGGCTGGAACGTACGGTCCAACTCCGGCGGTCCGGGGGTCCCCGGCGCGACCTGGGCCCCGGAGAACGTCACCTTCGCCGTCTCCGGCGGCAACTCGGTGATGAACCTCCGTTCACAGACGGCGGGAACCGCGGCAACCACCAAGCAGACCGAGGTGCTCACCAAGGCGACGAAGTTCAAGAACGGCACCTACGCGGCCCGGGTGAAGTTCTCCGACGCGCCCGTGTCCGGGCCCGACGGCGACCGCGTCGTCCAGACGTTCTTCACCATCAACGACCTCAAGGCCCCGATGGCCGACGACTACTCGGAGTACGACTTCGAGTACCTCCCCAACGGGGGCTGGGGCGAGCCGTCCCACATCCTCTACACGACGTCCTGGGAGACGTACAACCCCGACCCGTGGCAGGCGGTCAACCAGCACTCGCAGGTCCGGCAGAGCTACGCCGGCTGGCACGACCTGGTGCTGACCATCGACGACAGCGCCATCAGGTACTACATCGACGGCCAGCTGTTCGGCACGCACGACGCCGCGTATCTGCCCGAGCGACCCATGTCGATCAACTTCAACCAGTGGCTGATCGACCTGGCCGGGCAGCCCAGCACCACGCCCCGCTCGTACGACGAGCAGGTCGACTACGTGCTCCACGTCAGGGACCGGGTCCTGACGCCTGCTCAGGTAGCCGCCATGGTCGCGTCGTACCGCGCCGCGGGCACGACGTTCGAGGACACGGTCCCGAACGGCCGATGAGTGACATGCACCTGCCGGACCGGCCAACGGCTGAGAGGGCCTGGCCGTGTCCGGCGCGATCACGGCGGTCGGGGCCGTCCAGGACGGCCCCGACCGCTGCGGCTGCATCCTGACGGGAGTGTCGGCACCGGTCCCGGCCGCAAGCGTGGCCAGGCGCTCTTCCCCCGCGAGCCGAGCCCCCTGGAAGCTCCCGTGAGCGGCTGAGTGCCTTCCCGCGGCGCGCCGCCTCACCGACGGCGGCGGGTCCGTCGGCTCGTACGGCCGGACGGCCGGACGGCCGGACGGCGAGGACCATCTCGTACGTGCCGTCGGCGCCCGTCGGTCAGCCCGTCGAGGACGGCACGTGCTACAACGCCTCCGCCTCGCTCCTGGCCAGGGCGAGCACTCCGGCGACGATCAGCCCGACCCCGAACGCCAGTGGCAGCAGCCACCAGCCGCCCCGCACCCGTTCCTCGTACACCAGCACACCGAGCAGAAGGCTCACCGTGGCGTCCCCCAGGGTGAGCGCGGGCTGTGAAGCGATCAGGGGCCCGCCCTGCATCGCGTGTTCCAGCAGGAGCATGGCGCACACCCCGCTCGCAGCGAAGGCGTACGTCTGCCACGAGGTCAGGAACGCACCGATACCGCCATCGGTGAGGATGTGCACCGCGGTCTTCATCAGACCGGCCGTGAGGGCGAAGCAGATCGCGGTGGCCGTACCGAGACACGCGGCACGGAGCCGGCCCGGAGGGCGCTTCAGCCCTGCGAGGGCCAGCAGGACGACGGCGCCCGCGCAGGCGACCAGCACGGGAAGCCAGCGGTCGATGGACACATGCGTACGGTTGCCTGCCGGCGCGGCGGACCACAGCGCAAGGCCCAGCCCCGCGACGACGACGAGCAGTTGGAGCAGCAACGTGCCGGAAGGGCGGCGGCGTTGCATCAGCGAGGCGAACAGCAGGGCCAGCGGCAGTTCCAGGACGAACAGCGGCTGAACGAGCGACAGCGGACCGGTCGCCAGTGCGACCGCCTGCCACACACCGGCCGCGATCACCGTCAGCATGCCCGCCAGCCAGACGGGTCGTCGCAGCAGATCGAGGATCAGTCCGGGGCGGAACCCCTTGGACTGCGGCACGGTGAGTGCGGCCCGGCGCTGCAGCACGGTGGCGAGCGCGTTGCTGAGTGCGGCCAGCAGTGCGAAAAGAGTCGGCAGGACGATCCCCATGCTCTCATCCTTCGCGAACCCGCCCTCCGCCCACCCCGGCGACACGGCCCCTCGTCCATGATCTGACACGAAGTCCGGGAGGATCGCGGTCCATCCGGGGCCGGCCGGAGTCGCGGACCTCGATACCCGCCGGGACTCCTTGCGGGCCCGGCCGGAGGGTCGTTCGGCGGCGCCCGGTGCCGTCCGTACGGGGACGGTGGGGGCGCTTCGGGCCGGTCACTGTGATTTCTTGCCTTGTGGGATCCGCCCCGTGCGGCGAGTCTCGGGTCGAACGGGTCTCCGAAAAGTTGTTATCGGAAGCTCGCCGGGGGGTCTCCCATGTGTCGGGCAGTACCGTCCGGCACCGAGGACAGGGAAGCTTCTGATGAGTACACAGCACACGGTGGAGTCGGCGGCGCTGGTCACCGCGGCCCGAGCAGGCGACTCAGCGGCCCAGGACGCTCTGGTCGGCGCGTACCTCCCGCTGGTCTACAACATCGTGGGCCGTGCCTTGAACGGTTCCGTCGACGTCGACGACGTCGTGCAGGACACCATGCTCCGTGCCCTGAACTCCCTGGGTGGGCTGCGCAGCCCCGACAGCTTCCGCTCCTGGCTCGTGACCATCGCGATGAACCAGGTCCGCGCGCACTGGCAGGCCCGGCAGTCCGCGCCGGGCGCCGTGGAGGAAGCCCGGGACCTCGCGGACCCGGGCGCCGACTTCGTGGACCTGACCATGGTGCGGCTGCAGCTGTCCGGCCAGCGCCGGGAGACCGCGCGGGCCACACGCTGGCTGGAGCCCGACGACCGGGCGCTGTTGTCGCTGTGGTGGCTGGAGTGCGCCGGCGAACTGACCCGCGCCGAGGTCACCGCGGCGCTGGAGATGTCCCCTCAGCACACCGCGGTCCGGGTGCAGCGGATGAAGGCCCAGCTGGAGGCGGGCCGTGTGGTGGTCCGGGCGCTGGAGGCGCAGCCGCCGTGCCGGGAACTGAGTGGCGTGCTGGCGTGCTGGGACGGCAGGCCGTCGGCACTGTGGCGCAAGCGAATAGCCCGGCACGCCCGCTCCTGCATGCGGTGCTCCGGTCTGTGGAGCGGGCTCATGCCCGCCGAGGGGCTCCTGGCCGGCCTGGCGCTGGTCCCCGTGTCGGCGGCGCTGCTCACGAAGGGGGGCCGGGCGGCGGACGGCATCGGCCTGGCGGGTTCGGCGTCCCCGGCGGCAGCAGCCGCCTCCGCTCATCCGGACGCGGATGCCGTTGCAGACGCCGGCGCGGGTCGTACGCGCTCCGGACACCGCGCCGCGGGTGGCCGCCGTTCCACGTCCCGCAGCGCGTCACGCCGACGCCGGCGCGTGCGGCGCCGGGCCATCGGCGGCGCGGTCGTGGCGGCCTGCGTCGCGGGCGGCGGCCTGTGGTACTTCGGGACCGGCCCCGGAACGGGCGACGGGGAGACGACCGCGAGCCGGCCCGCCGACGGCCCCGTGGTGGACCTGTCCGCCACGCGCACCGTCGAGGCGGCATCGCCGACCGTCACGAACTCACCGAGCCCCACCGCCCCGGCCACGAAGAAGCCCAGCCCCACCCCGACCACTCCCCGCCCCACGAAGAGGCCCTCCTCCCCCTCGCCCACCCCCCGGCCGACCAAGAAACCCTCCGCCGCGGCGCCGCAGGCCGGACCGACCCCTTCCGGCACCGTGGGCCAGGTCGTCGCACTGGTCAACAAAGAGCGGGCCAAGGCAGGTTGCGGGCCGCTCACGGAGGACTCCCAGCTGGACAAGGCGGCCCTGGCCCACTCCGACGACATGGCCGCCCGCGGCTTCTTCGACCACACCAACCCCGACGGCGTCGGTCCCGGGCAGCGCATCACGGACGCCGGCTACCGCTGGTCCTCCTACGGGGAGAACATCGCCCAGGGGCAGCAGACGCCCCAGGCGGTCATGGATGCGTGGATGAACAGCCCCGGTCACCGGGCCAACATCCTGAACTGCTCCTTCAAGAACCTCGGGGTGGGCGTCCACCAGGGCTCGGGCGGCCCGTGGTGGACCCAGGACTTCGGCAGCAGACTCTGACGCCGACCACCGTCCGGCCTCTGCGGCGGCCGGGGCCCGGAAAGCGCCCGCTGGGCCGCTCCCTCCCCCCTCTCCCGCCCCGGCCTCGACCGTCGCACCGGGCGGTCCCGCCTCGGCACGGCCACAGCAGTCCGGACTCGGCCCCGGTTCCTCCACCCCGGTGGCCGACCCGACTGCCCTGGGCCTCACCGGCCCCGCCCGGCGCCGTCCACGACGTCCGCGCTGCCCGCGAACACGGCACCGTCGACGCTCTCGCAGAAGCCGGGCGGCTCCTCCGCCCACTGCGGTGCTCGACCACCCGGATCACCAGCCTCCCCCAGACTGTCCTCACCCTTCATCTGACCAGCTCAGAGTGAGGGCAGAAAAGGCCCATTGACGTCTACTGCCGGATTTGACGAACTACCGGCAACCTCCCGGCCCTGGGGCAAGGCCCGTTCTCCGGAACGACGGAACCGGCTCAGCAGAGCGGGGGGATACTCTGCTCGAATTGGAAGACCTCGTGCGGGTCGTACTTCCCCTTGATGGCCCGGAGTCGCTTGAAGTGCTCGCCGTAGTATTCCTCGCCCCAGTTCGCGATCGACCTGTCCGGGACGTTGACATATCCGCCGTGGAAGTAGGGCCGCAGGATGTCCCGAAACTGCTCGATCCAGCCGATGTGCAAGCTGTTGTTCTCGGAGCCGTTCCAGCCGGTGCCGGGCTCGGCGTAGAAGATGGGGTCGCGCCAGTACCAAGCCGCGCCGCCCGACGGCGGCCGGCGCACCGCTCCACCCCAGCTGAGGGCCCAGAAGTTGCAGTGTTCACTGGGCGCGTTGGCCAGCATGTGCCTGATTTCACCCAGGCTCTTCCGCGGGAGCGGCTCATGTACCCACATCGGTGTGAACTTATAGTTGAAGTACTCACGCGGACCCGAGTTTTCAGCATTGAAGTAGTCCACGTAGCTCTCCGCGGTCACCTCGAAGCTGGCCCCTGGCACCTCGAGCAGAGGTTCGACCATCTTGCGCACCTGGTCCGCCGGTCCGAGGAAGGTCCCGCTGACCTCGATACCCACGGAGGGGATGCCGGCGTTGTACGTCGAGCTCAGCCGCTCATCGGCCGACGGCGCCCAGCGCTGCCACGTGTCCAGCGCACGCTCCAGCGCACGGAACGGCCAGGTGACCTTCCAGATCCCCACTTTCCTGGGAATCGCGTGAATCCGGAGCTGGTACGACGTGGCGATGCCGAAGTTGCCGCCACCGCCGCCCCGGCAGGCCCACAGTAGATCCGAGTGGTGCTCCGAGTCGGCCCGCACGACCTTCGCTCCCGACGCGCCGTCGGGGATGACGATTTCGGTGGCCAGCAGGTTGTCACAGGCGACGCCCATCTTCCGGCTGAAGAGCCCGATGCCTCCGCCCAGGATCAATCCGCCTAGCCCCACGGTCGCCTCGTTGCCGGTCGGGAAGCCGAACGGCGACAGGTTGTTGACCAGCTCGCCCTGAGTCAACCCCGTACCCACTGTGGCAGTCATCGCCCTCGGGTCGATGTGCACCGACTTGAGATCGCTGACATCGATCGTGATGCCCCCGTCGACCGATGACCATCCCTCGAGTGAGTGGCGGCCGCTTCGGGCCCGGAAAGCGATGTCGTTCTCCCGTGCGTATCGGAGAGCATTCACCACGTCCTCGGTGTTCTGACAGAACACCACAACCTGCGGGTATGAGTTGAACAACTCGTCCCAGTACTTCCGGGCCGACTCGTAGCCCGGATCCTGCGGGCGAACGAGGCGCCCCGTCAGCTCGGTTGCCTCGTGGGACCCATGAGGCACCGTTCCGTTCCTGGTCAACGGCATTGATACCGCCGACGGCAATGACACGCCACTTAGCGAGACGGCACCAGCTGCAGCAGTCAGCCCCTTGAGGGCACTGCGCCTGGACCATCCCTCCCGCTCCTCCGACATTACGATCTCCCTTGGGTCGGCTCATGGAAATGATCTGATTTCTACAATTCCATGCAGGAATTCATCGACACAATGCCGAACGGAGGTGACCATAGGTGGCGCCACAGAACCGGGACGGTTGACACGCACATCTTCTCCCAGCCGGACTCCTCAAAGGGCACTGATGGAGCAACGGGCTGAGCCTCCATCTGATTGGTGAGCCCTTTCCAACCTGCCTCTGGAGTACGGAGGTTGGGCTGACAACGTGGTGAAGCCCCTGGTAAATGGGTTTTCGACCAAGAGAACCGTCTCCACCAGAGGCTTCATGTGTTTGTCTACCCGTCGGGCGTCGACGTGTCCAGCTCTACCCTCCGCTTCCTCACACAGCAGTTGCGGCGGCACCGCCGTGCGATCGGCTCCCGTCGGCGGCGCCTGAGCGCCGGCCGCCAGGCCCTGCTCGCCCTCGCCCAACTGCGGGTGGGGCACACATACGCTCAGCTCGCGGCCGGGTTCGGCGTCGGAACCACGACGGCCTACCGCTATGTCGTCGAGGCGAGGCCGTCGCCACCCTCAAGTCCTGGCGGCTCCTCCGCACACTGCGGTGCTCGACCACCCGGATCACCGGCCTCCCCCACACTGTCCTCACCCTTCATCTGACCAGCTCAGAGTGAGGGCAGAAAAGGCCCACGGTCCATCGACCATCAGATCCGTCAACGGTCCAGAGACTGGCGCTCCCGCCGAAGGGTTACTCGGACCTCGATCAATCCCGCATTCCTGATCATGGATTTTTCACATCGGATCACTTTCCGATCATCCTGAATCGTTCCCGGTCAGGCATCTCGCCCGCCGGTCCTGCGCACGTACGGTGCGTCCACGGGCAGGTCCTGAAAGGGAGCCGGCCACAGCCGACGATCAAGGGGAGGGCGCCGATGGCGACCGTGGAAGTGGCACTGAAGGAAATGATGACCGCGATCGAGGGGGCACTGGGGGCGGCTGTCGTCGACTACACCAGCGGCATGGCCCTGGGCACCCTGGGCGGGAGCAAGGAACTGGATCTGACGGTCGCCGCGGCCGGGAACACGGACGTGATCCGCGCCAAGGTGCGCACCATGGAACTACTCGGGCTCAAGAGCCAGATCGAGGACATCCTGATCACCCTGGGTGGTCAGTACCACCTCATCCGGCTGGTGACCGGCCGGGACGGAAGCGGCCTGTTCCTCTACCTCGTCATCGACAAGAGCCGCTCGAACCTGGCGATGGCCCGCCACCAGCTCAAGCGGATCGAAGGACAACTCGAGGTCTAGGTTCCCTGCGACCCCGGCCTACTCATGTCCATGAATTGAAGAATTCTTCAAGCCATCACTTGGAGAGGACGGCAATTCGTGAACGAAAGCCGGCCGGACTGAGAAAAATGAACGGGCACGACTCATGGCGCGGCTGCGTCCCCGGACACCGCCGCGCCGTGAAAGGCCACTTCGACAGGCAGGAAGAGCGCTATGCAGGTCCCCCTCTATCAAGCAAAGGCAGAGTTCTTCCGTATGCTCGGCCATCCCGCGCGTATCAGGGTCCTGGAACTGCTGCAGCACGGCCCGGTCCCCGTGCGTGACTTGCTGGCCGACATCGACATCGAGCCGTCCAGTCTCTCGCAACAGCTGGCCGTCCTGCGCCGCGCCGGCATCGTCGTGTCCATGCGCGAAGGCTCCACGGTCAGGTACGCACTCGCCGGTGGCGACGTGGCCGAACTCCTGCGCGCGGCGCGACGCATCCTCACCGAGCTCATGGCCGGGCGGAACCAGCTCCTCGCCGAACTCCAGCAGAGCGACACCTCGGCGCCATCGGCCACGACCGCGTCCAGAACCTCGGTCGAGACCGGCGCCCGCTGAGGGCGAACGACCGCGTCGCACGTCTCGCAGCACCGTGAGGCCCGGGTCCGGGAAGCGTCCGCGTCGGGAGTCGTCCCGGCGCCCTCCGGTGCTGATGGTCAGGGCACGCCTCGTGCCCGTACGGCGAGGGGCCGGACGGGCACGAGGCGCGGATCGGGCCGTGCCGGGGAAGTGCCGGGCGTCAGGCCTCCGGGTCCGGCGTCTGCTGGAGCAGGGCGAGGGTCAGGACGTTGCCGCCGATTCCCCAGCCTCCGTCGGCGACCTCGTCGACCAGGACCATGGTGTTGGCGCGGGCCCGTTCACCGTAGATCTCGACGTACAGCTCGGTGGTGCGGGTGACGATCTTCTCCTTCTGCTTCTCGTCGAGGGTTCCGGCGGGGACCTTGAAGTGTGCGAACGGCATGGAGGGTTCTCCTTCTCGAAGGGAAACGGGCGGATCTAGGGCGTGTTTCGAAAGTAGCGTCGTCTGCCCGAAGGGCAGGCCTGGCGGCGTCTGGTGCGTGCGATCGCAAGGCGGAGGGTCGCCCCGATACTGGATGTATCGGGTCGAGCCCGACAACGCGGCGAGCGTGCGTGCCAGACGCCGCCAGGCAGGCGGGACTTTCGAAACACGCCCTAGCGGGAGCTGCCTGCGGTGAGCAGGTCGTCCAGTCCGATGCGGCGGAAGAAGTCGGCGCGGACGCGGTCGGCGACCGCGGAGACGACTTCGCTGCCGTCACGGCTGGGGTCTACGTGGGTGCGCAGCGGGCGGGTGCCCGCAGGCATCGCCACGAGGCGTACGACGGCGTCGGCGACGTCCGCGGCGTCGGCGTCCGGTGGAACGAGTGCGGCCAGCCGCGCATCCAGGTCGGTCAGCAGGGCGCCGTACCGGTCGTCGTAGGCGGCGGCCCTGGTGGTGTCGGCGGGTGAACCCGCGTGGGCGAAGTGGTTGGTGCCGGAGGGGAAGGCCCCGGGCACGACGATGGCGGTGTCGACGCCGAAACGCAGCACCTCGGCGGCGTAGCTGACGGCGAGGGCGTCGAGGGCGGCCTTCGCCGCGAAGTAGGGGCCGACGAACGGCGGGCATCCGCCACGGGTGCTGGAGCTTCCGATCCACACGAGCAGGCCCTCCGCCTGCTCACGCAGGTGCGGCAGCGCGGCGCGGGTGACGCGCTGGGCACCCAGCACGTTGACGTCGTACAGCTGCGCCAGTTGCTCGGGGGTGAAGGCCTCGGCGGGCCCGGTCGCCAGACGGCCGGCGTTGTGGACGACCACGTCCAGGCGGCCGTGGGCGGCAAGGACATGGGCGACCGCGGCATCGACGGATTCCTGGGAGGTGACGTCGAGTTCCACGGCGCGCAGATCGACGTCGTGGCGGGCGGCGTAGCGCCTGAGGTCGTCCACCGCCGGCGCGTTGCGGCCGGCCGTGTGCCGGATCCCCGCGTGGACGGTGTGTCCGGCTCGGGCCAGGGCGCGTACGGTCAACGCGCCGAAGCCGCTGGACGCTCCGGTGAGCAGGACGGTTCTGGATGTTCCGGTGGTCATGGGTCCTCGGAGGAAGGAGCGGAGTGGACGGAGGGAGGCAGGACGAAGAGGAGGAGCCGGAAGAGGAAGAGAGGGGCGAGGGGGCCGTCAGACGATGCCGCCGTTGGCACGGAGGACCTGGCCGTTGACCCAGTGGCCGGCCGGTGAGGCCAGGAAGGCCACCACCTCGGCGATGTCGGAGACGGTGCCGAGGCGTTCCAGCGGGGGCTGCGCTGCCAGCCGGGCGACGGTCTCCTCGTCCTTGCCCTGCAGGAACAGGTCGGTGGCGGTGGGTCCGGGAGCGACGGCGTTGACCGTGACGTCCCGGCCGCGCAGCTCGCGGGCGAGGATCATCGTGAGGGCCTCGACCGCGCCCTTGCTCGCGCTGTAGGCGCCGTAGCCGGGAAAGGCCAGGCCCACCACGGATGTGGAGAACGTGATGACGGCTCCGCCCTCACGGATCTTCCGGGCAGCCTGCTGGGCGACCGCGAACGTGCCACGGACGTTGGTGCGGTGCACGGCGTCCAGCTCCGCCAGGTCCAGGTCCGCGACGGGGGCCAGGTGCATGCGTCCGGCCGCGTGCACGACGACGTCGACGCCGCCGAACTCGGACTCGGCCGTGCCGAACAGTTCGGCGACCTGCCGCTCGTCGGCGACGTCCGCACGGACGGCGACCGCCCGGCCGCCGGCACCGGTGACCTGTTCGACCGCCGCCTCGGCCAGATCGCGGCTTCCCGCGTACCCGACGACGACGGCGAATCCGTCGGCGGCCAGCCGGCTCACCGTCCCACGGCCGATTCCCCGCGAACCGCCGGTGACGACGGCGACGCGGGCCCGATCGCCGCCGGAACCGGACGGGACGGGGTTCTGCGAGGTTTCGTGGGAGGACATGGGCTCTCCTGGGAAGGCCGGATCGAAGACGTCACCGCCGGCAGGCCGTGGCGTGCGGCGTGCGCGCCACCGCCGGATGCGGTTGCGGCGCTGTGCCCGCAGCACCAGCCTGGGACGGTCCCCGCAGGTCAGCCAGGGCTCTGCCCACCCAGGGGTTGCCATCCCCTGGCTCAGCGCACCGGTACGCGCGACCATGGAGGGCGTGAACCACGCCGAACTCGCCGCATTCCTGAGATCCCGGCGCGACCGGATCCGTCCCGCCGAGGTGGGGTTGCCCACCGGGCCCCGCCGCCGGGTTCCCGGCCTGCGGCGCGAGGAGGTCGCTCAGCTGGCCGGGCTCTCCGCCGACTACTACACGGAGCTCGAACGCGGCCGCGGCGCCCAGCCCTCGACTCAGGTCCTGGCCGCCCTCGCACGGGCCCTGCGCCTGAACGGTGACAGCCGCGACCACTTGTTCCACCTTGCGGACCGGCCTGTTCCGCCGGCTGGGCACGGGCCCGCCGCGCATGTCCAGCCGGGCCTGCTCGGCCTGCTGGACCGCCTGACCACCACGCCCGCCCAGGTGATCACCGACCTGCACGAGACCCTCGTCCAGAACCCGCTGGCCGTCGCGCTGGTCGGTCGGCCCCCCGCGACGCACGGCCCCGCGGCCAGCCTGGTCCACCGCTGGTTCACCGACCCGGATGCCCGTGCCCTCTACCCGGCCGAGGACCATCCCCACCACTCCCGGGTGTTCGTCGCCGATCTGCAGGCCGTGGCGGCCCGCCGCGGACGCGACACCGCGGTGCAGCGGATGGTGGGTGAACTCAGGCGGCGCAGCGAGGAGTTCGCCGCTCTCTGGGACACCCACGACGTCGCACTGCGCCGCAGCGACCACAAGCGCATCGTCCATCCCGCGCTTGGCGTCATCGAGCTCGACTGCCACAGCATGTTCAGTGAGGACGGCTGTCAACGGCTGCTGTGGTTCACCGCCCCGCCCGGCAGCGAAGGCGCCGCCCAGCTCGAACTGCTGGGTGTCATCGGAACCGAGGACATCGGCGGCGCGGACCGGCTGCCGGGGTTGCGGGCCTGAGCGGCTCGGTGATCGATCTGCCGTGCCGGGCGGCGGCGTCCTCGTGGCGCCGTGGGCCGTGCCCTCCGCAGTGGCGCCGAGTGCACCGGCGGCGGTCTGGCGGCGGCCGGGAGCCCGTGCGGAACGGGTACGCCGCCGGGCGGAGGGTGTCGCCCGGCGGCGTTGTGGGTCAGGCCTCGTCGCGCAGGCCCCACGGGGAGCCGTAGTCGGTGAGCAGGTCCAGGAACGGGCGCGGGGGCAGTGCCTCCGGGCCGAGGACGCCCGCGCCGGACCAGGCGCCGGTGGCCAGGAGTTCCAGGGCGACGACCGGGTTGACCGCCGTCTGCCACACCACGGCCTGCGAGCCGTACTCGCGCATGGACCACTCGTTGTCGACCACGTGGTAGAGGTACACCTCGCGCGGTGCCCCGCCCCGGGTGCCCTTGACCCAGGTGCCGGCGCAGGTCTTGCCGGTCATCCGGTGGCCCAGGCCGGCCGGGTCCGGCAGGCAGGCGGCGACGACGTCCCGGGGGGAGACGCGCACAGGCCCCTGGTCGCCGGGCACGGTCACCTTGGCGGTGGCGTCCAGGCCCAGTTCGTGGAGGGTCTTGAGCTTGGCGATGAAGTCGTCCCCGAGGCCGTACTTGAAGGTGACGCGGCGTGCCGGTACCCAGCGCGGGATGAGCAGCACCTCCTCGTGCTCGACGTTGACGCACTCCACCGGGCCGATGCCCTCGGGGAAGTCGAAGACCTCGGGCTCGCTGAACGGGGCGGTGGTGAACCAGCCGCGGTCCTTCTCGTAGACCACCGGCGGGTTGAGGCACTCCTCGATGGTGGTCCAGATGCTGAACGAGGGGGCGAAGTCGTAGCCCTCGACGGTCAGGTTGGCGCCGTCCCGGATGCCGATCTCCTCGATGTCGTCGAAGAGTTCGTCGGCGGCGTAGCGGGCGAACACGTCGGACAGCCCCGGTTCGACGCCCATGCCGACCAGGGCCAGCCGTCCGCTCTCCTCCCAGCGCCGGGCCAGGGCGAACTGCTCGTCCCCGAGCTTGACCCCGCATTCCTCGTTGGGGTGGGACGGGTGGGGCGCGGACAGCGACATCGCCATGTCCAGGTAGTGCGCGCCGGCCTCCAGGGCGGCGTGGAACAGCGGCATCACGAACCGGGGGTCGGTGGCGTTGAGGAGGACGTCGCACTGCTGGTCGACGAGCAGGCGGCGCACGGACTCCTGGTCGGACGCGTCCACCTGGCGCGCGCTGAACCGGGCGCCGCCCTCCCCGAGGGCTGCGACCGCCGCCTCGGCGCGGGCGAGGTCGTAGTCGGCGACGACCATGTGGGTCAGGAAGCCGCGGCGCGCTGCGATGCGGGTGACGGCCGTGCCTACGCCGCCGGCTCCCACGAGGAGTACGCGCATGTCAGACACCTTTCTTCCGGGAGGCGGGCGCCTCCGGGCAGGCTCGATGCAACGGCACGGCGCAGGATAAGGTCAACCCCGTTGGCATAAGGAGTCCGGCGGGAGAGGCCGGGGAGGGCGAGGGCGGGATGGCGAAACCTGTGGTGGCCGAAGCGGCGCGCCGCCGGAGGCGGCCGACGCGGTCCGGAACCGTGCTGACGGAGGAGATCATCGTGGGGACGGCACTGCGTGTGCTGCGGGAGCACGGCAGCACGGGCCTGACCGCGCGCCGCCTGGGTGCCGCGCTGGGCGCGGACCCCAGCACCCTCTACCGGTACTTCGCGGGGATGGACGATCTGACCCGGGCCATCGGGGACGAGCTGATGGGGCGGGCCCTGGAGGGCTGGACGGCCACCGGGGACTGGCGGGCCGACCTGAGGGCCCTGGGCCGGGCCATCCACGCCTCCTACCTGGCGCATCCGCAGGCTGCCGTGCTCACCGCGAGCCGGGTGACCGGCCGGCCCCGCGAGATCGCGGTGGACGAGACGATCCTCGGGATACTGCGGGGTGCCGGGCTGGCCGACGCGGTGGCGGTGGGCGTGTACCACGCGTTCATCGACCAGAGTCTGGCCTTTGCGGCGCTGGACGCCGGGTCCCTGGCGCTGGCCGAGGAGGCGCGTACGGGCGACGAGGAGATGTGGCGTTCCACCTATGCGCGGCTGCCGGCCGAGTCGCATCCGAACATCGCCGCGACAGCGGAGCTGCTGGCCCGGCGCATGCCGCACAGCGCCTATCCGGTCGCGCTGGAGATGCTTCTGGACCACGCGGCCGCGCAGGTGGCCCGGTCGGGCGGGTGATCCGCTTCGAGGCCCCGCGACGGGGGCGACCGGCGGAGCGGGCACGGCTCCCCCCGCGCTGCCGGCCCGGCTGCGCCGCGGGCAGCGGGGCAGCCGGGGGCCTCCTCCTGCCTTGTCAGGACGAGGAAGGTGCCAGGGCGGCGGCTTCCCAGGCGAAGCCGTCGGGATCGGTGAAGGAACCGGCGGAACCGCCCAGGACGATGCGGTGCGATCCGGTGCCCTCGGCGGCCACGCCCAGGTCCTTGGCCAGGCTGCGACGCTTGTACAGCGCCAGCTTCACGGGCGCGGCGGCAGCCGTGGCGCCCGCGGCGAACTCGACGTACTTGCCTCCGAAGCTCTTGGCGACCGCGAGGCCCCGGCCGACGTAGAACTGCTTGCTCGCCTTGACGTCCTCGACGCCCAGCAGGAGCACGATCTCGTCGATCGTCCCGGTGGCCGGGCCGGTGTCCTTCTTCGACGCCGTGGCGATCTTCCAGATCGCCCCGTCCGGGGCCCGGACGACGCCGCCGTATCCCCACAGGGACCTGGTGGCCGGCTTCAGTGGCACGGCGCCGGTGGCGAGGGACGCGTCGACGAGGGCGTCCACGTCGGACGGCCGGGAGACGGTGAGGGCCAGGGTGAATCCGCGAAAGCCGCTCGTGGGCTCCTCGACGGTCCGCAGACGCACCGGTGATCCCGGGCCCAGGCCGAACGCGGTGGTGTAGAAGTGCTGTGCGGCCTCGGCGTCGGCCACGCCGAGGGTGATGGATGCCAGATGAGTCATGTCCTCGACGCTAGACACGGTCGGCGGGCGGTGGCTTCTTCGATCCTGCTCGATCCGCTGCCGGGCAGTCAGTTCCGATACTCCGGGGAGCTGCCGGCCGCATGTCCCGGCTCACTCTCCAGCGGGCGGGCCTGGGCGATCAGCAGCGCGACGTCGTCGCGGTCGTAGGGGTGCCGCAGGGCGTTCAGGAGCCAGTCGCAGGTCTCCTCCAGCGGCTGCCGGCAGCCGTCGAGGACGTTCAGCAACGCCGTCAGGCGCCCGTCGATGGGGGCGTCGCGGGTCTCCACCAGGCCGTCCGTGTACAGAACGAGCCGGTCGCCGGGTTCCAGGACGAACGAGCTGGTACGGAAGCGGACCCCGCCGACCCCCAGCGGTGCGCCGGGAGAGAGAGCGAGCAGTTCGGGGCGGCGCCCGGCGGGCACGATCACCGGCGGAAGGTGTCCGGCGTTGGCGATGCGGCACCTGTGCCGGTGCGGGTCGTAGACGGCGTACACGGAGGTGGCGATGAAGTCCTCAAGACCGCAGGTGATCTTGTCGAGGTGATGGAGGACCTCGTGCGGCGCCATGCCGAGGTCGGCGTAGGCGCAGGTGGTGGCCCGCAGCTGCCCCATGGCCGCGGCGGCGTCGATGCCCTTGCCCATGACGTCACCCACGACGAGCGCGGTCCTGTCCCCGGCGACCGGGACCACGTCGTACCAGTCACCGCCGATCTCGCTGGAGGCCTGGGCCGGTTCGTAGCGCGAGGCGACGTCCAGTCCGGCGAGCCTGGGAGGCGGGCGTACCGGCAGCAGGCTGCGCTGCAGCGTCTCGGCGGAGTTGCGCACGCTCTCGTGCCAGCGGGCGTTGTCGATGGCCACGGCTGCGCGCGCGGCCAGCTCGCGGGCGAGGAGGACGTCGTCGTGGTCGAAGGGCAGGGGGTTGCGGGCGCGCATCACGTCGAACGCCCCGAGCACCTGGTGGTGAGCGATCAGGGGCACCGCGAGGTAGGAGTGCACGCCGGCGCGGGCGAAGACATCGGCGGCATCGGCGTCGCGGGCGATGCGCAGCAGGTCCTCCCGCTGCGCCCGCGGCACGACGACCGGCTGTCCGGTGCGGACGCACTGGGTGATCAGGCGGTCGGCACCGTAGGCGGAGAGCTCCCCCACGACATCGGCGGCGCCGGTCACGCCGGCCGGGTACGCCCCGGCCACGGCGAGGGCGCGGAACAGCTCCGGGCCTTCCTGCCGCCCGGAGGAACGGCGGAAGGCCAGGACGGAGTCGAGGATGTCGACCGACGCGACATCCGCCAGGTCGGGGACGGCGATGGCGGCGAGTTCCCGGCCCGTCCGCTCCACTTCGAGGGTGGTCCCGATGCGTGCGGAGGCGTCTGCGAGGAGGGTGAGGCGGCGCCGGGCCCGCTCCGTCTCGGCTGCGGCCAGGTGACGTTCGGTGACGTCGACGACGGAGCTCGCCACCCCGATCACCCGTCCGCTGGGCGCGGTGAGCCGGTAGTACGACACGGAGTAGGCGTGTTCGTGCTCGGGGTCGGCCTTGGTCCGTCCGACGAGGTACCGGTCGATCAGCGGAACTCCCGTGCTGAGGACCTGGCGCAGCGCGGACTCGATGATCTCGGCGTGATCGGGGTGGATGTCGCGCGGGCGGCGGCCGATGTGATCGGCGGCAGGAATGCCGTTGATCCGGGCCAGAGCGGGGTTCACCAGCACGTAGCGCAGGTCGGGGTCGAGAAGCGCCACGCCGACGGGTGACTGGGACACCAGGTGATCGGAGAGCGCCAGCTTGGTCTCCAGCCCCTGCACCATGGCCTGGTCCGCGGCGATGCCCAGTACGTAGACGTCGCCCAGGTCGTCCAGCAGCCGCATGTTGCGGAACTCCACCAGGCGTGTGCTGCCGTCCTTGTGCCGGATGGGGAACGCACCGGCCCAGCTCGTGCCGGCGTCCCTCAGCCGGGCGAACCACTGCATCACCTCGTAGCGGTGCTCCTTGTGCACCAGGAGGCGGACCGCGTACTGGCCCAGCGCCTCCTTCGCGGTGTATCCGAACACGTCGTCGGCCTGCGGGCTCCAGAACACGATGCGACCGCCGCTGTCGACCACGACGGCGGACACGCTGAGCAGGTCGAGCAGGACACCGGGTGGAGCCGGCCACTGGTGCCGGGCCGGGACCTCGCGGGGGAAGGGCTGGTCCGCGTCATCCATGCTGCGCGCTCCTTCCGGGGCCGTGCGGGACGAGGGCGCGGTTCGCACTTCCCCGTGTGCCGCGGTGCCGCCGCCCGGCGCACGGTCCGGGACGCGGGCACGGCCCGCCCGGAGTGCGCGCAGCAGCGGCCGGCGGGTGGGACTCCGGCCGCGGCGCGCAGGTGGGGCGGCCGGAGTCACCCGCTCAGGACTGGGGCCGGCACCCGTGGTTCGCGGCGTGCTTGCGGCGTGACTTCTTCTTCCTGCGTCGCTTGGAGGACATGTGCGCTCCCGCAGAGCCGGGACCCGATTCGGTCGGATCGTGAGCATGAGTACACACAGAGGATACTTCCGGGCATTTCATCCCTCCATTGCTGCTCGCGCATCACGCTCCGCGCCGTGGCGGCAGGCGCTGCCGCATGGGGGATGCCGTGGGGCGCGGAGCGCGCTTGCCCCGCCCTGGGGGGTGCCCGCGATGCCCCTGTCGATCACATCGGCGGGCGGCATCCTGCGCCCGCCGGCGGGCCGCAGCCGCGAGGGGGACGTGCGACCGGGACCCGCGTCATGCCCGACGTCGGCGCCCCGGGGCGGAACGGGGGGTGCGGCGGCGCCTTTCGGGCTCCGCGAGCACACCCCGCCTCCGCCGCGTCGCTACGCGGGGGCGTCCACGGTCAGCACGATCTTGCCGGTCGTACGGCCGGTCTCGCCCAGGGCGTGGGCCTTGGCCGCCTCCGCGAGCGGGAGGACCGCCTCGACGTGGGCGCGCAGGACGCCGGCCCGGACCAGTTCGGCGACGGCGTTCATTCCGGCGTGGTCCGCCTCGACCAGCAGGGTCTCCACGCGCACGCCCCGCTCGGTCGCGCGCGCGGCCTCTCCCGGGTCCGTGCCCGGCAGCAGCGAGACGAGCGTGCCGCCCGGCCGCAGCACCTCCAGGGAGCGCGCGCGGGTGTCGCCCGAGAGCGGATCGAGGACCATGTCGATGTCGCGGGCCACGTCGCGGAAGTCGGTGCTGCGGTAGTCGATCACCTCGTCGGCGCCGACGGAACGGACGAAGTCGTGCTTGGCGGCGCTGGCGGTGCCGATGACGTACGCACCGCGGGCCTTGGCGATCTGCACGGCGAGGTGGCCGACGCCGCCGGCCGCGGCATGGATGAGGACCCGCTGTCCGGCCCGGACGTCGGCGGTGTCCACGATCGCCTGGTGGGCGGTCAGGGCTGCGAGGGGCAGGGCACCGGCCTGGAGGTGGTCGATGCCGTCGGGCTTGTGGGTGAAGGCACGCGCCGGTCCCGTCACGTACTCGGCGTGGGAGCCGACGCCGTACGGGTAGGGCAGCATGCCGAAGACCTCGTCCCCGGGCTTGAAGAGGGTGACGCCGTAACCGACGGCCTCGACCACCCCGGAGACGTCCCAGCCGAGGACGAGGGGCAGTCGGCCGCCCAGGAACAGCTCGCTGGAGCGGTGCTTCCAGTCCGTGGGATTGAGGCCTGCGGCGCGGACGGACACGAGGATCTCGCTCGGTCCCGGCGCGGGTCGCGGGATCCGTACCTCCTTGAGGATCTCAGGGGTTCCGTAGGTGTCCTGGCTGATGGCACGCATCGTGGCGGTCTTCGTCATGCGTTCCAGCCTCGCGGGCCGGCCCACCGAGTACCATGGCATGATTGCCATCTTTCGACAGGATTCTGCCATGCGTCGTGCTCATCGTGTCGTCGTGCTCGCCCTGGACGGGGTGTACCCGTTCGAGCTGGGGATCCCCAGCCGGGTCTTCGGGGCCGCGGGAGACCGCTACGAGGTGCTGACCTGCTCCGTCGACGGCGGTCCGGTCCGGACGAACGCGGACTTCTCGGTGACCGTCGAGCGGGGTCCCGAGGCGCTGACGACGGCGGACACGGTCGTTCTGCCGCCGGTCGACTCCTCCCTCGTCACGCGCGACGTGCCGGCGCCGGTGCGGGAGGCACTGGCGTCGATCCCCCGGACGGCACGCGTCGTGTCGATCTGTACCGGTGCGTTCGTGCTGGCAGCCGCCGGTCTGCTCGACGGGCGTCCGGCCACCACTCACTGGGCGCTGGCCGGGCGCTTCCGTGAGTGGTACCCGCAGGTGGCGCTGGATCCGGACGTGCTGTTCGTCGACGACGGGCAGGTGCTCACCTCCGCCGGCGCCGCCTCCGGAGTCGACGTCTGCCTGCACCTCGTGCGCGCGGACCACGGCAGCGAGGTGGCCAACCAGGTGGCGCGGGTGTGCGTCGTCCCGCCCTGGCGGGACGGCGGCCAGGCGCAGTACATCGAACGCCCGGTGCCCGAGACCTCCGCGAACGGAACGGCCGCGACCCGTCAGTGGGCGCTGGAGCACCTGCACGAGCCGATCACCCTGCAGGAACTCGCCGGGCACGCCCGCATGAGCCTGCGCACCTTCGCCCGCCGCTTCAACGACGAGGTCGGCGTGAGCCCGGGTCGGTGGCTGATCCAGCAGAGGGTCGCGCAGGCGCGGCACCTTCTGGAGGCCACCGACCTGCCGGTGGACGACATCGCCGGACAGGTCGGGTTCGGCACCGGCACCTCGTTGCGCCAGCACCTGCACGCCGCGATCGGTGTCTCACCCCTCGCCTACCGGCGCACCTTCCGCGGCACGCCGGCACCGGTGGGCTGAGGGCGGCCGCCGGTACCACCGGGCACGGGCGCCGCCACCCCGCCCGGCACGGCCGCCCGCACTCCACCGGGATCGGGCCGGCCCCCGCCAGGTGAACGGCCCGGGACCGCATTCCCGAAGAAGGCATCGGAATCCCGATGTCCGGCATTGGATTCCGCATTGGTCACCGCTGGCCGGTCCGGCCTACCGTCGACGACATCGCCGCACTGACGATCTGTGCACGGAGTGTCGACCCGCACACCGTGACGGTGCGTGCGGCTCGTCCCGGGCCCCCGCGGGCCCGCACCAGCAGCCTCGGAGAGATTCACCATGTCGAAGATCCTCTTTGTGATGACCGGCGTCGACCACTGGACGCTGGCCGACGGCACCAAGCACCCCACCGGCTTCTGGGCCGAGGAGGCCGCCGCCCCGTACGAGGCGTTCCGGGCAGCCGGCCACGAGGTCGTCGTCGCCACCCCCGGTGGCGTCGTGCCCACCGTCGACCAGGGCAGCCTGGCACCTGAGGTCAACGGCGGCCGGGAGGGGGCCGACAGGATCGCCGCGACCCTCGCCTCCATGGCCGAGCTGAAGTCCCCGCTCCGCCTGGAGGACGTGGAACTCGGTGACTACGACGCCGTGTTCTACCCCGGCGGTCACGGCCCCATGGAGGATCTCGCCGTCGACGCCACCTCCGGCGCGCTCCTCGTCGACACGCTCGCCTCCGGCAAGCCGCTGGGTGTGGTCTGCCACGCTCCTGCGGCGCTGCTCGCCGCGACGGGGGCCGACGGCGGCAACGCCTTCGCCGGCTACCGGGTGGCCGCGTTCACCAACGCGGAGGAGACACAGGCCGGTTTCGCCGACAAGGCACGCTGGCTGCTGGAGACGCGTCTCGTCGAGGCCGGTGTGGACGTGCAGGTGGGCGAGCCGTGGGCGCCCAACGTCGTGGTCGACCGCAACCTGGTCACCGGCCAGAACCCGGCCTCCTCCGCCCCGCTCGCCGCCGAGCTGCTGAAGAAGCTGGGCTGACGCGTGGGCTCCGACCGGCTCGACGAGGTCCTCGACGCCGCGTACGACTGCCTCACACGGTACGGCGTACGGCGCACGACGATGGACGACATCGCCTCCAGCATGGGTGTGTCCCGGTCGGCTGTCTACCAGTACGTCCGCAACAAGGACGACGTCTTCCGCCGCCTGGCCCACCGCCTGCACACACAGGCCCTCGAGCGGGCCCGGCGGGCGGCGGACGACCGGGACGCCCCGTACGCGGCACGGATACGGGGCGTCCTGCAGGCCAGGCTCGACCTGGTCGCCGAACTCAGCGGTCCCTCCCCCCACACCGCCGAACTGCTGGACCACAAGGCCCGCCTGTTCGGGAACATCTGCGCCGATTTCACCGCGGACCTGCGGCAGCTGCTGATCCGGCTGTTCGCGGAGCCGGGCACGGTCGAAGAGCCGGCCCGGGCCGCGGACATCGCGGTCGCCCTGGTGACGGGGCTGGAGTCGGTGCGGGACGGCGGCGCACTGCTGGGGCCGGCCACCGACGCGTTGCTGAACGGCCTGCTGGGTTCCTCGGCCCCGGCCCGCTGACCGGGCACCCCGGTCGGGCCGCGCTCGCCCACCTGCGCCGGCAGAACCCAGGTCCCGTTCGCCTCCCGGTTCTCCACGTCTCCCGGGCGGGCCGGAGGACGCCCGTGCCCTGCCCCGCAGCGCGGGCACCACGCGGAAAGGGCCCGCCAAGGCATCCTGGTCGTGGTGGAGCACGTCCGGCGCAGGGATGGGGCATCTGATTCGTGACGACATATGGGCATTCCGACGGGGCGGCCGTGCCACCGGCCGCTGCGGGGACACCGGGCGCGGACCTGAATCTGCTGCGCACCTTCCTGGCGGTCTACCGCTCCGGCTCGTTCACCGCCGCAGCCGGGCTCCTGGGCCTGTCGCAGCCCACGGTGACCACTCAGATCCGTTCCCTGGAGCGGCAGATGGCGCGCGAGCTGTTCGTCCGCCGGCCCCGCGGCGTCTCCCCGACAGCGGTCGCCCACGACCTCGCTGCCCGGGTCGGCGCACCCCTCGACGCGCTGGCCGCCGCCACCGGCGCCGAACCCTCGACCGACCGGCAGGCACCCCCCGTCCACCTGGCGGGCCCCGCCGAACTGATCTGCACCCGCGTCCTGCCGGCGCTGGCCCCGCTGACCGCGGAGGGCGTGCGACTGCGGATCACCCCGGGCCTGACCGAGCCCCTCCTGGCCGAACTGCGCGCCGGGCGGCACGACCTGGTCATCGCCACCTTCCGTCCCCGTGGCCGGACCCTCACCGCCGAACCGCTGATGGACGAGGAGTTCGTCCTGGTCGCCGCGCCCTCCTGGGCCGACCGGGTCGGCGCACGCCTCGCCGCGGAAGGGCCCGCGGCGCTGCGCACCGTCCCCCTGATCACCTACTCGGAGGACGTGCCGATCGCCCGCCGCTACTGGCGTCACGTCTTCGGTACGCGCCTGTCCTGCGCCGCCGCCGTCACCGTTCCCGATCTGCGCGGCGTCCTCGCGGCCGTCGCCGCGGGAGCCGGCTTCACGGTCCTGCCGCGCTATCTGTGCCGGGACGAGCTGGACTCCGGCATGCTCGTCCCGCTCCTGGAACCGGACGACCCGCCCATCAACACCGGCTATCTGGCCCAGCGCCCGGGCCGCCCCGGCAATCCCGACGTCGCCCGCGTGCGGGACCTCCTGCTCCGGGCGGGCCGCACCTGGTGACCGTGCGGGTCGTGGCCGGCCGGGGGACACCTCGCGCCCGTTCGACGTGAGCCCGCCCGGGCGCGGGCCCGTGCGGCGATCGGCGGAAGCCGCCCCGCATGCGGCCGGCCCGTGCTTCCGCACCGGACACGGATCTCCGGCGGCCGCGCTCCCGCCCCCGACCTGGCGCGGGGCGTGCGCGGCGGTGCGCGCCGCGGCCGTCCGTTCGAGGCCCCTGTCGGGCGGCGTGCCGCCCGACAGGGGAACATGATCTCCGACCATAGTGGGACATCATGAGCACGGAACCGATTGACCAGCCCAAGGCAGGGCCGGATCCCGGCATCCCGGTGACCGAATCGCCCGACCGCCTCCTCATCGCCATCGGGATGGCCGCCGTCGTCGGCGTGGTGCTGTGGGCCTGGCTCGGGGACGAGTCGTTCGACACTGTCTCCTCCACGAGCCTGACCTGGGTCCTGAACAACTTCGGCTGGCTCTTCGTGGTCGCCGCGGACGTGTTCCTGGTCCTGTGCCTGGTGATCGCGTTCAGCCGGTTCGGCATGATCAGGCTGGGCAGGGACGACACCGAGCCGGAATTCGGCAACCTCGCCTGGATCGCGATGATGTTCAGCGCGGGAATGGGCATCGGCCTGATGTTCTACGGCGTCGGGGAACCGCTCACGCACTACCTCGCACCACCCCCGGGGAGCGGGGTGCAGGCCCAGACCGACGGGGCCGCGCGGGTGGCCATGCAGTACTCGTTCTTCCACTGGACGCTCACACCGTGGGCGATCTACGGGATCTCAGGGCTCGCCCTGGCGTACGCCGGTTTCCGCAAGGGCCGGGGCAACCGGCTCAGCGCCGCGTTCGTGCCGCTCATCGGGGCGCGGCGGGCGGGGTCGTGGCCGGGCCGGGTGATCGACCTGCTCGCCGTCTTCGCGACCGTCTTCGGCACGGCGACCAGCCTGGGCCTGGGCGCGTTGCAGGTCGCGGAAGGGCTCGACATCACGGTCGGCATCAACGCCACCCAGAACGCGCAACTCGTCATCATCGCGGCCCTGTCGGCGGCGTTCGTCGTCTCCGCCTTCTCGGGACTCCACCGGGGCGTCAAGTGGCTGTCGACGATGAACATCGTCCTCGCGGCGGGCGTGATGGTGTTCGTCTTCCTGCTCGGCCCGACCGTCTACGTCCTGGACACGATCCCGGCGTCCATCGGCGGGTACCTGCAGAACCTGCTGCCGATGGCCTCGCACACCGGAGCCTTCTCCGACCGGGAGTGGCTGGGCTCGTGGACCATCTTCTACTGGGCGTGGTGGCTGTCGTGGGCTCCGTTCGTCGGGACGTTCATCGCCCGCATCTCGCACGGCCGGTCCATCCGCGAGTTCCTCATCGGCGTCCTGCTGGTGCCGAGCGCGGCGACGGTCGTCTGGTTCTGCGTGATGGGCGGTTCGGCACTGCGGCTGCAGTCGACCGGCGAGGCGGACCTCGAGAGCACCATGGAGGACGGTGCCGAGGCGTCGCTGTTCGGGATGCTGGACGCCCTGCCCATCAGCACGGTCACGTCCTTCATCGCGATGGTGCTGGTCATGACGTACTTCGTGACGAGCGCCGACTCGGCCTCCCTCGTGATGGGCTCGCTGACCAGCCGTGGCGCACTGCACCCTCCGTCCTGGCTCGTGGTGACGTGGGGGGTGCTGATGGCGGCGGTGGCCGCGGTGCTGCTGGTGGTGGGCGGGCTGAGCTCGCTGCAGACGGCGACGATTCTGGTGGCCCTGCCGTTCGTGCTCGTCATGATGATGCTGTGCTGGGCGCTGCTGAAGGAACTGCGGGAGGACCCGGGCGCGGGCCCGGCCCGGCATCATGCGCTGCACGGGCTCCAGGACGTCGTACGGACGATGGTCGGCGACGCCGTCACGCAGCAGAGCGCGGGACGCCACCACCGACTGCGGCGGGCGGCGAGGACCCGCACCGACACCGACACCGACGGGGGCGGATGACCCGTCTTCGCCGAGGCCCCCGGGCTCCCCGGACGGCGCCGCGCGGCGCACGCCCACGGGCGTGACTCCTCGGGTGCCCCGCCGGGGCGGGCCGCCGCCACGGCAGGAGGGCCGCGGCCGGACGCACCGAAGGATCGCCAGGACCTTTCGGCCGGTGCCCGGGGCGGGGCGCCGGTCGCCGGATCCGGCCGCCACCGTCCCCGGCACCGGCTGGAGTACGCCTGGCTGGAAGGTGCTCGGCGCCGCCCCCACACTTGCCGTGAAAGTGGCATGAAAGCGATGTGTCACGCATTTCTCACCGAGGGGGCGTCGAGGCTCGGCCGGCCCCGAACGAGGAGCAGCCCATGAACAGCGGCACACCGTCCCGGACTCCCCGCCCCGCGCTGCGCCGCCCCTTGACCCACGGGATGTGCGCAGCCGTCAGCGGTGTGCTGGCACTCGCTGCCTGCAGCGGCGGCGACGGTGGGGACGGCGGCACCGCCCCGGCGCCGACCGCTCCCGTCACGTCGAACTTCTCGGGTGAGGCGCCCACGAGCATCCTGTCGTCGGCCGCGTCGAGGAAGGCCGAGGTCCAGGAATCCGCGGCCTCGTCGGCCGCCGCCCGGGCCTCGGAGTTCGCCGCATCCGTCTCGGCGGACAGCGAGCGGGCACGTACGGAGGCCCGGAAGGAACTGGGCGAGGTCCAGGGGCAGGGCAACGCCGTGGGCGACGTCTCCCTGACCGGTCTGCCCCTGTCGGCCACGAACAACGTGCGCGCGCTGCTCGTCACCATGACCAACCGCACCGACCGGACCGCCTCCTTCGCGGTGCAGGTCGACTTCAGCGACTCGGACGGGAAGGTCGTCGAGACCGTCTACGTGGGCGCCCGGGACGTCGAAGCGGGGCAGAAGGCGCAGCGATACGCCATCAGCAGCAGTCCTCCCGAGCCCCGGCTGACCGCCGGGATCGCCAAGGCGCAGTGGTACTGACACCGCCGCGGGCCGGCCGCCGACCGACCCGGAACCCGCCGGCGCACCCCGTGCCGGGCGGTGCACCCAACACGCCCCCGCGGCCTCCCGTCCACCGCCGACGGACATGGGAACATGGCCCTGACCAGGCAGTTCAGCACAAGGAGACAGGTTCGCACATGTTCGATGCCCTGAAGAACCTCAAGGACAGGGCCGAGGACCTCGCCGAGGCCCACGGGGACACCATCTCCGAGGGGCTCGAGAAGGTCGGCGACTTCATCGACGGCAGGACCGCCGGCAAGCACAGCGACAAGATCGACACTGCTGTCGACAAGGCCCAGGACTTCGTCGGGAAACTGGGTGAGAAGGGCGGAGCGGGCGTACAGGGGAAGTAGGGCCGGACGGAACCAGCGGGACCCGCACGATGCCCTGCCGAGGGGGCGGCGTCGGCGATCCGCCTCCGCCCACCCACGTGTGCGGCGCGCCCCCCTCTCGGGCGGCGCGCCGTACACGTGGCTCCGGAATCCGGCCGGAAAGGGCGGAGGGGCGGGTCCGCGGGCACCGGAGCCCCCGTTCCGGGCCGGTTCTCCGGGCGTGCGTCACCGTCCCAGCAGTTGGACGGTGCCGGTGGCGGAGATCCGGCCGGCGGCCGTGACGAGGAAGCGGACGCCACTGGGCTCCCCGGCCACCTCGACCAGGGCTCCGCACGACGGGACCGCTTCCCGGAGGTCCAGGCGCAGCCCGATCACCGCGGCGGCCGTCATCCCGGAGCTCAGCAGTGCCGCCTGCCGTCCGGCTTCCAGGACCGCCGGGGCGGGCAGCTGGATCGGCCGTCCGGGCAGGAGGACGGGGTGCGCGGGGTCGCGGGGGACCACGGCGAGTCGTCCCTGCGCCCCCCGCGCCAGCAGGACGTCCTGGTCCCCGGCAGCGCCCACCGCGGCGGCCGGGGGATGGAGCAGCGCCGGCGGCGGAACCACGTCGGCGACAGCCCCCTCCACGGGTGCCGGCGGGGCGAAGCGCATGGTGCCCCGGCCGAACAGCATCCCGGCGTGCAGGTACTCCGCCGAGAGCCGGTACGCCTCGACGGCTCCGGACCTCACCACCAGGTCGCTGAGGGCGCAGCGGACCGTCACATCGGTGGCACCCCCCCGTTCCGTCGGCCTCGTCCGCGGATGCAGCCCCAGGCTGACCGACACGGCCTCCAGCCGCGCACCCCGGACGGGCGGCAGGTGACGACGTTCCACGGCCACGGCCAGCTGGCGCAGGGACTCGACCATGATCAGCGGGTGGTGCGGCACGGCCGTCACACGTTCGTTCAGCGGGTGCAGTCGCGGCCACTGGCACTCGGCCTCGAAGTACCGGGCCGCCAGGCGGCGCAGGGACACCACCAGCATGGACGCCATCGTCTCCAGGCCGATCGAGCGCCAGGTGAGCGGTGCGTCCGCCAACCCGGTGTCCTCCGGGTGCCGCACGGACGCGACGGCGGCGCGATGGGGTGACACCGTGCCGGTCGCGCGGTCCACGGCCGTCTCGTGCATGTCCGTCTCCTGCCGCAGGGGGTCGGCCGGAAGTGTCGTCACCGGCCGTCTGCCCCCGTTTTCGCCGCCCGCGGAGTCGATGGATGCACACGGCACCCGGCGGCGCGGTGCGAGTCCCGCGTCACTGCCGCCCGGCGCGTCGGGCTTCGGACGGCAAGGCCTCGCCCGGGGTCCCGGCGACCGGGTGTCCGGCCCGTGGTCACCGAAGGGGGACGCGCGCTCAGGGCAGGGCCGCGGACGCCGCCCCGGCCGCCGTGGAGTCGGCGCGCAGCCAGACGGTGCGCTGGGCCCCGGGACCGCGGGGCGGGGCGACGCCGCCTCCGGGCCGGCCGAGGAGCCCGCGCCGCGGGCCCGGCAGGGACACGGTTCACCATGGAGGCACGCTTCCGTTCTTCGGTAGTACCTGCCGCACGTGCCCGCCGTACCGGGCTGCCCGTGAAGGCCGGCGGGGGCGGTGGGGGGCGGGTGTGCCGCCCGGGTGTCCCGGGGCCGTGGTTCCCGTGGTCGCCACAGGTGCGGGCCGTGTCCGGCGGGGGGATGCTGTGACGGAGCGATCGGGTCCGGCCGGGAACGCGGGACCTGCTGCGAGCGAGCGACCCACGGGAGAGACGATGGCCGGCGGCAGCGCGTACGAGGGGTTCACGGCCGAGGAGCGGGCCGCGATGAAGGAACACGCGCAGGAGCAGAGGAAGGCGGCGCGCCGCGGCTCACGGGCCCAGAAGGCGGCGGAGGCGGAGCGGGACGTGCTCGCCAAGATCGCCGAAATGCAGGACACCGACCGGGTCATGGCCGAGCGCGTCCACGCCGTGATCAAGGCCGGCGCCCCGGGCCTCGCGCCGAGGCTGTGGTACGGAATGCCCGCCTACGCCCTGGAGGGCAAGGTCGTCTGTTTCTTCCAGAGCGCGGCGAAGTTCAAGGCCCGCTACGCGACACTCGGGTTCAACGACCCGGCGAAGCTGGACGACGGCTTGATGTGGCCGACCGCTTTCGCCGTGGTCGAGATCGACGACGAGGTCGAGAAGCGGATCCTGGCGCTGGTGAGACGGGCGACGGGGCAGGGCGGGCCCGGCGGGTCGCCTCTGGAGGCCTGAACCCGCCGCCGTCCCGCCGCCCCCGCGCCGGGATCCGGCCACGGTGGATGGAAGAACTCGACGGCGGACGCGGGCCGTTGCGTCTCACCATGCGGCGCATGGTGATCTCCCCGCACGATGGTCCCGGGCAACCGTCTACCCCGGCATGTGGGACCGACCCGGCCGACGAACTCCGCGACACCGAAGACACACCGGCGGACGGCGAACTCACCACAGTGGAGGACCCCTGACGGACGACCGGCTGACGCTGCGGATGGAGTGCGAGGGCCTGGCTCCGGAACAGCCGGCCCGGCGATCGGTCCCCCCGGCGAGCCGCAGGCCACGGCGAGCGCGCACCCCGGCGGGCGGCGGGGCCGACGGCGCCCGGCCGGCGACCCGCCCTCCTCCTGTGGCGGGTCGCCGGCCCCGTGGCCCGGTCCCCGGGCCGGCCCGGACCCGGCCGGGCGGCCCCGGCGCTCCGTCAGGAACGCCCGGGTCCCCACCGGCCGGCTGTGTCAGCGCCTCACAGCCGCTGCCACAACGCCGGCACGTTCGGCGGCTCCCATCCTGTCTGCGCCTGGTGGCCCTGGATGCAGCGGTAGGTCGCCCCGCCGTAGGTCACCGTGTCGCCCGCCTGGTAGACGGTTCCCGCCGCCCAGGTGCCACCCGGGTCACCGGGATCGCCCGGGTCGCCGGGGTCACTCCCGCTGGTCTTGAGGGTGAGGCCGTAGGCCTGGAGGATCGGGTTGATCGGCTGGAAGAACGTCGTGCCGCCGCTGGTGCAGTTGCCCGAGCCACCGGAGGTGACGCCCTGCGCCTGGCTGCCGGAGATGAACGAGCCGCCCGAGTCACCCGGTTCGGCACACACCGAGGTGCGGGTCACCCCGCTGACGGTGCCCTCCTGGTACGTCACGCTCGTGTTCAGCTGCTGGACGGTTCCACAGTGCCAGCCGGTCGTCGAACCCGAGCGGCACACCGAGGAGCCGACCGGGGCCTGGGCTGACCCGGCGACCTGGGAACCCGAGCCGTTCACGTAGGGCGTCGCCGTCCAGCCGGAGTTGGCGGCCACCCACGCCATGTCGTTGCCGGGGAACACCGACGCCTGGAAGGTTCCCTGCGCGACCCGGTTGGAGCCGCTGGTGGTGTTGCCGGCGCGCCCGCAGTGCCCGGCCGTGGCGAACCCCTGCTGGGTGCCGCGGGTCACGGGGAACCCGATCGAGCAGCGGCTGCCGGTGCCGATGTAGTAGGCGTCGCCACCTCGCAGGTCGTACAGCGGCCGGGGCCGTTCCGGCGAGGTGGCCACGCGGGCCAGGGACGCGTCCACGCCGGCCGCCGCGAGCAGCGAGCGGGCGGCCTGCGGTCGTATCGCCTGCACCACGAGGGTGTTGGTGGGCACGTCGACGTACCACACCGGGGTGTCCCGGGTGGAGCAGTGCGCGGCGGCCCGGTCCAGGCGTGCCTTGGCCGCGTCGAGCGTGGTCAGGGAACGGGTCACCACGGCGGCGTGCGCGCCCCGCGCCTCGATGGCGGGAACGTCGGCCCGGTCGGTCGTCGCCACGGTCAGCGTCTCCGACTGCGCGCCGCGCACCCAGGCGCCCGCGAAGTCGGAGCCCAGCGCGGCGCGCAGCCGGCCGGCGGTGGCGCCCGCCTCGGCCTCGTTCGCCAGGCGGTGCTCCGCCTGGCGGCGGTCCAGACCGAGGTCTCGTTGCAGGGCGCTCAGGAGCCCGGGAGGGGCGTCGGCGGTGCGCAGGGTCCCGGCCGCCGTGGGGGTGGCGGGGTGGGCCGGTCCGGCGCTGGCGGAGCCGCTGAGCCCGGCCCCGACCAGCGCGGCCGTCGCAGCGGCGGCGGCGCAGACGGCTCTGGCATGTCGTAGGAGCATGGGGAGGTCTCCTCGGAATCGGGTGGAGTGCCGAAACCGTAGGGAGGCGCCGCGGGGCGGCATAAGACGTCAGCCGACCCCCTGCCCCGGTGTTATGGAAACGCCCGGATCACCGCAGCGCCGTGTCGGGATCGCCGCGCCGGGCCAGCCAGTTGGTGTAGCTGTCGCTGCGGGCAGCCGCCCTGGCGTGGGCGATGCGGGCCTGGGTCAGCAGGACCGCCGCCGTGTCCGGCTGCTGGGTTCCCGGGTGCCAGCCCAGCAGGTGCCGCCACACCAGCGGCGTACCGGCGAGCGGGCGGGTGGTCAGGCCGGGCGTCGGTGGGAAGGTGGCCCGGCACAGGCCCACCGCACGCCCGACCTGCACCAGGTGCACGCAGGAGGCGGTGTCCGTCTCGTACATGCGGCGCGGGGTGAACCCGGCGCGGGCGCAGGCCGCCGTGAAGCAGTCCGCGAAGCAGCCGTCACCGGGCACGCAGGCCCACTCCTGGCCGGCGAGGGCGGCCAGGTCGACCTCCCGCCCGGGGGCGAGGGGATGATCCTCGGCGAGCATGACGAACACCGGGTCCACGGCGATCTCCTGCCAGGCGAGGTGCGGGGCGCCGGGCGGCGCGGCGGACCCGCAGGTGCCGGCGAGGGCGAAGTCCAGCCGCCCTTCGGCGAGCAGGCCGGCCAGTTCCCGCTCGGACCACGAGGCGCGGGTGGTCACCGTGGTGGCGGGAGCGGCGCCGGCCAGGTGGTCCACGAGTGCGCCCAGAAGCGGGCCGTGGGTGCCGCCGATCCGCAGCCGCTCCGCCTGCCGTCTGGTGCGGGCGAAGCGGGCCGCCTCCTGCTGGAGCTCACGCACGGCGGGCAGCACGATCTGCGTGCGTTCCAGGACGAGTTCACCGAGGGGCGTGGCCCGGACACCGTGCCGGCCCCGCTCGAACAGTGCTCCGCCCAGGGCCCGTTCGATGCGCCTGAGCTGCGCGCTGAGCGCGGGCTGCGCAAGCCCGAGCGCCGTCGCCGCTCTGGTCAGACTGCCCGCCTCGGCGATCGCCCGGATGGTCTTCAGATGCCGCAACTCCAGCTCCATGAGGGGAGCTTGCGGCGCGCGACGGCCCGGTGCAAGAGGCTGGTACAGACCTGTTCCGCGCGGCGGCGAGCGGCTCCCGGGCCGGCGGTTCATGGCATCGTCACACCGGCCCGATCGGCCGTGTCTTTGACCGCCCCAGGAGGTGAGGTGGCCGATGCCTCGCACCACCGTGTTCACGGGGACGCCCGGTCCGGCACCGCCGGCCGGGGAACCACCGTCGCACCGGCAGGGGGGACCCTGTGGGGACGGCCGGCCCGACGGGCGTGCGCGGGCCCGTCAGCCGCCCGGGTACCGGTGGGCGGGGCGGCGCACCAGCAGGTGCTCCACCTCGTAGGACAGCTCGGTGGTGTCGGCGTCCGGCGGCGGGTGGTAGCGGCCGGCGCACACCGAGAGGTTGACGATGAGGTAGGCGTGCCAGCCGAGTCCCACGCCACGGGCGTCGGCGAAGACCCGCTCCCCGTTGAGGTACCAGACGACGCCACGCCTGCCGAACGTCACGGCCAGGTCGGCGACCGCTCCGGGCCGCACGGCTTCGTCGTGGACGTAACCCCCGGACCGGTGCACGTGGTTGGTGAACTCCAGCAGATCCGGGTTGTCCGGATGGTACTCGAAGACGTCGACCTCGTTGCCGCCGTCCCGCCAGGTCCAGATCGCCGGCCACGCACCCAGCCCGGTCGGCAACCTCACCCGGGTCTCCAGGTGGTCCCCGGCCCGCAGCATGAAGCCCTCGGCACTGCCCTCGGTGGTCAGCAGGCCCGTGTCCCAGAGGCCGTCGGGCCGGCGCGTCGCGCGGAACGTGCCCTCGCGCGAGTACGAGGGGTCCGGGGTGAGGTGGTCCAGCTTGTCGTCGCCGGGATTGGTGGGCCCGCCGCCTGGATAGGCCCAGGAGTGCCCCGCGACCCACTGGCGGTCGGAGGCGAAGTCTGCGGTGAAGACGACGTCACTCACGTGCTCTCTCCTCCTTCGCGAGGGACGGCCTCGGCGTTCCGGCGTCGGGCTCCTCGCCTGCCCGCGTTCTCCCCCGCGCCGCGGCGGCCATGCGGTGCGGGGCGGAACGCGGGCGATGCTTCACCCGCGCGAGTGAAGCACCGCCCGTCACACCGCAGCACCGCAGCACCGCAGCACCGCGACCGAACGGGACCGCAGGACGGCGGAGTGGTGTGGCAGCCCCGCGGCGACGGAGCCGGGGCACACCCCGGCGACGGCGGTTCGTCGTGATCCCCGCGGCGAGCACCTCGGCCGGAAATCGACTTTTTACGCCGAGTTCAGCGACGGCACGAACACCAGCGGCGGCCCCGGTCCACACGCCCGAGACGCGCGCCCTGTGCGGCCTGACGAACCGACCGGGCGACGCAGTGAGCTGATTCCGGCCACAACAGATTGTCATATTGGTCTGGACCAATGGAAGTTCCACCGACGGGCCCCCGCCATCCGCCGGCACATCACGCCCCTGCCTGACCTGCGCAGCGCCCCGTGGAACCACCGGCCACCCGGCACACACAGCGGGCGGACCCAGCCGCAGGACGGGCGGATGGTCTCATCTCGGGCACCTGCACTTTTCCGTCAGGTTTCGCAACGCAACCACGAAAACTCCACAGACAGCTCACTATGTGACGCGACGGATGCGTCGACGACCGGCCTCTGAGGGGGAAGCCGGCGTCACGCGTGGGGGTGCGTCCGCTCCGCGGAGCCGTGATCGCCCCTGCCTCGGGAGGGAACAACACCGCATGAAGCGGACCATACGCACGACCTTGCCCACCACGGGCGCGCTCATCACCGCGCTCGGAACACCGGCCACGGGGGCTCGGGCCGACACCTCTGCTCCCCGCATCGACCTGCGGGTACTCGTCGTGAGCGACGGCGGACCGGCCGCCGACGCCATCGCCGCCGAACCGGGCACCGCGGGAATGCCGTACACCGAGATCGACCGCGCCCGCTGCGACCGGCCGGTGATCGACGCCGGCTATCCGGCCGACACCGTGGACGGCCGGCCGCGTGCCGGGTTCCAGACGATCGTCCTGCCGGACGGCAACCCGTTCGCAGCGCACTCCCCCGAGATGGCCGCGCTGGCCGCGTACGCGTCGGCCTACGGCATCCCGCAGGTCGACGCGTACACCCGCGCCCGCCCCGGGGCCGGACGCCACTACCCGGTCCACGGCGGTTGCTCCGGCAGCGCCGACGGGGTGCGGGCCGAGGTGACCGCCGACGGCCGGTCCCAGACCACCGCCTCGGCCCCGCTCACCCTCACCCTCCCGGCGTCCACCGCCGCCTCCTCCACGGCAGGCCAGACGGTCAGCTCCACGAAGGCCGCCCGGCCGGCACCGCGCACACGGATCCCCGAGGGCGTCACCACACCGCTCTCCCCGACCGCGGAGCCCTGACCGGCGCACCGGCAGCCCGGTCCCGGCAGCCCGCTCACGCGGCCGGGCCGGCACGACGACCCCACACCTTTGCCGTGGAGCACATCTTGCACGTTCACCACGGCGCGCGGCGCTCCAGCGCGACGCGCGTCACCCTGCTCACCGAAGGCACCTATCCACACAGCCACGGCGGCGTCAGTGTCTGGTGCGACCAGCTCGTCACCGGCATGCCCGACCTCGACTTCGACGTCATCGCCGTCACCGGCACCGGACGCGAGCCAGTCGTCTGGGACCTGCCGGGCCATGTCACCGGCGTGCGGTCCGTCCCCATGTGGGGCGACGCCCCGCCGGGACGCCCACCGCGCGGCCGGTCCCGCGACCGGCTCGCCGACGCCTACGGGCAGTTCCTCGCCGCGCTGCTCGACCCGCACGCCGAGGCCGGGTTCGCGCCCTCCCTGTACGTCCTGGCCCAGGCCGCGGTGGAGGGACGGCTCAGCCCCTTCCTCCGGGACGACGCGGCGATCTCCGTCCTGACCGCCGTGTGGAACCGGCCCGGACTGGCCGTCCGGGAGGCACAGCCGACACTGCACGACGCGCTGACCGCAACCGCCCTGCTCGAACACGCCCTGCGTCCGCTGTCCGCGCCGCCGCCGGAGACCGGGGTCGCACACGCCGTCAGCGGCGGCGTCGCGGTCCTGCCCGGTCTCGCGGCCCGCGAACGCCACGGGGTCCCGCTGCTGCTGACCGAGCACGGCGTCTACCTGCGCGAGCGGTACCTCGGCTACCGCACCGCGCCGTACCGCTGGCCCGTCAAGGCGTTGGTCCTCGGCTTCTTCCGGCTGCTCGCGCAGGAGAGCTACCGCCAGGCCGCCCTGGTCACACCGGGCAACCGCTACAACCGGCTCTGGGAGGAACAGGGCGGCGCCGATCCGGCGTCCATCCGGACGGTGTACAACGGCGTCGATCCGGCGGCCTTCCCGCCGGCCGGCCCGGAGCCCGGGACGCTCACGCTCAGCTGGGCCGGACGCGTCGACCCGATCAAGGACCTGGAGACGCTCATCCGCGCCTTCGCGATCGTCCGCACCCGTCAGCCCGACGTGCGGCTGCGCCTGTTCGGCGGGACTCCACGGGGCGGGGAGGCCTACCGGGAACGCTGCGAGGCGCTCGCCGCCGAGTTGGGGCAGGCCGGCGCGGTGACGTTCGAGGGCCGCGTCGACGACATCAGGGACGCCTATGCCGCGGGGAACGTGGTGATGCTGTCCAGCATCAGCGAGGGCTTCCCGTTCACGCTGATCGAGGCGATGTCGTGCGGGCGGGCGACCGTCTCCACCGACGTGGGCGGTGTACGGGAGGCCGTCGGCGACGCCGGCCTGGTGGTGCCGCCGCGCGACCCGGAAGCCATGGCCGCCGCGGCGGTGGAGCTGCTGGGCGACCCGGTGCGGCGCCGGGCGATGGGCGAGGCGGCGCGGCTGCGGGTGATCGAGCAGTTCACGCTGCGGCAGACCATCGACACCTTCCGCGGCATCTACCACGAACTGTCGCGCCGCGAGGAGCGGGTGCCCACCCGCATCCTCGTGCCCGCAGCGACCGTCGCCGGCCTGGGGAGTCTCACCGGATGAGCGGTCCGATGCCCCTCGAACCCGGGGGCTCCGAGCAGGACACGCTGGCGCTCCGGCTGGCCCGGCCCCCGCAGCCCCGCCGCCCGCGCTGGACCCGGGACGAGACCACCCTGGCGATCCGGCTGCCCCGGCCGGGCCCCGACGAGGAGGCGGTCAACGCGCTGGCCGCCGAACTCGCCGACCGGATCGGCCCCGCGGTCCACCCCTGGGAGGTGGCCGCGCTCCTGGAGGCCGAGGGCCTGTCCGCCTCCCTGATCAAGGAGCGGTACGGCCACCCCAACCTGTTCTCACTGGCGTCGGCGCTGTACGAGCGAGTACCGCGGACGTTCCCGGAGCCACCCGCCCCGGCGGACCCCTGGCGGCCCGACACACTGCGCTGCCTGCTGCGGGGGTTGCTGTTCGCGCTACCGGCCCTGGCGTACGTGCTCACCGCGCCGCTGTGGCGCCTGGACCTGTACGCTCCCGTCCTGATCGTGGCGGGCGTGGTGTCCTGGGCGTGGGGACAGGCCCTGGGCCACCGGGCGTACCTGCGGATGGTCACCGGTCGCCGGGAGGCCGCGCGCACCCTGCTGACCGGGTCCCTGATGGGTGCGGCGCTGTCCACGGCGCTGGCCGCGGTGCCCGCCCGGGGCGGTCCGGTCACCGCGGTCGCGGCGGCCCAGGCGCTCTACCTGGCGGCGGCCGGCGTGCTGCTGGTGCTGGGACGGGAACGGCTGCTGCTGGCCGCCCTCAGCCCGCTGGTCGGCGGGGCGGCGGCCACGCTGTGGTGGGAGCCCGGTGCCGCGGCGCGGGCGGGGCTGACGCTGCTGGCGCTCCTGGCCACGCTCTCCGTCACCGTCCGCGTGCTGTGGTCCGGTCTGCGCGCCCCGGCCGCCGCCGATGGCCCGCGGCCACCCCTGCGCGCCTCGGTCCCGTACGGCCTGTTCGGCCTGGCCGCCGCCCTTCTCGTCATGCTGGAGGGGCTACGGCACCCGTACGCGGTGATCGCCCTGACACTGAGCATGGGCCCCGCCGAGTGGCTGCTGTACCGCTACCGCGGGTGGTCGGTCGCCGCGCTCCGGGTCAGCGCGACGCCCCGGGAGTTCCTGCTCCGCTCGACGGCCGTCCTCGGCCGGTGCCTGTCCGTCTACCTCCTGCTGTTGCTCCCCCCGGCACTGCTCACCGGTTCCGGCCCGTCCGTCCTGGTACTCGCGGCCACCCTGTGGACCGCACTGCTGCTCCAGGCCTTCGGCTCGGCCTGGCCGCCGGCCGTGCTGTGCCTGCCGGCCGCCGTCGCGGTCGGGGCTGTCACCTGGCTCCACCTGCCGCCCGGCGCACTCGCGCTGCCCGTGGCCTGCGGTGTGGCCGCCGCCGGACTCGCGGTCTGCACGCTCGGGGTGCTCGGCAGGCCCGCACAGCACGCCTGACCCCGGCCGGGTGAGTGCCGGCCCCGCCACCCCACCGGCAACGGGCAATACGGCACGTCCATATGACACAACTTCACGACTTGACCACACAAAACGCCTCAAATCAGTCCATACCATGCCGAATTTCGGCTCGGGGCGCATCAACTCGACTCGGATCGACTCCGATCGACGACACGTTCGACATCGACGAAAGGACCCCCCGTCTTGACCTCCGCACCGCTCGCCGCCGTCACCGGGGCCGAGGGATTCATCGGCTCTCACCTCACCGAGGCTCTCGTGGCCTCCGGGCACCGCGTCAGGGCCATGGCCCAGTACAACTCCTTCTCCTCCTACGGCTGGCTGGAGACGCTGCCCGCCGACGTCCTCGACCAGGTGGAGATCGTCCTCGGCGACGTACGCGACCCGGGCTCGGTCCGCGGACTGCTCGAAGGCGCCGACTGCGCCTACCACCTCGCCGCACTCATCGCCATCCCCTACTCCTACCGGGCGCCGCACAGCTACGTGGACACCAACGTCACCGGCACCCTGAACGTGCTGGAGGCGGTGCGGGCACTGGGCACGCCGCGTCTGGTGCACACCTCGACCAGTGAGACCTACGGCACCGCGCAGACCGTCCCGATCACCGAGGACCACCCGATCAACACCCAGTCCCCGTACGCCGCTTCGAAGGCAGGCGGCGACCGGCTCGCCGACAGCTACCACGCCAGCTTCAGCACACCCGTGGTGACGCTCCGGCCCTTCAACACCTTCGGCCCGCGCCAGTCGATGCGGGCGGTCATCCCCACCGTCGTCGGACAGCTCGCAGCCGGGGAGCGCACCATCACCCTGGGCGATCTGCGCCCGACACGCGACTTCACCTTCGTCGGGGACACCGCGCAGGCGTTCCTCGCGGTGGGGTCCGCCCCGGCGGAGCAGGTCGTGGGCCGCACCTTCAACGCGGGCACGGGCGGAGAGATCTCCGTGGGCGACCTCGTCGCCCTGATCGGCAAGGTGATGGACGTGCCTCTCGACGTCCGTGAGGACGAGCAGCGCCTGCGGCCCGCCGACTCCGAGGTCATGCGGCTGGTCGCCGACGCGTCCCGGCTGACGGCGGCGACCGGCTGGCGGCCGGGTCACTCGCTGGAGGAGGGTCTCGCCCGCACCGTGGAGTGGTTCGGCGAGCCGTCCAACCTGGCCCGCTACAAGACCGGCATCTACAACATCTGATCCACCGGAACCCACCTCAGGAGGTACGCCATGCACGCAGTGATCCTCGCCGGAGGCAAGGGCGTCCGGCTGCGGCCGTACACGACCGCGCTGCCCAAACCGCTCGTCCCCATCGGGGACCAGCACGCGATCCTGGAGATCGTGCTGCGCCAGCTGTCGAAGGCCGGCTTCACCAGCTGCACCATCGCCATCGGCCATCTCGGGGAGATCATCCGTGCCTACGTCGGTGACGGCTCCCAGTGGGGCATGAGCATCGACTACGCCATGGAGGACAACCCACTCGGCACGATGGGCCCGCTGCTCACACTCCGCGACCGGCTTCCGGAGGACTTCCTGGTGATGAACGGCGACGTACTCACCGACCTCGACTACGCCGACGTGCTGAGCCGCCACGAGGCGTCAAGGGCGCCGCTGACCATCGCCACCTACGCCCGCAAGGTCCGCATCGACTTCGGGGTGCTGACGACGGACGCCAGCCAGGTCGTGGCGTTCACGGAGAAGCCGAGCATCGACTACCGGGTGTCCATGGGCGTCTACGGCGTCTCGCGCGCCACGCTGGAGGCCTACACGCCGGGGCTGCCGCTGGGCTTCGACGAGCTGGTGCTGGACCTGCTCGCCGAGCAGCGGCCCCCGCAGGCCTACGAGTTCGACGGCTACTGGCTCGACATCGGGCGTCCGGACGACTACGACCGGGCCAACGCCGAGTTCACCAGCCGCAAGTCGCTGTTGCTCAAGGGAGCCTGAGACCCCATGCGCATCCTGGTTCTCGGTTCCACCGGATACCTCGGCAGCCATGTCGTCGAGCAGCTGCGCGCCCGTCCGGGCGTGCGGCTGCTCCTCGGCGGCCGGTCGGCCGCCGAGGTGACCGTCGACCTGGCGTCGGACCGGCCGCGGGAGCTGGCCGGAGCCCTGGCGTCGGTCGGCCCCGACGCGGTCGTGAACTGCGCGGGAGCGACCGGCGGGGACCCCGTCACGCTCGCGGAGGTGAACGCACGCGGCCCCGCCGTGCTCTGCGCGGCGCTGCGGGAGGCGGCGCCCCGGGCCCGTCTGGTCCATCTCGGCTCGGCCGCCGAGTACGGCCCCGGCGCACCCGGCACGCGGGTGCCCGAGTCGGCGGGCACTTCCCCGGCCGGCCCGTACGGTGCGACCAAGCTCGCGGGCACGGTGGCGGTGACCGCGTCGGGCCTGGACGCCGTGGTGCTGCGGGTCGGCAACCCGGTGGGCCCGGGAGCCCCGCCCACCGGCCTGCCCGGCCGGGTCGCCGGCCTCCTCGCGGAGGCCGGGGCCGATCCGGGGGCGGTCCTGGAACTCGGCGACCTGTCCGCCCACCGGGACTTCGTGGACGCCCGCGACGTGGCCCGGGCGGTGGTGCTCGCGGCCACCGCCCCGGGCGGCCTGCCCCGGGTGCTGAACATCAGCGGCGGCGATGCGGTCCCGGTGCGCGAGCTGGTGCGGACGCTGGCGGACGTGGCCGGGTTCCGGGGGCGGATCGCCGAGCAGGGCGGGGGCGGTTCCACGCGCTCCGCCCAGGTGTCGTGGCAGTGCTCCGACATCACCGCCGCCGGCGACGCCCTCGGCTGGCGCCCCGAGCACATCCTCAAGGCGTCGCTGGCCGCGCTGTGGGAGGCGGCGGGCTCCGGCTCGCACCCGCCCGAGGCGGCGAGGACGCGGTGAGTCTGCTGATCCCGCTGTACGTCCATCCGACGGAGGACCCGGCAGCCTGGCAGCGCCTCATCGGCGGCGCCAGCCGCACCTACGCCGTCGTGATGAACCCCGCGAACGGGCCGGGGTCCGCCCCGGATCCGGCGTTCGCCGCGGCGGCGGAGGCACTGCACGCGGCGGGGGCACGGCTGATCGGCTACGTCGACACGGACTACGGCACGCGCGACCCGGCAGAGGTCACCGCCGAGGTACGCCGGCATCAGCAGTGGTACGCGGCGGACGGATGCTTCCTGGACCGGGTGACGGCAGGGCCGGACGGGCTGTCGGCCTGCCGCCGCCTGGTGCGGTCCGTGCGCCGGCTGGGTGCCTCGACGGTCGTGCTGAACCCGGGGGTGCACCCGGCTGCGGGCTATGCGCGGCTCGCGGACCTCACCGTCACCTTCGAGGGCCACTGGTCCACGTACGTGGCGACGTTCAGCCGCCCGTCGTGGGCCATGCGGCAGCCACCGGACCGGATGTGCCACCTCGTCTACGGGGTGCCGGAGCAGCTCGTCCCGCTCGCCGTGCGGACCGCGCACGAGCGGGGGGCCGCCGTATGCGGCCCCGTGACGGGAGAGCTGCCCAACCCGTGGTCCCGGCTCACGCCCGCACTGAGCGAGGCGGACCGGTGAGCCGGGGCGCGCGGCCCGTCGCCGCGGCCCTGGCGCTGGCCCTCGTCGCGGCGCTGGCCGCCTGCTCCGGCGGCCACGGCCGTGCGGGCGGCCCGCGCACGGCCGCGCTGTGGCAGCCGCGGCCCGGGCTGACCTGGCAGTGGCAGCTCGACGGGCGGGTCGACCCCTCCGTCGACGCCGCCGTCTACGACATCGACGGGTTCGAGAACTCCGCCTCGGACGTGGCCCGTCTGCACCGCGACGGCAGGAAGGTGATCTGCTACATCAACGTGGGAGCGTGGGAGGACTTCCGCCCCGACCGGCACGACTTCCCGCAGTCGGTTTTGGGTGGGCCCAACGGCTGGAACGGCGAACGCTGGCTGGACATCCGCAAGGTGTCGGTCCTGCGGCCCCTCATGGAACGCCGGTTCGACATGTGCCGGGACAAGGGCTTCGACGCCGTGGAGCCGGACCTGGTCGAGGGGTACGGCAACAAGACGGGCTTCCCGCTCACGGCGGCCGACCAGCTCCGCTACAACCGCATGATCGCGGAGATCGCGCACGAGCGGGGGCTGGCCGTGGGTCTGAAGAACGACCTGCCCCAGATCCCGCAGTTGCTGGGTCACTTCGACTTCGCCGTCAACGAGGAGTGCGCCCAGTACGACGAGTGCCGGCGGCTCGAACCGTTCGTGAAGGCGGGCAAGGCGGTCTTCCACGTGGAGTACTCCGAACCGCGGGAGGAGTTCTGCCCGCAGGCGCGGTCGCTGCGGCTGTCGTCGATGGTGAAGAAGCCGGAACTGGACACCTGGCGCAAACCCTGCTGACGACCCCGACGGCCGCGGTCCCCGCCCAGCGGGGGCCGCGGCCCTCGCCTGACGACGCGGTGGAGCCACGCGGCTCCGCCGTTGCGGGCCGGTGGCGAGTGCCTGCCCGGACGCGGCGACGGGGCCCTCGGGGTGCCGTCACGCTTCGCGGTCCGGGCTGTCTTGATCCAGTATGCCGGGGCCGCGTGGCCGGGACCGGTGCCCCCGGGGTGGGGTACCCCGCGGCCCGTGTGCCCCGGCCGTTTCCTCCCCGCCGGCCGGGGCGGTGACTCACTACTGTGCCGTGCCGCCCAGCAGCACCTGCAGCGCCTGCGCGGTCCGCGGATGGCGGGCGAGGAGCACGGGGCCTGCGGGGGCCGGCGCCGCCACCTGCCATGTCCCCTCGCAGCCGAGCAGGTGCGCCGTCGCGTCGCAGGTGGCGGGGTGGGCGGCGAGCAGCGGCAGGGCTCCGCGCCCGGCAGAGCCAGCGCGGGAAGGGCCGGCGGGCTCCGCGGCCGGTTCGCCGTGCCAGGGCGGGACCCACGCGTCCAGGGCTGCGAGCCGCCCCGGGAAGACGCGGCCGGCCTCGCGGATCAGCAGGGGTGCGAGGTCGCCGCCGTCACGGAGGGTGGTGATCAGGGTCGGCAGCCAGGGCAGCAGCACCGGATCCGGCAGCCGGGCGAAGGCGTGGGAGACGGCCTCGACGACGAAGTCGGCCAGTTGGGGCACCGGTTCCAGGGCGTGCAGGAACCCGCTGAGGTAGCGCGGGTAGGCCGGGACGACCAGCGGGTTGGCGAGCAGTGCGTCGCACCGCGCGCGCAGATCGGTGCGGGAGAGCCGGCCGAGCTGGGCCTCGGCTGCCCACAGCAGGGCCGTCTTGGCCGGGTCCTCGGGATGCGACTGGGCGACGGCGAGTTCCAGCTGGGCTCGGTCGCAGCCGAGGGACAGCGCGAGGCTCTCCATGCTGAACAGGAAGCCCAGCATGGCCGCGACCTGGCGGACGCTCGCGTCGTCGTCGGCGAACGCCGTGGGCAGCAGGGTGCAGTAGTGTGCGTAGCCCGTCTTGACGAAGGCCTCGATCCACGCGGGCAGGGACGGCTCGCTGGTGCGGTAGTGGCCGAGCAGCCGGCGGGCCCGGCGCAGGACCTCCGGAGCGCCGTCGACGCTGCGTTCGGTCGCCAGCACCTCCAGGGCGTGCAGGCCGAGTTCGTCGGCGAGGCGGCGGCTGTGCAGGTAGAGGGTGGCGTCCTCGACGGCTTCGAGGACGGTCGCCGTGGTCGCCTGGGGGCCGTAGGCGGTGCGCCGCAGCCGCTGTTCGAGGACCTGCTCGATGCTGACGCCCTCGTAGCCCAGTTCGATGAGGGCCCGCTGATGGGTGCCGAGGGCCAGGTCCCACGACTCCTGGATGGGGCGCTCACCCAGCCGCCGTTCGCCCATGACGGGACGCGCGGCACCGTGCGGCATCAGGTAACGGAGCATCCACAGCACGTCCGAGCACTGCTCCAGCTCCGGCCGGGACGTCATGTCGAGCAGGGCCCGCTGGACGCCGCGCTGCTGAAGCCTGAGGGCGAGGGGGGCGAGCCGGTCGTGGACGTCGCGGGCGAGCGGCGGCAGGGCGTCGTAACCGACCCGGCCGACCCGGTCGCCGCCGAGCATGATCTCGGTGAGGCGGCGCACGTCGCGCCGGCCCGGCACACGGTCCTTCTCGATGCAGGTGACCGCCGCGTCCTGGAAGTCGTACGGCGTGGGCTTGGCCCGGTCGCGCATGCCGGCCAGCAGGATCGACGTCTCGAACACCGCGATGGCGTCGGCGGTGGAGGCGAGGTAGCCGTTGCGCCGGGCGGCCCGCACGATCTCCACCGACCAGCCGAGGAGTTCGGTCTCGTCGAGGCGGTCCAGGACCGGGGGCCGTTGCAGGAAGCCGGTGAGCCTGTCGGGTTCGGCGGGCGCGCCACCGGGCGGGAGGGCCGCGGTGGCGGTCGCCGCCGCCTGTGCCGTCTTCCGCGCTCCCTTCTTCGCGGTGCCGGAGCCGGCCTGCCCGGTGAGCCGGTAGGGCACGACCCGGGTGCGCCGGAGGTTCTTGGCGAACTGGGTCGCGGCGATGGACACCGAACCGGCGGTGAGGCCGAACTGTGCCTCGATCGCCGCGTGGCTGGACGGGATCAGCCCGTGCTGCCAGCGGGTGGCGCTGGGCGCGCTGATGTCGAAGGCGTCGTCGCCGTCCACGCCGAACTCCGCCACCCGGCTGGCCGCGTGGAACGCGCCGCAGACGTAGATGCAGTCGGCGGGGTCGGTGCCGGTCGCGGCGAGGTGCGAGCGCATCCGCGTCCACATGTGACGCTCGCGGTCCTCGTCGACGCGGACCCGGTGCGGGTCGCCCGGGGCGAGGCGACGGAAGAGGCTTCCGATCAGCAGCATCACCTGGAGGTAGGTGGCGTGGTCGCTGTCCCCGAGGGGCAGTTCCACGTACTGGTGCCACCACTCCGACCAGTGCCTCACCCGGCCGTGCCGCAGCAGGTGCTCCTCCAGTTCGGCGAAGCGGGGGCGCAGGTCGCCGATCTCCACGCCGACCGCGTCACCGTGCAGGGCGGCCTCCTCCTCGACGAAAGCGTCCGCGTCGGCCGGTTCGGCGGTGCCGTCGCCGTTCTCCCGCCACTGGAAGACGTGGTCGGAGGAACGGTCGACGAGGACGAGTTCGACGCCGGGGGTGTCCAGCGCGTAGGCGATCGCCTGGTACTCGGCGGACGCCTCGGTGATCGGGGCGACGACCGACAGCGGTGCCCACTCGGCGGGGAAGCCGTCGACCTCGGTGGCGTACGCCTGCACGGCGACCGGGAGCCGGCAGTTGCGCAGCTCCGTCAGCAGCGGTGCCATGTCCTCGCAGAGCTCCAGGTACACCACCTTCGGCTGCTTCTCGCGCAGCCGGCGCGCCATGGCGAGGGCCGAGGCGGGCGAGTGGTGGCAGACCGGGAAGATCTCCAGTGGTTCGCGTACCGCGCGGTCGACGTCGTCGACGATGCCGAGGAGGATGCCCTCCAGCGCCCGGGGCCCGTCGGCGAACGCCGCTGCGGCCTGCTGGAGCTGGCCGCGCAGGGCGGTGAAGGTTCCCTCGTCCACGGCGCTCACGACAGGGTCGCGATCGCGTCGCGCCCGCCTTCGAGGAACTCCGGCCAGGAGCCGCCCTCTTCCTTGCTCCGCGGTTCGACGACGCCGTGCAGGTACTTGTTGAGGATGGCGAGGTCCTCGGGCTCGCGGCGGGCGAGCGATCCGACGAGCGAGGAGGCGAGGGTGCGGGCGGTCAGGGCGCGCTCGCCGAAGAAGTTCCCGTGCAGGACGGCGTCCTCCAGGACGCCGATCTGCTCGGCGGTGGACAGCGCCGACTCCAGCTTCTCGTCGTCGCTGCCGGCCGCCGCGGCGGAGGCACGCAGGTCGGAGAAGCTGCGCAGCAGCACGTCCAGCAGGGTCGGCGGCACGTCCAGGTCGATGCTGTGCCGGCGCAGCAGTTCCTCGGTGCGGAAGCGGACGATCTCCGCCTCGCTCTTCTTGTTGGTCACCACCGGGATGCGCACGAAGTTGAACCGCCGCTTGAGGGCGGAGGACAGGTCGTTGACGCCCCGGTCACGGCTGTTGGCGGTGGCGATGACCGAGAAACCGGGCTGGGCGAAGACGATGCTGTCGCTGTCGAGTTCGGGGACCGAGATGTACTTCTCCGACAGGATGGAGATCAGCGCGTCCTGCACGTCGCTGGTGGCGCGGGTGAGTTCCTCGAAGCGGCCGATGACGCCGGTCTCCATCGCCGTCATGATCGGTGAGGGGATCATCGACTCCCGGGACTGGCCCTTGGCGATGACCATGGACACGTTCCACGAGTACTTGATGTGGTCCTCAGTGGTGCCGGCCGTGCCCTGCACGACGAGCGTGGAGTTGCGGCAGACCGCGGCGGCCAGCAGTTCGGCCAGCCAGCTCTTGCCGGTCCCCGGGTCGCCGATCAGCAGCAGCCCGCGGTCCGAGGCGAGGGTGACGATGGCCCGCTCGACGATGCTGCGGTCGCCGAACCACTTCTGGGAGACCTCGCGGTCGAGGCCGTCGGCCCGCTCGGAGCCCAGGATGAACAGACGGATCATCTTCGGGGACAGCCGCCAGGAGAAGGGCTTGGGGTTGTCGTCGACCGATTCCAGCCAGTCCAGCTCCTCGGCGTACTTGATCTCGGCGGGGGCGCGCAACAGGTCGGACATGCGAAGGCCTTTCCAGGAGGGTGCACGGGGACGTGCGGGGATGCGGGACGGAGCGGGGAGGGGGCAGGGCGGAGCTGCGGGGCGTGACGGGGGTGAGCGGGGAAGGCGAGGCGGACGGTGGGCCGGCGCCTGCCGGAACGCGACCCGGTTCCGCGACCGGACGGTTCACCGGGCCGCGGACCGTTCCGGTCGCAGCGCCGGGTGTCGCGGCAGCAGTCTCCTAGGCGAGGAACGTCCTGAGCTCGTGGACGAGCTTGCGGATGTGGCCGGAGACGACCGGCGTGCCGAGGTCCTTGAAACGGTCCTTGAACCAGGGGTTGACGCTCCCGCGACCGGCGCTTGTCACCGAGCCGACGGGGATGAATCTGGCGCCGGAACGGTGGATGGCCGCCATGCTCTCGAACAGCGGTCCGCCTTTCCATTCGTAGAAGTCGGAGATCCACACCACGACCGTGTTGCGCGGTTCGGCGATCTTCGGCTGGGCCAGAGCCATGGCGACCGTGCCGTCCGTGCCACCGCCGAGGTTGGTGCGCAGCAGCGTCTCGAAGGGGTCGTTCACCCAGGGGGTGAGGTCGAGCGCCTGGGTGTCGTAGGCGATCAGGTGGACGTCGACCTTGGGCAGTCCCGCGAAGATGGAGGCGAGGATGGTGCAGTTGACCATCGAGTCGACCATGGAACCCGACTGGTCGACGACCACGATCAGTCGCTGCGGCGTCGTCCTGCGGGCGGTGTGCCGGTAGTAGAGGCGGTCGACGTAGAGCCGCTCCTCCTCGGGGTCCCAGTTGGTGAGGTTCTTCCAGATCGTGCGGTCGAGGTCGAGGTTGCGGAAGACCCGCTTGGGCGGGACCGACCGGTCCAGGGTGCCGGCGGATGCCTTCTCCACCTGGGTGCGCAGTACTTCGGCGACCTCGTCGACGAAGCGGCGGATCAGGGCTTTGGCGTTGGCCAGGGCGACACCGGAGAGGTTGTTCTTGTCGCGCAGCAGCTGCTCGATGAGCGACATGCTCGGCGTGAGCTGTGCGGCGAGCCGCGGGTCGGCGAGGACCTCGCGCAGGTGCATGCGCTTGACCAGATCGGCCTCCAGGGCGCCGAGTTCGGGTCCGATCGCCGGAAGCAGCGTGCTCAGGTCGGGTGCCCGGCCGCCGGCTGCCGTGCCCGTCGGACCGGCCGCGGAGCCCGCACCGCCGCGCTGGCCGCGCAGTTCGCCCGGCCGGCACCCCAGGGCACGCTCCAGCCAGGCCGTGTCGGACTGCCAGCGGGCGAGCTGCCCGGCGGTGACCGTGCCGGTGCCGGTCGCGAACACGTTGAGCAGCACCTTGGACGCCAGCGCGGCCCGCCGGACCTCGGCGGTCCGGTCCCGGTCCGAGCCGTCGGACTCGGGCACCATCAGCCCGTCGAACTCGGCCGCCAGTTCGGGGTGGCGCTGCACGAGGGCGTCGACGGAGGACTGCGGGTCCAGCAGCGCGGGCGGCAGTCCGATGTCCTCGACGACGGCGAGGGACGCGGTCTCGAGGCCGGGCTGCTCCTCGGGGTCGAGGAGGCGGGCGAGCAGCCGCCAGTACAGAAGCTGCCGCCGGTTGCCGTCGGCGTCGGGCAGGGCGGGGCCCTCGGTGGTGTGGTCGGTCATTTCCGCAGCAGCCTTCCCGCACGTTCGCGCAGCACGGCCACCGCGTCGGTGGCGGCCTTCTCGGCCCTCAGCCCGGCCTTGTCGGTGGTACCGGCGGCCCAGGCCCCGGCATGCAGCGCCACCGCCTTCCGGCGCACGGTGCTCTCCACGGCGAGCGGCTGGAGCAGGAAACGCCCGCCGTCCCAGCGGAGCAGCCCGATACAGGCACGGGACGCGGCGACGGCCTGCGGGGTGAGCGGGCCGGCGGACGGGACGCGGTCGGTGTCGACGGTCAGCCGGTGCCCGGGGAGGACGAACGTCAGGGTGTCGTCGTCCTGTTCGGCGGCGTAGTCCTCCAGGAGGACCGGGTGGGCGAGAGACGCCGGGTGCCGGTCCAGGGGGGCCACGGGTGCCGCGGTGGCGGTGGGCAGGACGACGCGTGCGGTGGCGAAGGGGTCGGCGGGCTCACCCGGGCGGGCGTGCTCGTCGTCCCAGAGCAGCTCGCCCTCGGCGGTGACGGGCATGTCGACGACGTCCATGCAGCGACCCTCGGCCGCGGACGCCAGGAGCGCCATGTGCGGACGCAGCAGTTGCCAGAGGCCGGCGCCGAGGACGGTGTCGGGCTTCGGCACGGACACGCTCGCCCGGACCAGCCGGGGCGTGCTCCCGTCGGCGGGTTCGAGCACGGCGTGGACCTGGGCCTGGGCGGCCGTGGCGTGTTCCTGGACGTCGACGCCGAGCGGCAGCAGCCTGCCGGTGGCGGTTTCGGGGGCGGACGCTGCGGCGGTTCCGGGCACCGTCAGCAGCATGCCGCGCGCCCACAGGTCCGCCCAGCGGCGCAGGGGTGCCCGGTCCAGCGAGGCGCCCGGGCAGGACGCGGCGAGCTCGGCGGCGAAGCCGTCGAGGAGGGTGGCCGCCCGGCGCAGCTCCGGGTCGGGGAGCATCGCGGAGATCACCTGGCCGGAGCCGGCGACCAGGTCGTGGTCGATGCCATGCCAGCCCGTACGTGCCAGGTCGCAGAGCCAGGAGCGGGCGGCGGCGAGCAGGTTCGCCGCCTGCGGCCCGGCGGCGGTGTAACCGGGTTCCTCGGTGCGGGTCCGGCCGGTCACCTCGTCGGCGCGTGCGGTGAGCGCGTCGTGCGCGGCGCCGAGCAGCGCGGTGCGGGCGGCGGCGAGTGCGAGGAGGTGGTCCTCGCCCGCGGCGCCGGCCGCCGCCTTGTCGGCGGCTTCGCAGACGGCGTCGGCGAGCGGGGTCGCGGCGACCGCGTCGGCGAGCTCCCGCAGCGCCGCCGCCTGGTCGGGCCCGGGGCGCGCGAGGCCGCCGGACAGGCTCCGGTCGAAGGCGTCGACGGGGGCGAGGGCCTCGGCGAGCCCGTCGACGGGCTCGCCGAGCAGGTCGTGCTCCTCGGCGGCGGTCGCCGTGCCGGCGTCGCGCAGCGGCGCCGCGGTGTCCTCCGCCCGCGTGGGCGGGAACCACTGCATCTCCGGCAACGGCGAGGTGACCGGGGCGAGTTCCAGATAGGCCAGATGGCGCAGGAAGCGGCTGAAGACCGAGGCGGCGGCGTTGCCGCCGGCCGGGGAAGGGCGGGTCGCGCTCATGGCGGCGCGGACGGTCTGCGCGTTCGCCTCGGCGTCGCCGAGGTCGACCCTCAGGTAGCGGGCCACGCGCTCGGCGCCGAACTGCAGGACCGCCTCGTTGACGAGAGCGCCTATGTGATTGCAGAAGCCACCGCGGGCGCCGCCGCAGGGGCGGTTGTTGTTGGTGCTGCACGCGTAGGCGTACGTACGGGTGGTGACCGCGGAGACGTAGACCCGCTCGACGGCCGAGCCGCTGGAGACGACACCCTGCAGGCGTCCCTCGGCCAGCTCCACGAACGGAACCTTGGCGAGCTTGCGCGGCCGGGCGGGCGGCAGCACCCGCGCCGCGCTCGACCTCTCGAAGCCGGACAACGCATCATCTCCTTTGCAGCACGAGGGAAGACCCGCGCCGGACCGGCGGGGCACCAACGAACCTAGTGGGGACCACTGACAACGCCCCCCCGTGCCCGGTGCGCGCGGGCCACCCCGGCCTGCTCCCTCGTCAGGCGGTGCGCGCCGCCGACCGGTCGGCGGCGCGCGAGGCACCCGCCGTCGTGCTCACGGCGCGGCCCCGGTACGTCGTCCTGGCGGGGTCCACGACAGGATCGCCGAGAACGATCCGGCCACCGCGGCGCAGTGCGTCGCACGCGCCGGTGGGCAGGGCCACATGGCAGCTCCCCCTGCCGTCCCGGCCGTCGCGCCTCGTTCGCCCTGTGCCCGTGCCCGTGCCCCGCCGCGCCGGGCGCCGTCCGCCCCCGGCGATACCGGGGCGGCAGGCACGGCCTGCTGCCGGGGTCGGGGCGGGACGGGGACGGCGCGGGGCGCGCCCGCCGTCCCCGGCTGCCGTGGGGTCAGCCGGGGAACCCTCCCGTGGACCTGAGCCGCCACCGCCGTTCCGCGTAGGCCAGGTCGTCGCGCCACAGACGCGACGCCGCGGTGCGCATCAGCGGGCGCACCAGGGGCGCGGCCCTGCGGGCGACAGCGAATCCGGGGCGGTCGGAGGCCGCCACCACCGCTTCGACGACGGCCGTCCGCGGGCGGCCCCGTTCGTCCGGTCCCAGGGGCGTGGCGTGGGTCTCGACGACGGAGCCCCGCCCCTCCCCCTCGGTGATGTGCATGACGACCGTGCGGGGTTCGGGGGCGGTGAAGACGGCGCGGACCGGGACGACGAGCCTGCCCGCCACCTTGAAGGAGACGTCGACGGTGAAGCCGTCGTCGGTGTCCCCGGGACTCCTGGGGGTGTCCACCACCGTGAGGTCGACGAACGAGTACGGGTGGAACCAGGCGCCGTGCCAGGGATCGAGACGGTTGGCGACGACGTCCTCGGGCTCGCAGACACCGGTGCCCACGTAGACCGATGCCACGGAACGGGCCGGGTCCGGCCGCCGCGGGACGACCGGGGCGTCCAGCGGCGGTTCCGCGCCGGCGCCGTCCAGCCGTACCCAGAGCAGCACGCCGTCGTCGTGGACGGGCAGCGGCTCCCAGCCCGCGAACGGGGTGCCGTTCAGGGCGAGTCCGTGCCAGTGGCAGACCAGGGTGCCGCAGCGGACCGGGCTGTCGGCCAGGGGGGCGCCCAGGTGCGGGCAGACCCCGGGCCCGGCGAGCGGTCGGCCGTCGGGGCCGCGCCAGACGACCACCTCCCGTCCGGCCACCGTCCGCGCCAGCGGCCGGGCCTCGCGCAGGGTGCGGGAGGCGCCGACGACGAACCAGTTGCCGGAGGGGCGGGCCTGGGCCCGCTTCAGCGCCTGCGCGATCACCGCGGGTTTCGCGTCGCGCCAGGTGGGCTGCTGGCGTTCCCAGGGGACCGGACGCCTGCGCAGGGAGAGCGGAAGGCGGCGGCGCCGGTCGGGCGGAGCGGGGCTCACGCGGCCTCCCCGGGGGAGGTCCGGTTCGCGGGACCGGAGGCGACGGGCCGGGGTTCGGGTCCGTTCGGCGCGGCGTCCGGGGCGGTCCGCCCGTGGCGGAGCCGTGCGACGGCCACCCGGGCGAGGCCGTCCGCGGCGACCGCCGCCCGGCGCCTGCGGGGCACCGCAGCGCGGCGGTGCAGGACGGCGTACCCGTCGCGGGCGACGGCGTCCAGGATGCCGCCGTAGAGCACGTGGGCGGTGCGGATGCAGGGACGTGCGACCGGGTCGAGCAGGGCGATCCCGGGTGCCGCCTGACGGTAGACGTCGCGGGTGAGCGCCTCGAACTCCTTCAGGGCGGCCGTGACCCGGGGGTCGGCGCGGCCGGTGTTCCGGCACCGGTGCAGCAGGTCCCGGTCGACGCCGTGGCCGGCGAGCAGGTCGGCGGGGACGTACACGCGGCCGCGGTCGAGGTCCTCGCCGACGTCCCGCAGGAAGTTGGTGAGCTGGAACGCCACGCCGAGGGCTGCGGCGTACGGGGCGGCCTCCTCCCTCGGGACCACCGTGCCCAGCACGGGCAGCATCTGCAGGCCGATCACCGCCGCCGAGCCGTGCATGTAGCGCCGCAGGTCGGCGTAGGTCGGGTAGTCGGTCACCACCAGGTCCGCACGCATCGCCGTCATGAAGTCGCGGAAGTGGTCGTGCGGGATGGCGTACCGGCGCGCGGTGTCGGCGACGGCCTGCACCACCGGTTCGCTGCTGTGTCCGCGGTGCAGGCCGTCCTCGAGGCGTTCCTGGAGCCGGACGAGGGCCGTGCCGCGGTCGGCGGTGCGGTCGCCGGGGGCGAGGGAGTCGACGATGTCGTCGGCCCAGCGGGCGAAGCCGTACAGGGCGTGGACGGCGGGCCGGCGCTCTACGGGCAGCAGCCGGGTGGCGAGGAAGTACGTCTTGCCGTGCCGGGCGTTGAGGGTGCGGCAGTGCCGGTAGGCGGCGCGCAGCGCGGGGTCGGTGATCCGGGCCGCGTCGAGTTCCCGTTCGCTCATGGGGTGACCTCCTCCTGCACGGGGGTCCGCTCGGGGCGGGGGCGGGGGCGGGCGGTGGCGCGGGTGGGCAGCCCGGTGATGCGCGCGGCGGCGAGCTTGCCCGACACCAGCACCGTGGGAACGCCGACGCCGGGGGTGGTCCCGCAGCCGGCGAGCACGGCGTTCTCCGTGCCGCGGACCAGGTTGCGGGGCCGGAACGGGCCGGTCTGGGCGAACGTGTGGGCCGCGGAGAACGGTGTGCCGGCGGCGTGTCCCCGGTCGTGCCAGTCGGCGGGTGTGACCAGGCATTCCTCCTCGATGGCGGAGGCGATGCCGTCGAGGCCGCGGCGTTGCAGTTCGCGCAGGATCGTGTCGCGGTAGCGCGGGCCCAGGTCGCCCCACTCGGCGGCGCTCGGGCCGATGTCGGTGTTGGGGCACGGGGCGAGGATGTAGTGCAGGTGCCGGCCGGGGGGCGCGAGCCCGGGGTCGGTGGCGGTGGGCCGGGTGATGAGCAGGGAGGGATCGCTCATCAGCCGTCCGCTGCGGGTGAGTTCGTCGAAGGTGGAACGCCAGGCCGCGCCGAAGGAGAGGGTGTGGTGGGCGAGTTGGGGCCAGGTGCGGTCGGTGCCGGCGTGCAGCACCACGGCGGACGGAGCGTGCCGGAGCCTCATCGGCCTGTGCGGCCGGTGGCCGAGGAGCCGGTAGGCGGCGGGCAGGTCGGGGGTGAGGACGACCGCGTCGCAGGGGATGCGTTCCTGGTCGGTGACGACGGCCGTGACCCGCTCGCCGGAGCGTTCGAGGCGGGTCACCCGGTGGCCGAGCCGCAGGTCGGCGCCCGCGTCGGTGGCGGCGTCGGCCATGGCCTGCGGCAGGGCGTGCATGCCTCCACGCGGGAAGTACACGCCGGCGACGGTGTCCATGTAGGCGATGACGGCGTACGCGGCGAGGGCGCGGGCCGGTGGGACACCCGCGTACAGGGACTGGAAGGAGAAGACGCGGCGCAGCCTCCCGTCGCTCAGGAATCCGCCGATCCGGGCGTCGAGCCGGCCGAGGCCGCCGAGCGCCGCGAGCCGGGCGAGGTCGGGGGTGAGCAGGTCGAGCGGGGAGTCGAAGTTGGCGTCGATGAAGCGGCGCATCTGGACCTGGTAGAGCTTCTCCAGCCAGGCGCGCAGCCGCCGGTAGCCGGCGGCGTCGGCCGGTCCTGCGAAACGTTCGACCTCGGCGGTCATCGCGTCGGCGTCGGTGTGGACGTCGAGGGCGCTTCCGTCGGCGAAGCAGGCCCGGTAGGCGGGGTGGAGGGGGATGAGGTCGACGCGTCGGCGCAGGCTGTCGCCGACCGCGGCGAAGGCCTCGTCGGCGAGGTCGGGCATGGTCAGCACGGTGGGTCCGGTGTCGATCCGGTAGCCGCCCAGGGCGCGGTGCCCGGCCCTGCCACCCGGGAGGGCGTCGCGCTCGACCACGGTGACACGGCGTCCGGCGCCCAGCAGGTGGAGGGCGGACGACAGTCCGGCCAGTCCGGCGCCGACCACCACGACGTGGTCGGTGCGTCCGGGCAGTGTGCGGCTCATCCTCGGCTCTCCTCTGCGCAGGCGGTCCGCGGCACGGATGCGGGGGTGCCCGGTGCGGGGCGGGGTCCGCAGGCGGTGCTGGCGGCTGCCGCGGCGCCGAGCATCGTGCGCAGCCTGGGGCCGGTGTCCGGGTCGAGGACGGCACCGTCGAAGTGGCGCAGCCCCTGCGCGACGAGCCGGTCGATCTTCGTCTCGACGGTGGCGCGGGCGCCCGTGCCGGTCAGCACGTCCCGTACGTCGTCGAGGTCCGCGAGGGTGAGGCCGGTGTTCCCGAGGCAGCGGTCGAGCACGCCGAGGGCGGCGCGGTCCCCGGCGGCCTCGGCGCGGGCGCGGGCCAGGGCGACCAGGTAGGTGGGCTTGCCCTCGCGGATGTCGCCGCCGCAGGTCTTGCCCGTCCGGCAGGGATCGCCGAAGAGGTCGTCGAGGTCGTCCCGGAGCTGGAAGGCCATGCCGACGCACCTGCCGGCCGAGCAGAGCCGCTTGAGGGTGGCGTCGTCCGCGCCGGCCAGGGCGGCGCCCAGGGCGAGAGGGCGTTCCACCGAGTACAGGGCGCTCTTCAGACAGGCGGCACGCAGGGCGCGCGGCATGGACAGGGCGCCCGTGGTCTGGCCCTGGACGTCGAGGTACTGGCCGGCGACCATCTCCGTGCGCATGTCGCTCCACAGGCGGCGCACCACGATCGCGGTCCAGGCGGGCAGCGGGGTCTCGGCCACCAGGTCGTCGGCCCAGGCGAGGGCGAGGTCGCCGGCGAGGATCGCGGCCGATTCCCCGAAGCGGCCGACGCGGTCGGGCGGTGCGTGGTCGGCGTACTGCACGCGGACGTCCGCGTGCAGTGAGGGCCGGCCCCGGCGCAGGGACGAGCGGTCCATCACGTCGTCGTGGACGAGCGCGCAGGTCTGGAGGAGTTCGAGCGCCGCGCCGGTCCGCAGGGCGGCCGTGACCGCCGCCGGGTCCGATCCGCCGCAGGCCCGCAGGGACCACCACAGCAGCTGGGCCCGGACGCGTTTGCCGCCCTCCTGGGTGAAGCGCGCGACCCGGTCGGCCAGGTCCCTCGCGAACAGCGGATCGACCAGGCCGGCGCGGGCCAGGCGGTCGGCCAGCACATGCTCCAGCATGCGGCCGACGGCGGCGGGCACGTCGGCGTCGACGGTGTGCGCGTCGCCCAGGACCGCGGGCAGCGGGCCGTCCCGGCGGAGCGCGTCCGTGGCGACGGCCGCGGGGCCGTGGTCGACGTCGGCGGACGGTCCGTCGGGTCGCGCCCGGGCGGGCGATCCCGACACGGGGACCAGGCGTGGCACGGGCGGCATGGCCGCCGGGTATTCCTTCGCCTGTGTGGGCCGCATCCCGGTTCCTCTCGTCGTGGTTCTCGGTGTCTTTCGTCACCCGTCTGCTTCGGCGCGGGGGGCGTGTACGGATGCGGGGCGGTACCGGGCCTCGGTCGTGCCGGGCCGGCCGGTCGTCGGGGGCCCGTCCTCCGGGTGCGCCGCCCGGTCCGTCCCTTCCCGGTTCCGGTCCGCGGGTTCCGCACCGGGCGCCGCTCTTCCTCCGTCCGTGTCACGCGCCTGCGTCCGCCTTGCTGCATCTGCCGTCCCTCTCCCGCCCTGCTGCATCCGCCGGGGCCCGCGGCGGGGAAGCATGGCGTGCGGTGTGGGAACGGGAACCCGCCGTCGGCGCCGGCGCCGACGGCGGCTGCGCCGACCAGGGTCGGACACGGAGGGAGGCGGCGTGCCGGAGACCGAGGTGGCCGTGGTGGGTGCGGGAGCCGCGGGGCTGTCCCTGGCGCATCGGCTGGCCGATCGTGTGCCCGGCACGCGAACGCCGTCCGTGGTCCTGGTGGACGCTCCCCCCGGCCCCCTGCGGCCACCTCCGCGGACCTGGTGCTTCTGGGAGGCGGGACGCGGCCGTTTCGACGCGGCGGTGCGGGCGGACTGGGGGCGGCTGCGGGTGCACCCGCCGGTGGGTGCACCCGTCGAGGGCGCCATCGCGCCCCTGCGCTACAAGATGATCCGTTCCGACGACTTCACGTGCCTGGTGGAACGGGACCTGGGGCGCAGTCCCCACGTGCGGCGGGTGGAGGCGGTCGTGGAGACGGTGGAGGACGTCGCGGGGGGCGCCCGTGTGCACATGAAGGACGCCGACGGACGGTCACGTGTGCTCAGCGCCCGCTGGGTCTTCGACTCCCGCCCGCTGGGCAGCCTGCCGGCCGCCCGGACGACGCTGCTGCAGCACTTCCACGGCTGGTTCGTACGCACGGCCCGGCCGGCGTTCGAGCCGGGCACGGCGGAGCTGATGGACTTCCGCACGCCGCAGCCCGCCCACGGCCTGTCCTTCGGGTACGTGCTGCCGCTCGGCGCCCACGAGGCGCTGGTCGAGTACACCGAGTTCTCGGCGCGCACGCTCACCGCGAGCGGCTACGACACAGCTGTGCGGCAGTACGCCGAGGAGGTGCTGCGGCTGGGTGCGGTCCGGACCCTGGCGACGGAGACCGGGGTGATCCCGATGACGGACGCGCCGGTACCGCGGCAAGTGGGGGCCTCGGTCTTCCGCATCGGTGCCGCGGGCGGGGCGACGCGCCCCGCAACCGGATACACCTTCGCCGGCGTGCAGCGGCAGACGCGGGCCGTGGCCGCCGCCCTGCGCCGGGGGCGGCGGCCGGTGCCGCCCGCCGTCCACTCCGCACGGTCGCGTGCCATGGACGCCGTACTGCTGCGGGCGCTGGACAGCGGACGGGTCGACGGCCCGGCGCTGTTCTCGCGGCTGTTCGCGGAGGTGCCCCTGGCACAGCTGCTCCGCTTCCTCGACGGGCGCACCCGCCTGTGGGAGGACCTCTCCATCGGCGTGCGCACCCCGGTCGGGCCGATGCTGCGGTCCGCGGTGGAGCTGCCCGGGCTGCCGCGCCGCCCCTTCGACTGATCCGCCCCGTCCCTTCGTCTCCGGGAGACCGCATGACCCTGCTGCGCGACGAGGATCTCGCCGCCGCGTTCGACCACGCGTCCCGCAGTTACGACGCGCTGGTGGCCGTCAACCCCGGCTACCACGCCCACCTGCGCCGCTCGGTGCGCCGCCTGGGGCTTCCCGGGCACGGCGCGGGCTTGCGGCTGCTGGATCTCGGCTGCGGCACCGGAGCCTCGACCGCGGCGCTGCGGGCGGTCCTGCCGGGCGCGGACATCACGGCCGTGGACGCGTCCGCGGGCATGCTGGGGCGAGCCGCCGCCAAGCCCTGGGCGGACGGGGTGAGGTTCGTCCACGCGCCGGCGGAGCGTCTGCGGGAAGCCGGTGTACGCGGGCCGTTCGACGCGGTCTTCGCCGCCTATCTGTTCCGCAACGTCACCGACCCCGATGCCGTGCTCACCACGGTGCACGAGCTGTTGCGGCCCGGTGGGCGGCTGGGCGTGCACGAGTACGCCCTCAGCGGGCGGAGCACGGACCGGGCCGTGTGGACGCTGGTCTGCCGGGGGGTGGTGCAGCCCGTCGCGGCCGTCCTCGGGGACGGTGCGCTCTACCGTCATCTGTGGCGCAGCGTCGTGGCGTTCGACACCGCCGGGCGTTTCGCGGGCCGGGTCCGCGCGGCCGGCTTCCGCGGGGTCAGGGCCCTGCCGTTGCCGGGCTGGCAGACGGGCATCACGCACACGTTCGTCGCCCGCCGGGCGACCACCGACGAGGAGGCCGGGTGACGGGCTCCTCCTCGTCCCGCCGGGACGGTGCACGCCGGGGCCGGGACCGGCGGGCCCGGATGCTGCCCGCCCGGCCCGGCGCGCCGCGCGTCGGCGGCACCCGGCCGTCGGTCGGCGTGGTCGGCGGCGGCATCGCGGGGCTGGCCGCGGCGACCGCGCTCGCGGAGCGGGGAGTGGCGGTCACGCTGTACGAACGGCAGCCGTACCTCGGTGGGCGCGTCGGGGGGTGGCCGACCACGCTCCGGGACGGCACCGCCGTCACGATGAGCCGGGGATTCCACGCGTTCTTCCGGCAGTACTACAACCTGCGGGGCCTGCTCCGGCGCACCGATCCCGCCTTGGAGGGGCTGACCGGCCTGCCGGACTACCCGCTGCTGCACGGCAGCGGGCTGTGCGACAGCTTCCGGCACGTGCCGCGCACCCCGCCGTGGAGCGCGCTCGGCTTCGTCGCGCTCAGCCGCTCCTTCGGACTGCGCGACCTGCGCGCCATGGATCCGGTGGCCGCGCTCGCGCTGCTCGACGTGCGGGTGCCGGAGATCTACGAGCAGCTGGACGGCACCAGTGCAAAGGACTTCCTGGACGCGGTCCGCTTCCCCGAACGCGCCCGCCACCTGGCGTTCGAGGTGTTCTCCCGGAGCTTCTTCGCCGATCCCGGGCAGCTGTCGGCGGCGGAGATGGCTCTGATGTTCCACATCTACTTCCTCGGCTCCGCCGAGGGCCTGCTGTTCGACGTGCCCCGCGCCCCTTTCCCCACAGCCCTGTGGGACCCGCTGGCCGGCTACCTGGCCGGACACGGCGCCGACCTGCGCACCGGCACGGCCGTCGAGCACGTCGCGCCGGTCTCCGGGGGCCAGGTCGTCGCCACCGACCGCGACGAGCGACGCCACGACGGCGTGGTCCTCGCCCTGGACGCCGCGGGGCTGCGCGCCCTGGTCGCCGGCTCCGGGCAGCTGGGCGACGGCCCGTGGCGCGAGCGGATCGCGCGGCTGCGCACGGCACCGCCGTTCCTGGTCAGCCGCCTGTGGCTGGACCGGCCGGTCGCGCGGGACCGGCCGGGCTTCCTCGGCACCAGCGGGTTCGGCACCCTGGACAACATCAGCGTCCTGGAGCGCTGGGAGGACGAGGCGTCCCGCTGGGCCGCGCGCACCGGGGGCTCGGTGGTGGAGCTGCACGCGTACGCCGTACCGCCGGAGGCGTCCCGCGACGTCGAGGAGAAGCGCCTGCTGGACCAGTTGCGCCACGTCTACCCGGAGACCAGGACGGCCACGGTCGTCGACGCCCGGCACGAGTGGCGCGGCGACTGCCCCCTGTTCCCGGTGGGCGGCTTCGCCGGCCGGCCGACCGTGCGCACCCCCGACCCGGCGGTGGTCCTGGCCGGCGATCTGGTCCGCGCGGACCTGCCGGTGGCCCTGATGGAGCGCGCGGCGACCACCGGGTTCCTCGCCGCGAACGCGCTGCTGGAGCGGTGGGGCGTGCGGGGACAGACCCTGTGGACGGTGCCGGACCGGGGCCGCGGCGCCGTCCTGCGCGGGCTGGCCGGGTGGGCGGGCCGGTGACCACCGCGGCCACAAGGTGGTCACGGGCCTGTCCCGGTCGGAACCGGGTGGCGCACCATGGGAACGGCACGGCCCTGTCGCGGCCCGGCGAGCAAGGAGGCGGCCGATGGCACTCTTCCCGGACCTCGCGCCCTTGCGCGAGGCCGTCGGCGAGGCGATCTTCTCCCGGGTGGCGGGGCCGGAGGGCCCGACGAACCGCGCGCACATCCACGGGGCACCGGGACCGCGCTGGTTCGCCGCCGACCGGCCCGTGCGCCGGGTGCACGGTGACGCCTCGATGTTCATCGGCGGTCTGTCGGCCCTGCTGCTGCAGTCGCTGCACCCGCTGGCCATGGCCGCCGTGGCCACGCACTCGGGATTCCGCGGCGACCCCTGGGGGCGGCTGCAGCGCACCAGCACCTTCCTCGCCGTCACCACCTACGGGCCCGCCGACAGCGCCCAGGAGGCCTGCGACCGGGTACGGGCCGTCCATGCACGGGTGCGCGGCACGACCGCGGAGGGCCGGGCATACGCCGCCGCCGACCCGCATCTGCTGTGCTGGGTGCACATCGCCGAGGTCGACAGCTTCCTCCGTGCCCACCAGCGCTACGGCGCCCGGCCGCTGGACGACGCGGGCTGCGACGGCTACGTCGCCGACATGGCGCACATCGCCCGTGCGCTCGGTGTGCCGGACCCACCCACCGACCGAGCGGCACTCGGTAGGCGGCTGGCCGCCTACCGCGGCGAGCTGCGGGCGACGCCCGAGGCCCGCGCCACGGCCAGGTACCTGCTGCTGCGCCCGCCGGTGCCGTTGCTCGCCCGCCTGCCGTACGGGGCCGTGGCCGCGAACGCCGTGGCAATGCTGCCGTCCTGGGCGGCCCGGGAGCTGTGGCTGCCGCGGCTGCCGGTGGCCGACCGGCTCTGCGTGCGCCCGCTCGGCACGGTGGTGACGGCGGGAATCCGGTGGGCGATGGCTCCGGCCCGGAACACCGTCCCCGCCGCGGGCGCCGCGGAACGCGAGGGTCGGGACGCCGGCTGAGACGGGACCTCCGGTGCATCGCCCCGGCCCTGGTGGCGCCGGCCTTCTCGCCGGTCACTCTCACGGGGCTGCCGGCCATGGGTCGACTCGGCTCTCCGCCCCGTCGCCCGGGCGCCCGCCCCGAACGGAACCGAGCGGCTCCTGCTCCGCGAGCCCGGGACCGCGCGACGTTCGTCGAGCTGCTCGCCTCACCGCAGGTGCACACGGGAACCCGACTCGGAACGCCGTCGCAGCCGGGTGGCCCCCGCCTGCCCGGAGCGGCTGCTGTCACGAAAGGGCCGGCCGGGCGTCACCGGGTGGCCGCGCGACACGCGTCGCCCGGCTGCATCCGCGGGCCCGGTGCGCCGGGAAGACTGGGGGCAGGTGCGCGCCGGAGGCCGCCGTCGCTCGCGACCGTGGTGCCGGCCCGGAGGTGGGAGAGGTGGTCGTGTGTCCCCTGCCCGGGACGCGACGGACGTGCTCGTCGTCGGGGCCGGTGTGGCCGGTCTGGCCTGTGCGCGTGATCTGCTGGCGGCCGGTGTGGACGTGCGGGTCGTGGAGGCCTCGGACGCGGTCGGCGGCCGGATGCGCACCGACCGCGTGGACGGGTTCGTCGTCGATCGCGGCTTCCAGGTCTTCAACACGTCCTATCCGCAGGTCCGGCGGCGGCTGACGCTGCGGGACCTCCGGCTGCGCCCGTTCACCCCGGGCGTGCTCGTCCACGCGGAGTCGGGGCGGATGCGCTTCAGCGATCCGACGCGGCGCCCCGGCGCTCTGCCGGAACTGCTGCCGGGCCGTCTCGCCGGGCCCCGCGACCTGCTCGCCCTCGGGCTGCTGTCGGGCCGCGACATGCTCGCGCCGCCGCGGTGGCTGAAGGCGGCGGGTGACACCACCACGCGGACCGCGCTGGCCGACGCCGGGTTCTCCGACGCGTTCGTCCAGCGGTTCTTCCGGCCGTTCCTGTCGGGCGTCTTCCTGGAGGACGAACTGGAGACCTCCGGCCGCTTCTTCCACCTGGTGTGGCGGAGCATGCTGCGCGGCACCCTCTGCCTGCCCGGGGACGGCGTCGGGGCCGTCCCGCGTGCGCTGGCCGCCGCCCTGCCCAAGGGGACCGTGCGTCTGGAGACACCGGTGGAGCGCCTGACGCCGGACGGCGCCCTGACCGCCAACGGCCGGGAGCTGCCCGCCCGTACCGTGGTGGTGGCGACGGGACCGGGACCGGTCGCCGGGCTGCTGCCCGGGGTGGCGGTTCCGGCCTACCGCGTGGTGACCACGTACTACCACGTCGCCGAGCGGTCCCCGCTGGGCGAGCCGACCCTGCTGGTCGACACCCGGCGCCGCTTCCTCAACACGTGTGTCCTGAGCGAGGTGGTGCGCGGTCACGCCCCGCCCGGTCACGCGCTGGTGGCCACGTCGGTCCTGGGCCACGACACCGAGGGCCGGGAGCGCGTGGTGCGCGGTGCGGTCGGGGAGGCGTACGGCACCGGCACGGACTCCTGGGACCTGCTGACAGTCCGTACGGTCACCGACGCGCTGCCCGCCATGCCTCCGCCCCAGCCGCTCAGCCGGACGACCCGGGTGGGCCCCGGACGCCACGTGTGCGGGGACCACCGGGCCACCGGCTCGGTGCAGGGCGCGATGGCCTCGGGGGCGCGCGCCGCACGCGAGGTGCTGCGGGACCTGGGGCGCGGACCGCGGGCCGTCCCGTGAGCGGGCGCGGGGCGCAGCGCCGCCGGGCCACGTCGCCGTGGCCCGGTGGGGCTCAGGGTGGGGCGTCGCCCCGCTGCCGCTCCTGACGGAGCACTTCCCCCAGGTCACCGAGCCGGTCCAGCCCCCGTACCGCCTGAACGGTGCGCCGGTTGCCCGCCAGCAGGGAGCGGTGCCGGTGCAGGAAGGCCCAGTAGCCCGCGGTGTAGGGGCAGGCCCGCTCTCCCACGCGCTCGGTCGGCCGGTGGGCGCAGCCGCCGCAGAAGTCGCTCATGCGGTTGAGGTAGGCGCCGCCGGAGGTGTACGGCTTGGTGGTCATGCGCCCACCGTCGGCGTACTGGGACATGCCGACCACGTTGGGGAGCATCACCCAGTCGTAGCCGTCGACGAAGCAGCGGTGGAACCAGTCCGTCACCGCCCGCGGGTCCCAGCCTCGCTGGAGGGCGTGGCTGCCGAGGACCATCAGCCGTGGGATGTGATGGGTCCAGCCGGTGTCGCGCACGTCGGCGAGTGCCGTGGCCAGGCACCGTGCGGTGACCGCGTCGGCGTCCAGTTCGAGGAACCAGTCGGGGAGCGGCGCGTGGTGGCGCAGGGCGTTGCGTTCGCGGTACGCGTCGCCGAAGTACCAGTACAGCTGCCAGACGTACTCGCGCCATCCGGCGATCTGGCGGACGAAGCCCTCCACGCTGTTGATCGGCGCCCGGCCGGACCGCCAGGCGTCCTCGGCCTGTTCGACGCACTCGGCGGGGTCCAGCAGGCCGAGGTTGAGCGACGACGACAGCAGGCTGTGGCTCATCACCGGGTCCCGCGCGAGCACGGCGTCCTCGTACGGTCCGAAGCCGGCGAGCCGGTGGTCGACGAACCGCCGCAGTGCCGCGAGTGCTTCACGGCGCGTGGCGGGGAAGCGGCGGGGTCCGTCGCGGCCGACGAACCGGGCGGCGCCGTCGTGTTCCCACCGGTCGAGGTCGTGCCGCACCTCGTCGTCGATGTCGTCCTCACGTGGCCGGTAGGGGGCCGGGGCGCCCAGGGTGACGGCGCCCCTGGGCGGGGCCTCGCGGTTGGCGTGATCGTGGTTCCAGCGTCCGCCCGCCGGGGAGTCGCCGTCCATCAGCAGGTGCCGGCGGCGCCGGACCCGGCGGTAGAAGTCCTCCTGGCGCAGGCGCCCGCCGTCCAGGCCGTCGGCCCAGGCGCGGAAGTCGCCGTGCGGGACGAGGAAGCCCCGGGCGGGCAGCACGGTGACGGTGCCGAGGGACTCCACCAGCCGGAGCGCCGCGTGGGAGGTCGGGTGATGGACCGTCACCCGGCCCTCGCCGACGGCCTCGCGGAGTCCTTCGCGGTAGGTGTCGCAGCGGACGTAGCGGACCCGGTCGCCGAGTTCGGCGGCGCGGTGCCGCATCGCGGACAGGACGAGGTGGGCCTTGGCGCGGTGGAAGCGGCGACGGCGGAAGACCGAGCGGGCCTCGATCATCACCAGCGGCTCGTCCCGGCCGGGGCCGCCGGGGCCGGGGGTGAGGAAGTGGGGTCCGAGCTGGTCACCGAAGAGCCAGTGGAACGTGGTCATGGCAGGCGTCGTCTCCGTCGTCGGTACGCGTGCGGTCGAGGGCGGGGGCCGGCCATCCGGTCGGCGGACGTGGGACCACCGGTGCCGGTCGGCGGCTTGCCGCTGGCGGCTCGCAGGGGCCGCCGGCCGAGGTCACTCGGGCCGCCGCGGAAGCGGACCGGCGGTGGCGGACCCGGCTGCCGAGGTCGGTTCGGACGGCCGGGCGCGGCGCCGGGCCTCCAGGGACGCGCGGGCCGCCTCCCGGGGATGCCGGCGGCGCCAGTACGGGTTGTCGTGCGGCAACCTGCCGGACACACGTCCGTACATGCCGAAGGTGAGCAGGAGCAGGGCCATCACGAAGGCGAAGATGACGTTGCTCATGCCGAAGTCGAGGACGTTGGCGGAGCGGTCGAGGGTGAACAGGTGGATGTAGCCGCTGAGCAGGAACAACGTCCCGACGGTCAGGTTGAGGGTGGACGCCGTGTTGCCCCCGACGACGGCCCCGGCGAGCAGGACGAGTCCGACGACGACCGAGATCAGGCTCAGCAGGCCGTTGGTGCTGAGGCCGGCGATGCGGGTTCCGCCGGTGTCGAAGGGGCTCAGCCGGTCCGCGAACCCCAGGCAGCCGAACACCAACAGGGTGACGCCGCACAGCCCGGCGCCGTAGCGGTAGACCGTGGCGAGCCGGTGATCGACGGGAAGCTCGTCGCGCAGCTTCATGGTGTGTCCTCTCGGGTGGGGGCGGGATGCGCGGTGACACCGGTATCCCATCCGCTGTGATCTCTTTTCCGGAGGAAGGCGGTGAAGAGTTGCATTCCGATCGACTCCTTCGGACGGGGGCCGCCGGGGCTCCGTGCATCCGCGACGGGCCGCCGGGGCGAAGAAGGGCGTGCCCGGGCTCGCGCATGCCGGGCATGCGGCGACCGCCGCGCCTACCGCCGCAGAGAGGACGAGGCAGTGCGCGCACGATGGACGTGACCGGGGAGGAGCCGGCCGGCACGGGGGTGACGACCGGATTCCTCGCCCGCAGGCTCGGCGTCTCTCCCACGACACTGCGTTCCTGGGACCGGCGCTACGGACTGGGTCCGGCGACGCGGGTCCAGGGGCGTCACCGCCGCTGGACCCCTGACGACGTCGCCGTGGTGCAGGAGATGTGCCGTCTCACCGCCGCGGGCGTCCCGCCGGCGGAGGCGGCCCGCGCGGCCAGACTGAGGCATCCGCCCGCCCACGCCACCGCCGGTCCCACGCCGGACGCCCCGGCCCGCCCGGCCCGCCGGTCCGCGGCGGTCGAGGAGCAGCCCGCCGGGACGCGCTCGCACTCGGGAAGCGGTCTGCCGCTCGGAGACGTCCGCCTGGAGTGCCGCGGGCTGGCCCGCGCGGCCGTGCGGATGGACTCCGGAGCCGTCCGGGAGCAGGTGGCCGTCGCCGTCGCGTCCTACGGTCTGGTTCCCGCCTGGGAAACGGTCCTGACGCCCGCACTGCGTGCCGTCGGCCGCAAGTGGGAGTCGACCGGCGACCGGTACGTGGAGGTGGAGCACCTGCTGTCGTGGCACATCTCCGCGGCGCTGCGCAGCGCCTACGTCGAGGCGTCGCGGCGCCGTCCGGCGCTGGACCTCCCGCCGACGCTGCTGGCCTGCCTTCCGGGCGAGCAGCACACGCTGCCGCTGGAGGCGCTGGCGGCGGTGCTGGCCGAGCGCGGCCTGCCGGTGCTGATGCTCGGCGCTGCCGTGCCGTCCGAGGCGCTGCTGGCCGCCGTCCGGCGCACCGGGCCGGGCGCCGTGGTGCTGTGGTCGCAGTCCCGGAGCACCGCGGACACCGCGCTGGCGGGGCACATCGCCGACACGCGGTGGGGCGTGGCCGGCGCCCGCACGCGCAGCCGGGTCCTGCTCTGTGGTCCAGGGTGGGGCCTGCACCACACGCCGGCCCTGCTGCGCCCGCGCGGGCTGCCCGAGGCGGTCTCGACGGTGCTCACCGCGGTCGGGGCGCGTGCCCCGGCGGGCGCCGCGGAGGGGGCGGGACGAAGCGGCGGGACGTGACACCCGCCGCCACCGTCCGGCTCCCACCGCGTCGACCGGGCGGGAGGCTTCGTCCGGGTCGGACGCCGGGACTCCCGCACGCATGTCCCCTGGCAGGGGCGGTGCCGCAAGGCGCCCGCCCCGCGGGGACCGGGCGGGGCGGCGGTCAGGCCGGGCAGGCGACCTCGCTGTCCTGCAGGCATCGGCCGAGCCGGTGCAGTCCCCGGCGTGCGTGGCTCTTGACCGTGCCGAGCGGCCAGCCGGTCACCTGGGAGATCTGCGTCTGGGTGAGGTCGTCGTAGAAGGTGAGGCTGAGGACACGGCGCTGCGCCTCCGGTAGCTTCGCCATCGCCTGGTGCACCAGCACCCGGTCCAGTGCGCCCTGGAGTTCCGAGGTGCGGCACCGTTCGTCCAGCACCATGCGGGAGCCCGCCGCGGCCAGCAGTTCTCCGCGACGGGTGCGGGCGGACAGCGCGTCGGCCACTTTGCGGCGGGTGATGCCCACCAGCCAGGCGGACAGCGCGCCGCGGGCCGGGTCGAAGCCCTTCCGGCCGCGCCAGGCGGCGAGGAACACGCTCTGGGTGATGTCCTCGGCCTCGCCCGCATCACCGACACCGCGCCGGGCGAGGGCGTAGACCAGCGGCTTCCACGCCCGGTGGACGTCGGCCAGCGCGCTCTCGTCCCCGTCGAGGAAGCGGGCGGCCAGTGCGGCGTCGGCGCCGGGCACGTCCTCCTGCGGCCGGCCCGTGGCCCGGCTCGTGGCGTCGGTGCGGACTTCCTGGCGTGCGGTCATGGCGACCACTCCCGGCTCGGACGGTGTGTGTCCGCACGGTGCGCGGACCCGACGGGCAGATCCGGCTGCGCCGTCCCGCTCACCGTCACGCAAAACGATGCAGCCGAACAACTCGCATCGTCCTTGCACCGTTTTGCCGCGTCCGTCGCGCCCGGCCGACCGCAGGCGCAGTGCGTCGCCGCGGCCGGGCACGCTCCCGCGCGCCGCCGTGAATCCCGCGGACCGCTCCCTACGCCGGAGAACGGACTCGAACTCCTGCGTGCCCTGCCTGGCAGGCAGCACGGGCCGGCGGCGGGGCCGGTCCGACCCCGATGGCAAACAGTCCACGTCCGCTGTCGCGGGACAGCGGCGCGTGGTCCGCGGACGACCGCACGGACGGCCCTCCGTCAGCGGGCCGGGGCCGTGATCTCCCGCTTGAGGATCTTGCCGCTCGGGCCCATGGGCAGCGCGTCCACCAGCCAGACCTTCCGGGGGTACTTGTAGGCGGCGACGCGCTCGCGCACGAACTCCCGGATCTCCTCGGCCGTCACCCCGGCGCCCGGCCGCAGGACCACCGCCGCGGCCACTTCCTCGCCGAGGCGCTCGTCGGGCACGCCGAGGACGGCGGCCAGGGCCACCGCCGGGTGCTCGTGCAGGACCTCCTCGATCTCGCGCGGGTAGACGTTGTAGCCGCCGCGGATGACGAGGTCCTTCTTGCGGTCGACGATGTAGAGGTAGCCGTCCTCGTCCCGGCGGGCCAGGTCGCCGGTGCGCAGCCAGCCGTCCGGGACGGCGGCGGCGGTCTCCTCGGGACGGTTCCAGTAGCCCTTCATCAGGTTCGGCCCGCGCACGGCCAGCTCGCCGACCTCACCCGGGGCGACGTCGCGGCCGGCGTCGTCCACCAGCCGCACCTCGACGTCGCGGATGGGCGTGCCCACGGAACCGGGCTTGCGGGGCCGGTCGGGGTGGTTGAAGGAGACGACGGGGCTGGTCTCCGACATCCCGAAGCCCTCCAGCACCATGCATCCGAACCGCTCCTCGAACGCGTGCAGGATCTCCACCGGCAGCGACGCGCCGCCCGAGATGCACATGCGCAGCGTGGAGACGTCGGCCTCGGCCGCCGCCGTGTGCTGCAGGAGCGCCGCGTACATGGTGGGCACGCCCTCGAAGACCGTCGCCCGGTCGCGTGCGACGGCGTCCAGCACCGTCTGCGGGTCGAAGCGGGGCACCAGGGTCAGTGAGGCGCCGCTGCGCACAGCGACGTTCATGGTGCAGGTCTGGCCGAAGATGTGGAACAGCGGCAGACAGCCCACGACGACGTCGTCCGGCGTCATCCGCTGCACCTCGGTGACGTTGACGTCGGTGTTGTGCCGCAGTCCGGCGTGGGTGAGCGCGGCTCCCTTGGGTCGGCCGGTGGTGCCGGAGGTGTACAGCAGGACGGCGATGTCGTCCGCGGCGACGGGGGCGGTACCGGCCTGCGGTTCCTGCCCGGCCAGGCGGGCTGCGAACGCCTCGGGCTCCACGGAGATGCACCGCACCCCGGCGGCGACCGCTCCCTCGGTGCCCTCCCCGGGCGCGGCATGCCACTCAAGGAGCAGCACGGCGCCGCAGTCGCCCAGGTGGTACGCGGTCTCACGGGCCTTGAGCAGCGGGTTGAGCGGGACCACGATCCCGCCGGCACGCAGGATGCCGTAGTAGAGGACGACGAACTCCGGCACGTTCGGCAGCATCAGGGCGACCCGGTCGCCGGCGCGCAGGCCCTCGGCGCGCAGCAGCGCGGCAGCCTGGGCACTCAGCCGGTCGAGCTCCGCGTAGGTCAGGGTGGCCGTGCCCAGGCGCAGCGCGGGGCGCTCCGGCTGCCGACCTGCCGTCTCGACCAGGAACTCCGCCAGATTGGCCATGATGCCTCCTTGCACACATGATCGTGGCGCTGCGGACGGGCCGCCGCCGATGCTCACGGCATGGTGGCTCCCTGGCCGGCGCGCGTCCATGGCCGCACCGACAGTGCCCGCCCCGGTGAATTGTCCAGGGGAACAAGAAGATGGCTGTACGCTGCATTGATGGGTCTTTCGGAGGTGGGCACGGCGCTGCGGGCGCGCGTCCCGGAGCTGGGCGAACGGATGGCGGAGCGCATCCGTGACGAGGTCGAGTCCTATGCGGACGAGTCGCTGATTCCGTTCGCGTCGCTGCGGCACTCCTGCCGGGGCAACGCCGACCTGATCCTCCGGCACATCGCCACCGGCCCGGACTCGGCGACCGACGTACGGCCCGCGCGGGACACCGGGCGGCTGCGCGCCGAGCAGGGCGTGCCGCTGGCCGACACGCTGCACGCCTACCGCGTCGGCTCCGAGTTCCTGTGGGCACAGGTCGTGGCCGAGGCACCCCGGCATCCCCAGGTCACGGACGCGCACCTGGTGGCGGGATCGTCGGAGATCTGGGCACTGTCCGGCCGCTACGCGGAGGCCGTGGCCGCCGCCTACCGCGAGACGAGCGCCGAGCTGGTGCTCCAGCGGGAGGCCCGCCGTTCGGCTCTGGTGGAAGCCCTTCTCTCGGGCGCCCTCGCGGGGTCCGCGACCCCGTGGGAGGTGGCCCGGCAGCTCGGCCTGCCCGAGCGGGGACCCTACGCCGTGGTCGCGGCGTCCGTTCCGGATCCGGGTCAGGAGCCGCTGCCCGGGATCGAGGCAGCGCTGCGCCAGGCGCACCTGGCTTCGGCCTGGCGGCTGCTGCCCGACGAGCAGATCGGGCTGGTCGCGCTGGCGCGCCAGGACGCGGAGGCGGTGGTCCTGAGGGAACTGCGGCGCTGTCGGGCACGGGTGGGGGTCAGCCCGCGGTTCGACGCGCTGCGGGACACGCCCCAGGCGCTGCGCTTCGCCCGGCTGGCGCTGTCCGGGCTGACGGGCGACGAAGCCGGCGTGGCCCGGTTCGACGACAGCCCGCTCACCATGGTCGTCGCCGCGGCACCCGCGGAGGCGACCCGTCTGGTGCAGGTCGCCATGGGGCCGCTGCTCGACCTGCCCGAGGCGGAGCGCGCGCGGCTGCTGGGGACCCTGGGGCACTGGTTCTCCGCGGGCGGCGTCGCGGCGGAGGCGGCGGACCGCCTCTACGTCCACCCGAACACCGTGCGCTACCGGCTGCGCCGCATCGAGAAGCTGACGAGGCGTTCGCTCTCCGACCCGGCGGCCGTCGCCGACCTCGGCGCCGCCCTGCATGCCCTGCGCCTCGTCCCCCGGTGACACCGGCGCGCGCGATCCCGGGCAGAGCCGGGTCGGTTCAGGCGGCGGCCGGAGAACCTGAGCCGGCTGTCCCGCCATGCGTCGCGCCGCGTGAGGGCCGAGGTGGCGGCGCGATTCGTTCCGTTCGCCCTCCCGCTCGGCGCGTCGCGGTTCCTGCCGGGCCGGGCGACACGGACCGGCAGGTGAGGGGGGCGTGTGCGCGCGCCCGCCCGGATGCTGGGAGGATGGGGGTATGACGATCAAGACCTACTTCGACATCACGATCAACGACGAGCCCGCCGGGCGCATCGTGTTCAACCTCTTCGAGGACGTCGTCCCGAAGACCGCCGAGAACTTCCGCGCCCTGTGCACGGGCGAGAAGGGCTTCGGTTACGCCGGCTCGAGCTTCCACCGCGTCATCCCGGCTTTCATGCTCCAGGGCGGTGACTTCACCCGCGGCAACGGCACCGGCGGCAAGAGCATCTACGGCGAGAAGTTCGCCGACGAGAACTTCCAGCTCAAGCACGACAAGCCGGGCCTGCTGTCCATGGCCAACGCCGGCCCCAACACCAACGGCTCCCAGTTCTTCATCACGACGATCGTCACCGACTGGCTCGACGGCAAGCACGTCGTCTTCGGCGAGGTCGCCGACGAGGAGAGCATGAAGCTCGTCAAGAAGATCGAGTCGCTGGGCAGCCACAGCGGGGCGACCACCGCGAAGGTCACCATCGCCGCCAGCGGGCAGCTCTGACCCGCCACCGCACTCCGGCAGGCTCCGGGACCGGAGCCTGCCGGTGCCCGGCGCGCCCGCGCGCGGTGTCCCGCCCGCGGGCCGAGGTCGGGGTGCGGCCGAACCGTATGCGTGCCGTCCTCGGCAGGACGTCCTGACTCAGGGCTCCTCGGCCGCGGTCGTGTGGAGCCGCCTCTCCGGAAGGCACCCGTGCGCCGTCGCGCCCTTCGGAGACCTGAGGCGTCCCGGTCTCACGCCGCGGCCGGCTCGCCCGGTCCGGGGACGGTGCGGAAACGGAACGGCTCCGGGTCGCGTCCGGCCTGGATGAACCAGCATTCGCCGGTACCGCCGCCCGCGACGATCCGCAGCACCGTGTCCGCCACGACCTGGGCCGGGATGATCGGCAGTCCCTGCTCGGCGAGCATGTCACGCAGCGGATCGATGATCCGCGACTCGGCGAACCCCGGGCAGACGGCGTTGAAGCGCACGTTCTCCGTCGCCAGAGCCGGCCCGAGGGAGCGGGCGAGTCCCACGACCGCGTGCTTGTTGGCCGCGTAGAGGGGATCGAGCGGTACGGCCGCCAGGCCCGCGAGGGAGGCGGTCGCCACGATCACCCCTCCGCCGCGGGCCCGCATCGCCGGCAGCAGCGCGTGGGTGCCGAAGACCACGCCGTCGAGGTTGGCCCCCATCGCGCGGCGGTAGCGTGCCAGGTCGAAGTCCTCGCCGAGGCCGCATCCGGTCGCCACCCCGGCATTGAGCAACGCGATGTCGACACCGCCGCACTGCTCCTCGGTGAACTCCACCAGCGCGCGGTTGGCGTCGGGGTCCGAGACGTCACAGGCACGGAAGTGCCCGCCGGCCATCTCGGCCACCTCGCGGCCACCCCGCGCGTCGAGGTCCGCGACGACCACGCGCGCGCCCGCCTCGGCCAGCGTCAGGGCCGTGGCACGGCCCAGTCCGCTGGCCCCGCCGGTGACGATGGCGACCTTGCCCCGGAGCGCGACGCCGTCCGTCCATCCCGTTCCGGCGGCCCTCTCGGAGGCGGTCATGCCAGCTCCAGGACGAGCTTGCCGACGTTCTCCCCGCGGAAGAGCATCCCCAGTGTCTCGGGGAAGTCGTCCACACTCCCCGTCACCACGTGTTCCTTGACCTTGATGCGGCCGGCTCCGATCCAGGCGGAGATCTCCCGAGCGGCCTGCGCGTAGCGCTCGGCGTAGTCGAAGACGACGAAACCCTCCATCCGTGCGCGACGCACCAGCAGCGAGAGGTAGTTGGAGGGGCCCTTGACCGGCGTGGTGTTGTTGTACTGACTGATCGCACCGCAGACGACGACGCGTGCGTGCATGGCCAGTCGCGTCAGGGCCGCGTCGAGGACGTCCCCTCCGACGTTGTCGAAGTAGACGTCGATGCCGTCGGGGGCGTGCCGGCGCAGCGCCTTCCTGACGTCCTCGGCGCGGTAGTCGATCACCGCATCGAACCCCAGTTCGTCGGTGAGCATGGCGCACTTCTCCGGCCCCCCGGCGATGCCGACGACCCGGCAGCCCTTGGCCTTCGCGATCTGACCGGCGATACTGCCGACCGCCCCGGCCGCCCCCGACACCACGACGGTCTCGCCGTCCTTCAGCGCCCCGACGTCCAGCAGGCCGAAGTAGGCGGTCATGCCGGGCATGCCCAGCGCGCCGAGGTACGTCGAGGGCGCGGCGAGGGAGGTGTCGACCTTCATGGCACCCCTGCCGTCGGAGACCACGTACTCCTGGACGCCGAACGTGCCGACCACGTGATCGCCCGGCTGGAAGCCGGGGTGGTTGGACGCGGTGACCTCGATGACCGATCCGGCGCGCATCACCTCGCCGATGCCCACGGGCGGCAGGTAGGAGGGACGGTCGTCCAGCCAGCCCCGCATCGCCGGGTCCAGGGAGATGACGCGCGTCCGGCCCACGAACCGGCCCGGACCCGGCTCGGTGACGGGTTCTGAACAGTGTTGCCAGTCATCGGGTTTGACCTCGCCCACCGGGCGGGCTGCCAGACGGACCTGGCGGTTGGTCGCAGGCATCGTGCCTCCTGTCGTTCACGGCTTCGCCGCAGGGTACCGACCGGTAGGTATGTCGACGGGTGTGAGGTTCACCATACGGCGGGCGCCCGGGCGGGGAGTCGCCCGGGCCATGCCCGAACGGCACCGCACGGACGGTGACCGCACGACACCGGTCGGGAACCGTACCGACCCCGAAACGTGACCCGCAGCAGCCTTACCGGTCATTCCGACCAGTCGGTATCGTGCGCCGCCAACCGTTCCCCCATCACCTCCACGGATCCGAGCCGTAGCGGAAGGCCCTGCGATGACATTCGCCGACGAGAACCGGTACCCGCCCTCAGAGACGGGATGGCCGCCGCCCCATCCCGGGCCCCGTGCGTACCGGGACGGCACCCCCCGGTACGCGTCGTACGGGCAGGCACCGTGGGACGAACCACACGCGCACGACGCGCACCGGCGCGGTGTCGACCTCGCCGCCCTGCGCTCGGCCTACCGCCTGCTCCGCCGGACGTCCACGCTCGCAGCGCTCGGCTCCTTCGTGGTGTACGTCGTGCTGTCCTGCTACGCCCCCGGTCTGATGGGGGCCGGGATCGCCGGAGAGCTGAGCCTGGGAACGGCCCTCGGGGTGCTCCAGCTCCTCGTCACCTTCGCGGCGGTCTTCTGGTACGGACGCAGTGCGCAACGCTCGGTGGATCCGCTGGCCCGCAATGTCAGGGAGCAGGCCGTCGCCACCGGCCGCACCACGGGGGTGACGAGATGAACGCCTTCGACTCGGGGACGCAGACCACCGTCCTGGTGCTGTTCACCGCACTGGTCACCGTCACACTGCTCATGTGCGTGATGGCGGGGCCGGAACGCGACGACCTGACGAACTTCTACACCGGCTACCGCTCCCTCACCCCGCTCCAGAACGGTCTGGCGATCGCGGGCGACTACATCTCCGCGGCCACGGTGCTGAGCACCACCGGCATCATCGCGCTCGCCGGATACGACGGCTACGTCCTCGCGGTCAGCACCGCCCTGTCCCTGGTGCTGCTGATGTTCCTGCTGGCCGAACCCCTGCGCAACGCGGGCCGGTTCACCATGGGTGACGTCCTGGCCCGCAACATGCCGGGACGGAGCGTGCGTGTCGCGTCCTGCGTGGTGACGTTGTCGGCGACCCTTCCCTTCCTGGTCGTCCAGCTCTCCGGGGCAGGCTCGCTGCTCACCTTCATCCTCAACATCCCGCACGTGGCGGGCGCCAGGACGGCGAGCATCGTCATCGTCGGCAGCCTGATGATCATCTACGCGGCGCTCGGCGGGATGAGAGGTACCGCGCTCATCCAGATGATCAAGATCGTGCTCCTGCTCGGCACCAGCGTCGTCGTCGCCGCTCTCGTGCTGAACCGCTTCGACTGGAACCTCGGCGACGTGCTCAGGGCGGCCCAGCACGGCAGCGGCGCAGGCCCCGCCTACCTCCAGCAGGGCCTTCAGCTGGGCACGTCGGCCGTCGACCGGCTGGACTTCGTCGGTCTTCAGATCACCGTCGTCCTCGGCGCGGCCTGCCTGCCGCACATCACCATGCGCCTGTACTCCGCACAGGACGCGCCGGCCGTGCGTCGCTCGATGTCGTGGGCGGTGGGCACGGTCACCACGTTCTGCCTCCTCGTGATCATCATGGGTACGGGGGCGGCGGCGCTGGTGGGGTCGCGGTACATCACCGCCACCGACCCGCACGGCAGAACGTCGGTGCTCATGCTCTCGCAGGTGCTCGGCGGCGCCCCCACCTCCGCAGGCTCGACGATCCTCTACTCTGCCGTGGCCGGCATGGTGTTCATCACCCTGCTGTCGTCGGTCGCGGGGATGACGCTGGCCGCGGCCTCCTCGCTCGCCCACGACCTGTTCGCCCACGCGGCGCGGCGGGGACGGGCCGAGCCGCGTACGGAGATGACGGTGGCCGCGTGGACGAGCGTGGCCGTGGGCATCATCGCCATCGGTCTCTCCACCCTGGTCCAGAACTGGGACGTCGGCGTGCTGACCACTCTGGCCATCTGCATGGGCGCGTCCGCAGTCGCACCCGCGCTCACCTACTCCCTGTTCTGGCTAGGATTCACGCGCACCGGCCTGCTGGCCACCCTGTACGGCGGCGCGGCCTGCGCGCTGCTGCTCATGGTCTTCTCCAAGGCCGTTTCCGGCACACCGTCCGCCATCTTCCCGGACGCCGACTTCGACCTCTTCCCCATGCAGTCCACCGGGCTGGTGTCCATCCCCTTCGGCTACCTGGCGGGGTGGCTGGGCAGTCGGCTGGACCACCGCCGCCGCACCGCCGCGAGCCTTGAGAGCCGGCGGCTGTACGAGGAGAGCGAGGCACGGCTGCTCGCCGCAGCCGAATGACCCCGAGGGTGTGGGCGGGCTGCGCGCACGGCCACGGTGCCGCCGCAGCAGTCCGCCCGGGCCCCGGTCGCGTGACGGTTCGCTCCGCCCCGGCCGCCGCAGGGCCGCGTCGGCGCTCGGCGCCCTTTCACACGGGCTGATCGCCTTGTCGGCTCCGGCGTCGCAGCCGCCGCTGTTCCGTTCGCCGCCGCTCGACCGGTCACGCCCGGTGGGAGCGCAGCCTCCCCTGCCGCGTGGCGGCCCGCGTGCTGCCGGGGCCCAGCTGGGCTCCACCACGGTGTCCGGGGCGTCCAGGCCGGTGCCGGTCGGCTCCTCGAAGCGGCGCAGCCGGTCCTTACGACATGGACATGCAAGAGCCGCGCGCGAAACCCGCGCGGGATGCTCCCGCGCGGGAAACCCGCGCGGGAGCATCGGTGACCTGCGCCGGCGTCTCCCCCCTCCTCCGCCGCCGCGGCCACCGCCGCCCTGGTCGGCGAGGAGGGCACCCGTGGCCTGCCCGTGGTCGGTGACGCCACGGATCGCGGCCAATCCTCGGCCATGGTCGCCGAGCCCCTCCGTGAACTCGGCGTGCTCGACGCGATGGTGGTCAACGTCGGCGGTCTGGTGGTCGACGGTTTGCTGAACTCCGTCTGAGCACGTGGGCGACGGTCCGCCCCGCCGGCTCACTTCGTGAGCGGGCCGAACTCCTTGCGGGTGTCCACCGGCTCCCCGAACACCTGCCACCGCTCGCCCTTGAACCGCATCAGCTGCATCGTCTCGATCGGGAAGGCGTCGCCGGGGCCCGTGGACAGGGTGACACCGGGCAGCAGCAGTCCCACCTTCACGTCCTTGAGGTTGCGCACCGCGTCCCGCAGCCCTTCCCTGGTCGGGCACTTCATCGTGTCCAGGGCCTTGTGGAGGCTGGAGGCGACGGCCCAGCCGTAGGCGTTGAACTGGTTGGCCGGGTCGGCGTCGGGGGCGTACTTGTGCAGGGCGTCGCGGTAGGCCTTCATCTCGGGGTCGTTCGCCCACTGCGGGTCGGCGGGGTCCTTGAAGTAGGTCGCCGAGACTACGCCCTGCACGTTCTCGAACCCGACGGGCCGGAGCACGGCGGCGGACGCGGCCACGTTGTTCACGATGTGCAGCGGGTTCCACTTGGTGTTCTTGGCGTCGGCGGCGAGGGCCTGGCTGCCGAACTTGGGGGTGGTGACGTCCAGCAGCACGTCCGCCCCGGAGCGGGCGAGGTTCGTCATCTGGGCCGACACGGAGGGGTCGGTGACCTCGTAGCTCTCCTCGGCGACCACCTGGATGCCACTGCCCGCGACGGCCTTCTTGAACCCGCCGAGCAGGTCCTTGCCGAAGTCGTCGTTCTGGTAGAGGACCGCCACCCTGGCGTTGGGCCGCTCGTCCTTGAGGTACTTGGCGTACACCCGGGCCTCGGCCACGTAGTTGGGCTGCCACCCGATGGTCCAGGGATGCTGGTCGTCGGTGCCCCAGACGGAGGCGCCGGTGGCGACGAAGGGCTGCGGCACCTTCTGCTTGCCGAGGTAGTCCCACACGGCCGCCGTGGAGGGAGTGCCCAGGGTCTGGAACACGGCGAAGACCTTCTCCTGCTCGACGAGTCTGCGGGCCTCCTCGACCGCCTTGGGCGGTTGGTAGCCGTCGTCGCGGACGACGAACTCCACCTTGCGGCCGTCTATGCCGCCCTGCTCGTTGACGTACTTGAAGTAGGCGGCCACGCCCTTGCTGATCGTGCCGTACGCGGAGGCGGGTCCCGACAGGGGGTAGATGCCGCCCAGCTTGACGGTCGTGTCGGTGATGCCGGTGGTCTGCTGGCCCTTGCACGCACCGTCGGCGGCGGTGTCCTGGGCGTCCTGCCCTCGCCGGCTGCTGCACGCGGTTGCGGTGAGCAGGGCGGCTGTCACGGCTGCGGCTGCCCGCAGAGCGGTCGTCTTGCGCATGTGTTTCATTCCTTTTCCGTCGTGCGGGGCGGTGCGCCCACGGGTTCGGCGTCGGCGGCTGCGGGGTCGGCAACCGCGGGGTCCGCAGGGTCGGGAGTCGGGGAGGGTCCGGATTCCGCCGGCGACCCCGGTTCGGCATCGGGTGCGGACGCGGCCTCGGGCGTCCGGTCCAGGGTGGCGGTGGGGCGGGGCGGACGACGGGCGACGGCACCCAGGACACGGCCCGGCAGACCGGCCAGTCCCGTCGGGGCCACGAACATCACCGTGATGATCAGCAGGCCGAACACCACTCCCGGTGCCGCCTCGCTCAGGTCCTGGGAGACGCTCGGCACGTACATCACGAACGCCGCGCCCAGCAGGGGGCCGTACAGCGAGGCGAGCCCTCCGACCACCAGGCCGGCCAGCAGGGTGATGGACAGGACGAAGCTGAAGGAGTCGGGCGAGACGAAGCCGATCACCCAGGTGTACAGGCACCCGGCGACCCCGGCGAACATCGCGCTCCACGCGAAGGCGAGGGTCTTGTGCAGCGACAGCCGCACGCCCATGACCTCGGCGGCGCCCTCGTTGTCCCGCACCGCGCGCAGCGCCCGGCCGACCCGGGAACGCAGCAGGTTCCGGGCGAGCAGCAGGGCCGCCGCGGCGACGGCGAGGACGACGAAGTACGTCCACTGGTCCTCTGCCAGCCCGCTCCACACGGGCGGCTGCAGCTTGTCCACGGTCAGGCCCATGGATCCGCCCGTCACCGGTTCGAGCCGCTTGAGCAAGGGCGGCAGGAACACCGCGAACGAAAGGGTGACCAGGGCGAGGTACAGCCCGCGCAGCCGTAGGGCCGGCACTCCGAACCCGAGGCCCAGCAGGAAGCATCCGGCGGCCGCGACCGGCAGCGTGGCCGGGTGGCCGGTGTCGTACCGGTCGAGCATGACCGCCGTCGTGTAGGCCCCCGCCGCGAAGAACGCGCCGTGCCCGAGCGAGATCTGCCCGCCGAAGCCGACCAGCAGGTTCAGGCCGGCCAGCGCCACCGCGTAGAGCAGCACCATGGTGAGTTGGAAGACCTGGAAGGGGGCGAAGTAGAAGGGTGCGGCGACGGCGGCGGCCGCGAGGAGCACGGTGAGCGCGGCCCGCAGCGGCCGGACGCGGCCGGTGCCGAGTACCGTGGTGACGTCGTTCATGCGCGCTCCACCGCCGCCCGTCCGAACAGGCCCTGGGGCCGCACCAGCAGCACCGCCAGAATGATCATCAGAGGGACGCCCACCTTCAGATCGGCACCGATCACGTCCACGTACGCACCGGTCAACGTCTCGGCGACGCCCACGACCACGCCGCCGACGACCGCGCCGACCGGGCTGTCGAAACCACCGAGGGTGGCCGCGGCGAACGCGTAGATCAGCACCCCGCCCATCATGTTGGGCTCCAGGAACAGCACCGGGGCGACGAGCACCCCCGACACCGCGCCGACCGTCGCGGCCAGCCCCCAGCCGAGCATCAGCACCCGGCCCACCCGGATGCCCGACAGCCGGGCGGAGGCGGGGTTGCAGGCCACGGCCCGCATCACCAGCCCGATGGAGGTGTGCTGGAACAGCAGGTACAGCAGGCCCATCACGAGGGCCACCACGCCGAGGATCCCGAGCGTCGCCCCGTCCAGGCGCACCCCGGCCAGGTCGATCCCGCCGTCGGGGAACGGCTGCGGGAAGTCCTTCACGGTGAACGACCAGATCAGGCCGGCCAGCGCGTTGACGAAGATGAAGAGGCCGACCGTGACGATGACCACCGTCAGCTCGGGCGCGCCCCGCACGGGCCGGATGACGATCCGCTCGACCAGCATGCCGCCCGCGAAGGAGACCGCGAGGGTGACCGGCAGCGCCAGCCAGAACGGCATCCCGGACGCCACCAACTGCCAGGCGACGTACGTCGAGAGCATGGCCAGCTCGCCCTGCGCGAAGTTGACGATCCCGGTGAACCGGTGAATCAGCACCAGGGCCAGCGCCAGGCTGGCGTACACCGCACCGGAGCCCAGTCCTTCCACCACTTGCTGCAACAGTTCGGTCACGGCGCTCACCCGGCCTTCCGGGAGCGGACGGACACGCCCAGGTACACCTCGGCGACCTGGCCGTCCTCACGGATCTGTGCGGCCGGTCCGGACAGCACCAGGCGGCCGGCCTCCAGTACGTGGGCCCGGTGCGCTATGTCCAGCGCCAGCTGGGCGTTCTGCTCGACGACGACCACGGTGGTGCGCTCCTCCTCGTTGACGGCACGGACGATCTCGAACAGCTCACGGGTGACCAGCGGCGCGAGCCCGAGGGACGGCTCGTCCAGGAGCAGCAGCGCGGGCCGCAGCATCAGCGCCCTGCCGATGGCGAGCATCTGCTGCTCCCCGCCACTGAGGCTGCCGGCGGCCTGGCGCGACCGCCGGCGCAGTACCGGGAAGTAGCCGTGGACGCGCTCCAGGTCGGCCGCCACGGCCGCACGTCCGGCGCGGCCCCGTCTCCGGAGGCCGGTGCGCAGGTGGGCGCCGACGCGCAGGTTCTCCTCGACGGTCAGGTCGTTGAAGGTGCCCCGGCCCTCGGGGACGTGCGCCACGCCGAGCCTGGCGGCCTGTTCGGGCGAGCGGCCCAGCAGCTCGGTGCCGTCCAGGGTGACCGAGCCGCGGCCGCGGACCATGCCGCACAGGGCCCGCAGCGTCGTGGTCTTGCCCGCGCCGTTGGGCCCCAGGATCGCGCACACCTCACCGCGGGCGACGGAGAAGTCGAGGCCCTGCAGCACACGTGCCTGGCCGTATCCGGCGTGCAGGCCGGATACGTTCAGGAAGGCCTCCTCGGCAGGTGCCCGGCCCCGGGTGGAGGGCTGCTCGCTCATGCAGCCACCCCCAGGTACGCCTCGACGACCGCCGGATCGCGCTGGATCTCCTCGGGCGAGCCGTCGGCGATCTTCCGGCCGAAGTCGAGGCAGACCACCTTGTCGCACAGGTCCATCACGAATCCCATGTGGTGTTCGACCACGACGAGCGTGAGGTCGAACTCCTGGCGCACCGACCGGACCAGGTCCGCGAACTCACCGACCTCGCCGTGGCTGAGCCCGTTGACGGGTTCGTCGAGCAGGAGCAGCCGGGGCCGTACCGCGAGCGCCCGCGCCAGTTCGACGCGTTTGAGCGTGCCGAACGGCAGCCCCGAGGCGGGGTGGTCGGCCACCTCCGCCAGGCCGAGCCGCAGCAGCAGGTCGTCGGCCTGCGCACGCAGCTCCCTCTCCTCCCGCCTCACGCGCGGCAGCCGCAGCGCCGCGGCCAGGTGCCCGGTGCGCCCGCGGGTGTGCGCGCCGACCATGACGTTCTCCCTGACCGTGAGCTGCGGGAACAGGCCCAGGTTCTGAAAGGTGCGGGCGATGCCTCGCCCGGCCACGGCGTGCGGGGGGAGGGCCAGCAGGTCCTCCCCCTCGAACCGCACGTCTCCTCCGTCGGGGACGCAGCGCCTGGTGAGGCAGTTGAACAGGGTGGTCTTGCCGGCGCCGTTGGGCCCGATGAGCCCCACGGCGGTGCCCGGCTCGACGGTGAACGCGACACCGTCCAGTGCCGTGATGCCGCCGAAACGCACGGTGATACCGTCGACCGCGAGCATGAATGACGCCCCTTCCGACGTGCTGGGGGGGGTGGGCGAGCGTCACAGTAGGTGGGGGCGTTCCGGCCGCACATTGGGTGTGAGCACCCAACTTGCCCGCCGCCGAACTGTGCGCCGCGCACAGGTCCCGGGAGATGTCTCACGCCGGGCCTGTTGACGGAGCACGAGGCCGGCGGCGACGATCGGCGGCATGCCCAGCGGTCCTGCCCTCGGCCCTCCCTCGCTCTCCGAACCGCTCCGCCGGGAGCGGCGGCGGATCCTGCACGCCGTCCACGACCGGGTGGAGGAGGTGGCGGAGACCGCCGTCGAGGTGATGCGCGCGGAGATCCCGTCGTACGCGCTGCAGGACGAGCGCTTCTTCGACGAGGTGCGGGAGCAGGTGCTGGAGCACTACCGGATGCAGCTGGCGGCGTTGGCCGGGGACCGCGAGATGGCTGCCGAAGACCTGGTCTTCAGCCGGGCGGCGGCCATGCGCCGGGCCCGCGCGGGATTCGCCCTGGAGGACTGGATCAGTGCCTTCCGGGTCGGCCGGCAGGTCATGTGGGACGCGATGCTGGACTGCGCGGGCACGTCCGCCGAGGCCCAGCAGGCCGCGCTGTCCCTCGTCACCCCGCTGATGCGGTACGTCGACTACGCCAGCACCCATGCCGCGCAGGCCTACGTCGAGTACCAGCAGCACGTGGTGGCGGACGCGGACCGGGAGCGGCGGGATCTCCTGGACCAGCTCCTGGCCGGGACGGCACCGTCGCGCGGTCTGCTGTTCGCGGCGGCACAGGCGTACGGCATCGGACCGCGTTCGCCGATGATGGCGGTCGTGGCCGTCTGCGTCGCCGACACGTGCTCGGGGGATCACGCCTCGGCCGAGAGCGGGTACGCCACGAGCGCGTCGATGAGTGTCGCCGGGCCCTGGGCGGGCCGGACCCTGGTGGTCGTGCGTCACGGCGAGGTGGTGGCCGTACCCGTGCTCAGGGCCGGTATGGACGCGGACGACGTGTGCGCCCACTTCGAGGCCGTGCAGGAGCGGCTCGCGCGAAAGGGCACCATGCTCTGCATGGGCATCAGCACGGTCGCCCGGGGCGCGCTGGAGCTGCCGCGCGCGTACGAGGAGGCGCGGGCGGCTCTCGACCTGGTGCCGAGCGGGGGCGGGGTGGCGGCGCTGCCGCGGCTGTCGCCGTTCGACTACCTGGCGCTGCGTGCCGACGACCTCGCCCGTCAGCTGGTCGATCCCCGCGTACGCGTCCTGCTGGAGGAGGACCGCAGGCGTGGTGACACACTGGCCGCCACCGTACGGGCCTTCGCGGAGGCGGATCTCAATCTCCGGCTGGCCGCCGAACGGCTGCGGGTGCACCACAACACAGCCCACTACCGGCTGCGCCGGATCGAGGAACGCACCGGCCGCAATCCGCGCCGGATCGCCGACCTCCTGGAACTACTGGTCGCCCTCGCCATCCGCGACGGGGCCGGGGAAGGTGGTGATGGCCGGTGAGCGGCGTCGTGGAGTCCGCCGGGAGCGGGGCGGCGCGTCGGCTGCCGGGCGGGCAGGGGGCCACAGGCCTGCCGGAGGAGCAGGCGGCGCAGAACGGAACGGTCCGGCGTGTGCTGCTGGACGCCGCGCTGGAGGTGTTCGCCGAGCGCGGTTACACCGACGCCGGCCTCACCGAGATCGCGGCGCGCTCCGGCATCCCGGTGGGCAGCCTCTTCCAGCACTACGGCGGAAAGCGAGGTCTCTACCTCGCCCTCTGGGAGGAGTTCCGGGAGGAGCAGGAGCGCCGGACCGCGGCCACGCTGGCCGCCGAGCGCGGTCGCGGTGTGGACGACCCGATCGCCCTCTTCATGGCGGGAGCCAGGGCGTACCTGGAGGGTGCCTGGGACAACCGGAGGCTCGGCAGACTCCTGCTGGAGGACGACGGCCCCGCGGGCTTCGACGCGCTGCGCCGCCAGTGGGACCGCGCGTGGGTGCGGCGCAACGCCCGGCTGCTGGAGGTGGACGAGCGGCGACGCGCCGGTCGGGTCCGGGTGAGCGTACTGACCACCGTCATCGGAGGAGCCGCGCGCGAACTGGGCGACTGCGCGGACGAGCCGGAGGCCCGGGAGATCGTGGACGAGGTGTGCGGGATCCTGATCCACCTGTCGGCACCGCCCGGCTGAAACGGTCCGGCCGGGGCAGGGGCGACGGCGCACGCCCGGCACCGATCCCGGGGCGGGCAGCCCCCGGGCGTTCTCGCGGTACGGACGGGCGGGCTGGAGGCGGGTATCGCCCTTCATCTGGTCAACAACCTGGCCGGCATGGGCATCGCCGCCGCGATCGCCGGGGCGCTGGAGCCGGACGGGACAGCCGCCGACATGGGCTGGGCGGAAGCGGCCGTCGACATCCCGACGGTGCTGCTGTACGCCGCCGCCGTCCTGTGGTGGGCCCGGCGCCGCCGCCTCCGCGCGACGAGCCCCGCCGTCCCCGGGACCGCGGTGCCCGACGTGCGGCGGGCCGCGTGGCCGGCGGTTGCGGGCGTCCCGGCGTACGGGCCGCCCGCTCCGGGTCCGGCCGGTTCCGGCATGGGCGCGCCGCTTCCGGGACCCGGCACGCCGCCGGGTTCCGCAAACGCGTCGCGGTGAGCCCGGCGCCGCCTGCCCGGGCACGGCCCCGCTTCGGGCGGTGCGGGTCCGCTCGCCGACGGTGAACGAGGTGCACCGCCCGGCCCCTGAGCGGGCTCGGGCGGTGCACCGGTTCCGGGTCGGATTCAGGCGAGCTGGACGAGCAGGTCGCCGCCCTCCACCTGCTGGATACGGCTGATGGCGAGCCGGGACACCGTGCCGGCCTTCGGGGCCGTGATGGTGGCCTCCATCTTCATCGCCTCGATGGTGGCCACCGTGGCACCGGCGTCGACCTGGTCGCCCTCGGCGACCGCGAGGGTGACCACGCCGGCGAACGGGGCGGCGACGTGGTTGGGGTCGGCCCGGTCGGCCTTCTCGGTGGCCGGGATGTCGGAGGCCGCGGCGCGGTCGCGGACCTGGATGGGCCGCAGCTGGCCGTTGAGGGTGGACATCACGGTCCGCATACCGCGCTCGTCGGCCTCGCCGATGGCCTGCAGGTCGATCAGCAGCCGGACACCGGGCTCCAGGTCGACGGTGTACTCCTTGCCCGGGCGCAGCCCGAAGAAGAAGTCCTTGCTGTCCAGCACGCTGGTGTCGCCGTAGGCCTGCCGGTGCGTGTCGAACTCGCGTGTCGGTCCGGGGAAAAGCAGCCGGTTGAGCGTCGACCGCCGCTCCTTCTCCAGCCCCTCGCGGTCCTCGTCGGTCAGCTCCGGCACCGCCTTCCCCTCGGCCCTGCCCCGCAGCGCCCGCGTGCGGAACGGCTCCGGCCAGCCGCCGGGCGGGGTGCCCAGTTCGCCGCGGAGGAAGCCGATGACGGAGTCCGGGATGTCGAAGCGGCCCGGCTCCGCCTCGAAGTCCTCGGGTGCCACGCCCGCGCCGACCAGGTGCAGGGCCAGGTCGCCGACGACCTTGGAGGACGGCGTGACCTTGACCAGGCGGCCCAGCATGCGGTCGGCGGCCGCGTACATCGCCTCGATCTCCTCGAACCGGTCGCCCAGGCCCAGCGCGATGGCCTGGGTGCGCAGGTTGGAGAGCTGTCCGCCGGGGATCTCGTGGTGGTAGACCCGCCCGGTGGGCGAGGCAAGGCCGGCCTCGAAGGGGGCGTAGACCTTGCGCACGCTCTCCCAGTACGGCTCCAGGTCACCGACGGCCTGCAGGTCGAGGCCGGTGGGCCGGGCGGAGTGGTCGGTGGCGGCCACGAGCGCCGACAGCGACGGCTGCGAGGTGGTGCCGGCCATCGACGCGACCGCGCCGTCGACCGCGTCGGCGCCGGCCTGGACGGCGGCCAGATAGGTGGCGAGCTGACCGCCGGCGGTGTCGTGGGTGTGCAGATGGACGGGCAGGTCGAACTCGCGGCGCAGCGCCGAGACCAGGGTCGCGGCGGCCGGGGCGCGCAGCAGACCCGCCATGTCCTTCACGGCCAGGACGTGGGCGCCGGCGTCGACGATCCGCTCGGCCAGGCGCAGGTAGTAGTCGAGGGTGTAGAGCTGTTCGGACGGGTCGGACAGGTCGGAGGTGTAGCACAGGGCCACCTCGGCGACGGCGGTGCCGGTCTCCCGTACGGCCTCGATGGCGGGCCGCATCTGGTCGACGTCGTTGAGGGCGTCGAAGATGCGGAAGATGTCGATGCCGGTGGCGGCGGCCTCGTGCACGAAGGCGTCGGTGACCTCCGTGGGATACGGCGTGTAGCCGACGGTGTTGCGTCCGCGCAGCAGCATCTGGAGGCAGATGTTGGGGGCCGCCTCACGCAGGGCGGCCAGGCGTTCCCACGGGTCCTCGGCGAGGAACCGCAGGGCGACGTCGTAGGTGGCGCCGCCCCAGCACTCCAGGGACAGCAGCTGCGGCAGGGTGCGGGCGACGACAGGGGCGACGGCCAGCATGTCCTTGGTGCGCACGCGGGTCGCGAGCAGCGACTGGTGGGCGTCGCGGAAGGTGGTGTCGGTGACGCCGATCGTGGGCGACTCGCGCAGCCAACGGGCGAAGCCCTCCGGGCCGAGTTCGGCGAGGCGCTGCCGGGAGCCCGCGGGCACGTCCCCGGCGGGCAGCGGCGGCAGCTTGGTCAGCGGGTCGATCAGCTCGGGCCGTTCGCCGTGCGGCTTGTTCACCGTGACGTCGGCGAGGAAGGTGAGCAGCTTGGTTCCCCGGTCGGCGGAGTGACGGGCCGTCAGGAGGTGGGGGCGATGCTCGATGAACGAGGTGGTGACCCGTCCGGCCTGGAAGTCCGGGTCGTCCAGGACGGCCTGGAGGAAGGGGATGTTGGTGGCCACACCCCGGATGCGGAACTCGGCGACCGCGCGCCGGGCGCGGTTGACCGCGGTGGTGAAGTCGCGGCCCCGGCAGGTCAGTTTGACCAGCATGGAGTCGAAGTGGGCGCTGATCTCGGTGCCCGCGTGGGTGGTGCCGCCGTCCAGGCGGATGCCGGAGCCGCCGGGCGAGCGGTAGGCGCTGATGCGCCCGGTGTCCGGGCGGAAGCCGTTGGCCGGGTCCTCGGTGGTGATGCGGCACTGCAGTGCGGCGCCGCGCAGGCGGACGCTGTCCTGGGAGAGACCGAGGTCGGTGAGCGTCTCGCCGGCGGCGATGCGCAGTTGTGCCTGGACGAGGTCGACATCGGTGACCTCTTCGGTCACGGTGTGCTCGACCTGGATCCGCGGGTTCATCTCGATGAAGACGTGGTTGCCGTCGCGGTCCAGCAGGAACTCGACGGTGCCCGCGTTGCGGTAGCCGATCCGGCGGGCGAAGCGCACGGCGTCGGCGCAGATGCGGTCGCGCAGGTCCGGGTCGAGGTTCGGGGCCGGTGCCAGTTCGATGACCTTCTGGTGGCGGCGCTGCACCGAGCAGTCCCGCTCGAACAGGTGGATGACGTCGCCCTGCCCGTCGGCGAGGATCTGCACCTCGATGTGGCGGGGCTCGACCACGGCCTTCTCCAGGAAGACCGTCGGGTCACCGAAGGCGGACGCCGCCTCACGGGAGGCCGCCTCGATGGCCTCGCGCAGCTGGGCGGGGTCCTCGACGCGGCGCATGCCGCGACCGCCACCGCCCGCGACGGCCTTGACGAACACGGGGAAGCCGATGCCGTCGGCGGCGCGGACGAGCTGGTCCACGTCGGTGGAGGGCTCGGACGAGCCGAGCACGGGGACGCCCGCCTCCCGGGCGGCGGCCACGGCGCGGGCCTTGTTCCCGGTCAGCTCCAGGATGTCCGCGCCGGGCCCGACGAAGGTGATGCCCTCCTCCTCGCAGGCGCGCGCCAGCTCGGGGTTCTCGGAGAGGAACCCGTAGCCGGGATAGACGGCGTCGGCTCCCGCGCGCCGGGCGGCACGGACGATCTCCTCGACGGAGAGGTAGGCCCGCACGGGATGTCCGGGCAGGCCGATTTCGTAGGCCTCATCGGCTTTCAGCCGGTGCAGCGAGTTGCGGTCCTCGTGCGGGAACACGGCGACGGTTCGCGCGCCCAGCTCATAGCCGGCTCGGAACGCGCGAATCGCGATCTCACCGCGGTTGGCGACCAGCACCTTGCGGAACATGTACGACCCCTTCAGCCTGCCGGTGACGCACACCATGGTGTCGGCGACACCTGCGACACGCCATGTGAGCCGGGCCACTTTCGGCCTGCTCACCCGCCGGCCGCGGGCGTCTGGGCGCCGGCGGGCCCGCTCGCCACGGTCCTCGGTGAGACGGTGCGCGGGCGCGGTCGCCCCAGGGCAGGCACCCCGTGGGCCGGCCGCACCGGGGATGCGGTGTGGTGCCGGGGGATCGCCCCGTCGGCGCGGGGCGGACGTCGCGGGGCTCGGCGTCGCCCGCCTCGCCCGGGGTGTGCCCTGCGTGCCCGCGAGGGGCTGGTCGGCGTAGGTGGTCAGGACGACGACGGCGACGTGTGCCCTGCGTGCCCGCGAGGGGCTGCCACCGCGGGTTCTGCGGGGGTCAGCCGATGTGGTAGCTGTCGCCGTACACCCGCCAGTCCAGCGGCGGATCGAGGCGGAGATTCCCCTCGTGGAGGAAGAGCCGTTGCGCGGTGTCGACGCGGCTGGTGTCGCGGTGGGCCTCCTCCTGCTTCATCGCCCACACCCGTGCGTCGAGGAAGGCGTCGAGGTAGGTCACCTCGTCGCCACCTCCGGCCGGGGTTCGGGCGTGGGTCAGGGCCCGGCGGCGGATGCTGCGGAAGCCGGTGCGGTCACCTCCGCCGCCGTGCACGACGAAGGCGTCGTAGTACGCGAACTGGCCGAGCACGCCGAGTCCGTCGGCCCTGCCCTGCCGGACGGCGGGATCGAAGTAGACCCGGTCGCGCTCGTCGTTCTGGGCACGCCGGAACCGCCCGTCGAGGGCTGCCCTGCGCCAGTCGCCGGGGAAGCCGGGGTCGAGGCCCTGGTGCGAGTCGGTGCCGTCGACGCGTCGGAGCGCGGGGAGGTACGCGGCGAGCGGGTTGCCGGGGGCCCGGTCGGTGTAGAGCCCGACGAGGTCGAGCATGTCGCCGGTGCCGGAGCAGAAGCCGATGATGCCGGCGGTGTAGCCGCGGCCGTCGCCGATGTCCTCGATGTACCGGTACTGGGCCTTCCAGTCGAGCGAGGAGTTCTCCGCGCTCGACACGAGTTGTATGGCGATCTCCTTCTTCGCCGGGTCGTCGAGCCCGGGTGCTCCGGGGGCCGGTGCGGCCAGGGCCCGGCCCGTGCCGGCCATCGGGGCGCAGGCCACGACCGCGAGCAGGGCGAGGGCCGTTCGGCGCGAGGCGTCCGGGCGCGGTGACGTCGTGCGGCGTTGATGCGTCACGGGGACTCCGGGTGCGGTGGGGGTGGGGGAGCTGGTCCGTACCTGCACTGGCAGAGGAATTTCCTACCAGTTGCCGGACGAGGTCGGCGCCCACCACGCCCGACGTCTGGTATCGAACACAAGGACAGCGCGCCGGGTACGGCGCGCTGCCCCTCTCCCCCGTCCCTGGTTTCCTCGCCGCCGGTCAGGTTCCGGTGCCGGCCGCGGCCCCACCCCCGGCCGACGGACCGGCGTTGCCGAGCACGAGGTCCTTGGCTCGGCGGAACTCCTCCTCCGAGATGTCCCCGCGGTTGCGCAACTCGGACAGCCGCGCGAGTTCGTCGACGCTGCCGCCGCCGCCCGCCGTGTCACGGACGTAGCGGTCGAACGCCTCCTGCTGCGCGCGTGCGTGAGCCACCTCGCGGCCGCCCATGTTCCTGCCCCGGGCGATGAGGTAGACGAACACGCCGAGGAACGGCAGCACGATGACGAAGACCAGCCAGCCTGCCTTGCCCCAGCCGCCCAGTTCGTCGTCCCGGAAGATGTCCAGGACGACCCGGAAGAGCAGGATGAACCACATGATCCACACGAAGAACCAGAGCATGGTCCAGAACATGCTCAGCAGGGGGTAGTCGTAGGCGAGGTACATCTGTGTGCTCATTTCGCATCTCCGTCCCGGGTGGGTGCCCGAGTGCGAGTCCCGACTGCCTTCAGGGTGCGCACAACCGCGCCGGAGCGCTTCACCCCGGGTGGGTGAGGTTTCCGCCCCGGGGGGCGGAGGCCACCGGCGCCGCGCGCTGCCAGGGCGGTGGGGCGTAAGGTCTGCGGACCCGTGCGCCGAGGGTGCCGGACCCGCACGGGGTCCGGTCCTGCGGTCGGGGCGCCGGGGCCGCGCCGACCGGGGGTGCCGATCCCGGCCGCCCTCGCCCGCACCCGGTGCGAGCAGGGGCCGTGCGGCCGGGGCCGGTGCCGGGTGTGTGCCTCACACCGCCCTGGGCGTGCCGGGCGGCGAGCCGGGATCGGCGCGGCGCAGTGCCGCACGCCAGACGAGGGCGACGACCAGCTCCACCAGTCCGAGCAGCACCAGCCACAGGCCGAGCAACCGGGTCAGGGCGAACGCCGACTCGAGGGGCAGGGCCAGCACCACGATCCCGGCGACGATGCCCAGGACCGCGGCGCCCATCAGGATGCCGCGGTGCGGCAGGTCCTTCGCGGCGACGGCCGTGTAGGCGGTCAGCATGCCCGTCACCAGCCAGAGGACGCCGACGATCAGGGAGAGCACGGCGATCGTCTGCAGGGGGTGGCGCAGGCACAGCACACCGGCCACCACGTACAGCACCGCGACCAGCACCGCCGTGGCGCGCTCGCCGTGCTCCCGGGCGAAGGCGGAGACGAACCGGAAGGCGCCCGTCACGAGCAGGTACAGCCCGATGAGCACCGCCAGGACGTGCAGGGTCTCGTCCGGCCAGGCCAGCACGATGACGCCCGGCACCAGCGTGGCCAGCGCCGAGCCCAGCAGCCAGGTCCACGAGCCGCCGAGCCGGGCCAACTGCTGTTCGGGGCCGGTGTCCGGGGTGGCCTCCGCCCCGCCGCCCTCGGCTTCGGGTCCGGTGCGCTGCCCCGGACCACGGGACACGGTCATGGCTCCACCTCCGGGCTGCGGACGGCCACCGGCCGGACCACCGTCGCGACGGTCCACCGGGCCCACACCCGGTCAGCGTCCCGCGCGACGCCGCGCGGCGGGTCACCCGTGGCGGGTGATCCGCCGGACGGGCGGGAACGGTGGGCTGGACTGGGCAGGGTCCGCCGGACGCGGAGGGAGGACGTGCCACGCCATGACCGATCCGGCATCCCGTGCGGAGGGCACCGGGGAAGAAGGCTCCCGGCCGGACACGGCCGACCGTTCCGGCCGGCTGGCGGCGGCCGTGGCGCTGACGCGACCCGGCCTCTTCACGGTCGGCCTCGTCACCGCCTACTACCTGCTGCCCCTCGACGGGGGCCTCACGGGCGGGAGCATCGCGGGGCTGGTGTGCGGACTGCTCGCCGTCACCACCGTCTTCGTCTGGGAGGTGCGGACCATCGTCCGCTCGTCCCACCCACGGCTCCAGGCCGTCGAGGCCCTGGCGGTCACCGTGGCGCTGTACCTGATCCTCTTCGCCAGCGCCTACCACCTGCTGGACCGCTCCGCGCCGGACACCTTCAGCGAACCGCTGACCCGGACCGACGCGCTCTACTACACGCTGACCACGTTCGCCACCGTCGGGTTCGGTGACATCACCGCCCGCTCCCAGACGGGGCGGGTACTGACGATGCTGCAGATGACCGGCGGACTGATCCTCGCCGGAGTCGCCGCCCGGATCCTCACGCACGCCGTGCAGACGGGGCTGCGGCGGCAGGGAAGGCAGCCGCCGGAACCCGGCGACGGCCGGGATGCGGAGGCTCGACCATGACGACACCGACCACCCCGACGACCTCGCTGTCCCCGGCCGAGCGGGCCGCGTACGGCAGGAGCGCCCGTCAACGCGTCCCCCGTTCCGCGCACGGCCGGTTCGCGCCGGGCACGGACCGGTTCGACCCGGTCGACGTGGTCGAACGCCAGTCGGCCACCCGCGTGCCGGAACTGGTCCCGATCCGCTACGGACGCATGCTCGAATCCCCGTTCCGGTTCTACCGGGGCGCTGCCGCGATCATGGCGGCGGACCTGGGGCGGCTGCCGGACACCGGGCTGACGGTACAGCTCTGCGGAGACGCCCACCTGTTGAACTTCCGGCTGCTGGCCTCCCCCGAACGGCACCTCGTGTTCGACATCAACGACTTCGACGAGACCCTGGCCGGCCCCTTCGAATGGGACGTCAAACGGCTCGCCGCCAGCTTCGCGATCGCGGGCCGGGCCAACGGATTCTCCGTCGGGGAGCAGGACGACGCCGTACGGGCATGCGTGGGGGCCTACCGGGCGCGTATGCGGAAGCTCGCCGGGATGCGCACGCTGGACGTGTGGTACGCGCAGGACGACATGGACCGGATACGTGAGCTGCAGAGGTCGTCGATCAGCAAGGAGGCCAGGCGCCGCGCCGCCCGGGCGTCGTCCCGGGCCCGGACGCGCACCGGACTGCAGGCCTTCGCCAAGCTGACCCGGGCCACGCCCGAGGGACGGCGGATCACACCGGATCCCCCGCTGATCACCCCCCTGCGCGACCTGCTGGCCGACACGTCCCACGACGACCAGGAGAGGGAGCTCAGGACCGTGCTGGAGCGGTATGCGCGGACCCTGTCGTCCGAACGCAGGCACCTGCTGCACCACTTCCACCTGGTGGACATGGCCCGCAAGGTGGTCGGGGTCGGCAGCGTCGGCACACGCTGCTGGATCCTGCTCATGCTCGGCAGGGACGTCGACGACCCCCTGCTGCTCCAGGCCAAGGAGGCGCAGGAGTCGGTGCTGGCGGCGCACACCGGTGGCGCCCCCTTCGACAACCAGGGCCGCCGGGTGGTGGAGGGACAGCGGCTGATCCAGACCACCAGCGACATCTTCCTGGGCTGGACCCATGTGGTGGGCCTCGACGGGCGCGGCCGGGACTTCTACGTGCGCCAACTGCGCGACTGGAAGGGCATCGCCCGCCCGGAGACCATGGACGCGGGCCTGCTGGCGCTGTTCGGGCAGCTGTGCGGGGCGAGCCTGGCCCGGGCCCACGCCCGCTCCGGCGACCCCGTCGCCATCGCGGCCTACCTGGGCGGCGGCGACCGCTTCGACCGGGCGCTCGGCGACTTCGCTCAGGCCTACGCGGACCTGAACGAGCAGGATTTCCGGGCACTGGCCGGAGCCGCCCGATCGGGCCGGGTCCACGCGGCCGAACAGTGACGGCCCACCGGTACGGTCAGTCGGGCAGCTGCCGCATCTCCACCACCCGCAGGCCCAGCGACTGGAAGCGCGCCAGCAGCCCGTACAGGTGCCCCTCGTCGGCGACGGGACCGTAGAGCAGGGTCTGCTCGTGGATCAGGACATGGCGAAGCTCCGGGAACGCCTTGGCCAGCGTCTCCGACATGTGTCCCGCGACGCGGATCTCGTAGCGCATGTGCTGCTCTCCCGCCGACGGCCGACGGCCGGCCCACCGGGCTCTGCCGGGCCTCACCCTGCATCGTCCCGCCCGAGCGGGGTGCCGGGCCTCACCCGGCGAAGGTGAGCCGGGGCCGAGGGCGCCGGCGGTGACTCCACGCTCGACCGGCGTCGACGGGGTCGCGCGAGGCGCCGGGACGCACGGCCGAGGGGCGGGTACGCGCACCGTGCCGGCGCGGCCGGGGGGCCGCGACACCTCTGGCACTCCGGCCGACGCCGATCGCTTCGTCACACGATCCCGGAGGTCGCCGTGTGCCCGGCAGCCGCGGGCGGTCACAGCAGGCGCAGCTCGCGTGCGCGCCGCACGGCGTCGTGACGGCGGTTCACTCCCAGCTTGCGGTAGACGTTCTTGAGGTGGGTCTTCACCGTGTTCACCGAGACGAACAGGTCGCCGGCGATCTCCTCGGTCGACATCATCTGGGCGAGCCGCGTCAGGACGTCGCGCTCGCGGTCGCTCAGCTGCTCCACCGGCAGGGCCACGGGCTCGGGCTGCCGGCCGGGCGACTCTCCGGGCGCCGCGGGCCCCGGCGTGAACCAGCCGCCGCTCAGGCGCTGCAGCGGTGCCGTCGCCAGGTAGCCGCCGAGCCACGGCCCCGCTTCCAGAAAGGGCCGGCGCAGCCGCTCGCGCCGTGCGTCCACGAGGGCACGGGCGAGCAGCCGGCGCGTGGCGGCCGCGTCCGTCTCCGCGTTCGCGATCTGTGCCCGCAGCAGCGTCGCGCGGACGCGCACCGCGGGGCCGACACGTTCCTCGGCGGTGACACCGTCGAGCGCGTCGAGGGCCCGGGGCCGGTCTCCTGCCGCCAGGCGGGCCCGTGCCAGGCCCACCGCGCACTCCGGCAGTTCCTGCGCCGCCTCCCGCAGCACCTCGGCGGCGGCGTCCGGACGGCCCTCCGCCAGGTGGGCGGCCGAGGCGGTCAGCGCGGCGTGACCGGCCGCCCAGGGTGAGGCGGTGACGGTCCGCGCAGCCGGCCCGGCGGCCGCCGGCGCGGCCCGTGCCCTGCCCCGGGCCGGCAGCAGCCGGGCCCGCACGATCGCCCGGAACGCTGCCGTGACCGGGTCCTGCGCCGCCGGCTCGGGCGTCCGGTCGAGGAGGGCCTGTGCCTGGGCCGGTTCGTCCCTCTCAAGAGCCACCGCGGCCAGGACCAGCCGGGCGAGTCCGGCGCCCGGGGACGGAGGCAGGTGGTGACGCTCGGTCTCGGCCGTCGCCGCGAGGGCGTTCCGCTCCGCCCGGCCCGGCCAGCCCATGAGGTGGTCGATCAGCGCCAGATGGGCCAGCGCCTCCTGCCGGGGCACGGCCGTGGCGGCACCTCCCTGTCCTGCGGCCACCTCGGTGAGGACGGCGCGCGCCTCGTCGAAGCGCCCGCTCCACACGCGCGTCGACCCCAGGTGCGTCAGCAGCAGGGCGGGAAGCTCGGGGTGCTGGTCGAGGAGGTGGGCGGGAACCTCGCGCTGGAGCTCGCGGGCCGCCCGGGCGGCCCGTTCCGCACGGTCGGGGTCCCCGGTCAGCCGGGCCGCCAGGGTCTGGAGCAGCGCGCAGCTCAGCCGTGCGGCAGGACCGGAGTCGTCGGCGGTGAGCTGCTCCTCGGCACCGTGCAGGCGGGCCAGACCCCGTTCGAGGTCGAGGTGGGACAGGTCGCGGGCCGCGCGGACGAGGTCCGTCGCGGCGCAGCCCGCGCCGGGTTCCATGCCGGCGAACGGGTCGGTCCGGTCCTCGGAGCGCAGCCCGGTGAACAACTGCCCGACGGCCAGGTCGTCGACGACGGCCCGGGCGGTGAACTCCCAGTCCCCCGCTGCGGCGCCGTGGGCCAGCATCTCCGGGAGCGGGCCGGACCGCCGCAGCCACCGCGCGGCGCGCCGGTGCAGTTCGGGTTCCAGACCGGGTGTCCGCTCCCGCAGGTGAGCGCGGAGGATCTCGCGGAACAGCGGGTGGAGACGGTACCAGCCGTGGCCGAGGTCCTCGACGAACGCGTTCTGTCGGTGCAGCCCGGCGAGGAGCGGCGCCGCATCGGTCCGGCCCGTGAGGGCGTCGGCGAGTTCGGCCCGGAAGCCGTCCAGCACGCTGGCACGCAGCAACAGGTCCTGGGTCTGCGGCGGCTGCCGCTTGAGCACCTCGGCCAGCAGATAGTCGGCGACCACGCTGTGGCCCGCCTCGAACTCTCCGAGGTACCGCTCGGGGTCCGGGTCCTGCCCGGCCGCCAGAGCGCACAGTCGCAGCCCGGCCGCCCAGCCCCTGGTGCGTTCCACCAGGTCCCGGGCGGCCCGCCCGGGCAGGCGCAGCCCGTGCAGGTCCAGCAGGGTCACCGCCTCCTCGGAGGTGAAGGCCAGTTCGGCGTCCCGGATCTCGGTCACCTCACCGGCCGTCCGGTACCGGTGCAGCGGCAGCAGCGGCTCGGTTCGGGTGAGGAGGATGAGGCGGAGTCCGGGGGCGGCATGGTGGAGAACGAACTCCACCTGTTCCGAGACCTCGCACACGGTGTGGTCGTACTCGTCGAGCACCACGGTCGCGGGGTTGTCGTCGCTGCTCAGCCGTGCGGCGAGCTGGTGCAGCAGCGTGGGGGGCACCTGACCGGCGTCGGTGGGGAAGCCGATGTCGGCGGGCAGGGGCATGCCGCTGGTCCGCAGGGCCTGCAGCAGGTGGGCCCAGAACATGCCGGGCCGCCGGATCGCCGGGTCGAGGGTGAGCCAGGCGACCGGCTGCGCCAGTTCGGCTGCCCAGTCGGCGACCAGCAGGGTCTTGCCCGCGCCGGCGGCGCCGTTGACCATCGTCAGCGGGGTCAGCAGCCCCTCGTCGAGGTGCTTGACCAGCCGTTCGCGCCGCAGGAACGTGCCGGGTCGCGCCGGTGGGGTGAACCGCGTCCGCAGGAACGGGTCGCCCACCGGGTCGACGTCGGTGTCGGCAGGATCGTGCTGGGGTCGGTCGCTCTCCGCCACCATGTTCACCACCCGTGTGCGCCAGGCCATGAACTCCTTCCCCACCAGCTTCGCAGTCTTCCCGCGCGCGGGCGTGCCGGACAGGGCCGGAAGGGGGGCCTTCCGGGACCCCCGAGTTGCCGGGCCGTCGTGTCCGGCCACCCCCGGGACGGCCTCCGGCCGGCTCTCCGTACGTGCCGCCGGGGACCGGGGGCCGAGCCCGGTCCCCGGTTGCGCCCGCGGCCGCTGGGAAGCCGTGGTGGACGGGCTGCCCTCGGCCGCGCGCCCCCGGTCAACACCGGCCGGCGTGCGTGTGGCGGTGCGGCCGGTCCCCGGGACCGGACCCGCCGTCGTCCTGCCGGTCGCGCCGCCAGTCCGCGACGGCGACGGCGACGGCGGCGAACATCGCGGCGGGAGCGGCGCCCACGGCGAGGGACGCGGCGGCCGGGTAGTCGTCGCCGGTGGCGTTCAGCACCAGGTAGAACAGGCCCGGCAGCAGCGCCGTGCCGATCGCGCCGCCCAGCCGCTGGCCGGTCTGCAGGGCGCCGCCCGCCGCCCCCGCCATGTGGACCGGGACATCCCGCAGGGTCATCGTGATGTTCGGGGAGACGACACATCCGCTGCCCAGGCCGGCGACGAGCAGGGCGGGCAGCGCGAACCAGACCACCGTCCCGGTGGGGGCGAACCTCAGGAGCAGGGACGCGGCCCCCAGCCCGGCCATCACCGCCACCAGCCCGCACACCGTCAGCAGCCGGCCCAGCCGCTCCACGAACCGGCCCGACACCACGGCCGCCGTCGCCGAGCCGATCGCGAACGGCGTCACCGCCAGCCCGGACTGCAGGGGCGAGTAGCCGAGGCCGTTCTGGAAGAACAGCGCGAAGACCAGCCACACCCCGCTGAAACCGACGAAGTACAGCGTGGCGAGCACGGCCCCGGGCATGTATCCGCGGGTGCTGGTGGCCAGGCGCGGGTCGAGCAGGGGCTGCCCGCCGCGCGCGGTGACGCGGCGCTCCCAGCGGGTGAAGCCGGCCAGCAGGGCGGCGCCCGCCGGGAACAGCCACCACATCCGGCGCACTCCTCCGGCCTCGGCGAACACCAGCGGCAGCATGAGGGCCAGGACCCCTGCCCCGAGCAGGGCCACACCGGTCAGGTCGAGACGCCGGCCCCGGCCGGGCGCCACCCGCGGCAGGAACCGTATGCCCAGGAACAGGGCGGCCAGGCCGACCGGCACATTGACGTAGAAGATCCAGCGCCAGCCGTCCGCGCCGGACGCCAGGGTCAGGATGAGGCCCCCGGTGACGGGGCCGACGGCCGCGGACACGCCGACCGTGGCGCCGAAGAGGCCGAAGGCACGGCCGCGCTCGGCACCGCGGAACATCTGCTGGATCAGCGCGGAGTTCTGCGGGGCGAGGCAGCCCGCTGCCACGCCCTGCGCGATCCGGGCGAGGACGAGCAGCAGGATGGTGGCGGCGGCCCCGGCTGCAGCGCTGCACGCCACGAAGCCTCCGAGCGCCCACAGGAAGATGCGGCGCCTGCCCATCGCGTCGCCGAGGCGCCCGGCCGGCACCAGGGCCAGGGCGAACGCCAGGGCGTAGCCGGAGACGACCCACTGCACCGAGGCCACGGAGGCGTGCAGGTCGTGCTGGAGGGTGGGCAGGGCCACGGCGACGATCGTCACGTCGAGCAGGCTCATGAACCCGGTCACCAGCGTCACCCACAGGGCCTTCCACCGCTGCCGGCCGGGCTCCCCCGTCGCCTCGGGTACCACGAGGGCTCCTCTCCTCCGCCGCCGCGCCGGGCGCGCATGCCGGACCCCCCGGACGGTCCGGCGCCGCGCCTTACAGATGCGTCACCCGTCGGCGCGCGGTGAAACGGTGCGGGCGGGAGGTTCCTTCGACGGGGCGACGCCGGCCGGCGTGGCGGAGGCCGGGAGGTGCTGGTTGCGGCGGTGCGAGGGCCCCTTCGCGGGCCGGATCGGCGGGGTCCCGGTCGACGGTGGTCGTCAGGCCGTCAGGCCCTGGCCCGGGGCGAGGCGGCTCAGGAGCTGGTCGCGGTGGAGACCCGCCACCGGGGCGAGCAGGTCGGGGTGGCGCAGGAGGGCCGCCGCACGCCGGTCGGTCTCGTCGGGGGCCAGCAGGCGGCGGAAGTGGACGGCGGTGCCGGCCGTGTGGTCGCCACCGGCGAGCGCGGCGACGGCCCGCCGGGCGAGGTCCGGGTCGGCGAGCAGGCAGGCCGCCCAGCTCGCGACGGCCTCGTCCACCCACGTGCGCCACTCCTGCCCGTCGGCGTCTGCGGCGGAGCCCGCGCCCGTGATCCGGTCGAGGCGCGCCGCACCGCCGGGTCCGGAGATGCCGACCAGGGCCACGTCCATCGAGGTGGGGTGGCGCAGCCAGGCGGCGACCGTCACTGCCTGCCGGGCCTGGACCTCGCACAGCACGGCGGAGAGCGCGCCGCCGCACGCCGGGTAGGCACGGGTCAGCCACTGGGCGGTCGCCGCGATGATCGGGGAGAGGTCTGCGTGCACTGCCGGGTCGTCCGAGTCGCTGCCGGGGGCGGGGAACCCCCGGAACGGTAGTCGCTCCCCCGGGTTCGGGACCATGCCGTCGGCCACACCCGCACGGTCGCCGGAGACGCTGCGGACGACTCGGAGGACCCGCACCGCCGGGCACCCCGACACGCCCGCGCACCTCGGCACGGCGCCCCCGAAGGCGGACAAGTTGCTGGTCAAGCCGACGGGTGGGCCAGTCGCACGCCCGCGGCCGGCAGACGTCCCGGGGCACGGCAGCCCCTGAAGGGACACCGGTGTTCTTGCGGGTCACGCCGGATCACGGCTGCCGGGCCTGCCGGCAACCCGTCCCGGGCCGCGGAAGGACTCTCACGGTTGGGTTTCGCGCGGTCCTGCAAGAGGGCCGCCGGCCTCCGGGCCCGGCATGACCGTTCCCCCTGCACGACCGACCCGGCACGGAGGCGTCCCGGACGTATGCCGGCCCCCGGTGCACCCGGGGGCGGCACGTCTCACGCGCTCGGATACCGTGGCCGCCCGGCTGATCACGAGGGGAGAACGGACCATGCGGGGTAGGACCGGGGCGGGGTGGCGCGCTGCGGCCCCCGTGCTGATGCTGGCGGGTGCGCTGACCGGGTGTGGGCAGTCGGGCGGAGGAGACGCGGACGTGGCCGCGTCCCCGTCGTCGGCGGCGGCGTCGGCAACGGCAACGGCAACGGCGACCTCCGGGACGGCCGCCCCGAGCGGCGGAAGCGTGGGCGCCGCCGGCTCGCCCTGCCCGCTTCCCGTCGTGTTCGACATCGCCCGCGGATGGAGGGCGAAGGCCGTCGAGGTACCGCCCCCGGCGGACGTCCAGGCCGAGGACCTGGAGGAACTGCTGCGCCAGGGCCCGGTCACCCTGGCGTGCGAGATCGACGCGAAGCCCGCCGGGAACATCGGCTTCCTGCGCGTGTGGACGGGCAAGCCCGGCAGGGCCGACGCCCGCGGCGTGCTGGAGGCCTTCGTGGACGCCGAGAAGGGCACGAGCGGGGCGACGTACCGGAGGTTCACCTCCGGCGGCCTCGCCGGTGTGGAGGTCGCGTACCTGCACACCGGCGGGCTACCGGACGAGGCGAAGAAGGAGAACGCCCTCGCCGTCACCACGGACCGGGGGCCGGTCGTCCTGCACCTCGGGGGCATGGACGACGAGGAGCACCGGGCGATGCTGCCTGCGTTCGAGCTGGCCCGGAACACCCTTCACACCGTCTGACGGGAGCGCACCGGCGGCCCTCCGCCGCCCACCGCGCCACCCGCCACCCGGTGGCCGGCGACGAGGCGGAGGGGCGGAGGGGCGAAGGGGTGGTGCCCGACCGTACCCGGAGGCACACCACGGCCGGACGGCCACGATCGCCACGGCATTTCCGACAGTTGTGGCAGAAGTGAGCGGCGGGCGAAAAGTTTCGGAGGGAAGTCCCACCCGACCGTGCGAGACCGGTCGATGACGGTGTGTACTGTGCAGCGGACACCTCGACAGAGGAAACCCGAGCCCTCCCCTGCCCGCTTCCTCCTGGAACCATTTCATGATTGAAATACCGGACCTGGTGGCCGGCGGCCTCGCCGCCGGCACGCTGTCCGCACTCGCCCTGGGCGGCGGGCTGCTGCACGCCCGACGTCAACTGACCCGGCAGCGAGCTGAGTCGGCCGCGTTGCGCAGGCAACACGACGAAGCCACGCGGGCGTTCATCACCGAGATCGACCATCTGGCCTCCCGGCGACTGCCGGCGGCGGCCCGCGCACTCGCCCATCCGCACGTGGTGGTCCCCGGCCCGCTGGACCCGCAGACCACCGGCACGCCGCTCGGCCTGGCCCTCGACGGCGTCCTGCAGGGCCTGCGCGCGGAACTCGCCGCGCAGCACGTCCGCGTCGACGCCGCGGCGCAGGCCGGGATGCGCGGCGCCACCCGGGAGATCCAGGCGGCCCTCTACCGCCTGCAGGACGCGCTACGCGGACTCCAGCAGCAGTACGACGACCCGGAACTGGCGCAGACGCTGTTCCGGCTGGACCACGAGAACGAGCAGTCGCTGCGGCGCGCCCAGGTCGCGGCCGTCGTCTGCGGTGCCTGGGTCGGACTCGCCCGCGAGGAGTCCCACCTGGTCGACGCGGTCACCGGCGGTCAGGCCCGGCTCGCCGGCTACCGGCGGGTCACCGTGCACAACCATCTGCAGCCGGGCACCGCCCTGGTCTCGCACGCGGTCGAGCCGGTCGCCATCATCACCGCCGAACTCCTCGACAACGCGTTGCGGCACTCCTCCCCCGACACCGACGTCCTGGTGAGCCTGGAGCACGTGCACCACGGTGTGTGCGTCACCGTCGACGACGCCGGTGTCGGCATGACGCCCGACGAGCGCGAGCGCGCCCAGCGGCTGGTGGCGGGCCGCGAGCCGATCCTGCTGACCGACCTCGGGGATCCGCCGCGGATGGGGCTGGCCGCGATCGGTCAGCTGACCCGGCAGTTCGACCTGAGCGTCGACATCTCCACGCCCTCCCCCTACGGCGGTGTCCGGGCCGTCCTGCTGGTCGCCGAGCACCTCCTCAGCCGGATCGACCCCACCGAACGGCCGCCCGCGGCCAGCGCCCCGCGCTCCACCCGCGAAGGCACCTCCGAGCGGCACACCGTCCACGTCACCGCGCCCCCGGCCGGGCCGGCGGACGGCGGTGCCCGGCAGGACCCGGTCCACACCCCGGCCGACGCCCCGGCCCACACGTACGGGGCGGAGCCGCCCGGTACCGGCACCCCTCGCGTCCCGGCGCACGACGCGCCCACCGGCGTCCCGGGCGTCCCCCCGCACGACGACCCGCACGGAGACGCACTCGACACCGGCGGCCTGCCGCGGCGGCGCCGCCGCACCCCGATGGCCACCGGGCAGGAACCCGCACCGCAACCCCCGGCACCACAGCCCGCCGCCCCCCACCGCCCGGAACAGGCCGCCGCCGCGCTGGGCGCACTCCAGTCCGCCACGGCCGCGGCCCGCGCGGCGGGGGACCCCGCACACACACCGAACGACAGCGATCACACCGACCACGAAGGGGGAGCGGCTCGATGACCAACCGCGACACGGGCGACACGGCATGGGTGCTGGAGCCGATCCTGCAGGTGCCGCACGTGGTGGCTGCCGTCCTGCTGACCCGGGACGGACTCGTGACCGGGTACACGGACTCGCTCAGCCAGCCCTCGGCGGAGCGGGTGGCCGCGATCACCTCGACGGTGCAGGGAGCGTGCCGCACGGCCGCGGCGGCGTTCGCCGACGCCGACCGGGCCGAGGTGCGCCAGGTGGTCATCGAGTCCGACCACGGGTACGTGCTGATCGTGCCGACGGACCACGGCACCTGTGTGGCCGCGTACGGCGACGCCGAGGTGCGCCTGGACCTGCTGGCCCACCGGGTGCACTCGCAGGTGGCGCGGCTGGCCGAGAAGGCGATGGTGGCCGCGCCCCGGGGAGTCGACGGCGCGCCGGTATGACGGGACGTCCGGGCGGCCGTCCCCTGGTGCCCGCCTATCTGGCGACCGGCGGCGCGGCCCGGCACCCCCGGCTGCGTCTGGAGCGGCTCTCGCTGCTCCGGCGCAGCGACCGGGCGGTGCCCGAAGGGCTGCCCCCCGCTCACCTCGCCCTGCTGGACGAGCTGGCCGACGGGGCGCTCACGGCGGTGGAGGCCGCGGCACTGCTGCGGCTGCCGTTCTCCGCCGTACGGGTCCTGGCCGGCGAACTCGTCGACCAGGACCTGCTGGTGGCCCGTGCGCCGATCCCGCCCGCCGAACGGTTCGACCCCGACCTGCTGAAGAGAGTGGCCGATGGCCTCCGCGCCCTCAAGCACTAGCCGCATCCACCTGCCGGACACCGCTCGCGACCTGGTGAAGATCCTGGTCACGGGCCCCTTCGGGGTGGGCAAGACGACATTGATCGACTCGGTGTCGGAGATCCGCCCGCTGCACACCGAGGAGCATCTCACCGAGGCGTCCGCGCAGGTGGACGATGTCGACGGGGTGCGGGACAAGGCGACGACCACCGTCGCCATCGACTTCGGCCGGATCAGCCTGCCGGACGGGATCGTGCTGTACCTGTTCGGCACGCCCGGCCAGGAGCGGTTCCGGCCGCTGTGGGACGACATCGCCTACGGCGCCCTCGGCGCGCTCGTCCTCGTCGACAGCCGCCGCGTGGACGCCTCGTTCGACGTGCTCGGGCTGGTGGAGGAGTCGGGGCTGCCGTACGCGGTGGCCTTCAACGCCTTCCCGGACGCGCCCCGGCACTACACCGAGGACCAGCTGCGTGCCGCCTTGGACCTGGACCCGGGCACGCCGATGGTGACATGCGACGCGCGGGAGGCGAACTCCTCCCTCGACGCGCTGCTCGCCCTGGTCCAGCACCTGATCAACCGTCAGACACGCACCGACACGGAGCCCCTGTGACCACCTATCCCGCTGCCCAGGAGGCGTTCTCCCGCTCGGCGCCGGTGCGCCTGTGGGAGGACGGCTTCGCGTGCGACCCGGACCGCTACTACGCCGCCCTGCGCGCCCAGGGGCCCGTCGGCTGGGCCGAGCTGGCGCCCGGCGTGCCCGCCTATCTGGTCACCGGCCGGCAGGCGGCTCTGGACGTCCTGCGCGACACGGCGACGTTCTCCCACGACCCGCGCCCCTGGGAGGCGACGGTCGCGGACGACTCCCCCGTGCTGGGCATGATGCGGTGGCGGCCCAACGCCCTGTTCGCCGACGGCGCCGCCCACGTCCGGTACCGCACCACGCTGATCGACATCTTCGACCTCGTCGAACCGCACGACCTCCGCGCCCGGGTGCACCGGGCGGTGCGGCTGCTGGCGGCCCGCATCGGCCCGCTGGGGGAGGCCGACCTGGTGGGCGGCTTCGCGCGGCCGCTGATGGCGCTGGTCTTCAACGACCTGTTCGGGCTGCCCGACAGCTACGGCGAGCGGCTGAACGCGGGTCTGGGCAAGATGATGGAGGGCGGCGCGCAGGCCGCCGAGGGCGAGGCGGAGTACGGGCGGTACGTGCTGGAACTCGTCGCGGCCAGGACGGAACGGCGCGGCGAGGACCTGCCGAGCCGGCTGCTCGACCATCCGGCCGCGCTCAGCGCCGACGAGGTCACCTGGCAGGTCTTCCTGACCCTCGGTGCCGGCTACGAGCCGACCGCGAACCTGGTGTCCAACGCGTTCTCCCGCATTCTCGGCAATCCCGCCTACTACTCGACGCTGACCAGCGGTGCCCGGCCGGTCATGGACGCGGTGGCGGAGGTGCTGCACCACGAGACGCCGCTGACCAACTACGGCGTCTACTACTCCCGCCGGCCGATGTCGTTCCACGGGGTGTGGCTGCGGGCCGCGGTGCCGGTGGTGGTGGCCTTCGGCGCGCTGGCCCGCGCCGCCGAGCTGAGCCACGGCGCCGACCGGCTCCCGAACGACGCCTCGCACCTGTCATGGGGGGCCGGCCCGCACGCCTGCCCGGTCAGGCAGCACGCCCTGCTGATCGCCACGGAGGCGATCGAGCGGCTCACCCAGTGGTTGCCCGACATGGAGCCGGTACTGCCGCGCGAGCAGCTGACCTGGCGGCCCGGTCCCTTCCACCGTTCGCTGACCGCGCTGCCCGTGCGATTCACCCCCCGCACCCTCGACCAGGCAGGAGACCTGTCGTGACCGTGACCGACCGCATCCCCCTCGACCCGTTCGGCGCCGACATCCCCGCCGAGAGCGCCCGGCTGCGCGCCCTCGGCACGATCGTGCCCGTCGAACTGCCGGGCGGGATACCGGCCTGGGCACCCACCCGCTACGACACCCTGAAGGAGCTGGTCCTGGACCCGCGGGTGAGCAAGGACCCGCGCCGGCACTGGCGGTTGTGGCCGGAGATCGGCGAGCACCCGTCGTGGGGATGGATCCTGGGCTGGGTCGGTGTGGTCAACATGCTCTCCACCTACGGCGCGGACCACGCCCGGCTGCGCAAGCTGGTCGCACCGAGCTTCACCCACCGCCGTACCGAGGACCTGCGCAAGCGCGTGGAGGCGATCACCGCCGAACTCCTGGACGAGCTGGCCGCCGGCGGTGCGGACGGGCAGGTCGTGGACGTGAAGGCGGCGTTCGCCCACGAACTGCCGATGCAGATCATCTGTGAGCTGTTCGGCGTGCCGGAGGAGCTGCGGGAGGCGAACGTCCGGCTCGTCGCCGCCATCATGGACACCTCCGACCCGTCACCCGAGCACGCCGCGTTCGTGCAGGAGCAGATCGGACAGGTGCTCGGCGCGCTCATCGCGCACAAGCGGGACCAGCCCGGCGACGACATGACCACCGAGCTGATCCGGGTGCGCGACGAGGACGGTGACCGGCTCAGCGACGAGGAGTTGCTGTACACGCTGCTGCTGGTCATCGGGGCCGGTTTCGAGACGACCGTCAATCTCATCGGCAACGCGGTCGTCGCGCTGCTGCGCGACCCCGAGCAGCTCGCCGCGGTGCGGGCGGGCCGGATCGGGTGGGAGGGGGTCGTCGAGGAGACGCTGCGGGTGCATCCGTCGATCGCCTCGCTGCCGCTGCGGTTCGCGGTGAGCGACCTGACCGTGGGTGACGTCACCGTCCCGGCCGGGGACGCGATCATCACCACGTACGCGGCGGCCGGCCTGGACCCCGAGCACTACGGCCCCGGCGCGGACGTCTTCGACGCGGCGCGCGGCGCCGACGACCACATGGCGTTCGGGATCGGTGTGCACCGGTGCATCGGTGCGCCGCTGGCCCGGATGGAGGCCCTGACGGCGCTTCCCGCACTGTTCGACCGATTCCCCGACCTGCGGCTCGCCGACACCGCGCTGGAGCAGGTGCCGTCGTTCATCGCGTTCGGATGGCAGGAGATCCCCGTGCGGCTCGGGGACTGACGGCGTGGCAGGAGCCCCACCGGTCCCCCGTTCCGGTCGGGCCCCTGCGGCCGTTCCACGAACCTATGTGGACGGCGGGGCGTGTGTGAACCGTCTTCGTGCCCGGTCCGCGGGCGCGGGGGCTCACCCGTGCACAGGTGCGCCCTGATCGCCCCGTTCCTCCGGGCCGAGGGCGGGCGGCCGGAGGTCCCCCGTGGCCAGATGGGCGAGGACGACCTCGTACAGGTCCCGGCCGCCGGCCAGCAGTTGGCGTTCGAGGACGGGCTCGGCACCGCGGACGTGTTCGCGGACGGTCTGGGCGTGGACGCCGAGCCGCTGCGCGGCCCGCTCGGCGTTGCCATCGGCGGCGATCCAGGCGCGCATCGTGCCCCGCAGGTCGCGGGCGTCGTCGTCCAGGCGCCGCAGCAGGTCGTGCGCCCAGGCGCGGACCGCGGGACCGGCGAGGAGATCGGCGAAGCGGGCGGTGACGGCGGGGGCACTCGCCTCCTCCTGGCCGGGGAGGCAGATCTGGGCGTTCAGCGCGAGGTGGACGGCCGCGCGGGCGGTGAGGTCGGAGAAGTCCGCTCCGATCAGGCCCTCGGCACGGGTCATGCGGGCGCGGACGGTGTTGCGGCTCACGCCGAGGACCTTGGCCGCGTTGACTGCGGTGAACTCCAGGCCCAGGCGGGTGGTGGCGAGCAGTTCGCCGCCGACATGGCACGGCAGCTCGTCCAGCGGACGCAGCAGCCGGACGGTCCAGGCAGTGAGCGCCGCGGGGTCCATGAGCCGTTCGGGGTGGGTGCGTTCGGCGTAGACGGCGGCCTTCTCGGGGCGGAAGCGGGCGACGGCGAGGGCGCTGACCGCCTGCCCGTAGGCGCCGGCGGTGCAAGCCAGGCGCTGACGGGTGCTGCCGCCCAGGTAGGCGTCGTGGCGGCGGTCGACGACCGCGCGCAGGGCCTCGTCGGCCGACTCGCCGGGGGCGACGACGATGACATGCGCGTCGACGGCCGGGCAGCGCACCACGAGGGCCTCCTCGCGGGTGGCGGTCAGGCACTCCTCGGCGATGCGGTCGCGGTCCTCGGGGCGCCCCTCGACGACGTAGACGCACGCGGTGTCGGTGTCGAGGAGACCGGGCCAGAGCCCGGCGGCGACCCGGCGGGCGGAGACGGGGTCCTCGACCATGAGCAGTTGGAGGATCGCCAGCCGCAGGTCGGCGGCCGCCTGCCGCAGCCGGTACCCCGTGGCGGCCGACTCGCGGGCCCGCAGCAGGAGTTCGAGGAGGGCGGCGGTGTGGGTGACGACGTCGGCGGCGCTCCGGTCGAAGGGCGTGGTGCGGGAGACGGCCAGCACGCCGGCCGAGTCGGGCAGCCCGACGCGGACGAGCCGCACGTGGTGGCCCTGCCCGTCCCAGGCGGCGGAGGCGATCCGTCCGCGGACGACGTCGGCGGCCAGGCCCTCGTCCACGGGGACCGGCTCTCCCGCGAGCAGGTGCCCCGCGGCGTCCCGCAGGGAGACCGAGGCGCGCACGGTGCCCGAGAGCCAGGCGACGACCTTGCCCGCGTCCCGCCCGGCGGGGCGCAGATGATCGAGGAGCTGCCGGGCCCATACCGGGTCGGCGTCGTATGTCCCTTCCGCTGGGCCCGCCATGTCGGCCTTCTCCTCGTTCCTCGCCGGGATCTCCGCTCTGCCGGGCGGAGGTTACCTCACGCCTACCCCTCGCGCGCAGACCGGTGTCGTCGCACGTCGGGCGGGGTGCGGCGGGCCGTCGGCCGGGCTGCCCCGTGCGGCCCCCGGTGGCGGCTAAGCTCGCCGGATGGCGAAGTACTTCGACGTGCACCCCGACAACCCCCAGCCGCGCACCATCTCCCAGATCGCCGAGAGCATCCGGCAGGGCGCGCTCGTCGCCTACCCGACGGACTCGTGCTACGCACTGGGCTGCCGGCTCGGCAGCCGTGACGGCACCGAGCGGATCCGCGGCATCCGCCACCTGGACGACCGGCACCACTTCACCCTCGTGTGCCAGGACTTCGCCCAGCTCGGACAGTTCGTGCGGGTCGACAAGGACGTGTTCCGGGCCGTGAAGGCATCCACTCCGGGCAGCTACACCTTCATCCTGCCGGCGACGAAGGAGGTGCCGCGGATGCTCCAGCACCCGAAGAAGAAGACCGTGGGTGTGCGCATCCCGGACCACGTGGTCACCCAGGCGCTGCTGGCCGAGCTGGGCGAGCCGTTGCTGTCGAGCACGCTGCTGCTGCCGGGCGAGGACGAGCCGATGACCCAGGGGTGGGAGATCAAGGACCGGCTCGACCACGTCCTGGACGCGGTGGTCGACTCCGGCGAATGCGGCACGGAGCCCACGACGGTGATCGACTTCTCCGGTGGCGAGCCGGAGATCGTTCGGCGCGGGGCGGGGGACACCGCACGCTTCGAGTGACAGGGGGTGGGCGGCGGGCACGGGCCGTCGCGCCGGGCGGTCCGAGGGGGGGTCATCCGGGCAGCGGCTGCTCGGCCCAGATCGTCTTGCCGCCCGTGGTCTGCCGGCTGCCCCAGCGCTGGGTGAGCTGGGCGACCAGCAGCAGGCCGCGCCCGCCCTCGTCGAAGGCGTGGGCCCGGCGCAGGTGCGGGGAGGTGGAACTGCCGTCGGACACCTCGCAGATGAGGGCACGGTCGCGGATCAGCCGGAGCCTGATGGGTGGCGCGCCGTAGCGGATGGCGTTGGTGACGAGTTCGCTGACGACCAGTTCGGTGACGAAGGCGGCCTCTTCGAGGCCCCAGGCGGCGAGCTGCTCGGTGGCGGCCTGCCGGGTGGTGGCCACGTGCGCCGGGTCCGGCGGCACGTCCCAGGCGGCGACCCGGTCGGCGCCGAGCGCACGGGTGCGGGCCAGCAGCAGGGCGACGTCGTCCGCGGGCTCCTCCGGCAGGACCTCCTTGAGTACCCGGTCGCACAGGGTGTCGAGGTTCTCCGCGGGTGTGGCCAGCGCCCGGCGCAGTTCCTCGGTGGCCTGGTCGACGTCCAGGTCGCGGTTCTCGACGAGGCCGTCGGTGTAGAGGGCGACGACGGAGCCCTCGGGCAGCTGGAGTTCCGTCGCCTCGAAGGGCAGGCCTCCCACCCCGAGCGGGGGCCCGGCGCTCATCGGCACGAGGCGTGCCGTGCCGTCGGGAAGGACGACGGCCGGCGCAGGGTGCCCGGCCGCGGCGAGGCGGAGGCTGCGGTCGACGGGGTCGTAGACGGCGTAGAGGCAGGTGGCGCCGAGTTCGGCGACCTCGCCGCCGTCGCCGTTGGCGGCGAGGTGGGTGACGAGGTCGTCGAGGTGGGTGAGCAGTTCGTCCGGGGAGAGGTCGACGTCGGCGAGGGTGCGCACCGCCATGCACAGCCGGCCCATGGTCGCCGTGGAGGGGATGCCGTGCCCGACGACGTCACCGACGACGAGGGCGACCCGGCTGCCGGAGAGCGGGATGACGTCGAACCAGTCGCCGCCGATCCCGGCGAGCGATCCGCACGGCAGGTAGCGGTGGGCGACGTCGACGGCGGCCTGGCCGGGCAGTCCGCGCGGCAGCAGGCTGTGCTGGAGGACGAGCGCGGTGGTGCGTTCCCGGGCGAAGCGGCGGGCGTTGTCCACGCAGACGGCGGCCCTGCTGGCCAGCTCCTCGGCGAGGGCGGCGTCGTCGCCGGCGTACGGCCGTGGCTGGGCGATGCGCACCGCCACCGCGACGCCGAGGATGGTTCCCCGGGCCCGCAGCGGCACGGCGAGCAGCGAGTGGGCGCCCTCGCGGTAGGAGCGGCCCTCGGGGGCGCAGGCGTTGCGTTCCGCGACCCAGCGGTCGAAGCCGGGGTCGCCGGAGCCGCTGACCACGGGCCGGCCCTCGCGCAGGGCGCGGGCGGGCGGCGAGTACGGCGGGTAGACGTCCGTCTCGCCGAGACGGACGGACGCCTCCGGGGTGCCCTGGTGGGAGGAGCCGTGGGCGACGCGCCGCAGCACGATCTCCTCGGGTGCGACGGCGGGGGGTTCGTCCGCGCCGAGCACCCACTCCAGCAGGTCCACGCTGACGAAGTCGGCGAACCGGGGGGTGACCAGGGCGACCAGTTCCTCGGCGGTGCGGACCACGTCGAGGGTGGTGCCGATGGTGGTCGCGGCCTCGTTGAGGAGGGCGAGTCGTTGCCGGGCCCAGTACTGATCGGTGCTGTCGAAGGCCGCGAGGCCGACGCCGGTGAGTTCGTCGCGAGCGTCGCGAACCGGCCACATCTCGATGTTCCAGGCGTGTTCCCGCAGGCCGGTGGGTGCGCGGGTGAAACTCTCGTAGCGAACGGGGCGGCCGGTGCGGGCGACCTCGCGCAGATGTCCGAGGAGGCCCTGGCTGTGCTCGGTGTCCTCGGCGGTGTCGGCGTAGTGACGGCCGAGCAACTCCCCCTCCCGGTCGACGCCGAGGACACGGCAGGTCGCGTCGTTGAGCCTCAGGTAGCGCTGGCCGGTGTCGAAGACGGACATCGACATCGAGGCCTGCTGGAAGGCCTGCCCGGCCAGCGTCGGTTCGGGGCCGGCGGACTGCTCGGGCCCGGTCGGCGGCTCGGCGGTCACCGCGTACGCGTACGGGGTGCCGTCCGCGCTCTGCAGCGGGCAGCCCGTGATCCGCACGGACACGGCGGAGCCGTCGCGGTGCCGGAGCAGGACGGTCCCGGTCAGGGACCGCAGCACATCGGGTGGGGCGGGCTCGGCGAGCAGGTCGCGGGCGGACCGGCCGACGGCGTCCTCGGCCCGGTGCCCGGTCAGCCGCCGGGCACCCTCGCTCCACCCGGTCACGACACCCCGCGCATCGACGACCGCCGCGGCGGCGACTTGCTCCATATCGCCAGGATGGTCCTCTTGGCCTGACGCTTCAACCATTCGGGGCCCGCGCAGCTCAGGAGGGCCGTGCGCGGGCGGCACCGCGGCTCCCCCGCGGGCGGGCCGCCCCTGGGCGGCCGCCTCGTGAACGGTCCCGAGGAGTGGCCGTGACCGGTCACGGTGCGTGAGCCCCGGCCCGGCGAGCGGGCCGGGCCGGGGCCCGGAGAGGGCTGATCAGCCGCGGTGGGCCCGCAGCGCGGCGAGGGCCCGGTCGGCGTGGGTGTTCATGCGGAGTTCGCTGCGGACGACCTCCAGGACGGTCAGGTCCTCGGCGATGACGAACGTGGCCCTGCGCGTGGGCGCCAGGGTGAAGCTTCGCTGCACGCCGAACCGCTCGCGGACGGCGCCGTCCACGTCGGACAGCAGCGGCATGCCGAGGCCGTGGCGCCCGGCGAACTCCTGCTGCCGCTCGACGGCGTCACCGCTGATCCCGATCGTGCGGGCGCCGACCTCGGCGAACTCGGCGGCCAGGTCGCGGAAGTGGCAGGCCTCGGCGGTGCAGCCGGGCGTCAGGGCGGCCGGGTAGAAGAAGAGCACGACGGGCCCGTCGCTCAGCAGCTTCGACAGCCGGCGGGGCGTGCCGGTCTCGTCGGGCAGTTCGAAGTCCTCGATCCGGTCACCGGCCTGCGGCAGGGCGCTCACGCGCACCCCCCGGAGGTGCGGGCGACGCTGCGGGCCCACAGGACCAGGGGCACCTGCAGCGGCAGCCGTCCGACGGCGGCGGCCCACTGCGGGGCGGGCCGGTCACGCCAGTCCACGGCCATCTGCAGATGGGCGGGGCAGACGCCCACGAAGAGCCCGGCCGCGGCGAGAGCCGCCCGGCGCCGGGTGCGGGGCAGCGCCAGGCCGGCTGCCAGCACGAGTTCGGCGGCACCGCTGACGTAGGTCCAGGCCCGGGGCGCACCGGGCAGTGAGCGCGGCACGATCGCGTCGAACCGGCGCGGGGCGGCGAAGTGGGCGGCACCCGCGGCGGCCAGCAGACCGGCGAGCAGCAGGGGCGAGCGTTGGGACACGGGTCCTCCCGAGGGGGCAACGGCCTGGCGCGCGATATTACTGGAGGGTAGGAACGGCCGGGTCGCCGGGGCGTCCGGCCGCCGCCCCCTCGTCCTCGGCAGTGCGCGCGAGGTCCTCGGCAGCGTGCGCGAGGAGTCGTCGACCACGCACGGGAGGAGGGCTGCCGGCCGGGGCAGCCCCTCGGGCGTCCAGCCGGCGAGCGCGCGCCGCATGCCGCGTGCGCCGGCTTCCCGGACACGCCGGCCGACGTCCCGGCCGCCGTCGGTGAGCCGGCTCCGGCGGGCATCGGTAGGCGGGGTCCGGCGGGCACGGCCGTCGCCGGGAGGTGGGACGCGCCCGGCCGGGCGGCGCCGTTCAGGGGAAAACGACGGGTCCCACGCGTGCCCGGGCACGCGGGCGTCGACATCTTCGACCGTGACCCTGCCGCTGATCCCGCCCATGCTCGCGACCCCCGGCACCCTGCCCCCCGCCGGGCAGGACGCGCGCTGGGCGTACGAGACCAAGCAGGACGGGCAGCGGGTGGTGGCGTATCTGGCCGGCGACGGCAGCGTGGTGCTGCGCGCCCGGTCCGGAGACGTCATCACCGGCGCCTACCCCGAGCTGCTGCGGCTGGGCGGCGCGCTCGGCGGTACCGCCGCAGTGCTGGACGGCGAGGTTCTGGCGCTGGACGCGCACGGCCGCGCCGACTTCCAGGCGCTCCAGTCCCGCATGGGACTGGCCGACACCCCGCGCCGCGCGGCGCGCCGGGCCGCCGGGGCGCCGGTGCACCTGGCGCTGTTCGACGTGATGCACCTCGCCGGGCGCCCCCTGCTCGCACTGCCGTACGTGCACCGCCGCGCGATCCTGCAGGACCTGGGACTGGACAGCGAGTACTGGTCGACGCCGGCCGCGCTCGTCGGTCACGGAACCGAGGCCCTGCGCGCCACCCGGGAGCACGGCCTGGAGGGCCTGGTGTGCAAGAGGCTCGACTCGGTGTACGAACCGGGGGTGCGCTCCCGCTCCTGGATCAAGATCCGGAACATGCGTGGCGAGGACGTGATCGTCGGCGGCTGGCTGCCCGGGAGGGGCCGGCTGTCCGGGCTCCCCGGCGCGGTGCTGGTCGGGCAGCGGACTCCGGCCGGGCTGCTGCGCCACGTGGGAGCCGTCGGAACCGGGTGGAGCGAGGCCGAACGGGAGCAACTGGCACTGCTGCTCAGGGAACTGGCGACCGACGTGTGCCCCTTCACCCCTGCCCCCCGGACGGCGTACGCGCACTGGGTGCTGCCCCGGCTGGTCGGCGAGGTCAGCTACAGCACCCGCACCCGCGCGGGCCTGCTGCGCCAGCCGTCATGGCTGCGGCTGCGCCAGGACCTCAGCCCCGAGGAGTCGGCGGCCGACCTGCCCGATCCGCCCGTGTGAGCCGACCGTTGGGCCGATCTTCACCATCGGTGCAACCGCACCCTCTTGGCGCGGACATGCAAACTGCGGGAGGCTGAACCCCCTTGCCCCCCACAGCCGTTGGGCTGCGCCCGACACAGAGGAGGACGCGGTGTCGCCACCCGTGTTCCGGACCCACCGCAGGAGATGGCTCACCGGACTGGGCGCGGCTCTCGCGCTCGTCGTCGCCTTCCCCACCACGGCCTTCGCCGCACCACCGGGGGCACTGCCCTCGGTCGCGGACCCGCTGGACCGCACCTTCCAGCCCGCCTTCGACTACGACACCGACGGCTGCTACGCCACCCCGGCGATCGGCACCGACGGCTCGATCAACCCCGGCCTCAAGCCGACCGGCGCCCTCAACGGGAACTGCCGCGACGCCGCGGACCTGGACAACACCAACAGCTACTCCCGCTCCGCGTGCAACAACGGCTGGTGCGCCATCCTGTACGGGCTGTACTTCGAGAAGGACCAGGCGATCTGGGGCATCGGCCTCGGCGGGCACCGGCACGACTGGGAGCACGTCGTGGTGTGGGTGCGCGACAACCGGGTCGAGTACGTCTCCACCTCCAACCACGGCTCGTTCACCGTGCACGCGGCCTCGCAGGTCCGCTTCGAGGGCACGCACCCGAAGGTCGTCTACCACAAGGACGGTATCCGCACGCACTGCTTCCGTCTGGCGAACGGCAACGACGAGCCCCCGGAGAACCACAAGGGCACCTGGCAGTACCCCGCGCTGGTCGGCTGGAACGGCTACCCCGCGGGCCTGCGCGACAAGCTGAGCACCCACGACTTCGGCAGCGCCCACTTCGGCCTGAAGGACGGCTCCTTCGCCTCCCATCTCGCCGAGGCGAAGCCCTCGGGCATCGCCTTCGACACCGACGTGTAGGCCCGTCCGCGCCACCAACGGGCAGGCCCCGCCGCCCAGTCGGGCCCTGCGCCGGCCGGCCCGCGTGGGCCGGCCGGCGCGGAACTCCGGACCTTGGTGCCCCAGGCACGGCCCGGGGCATCACCTGTGGGCATCACCTGCGGGAGCCGGCCCTCCCGGGAAGAGGCACCGCACGGCGCGGGTGGACGGCCCGTCGCACCGGCGAGCGGCCCGACCGCGGCGCGGGCCCGTGGCCGGCCGGGCGTCCGCCCGGGGACCGGGCCGCCGTCCGGCCGGAGCACGGCGTGCCGGGCCTCCGGAGGGTCTATGGTGTCCCGCATGCCCGTTCCGGAACAGATCCGCATCGTCTCCCGCGACTCGCCCATGGCCCTGGCCCAAGTGGAGCGTGTCCGCGCCGAGTTGACCGCAGCGCACCCTGGGGTGCACACCGTCGTCGTGCCCGTGAAGACCACCGGCGACAAGTGGCTCGGCGACCTGTCCCAGGTGGAGGGCAAGGGCGCGTTCACCAAGGAGGTCGACGCGGCGCTGCTGGCCGGCGAGGCCGATCTGGCCGTGCACTGCGTCAAGGACGTGCCCGCCGACCGGCCACTGCCGGCCGGTACGGTGTTCGCCGCCTTCCTCGCACGGGACGACATCCGCGACGCGCTCGTCCACCCCGGCGGGCTCGCCCTCGACGGGTTGCCGGCCGGCACCCGCGTGGGAACCTCCTCGGTGCGCCGCGTCGCCCAGCTCGCCGCCACCCACCCGGGCCTGCGATGTGTCCCGTTCCGTGGCAACGCCAACCGGCGTCTGGAGAAACTGGCCGCGGGCGAGGCGGACGCGCTGCTGCTCGCGGTGTCCGGGCTGGAGCGGATCGGACGGAGGGACGTGATCAGCGAGGTGCTCTCCCCGGAGACGATGATGCCGCCGATCGGCGCGGGCATCCTCGCCCTGCAGTGCCGTGAGGACGACGCCGACCTCATCGACGCCGTCAGCGCGCTCGGCCACCCGGACACCCACCGGGAGGCCACCGCGGAGCGCATGTTCCTGCACGTGCTCCAGGGGCACTGCAACAGCCCCATCGCCGGTTACGCGCGCGTCGACCGCAGCGGCGAACTCTCCTTGCGCGCCTGCGTGTTCACCCCGGACGGCAAGACCCGGCTGAACGCCCACGAGTGGGCCGGGCGACTGGATCCCGCCACCCTCGGCACCTCGGTCGCGGTGGCGCTCCTGCGCCAGGGCGCCCGCGAGATCATCGACGGCATCGCCCACTAGGGGGGCGGCGTTCGCCCCGTCACGGAGCGGCGCCCGGAGCGTGCTGCATGGCGTGCGGTGCGGAGGGGCCGGGCGGGCCCGGCCACCCGGCGTCCCGCAGGGCGCGACGCGAGCGTGCGCCGGTCACGGTGAGGCCGCCGTGCTCCAGCGGGACTCGGCCCGCTCCCCGGGCGCCCGGACACGGCGCACGCCGCCCGGCGCGGCGCCGGGGACCGGCACGGGTCAGGCGGTGCCCTCCTCGGCCTGGTCCCGCAGGTAGTTGCTCACCTGGAGGGCCAGGCACTCCCGGCCGGGGCCGGGCAGGGAGCTGGTGGGCCCCTCCTGCAGGCCGAGGGCGCCGGTCCACATCCGCCGGCCGGTCCAGTCCTCCTCGACGCGCAGCTGGATCTGGACGTCGATCTGACGGAGCAGGGCCTCGGGGCCGGCGGCGTAGATCCGGGCGGTGGCGCGGCGCAGCGGGTAGACGTCGAAGCCCTCGACGAACTGCGAGTTGCGCCAGTCGATGAAGGCGCTCTCACCGTCGGGCCCGATCCGCACGTCGATCTGGCCGTCCTCCAGGTGGACGCCGAGCGGCCGTTCGCCGCGGTTCTCGACGACGACGCGGAGCCGGAAGTAGGTCAGCCCCTCCGCCGCCTCGTCACGTCCGCGCGGCGGGTCGGCCGGCTCCAGACGGTGGACGCGGACGCGCAGGCCGGCATGTTCGTCGTAGTCCTGCCAGTCCCCGACCACGTTCGGCTCGTACACGATCCACCTCTCGACCTCTTGAAGCAGCTTCCTATCCAGGTGCTCAGCACACTGTCAAATGAGCAGAATGCGCTGTGGCCAGGGCGTTCGCGTCTCGTGATCGACGATCAAGCCGTGCCCAGCGGTAATCGTGAAACCGGCCGTGCGACCTGTTCGGCGGGCGTGCCGCACATCACGTCGGCAGTCGGGACGGGCGGGCGATCCGGTCACGGCCGCCACCGCCCGGAACCGACCCGTCCGGCACGACGCCCGGGCCGCCGCCACGCCCGACGACCGGCACGCCGCCCCGCTCCCTGCCGGTCAGCGGGGACCGGCACCCCCGAGGCGTAGCGTGGTGTGCGAGTTTTGCACCCTAAGCCCGATATGGGAGAATCAGTCCGACAGTGCTTCGGACAGCAGGCACCCCGCGGGAGTCGGCCCCGCCGGTTCCGACGCAGTCCGTCCACTCCGAGCACGCACCTCCTGCGGGTCTGTACCCACCGGCACCTGCTGAGGGAGGCACGCACGATGCGCACCGCCGGCAGTACGAACCAGCATCCGCACCACGACGCCCCCGACACCGGCGAGGCCTTCACCCGGCTGGCCGAGCTCCCCGACGGGCCGCAGCGTCGGGCCCTGCGCGACGAGCTGGTGGAGCTGTGGCTGCCCATGGCCGAGCGGATCGCCGTCCGTTTCCGCGGGCGCGGCGAGAACCTGGAGGACCTCTACCAGGTCGCGGCGCTCGGCCTGGTCAAGGCGGTCGACCACTACGACCCCGCACGCGGCCGGGCCTTCGAGGCGTACGCCGTCCCCACGATCACCGGCGAGATCAAGCGGCACTTCCGCGACCACATGTGGACCCTGCACGTCCCCCGCCGGGTCCAGGACCTGCGCAATCGTGTCCGGCGCGCCACCAAGGAGGTGGCCCAGACGACTCCCGGCCGGGCGCCGACCCTCGCCGAGATCGCCGAGCACGCCCAGCTCAGCGAGGAGGAGGTGCACACGGGGATGGAGGCGCTGGAGTGCTTCTCCGCGCTGTCGCTGGACGCCGAGATGCCCGGCACCGACGGCTACGCGCTGGCCGACGCACTCGGCGGCCCCGACCCCGGCTACGACACCGTCGTCGACCGGGTGGCCGTCAAACCGTGCATCGAGGCACTGCCCGAGCGTGAGCGCACCATCCTCTACCTGCGGTTCTTCAAGGGCATGACACAGAGCTGCATCGCCGAGCAGCTCGGGATCTCCCAGATGCACGTCTCCCGGTTGCTGAGCGGCTGCTTCGCACACCTGCGCGAAGAGATCCTCGCCGAAACCCGCTGAGCCGCCGCACACCGCTCAGCAGGTCCGGGACCCCGGGATCTCCGTGGGCCCGTTCCGCTCCAGGGCCTCTGCCAGTTCGACCGCGACGGGCTCGGGTATCCGGCCGCTCCTCCCCCAGATCAGGATCAGCTCCGCGACATGGCGGAGCTTGATGTTGGTGTGCTGGGAGACCTCCTTCAGCACCTGCCACCCCTGATCCGGCGACACCCGACCGAGGGCCACGATCACCCCGATGGCCTGATCCACCACGGCGTGAGAGGACACGGCCTCCTTCAGCTGATGCACTTCTTCCTGCAGCTCGAAGAGCCGGTCCGTTTCGCCGTCCGGCTCCTGCGGTACCCGTGTCACGCTTCCATCCTCGTGGTGCACGCCTTGCGGCGCTACCGGGCGTACTCGACAGGCGCGCCGGAGGGTTCCGGCCCGAGACTGGTGGAGGGCCGGTGGCCGCCGGCCGACGAGATCAGGACGCGAGTGCCATGAATCACGACACTTCCCCCACCCCCGGTACGACGGAGGTCGTCTCCACCCGCTCGGTCTTCGGCGCGCCCTGCTGGGTGAGCCTGACCAGCCGCGATCTCGAAGCGACCCAGGACTTCTACGGAGCCGTCCTGGGCTGGCGGTGGCGCAGGGCCAAACTCGGCGACCACTTCCGCATCGCCCTGGTGGACGACGTGCCGGTCGCCGGGATCGCCGCCGTCGCCGCGATGTGGCAGATGGCGGTGGCCTGGACCCCCTACTTCGCCGTGCCCAGCGCCGACGAGGCGGCGAGCCGCGTCCGCGAGCGCGGCGGCACGGCGGCCGTGGGGCCGATCTCGCTGCCACCCGGGCGGGCGGCGCTGCTCGCGGACCGGGACGGTGCGACCTTCGGTGTGTGGGAGGGCGACCTGGTCAGCAACTGGGAGCGCTGGCGGCAGGCGGCCCCTGCCTTCATCCGGCTGCACACCCGCGACGCGTTCGCCGCCGCGATCTTCTACGGCGAGATCCTCGACTGGGCATCGGACCGCCCGGGCTGCTGCGAGGTGCACTACGAGGGCGGCGAGGTCGTGCTGCGCAGCCGCGGCGACATCGTGGCCCGCATCGTGTCGGGGGCGCTGGAGGCAGCGCCCGACCCGACGATCCGCCCGCACTGGCAGGTCCACTTCGCCGTGGCGGACGTGGCCGCCTGCGCCCGCGCGGCCGAGCGGCACGGCGGGAGCGTCCTGGGCAAGGCCGCGGACGAAGCGGTCCTGCGCGACGCCGACGGTGCCCAGTTCACGGTGACCTCCCGCCCCCTGCGGTGACCGGCGCCACCACGTCGGCGGCACCGGGGAAGGAACGCGGTCGGGGCCGGTCCTCCGCGGAGGACCGGCCCCGACCGGCCGGGTGGTGACCTGGCTGCCCCCACGCCCCCTACGCCCCGCCCACCGGCGGCCGGGACAGGACGACCAGGCTGCGGGCCGCCACGGCGACGTCGGTGGCCGCCTTGTACTCCGTCTCGTCGGGGGCCCCGTCCGGCTCGGCGGTGTCCACGCACACCGTCCAGCGTTCGCCGTACTCGGTGCCCGGGAGGCGGAAGACGACGGGCTCCCAGTAGCTGTTGCACAGCAGCAGGAAGGAGTCGTCGACGACCGGCCGGCCGTAGCGGTCGGGCTCGGCGATCGCGTCCCCGTTGAGGAAGACCCCGACGCAGTGCGCGTCGGAGCGGTGCCAGTCCTCGCCGGACATCTGTGTGGCGTCCGGCAGCAGCCACACCATGTCGGGCAGCGGCCTGCCGGCGTGCGTGGCCGTCTCACCGCGGAAGAAGTGGCGCCGGCGCAGCACGGGATGACCGGCGCGCAGTCCGATCAGCCGGCGGGTGAAGTCGGTGAGTTCCTCCTGCTCCTCGGTCAACCGCCAGTCGATCCAGGTCACTTCGTTGTCCTGGCAGTAGGCGTTGTTGTTGCCGCGCTGGGTCCGGCCGAGTTCGTCGCCGTGGCCGATCATCGGGATGCCCTGCGACAGCAGCAGCGTGGCCAGCAGGTTGCGTTGCTGCCGGCCGCGCAGCTCCAGCACGGCCGGGTCGGCGGTCTCCCCCTCCACGCCGCAGTTCCAGGAACGGTTGTGGCTCTCCCCGTCCCGGTCGTCCTCACCGTTGGCCCCGTTGTGCTTGTGGTTGTAGGAGACGAGGTCGCGCAGGGTGAAACCGTCGTGCGCGGTCACGAAGTTGACGCTGGCGCGCGGCCGCCGGCGACTGTGCTGGTACAGGTCGGAGGACCCGGCCAGCCGGGAGGCGAACTCGCCGAGCGAGCCGGGCTCGGCCCGCCAGAAGTCCCGCACGGCGTCCCGGTAGCGGCCGTTCCACTCCGACCACAACGTCGGGAAGTTGCCCACCTGGTAGCCGCCCTCGCCCACGTCCCACGGCTCGGCGATCAGTTTCACCCTGCTGATGACCGGGTCCTGCTGGATGAGGTCGAAGAACGCCGAGAGCCGGTCCACCTCGTGGAACTGCCGGGCCAGTGTGGCCGCGAGGTCGAAGCGGAAACCGTCGACGTGCATCTCGGTGACCCAGTACCGCAGCGAGTCCATGATCAGCTGCAGCACGTAGGGGTGCCGCATCAGCAGGCTGTTGCCGGTGCCCGTGGTGTCGTAGTAGTGCTCCCAGTCCCCGTCGACCAGCCGGTAGTACGAGGCGTTGTCGATCCCGCGGAAGGAGAGGGTCGGGCCCTGTCCGTTGCCCTCGGCGGTGTGGTTGTAGACGACGTCGAGGATGACCTCGAGCCCGGCCGCGTGCAGCGTCTTGACCATCGACTTGAACTCCGCGACCTGCTGGCCCCGGCTGCCGTGAGCGGCGTAGGCGTTGTGCGGGGCGAAGAAGCCGATGGTGTTGTAGCCCCAGTAGTTCGACAGCCCGCGGTCCTGCAGGACGCCGTCGTCGACGTACTGGTGGACGGGCATCAGCTCCACCGCGGTCACCCCGAGCGAGGTCAGGTGCTCCACCACCGCGGGATGGGCCAGGCCCGCGTAGGTGCCGCGCAGTTCGCGGGGCACGTCGGGGTGGGTGCGGGTCAGTCCCCGAACATGGGCTTCGTAGACGACGCTGTCGGCGTACGACCGCCGCGGCGGGCGGTCGTCGCCCCAGTCGAAGTACGGGTCCGTGACCACGCCCAGCATGGTGTGCCCGGCGCTGTCGGCCGGGTCGGGGCCGGCTGGGGCGCGCTCGTACAGCGAGGGGTGGTTGTCGATCTGCCCGTCCACGGCCCGGGCGTACGGATCCAGGAGCAGCTTCGCCGGATTGCACCGGTGGCCCAGGGCCGGGTCCCACGGTCCGTGCACCCGGTAGCCGTAGCGCTGGCCCGGACCGACTCCGGGCAGGTAGCAGTGCCAGACGAAACCGTCGGCCTCGGTCACGGGGACGCGGCGGGTACCCCCGCCGTCGTCGAAGAGGATCAGCTCGACCCCCTCGGCGACCTCGCTGAAGAGGGCGAAGTTGGTGCCCTGGCCGTCGTAGGCCGCACCCAGCGGGTAGGGGTGCCCGCTCCAGGCGGGCACCCCTACCGTGGTCCTGCGTCGCGACCGGGCGGTCACCGGGTGGCCTCCAGGACGCCGCTCTGCGGACCTGCCGCGACGGCGGCCGGTACCTCGCGGGGAACCCGCCGGAACTCGCGCAGGCTCGGGGCGGGCGCGGTGGGCACCAGTGGTTCGCGGTCGCCGGCCCGGGCGCGCCGCGAGAACCAGATGACCTTGCCGCCGGTGCCGGTGGCGCAGCAGCCCCAGCCGTCGCTCATGGCGGCGATGCGCTCCAGGCATCCACGCAGGTCCTGGTCGGGACGCAGGTCGCTGTCGTTCTCCCCGACGGCGGTGATCAGATGCTGGCCGTTCCACCACATCTCGATGGAGGTGTTCTTGTCGGTGGCGTGCTCGTCGATGGCCCTCAGCAGCAGCTCGGCGCTGCCGCAGACCGGCTCCACGAGGGTGTCCAGGTCCCAGTACCGGAGGTGCGCGGCCAGAATGCGCCTGACCTGTCCGACCCGTTCCGGACTGACTTCCACGTCGAGGTGGTAGTAGCAGGGCACTGCGGTCTTCATCGTCGTTGGCTCCTCACCCGCGACGCTCCCCGCTTCCTCCCGGCCCCGCGGGCCGGGACCCCGAACACGAAGCGTGAGCGGTCATCGCTCCTGAGTAATCCCAACCTTGCGGCGGCTACGCCATTCGTGCAACACGAGCGCACCACGACCAAGATCCAACAGGACGCTGGGTCATGCGCCGTGCACCATAAGTGAAGGCCACGAGAGGTTTGACGAGTCCGCGCCTCTGCCTGCCCGGCCGCCCGTTCCCCGGGCGTCGTACCTCTCGCATTCCCGGAAGGTGAACAGCGCCATGCTGCTACCCGCGAAAGCCGAAGTCTCCCGGCACCTGCAGCGCTACCGGGCGTGGGAGCGCGCGATGCTAGCCGCGCCCGCGAACCGCTCGGTGCGGGCCACCTTCGAGGACTCCGGCTACACCCTGTGCGTACTCATGGGCAAGCGCTGCGCGCGGGAGGCCGCCGACGCCGCCGAGAACTATCTGCGGTCCGGTTCGGAGGCCTCCCCGCGGACGCAGGGCCTGCGGAGGGCGAAAAACGTCGCGCGCAGGAGTGGAACGCGCCCGAATCGGCGTTTCCCGGCGGGGCATTAGGCCTCCCCCGGTGCAGCGTGGTCATCCAACATCCGGGCGGCGCCCCGGAATCGAGCACGGCGGAGGTTCACCATGAAGTCCACCCGGCCCATCGGGCGCATTCCGGTGCGCGACGTCGATCCGCGCGTGGAGTGCGGAAGGCGCCCGGCGAAGGCGGTCGTGGGCGAGACCTTCCTGATCTCCGCCACGGTGTTCCGCGAGGGGCACGACGCGGTCGCGGCGAACATCGTGCTGAAGGATCCCGAGGGCCGCAAGCGCCCCAGGATCGCGATGCGGGAGCTGGCCCCGGGGACCGACCGGTGGGGCGCCGAGGTGGCCCTGGACGCGGAGGGCCGCTGGACGTACACGGTGGAGGCCTGGAGCGACCCCGTCACCACCTGGCGCCGGACCGCGGCCGTCAAGATCCCGGCCGGCATCGACGTCGGCCTGGTCCTGGAGGAGGGCGGCCAGCTGTTCGAGCGGGCGGCGGCCCGCGCCCCGCGCGGTGAGGCCCGCACGGTCCTCCGCGCGGCCGCGCGCACGCTGCTGGACGACACGCTGCCCGTGGCGAAGCGCCATGCCGCGGCGCTGACGCCGGAGGTGGGGGAGGTGCTGGGGCGGCATCCGTTGCGGGAGCTGGTGACGGCGTCG
>NZ_JADWYM010000013.1 GCF_022414535.1 Streptomyces sp. MUM 2J
TCACGGTCCACACCCGCTGGATCGAGACCGAGTTCGCCAACCACCTCACCCCCTTCACCACCCCCGCACCCGACCAGGAGGAGACGGCGGGCCGGGAACGGGTCGTCGTCGAGGTCGGGGGTCACCGCCTCGAAGTGACGCTGCCCGCGTCCCTCGGCGTGGTGCCCGAGCGGCAGCCGGGTCTCGTCGGCGCCGCCGCCCGGCCCCGCCGGCGCGGCGGCGGCGGGGCCGGTACGGCCGTCTCCGGCGACACCCTCGCCTCGCCCATGCAGGGCACCGTCGTCAAGGTCGCCGTGGAGGACGGCACCCGGGTCGAGAAGGGCGACCTGGTCGTCGTCCTGGAGGCCATGAAGATGGAGCAGCCGCTCAACGCCCACAAGTCCGGCACCGTCACCGGGCTCACCGCCGAGGTGGGCCGGGCGCTCTCCTCCGGTGCCGCCGTCTGCGACATCAAGGACTGATCCACGTGGCAGCACTCACCTACTCCGACGCCGTGAGCGAGGCCCTGACGCGGCTGCGTCCGGTGGGCTTCGAGCACGGCCGGAGCTTCGTCAACCACGCCCCGATGGCCGCCGAGGCCATGGCCTACATGGGATACGCCGACGAGGTGCCCGGGTGGGTCGACCGCAACCTGCGCAGCCGCTCCTACCACGACGTGCCCGAGCGACGCTGGGCCATCGACCCGACCGACCCCGCCGACTGGCAGGCGGCGCTCGGCGAGTTCGCCCGGGTCGCCGACTGGACCGCGCTGTTCGAGCGTGAGCTGACCTACGCCCCGTGGACCGAGGTGCTCGCCCACTGGTGGCCGCGCCTGCTGCCCGGCATGTCGGGCATGCTGACGCACGGGGTGATCCGCACCGCGCACGCCGTGCGCGCCGTGGCCGCGGCCGGCGACGACAACCGGCTGCAACTGGGCGAGCTGGCCCACGGGCTCGGCTACTGGGCCGCCCGCCACTCCACCCGCGGAGTTCCCGTGGACACCGCCGGGCCCGACGCGCAGGACGTCCGCGACGACGACGGGCGGGACCCGGCCGCGCGGGCCCTGGACGAGTTGGTCGCCGAGTACTCCGGCGTCTACGCCACCGTCGCCCAGCACAACCCGATCCCGCTGATCCACGCGGTGACCGGGCCCGCCGCCGTGCGGCTGGTGGTCGAGCACCTGCCGCCGGCCCAGCGCTGGCCGTCGTACCGCACGGCACGTGCCGTCAGCCGCACCATGCTCGACTGGTTCCACGCCACACCGCGGCCGGCCGCCCCGCTGCCCGAGGCACCGGACGCGGAGGAGGTCTTCGCCGACGCCGTGCAGATCGGCGACGAGCACACCATCAAGCTCGCCGAAGTCGCCGTCCGCCACGACGCGTACGCCCCCGACCCGCGGCACACAGCCGCCGCGCACGTGGCCAACCAGGCCATCGGGCGCCTGTACCTGTGAGCCCCGTCCCCTGCCCCCTTCTTCCCGTGCGGCCCACCCCGGCCCCTCTTCTGCGAACCCCGGCCCGGTGCGGCGCACCCCGCTCTGACCCGTTCCTTCCCCGCCCGGAGGGCGGGTTGTCCCGAGGAGTGTCATGGACGCACAAGTCATCGTCGTGGGCGCCGGCCCGGCCGGCATGATGCTCGCCGGCGAGCTCAGGCTGGCGGGCGTCGACGTCGTCGTGCTGGAGAAGCTGGCCGCGCGCACCGGCGAGTCGCGCGGTCTCGGCTTCACCGCCCGCACCATGGAGGTCTTCGACCAGCGCGGCCTGCTGCCCCGCTTCGGCGACATCGAGGTCAGCAACGTGGGCCACTTCGGCGGCCTGCCGGTGGACTTCGGTGTCCTCGACGGAGCCCACCAGGCCGCCAAGACCATCCCGCAGTCCGCCACCGAGACGGTGCTGGAGGAGTGGGCCACGCAGCTCGGCGCGGACATCCGGCGCAGCCACGAGGTGATGTCCGTCAAGGAGAAGGAGGACAGCGTCGAGGTCGAGGTCCGCGGCCCCGACGGCGAGCACCGGCTGCGCGCCGAGTATCTCGTCGGCTGCGACGGCGGCCGCTCCACCATCCGCAAGGCGGTCGGCTTCGACTTCCCCGGCACGGCCGCCACGCTGGAGATGTTCCTCGCCGACGTGCGGGGCATCCAGCTGGAGCCCCGGATGATCGGCGAGACCCTGCCCGGCGGCATGGTCATGGTCGGTCCGCTGCCCGGCGGCGTCACCCGGCTCATCGTCTGCGAACGCGGCACCCCGCCGCAGCGCCGCGAGAAGCCGCCGACATGGGAGGAGGTCGCCGCGGCCTGGCAGCGGCTGACCGGTGACGACATCTCGCACGCCGAACCGGTGTGGGTGTCCTCCTTCGGCGACGCGACCCGCCAGGTCACCGAGTACCGGCGCGGCCGGATCTTCCTCGCCGGCGACTCCGCCCACATCCATCTGCCTGCCGGTGGCCAGGGCATGAACACCAGCATCCAGGACGCGGTGAACCTCGGCTGGAAGCTCGGCGCGGTCGTCCGCGGCCGCGCCCCCGAGACCCTGCTCGACACCTACCACGGCGAACGCCACCCGGTGGGCCGGCGCCTGCTGATGAACACCCAGGCCCAGGGCCTGCTGTTCCTGTCCGGGCCCGAGGTGCAGCCGTTGCGCGACGTGCTGACCGAGCTGATCCGCTACCCGGAGGTCAGCCGCCACTTCGCCGCGATGGTCTCCGGCCTGGAGATCCACTACGACGTCGACGGCGGCACCCACCCGCTGCTCGGCCGCCGGCTGCCGGACGTCGGCCTCACCGGCCACAAGCTGGTGTCCTCCAGCACCGAGGCCCTGCGTGCGGGGCGCGGCGTGCTGCTGGACCTCACCGGCAACGAGCGGCTGCGGGACCGCGCGTACCCGTGGTGGGACCGGGTCGACGTCGTCTCCGCCACGCCGGTCCTGCCCGAGGGCAGTGTGCTGGAGGGCACCACCGCCGTCCTCGTCCGCCCCGACGGCTACGTGGCCTGGGCGGCGCCGGGCAGCCACGCCGACCTGCCGATGGCGCTGGAGCGCTGGTTCGGCCCGGCCCGCTGACACCGCTCGCCGGCGCGGTCCCCCTGCACCCCTCGCCGGCACCGCCCCGACGACACCCGCGCTGCCCCCTGCGTTCCCCTTAAGGAGATCCCATGCACAGCACGCTGATCGTCGCCCGGATGGACCCGGGCAGCAGCGAGGAAGTGGCCCGCCTGTTCCGGGAGTTCGACGGCACCGACATGCCGCACCTGATGGGCACCCGGCGCCGGCAGCTCTTCGCCTACCGCGGGCTCTACTTCCACCTTCAGGACTTCGACACCGACAACGGCGGCGAGCTGATCGAGGCGGCCAAGACCGACCCGCGCTTCGTGCAGATCAGCGACGACCTGAAGCCGTTCATCCAGGCGTACGACCCGGCCACCTGGCGGTCCCCCGCCGACGCGGTCGCCACGCGCTTCTACGACTGGGAGGGCCGGGCGTGAGTGCCAGGCGGGTGGTCATCACCGGAGTCGGCGTCACCGCTCCCGGCGGCGTGGGCACCAAGAACTTCTGGAACCTGCTCAGCGAGGGCCGCACGGCCACGCGGGGCATCACCTTCTTCGACCCCTCCTCGTTCCGCTCCCGGGTCGCGGCCGAGATCGACTTCGATCCGGAGGAGCACGGCCTCAGTCCCCAGGAGATACGCCGCATGGACCGGGCGGCCCAACTGGCCGTGGTCAGCGCCCGCGAGGCCCTCTCCGACAGCGGACTGGACCTGTCCGGCGCCGACCCCCACCGCGTCGGCGTCACCCTGGGCAGCGCGGTCGGCGCCACCATGGGCCTCGACGAGGAGTACCGGGTCGTCAGCGACGGCGGCCGGCTGGACCTGGTCGACCACACCTACGCGGTGCCGCACCTGTACAACTACCTGGTGCCCAGCTCCTTCGCCGCCGAGGTGGCGTGGGCAGTGGGCGCCGAGGGTGCCACCACCGTCGTCTCCACCGGCTGCACCTCCGGCCTGGACTCCGTGGGGCACGCCGTCGAGCTGATCCGTGAGGGCTCGGCGTGCGCCATGGTGGCCGGGGCGACCGACGCCCCGATCTCGCCCATCACCCTGGCCTGCTTCGACGCGATCAAGGCCACCACCCCGCGCAACGACGACCCCGAGCACGCCTCCCGCCCCTTCGACGGCACCCGCAACGGGTTCGTGCTCGGCGAGGGCTCGGCGATGTTCGTGCTGGAGGAGCTGGAGAGCGCCAGGGCGCGCGGCGCGCACATCTACGCCGAGATCGCCGGCTACGCCTCCCGCTGCAACGCCTTCCACATGACCGGACTGCGTCCCGACGGCCTGGAGATGGCCGAGGCCATCTCCGTCGCGCTGGACGAGGCCCGGCTCGCCCCCGAGGGCATCGACTACATCAACGCACACGGTTCCGGCACCAAGCAGAACGACCGGCACGAGACCGCCGCCTTCAAGAAGAGCCTCGGCGACCACGCCTACCGGACCCCGGTCTCCTCCATCAAGTCGATGGTCGGGCACTCGCTCGGCGCGATCGGCTCGATCGAGATCGCCGCGTCCGTCCTCGCCATGGAGCACAACGTGGTGCCCCCGACGGCGAACCTGCACACCCCCGACCCCGAGTGCGACCTGGACTACGTGCCGCTCACCGCGCGCGAGCACCGCACGGACGCGGTACTGACCGTCGGCAGCGGGTTCGGCGGCTTCCAGAGCGCGATGGTGCTGGCCCGACCGGAGAGGAGCGCCGCATGAGCACGTCCACCCCGCGGACCGTCGTGACGGGTCTGGGCGTCGCCGCCCCGAACGGCCTCGGGACGGCGGACTACTGGGCGGCCACCCGCTCCGGCAAGAGCGGCATCGCCCGCATCACCCGCTTCGACCCGTCCGGCTACCCGTCCAGGCTGGCCGGACAGGTGCCGGGCTTCAACGCCGCCGACCACCTGCCCAACCGGCTGCTGTCGCAGACCGACCACATGACCCGGCTGGCGCTGGTCGCCACCGACTGGGCGCTGGCCGACGCCGGTGTCGACCCCGCCGAGGTGCCCGCGTACGACATGGGCGTCGTCACCGCCAGCTCCTCCGGCGGCTTCGAGTTCGGCCAGGGCGAGCTGCAGCGGCTGTGGAGCCAGGGCAGCCAGTACGTCTCGGCGTACCAGTCCTTCGCCTGGTTCTACGCGGTCAACAGCGGCCAGATCTCCATCCGCAACGGCATGAAGGGCCCCAGCGGCGTGGTCGTCTCCGACCAGGCCGGCGGGCTGGACGCGCTGGCCCACGCCCGCCGCCAGATCCGCAAGGGCACCCAGATCGTCGTCTCCGGCGCGATCGACGCCTCCATCTGCCCCTGGGGCTGGGTGGCCCAGCTCGCCGGCGGCCGGCTCGCCACCTCGGAGGAGCCCGACCGCGCCTACCTGCCCTTCGACGCCGCGGCCCGCGGACACGTGCCCGGCGAGGGCGGCGCCATCCTCATCCTGGAGTCCGACGCGTCGGCCACCCGACGCGGCGCCCACGTCTACGGTGAGATCGCCGGCTACGGCGCCACGTTCGACCCGGCGCCCGGCACCGGCCGCCCGCCCGGCCTCCGCAAGGCCGTCGAACTCGCCCTCGCCGACGCGGGCGTGGACGCCGGTGACGTCGACGTCGTCTTCGCCGACGCCGCGGCGGTGCCCGAGCTGGACCGGTCCGAGGCGGAGGCGATCAGCGCCGTCTTCGGCCCGCACGGCGTGCCGGTGACCGCTCCCAAGACGATGACCGGCCGCCTGTACTCGGGCGCGGCCCCGCTCGACGTGGCGACGGCCCTCCTCGCCGTCCGCGACGGCGTCGTCCCCGCCACCACCAACGTCGACCCCGACCTCTCCTACGACCTCGACCTCGTCACCGGCGAGCCCCGCGCCACGGAGGTCCGCACCGCCCTGGTCCTGGCCAGGGGCCACGCGGGCTTCAACTCGGCGGTCGTGGTCAAGGCGGCGTAGCCCCGGCCACGGACGCCCCCCGGCCCGCCCCTCGGCGCACCCTCCCGGAAGGCCCGCCGCCGGGCCGGGGCGCCGGCGGGGCCCGGCCGTCCCTCGAACGCGCCCGTCCGCCCGGCCCGCTCCGTCTCTCCCACGCCGGGGCCGGGCGGCGGGCGTTGCTCACGTCCGGTGCCCCGGGAGGCATTTCCGGGGGCCGGACCTCCAGAAGAGAAAGGACATGCATCGTGGCCACCCAGCCCTTCACCCTCGACGACCTCAAGCGCATCCTGCTGGAGGCCGCCGGGGCGGACGAGAACGTCGACCTCGACGGGGACATCCTCGACACCGACTTCGAGGAACTCAGTTACGAGTCGCTGGCCATCCTGGAGACCTGCGGCCGGATCGAGCGCGAGTACGGCATAGAGCTCGACGACACCGTGGTGACCGACGCGAAGACGCCCCGCGCCCTGCTCGAGGTGGTCAACACCCAGCTGGCCGACGTGGCGACCGCGGCCTGATCCACTCCCGGACCCGGGCCGGTCGGCATCCGGTCCCGGGCTGATCCACGCCTGGTCCCGGGCTGATCCAGGCCCGGTTCCGGCACGCGTCCCGGCCGTCCCGGGCCCCCACGGCAGCGCCGTCCGGGCAGGCGCCGAGGCGTCGCCGAGCCGGCGCAGAGCCGTGGTCGTGCCGGGGAGCGGCCGCCGTACCCCCGCGGCACCGCCGTCGTGCGGCGGACCAGACCCCCTCGGCACCCCCTGGGCAGCCGGTGGCCCGCTCCGCCCCCCGGAGCCGGCCACCGGCGGCCTCACCCGGTATCCGGACCCCGACCGGATCCGGCCCCGCAGACACACGCCTACAAGGAGCAGCAGTCATGTCCGACAAGCACCAGCGGGTCGCCCTCGTCTCCGGGGCCACCAGCGGAATCGGCCTCGCCGTGGCCCGGCTGCTGGCCGAGCAGGGTCACCGGGTCTTCATCGGCTCCCGCGACCCCGAGAACGTCGCCACCACCGTCAAGGAACTGCGCGCCGAGGGTCTGGAGGTCGACGGCACCACCCTCGACGTGCGTTCGGCGCTGTCCATCGACAACTTCGTGACGGCCGCCGTGGAGCGCTACGGCACCGTCGACGTCCTGGTCAACAACGCGGGCCGGTCCGGCGGCGGTGTCACCGCGGACATCGACGACGAGCTCTGGTACGACGTCGTCGAGACCAACCTCAACAGCGTCTTCCGGCTCACCCGCGCCGTCCTCAACACCGGCGGCATGCGCCACAAGGACCGCGGCCGGATCATCAACATCGCCTCCACGGCCGGAAAGCAGGGCGTGGTCCTCGGCGCCCCCTACTCCGCCTCCAAGCACGGCGTGGTCGGCTTCACCAAGGCCCTCGGCAACGAACTCGCCCCCACCGGCATCACCGTCAACGCGGTCTGCCCCGGCTATGTCGAGACCCCGATGGCCCAGCGTGTCCGCGCCGGCTACGCCTCCACCTACGGCACCACCGAGGACGCCATCCTCGACAAGTTCACCGCGAAGATCCCCCTCGGCCGCTACTCCACCCCCGAGGAGGTGGCCGGCCTGGTCGGCTACCTGGCCTCCGACACCGCCGCCTCCATCACCGCCCAGGCCCTCAACGTCTGCGGCGGCCTCGGCAACTTCTGACGACCGGCCGGCACACCCCGTACCCCTGCGAGGAGTTCACCCATGTCCGCATCCCAGCCGCGGGAAGTCGAGCACGAGATCACGGTCCTTGCACCGGCCGCCGAGGTCTACCGGCTCATCGCCGAGGTGGCGAACTGGCCCCGGATCTTCCCCCCGACCATCTACGTCGACCATCTGGAGCGCTCCGGCAGCGAGGAGCTGATCCGCATCTGGGCCACCGCCAACGGCGAGCCCAAGAGCTGGACCTCGCGCCGGGTCCTGGACCCCGAGAACCTGCGGATCACCTTCCGCCAGCAGGTCTCCACCCCGCCGGTCGCGAGCATGGGCGGCACCTGGATCATCGAGCCGCTCGACGACACCAGCGCCCGCATCCGCCTGCTGCACGACTACACCGCCGTCGACGACGACCCCGAGGGCCTCGCGTGGATCGACGAGGCCGTGGACCGCAACTCCCGCTCGGAACTCGCCGCGCTGAAGACCAACGTCGAACTCGCCGCGGCGTCCGAGGAACTGACGTTCTCCTTCGAGGACACCGTCGACGTCGACGGCTCCGCCAAGGACCTCTACGACTTCGTCAACGAGGCCGGTCTGTGGTCCGAGCGGCTGCCGCACGTGGCGACCGTGCGGCTGACCGAGGACACCCCGGGACTGCAGGAGCTGGAGATGGACACCCGGGCCAAGGACGGCTCCACGCACACCACCAAGTCGTACCGGGTCTGCCTGGACGGCCGGAAGATCGCCTACAAGCAGACCACCCTGCCGGCCCTGATGAACCTGCACACCGGCTACTGGACCTTCCGCGAGACCGATGACGGCACCACCCGCGCCTCCTCGCAGCACACCGTCGTGCTGCGTCCCGAGAACATCCAGAAGATCCTCGGGCCCGAGGCGGGCGTGGCCGAGGCCAGGGAGTACGTGCGCACCGCGCTGAGCACCAACAGCCGCGCCACTCTCGGGCACGCCAGGGCGTACGCCGAAGCGAGGCGCTGACCCGTGGCCGGGACCGGCGCTGTCGATACGCACGTCGTCGTGGTCGGCGCCGGGCCCGTCGGACTGATGCTCGCCGGGGAACTGCGGCTCGGTGGCGTCGACGTGGTGGTGCTGGAACGGCTCGACGCCCCGACGGCGGAATCACGGGCGTCCACGCTGCACGCGCGCACCATGGAGATCCTCGGCCAGCGCGGACTGCTCGACGGCTCGGCCGTCGGCCTCGGTGGCGGCGGTGGTGGAGGCGCCATCGGGTTCGGTGGTCCGCTGCCGCCGCGCGAACCGAAGGGGCACTTCGGCGGGCTGCCGATGGACCTGACGCTGCCCAGTGCCTTTCCGGGCCAGTGGAAGGTGCCGCAGACCCGTACCGAGGAGATCCTCGGCGCCTGGGCGACCCGGCTCGGCGCGCAGATCCTGCGAGGTCACCGCGTCACCGGCCTGACCCGGCACCCGGACCGGGTCACGGTCACCGCCGAGCACGCCGGAGGCCGGCGGGAGTTCAGCGCGCTGTACGCCGTCGGATGCGACGGTGAGCACTCCGCCGTGCGGCGGCTGGCCGGGATCGCCTTTCCCGGCAACGACGCCGAACGCGAACTGATCCGCGCCGACGTCGACGGCATCGAGATCCGGGGCCGGCGCTTCGAACGGCTGCCGAACGGCCTGGCGATCGCCGCCCGCCGGGGCGACGGCGTCACCCGCGTCATGGTCCACCGGTTCGGCACCCCACCGCGCGGAGCCGGCGAGGCACGGTTCACCGACATCGTCTCCGCCTGGCGGGACGTCACCGGTGAGGACATCTCCCACGGCATCCCCCTGTGGGTGAACTCCTTCGGCGACGCCTCCCGGCAGGCCGGGCGCTACCGCGACGGGCGCGTGCTGCTCGCCGGCGACGCCGCCCACCAGCAGATGCCGATCGGCGGACAGGCTCTCAACCTCGGCCTCCAGGACGCGGTCAACCTCGGCTGGAAACTCGCCGCGACCGTACGCGGACGCGCCCCGGAGGGGCTGCTCGACACCTACCACCGGGAGCGGCACGCGGTGGGCCGCCGCGTCCTGTCCAACATCCGCGCACAGGCGCGGCTGCTGCTCGGCGGGCCCGAGGTGGAGGCCCTGCGCACGGTCATCGGCGAGCTGACGGCCCACGAGCCGGTGCGGGCGCATCTGGCCGGGATGATCAGCGGACTGGACGTGCGGCACGGCGCCGACCACGTGGACGGCGCGCGGGACGTGCGGGGCGCGGCGGACGTGCGGGGCGCGAGCGCCGTGCACGGCGCGGGAAGCACGGGAAGCACAGGGAGCGCGGCCGGGGCTCGTGAGACGGGCGGGGCGGGCGGCACGCAGCGTGCCGGTAGCGCCGGTGACGCGCGCGGCGCCGACCGCGTGCACGGCGCACACGCGGCGCAGAACGCGACCCGAGGGCGCTCGCTCGTCGGCGCGCGCCTGCCCGAGGCGCCGCTGAAGGACGTCACGGGCGCCGCCGCCGCGACCACGCTCCAGCTGCTGCGCCCCGCGCGCGCTGTCCTGCTCGTGCTGACCGCCGACGCCACTCGGCGCGCACGCCTCGCAGAGCCGGCAGGTGACTGGTCGGGCGCCGTCGACGTCGTGACGGCCCGCCTCGGCGCCCCCGACGCCGGAGCGCTGCTCACCGGCGTCGCCGCCCTCCTCGTACGGCCCGACGGGTACATCGCGTGGGCGGGGGACGCACCGGACGGCCTCCACGCGGCGCTCGCACGATGGTTCACGCCCGGCGCCTCCGCGCCCGAACAGGCACGCGACGCATCGTCCACGCCGAGCGCTCCGACGCGCGCGCGGGCGCGCGATCAGCACACGAGCTCCTCCACCGTCGGCGCGCACCCCCGGATCCCACGCTCCGGCACGCACGACGGCGCACAGCACACCCACACGCAACCCATCGGCAGGACCAGGAGAAGGAACATGGGCAACCTGACCGGCAAGACCGCGCTCGTCACGGGCGCCAGCCGAGGCATGGGCCGGGCCACCGCCGAGCGGCTGGCCCGGGACGGCGCGCTCGTCGCCGTGCACTACGGCAGCAACGAGGAGGCCGCGGCCGAGGTGGTCGCCGGGATCGAGCAGGACGGCGGGCGGGCCTTCGCCGTACGGGCCGAACTCGGCACGCCCGGTGACGTGCACGAGCTCTTCCTCGCGCTGGAGGAGGGACTGAAGGAGCGCACCGGCTCCACCGAGCTGGACATCCTGGTCAACAACGCCGGTGTGATGGGCGGGGTGAAGCCGGAGGACACCACTCCGGAGCAGTTCGACCGGATCGTCGCGGTGAACGCCAAGGCGCCGTTCTTCATCATCCAGCGGGCGCTGGCGAACATGCCCGACGGCGGGCGGATCGTGAACATCTCCTCCGGCCTGACCCGCTTCGCCAACCCCGACGAGATCGCGTACGCCATGAGCAAGGGCGCCGTCGAGCAGCTCGCGCTGCACTTCGCCAAGGCGCTCGGCCCGCGCGGCATCACCGTCAACAGCGTCGCCCCCGGCATCACCCGCAACGGCAACCCGCTGTTCGACGTGCCGGAAGCGGTGGAGGCGATGGCGGCGCTGTCGACGTTCAACCGGGTCGGGGAGCCCAGGGACGTCGCCGACGTCGTGGCCTTCCTCGTCTCCGACGACGCGCGCTGGGTCACCGGCTCCTTCGTGGACGCCAGCGGCGGCACCCTCCTGGGCTGACGCCATGGCCGGGACACATCCGTCGCCCATGGCCGGCCCGGCCCAGGAGCGGTTCGGCCCCCGCCTGTGGGGGCTGCTGCTCGTCCTGGCCGGCAACATGCTCATCGACGCCCTCGAAGTGTCCGTGGCGGTCGTGGCGCTGCCGTCGATCGGCACGGACCTCGGGCTGGCGCCGACCGGAGCGCAGTGGGCCATGACCGGATTCGCCGTCGGCTTCGGCGGACTGATGCTCTTCGGCACCCGGGTGGTGAACCTGCTGGGCCGCCGCCGGGTCTACCTGGGGGCACTGCTGGGCTTCGCCGTGGCCTCGCTGCTCAGCGCGGTCGCGCAGGAGCCGTGGCAGCTGGTGGCCACCCGGCTGGCCAAGGGGTTCTGCGCGGCGCTGACGGCGCCCACCGGGCTCGCCATCATCTCCACCGCCTTCCCCGAGGGGCGGCCCCGCGCCCGTGCCATCTCCGTCTACACGCTCTTCGGTGCGGGCGGCTTCACCGCGGGACTGCTGCTGTCCGGCTGGCTGACCGGGCACACCTGGCGGCTGGCGTTCGCCTTCCCGGCGCCGGTCGTGCTGGTGCTCTTCGCCTTCGGGCTGCGGCTCGTTCCCGAGCAGACCGCGCCCCCGGGCACGCCCCGGCGCTATGACCTGCTCGGCGCCGCCGCGTTCACCGGTGCCCTGCTCGCCCTCGTGTCCGGCATCACCGCGCTGCCCGGACGTGGCGTCAGCGACCCGCGAGCCGTCGGGCCGCTGGCTGCCGCGGCCGGGCTGCTGGTGCTGTTCGTGCTGGTGGAGCGGAGCACGGCCGACCCGCTGGTGGACGTGCGTCCGCTGCGCAGCCCCGCGCTGAGACGTTCGGCGCTGGGTGCGGCCTGCCTCAACGGCTCGTATCTGGGTCTGCTGTTCGTGCTGACCTACCAGATGCAGACCGCAGCCGGCTGGTCGCCGCTGACGAGCGCGCTGGCGCTCGTGCCGGCCGCGGCTCCGCCGGCGCTCACCGCGCTGTCCTCGGGGCGGCTGGTCGCCCGGTTCGGCGCCCCGCGCCTCATCGCGGCGGGCGCCGCCTGCGCGTTCGCCGGGTACCTGCTGCAACTGCGGCCGTCCTGGCCGCTGGACTACGTCGGGCGGATCCTGCCGACGCTGCTCCTGGTGGGCGCCGGGTTCGTGCTGTCGTTCGCCGCGCTGAACATGAGGGCGACGTCGCAGCTGGCCCCCGCCGAACGCGGCGCCGCCAGCGGCCTGTACCAGACGGCCGTCCAGCTCGCCGCGGCCGTCGCGGTAGCGGCCGTCGCCGCACTGCTCGCCGCCGCGGACCCCGGCACGACGCCGGCACAGGCGGTCTCCGCCTGCCGGCCGGCCCTGGTCCTGGTGGCCGTGCTCGGTGGCGCCGGGCTGCTGGTCGGGCTCACGGGACTGACCCGGTCCGGAGCCTCGGCCACGGCCACGCCCTCCGCCACGGCCACCGGCGCACCGCGCGCACCGCGCACCTGACGCGGCGGCACCCGCGGCCCTCCGGCGCTTTCGGAGCGCCGTGGGCGTCCGCGGGCCCCGGGCGCCGGCCCTCCCTCGGGCGCCCGCGGGGCTCCTCCTCCACCCCACACCTTTTTCCGACGGGGGAACTTCCATGGATCAGACAACGAAGACCTGGGTCTTCGACGATCTCGACGATCTGGACGACCCGGACTACGAGTTCGAGCACGACCACGCCGTCGAGGTACGGCCGCCGAGCCTCTCGCGGCTGGCCTCCTGCGGCACGGCCGAGCGCACCCGCCTCATCGACGACTACGTGCGCGCCGAACTCGCGCGCGTGCTGCGGATCCCGCCGGACACCATCGACACGGCCGGCCGCCCCATGAACAGTCTCGGCATCGGTTCCATCACCGGCCTGGAGCTCCAGCGCCGCATGGAGGCCGTCCTCAAGGTCGACGTCAACCTCAACATGCTGCTGCGCGCCAACAGCGCCGCAGAGCTCGTCGACTGCCTGGCCGGTCAGCTCGGCCCCGAGGACAACCCCCACAAACACGGCGGACAGCGCGACCACCTCGTCTCGCACGACCTTCCGAGTACGACGTGATCGGGGAACTGGTGGCCCGCGGTGACCTGAGGAGCACCGCGGCAGGGCTGCCGGACCCGGGACGGCTCGACGTGTGGCTGGTGCGCCGCCCGCGGCTGGAGACGGCCGCCGACCTGCTCGACCTGTCCGATCTCAGCGACGCGGAGCGCCGGCGCACCGCATCCTTCGTACGCCCCACGGACGGGATCACCTACGCCTCCGCGCACGTGGCGCTGCGCCGGCTGCTCGGCCGCTACCTGGGGCTGGCGCCGCAGGACGTGCCCTTCGTGCGGGAGCCCTGCCCCGGCTGTGCCGAGCCGCACGGCAGGCCTGCCGTGGCCCACCCCGACCCGCCACTGCACTTCTCCCTGGCGCACAGCCACGGTGTGGCCGTCGTCGCCGTCTCCCGCACCGTCATCGGCGTCGACGTCGAGCGGCTGCCGCGGGACGAGACCGTCGAGGTGTGCGCCCCGGCGCTGCACCCGGGGGAGCAGGCCGAACTGACGGGCCTGGAGACCGAGGAGCGGCGCGCCGCCTTCGGACGGATCTGGACCCGCAAGGAGGCCTACCTCAAGGCGCTGGGCACCGGGCTGTCCCGGGACCCCGCCCACGACTACCTGGGTGCCGACCCGCGTCGTCGGCCCGACGGCTGGACGCTGCTGGACCTGCCGTCCGGTCCCCGGCACAACGCCGCCGTCGCGGTGCTCGGCGGACCCCCCGACCGGATCGTGCTGCGCTGGCTGCCGCAGGACGCGCTGCACGCCGGCGGCACGGTGGACCTGGAGGCCGACCAGCAGGTGCTCCGGCAGGGCGGCCAGGAGACGGATCCGCACGGCGTGGACAGCGACGGCACGACCACCCTCGTACCCGACTGGGGAGCGTGAGGCACTCATGTCGACCGACCAGAAGGCCGGTACAGCCGAGCAGACCGGGAGCACGGCCGCGCCGGCCGTCGACCGGCCGAGTCTGCACGACCGCGAGCACCGCGGCCAGTGGAGCGCCGCAGAGCGGCTGGAGGAACTCGGCCTGATCAAGGAGGCCGCTCGGCACGGCGACCCGCTGGCCACCGAGCGCCAGCACGCCAAGGGCAAACTGACCGCGCACGAGCGGATAGAACTGCTGTTGGACGAAGGGTCCTTCACCGAGGTCGAGATGTTGCGCCGGCACCGGGCGACCGGCTTCGGACTGGAGAAGAAGCGTCCCTACACCGATGGCGTGATCACCGGCTGGGGCACCGTCCACGGCCGGACCGTCTTCGTGTACGCGCACGACTTCCGCATCTTCGGCGGAGCCCTCGGCGAGGCCCACGCCCAGAAGATCCACAAGATCATGGACATGGCCATGGCGGCGGGTGCGCCCCTGGTGTCCCTCAACGACGGAGCGGGCGCACGCATCCAGGAGGGTGTGTCCGCCCTGGCCGGCTACGGCGGCATCTTCCAGCGCAACACCCGGGCCTCGGGCGTCATCCCGCAGATCAGCGTCATGCTCGGACCCTGCGCCGGCGGCGCCGCCTACTCCCCGGCACTCACCGACTTCGTCTTCATGGTCCGGGACATCGCGCAGATGTTCATCACCGGTCCCGACGTGGTCAAGGCGGTGACGGGCGAGGAGATCACCCAGAACGACCTCGGGGGCGCCGACGTCCACGCCACCACCTCGGGCGTCGCCCACTTCGCCTACGACGACGTCCGCACCTGCCTGGAGGACGTGCGCCACCTGATCTCCCTGCTGCCGTCCAACAACCGCGACCTGCCGCCGCGCGCCCCCGCCGACGACCCGGCCGACCGGCGTACCGACCGGCTGCTGGAACTCGTCCCCGAGGACCCCAGCCGCGTCTACGACATCCGCGCCGTCATCGAGGAGGTCGTCGACGACGGCGACTACTTCGAGGTCCACCCGGGCTGGGCGACCAACGTCGTGTGCGCCCTGTCCCGACTCGACGGCGAGGTCGTCGGCATCGTCGCCAACCAGCCCTCCTCCTACGCCGGGGTCCTCGACATCGACGCCAGCGAGAAGGCGGCGCGCTTCGTGCAGTTCTGTGACGCCTTCAACATCCCGCTGGTCACCCTGATCGACGTACCCGGCTTCCTGCCCGGCGTGGACCAGGAGCACAACGGCATCATCCGGCGCGGCGCCAAGCTGCTGTACGCGTACTGCAACGCCACCGTTCCGCGCGTCTCCCTGGTGCTGCGCAAGGCCTACGGCGGCGCCTACATCGTCATGGACTCGCGTTCCATCGGCACCGACATGGCGCTGGCCTGGCCCTCCAACGAGATCGCCGTCATGGGCGCCGAGGGTGCGGCGAACGTCATCTTCCGCCGCGAGATCGCCGCTGCCGACGACCCCGACGCCACCCGCGCACAGAAGATCAAGGAGTACCAGGCGGAGCTGATGCACCCCTACTACGCGGCCGAACGCGGCCTGATCGACGACGTGATCGATCCGCGGGACACCCGCCAGGCGCTGGTCCGCGCGCTGGCGATGCTGCGCAGCAAGCAGGCCGACCTGCCGTGCCGCAAGCACGGCAACCCGCCGCAGTGAGCGCGACGGACGGCGCGGACGACGCCCTGGTCATCCAGGTCGTGAAGGGCCGGGCCGGCCCCGCCGAGATCGCCGCGCTGACCAGTGTGCTGCTCGCCCGCGCCGCCGCCCTCGCCGCGGTGGGCCCCGGCCTGCAGGACCGGCCGCCGCCCACCGCCGCATGGCGCCGCCCGGAACGCAACCAGCCCCACCGCGACCCCCGCGGCTGGCGCGTCGCAGGCAGCCGCGCGGCATAGGACCGCGGGGACGGCCGTGCGGGCGCCCGGAGCCTGCGCTCCGCGGGCGCCCGGCGACGCCCGCACGGCCTGCACGGCCCCCGGCCGACACAGCCCCACCTGCCCGCACGGCCGGCACTCCCGGAGTGCCGGCACAGCCTGCACGGCCCGGGCGGCCCGCACGGCCGGCGCACGCCGCACGGCCCCAACGGCCCGCACCGGCCGGCCAGGAAACGGAGTGTCCTTCCCATGACCACCACACCGTCCCTCGAAGCCCCCGACACCATCACCGTCCCGCGGGCCGAACTCGACGCCCTCCAGGCGCAGCTGCGCACCCTGGTCGACCGGGCGGAGATCACCGACCTGATCGACCGGTACGTCACGCTGCTCGACACGCAGGACGACCACGGCTACGACGACACCTGGCCGCGCTCGGTCTTCACCGACGACTGCCGGCTGGAGTTCCCCGTCGGCACCGTGGAGGGCCGCCACACGGCCGCGGCCTTCCACTTCGACCGCAAGTCGCGGTTCGCCCGCACCCACCACCTGGCGTCCAACTACGGCATCCAGGTCGACGGCGACACCGCCCGCGTCCGCGTCCACCTCTTCGCCTCCCACGTCCACCACGGCGACGGACCCGACCCCGGCGGCCGGTTCGACATCGGCGGCGTCGCCGAGGGCGAGGCGGTGCGCACCCCCGCCGGCTGGCTGCTGCGCCGCTGGCGGTTCCACCTGATGTGGTCGGACGGCGCGGGCCCGCGCCCGGGGCCCGATCCGCGTGCCCTGCGCAGCACCCAGCCCCGCCCCCGGCCCCGCTCCTGACCGCGCACGTTCGACGAAGGGATGAGATCGTGTCAGGAACACCGTCCACACCCGATCTGGGCCGGCTGCGCGAAGCCGAAGGCGACGACCGCGTGCGGGTCCTCGAAGCGTTCCTGAGCCGCGGGCTGTCGACCTACCTCGACATCCCGCCGGCCCACCGCATCCACCGCACCCGGCCGCTGTACACGCAGGGCATCGACTCCCTGTCCGCGCTGGCCTTCCAGCGCCGGCTGGAAGCCGCCCTGCAGGTCCCGGTCCCCAGCCACCTGCTGCTCCGTGAGCAGTCCCTGAGCGAACTGGCCGCCACACTCGCGGAGTTGATCGCCGGGACGCCCAGGACGCAGCCGTCCTCGGTGGCCCCCGCCCCCGCTCCCGAGGCCCCCGCCACCGGTCACCGGGCCGCCTTGCCCAGCGGGGCGCTGATGTAGCAGAGTGGCGCAGCGGCGGACCGCGACCGTCCCCGCCGCTGCCCCGACCCTCTCTCCCGACGCCCGGTGGAAGGCTGCCGTTGAGCCGCGAACGCATCCTGGTGACCGGTGGCACCGGCTTCATCGGCGCCCACGTCCTGCCCCTGCTCCAGGCACCGGCGCCGCACGGCCCCCGGCCCGCGGTACGCCTGCTCACCCACCGGCGTCCCGGCCCCGAACTGCTCGCGGCGGACGGGGAGACGGTGCGCGGCGACCTCGCCGACCCGGCCACGCTGCACGGCGTGTGCGAGGGCGTCACCACCGTCCTGCACCTGGCGGCCCGCGTGGGCGGCACGGAGGACGAGTGCCGTGCCGTCAACGAGGAGGGAACCCACGCCCTGCTCGCCGAGGCAGCCCGGGCCGGAGTCCGGCGCGTGGTCCAGCTCGGCACCGCCGCCGTCTACGGCGACGGCCCGCACCGCTGCGAACCCGAGGGCGGACCCGCCGAGGCGCCGGTCTCGGCCACCAGCGCCACCCGGCTCGCCGGCGAGCGGCTGGTGCTCTCGGCCGGCGGGACGGTCGTGCGGCCCTACCTCGTCTACGGCGAGGGCGACCGGTGGGTCGTCCCCTCCCTCGCCCTGCTGCTCGGCCAGGTGCCGCACTGGGTGGACGGCGCCACCGCCCGCGTCTCGCTCATCTCGGCGCCCGTCCTGGCCGCCGTCCTCGCCGAACTGGCCCTGGAGCCCGGGGAACGCGGAGCGCCCGCACGGCTCGGGGAGTCCCTGCCCGGCGGAGCGGCGGGCGCGTCCCCCGGTCGCGTCCTGCACGCCGCGCACCCCGAACCCGTCGCCGTCCGCGAACTGGTCACCACCGTCTGCCGTGCACTCTCCCTGCCGCTGCCCGACGGCGACATCCCCCTGTCCGCCGCCCGGGCCCGGCTGACCGCCTCCGCCGCCCGGCGTCCTCTCGAACTCCTCGCCCACGACCACTGGTACGACAGCAGCCGCCTGTGGTCCACCGTGACGACGCGCCCCGGACCCGCGTTCACCGCCGACTTCCCCGCCTGCGCACCGTGGTACCGGAAGGCGCTGGCGGAGCCGGGATCCGCGGGTCGGTGACGGCACGCTGCGCGCGGCGTGCAGCGCGGCGCGGGGGAGCGAGAGAGCGCGGAGGGGGCGAAGGCGCGCACCGGGTCGTGTGTGGAGAGGTTCCCGGGGGCGCGGCGCCGGGCGTACTCGGGCTTTCGGCCGGTGCGGCGGGAGTGCGTGCCGGGCGCCGCGACGGGGCGAAGGCCGCCTGTCGCCCTAGGCGCCCAGCCCCTGCCGCACCGCCCGCACCAGGGCCTGCGCCCTCGGATCCACCGTCACCGACGTGCGGAAGCCGTTGGTCACGTAGCCGAACGCGATGCCGCTGTCGGGGTCCGCGAAGCCGAGGGCACCGCCCCGGCCCGGGTGGCCGAAGGAACGCGGGCCCAGCAACGGGGAGGTGCTGCCGTGCAGCATCCAGCCCGGACCGAACCGTGTGGTGACGAGCAGGACGCGGTCCGCGCCCGCCGACTGCTCGGTACGTGCCAGTCTCCCCGTCTCCGGGGTGAACAGCCGCCGCCCCCCGTCGACGTCGCCGATGAGCGACGCGTAGACGCGGGCCAGGCCGTCGGCCGTCGCGATCCCGTTGGACGCGGGCAGGGCGGCGGCCCGGTAGGCGGGGTCGTTCTCGTCGGGCAGCGGCGTGATGGCGGCGAAGGCGCGGCGCGTGAGGGATCGAGGGTCGGCGTGGGCCTCGGCGACCGCCCGCTTGGGCCGGGTCCTCAGTCCGCCGGCCTCGGGCGCCGGGACTGCGCCGACGCGTCCCACGCGCGTCTGCGCATCCCGGGGGAGGCCGAGCCAGAAGTCGGCACCGGCCGGGTCGGCGATCTCGCCGGCGACGAACTCCCCGACCGGGCGCCCGGTGACCCGCCGCACCAGCTCGCCCGTCAGCCAGCTGTAGGTCTGCGCGTGGTAGCCGTGCGCGGTCCCCGGCTCCCAGACCGGTGCCTGCGCCGCGACGGCCTCCGCACCCAGTACCGGGTCGGCGGCCTCGGCGGGCGTGAGCGGGCGGTCGAGAACCGGTACGCCGGCCCGGTGTGCGAGCAGGTGCCGCACCAGGACCCGCTCCTTGCCGGCCTCCTTGAACCCCGGCCAGTACTCGCCCACCGGGGCGTCCAGGTCCAGCTCCCCGCGCTGGTGCAGCAGCAGGACCGCCGCCGCGGCGACGCCCTTGGTCGCCGAGCGCACGATCTGCGCGGTGCCGCGCTCCCAGGGCGCGCTGCCGTCCACGTCCCTGGTGCCGCCCCACAGGTCGACGACCCGATGCCCGTCCCGGTACACGGCGACAGCCGCGCCCCGGTCCCCGAGCACCTCGAAGTTCCGGACGAAGGCCTCTCTGACCGGCTCGAAGCCCTCGGCCACCGCGCCGTGCACGTCCACGCCCGCACTTCCCTCCGAATCGCCTGCGACTGTGCGGGCAACACCGTAGTCGGGCCTGCGATTCCCCGGCCCCGCTACCCCAGCACGATCGTTACGTCGATGTTGTCGCGGGTGGCGTTCGAGTACGGGCACACCTCGTGCGCCGCGTCCACCAGCTGCCCGGCCGTTTCCCCGTCCAGCACCGGCAGGGAGACGCTGAGCGCCACGGCCAGACCGTAGCCCCGGTGCAGGTTGGGGCCGAGGCCGACCTTCGCGGCCACGGTGGAGCCGGTCAGGTCGTACCCCGCACGGTTGCCGACCAGGATGAGCGCGTTGTGGAAGCAGGAGGCGTAGCCGGCTGCGAACAACTGTTCCGGGTTGGTGCCGTTGCCGTCGCCGCCGAGTTCCGGAGGCATCGCGACCCTCAGGTCGAGCTGCCCGTCGTGGCTGGTGACGTAGCCGTCCCGGCCGCCGTGCGCGGTCGCCTCGGCGACGTACATGATCTTGGTCGGACGGGTGTCGGGACCGGTCTCGGTGGCCGCGCCGTCAGTCATGGTGGGGCTCCCCCGGAAAGAGTGCGCACAAAATCATCGTGCACAAGGTACTGGCCGGTCGGTCAGTTGGACAGCCCAGGGGATGTGACCTCGGGTAACCCGGTCCGGGTGGCTCCGTTCGGTCCGGGCGGCTCCGTTCGGCCGGTCCCGCCTGGCAGGGCGACGGGGTGTGCCGGAGGATGCTGCTGACACCCCGGACACGACACCGCGGCCAGGAGAGACACGGCATGCACAGCAGGCACCACCGGCGCGCACGGCGCACGTTCCGAGGCCGCGTCCAGTGGCTGCTCCTGCTGGCGGCCTCCGTGCTCGCCGGCGCCCTCGGCTCGGCTGCGGCACGTGCCGCAGGGGCTCCCGCGCCGGCCGGGGGCGAGGGGCGCCCGGGGCACTCCTGCGCGCCGGAGACGAAGGGCGCGCGGGTCGTCACGACGCGCTGTGTGCCGTCCCGTCCGCACGCCGCGCGAGACTCCACAACTCCTCGCGCAGCCGCGTGACGTCCTGAGCGCCGAGCCCTGTCGCCGCGAACAGGGCGCCGGGTATGCGCGCCGCGCGCTCCTTGAGTTCCTCCGCGCGCCCCGTGCACGCCACCAGCACCGAGCGTTCGTCGCGCGCCGCGCGCTCCCGGCGCACCAGCCCTGCCGACTCCATCCGTTTCAGCAGCGGCGACACCGTGCCGTAGTCGAGCCGCAGCGCGCCGGCCAGCTCCTTCACCGTGGTCTCGCCGCGCTCCCACAGCACGAGCAGGACGAGGTACTGCGGGTAGGTGACGCCCAGCTCCTCCAGGAGCGGGCGGTAGGCGGCCGTCACCGCACGCTGGGCGGCGTACAGCGCGAAGCACAGCTGGTCGTCCAGCCGCAGCGACCCCGCGCCCGCTCCGGGCCCGCCGGCTCTGGGTACCCGCTCCTCCCCGGCCCTCTCGCGGGTGGCCCACCCGGTCTTCTTCGGGCTCTTGGCCGGGTTCCCGGCCTTCTCCGCCCCCTCGGCTCCCTCTTCCTCCAGTTGCGTCACGCGCCCATTGTCACGGAGCGCGGGTCGAAGCCGAAGGGCAGCTCCAGACGGTGGGCCCGCATGAGCGCGTCGTCGGCGAGCAGATCGGCGGTCGTCCCGTCCGCCGCGATCACGCCGTCGCTGAGGATCAGCGAGCGCGGGCACAGTTCCAGGGCATAGGGCAGGTCGTGGGTGACCATCAGCACGGTGACGTTCAGGGACCGCAGGATGTCGGCGAGTTCCCGGCGGGAGGCCGGGTCGAGGTTGGAGGAGGGCTCGTCCAGGACGAGGATCTCCGGCTCCATCGCCAGGACCGTCGCCACCGCCACGCGGCGGCGCTGCCCGAAGGACAGATGGTGCGGCGGGCGGTCCTTGAACGCCGCCATGCCGACCTGCGCCAGAGCCCGGTCCACGCGCTTCTCCAGCTCCGGCCCCCTCAGTCCGGCGGCGGCCGGCCCGAACGCGACGTCCTCGCGGACCGTCGGCATGAACAGCTGGTCGTCGGGGTCCTGGAAGACGATGCCGACCTTGCGCCGGATCTCCGCCATGTTCCGCCTGTTCACGGGCAGCCCGGCCACCGTCACCGTCCCCGTGCCGCCGGAGAGGATCCCGTTGAGGTGCAGGACGAGGGTCGTCTTGCCGGCGCCGTTCGGGCCGAGCAGCGCGACCCGCTCGCCGCGCCCGATGCCGAAGTCCACGCCGAACAGCGCCTGGTGCCCGTCGGGGTAGGCGAAGGCCAGACCGGCCACTTCCAGAGAAGGTGTCACAGGAACCATCCCAGCAGACAGACGATCAGTGCCGCGAACGGCAGGGCGAACGCGTACGACCACTGCGTGCGCGTGGCGGTCACCTCGTCGATCACCGGCATCGTGCCGGCGTATCCACGGCTGACCATGGCCAGGTGCACGCGCTCCCCGCGCTCGTAGGAGCGGATGAACAGAGCACCGGCGGACTTCGCGAGCACGCCCCAGTGGCGCACGCCGCGTGCCTCGAAGCCGCGCGACTCGCGTGCGATCCGCATGCGCCGCATCTCGTCGGTGATGACGTCGCCGTAGCGGATCATGAAGGACGCGATCTGCACGAGCAGGGGCGGCAGCTTCAGCCGCTGCAGCCCGAGCAGCAGCTCGCGCAACTCGGTGGTGGAGGCCAGCAGAACGGAGGCGGCGACACCGAGGGTGCCCTTGGCCAGCACGTTCCAGGCTCCCCACAGGCCGTTGACGCTCAGCGACAGCCCCAGTACGTCCACCCGCTCGCCCTCCGCCACGAACGGCATGAGCACGGCGAACGCGACGAACGGCACCTCGATCAGCAGCCGCTTGAGGAGAAAGCCGGCCGGCACGCGCGCGGAGCGGGCGACGACGCCCAGCAGGACGGCGTACAGGCCGAACGCCCACATCGCCTCCCGCGGCGTGGAGACCACCACGACGACGAAGGCGAACACGGCGGCCAGCTTGGTGTGCGGCGGCAGTGCGTGCACCGGCGTGTGACCGTGCCGGTAGAGCCGGTGCGCGTGCCCGGCGCCCATCTCAGGAGCTCTCCACGGCGGTGGAGGCGGGTGACGTGTGGCGCGTGCGCCGCCTGCGCACGGTCCAGAACACCGCGCTGCCCGCCACCGCCGTCGCGCCCACGCCGATCACACCGGCCAGCCCGCCGGACAGGCGCGCGTCGGCGACGTCCTTCACGCCGTAGCCGGCGAGCGGGGAATCCGCCGCGGCGTGCCCCGCGGCCTTCTGGTCGATGCCGTGGTCGGCGGCGACCTTCTCCAGGCCGTCAGGGCTGGAGGAGGCGTAGAAGCTGACGAACCCGGCGAGCACGAGCGAGGTGACCAGGCCGGTGAGCCACAGCGCACGCCGGGAGGTGCGCGCCGCGGCAGGTGCCGTGCGGGCCCCCGCCGACGCGGGCGTGTCCACGAGTACGCCGTTCACGCGCAGCTTCAGGCGCTGTTGAAGGCCGCGCGCGCCGTGCACGAGATCGGGGCGCACGGCGATCACGGCGCTCACCGTCAGGGCGGTGATCGCGGCCTCGCCGAGGCCGATCAGCACGTGCACGCCGATCATCGCGGTGGCGACCTTGCCGATCGGGACGTCGGTGGTGCCGCCGACCGCGTAGATCAGGGTGAAGGCGACCGCCGCCGCGGGTACCGAGACGAGCGCGGCGGCGAAGGAGGCGACGGAAACGGACCGGCGGGAGCGTGGCAGAACCTTCACCAGCAGGCGGAAGACGGCGTACGAGGCGACCGTCGTCACGATCGCCATGTCGGTGATGTTGACGCCGAGGGCGGTCAGCCCGCCGTCGGCGAAGAGGATGCCCTGCACGAGCAGGACGACCGAGACGCACAGGATGCCGGTGAAGGGGCCGACGAGGATCGCCGCGAGCGCCCCGCCCAGCAGATGTCCGCTGGTTCCGGCGGCCACCGGGAAGTTCAGCATCTGCACCGCGAAGATGAACGCCGCGACCAGTCCGGCCAGGGGCGCCGTTCTTTCGTCCAGTTCCCGCCGTGCGCCGCGCAGGCTCACGGCGATGGCGGAGGCGGCGACCACACCGGTCGCCGCGGAGACGGGGGCGTCGATGAATCCGTCAGGCACATGCACCGTTCGATGATAGTGGCTTAATGCGAACAGGTTGCAAGAGCGAGAGGCTTGTCGCCGCCGTGGGGGATGTCACGGCCCGAGGGGCGCGTTCCGGGAAATGTGCGACATTGGAGAGGTAGCGGATGCACAGCTTCCGCGTAGGCCACTCAGGGTAAGGGGCCGGACGATGTCTGTAGTCGAGCAGTACGCGCGAGCCCACATCGTCACGGACGACTTCGAGGAGGAATCGCCGGCCGTACCGGTGGTTCTCAAATACGACCCCGACGATCCCCGCTCCATCCGGTTCGGTCTCCCCGGCACCCATGAATGGACCGTCGCCCGCACCCTCCTGGAGCAGGGGCTGCGCGCCCCGGTCGGTACCGGCTCCGTCCGGGTGTGGCCCTGCGGCCGCGTCCAGGCCGTCGTCGAGTTCCACTCTTCGCAGGGCGTGTCCGTCGTCCAGTTCGAGTCGAAGGCGCTCCTGGGCTTCCTGCGCCGGACCTATCTGGCCGCCTAGGGTGCCCATCGACCACGCACCCACGGCAGCGCCCGCCCGGCCGGCCGTCCGCTTCCCGGCCCCCGCTACCGGGCCCCTCCGTGTCGGGCCTCCCGGCCCTCCGGGCTCTCGCCCCTTCGCCCGGCCCGCGCACCGGCCGTCGTCCCGCCGGGCCCGCTCAACCGCCCATCCGGAGCAGTGACGCCACGATCGGTCCTGCTGTGTCGCCGCCGTGCCCGCCCGCCTGCACCACGCCGGCTGCGGCGAGATCGCCCCGGTAGGCCGTGAACCACCCGTCGGGCTTCTCCTGCCCGCCGACCTCCGCGGAGCCCGTCTTCGCACCGGAGTCCGGGCCGAGTCCGCGCATGGCCTGGGCGGCCGTGCCGTAGGACGCCGTGAACCGCATCATCTCGCGCAGCTGCGCCACCGTGGAGGCCGACAGCGAGCGCGAGGCGGTGGCCAGCGTGCGGTGGTCGACGTCGGGGGAGACGAGGTAGGGCTGGTGGAAGTGGCCGGACTTCACTGTCGCCGCCACCGACGCCATGTTCAGCGGGTTCATCCGGACCCCGCCCTGCCCGATCAGCGAGGCCGCCATCGGTGCCGCCGACTGCACCGGCACCGAGCCGTCGAACGACGGCACGCCGATCGCCCAGTTGTCCATCGACAGGCCGAACACCTGCTGCGCCTGCCGGGTCAGGTCGCTGTTGCCGAGCTTCGGGGCCTGGCTGATGAAGGCGGTGTTGCAGGAACGCGCGAAGCTCGCCTTGAGGGTGCCGCCCTTGATCTCGAAGTTGTCGTCGTTGTGGAACTTCCAGCCGCCGTAGGTGAACGTCTTCGGGCACGGGTGCTGCTTGTCGGCCGACCCCAGACCCTTCTCGATCAGCATCGACGACGTGATGATCTTCATGGTGGAGCCGGGCGCGAGCATCCCCTGGAACCCGACGTTGAAACCGTGGCCGCTGTTCGCCACCGCGAGGATCTCCCCCGTCGACGGGCGGACCATCACCACCGACGCCTTCGACCACTTCGCGACCTGCTGCTCTGCGGCCGCCTGGTAGACCGGGCTCAGCGTGGTCCGCACCGTGCCCGGCGTGCCCTTGCTCAGCTCCAGGAGCGTCTTGTCGGAGAGCTTCCTCGCCTTCGCGTCCTTGCCCCGGACCACCCGCAGTTCGACACCGGCCGTGCCGCCGGCCTTCTCGCCGTACTTCTCGCGCAGCCCGTCCAGGACGGTGCCCAGGGACGGGTACTCGGCGGCCGTGATCTCGCCGCCGTGGCGGTCCAGCGCCTTCACCGGCGGGGTGCCGGACTCGCCGGTGACGAGGGTGTCGCCGTCCCGCAGATCCGGGTGGACCACGGCGGCGTGCCAGTCGACGACCGGCTCGCCGTCACCGGTGCGCCGGACGACGGTCAGCGCGCTGGTGTAGGAGAGCGGCTTGGTGACGCCGCCGTAGCTCACCGTGCCCTTGACCGAGAACGGCACCTTGCCGCCCGTGGGCGTGCCCGCGGTGAACGTCGCCTTCTCGATGTGGGCGTCCTTGACGAACCCCGTCAGCAGGGCGGTGGCGGCCTGCGGATCGTCGGTCGCGGACGCCGCCTGCGGAAGACGGCCCTGCTGCCAGGCGGTCAGGAACGTCTGCGCGGCCGAGGTGACCTCCGCCGCGGACAGCGGGCCGGTTCCCACGGCCTTCGCATGGCCGGCAGCGGCGGTGGGCGTACGGTCGTCGGCCGCGGCACCGCCGCCGTACAGCGCGTACGCGCCGGCGCCGCCGACCACCACCGCGAGCACGCCGCCCACCACGGCCGGCTTGGTTCTGCGTCGCTGGTCGACGCGTCTTCTCTTGCCCACTGCCACCGTTCCTTCGCAATCCCCAGGGCTCCGTGCCCCCGCGCCCTCGCGCCCTTGTCGTTCTCACGCACCCCAACGACGGCGACCAGCCTAGGTCCCGTCCTCGGGGGGACGTCAGCCTGCGGCCCGCAGCACGGCCGCGACGACCGGACCGGCCGCATCGCTGCCGTGGCCACCGTGCTGGACCATGGCCGCGGCGGCGACGCCGTCGCGGTAGCCGGTGAACCAGCTGTCGGTCCGCGCCGCTCCGTCGACCTCGGCCGAACCGGTCTTCGCGCCGATCCTCCCGCCCAGTCCGGACATGGCGCCGGCCGCGGTGCCGCTGGTCGCGGTGCGGTGCATCATGCCGCGCAGCTGCTGCGCGGTGTTCGACGACAGTCCGCGCGCCTGCGCCAGCTCCCGGCCGTCGAGGCTCTGCGGCACGATCACGGGCTGGTGGAACGCGCCCGTCATCGCGGTCGCCGTCACCGACGCCATGTTGAGCGGGCTCATCTGCACCTGTCCCTGGCCGATCAGAGCGGCGGCCTTGTCGGGGCCGCTGACGGCCGGGACCTTGCCGTCGAAGGAGGCGATCCCGGTCTGCCAGTTGTTGCGGCCGAGGCCGAAGCGGTCGGTGGCCTCCCGGGTGAGCGAGTCGTCGTCCAGGTCGTCCACGTACTTGATGAAGGCCGTGTTGCAGGAGCGGGCGAAGCTCTGCGACAGTGTCGCGCCCTCGTCCGTCATCTCCCGGTAGTTGCGGAAGGTCTGCCCCTCCCACAGAGCGTTCTCGGTGCAGGGTGCGGGCCCGTTCGCACTGGTCAGCCCCTTGTCGATGAGCGTGGCCGCACTGATGATCTTCATGGTGGAGCCGGGGGCCACCGTCCCCGAGAACGCGGCGTTGAAGCCGTCCTCGCGATGGTTGGCGACCGCCAGCACCTCACCGGTGCTCGCCTTGACGGCCACCACCGACGACTGGGGGTACTTCTGCACCGCCCGCTCGGCCGCCGCCTGCACGGACGCGCTCAGCGTCGTGCGCAGCTCGCCGGCCCTGCCCTCGGCGAGGGTGAGCACCGTGGTGTCGGCGGCGTCCGGGTCCGAGTGGCGGATCGTCAGCTCGACGCCGGGCGTCCCGCCGGCGGAGTCGCCGTACTTCGCACGCAACTGGTCCAGGACCGAGCCGAGCGAGGGGTACTTGTCCTTCGTCAGCACCGTGCCGTCGCGGTCCACGGCCCTGATCGGCGGCGCGGCCGAGGCGCCGGTCACCAGTGTGTCGCCCATGCTCTTCAGGTCCGGGTGCACCACGGACGGCCGCCAGTCCACCAGCGGCCGCCCGGTGGTGACCCCGCGGACGACGTGCAGGCTGCTGGAGTAGGCGAGCGGCTTGGACTTCCCCTCGTACGACACCGTCGCCTTCACGGTGAACGGCACCGTGGAGCCGTTCACCGCCCCCGGTGTGATCGTCACATCCTTGATGTGGGCGCTGCCGCCGTACGACGTCAGCAGTGGCTCCGCCATGGCAGCGTTGTCCGTGTACGACGCCGCCCTGGCCGCCTGCCCCTTCTCCCATGCCGTGAAGAAGGCCTTCGTGGTCTCCTTCACCTCGTCGGCGCTCGGCGGCCCGGTCCTCACCGGCGCGGGGCCGCTCGCCCCGCTGCCGCCTTCGTTGAGCGCGGACACGAAGTTGTACGCCCCGTACCCGGCACCGCCCACCATCGCGGTGAACACCGTGCCGACTATCGCGGCCTTCGCTCCCTTGCGCATGACGCGCTTCCTCCCCGTTTTCCCCGTCGGTCGTCTCCCCCGTGGGCCGCGGTCCCCCGCCGGCCGGTCCCTTCGCACTGTAGGTGGCGGGCGGGGGACCTGTGAGGAAGGTTGCCCCATGGTGTCCGAATGGAGATCAGGACAACGCCCCAAAGCGGGTCAGACCCAGGTGTCGAGCCACATCCGCGACCGGAACCGGTCGAGGGGGTTCGGCATGAGGTGCGTGTGGGTCCGGAGGGTGAATCCCGGGTCGGCGTGACCGAGGTGGGAACTCAGGGCCCGGATGCTCTCACCGGCGTCCGGCGTCCGGCGTCCGGCGTCCGGCAGCACGGACGCGATGACGTGCCGCTCTGGTATTCCGGATGGAGATCACGGCGTTCGGGCCCATGAGCTTTTCCAACCTCGTTCAAGTGGTGGAGCGTTGGGCTGACAGCGCAGTGAAGCCCCCCCCGGCGCACGCGAACATGAACGAGCCCGTCTGCCCGCTCAGGAAGCTCCTGATCGGTCGGCTTGCCAACGGTGTACGACAGGCCGGTGACCGATCTGAGGTAGCGGTCATCCCTGCGGGCAGGCGGTACGGACCTCGGATCCGCGGCGGCGCAGCGGGCGTGATCCCTGCTTCCGCAGGCAGTAGGACTGGCCAGCAGAACGGCTGTGAGCAGCATGGTCGTGCGCCGCATCGCCCCCCGGGATCTGTTGGTGATGAACCTCGTCGTGTACGTGTCGAGGAACCGTCCGGGCGGTGTGGTGGGTGCGATGGCCTTGGGCACCGGTGCAGTCGCACGTCCCGGCGAGGTCGGTAACGACCAACACCGACGCGAGGGCGCGGCAGCCTGCCGCGCCCTCGCGGGGTGCCTGTCCAGCTAGACCCAGGTGTCCAGCCACATGCGGGACCGCCACTGGTCGATGGGGATCGCGGTGCCGGTGTACAGGGGCCAGAAGTAGACGAAGTTCCAGGCGATCAGCAGCACCAGCATGCCTGCGCCCGCCGCGCCCGCCACGCGTCGTGTGTCGCTCGTCCCCGGTGGGCCGACGATCGCGCCGATCATCATCGCCACCGCCAGGCACAGGAACGGCACGAAGACCACCGCGTAGAAGAGGAAGATCGTCCGGTCCTGGTAGAGGAACCAGGGAAGGTATCCGGCCGCCACGCCGCAGGCGATCGCGCCCGCCCGCCAGTCGCGGCGGAAGGCCCAGCGCCACAGCACGTACAGGAGCGCGAAGCACGCCGCCCACCACAGCAGCGGCGTGCCGATGGCGAGGACCTCTCGCGCGCACTTCTCGCCGGCGTCCACCGGGCAGCCGTCCTTGCCGGGCGCGGGCGACTCGTAGAAGTACGACACCGGCCGGCCCAGCACGATCCAGCTCCACGGGTTCGACTGGTACGTGTGCGGGGAGTGCAGGTTGACGTGGAACTCGTACACCTCGTGCTCGTAGTGCCACAGGCTGCGCCACCAGTCCGGGAACAGCCACGACCAGCCGCTGTGCCTGCCGTCGGTGACGGCCCAGTTCCGGTAGTACCCGCCGCTGCCGTCGGTCGGGGACAGGATCCAGCCGATCCAGGACGTGATGTAGGTGACGATCGCGACGGGCACCGTGGCCACGAACGCGATGCCCAGGTCGTGCCGGGCGACGGCCGTGTACGGATGGCGGGCGCCGGCGACCTTGCGGGCACCCACGTCCCACACCACCGCCATCACGGCGAACGCCGCGAGGATGTACAGGCCGTTCCACTTGGTGCCGATGGCCAGGCCCAGCATCAGGCCCGCCGCCCAGCGCCACGGCCGCCAGCCCAGGAACACCGTGTCGGCCACCTGCGCGTCCGGGCGCACCCTGCCGTCCTCGTCCACGGGCAGCGCGGCGGCCAGCCGTTCTCGCGCCCGGTCCCGGTCCACCAGCAGGCAGCCGAACGCGGCCAGCACGAAGAACATCAGCACCCCGTCGAGCAAGGAGGTGCGGCTCATCACGAAGTGCAGGCCGTCGACCGCCATCAGCGCCCCGGCCATGCAGCCGAGGAAGGTGGAGCGGAACAGGCGGCGCCCGATGCGGCACAGCAGCAGCACGGACAGCGTGCCGAGCAGCGCGGTCATGAACCGCCAGCCGAACGGGTTGAACCCGAACATCAGCTCGCCCAGTCCGATGACGTACTTGCCGACCGGCGGATGCACCACGTACGCCGCGTCCGACGGCAGCGTGACGTGGCCCCCCGAGTCGAGGATGAGCTTGTTGACGTCCTTGTCCCAGTTGACCTCGAAGCCGTGGTGGACGATGGCCCAGGCGTCCTTGGCGTAGTACGTCTCGTCGAATATCACCGCGTGCGGGCTGCCCAGGTTCCAGAACCGCAGCACGCCCGCCAGGAGCGTCACCAGCAGTGGGCCACCCCAGCCGGACCAGCGTGCGACACGGCCGGCGATCCCCGGCGGGATGCTCAGCACCTGCCACAGCCGTGCGCCGGGCGCGGCGTACGGCGGGACGAGCCGGGCGCGCACATCGCCGACGGGCTGTGCGGAATAGCCGAAACGACGCAGCCGCCGCTGCCACGTCGGCTGCGCGTCGTGGGGTGCCTGGCCCTGCCGGGTGTCCATGGAGGACGCGGTACTGGTCACCGCGCCATCGTAGGGAACCCGTCTGTGGGAGTCCCGTGCCCCGGCGGTAAGGGTCCGGATGCGGCTGGTTTGGGACGGCCCTGGGAGGATGGGGGGGTGACTGGAACCCTTGTTTTGGCGGGCACCCCCATCGGCGACGTCCAGGACGCACCGCCCCGGCTCTCCGAGGAACTGGCCGGCGCGGACGTGATCGCCGCCGAGGACACGCGGCGGCTGCGGCGGCTGACCCAGGCGCTGGGCGTGACGCCCCGGGGGCGCGTGGTGTCGTACTTCGAGGGCAACGAGTCCGCCCGCACCCCGGAACTGGTCGAGGAACTCCTCGGCGGCGCGCGTGTGCTGCTCGTCACCGACGCCGGAATGCCGTCGGTGTCCGACCCCGGCTACCGGCTCGTGGCCGCGGCGGTCGGGAAGGACGTCCGCGTCACGGCCGTGCCCGGACCGTCCGCCGTGCTCACCGCGCTCGCCCTGTCCGGACTGCCCGTCGACCGGTTCTGCTTCGAGGGGTTCCTGCCGCGCAAGGCGGGTGAGCGGCTGTCCCGGCTCAGGGAGGTCGCCAAGGAGCGCCGCACCCTCGTCTACTTCGAGGCACCGCACCGCCTCGACGACACACTCGCCGCGATGGCCGCGGTCTTCGGCGGCGAGCGGCGCGCCGCCGTGTGCCGGGAGCTCACCAAGACCTACGAGGAGGTGCGCCGCGGCCCGCTGGACGAGCTGGCCGTGTGGGCTGCGGCGGGCGTGCGCGGGGAGATCACCGTCGTGGTGGAGGGTGCGCCGGCGCACGGCCCGGAGGAGATCGGCGCCGAGGAGCTCGTGCGGCGCGTGAGGGTGCGCGAGGAGGCGGGCGAGCGCCGCAAGGAGGCCATCGCGGCCGTGGCCGTGGAGGCGGGCGTACCGAAGCGGGAGGTGTTCGACGCGGTGGTGGCGGCGAAGCAGGCGGGGGCGTGAACGCGGGGCGGACCAGCGGGGCGTGAGGGCGGGAGCCGTACGCCCGGGCTGGGGGGCGTGCGGCGGGGGTGTGGGCGCCGGGCGTGCGGCGCAGAGATCGCGCCGAGGGGTGCACGCCGCAGCGCAGGCGCCGCCAGGAGCGCGGAACCGCCTCTGAGCAGGACGCATCTCGGCTGAGCGGGCGCCCCATCGGTGAGCAAAAAGCGGCCGGAAAAGGCAAAGCGGTTCCGGCCGCCGGCACCCTTTTGGCAAGGAATGCCCAAATCGGCTCCAACACTCGACAGACCGCGTGCATTCACGCCGGTCCGAGGCATCCACTGGATGACGGGACGCATGTGTCCCTCGTCCCAGCGGACAAACAGGAGCTGGCATGAGTGAGAGCGCAGGACAGACCGGCCTGAGGGCCGGTGCCACCGCCGTCGTCCACGAGTCGTATTCCTTCGCCTGCATGCGCTGCGGGCACGGCTGGGAGCAGTCGTACGCGATAGAGCACCACACGGACGCCGAGGGCCACCAGTACGTGATCTACGTCGCGGACGACCGGATCGTGCCGTCGCCGCTCCGGCGGCCGCTCTGCCAGAACTGCGACAACCACGTCGTGCGCATCATGCGGGCCGGGCGAGTGGCGTCGGTGCGCGGCGCACAGGGACACCTGCGCAGGCCGGCGCCCCAGGCCGGGCCGGTCGAGGCGCCCGTCGCGGCCTCGGAGCTGCCCGTGGCGGAGTCGCAGTCGGCGGAGGGCCACCACTGGCACCTCTCCGATCTCCTGCACGTCTTCCAGCGCAAGGCGGGCTGAGGGCTCGCCGCCCCGGCCGGGCATGCCCCTTCCGTAGGATCGGGGGCATGCCTTCCCACGCCGAAGCCCCGCCCCTGCCGGAACCCCTCCGGGTGCCGGTCGCCGACTCCCACACCCACCTCGACATGCAGTCCGGCACGGTGGAGGAGGCATTGGCCAAGGCCGCGTCCGTGGGCGTGACGACCGTCGTCCAGGTCGGCTGCGACGTCCGGGGCTCGCAGTGGGCCGCACGGACGGCCGCGCAGCACGACGCCGTCCACGCGGCCGTCGCCCTGCATCCCAACGAGGCCCCCCGCATCGTCCACGGCGACCCCGACGGCTGGTCGCGGCAGGGCGCCCGGGAGCCGGGCGGCGACGCGGCGCTCGACGAGGCGTTCGCCGAGATCGACCGCCTGGCCGCACTGCCCCAGGTCAAGGGCGTCGGCGAGACCGGGCTGGACTACTTCCGCACCGGCGAGGAGGGCAAGGCCGCGCAGGAACGGTCCTTCCGCGCCCACATCGAGATCGCCAAGCGGCATGGCAAGGCCCTGGTCATCCACGACCGCGAGGCCCACACCGACGTCCTGCGCATCCTCAAGGAGGAGGGCGCGCCCGACCGCACGGTGTTCCACTGCTACTCGGGCGATGCGGACATGGCCGAGGTCTGTGCCCGCGCCGGCTACTACATGTCCTTCGCCGGCAACGTCACCTTCAAGAACGCGCAGCACCTGCGCGACGCGCTCGCGGTGGCGCCGCGGGAGCTGGTCCTCGTGGAGACCGACGCGCCGTTCCTGACACCGGCGCCCTACCGGGGGCGGCCCAACGCCCCGTACCTCGTCCCGGTCACGGTGCGCGCCATGGCCGCCGTCCGCGGCATCGGTGAGGACGCTCTGGCCGAGGCCCTCGCCGCCAACACCGCCCGCGCCTTCGGCTACTGAGAGCCGGCTCCCGCCGCCCGCCCGGCGGTCCACACGCCGCCCCGCCTCCCGGCGGCGACCTTCCGTAGTCGTGCCGCTTTGGAGAGTAACCGTCGCTCCGCTAGGTTCTGTGGGCCCGATCCGGATCCCCGTGGACCCTCCGGATCACCGGACCCCTGGAGCGTGTCGGCGTGAGCAACTCGCAGCACAACGAGTCGGCGTACGGCGGACAGGCGTACACGCGGACATACGCCCCCCTCGATCCGCAGACCCCCCTCGCCCACCCCTTCGACCCGCACACCGCGGAGACGCTCGGGTACGGCGAGTCGTACGGCGCCTCGGGCCGGGCGGGGGAGCACGAGGACACCTACCGGCCCGCGTACGAGCAGCGCGGGGGTCGCGCTGAACCGGCGGCGCGCGTGGCCCGCGAGGCGTCCGGCAGGTCGCTGCCGCGCCAGGCGGGGAGCGTCCGCCCCGCCCCCGCACCGGACGGACCGGCGGGCGTGGAGGAGCCCGAGGAGGGCAGGGCGCCCGCGCCCGTTGCGAGCGCCGGAGCGAATCGGCGTGCCGCGCGCCGGCGCCGGACCCGACATGCCGAGCGTCCGGACAGTACCGTGCGCCGTCTGCTGCCCCAGGCGCTGGTCGTCGCCTTCCTCGCCGGCGGCGCCACCACCTTCGTCGCCAAGGACAAGGCGATCGAGCTGAGCGTCGACGGCGGCGCACCGCGCACTCTGCACACCTTCGCGGACGACGTCACCGAACTGCTCGCGGAGGAGGGACTGACGGTGGGAGCGCACGACGTGGTCGCGCCCGCCCCGCGCGCCGAACTCCGCAGTGGGGACGAGATCGTCGTCCACTACGGCCGCCCCGTACGGCTCACCATCGACGGCCACCAGCGCGAGGTGTGGACGACGGCGCACACCGTGGAGGGGGCGCTCAAGCAGATGGGGGTGCGTGCGGAGGGCGCGTATCTCTCCGTCTCGCGCTCCCGGCGCATCGGGCGCGAGGGGCTCGCGCTGGACGTGCGCACCGAGCGCTCCGTCACGGTCATGGCCGACGGCCGCGCACGCACCCTCCGCACCAACGCCGCCACGGTGCGCGAGGCGGTCGAGGAGGCCGGCGTCACCCTGCGGGGGCAGGATGCCACCTCTGTCCCACCCGGCAGCTTCCCCCGGGACGGCCAGACGATCACCGTGCTGCGGATCACCGGGGCGAAGGAGGTGCGTGAGGAGCCGATCCCGTTCGAGGTGCGGCGCATCGCCGATCCCACGCTGTTCAAGGGCACGGAGGCCGTCGGCCGGGCCGGCCGGCCGGGACTGCGGCGCGTGACGTACTCCCTGCGGACCGTCAACGGGGTGAAGCAGAAGCCGCGGCGCACCGGTACCGAGGTGGTGCGGGAGCCGCGCACACAGGTCGTGAAGGTGGGGACGAAGCCGCTGCCGGCGTCCGTGCATGGCGCCGACGGCCTCAACTGGCCGGGGCTCGCGGCGTGCGAGTCCGGCGGCCGGCCGGACGCGGTCGACTCCTCGGGCACGTACGGCGGCCTCTACCAGTTCGACACGCGGACCTGGCAGAGTCTCGGCGGGCGCGGGCGGCCCCAGGACGCGCCGGCGAGCGAGCAGACGTACCGCGCGAAGAAGCTCTACATGCGCCGGGGCGCGAGCCCCTGGCCCCACTGCGGGGCGCGCCTGCACGGCTGAGCGCCCCCGGGGTTCCCGACGCGCCCCGGAACCCACTCGCCGCAGCGCCGACACCCCCACCGCACCCCCTCACCGCTCGCCCTCCCCCCTGACGGCTCGTCCGCCCCCTTCGGCATCCCGGCCGCCCACCACCCCGGTTCCCGATCATCCGGGCCCCGTCCTCCCCGGTCGCCCCACCGCACCCGGCCCCCGCCCCGCCTCGGCGTCCGGCGGTGTCGGAGGGCCCCCGTACTCTTGTCCCGTGAGCACGAGCCCCGCCCCCGACGCCCTTCTGGGCCCCGCCGACATCCGCGAACTCGCGGCGGCCCTCGGCGTCCGCCCCACCAAACAGCGCGGACAGAACTTCGTGATCGACGCGAACACGGTCCGCCGTATCGTCCGCACCGCGGAGGTCCGCCCCGACGACGTGGTCGTCGAGGTCGGCCCGGGACTCGGCTCCCTCACGCTCGCACTGCTGGAGGTGGCCGAGCGGGTCACGGCCGTGGAGATCGACGACGTCCTGGCCGCCGCGCTGCCCGCCACGGTCGCCGCGCGGATGCCGGAGCGGGCCGACCGGTTCGCGCTCGTGCACTCCGACGCCATGCATGTCGGCGCACTGCCCGGCCCGCCGCCCACCGCGCTGGTGGCGAACCTGCCCTACAACGTGGCCGTGCCGGTCCTGCTGCACATGCTCGACACCTTCCCGAGCATCGAACGCACCCTCGTCATGGTGCAGGCGGAGGTCGCCGACCGGCTGGCCGCGGGACCCGGTTCGAAGGTGTACGGGGTGCCGTCCGTGAAGGCCAACTGGTACGCCGAGGTCAAGCGGGCCGGTGCCATCGGACGGAACGTGTTCTGGCCCGCGCCCAACGTCGACAGCGGCCTGGTCTCCCTGGTCCGGCGCACCGAGCCGCTGAGGACCACCGCCACCAAGGGCGAGGTGTTCGCCGTCGTCGACGCCGCGTTCGCCCAGCGGCGCAAGACGCTGCGCGCCGCGCTCGCCGGATGGGCCGGGTCCGCCGCCGCGGCCGAGGCGGCGCTCGTCGCGGCCGGCGTGTCGCCGCAGGCGCGCGGGGAGGCGCTCACCGTCGAGGAGTTCGCGCGGATCGCCGAGCACAAGGAGCCCGTTCAGCAGTGAGCGTCACCGTCCGCGTCCCGGCCAAGGTCAACGTCCAGCTCGCCGTGGGCGCAGCCCGCCCCGACGGCTTCCACGACCTGGCCAACGTCTTCCTCGCCGTCGGCCTGTACGACGAGGTCACCGCCACTCCCGCCGGTGACCTGCGCGTCACCTGCACCGGCCCCGACGCCGCGCAGGTGCCGCTGGACCGCACGAATCTGGCGGTGCGGGCGGCCGAGGCGCTCGCCGCCCGGTACGGCCGCGAGCCCCGCGTGCACCTGCACATCGCCAAGGACATCCCCGTCGCCGGAGGTATGGCGGGTGGCAGCGCGGACGGCGCCGCCGCGCTGGTGGCCTGCGACGCCCTGTGGGGCACCGGGGCCCCGCGGGAGGAACTGCTGGAGATCTGCGCCGAGCTGGGCAGCGACGTGCCGTTCAGCCTGGTCGGCGGGGCCGCGCTCGGTACCGGGCGGGGGGAGAGGCTGACGGAGGCGGAGACCGGCGGCACCTTCCACTGGGTGTTCGCGATGGCCACGCGCGGGCTGTCCACCCCGGCCGTGTTCCGCGAGTTCGACCGGCTGGCGCAGGACGGGCACGTGCCCGTGCCCGTCGCCTCCCGGGACGTCCTCGACGCGCTCGCCAAGGGCGACCCGGACGCGCTCGCCGAAGCCCTCACCAACGACCTCCAGCCCGCCGCGCTGTCCCTGTTCCCCGAGCTGGCGGACACCCTCGCGGCGGGGCGTGCCGCGGGTGCGCTGGCCGCGCTGGTCTCCGGCTCCGGCCCGACGACGGCCCACCTCGTGCGCGACGCCGAGGCGGCGGAGGAGGTGGCCCGGGCCCTGCACGCGTCCGGGACGTGCCGGTCCGTACGGGTGGCGGCGGGACCGGTGCCTGGCGCGAGGGTGATCTGAGGGCAGCGGCTCGCGACGGCCGGACCGACCGCCTCGTCACACACGGTGACCGCACCCTCGCGCGTCGGCCCGCCCGCCGCAGGCCCTAGGCTTGAAGGCTGACCGAACCCCCTGCGCAGGAGTGAAATGGCCGTCAACCTGGTCAATGTCGAGAACGTCAGCAAGGTGTACGGCACCCGTGCCCTGCTGGACGGTGTGTCGCTCGGCGTGTCCGAAGGGGACCGGATCGGTGTCGTGGGCCGCAACGGCGACGGCAAGACCACCCTGATCCGGATGCTCGCCAAGCTGGAGGAGGCCGACTCGGGGCGCGTCACGCACTCCGGCGGGCTGCGCATGGCCGTGCTGACCCAGCACGACTCGCTCGACCCGGAGGCCACCGTCCGCCACGAGGTCATCCGCGACATGGCCGACCACGAGTGGGCGGGCAACGCCCGGATCCGGGACGTGCTGACCGGCCTGTTCGGCGGGCTGGACCTGCCGGGTTTCCCCAAGGGGCTGGACACGGTCATCGGCCCGCTCTCCGGTGGCGAGCGGCGCCGCATCGCGCTGGCGAAGCTCCTCATCGAGGAGCAGGACCTGATCGTCCTGGACGAGCCGACCAACCACCTCGACGTCGAGGGCATCGCCTGGCTCGCCCGGCATCTGCAGGAACGCCGTTCGGCCCTCGTCTGCGTCACGCACGACCGCTGGTTCCTGGACCAGGTCTGCACGCGCATGTGGGACGTGCAGCGCGGCGATGTGCACGAGTACGAGGGCGGCTACTCCGACTACGTCTTCGCCCGGGCCGAGCGCGAGCGGATCGCGGCGACGGAGGAGGCCAAACGGCAGAACCTGGTCCGCAAGGAGCTGGCCTGGCTGCGGCGCGGCGCACCCGCGCGCACGTCCAAGCCGCGCTTCCGGGTGGAGGCCGCCAACGAACTGATCAGGGACGTGCCGCCGCCCCGGGACAGCAGCGAGCTGATGAAGTTCGCCTCCTCGCGACTCGGCAAGACGGTGTTCGACCTGGAGGACGTGACCGTCCAGGCCGGCCCCAAGGTGCTGCTCAAGCACGTCACCTGGCAACTCGGGCCCGGCGACCGCATCGGCCTCGTCGGCGTCAACGGCGCCGGCAAGACCTCCCTGCTGCGGGCGATGGCCGAGGCGGCCCGCTCGGAGGGCGAGACCCAGCCGGCCGGCGGGCGCGTCACCGTCGGCAGGACGGTCAAGCTGGCCTACCTCTCACAGGAGGTCGCCGAACTCGACCCCGCCTGGCGGGTGCTGGAGGCCGTGCAGCAGGTGCGCGAGCGCGTCGACCTCGGCAAGGGCCGCGAGATGACCGCCGGTCAGCTGTGCGAGACGTTCGGCTTCGGCAAGGAGAAGCAGTGGACGCCGGTCGGTGACCTGTCCGGCGGTGAGCGCCGCAGGCTCCAGCTGCTGCGCCTGCTCATGGGCGAGCCCAACGTCCTCTTCCTCGACGAACCCACCAACGACCTGGACATCGAGACGCTGACGCAGTTGGAGGACGTCCTCGACGGCTGGCCCGGCTCGATGATCGTCATCTCCCACGACCGGTTCTTCGTCGAGCGCACCACCGACCGCGTGTTCGCCCTCCTCGGCGACGGCGCCCTGCGGATGCTGCCGCGCGGCATCGACGAGTACCTGGAACGGCGTCAGCGGATGGAGGAGACCGCTGCGGCGTCCGCCGCGCCCGCCGTGCAGAAGCCGGTGGCCGAGAAGACCTCCGCCGGCCAGCGGGCCGCCAAGAAGGAGCTCCAGAAGATCGAGCGGCAGCTCGACAAGGTCTCCGAGAAGGAGACGCGACTGCACGCGCAGATCGCCGAGCACGCCACCGACTTCGCGAAGGTCGCCGAACTCGACGCCGAGTTGCGCGAACTCGCCGGGCAGCGCGAGGAACTGGAGACGCGCTGGCTGGAACTCGCCGAGGACGCGTAGGGACGCGCGCTGCCCCGCGCGCCGGGCCACGCGCCTTTCGCAGAGGGACGGCGCAGGGCGCGTGAAGGGGGCGTGAAGGCGCGTGACGACGGCATCACGGGCGCCCCGTCTTCCCTCGGGAACGGGAGAGGGACGGGGCCCGTGTGCCGTGGGTCCCTGGTGGCAGACGTCGCCGTCCGGGAACGGTCCGGTCGCGACCACGGGTCGACCGCGCATCCCAGGATGCGGCCAGGAATGAGCCTCACCGCTCCGGAACGTTCCTGTTCGGGGGCCAGGCCTTTCACTTAGCGCGCATCACCCTCGAATGTGGGGAATGTCGGCGATCCGGGGCACTTCTGCCGCGTAGGGGCAGCGCGATGCCTCACCAGCGTGTAGCTTCCGGGAGCATGAACGACGGAGACGCCGGGGGGCGCTCTGTCCATGTGGCCCGTGGACATCCATAGTGGGCATCCAAATGGAGGGGGACTGGGGGGTTCTCTGTGGGAGTGCGGCTGATGGTGGTCGACGACCACCGACTTCTCGCCGAGGCGCTGGCCTCGGCGCTGAAGCTGCGGGGGCACCGGGTGCTCGCGGCGGCGGCGCCCGCCGCCGGGGCGGCGGAACTGGTGATCGCCCGAGCACCGGAGGTGTGTCTGCTGGGTACGGCGGCGCCGGCCGAGCCCGGGATCTTCGATCCCGTTGTGAAGATCAAGCGGGAGCGTCCGCAGGTGGCGGTGCTGGTGCTGGGCCCGGTGCCCAGCCCGCGCGGCATCGCGGCGGCGTTCGCCGCCGGCGCCTCGGGCTATGTGCGGCACGACGAACGCATAGAGGGCGTGGAGCGGGCGATCATGAAGGCGAGGGCAGGGGAGGCCGCGGTGGCGCCGCAGCTGTTGCAGGGGGCCTTCGGCGAACTGCTGAATCCCGCCGCCCAGCCCGATGACGAGGGGCAGCGGCTCCTGCAGATGCTGACGCCGAGAGAGGTCGAGGTGCTGGTGCGGGTGGCCGACGGGGAGGACACCCGGCTGATCGCGGCGGGGATGGGCATCGCGCCGTCCACCGCGCGGACGCATGTGCAGCGGGTGCTGATGAAACTGGGCGTGGGGTCGCGCCTGGAGGCGGCAGCGCTCGCAGCGCGTACGGGGCTCCTGGACCGTGCCGGACCGGCGCGCGGGGCGGGGCCGGCGTAGGAGGTCACCCGGCGCGGGGAGCAGGTGCGGGCGCGAGGCGCACGACCGGGCGTCCGTGGCGGGGTGGGCGTGCGGGGCGTGCACCGTGGGCGCGCGAAGACGGAGTGGAGCCTGGGGCGCGCCCCGGCGCGAGCGGGAGCGGCGCACGCCGCGCGGTTCCGTGCCGCGCCGGCGCCCGGCAGTGATGCGCGCCCTCAGGCAGGTCGCGGGCGCCCGGCGCCGGCGCGGGTGACCCCGCGCCGGACGTGGGTCGTGCGCCCGTCTCAGTCCGCGGGCTTCTGCTCCCGCGGGACGTCCGGCGGCGGAGGCTTGGCCGGCCGCAGCTTCAGCCAGGCGAGGAAGAACAGGCCCAGCAGCAGCATGCCCAGGCCGGTCCAGAGGTTGATGTTGACGCCCTGGGCCTTGTCGATGGCGGCGTCGGAGTCGGTCAGCCCGGTGAGCGTGACGATGACGCCGTAGAGCACGAACAGTCCGCCGATGATGCGCCGCAGGTCGAAGATGCGGGCGGCGGTGGCCGACTTGTGCTCCAGGTCCACGACCTCCCGCTGGACGTCCTCGTCGGTGTAGCCGTGATGCGGGGGGTGCTCGGGGCCCGGGGGCTGTTCGGTCACTGTCTCTCCATCCTCCAGCGATCAGAACGAGAACGGGATGTAGCAGGCGGCCGCAAGGATCAGCGCGCCCCAGCCCAGGAGGGCCGGCCTGCGGTACCAGGCGTCGTCGCCGGCGGCGGGCGGTTCGGCCGTGCCGGGGGAGCGCGTGCCGTAGACCAGGCCCCGGAGCTCGTCGGCCGGTCTGGGCGCGGTGAACAGCGACACCGCGAACATCACCACCGCGCCGGCCGCGAAGCCGACGATGGCCGACACGAAGTTGGCGCCCTGGTCGGTGGGGATGCCGACGATTCCCTGCTTGTAGATCCAGAAGTAGTTGAGCATCGCCGCGGCGGTGCCGGCGAGCAGCCCCCAGAAGCCGGACTTGGCGGACGCCCGTTTCCAGAACATGCCGACGACGAACACCACGAACATCGGCACGTTGAAGAAGGAGAACAGCGTCTGCAGGTAGCTCATGATGTTGGAGAACGACGACGCCAGGAACGCGGTGCCGATCGACGCCAGGACGCCGATCGCGGTGATCAGCCGCCCGAACCGCACGTAGTAGCCGTCCGCGCGGTCCCGGACGACGTAGCGCGCCCAGATGTCGTTGGTGAAGACGGTGTTGAACGCCGACACGTTGGCGGCCATGCCGGCCATGAAGGCGGCGAGCAGTCCGGTCACGGCGATGCCGAGCACGCCGTTGGGCAGCAGCTGCTGCATCAGGTACGGGATGGCGTGGTTGTACTGGAGGCCGGAGCCGGCGGTGCCGATGTCCGGCACCAGGGCGGCGGCGACCAGGCCCGGGATCATCACCAGGAAGACGATGAAGATCTTCGGGTACGCGGCGATCAGGGGCGTGCGGCGGGCCGCGGAGAGGTTCTTCGCCGACAGGGCGCGCTGCACCTCGGCGAAGTTGGTCGTCCAGTAGCCGAAGGACAGCACGAAGCCGAGGCCGAGGACGATGGTCAGCCAGTTCGCGCCCAGCGGGTTGGCGCTGCCGATGCCGGTGTCGCCCCAGGCCGTGGTGAAGTCGGCGCCGTGGGCCTCGGTGAGGGTGTCGGTCAGGCCGCTCCAGCCACCGGCCTTCTTCAGGCCGAGTACGACGATCGGGATCAGGGCCGCGAGGATCACGAAGAACTGGAGCACCTCGTTGTAGATCGCCGAGGACAAGCCGCCCAGGGTGATGTACGCCAGGACGAAGAAGCCGGCGACGACGATGGCCACCCACTGCGGCCAGCCCAGCAGCGCCTCGACGACGATCGCGAGGGCGTAGAGGTTGACGCCCGCGATCAGGACGGCGGCGAAGCCGAACAGGATCGAACTCAGCAGATGTGCGCCTCTGTCGAACCGCAGCAGCAGGAACTCGGGGACCGAGCGGACCTTGCTGCCGTAGTAGAAGGGCATCATCACCAGGCCGAGGAAGACCATGGCGGGGATGGCGCCGATCCAGTACCAGTGGACGGTGTAGGCGCCGTACTGGGCGCTGTTGGCGGCCATGCCGAGGATCTCGGTGGCGGCGAGGTTGGCCGAGACGAACGCCAGGCCGGTGATCCAGGCGGGCAGCGAGCGTCCGGAGAGGAAGAAGTCGAGCGTCGTCCTCACCGACGTGCGGGCGGCGAAGCCGATGCCCAGGACCACGGCGAAGTAGATGCCGAGGATCGTGTAGTCGAGCCAGTTCGTGGAGAGCCGTAGCTCCGCGGCCAGGTCGGCGGCCGGGTGTGTGGGGGCGTGCATGAGGACTCGCTTCGTCGCGCGAACTGATCCGGACCGGAATCTACGCCTCCGGCTCCGGTTCCCGAGCGCGTCCGCTGGCGCGCTTGGTCGGATCGTGATGCCCGGAGGGCTGGTGGGTTGTGGTTTGTTATGTTTGTTTGTGTTGAATGATTGGGTGCGGGCATAGGGAGTCCGGCGTGAAGAAGACCTCGACCCGGCTGGCGGACGGTCGTGAGCTCATCTACTACGACCTTCGCGACGGCGTGGTCCGGACCGCGGCCGACCGCCGTCCGCTGGAGCGGACCGTCACCACGTCCGAGGTCCGGCGCGACGTGCTGCTCGGCGACGCGGTGGCCGTCGCCTCGCACCGGCAGAGCCGCACCTACCATCCGCCGGCCGACGAGTGCCCCCTGTGCCCGTCCGAGGGCGAGCGAATGAGCGAGATCCCGGACGCGTCGTACGACGTCGTGGTCTTCGAGAACCGCTTCCCCTCCCTGGCAGGCGACTCCGGGCGCTGCGAGGTCGTCTGCTTCACCAGCGACCACACCGCCTCCTTCGCCGACCTCGACGAGGAGCAGGCCCGGCTGGTCCTGGAGGCCTGGACCGACCGGACGTCGGAGTTGTCGCATCTGCCCTCCGTCGAGCAGGTCTTCTGTTTCGAGAACCGGGGGGCCGAGATCGGCGTCACCCTCCAGCACCCGCACGGGCAGATCTACGCCTACCCCTTCACCACCCCCCGCACCGCGCTGATGCTGCGCCGACTGGGCGCACACAAGGAGGCGACGGGCGGGGAGAACCTCTTCGACGCCGTCCTGGAACGGGAACTCGCCGCCGATCGGGTCGTCCTGGAGGGTGAACACTGGGCCGCCTTCGTGCCCTACGCGGCGCACTGGCCGTACGAGGTGCACCTCTACCCGAGACGGCGCGTGCCCGACCTGCTCGGCCTTGACGAGCAGGCGCGCACAGAGTTTCCCAAGGTCTACCTGGAACTCTTGAGGCGCTTCGACCGGATCTTCGGCGAGGGAGAGTCTCCGACGCCGTACGTCGCGGCCTGGCACCAGGCCCCGTTCGGCGCCCTGGAGGAGTACGACGGCGTCAAGCGCGACGACTTCGCCCTCCACCTGGAGCTTTTCACGATCCGCCGCACGTCCGGCAAGCTGAAGTACCTCGCGGGCTCCGAGTCCGGCATGAGCGTGTTCATCAACGACGTGCCGCCGGAGCACGCGGCCCAGCGACTTCGAGAGGCAGCGAGCTCATGAGCGGCAAGTACCTGGTCACCGGCGGAGCAGGGTACGTCGGCAGCGTGGTGGCCCAGCACCTGCAGGAGGCCGGCCACGAGGTCGTCGTCCTCGACAACCTGTCGACCGGCTTCCGCGAGGCCGTGCCGGCGGGCGCCGTGTTCGTCGAGGGCGACATCCGCGACACCGCCAAGTGGCTGGACGCCTCCTTCGACGCCGTGCTGCACTTCGCCGCCTTCTCCCAGGTCGGCGAGTCCGTCGTGAAGCCGGAGAAGTACTGGGACAACAACGTCGGCGGCACCATGGCCCTGCTCGGCGCGATGCGCGAGGCCGGCGTCCGCACCCTCGTCTTCTCCTCCACGGCCGCCACCTACGGCGAGCCCGCCGGCACCCCGATCACCGAGTCCGACCCGACGGCGCCCACCTCGCCGTACGGCGCCTCCAAGCTCGCCGTCGACCACATGATCACCGGCGAGGCGGCGGCGCACGGGCTGGGCGCGGTCTCCCTGCGCTACTTCAACGTGGCGGGCGCCTACGGGGCGTACGGGGAGCGCCACGACCCCGAGTCCCACCTGATCCCGCTGGTGCTCCAGGTCGCCCAGGGCAAGCGGGACGCCGTCTCCGTCTTCGGCGACGACTACCCGACCCCGGACGGCACCTGCGTCCGCGACTACATCCACGTCGCCGACCTGGCCGAGGCCCACCTGCTGGCCCTGCGGGCCGCCCGCCCCGGCGAGCACCTGATCTGCAACCTCGGCAACGGCAACGGCTTCTCCGTCCGCGAGGTCATCGACACGGCGCGCCGGGTCACCGGCCACCCGATCCCCGAGGTGGTCGCCCCGCGCCGGGGCGGCGACCCGGCGGTCCTGGTGGCCTCCGCCGCCGCGGCCCGCGAGAAGCTGGGCTGGAACCCGTCGCGCGCGGACCTGGCGGGAATCGTCGCCGACGCCTGGGAGTTCACCTGCACGCACAGGTAAACGGCGCGCAGGGCGGACAGGACATGACGAAGGGTCAGGGGACATGAGCGAGGCTGTGGCAGGGGCGGTCGCCGAGCGGTTCGCGCAGCTGTACGGCGCCGAGCCGGAGGGGGTGTGGGCGGCGCCGGGCCGGGTCAACCTGATCGGCGAGCACACCGACTACAACGACGGCTTCGTCATGCCGTTCGCGCTGCCGCACACCGCGGTCGCGGCCGTCTCCCGCCGTACGGACGGCGTACTGCGCCTGCACTCCGCGGACATCGAGGGCGGCGTCGCCGAGTTCCGGGCGGCGGATCCGGCGCCGCAGTCCGACCGCGGCTGGACGGCGTACCCGGCAGGCGTGGTGTGGGCTCTGCGGACGGCCGGGCACCCGGTGACCGGCGCTGACATCCACCTCGACTCCACCGTCCCGGCCGGCGCCGGCCTGTCGTCGTCGGCGGCGCTGGAGGTGGTGGTGGCGCTCGCGCTGAACGACCTGTTCGAACTGGGCCTGAGGGGCTGGCAACTGGCCCGCCTGTGCCAGCGTGCCGAGAACGTCTACGTCGGCGCGCCCGTCGGCATCATGGACCAGACCGCCTCCGCCTGCTGCGAGGCCGGGCACGCCCTGTTCCTCGACACCCGGGACCTTTCCCAGCGTCAGATCCCTTTCGACCTGGCGGCCGAGGACATGTGCCTGCTCGTCGTCGACACGCGGGTCAAGCACGCGCACAGCGAGGGCGAGTACGGCAAGCGCCGCGCCGGATGCGAGAAGGGGGCGGCCCTCCTGGGCGTCGACGCGCTGCGTGACGTGGCGTACGGCGACCTGGACGAGGCACTGGCCCGCCTCGGCGACGAGGAGGAGGTGCGCCGCCTGGTCCGCCACATCGTCACCGAGAACCACCGCGTGGAGCGGGTGGTGTCCCTGCTGACGTCCGGCGAGACCCGCGCCATCGGCCCGGTTCTCGTCGAGGGCCACGCCTCGCTCCGCGACGACTTCCGCATCTCCTGCCCCGAGCTGGACCTGGTCGTCGACACGGCGATGGCCTCCGGCGCCCTGGGCGCGCGCATGACCGGCGGCGGCTTCGGCGGTTCGGCGATCGTCCTGACCGAGGCGGCCGACGCCGACGCGGTCACCAGGGCCGTCGAGCAGGCCTTCACCGCGGCCGGTTCCACCGCCCCCCGCGTCTTCGAGGCGGTGCCCTCGGCAGGCGCCCGCCGCCTTGGCTGAGCGGGCGGGCAGGGGGCGCCGGGTCCGGTGCGGGACCCGGCGCGCCCGGCCGCCTCGGCTCAGGCCAGCCGCTTCGTCAGCGTGTACTCCGTGACCCCCGGCGGATAGTCCTCGATCATGCCCACCACCTCGTAACCCTGCTTCCGGTAGAAGCCCGGTGCCTGGAAGTCCCAGGTCTCCAGGCGCACGTTCCGGCAGTCGCGTTCCTCGCGCGCGAGCCGCTCGGCCGCCGCCAGCAGCCGCGAGCCCAGGCCCGCCCCCCGGTGCCGCTCGTCCACCCACAGGTACGTCACGTGCAGCCACGTGGCCCAGGTGTGACCGACCAGGCCGCCCGAGAGGCCGTCGGTGCCGTCGAGGGCCCAGACGTGCAGCGGGAGTTCGCGTGCACCGACGGTGCCGCGCAGGGCGCGCAGGACCGGGGAGGCCGCCGTGTTCGTGTCCCGGAGGCGCGCGTGGAGCAGATCGCGCCGCTCCTTGCTCACTTCTGCCTCGATACGAAACATGCGGCACACCATAAACGCGTCCGGCGGTCAGTTCTGCAAATAGCCTTCCGCAGGACGGTGGCAGCCCTAGTCTGTGAGCAGCACCGGTGGGGGCCGGTGCTGATCAGGGGGCGAGACAGTCGGGTACGGCGCCCGAAGTGGGGGTAGCGATTCCGGTGCGGCGGCGGCCGTCCGGAGGTGCGACCCTCCGGACGCCGTGCCCGCGCCGGTCGGCGTTCTCCCGGAGCAGTGGGGGGTAGTCAGTGGTTCGTATCCGAGTCCTGGTCGTCGACGACCACCGCATCTTCGCCGAGTCGCTCGCCGCCGCCCTGGCCGCCGAGCCCGATGTCGACGTGTCCGCGGCCGGCAGTGGCCCGGCGGCGCTGCGCTGTCTGGAGCGAGCGGCTGCCGAGGGCCGCCGCTACGACGTCGCGCTGGTCGACGCCGACCTGGGCGGCAACGTGCCAGCGGGCCGGCCCGCGGTGCCGGTGCAGGAGGGCAACGAGGACGGTCTCGTCGACGGCATCTCGCTGGTCGCCGGGGTGCGCAGCGCCCAGCCGGCCGTACGGACCGTCGTGCTCGCCGAGAAGGACGATCCGCGCCGGGCGGCGCTGGCCCTGCAGGCCGGAGCCTGCGGATGGGTCGCCAAGGACTGTTCGCTGTCGCGGCTGCTCGCCGTCATCCGGGGCGTGCTGCGCGACGAGACGCATCTGCCGCCCGCGCTGCTCACCGGGGTCCTCAGGGAACTGACCGCGGCCCGCAGGCACCGCACCGAGAGCGAGCGACTGGTCCAGTCGCTCACCCCGCGGGAGCGGGAGGTGTTGCGGTGCATGGTCGCGGGGCTGGGACGCAAGGCCGTCGCCGAACGGCTCTACCTGTCCCCGCACACCGTCCGCACCCATATGCAGAACGTGCTCGGCAAGCTCGGTGTGCACTCCACGCTCGCCGCGGTCGCCCTCGCCCGCCGGGCCGGGGTCGGACCCGCCGACCTAGCCGGGGATGTTGTCGAACGGGGCGGTCAGCTGGCGTAGCAGCGCCGCCAGCTCGCCGCGCTGCGCGCGGGAGAGCTCGGCGAGGATCGCCCGTTCCTGGTCGAGGAGCCCGGCCAGCGCCTGGTCGGCGCGGTCGCGGCCCTCGTTCGTGAGGCGGACCAGCACGCCGCGCCGGTCGCTGGGATCCGGAAGCCGTTCCACCAGGCCCTTCTTGGTCAGGCGGTCGATGCGGTTGGTCATCGTCCCGGACGTCACCAGTGTCTGGGTCAGCAACTGGCCGGGGGAGAGCTGATAGGGCGATCCCGCGCGCCGGAGCGCGGTCAGCACGTCGAACTCCCAGGGCTCCAGCTGGTGCTCGGAGAAGGCCAGACGGCGTGCCCGATCCAGGTGCCGGGCCAGCCTGCTCACCCGGCTGAGTACCTCGAGCGGTTCCACGTCGAGGTCCGGGCGCTCCCGGCGCCACGCTGCGACCAGCCGATCGACCTCGTCCTCCATGGCGATCAGTGTAGTGGTTGTGTCGACGTGAAGTCTCTTGACGTCAAGATATCTACCGTGCAGGCTGGTAACCAGAGCCGCCCCGCGTCTCCGAAGGAGGCCCACCCATGCCTGCTGCCACCTGGGACCCCGTGCAGTACCTGCGTCACGCCGGCCACCGCGCCCGCCCGTTCGCCGATCTCCTGGCCCGCGTCCCGGAACTCCCCGGAAAGCCGCCCCGGATCGCCGACCTCGGCTGCGGACCGGGCCATGTCACCGCCACCCTCGCCGACCGCTGGCCCGACGCCCACGTCACCGGCTACGACAACTCGCCCGCGATGCTCGACCGCGCCGTCACCGAGCACGAGGGACCCACCCCGGGCGGTGGACGCCTCGACTTCGCCCCCGCCGACGTCCGCACCTGGACCCCCGCCGAGCCGTACGACCTGATCATCAGCAACGCCACCCTGCAGTGGGTGGACGGGCACCTGGACCGGTTCGCCGGCTGGATCGACGCCCTCGCCCCCGGCGGCACCTTCGCCTTCCAGGTCCCCGACAACATCGACGCCCCCCTGCACGCCCTCATGCGCGAACTCGGCCGCAGCCCACGCTGGCGCGACCGCCTCGGCGACGTGCTGCGCCACGAGGACTTCGTGCACGCCCCCGGCACGTACCTCGACACGCTCGCCCGGACCGGTTGTGAGACGGACGTGTGGCAGACGACGTACGCGCACATCCTGCCCGGCGAGGATCCCGTCCTCGACTGGGTCAAGGGCACCGGCCTGCGCCCGGTCCTGACCGCCCTCGCCGACGACCCCGCCTCCTGCGAAGCCTTCGTCGCCGAGTACCGCGACCTGCTGCGCCGGGCCTACCCGAGCGCCCCCTACGGCACCGTCCTGCCGTTCCGCCGGCTGTTCGGCGTCGCCCGGAAGGCCGCGTGATGATCACCGCCGACCATGTGCAGCTCGCGGCGCCGCCGGGCTGCGAGGAACGGCTGCGGGCCTTCTACGTCGGCGTCCTCGGCATGACGGAGATCCCCAAACCCGCCGCGCTCGCCGCCCGCGGCGGCTGCTGGTTCCGGGCCGGCGGCGTGCGGCTGCACCTGGGCGTCGAGCAGGGCTTCCGGGCGGCGAAGAAGGCCCACCCGGGGCTGCGGGTGTCGGACATCGGTGCCTGTGCCGCCCGGCTCGCCGCCCACAACGCCCCCGTCACCTGGGACGACGCCGTCCCGGACCGGCGCCGCTTCCACAGCGAGGACCCTGTCGGCAACCGGCTGGAGTTCACCGAACAGGCGCCTCCCGCGGTGCGCCGCACCGGCGAAGCCGCCGTCGTCAGCTCTTGCGGTGCCCTATCAGCCGCGGCTTCGGCTCCAGCCCGTCCAGGCCGTGCCACGCCAGGTTCACCAGGTGAGCCGCCACCTCGGCCTTCTTCGGACGGCGCACGTCCAGCCACCACTGGCCGGTCAGCGCCACCATGCCGACCAGCGCCTGCGCGTACAGGGGGGCGAGTTTCGGATCGAAACCCCGGGACTTGAACTCCTTCCCGAGGATGTCCTCCACCTGCGTGGCGATGTCGGAGATCAGCGAGGCGAAGGAGCCCGTCGACTGCGGGATCGGCGAGTCCCGGACCAGGATGCGGAAGCCGTCGGTGGACTCCTCGATGTAGTCCAGGAGCGCGAAGGCCGCCTGTTCGAGGAGTTCGCGGGGGTGGCCGGCGGTCAGTGAGCCCGTCACCATGTCCAGCAGGCGCCGCATCTCCCGGTCCACCACCACCGCGTACAGGCCCTCCTTGCCGCCGAAGTGCTCGTACACTACCGGCTTGGAGACCCCGGCCTTCGCCGCGATCTCCTCCACCGAGGTGCCCTCGAAGCCCTTGGCCGCGAAGAGGGTGCGACCGATCTCCAGCAGCTGCTGGCGGCGCTCGGCACCGGTCATCCGGGTGCGACGCGTACGCCGCGGCTTGTCGTTGCTGGAGGTGCTGCTGGAGTCGGTCGCCACGGCGTCAATCATGCCGCCTCGGCCGTCACCTTCCCGCGTCGGGAGCCGTCCTGGTCATCGTTGCGGCGCGAATCGATACGCGAGCGTGACGGCCAGCGCACGTCGTACGCCCAGCCCAGCTGCTCGAACCAGCGGATGAACCGCGCGGACGAGTCCAGCTGTCCGCGCTCCACCCCGTGCCGCGCCGACGTCGGGTCGGCGTGGTGCAGGTTGTGCCAGGACTCGCCGCACGACAGCACCGCCAGCCACCACACGTTCCCCGAACGGTCCCGCGACTTGAACGGACGCTTGCCGACCGCATGGCAGATCGAGTTGATCGACCAGGTCACGTGGTGCAGCAACCCCACCCGGACGAGTGAACCCCAGAAGAACGCCGTGAACGCGCCCCACCACGACATCGTCACCAGTCCTCCGACGAGCGGGGGCAGCGCCAGCGACACCACCGTCCACAGCACGAACTGCCGGGACACCGCCCGCAGCGCAGGGTCCTTGATCAGGTCAGGGGCGTACTTCTCCTGCGGCGTCTGCTCCTCGTCGAACATCCAGCCGACGTGCGCCCACCACAGGCCCTTCATCAGCGCCGGAACCGTCTCCCCGTACCGCCACGGCGAGTGCGGGTCGCCCTCGGCGTCGGAGAACTTGTGGTGCTTGCGATGGTCCGCGACCCAGCGGACCAGCGGACCTTCGACCGCCATCGAGCCCGCGATGGCCAGTGCGATCTTCAGCGGGCGCTTGGCCTTGAAGGAACCGTGGGTGAAATGACGGTGGAAACCGATGGTGATGCCGTGGCACCCGAGGAAGTAGAAGAACACCAGCAGACCGAGGTCCAGCCAGCTCACCCCCCAGCCCCAGGCCAGCGGCACCGCCGCGATCAGCGCCAGGAACGGGACGGTGATGAAGAGCAGGAGGGTGATCTGTTCGATCGAGCGCTTCTGCTCGCCGCCCAGCGTGGCGGACTGCATCGGCGCGGTGTCCGTCTTCGGGGCGTCTTCGATCACGTCGGAGCTTGCGGTCATGGGCGTCCCCTGTGGGGTCGAGGGTTGAGGGAGTTGCCGTCCGGCCGGAATCGCGGGAGCGTTCCTACGCCTGCGTAACCTACGGCGTCGTAAGTATGGCAGCGCATCACCCGGCGGCAAGAGCCCGAGAGCCTGCGCGTCCCGACCGGCACCTATCCTTGACTCGGTCGGACAGCGCGGTCCGCTGTGAATTCTTCCCGGATGTCCCGCCCGTATGCGGCAGCCGCCGCCCGAGCCGACCTCCGGGTTCCCTCCAGACGAGCTTCAACACTGCAAGGAGCCGCACCTGTGAGCAGTGCCGACGACCAGAACGTGTCCACGGCGACCACCAACGCCGAGCTGCGCGCCGACATCCGCCGACTGGGTGACCTTCTCGGGGAGACTCTCGTCCGGCAGGAGGGGCCCGAGCTCCTGGACCTGGTGGAAAAGGTCCGCCGCCTCACCCGCGAGGACGGCGACGCCGCTGCCGAGCTGCTGCGCGGCACCGAACTGCAGACCGCGGCCCAGCTGGTCCGCGCCTTCTCCACGTACTTCCACCTCGCCAACGTCACCGAGCAGGTCCACCGCGGACGGGAGCTGCGCGCCCGGCGCGCCGCCGAGGGCGGACTGCTCTCCCGCACCGCCGACCGCCTCAAGGACGCGGACCCCGAGCACCTGCGCCAGACCGTCCGGCACCTCAACGTGCGCCCGGTCTTCACCGCCCATCCCACCGAGGCCGCGCGCCGGTCGGTCCTCAACAAGCTCCGGCGCATCGCCGCGCTCCTGGAAGAGCCGGTCCTCGACTCCGACCGCCGGCGCCACGACACCCGGCTGGCCGAGAACATCGACCTCGTCTGGCAGACCGACGAGCTGCGCGTCGTGCGCCCCGAACCCGCCGACGAGGCCCGCAACGCCATCTACTACCTCGACGAACTCCACGCCGGCGCCGTCGGCGACGTCCTGGAGGACCTCACCGCCGAGCTGGAGCGCGTCGGCGTCACGCTCCCCGACGCCACCCGCCCCGTCACCTTCGGCACCTGGATCGGCGGAGACCGCGACGGCAACCCCAACGTGACCCCCGAGGTCACCTGGGACGTCCTCATCCTCCAGCACGAGCACGGCATCAACGACGCCCTGGAGATGATCGACGAGCTGCGCGGCCTCCTGTCGAACTCCATCCGCTACGCCGGTGCCACCCCCGAGCTGCTGGAATCACTCCAGGCCGACCTCGAACGCCTGCCCGAGATCAGCCCCCGCTACAAGCGCCTCAACGCCGAGGAGCCCTACCGGCTCAAGGCCACCTGCATCCGGCAGAAGCTGGAGAACACCAAGCAGCGCCTCGCCAAGGGCACCCCGCACGAGCCGGGCCGCGACTACCTCGGCACCGGCGAGCTGCTGGCGGACCTCACCCTCGTCCAGACCTCGCTGCGCGAGCACCGCGGCGGCCTCTTCGCCGACGGCCACCTCAACCGCATCATCCGCACCCTCGCCGCCTTCGGCCTCCAGCTGGCCACCATGGACGTCCGCGAACACGCCGACGCCCACCACCACGCCCTGGGCCAGCTCTTCGACCGCCTCGGCGAGGAGTCCTGGCGCTACGCCGACATGCCCCGCGAGTACCGCACCAAGCTGCTCGCCAAGGAACTCCGGTCCAGGAGGCCCCTCGCCCCCACCCCGGCCCCGGTCGACGCCGCCGGGGAGAAGACCCTCGGCGTCTTCCGGACGGTCAAGCGGGCGCTGGAGGTCTTCGGTCCCGAGGTCATCGAGTCCTACATCATCTCCATGTGCCAGGGCGCCGACGACGTCTTCGCCGCCGCCGTCCTCGCGCGCGAGGCCGGCCTGCTCGACCTGCACGCCGGCTGGGCGGAGATCGGCATCGTGCCGCTGCTGGAGACCACCGACGAGCTCAGGGCCGCCGACACCATCCTCGAGGAGATGCTCTCCGACCCGTCCTACCGGCGCCTGGTCGCGCTCCGGGGCGACGTGCAGGAGGTCATGCTCGGCTACTCCGACTCCTCCAAGTTCGGCGGCATCACCACCTCGCAGTGGGAGATCCACCGCGCCCAGCGCCGGCTGCGCGACGTCGCCCACCGCTACGGTGTGCGGCTGCGCCTCTTCCACGGCCGCGGCGGCACCGTCGGCCGCGGCGGCGGCCCCTCCCACGACGCCATCCTCGCCCAGCCCTGGGGCACCCTGGAGGGCGAGATCAAGGTCACCGAGCAGGGCGAGGTCATCTCCGACAAGTACCTCATCCCGTCCCTGGCCCGGGAGAACCTGGAGCTGACGGTGGCCGCGACCCTGCAGGCCTCCGCCCTGCACACCGCGCCCCGCCAGTCCGGCGAGGCCCTCGCCCGCTGGGACGCCGCCATGGACGTGGTCAGCGACGCCGCCCACGCCGCCTACCGCCGCCTGGTCGAGGACCCCGACCTGCCCGCCTACTTCTTCGCCTCCACCCCCGTCGACCAGCTCGCCGAGCTGCACCTGGGGTCCCGGCCCTCGCGCCGTCCCGACTCCGGCGCCGGCCTCGACGGCCTGCGCGCCATCCCGTGGGTGTTCGGCTGGACCCAGTCCCGGCAGATCGTCCCCGGCTGGTTCGGCGTCGGCTCCGGCCTGAAGGCACTGCGCGAGGCCGGCCTGGACACCGTCCTGGAAGAGATGCACGAGCAGTGGCACTTCTTCCGCAACTTCATCTCCAACGTCGAGATGACCCTGGCCAAGACCGACCTGCGCATCGCCCAGCACTACGTCGACACCCTGGTGCCGGACGAGCTCAAGCACGTCTTCGACACCATCAGGACCGAGCACGAGCTCACCGTCCAGGAGGTGCTGCGCGTCACCGGCGAGGCGGGACTCCTCGACCACGAGCCCGTGCTGAAGCAGACCTTCTCCATCCGCGACGCCTACCTGGACCCGATCTCCTACCTCCAGGTCACCCTGCTCAAGCGCCAGCGCGACGCGGCCGCGGCCCGGGAGGAGGCCGACCCGCTGCTGTCGCGGGCCCTGCTGCTGACCGTGAACGGCGTGGCGGCCGGCCTGCGCAACACCGGCTGACGCCGGCGCGCGGGACGGGGGATCCGGACGCGGGTCCGTCACCCACGGATACGGCGGTGCCCCCGGGGACGAACCCCGGGGGCACCGCCGTATGGCCGTATCGTTCGGCCGCCGGCCGCGTCCTGCCCGGGGCTGGGTCTCCCGCCACCGTACGGGCGTCGGGAGCGCCCGCGTGTGCCGGTCCTGCAGCGCCGGTCACCGTTCGGCCGTCTCCCGGTCAGGGCACCGGCACGGACCCGGGAGGCCGGTGGGCCCGTGAGGAGGCGGTCACACCGCCGCGAACGCCGCCGTCAGCAGAGCCGTCCCCGCGCATGCCAGTACCCACGCCGCCCGCGTGCGCCGCAGACCGCCCGCCACCACGACCGCCGCCAGCAGCAGCGCGCCGCCCAGCGGCACCCAGGCGTAGAGCACCCCCGCCGGACCGGACCGCACCACCTCGTCGGTGCCCGGCTTCAGCACCACCGTGTAGGTCTCGCCCCGCCGCACGGCGACCGTCCGCTCGATCACCACCGGAGGCCGCGCCCGCGACCCCGGCGACCATGGCGTGAAAGTGCCCGTGCAGGTGTGCTCCCCGCACCGCGCCACCTCCACCGTGCCCTGCTCCCGCCCCTTGGTCAGCATCACGTGCTGGGCCGTTCCCCACGACGCCCACACACCGGCGACCAGGATCAGCACCGTGACCGCGCCCGTCGCCGCGATCTGCCCGAAGCGCAGCGCGGCGACGGTGGCCGCAGAGGAAGTGACGGCTGACAACATGGCCGAGATCCTTGGCCATGACCTTGCCCTTGGTCAACTCATGGAGAGCGGAGAAGAGCAGGGCAGAGCCGACCTCCACGCCGGCACCGGACCGGCGGCGCACCCCGCACACGACGCACGCGTCAGGTGTTGTACGTGCTCTGCGCCCGTTCCAGCCCCTCGATCACCAGGCACTCCACCGCGTCCGCCGCCCGGTCCACCAAGTAGTCCAGCTCCTTGCGCTCCGTCGCGGAGAAGTCCTTCAGCACGAAGTCCGCCACCTGCATGCGACCCGGCGGACGCCCGATCCCGAACCGCACCCGGTGGTACTCCGCCCCCATCGCCTTCGTCATCGACTTCAGGCCGTTGTGACCGTTGTCCCCGCCGCCCAGCTTCAGCCGCAGAGTGCCGTAGTCGATGTCCAGCTCGTCGTGGACCGCCACCACATGTGCCGTGGGCACCTTGTAGAAGTCCCGCAGCGCGTTCACCGGCCCGCCCGACAGGTTCATGTACGACATCGGTTTCGCCAGCACCACCCGCCGGTTCCCCGGCCCCGGCGGACCGATCCGGCTCTCCAGCACCTGCGCCTGCGCCCTGCTCGCCCGCTTGAACCGGCCCCCGATCCGCTGCGCCAGCAGGTCCGCCACCATGAACCCGACGTTGTGCCGGTTCCCGGCGTACTCCGGCCCGGGATTGCCGAGCCCCACGATCAGCCAGGGGGCGTTGGCATCGGTCGTCACGTGCATGTCTCCTTGATACGCGATCGCCGCACGCGTCGGTACGCGCCGGAAGGCGCAGTAACGCGCTGATGCGCGCCGGGAGCCCCGGACGCGCTGCTGTGAGTCGGCGGGACGCCGATACGCGTCAGCCGCTGCCCCCCGGGGGAACAGCGGCTGATCGACGGCGAACCGCGAGGATCAGGCCTCGGCGGCCTCTTCGCCCTCGCCCGCGGCGCCCTCGGCGGCCTCCTCGGCCTGCGCCTGCAGGACCTGCAGCACCACCGCGTCCTCGTCCACGGCCAGGGACACGCCGCCCGGCAGCGTGATGTCCTTGGCGTGCACCGCCGCGCCGGACGCCAGGCCCTCGATGGAGACGGTCACGTGCTGCGGGATGTGCGTCGCCTCGGCCTCGACCGGAAGCGCGGTGAGCACGTGCTCGAGCAGGTTGCCACCCGGCGCCAGGTCGCCCTCGGTCTGCACGGGGACCTCGACCGTGACCTTCTCGCCGCGCTTGACCAGCAGCAGGTCGACGTGCTCCAGGAATCCCTTCAGCGGGTCGCGCTGCGCCGCCTTCGGGATCGCCAGCTCGGAGGACTTGCCGTCGATGTCCAGGGAGATCAGGACGTTCGGCGTACGCAGCGCCAGCTGCAGCTCGTGGCCCGGCAGCGCCAGGTGCACCGGCTCGGTGCCGTGGCCGTAGAGCACACCGGGCACCTTGTTGGCGCGGCGGACGCGGCGCGCGGCGCCCTTGCCGAACTCGGTGCGCGTCTCGGCGCTGAGCTTCACCTCGGACATGATGATCACTCCTCGTAGGAAGCGGAAACGGACGTGGTCACCCGGCCACGAACGGCCTGCTACGAAGAGCGCGTCGATAACGGAGTGCCGGTCCCCGAACGGAACGCGGCCTCCCTCGCCGAGCAACTGCAGCAGTCTACTCACACGGGGAGGCCGCACCCAAAAGGATCACCGTGGACCGGGAAGGCCTGCCGGGCAGCGCGGCGGAGGTGCGTGCAGAACCCTTACTGCACGCGCCCCGCGCCGATCACTGCTCGTCGAACAGGCTTGTCACCGAGCCGTCCTCGAACACCTCACGCACCGCCGACGCGATCGTCGGGGCGATCGACAGGACCGTGATCTTGTCCAGTTCGCGGTTCAGCTCACTCGGCGTCGGCAGCGTGTTCGTGAACACGAACTCACTCACCCGCGAGTTCTTCAGCCGGTCCGCCGCCGGGCCCGACAGCACACCGTGCGTCGCCGTCACGATGACGTCCTCCGCGCCGTGCGCGAACAGCGCGTCCGCCGCCGCGCAGATCGTCCCGCCCGTGTCGATCATGTCGTCGACCAGGACGCACACCCGGCCGCGCACCTCGCCCACGACCTCGTGGACCGTCACCTGGTTCGCCACGTCCTTGTCACGCCGCTTGTGCACGATGGCCAGCGGCGCGCCCAGACGGTCGCACCAGCGGTCCGCCACCCGCACCCGGCCCGCGTCCGGCGACACGACCGTCAGCTTCTCCCGGTCCACCTTCCGGCCCACGTAGTCCGCCAGCAGCGGCAGCGCGAACAGGTGGTCCACCGGGCCGTCGAAGAAGCCCTGGATCTGGTCCGTGTGCAGGTCCACCGTCAGGATCCGGTCCGCACCCGCCGTCTTCATCAGGTCCGCGATCAGACGCGCCGAGATCGGTTCACGCCCGCGGTGCTTCTTGTCCTGCCGCGCGTAACCGTAGAAGGGAACGATCACCGTGATGGAGCGGGCCGAGGCACGCTTCAGTGCGTCGATCATGATCAGCTGCTCCATGATCCACTTGTTGATCGGAGCCGTGTGGCTCTGGATCAGGAAGCAGTCGGCACCACGCGCCGACTCCTGGTACCGGACGTAGATCTCACCATTGGCGAAGTCGAAGGCCTTCGTCGGGACGACCCCGACACCCAGCTGGTGGGCGACCTCCTCGGCAAGCTCGGGGTGGGCGCGGCCGGAGAAGAACATCATCTTCTTCTCGCCGGTCGTCTTGATCCCGGTCACAGCACTGTCTCCTCAGAGGTGTCGCAGCTGGGTGTCGAGCAGACCTCGCCACTGGGCGTGAGAGGTCGTCTCAGCTGGTGGGGTGTGGGTGTGCGCTTATCACGTTACGCCGACTTCGACGTGCCCGTTTCCGGTCAGTCTTCACCGCCGGCCTCGAGTGAGGCCGCCTCGGCCGCCTTCGCCGCCGCACTGCCCGGACGCTTGCGTGCCACCCAACCCTCGATATTCCGCTGCTGACCACGGGCCACGGCCAGCGAACCGGGCGGCACGTCCTTGGTGATCACAGAGCCGGCAGCCGTGTAGGCGCCGTCCCCGACCGTGACGGGAGCCACAAACATGTTGTCGGAACCCGTCTTGCAGTGCGACCCGACGGTCGTGTGGTGCTTCTTCTCACCGTCGTAGTTCACGAACACGCTCGCGGCCCCGATGTTCGAGTGGTCACCGATGGTCGCATCGCCCACGTAGGACAGGTGCGGCACCTTCGTCCCCTCACCGATCCGGGCGTTCTTGGTCTCGACGTAGGTACCGATCTTCGACTTCGTCGCCAGCCGCGTACCGGGCCGCAGGTACGCGTACGGCCCCACCGCGGCCCGCGGACCCACCTCGGCACCGTCCGCGACCGTGTTGTCGACCCGCGCCCCGGCCCCGACCCGCGTGTCCTTCAGGCGGGTGTTCGGACCCACTTCGGCGCCCTCCGCCAGATGCGTGGCACCGGCCAGCTGCGTACCCGGATGGATGACGGCGTCCTGCTCGAAGGTGACGGTCACATCGACCCACGTGGACGCCGGGTCCACCACCGTCACACCGGACAGCATGGCGGCCGCCAGCAGCCGCTCGTTGAGAACGCGGCGCGCGTCCGCGAGCTGCACCCGGTTGTTGATCCCGGCGATCTCCCGGTGGTCGCCGGCGACCGAGGCACCGACGCGGTGACCGGCCTCACGCAGGATCCCGAGGACGTCCGTGAGGTACTCCTCGCCCTGGCTGTTGTCCGTGCGCACCTGCTTCAGCGCGTCCGCCAGCAGCTGCCCGTCGAACGCGAACACCCCGGAGTTGATCTCCCGGATCTCCCGCTGGACCCCGGTCGCGTCCTTGTGCTCCACGATCCCGGTCACGGCGCCCGTGTCGTCGCGCACGATACGGCCGTAGCCGGTCGCGTCCGGCACCTCCGCCGTGAGTACGGTCACGGCGTTGCCGTCGCCGTGATGGGCGGCAGCGAGCCGGGCGAGGGTCGCACCGGTGAGCAGGGGCGTGTCACCGCAGACGACCACGACCGTCCCGTCGACACCCCCGCCGAGCTCCTCCAGCCCCATGCGGACGGCGTGCCCGGTGCCGTTCTGCTCCGCCTGCACGGCCGTCCTGACGCCGGGGGCGGTCTCCGCCAGATGGGCGGTGACCTTCTCGCGTGCGTGCCCGACCACGACGACCAGGTTCTCGGGGTCCAACTCACGGGCTGCGGCCAGCACGTGACCGACGAGACTGCGACCGCAGATCTCGTGCAGGACCTTCGGTGTGGCCGACTTCATACGGGTGCCCTCACCCGCTGCGAGTACGACGACGGCTGCCGGGCGAATGGCGCTCACAGGGTTGCCCTTCGGCTGTTGGTGGGGTGGGGAGGTGGACACCCGCAGGATACCGGGGCGTTTCTTGGGGGACATGGGAGCGGGCCCTGATCCGTCTGGGTCAGGGCCCGAACCGCGGTCTCGTGCGCTGTGGCTCCCCCGCAAGGATTCGAACCTTGTCCTGCTGGTACCAAAAACCAGTGTGCTGCCAGTTACACCACGGGGGACGGCGCCTCAGACCATACCGGAGACGCCCCCGCGCCCGGGCCACGATCGCGGTCCGTCAGCCTGCCCGACGGATGTGCCGGACACATGCGTCCGGGCGGACTGATCGATTCCGGGGGATGAACGGGCGGGGGGTCGGCAGTGCGAGGGATACCGGTGGGTTCCGGTCCCGTCCGGTCGCCGGGTGCGGTGTGCGCCGGTACCGGAAACTCGCCGGAAAAGCCGTGGCCGCCGCCCGTAGGCTGGAGGCATGACCACGACGGGGGAAGACCACGCGGCGGGCCGGACCGGGCCCGCCGGGCCGTGGTGGTGGCCGCGGCGGCGCAGTGCGGTGCTGGATGCCGGCCTGGCGCTGGTGTCGGCGGCGGAGTGCGCGGTGGAGGGGGTTCCGTTCGCACGGGACGCGGGGATTCCGGCCGCGGCGGGTGTCGTGTTCGGCGTGCTGGCCGGATCGGTGCTGCTGGTGCGCCGGCAGTGGCCGATCGCTGTGGTGCTGGTCTCGATCGCGATCACGCCGGCCCAGATGGGCTTCCTGATGGGCATCGTGGGCCTGTACACGCTGGCGGCGTCGGAGCTGCCGCGGCGGATCATCGGGGCACTCGCGGGGATGTCCCTGGTGGGGACGTTGATCGTGACGCTGGTGCGGGTGCGGCAGGACATGGCGCACGGGGACGTGGCGATCGGCGAGTGGTTCGTGCCGTTCGCCTCCATCACGAGGTCCCTGGGGGTGACGGCGCCTCCGGTGCTGCTGGGTCTGTACGTGGGGGCGCGGCGGCGGTTGATGGAGAGTCTGCGGGAGCGGGCGGACAGCCTGGAACGGGAGCTTCAGCTGCTCGCCGAGCGGGCGGAGGAGCGGGCCGAGTGGGCCCGCAACGAGGAGCGGACGAGGATCGCGCGGGAGATGCACGACGTCGTTGCGCATCGGGTGAGCCTGATGGTGGTGCATGCGGCGGCGTTGCAGGCGGTGGCGCGGAAGGACCCGGAGAAGGCCGTCAGGAACGCGGCGTTGGTCGGGGACATGGGGCGGCAGGCGCTGACCGAGCTGCGGGAGATGCTCGGCGTGCTGCGCAGCGGGGAGGCCGTGACCGGCCGGCGCACGGCGGTGCCGGTGCCGCTCGCCGCGGTGGGCGCGGCCGCGGCTGCGGCGGCCTCGCGGATGGCGGAGGAGTCCGCGGAGGGGCTCGCGGAGGGTCCTCGGCTGACGGAGCTGGAGGAACTGGTGGGGCAGTCGGCGGCCGCCGGGATGGTCGTGGACCTGTCCGTGGAGGGGGAGGCGCGGTCTTACGCGCCGGAGCTGGAGCAGACGGCGTACCGGGTCGTGCAGGAGGCGCTGACCAACGTCCACAAGCATGCGGCGGGGGCGAAGACGTACGTGCGGCTCGCGCATCGGGTGTCGGAGATCGCGATGCAGGTGGAGAACGAGCCGCCGCCGGAGGTGGGGTCGGCGTCGTCGGCTCGCCTGCCGTCGGGGGGCAACGGCCTGGTGGGGATGAAGGAGCGGGTGGTCGCTCTGGGCGGGGTGTTCCTGTCGGGGCCGACGGATGCCGGGGGGTTCCGGGTGTCGGCGGTGATTCCGGCGTCGGTCTAGCCGGACCCGTTGCGCATGGGGCGCCCGCCGGGCGAGGCAGGCACGCTCCCCCACCGCCCCAAGGGCGTGGGAGGTGCCCCTGCCGGACGGGCCGACGGGCGTATGGGCGCCGGGTGCCGCGCGCCTGCCGGTGTCCGGGGTGCGGGGGTGCCGGTGTCCGGGGGCGGGCCGGCCCGAGATGAGGTCGGCGGGTCGGTCTGCGGTGAGGCCCGGGCGGGTCAGTCCGTGGTGAGGCGTACCGGTTCCCGGCCTGAGACGAGGGCGGCGAGGGCCTGGTCGATGCCGGGGCCGAGGTACCAGTCGCCGGTGTGGTCGAGGACGTAGACGCGGCCTTCGCTGTCGATGGCGAGGAGGGCTTCGGTGCCGGTCTCGGTGCCGAGGGGGCAGACCTCGGTGCCGAGGGCGCGGCCGAGGTCTCCGAGGGTGCGGGCCATGTGGAGGCCGCGCAGCGGGTCGAGGTGGAGGGCGGCGGGGGCGATCTGGCGCCCGGGGCCGACGGGGGAGATGCTCAGGCCGCCGAATTCGGCCCAGGCCTCGACGGCGGCGGGGAAGACGGCGTGGCGGTGGCCCGCGGGCGAGGTGTGGTCGCGGAGGGTGTCGGCCCAGATCTCGGCCTGTTTGATGTCCCAGCGTCCGGGTTGCCAGCCGGCGGCGCGCAGGGCGGCGTCGACGGGGACGGAGAAGCGGGTGGTGGAGGTGCGGTCGGTGTGCATCTGCCCTGACTCGTCGGTTCTCTTGTTGTGGCGCGCCGCTGATGGCGCCTCGCCGATGGTGAGTTGATGTTCGTCCGTCGGTGGGGTCCCGGTGTTCGTGCGCCCGGTTCTCCGTGTCGCCGTTCGTGGCGGCGGTGCTCTGCCGCTGTCGATGTGTCGGTCGGTGCGTGCGTGGCCGCGCGTCGGTGAGTCCGTGCCGGTCGGTGTCGGTGAGTCGGTGTCAGCGGGTCTGCGTCGGTGAGTGCGTCTCGATGGCCGTGTGTCCGGGGTGGGTCGGTGTGTCGGCGGTCGGGTCGGATGGCGGGACCCGGTCGAGCGGCGGGCCGGATCGGTGGCGCGGGCCGCATCGGGTGAGAGCGGTCGGAGGGGGCGGGCCGCACCGGGTGGCGGCGGTCGGGTGAGGGGCTCTGCGGTCAGCCGCCGGGTGTCGCCGGGTCGACGATGCGGACGCCGAAGTGGGCGCTGAGGGCGGTGCAGGCACGGCAGGGGTGGGCGAAGCCGCCATGGAGGGGGTCGCCGTCCTCGCGGATGTGGCGGGCGGTGAGTTTGGCCTGTTTGAGGGCTCTGCGGGCCTCGCCGTTGGTCATGGGCTTGCGGGCGGCGCGTTTGCTGCGGGCCGTGTCGGCGGTGGCGATCTGCCGGGAGATGAGGACGGTCTCGGCGCAACGGCCGGTGAAACGGTCCCGTTGGCCGCTGGTGAGGGTGTCGAGGAAGTCCTGGACGAGGGGGTGCAGGGCGGGAGGTGTCTCGCCTCGGGCGGCGGTGGCGGTGAGGGTGGCGCCGCGCACCGAGAGCGCGGCGGCCACGGTGGGCAGGATTCCGTCGCGGCGGTGACGGAGCGTGGGGGCGTGGGGAGTCTCGGTGGAGCTCCAGCCGACACGGGGGTCACCGGAGGGGCCGGCGGTGCCGCCCGGCGCGGTGCGGGGGTCGCCGGAGGCGGCGCGGGGGCCGGCAGGCGTCCTGGAGTGCGGCGCTTCGTGTGTACTTGTTCGTGTGGCGTTCATGGTCGTCATCCCCTCCCGAGCATCCCCCCGGTCGACCCAGACTGCCAAATGGCGTGGTGTGTGCGGAAGCTGGGGCCGCGCGACACGCCCGTGGCAGGCCGGATTGTCACGGTGGGTGATGGCCGGTGACGAAACCGGAGGCCCGGTGACCGGGGTCGGCGCACCGCATAGGCTGTCGGCACCGCGATGGGCGCGGCCAACGCGTGGAGACCGTTGGAGACAGTCGGACACGGGGCGTGGCGAGCCGGAGCCGGAAGGTCAGGTCGCTGTCGGCTCGTACAGAGTGCCGCAGGGGGCAACCGCCATGACGACAGGTCGGCTCGGGCAGCGAGCCGCGCCGCCGAACGCGGCCTACGCCGGGCAGGTCGTGCACTTCCCGGATCCGGTCCGGGCCGCCCGGCACCCCAGAGGGGTGCGGGTGGACGGGAGTGGCTACCCCGACTTCTCGCCCTACGCGCGCGCGGCGGTGGAGATCGCGGAGCCTCCGGAGGGTTTCGGCGTCGACGAGTTGAGGCTGACGGACTACGTGTCGGCCAACGCGGCGCTGGCGGCGAGCGGCCACGCGTTGTGGGACACGGTGCCGAACGTGGCGACGCCGCACGGCTGGACGTGGCACCACGCGGTGCACTCGCGGCGGCTTGAGCTGGTTCCGGTCGAGGTGAAGGCCCTGCTGCGGCATCACGGTGGTGTGGCGACGGCGTCGGTGGACCAGGCCAAGCGGGGTACGCGGCACCTGCAGGAGGCGCGCCCGGCGCATGTCCGGCTGCCGAAGTCGGGTGTGGCGGTGACGGAGCAACAGGTGCTGGGGGTCGAGGAGGACCTGGGCTACCGGTTGCCGGGGGCGTACCGGTCGTTCCTGAAGGCGGCGGGTGGGTGCGCGCCGGTGGGGGCGGCGCTGGACGCCGAGTTGGGGCTGCTGGTCGACCAGCCGTTCTTCACGGTGCGGGACGAGGCCGCGGTCAACGACCTGGTGTACGTCAACAAGTGCCTGCGGGACCACCTGACCAAGGACTACCTGGGTGTCGGCTTCGTACAGGGCGGGTTGCTGGCCGTGAAGGTGAAGGGCGGCCGGGTCGGCTCGGTGTGGTTCTGCGCATACGACGACGCGCGGGACGTGGATCCGGCGTGGACGCCGGCGGAGCGTGCGGAGCGGCTGCTGCTGCCGTGCGGTGACGACTTCGACGCCTTCCTGTCCCGGCTGGCGGGGAATCCGCCGGAGTTGAAGACGGTGGCGGATCTGATGGTGGACGGCGGGTTCGCGCGTCCGGTGCCCGTTTCTTCCGCGGGGGGATCCGCTGGTTCCTCCGCGGGTTCTTCCGTGGTCGGGGAGTGAGCTGGCGATGGTGACGTTCGCGCAGGCGCAGGAGCGCGCGGAGGAGTGGGTCAACGGGGACGTTCCCGCGTACCAGCACCGTGAGGTGCGGGTGCGGGAGTTCGAGCTCGGGTTCGTGGTGTGGGCCGAGGACCGCGTGGACGGGCCGCGTTCGGACGGAGGCGCGCAGCGGCTGGTGATCGCCCGGGACAGCGGCGAGGCCACGCTGTGGCCGGCACTGCCGGTGGGGGAGGTGATCCGCCGGTACGAGGAGGAGTACGGGCGGGCCGACGAACCGCAGGACGCGGTACCGGCCCCCGCGGCACGGGTCGATCTGAACCAGACGTCGTTCCTGCTGAGTCCGCCGGTGTGGTTGCAGGAGGCGGCGGACAAACTGGGGATCCAGGACCGGCGGGGCGATGAGCGCGACGGTTCTGCTGCTGCTGCTGCTGCTGCCGCCGCCGCCGCCGGGCCGGCCGTGGGCGGCGGTGCTCCCGGTGCCGCCGGCGGGCGGTCCGTTGCCGCCGATCAGCCTGCGGGAGCGGGGGCGCTCGCCCCGACGCAGGCGGGTCCCGGCGTCCCGGTTCCGGGTGGGCCCGGTGCGGCGCCCGTGCCCGAAGGGGCCACGCCGTGGACGGGTACGGACACCAACGCCGACCCGGGCGAAGACCGTTCCGTTCCGCTTCCGGCGACCGTGTTCGCGCCCCAGCTGAGCGGGGACGCGGACGAGGACCTTCCTCCGTTGGCCGCACCGGAGGCCGAGACGGCACTGATCACGGGCGGGAGCCGGCTTCCGCGGACGGCGGTGGCACCGGCGCTCGACGCGTCGGGTGCGCCGGTGGTGCAGGGCATGGGCGGGGCGCACGGTGATGTCGGTGCGCCGGGGGGTGTGCAGGCGGCGCGGGCTGAGGGCGCGTCGGCGACGCCGGGCGCTCCCGCAGCGGCGCGCGCGCCGGGCAGCACGCCGCCTCCGCCTCCGGGCGCGCCCGGCGCAGGTGTCCCCGCTCCGGGCGCGCCGTCCTACGGCTACCCGGCGGGCGGCACGCCTCCGCCTCCGGGCGCTCCCAGTTACGGCTATCCGCAAGGGCCCGGCGCTCCCGCGGGCCCGGCGACTGCGCCGCCGGGCGGTCCCCAGGGCGCTCCGGTGCCCGGTGCGCCGCAGCCCCCGGGCGACCCGGGAGCACCGGGACGACCGCTCGCACCGAACGCCGGTGACATCGCCGACGCCGCGACCAGCAAGGCCGCGCCGCCACCACGCCGCGGCAGGGGTGCGCCGCCTCCGCCTCCGCCGGGTGCCCCGGGCATGCCGGGCGGCGGTGCGGTCGGGGATGCCGTGCCTCCGCCCCCACCGGGTGCGGCGGGTGGATACGTGCCGACGCAACTGGTGTCGGCGCTGGGGCCCGACGGACCAGAGGGCGCGCAGCAGGGGGCGAGCGCCCCGAACGCACCGAACGCACCGAACGCGCCGGGCGCACCGCAGTCTCCGGGCGCCCCGGGCATGCCGAATCCGCCGGCCGCGCCGGGTGGTTCCGCCGGGGGCGCGCATGGTGCCGTCCACCATGCGGAAACCGTGCTGGCCGCGCCCCCCGTGGCCGGACCCGGTGCGCCTCCAGCGCCTCCGGTCCCCGGTGCGCCGCAGTCGGTGGCGCCGGGGGCGATGCCCCCGCCTCCGGGCCGGCCGATTCCGGGCGGGCCGCCGGCGGCGTATGGCTACCCGCAGCAGCCGCCCGGGCGGCCGACCGTCGGTCCCGGCTACCAGGCGGTGCTGCGCTACCGCGCGCAGGACGGTTCGGAGCAGCAGCTGATCCGGCGTTCGGCGCCGGGTACGCCGCACCCGGAGTGGCAGATCTTCCACGAGCTGCGCGCCATGAACGTGCCGCCGGACCAGGTGCTGGAGCTGCACACCGAGCTGGAGTCGTGCGAGCTGCCGGGGGCCTACTGCGCGCGGATGATCCGGGAGCAGTGGCCGCAGGCGCGGATCACGAGCATCGCGCCGTACGGCACGGACCACGCGAGCCGGCAGCAGGGCATGCAGCGGCTCCTGGCGCACCAGGGCGAGTTGCACCAGGTGGCGGACGGTCCCGCGCGCATGGCGCCGGTGCGGGCGCCGTTGCCTCCGGTGCAGCCGTTGCCTCCGGTGCCGCCGGAGGGGATCGCGCAGGAGCTGGGCGCGGCCTTCGGGCCGGGCGTGTTCCACTTCGAGCAGGCGGCGGTGTCCCGCCAGGGCGTGCCGCCGATCGTGGCGCACACGCTGGTGGTGGCCGGACTGCCCGTGGACGTGGGCCCCTTCTTCTGGGCCCAGGCCCAGCCGGGGCGGCCGGTGCCGACGCTGGCGGAGCTGGCGGCCGAGCGCCGGCTGCAGCCTGCCGTGGACGCGGGCTCGTACCTCGTCATGGGCAGCGACTTCGGCAAGGCGCTCTGCGTGCAGTACGGCACGGCGAACATCGTCGCGGTGCCGGTGGAGGCGGGGCCGGGGGGTGTGCCGGTGCCGCCGCAGTTCGTGAACTCCGGGCTGCCCGAGTTCCAGCGCTGCCTGGCGCTGCTCGGCCGGATGTGGCGGCTGCGGTTCGGGCTCAACCAGGAGCAGGCCGGTCGCTGGACGGTCGACTTCCAGGCCCAGTTGGCCTCGCTGGATCCGGCGGCGCTCGGTTCGCCGGAGAACTGGTGGTCGGTGCTGCTGGAGCAGATGTGGGACGGGTTGCTGTGACGCGCCTCCCGCGCTGAGGCCGAGGCAGGAGGGCCGTTTCCCGGTCGCGGAACCGGGGCGGCCCTCTTCGTCTGTGCCGCAGGCCGTGACTTTTCGGCGGAGTGTCGCGTTATGAACACTTATGCCCGATCCATCAAGATGTGCGCGAAATCATAACGTTTGCGCCAGCTCGGTGGAGAGGGGTTCCAGGATGAGCGGTACACCGGTCTCACCCCATGGCTTCGCGGCCGTACGGGGGCGTGGCTATCGGCCCGGACGGGTCGACGCCTACGTCGACGCCCTCTGTCGGGACCGTGACGCCACCTGGGAGCGCGCCGCCTGTCTCACCGTGCTCGCCAGGGACATGGAGGCGCAGGCGGAGGGGTTGCGGGAGACGGTCGCGTCCCTCGTGCCACAGACGTACGAGGAGCTCGGGGAGCGCGCGCGGCGCGTGTTCGAGCTCGCGGAGGAGGAGGCGGCGGCTGTTCGGGAGCGGGCGCGGCGTGACGCGCGCGAGTGTGTTGCGCAGGCGGAGGCACACGCCCTCGGCGTGCGCAGGGCAGCGCGGGAGGAGGCGGACGCGCTCCGCGCGGATGCCGAGGAACACGCCGGTCGGCGCCTCCAGGAGACGCGCGCCGAAGCCGACGGCATCCGTGTCGCCGCCCGGCGCGAGGTGAAGGCCGGCCGCAGCGAATCGCTGACGGCGCTGCGCGGGACGCGGCAGCGCACCAGCGGCATGCTGGCCGACACGGAGAGGGAGCACGCCGCGCGGTGGGCCGACGCGGAGCGGGCGGACGCCGAGCGGGCAGCCGCACTTGACGCCCGCCACGCGCGGCGCGTGACGCACGCCGAGGAGGCGTTGTCCGAGGCGGAGGCTGCGCTCGCCGAGGCGAAGGAGTCCGCCCGCCGCCGCCAGGAGGAGGCGCGGGCGCACGCCGCGGAACTGCTGGCGCAAGCGCGCCTGCGGGAGGACCGCATCGTGCGCGAGACGGAGTGTCTGCTGCGCGAGCACGGGGAACTGTGGGACGACGTGCAGGCGCACATGGATCGCATGCGTTCCAGCCTGAGCGCGCTCACGGCGCGCGCAGCCGAGTAGTGCGCGCCCAGCGCGCGCTCCCTGCCGCCCGGTGATGTCCTTGGTCTGGCTCGCCCCACACCCGGCCTCGGCTGTCGCCGGGGCTGTCGACTCGCACCTCTGCGGACGGGTACGGCCCGCTGGAGCGGGACTCAGTCCTTCAGGATCGGGAAGCGTCGCGGCGCGACGAACAGCAGGGCCAGGAAGGCGAGTGCCGCGGCGCAAGAGGCGCCCAGGTACACGGCGTGCACCGCGTCGGCGATGGCGCGCCGCGCCGCCTCCGGGGCCGCACCGGACTCCCACGCACGCGTGACGGAGTCCAGATCGCCGGCACCGCCCAGGCGGGAGGCGAGCACCCCATTGGCGACGGCGCCGAAGACCGAGGCTCCGATCGTCTGACCGGTCTGGCGGCAGAACAGCACGGACGCGGTCGCCGTACCGCGCTCCGTCCACCCGACCGTCGACTGGACGCCGACGATGAGGGGGAGCTGGAACAGGCCGAGCGCCGCGCCGAGCAGCAGCATCAGCAGGGTCGGCTGCCACGCCGACCCCGGGTACGGCAGGAAGGGGAACGCGAACAGGATCAGCGCGGCCGCACCGATGCCGAGCATCGCCGTGTTCCGGAAGCCGATCCTGCGGTAGACGTGCTGGCTCAGCGCCGCCGACACCGGCCAGCTCACCGTCCACACGGTCAGCACGAACCCGGCGGCCACCGGAGCCAGGCCCAGCACCGACTGCGCGTAGGTGGGCAGGAAGACGGTGGGGGCGACCATCAGCAGGCCCAGCGCGGCCAGCGCCAGGTTGACCGCCGCGATCGTGCGGCGGCGCCACACCCACCCGGGGATGATCGGCTCGGCTGCCCGGCGTTCGACGGCGACCACCACCGCCACCAGCACGAGACCCGTACCGAACAGGGCGGCCGAGGGCCGCGACAGCCATGGCCAGGCCACCCCGCCCTGCACCAGCGCGGTCAGCAGCACGCCCCCGCAGACGAACACCGCGACGGCACCGGCCCAGTCGACACGGGCGCGTGGCGCCGCCTCCCGCTCCGGCTCGTGGAGATGACGCACGATCAGCCACAGGGCCACCGCGCCGATGGGCACGTTCACCAGGAAGATCCACCGCCAGTCCGCGTACGCCACGAGGACGCCGCCCAGTCCCGGCCCGCCGATGGCCGACACCGCCCAGACCGTGGACAGCTTCGCCTGGATCCGCGGACGCTCCTCCAGCGGGTACAGGTCGGCGGCGAGTGTCTGCACCGTGCCCTGGAGGGCGCCGCCGCCCAGCCCCTGCAGGATGCGGAAGGCGATGAGGGCGCCCATGTTCCAGGCGGCCGCGCACAGCAGCGAGCCGAGCAGGAACAGCGAGGCGCCGGCGACCAGGACCGGTTTGCGGCCGAAGGTGTCGGACAGCCTGCCGTACACGGGCAGGGTGACGGTCACGGCGAGCAGGTAGCCGGAGAACAGCCAGGAGAACACGGAGAAGCCGCCGAGGTCGCCGACGATCTGCGGGACGGCCGTGGAGACGATGATGGCGTCCAGGGCCGCCAGCGCCATCGTGAGCATCAGCGCGGCGACGACCGCCGCGCGCCGCCCGGTTCCGGCGTGCGGTGCGGCTCCGCCCCGTGTCGCAGGTGTCGTACTGCCCACCGGATCCCCTCCGTTCACCGTGCCGCGCGAGCCGGGGGCACGCCGTGCGTCCCGTGCCCCTTGCAGGCATCTGCCGTCGGACAGCTTCCCATCGGGGTCGGGGCGGCGGGAGGTGGAGTCCGGTTGCGCCGGAAGGCGGAGCCGGACCCCGAGACCGTCTCCACCCCGCGAGGGACGGCCCCTAGGGGTATCTCCGCACCAAGGGTCGGGGACGGGTCGTACCGGCGGAGGACGAGACGGGGCACAGCCTGTCCTTAACCTGGCTTTACGCCGCTGGGGGCGGTTCACCGGACCGGAGCGGTGGGGTTATCCCCCCGGGCGGGACGGGGCCGCGCCCCAGCGCGCCGGACCGTCCGGGACGGAAGACTCGTCGGTGTCGTGAACCGGATCGGCCTCTCGATCCGATCACAGGGCAAGGGCCGACGAACACGCACCACCGACAACGACCCGCCGCGCAGCACTCTCATCTGCTGACCGACATAGGAGACTTACCGTGACATCGGCTGTGACCATCCCCAGGCACGGGGGTACTGGAGGGCGTACGGCCGTTGCCGCGCGGGCGCGGCAGGTCGTCAAGGCGTTCGGGGCCGGGGAGACCCGCGTCGTCGCCCTCGACCACGTCGACGTGGACATCGCCCGCGGCCGTTTCACCGCGATCATGGGGCCCTCGGGGTCCGGCAAGTCCACGCTCATGCACTGCCTCGCCGGCCTCGACACCGTCACCAGTGGCGAGATCCACATCGACGAGACCGAGATCACCGGTCTGAAGGACAAGAAGCTCACGCAACTGCGGCGGGACCGGATCGGCTTCATCTTCCAGGCGTTCAACCTGCTGCCGACGCTGAACGCGCTGGAGAACATCACGCTGCCGATGGACATAGCCGGCCGCAAGCCGGACCGGGAGTGGCTGGAGCGGGTGGTCGAGACCGTCGGGCTGGCCGGCCGTCTCAAGCACCGGCCGGCGCAGTTGTCGGGCGGTCAGCAGCAGCGTGTGGCCGTCGCCCGCGCCCTCGCGGCCCGGCCGGAGATCATCTTCGGCGACGAGCCGACCGGCAACCTGGACTCCCGGGCGGGCGCGGAGGTACTCGGCTTCCTGCGCAGCTCCGTGGACGACCTCGGTCAGACGATCGTGATGGTCACGCACGACCCGGTGGCCGCCTCGTACGCCGACCGCGTGCTGTACCTCGCCGACGGCCGGATCGTCGACGAGATGCACCAGCCCACTGCCGACCAGGTCCTGGACCGCATGAAGGACTTCGACGCCCGGGGGCGCACGTCATGACCGTCCTGAAGACCTCGATGCGCAACTTCTTCGCGCACAAGGGGCGCATGGCCCTGTCGGCCGTGGCGGTTCTGCTGTCGGTGGCGTTCGTGTGCGGCACGCTCGTGTTCACCGACACGATGAACACCACCTTCGACAAACTCTTCGCGGCCACGACCTCCGATGTGACGGTGAGTGCCCAGGGTGCCTCGGACACCGGCGAGACGACGTCCGGCAACGGCAAGCCGCCGGTGATGCCGGCCTCCGTGCTCGGCGAGGTCCGCGGGGCCGAGGGCGTGCAGTCGGCGGAGGGCACGGTGTTCTCCACCTCGGTGACCGTCGTCGACGCCGACAAGGACAGCCTCTCGCCCTCGTCGGGCGCCCCGACCATCGTCGGCAGCTGGAACGGCAACGACGCCCGCACCATGAAGATCACCTCCGGTGCGGCGCCCGAGGGGCCGGACCAGGTCATGGTGGACGCGGACACCGCCGACAAGCACCACCTGAAGCTCGGTGACGAGATCGGCGTGATCAGCGCGGTCGGCACGCACACCGCGAGAATCTCCGGCATCGCCACCTTCCAGGTCACCAACCCCGGCGCGGCGATCTTCTACCTGGACACGAAGACCGCCCAGGAGGCGCTCGTCGGGCAGACCGGCGTCTACACCAACGTCAACGTCACCGCGGCGCAGGGTGTCACCGACGTGCAGCTGAAGAAGAACGTCGTCGCGAGGATCGGCGGCGACTACAAGGTGCAGACCGCCAAGGAGACCGCCGACGCCAACCGGGCGGACGTCAAGAGCCTCCTGGATGTCATGAAGTACGCGATGCTCGGTTTCGCCGGGATCGCCTTCCTCGTCGGCATCTTCCTGATCATCAACACCTTCTCGATGCTGGTCGCCCAGCGCACCCGAGAGATCGGCCTGATGCGGGCCATCGGCTCCTCCCGCCGGCAGGTCAACCGGTCGGTGCTCGCCGAGGCGCTCCTGCTCGGTGTGTTCGGTTCCGTCTTCGGCGTGGCCGCGGGCGTCGGGCTCGCCATCGGCCTGATGAAGCTCATGGGCCTGATGGGCATGCATCTGTCGACCGGCGACCTGACGGTGGCGTGGACGACGCCCGTCGTCGGCCTGCTGCTGGGCGTCGTCGTGACCGTCCTGGCCGCCTACCTGCCCGCCCGGCGTGCCGGCCGGGTCTCCCCGATGGCCGCGCTGCGCGACGCGAGTGCCCCGGCCGATGCCAGGGCGGGCCGGCTGCGGGGCGTGGTGGGCGTGGTCCTCACCGGCGCCGGCGCCTGCGGCCTGTACCTCGCGGCCACGGTGGACGACGCCAAGCAGGGTGCGCTGTGGCTGGGGCTGGGCGTGGTGCTGACCCTGATCGGTTTCGTCGTCGTCGGGCCGCTGCTGGCGGGCGGCGTGGTGCGGGTCCTGGGTGCCGTGCTGCTGCGCGCCTTCGGCCCGGTCGGCCGGATGGCCGAGCGCAACGCCCTGCGCAACCCGCGCCGCACCGGCGCCACGGGCGCCGCCCTGATGATCGGCCTCGCGCTGGTCGCCTGCCTGTCGGTGGTCGGCTCCTCCATGGTCGCCTCCGCCACCGACCAGCTCGACAAGACCGTCGGGACGGACTTCATCATCCAGAGCGACAGCGGGCAGTTGATCACACCGCAGGCGGTCGAGGCCGTGAAGGCGACACCGGGACTGGAGCGGGTCACCGAGTACAGGTGGACCGAGGCCGACTTCACCACACCGGACGGCAAGACCCTGAAGAACACGGCGATCACCGCGGCCGACCCGACGTACGCCACCGACCTGCGCACCGAGACGGTCGCCGGGAACCTCGCGGACGCCTACCGGCCGGAGTCGATGTCCGTCCACGAGCAGTTCGCCGAGGACCACGGCATTCACCTCGGCTCCAAGGTCTCGGTGGCCTTCCGGGACGGGGCCACGGCGGAGCTGACGGTTCGCGCGATCACCAGCAGTGACGTCGTCATCGACCAGGCCGCGATGTACACGTCGATCGACACGCTCGCCAGGTACGTTCCCGCCGACCGGATGCCGCTCGACCAGCTGGTCTTCGCCACCGCCGAGGACGGGCAGCAGGACGCCGCGTACACGGCGCTGAAGGCCGCGCTGCACGACTACCCGCAGTACACCGTCCGCGACCAGACCGACTACAAGCAGGAGCTGAAGGACCAGATAGGCCAGCTGCTGAACATGATCTACGGCCTGCTGGCACTGGCGATCATCGTCGCGATCCTGGGCGTGGTGAACACGCTGGCGCTGTCGGTGGTGGAGCGCACCCGTGAGATCGGGCTGATGCGGGCCATCGGCCTCTCGCGTCGCCAGCTGCGGCGCATGATCCGCATGGAGTCGGTGGTCATCGCCCTCTTCGGGGCCCTGCTCGGGCTCGGGCTGGGCATGGGCTGGGGCGCGACGGCACAACAGCTCCTCGCCCTGGAGGGGCTGACGGTCCTGGAGATCCCGTGGCCGACGATCATCGCCGTGTTCATCGGATCGGCCTTCGTCGGCCTGTTCGCGGCCCTGGTCCCGGCCTTCCGGGCGGGCCGGATGAACGTGCTGAACGCCATCGCCACCGAGTAGCGTCCGGCGCCCGAGCCGGAGAAGCGCCGCCACCGTGTACGGGGGTCACGGGGGACCGCCCGGCGCCGGGAGCCCGGAGGGGACTTCCCGGCGCCGGGCGGATGCGCGTTCCAGCCGGGGGTGTGCCTGCCTTCCGGGGGGTGCGCGTGTCTGCCGGCCGGGGTGCAGGCCGGGCGTCCGTCCCAACAATTCGTACGCCTGAACGAATCAAGGTTTTCCACAGGCGCGGCACGCTCCCGCGCACCGTCGTACTCTGGACACCCCCGGCCCGTGACTCGCGTCGGGCCTTTCGTGTTGCCCACCCCGGATGGAAGCCCTTCCATGAGCCTGCACGGTCTGCTCGACGCCGTCGTCAAGGACACCGCCCTAGCGGAAGCGATCACGGCGGCTGCAGACGGCAACCGCATGCACGTCGACATGGTCGGCCCGCCGGCCGCCCGGCCGTTCGCGATCGCCGCGCTGGCCCGCGAGACCGGCCGGACGGTCCTGGCGGTGACGGCCACCGGCCGCGAGGCGGAGGACCTCGCCGCGGCGCTGCGCTCCCTGCTGCCGCCGGAGGGCGTGGTGGAGTACCCGTCGTGGGAGACGCTGCCGCACGAGCGGCTGAGCCCCCGCAGCGACACCGTGGGCCGTCGCCTCGCCGTCCTGCGGCGCCTGGCCCACCCGCGCCCGGACGACCCCGGGACCGGACCGGTCTCCGTCGTCGTCGCCCCCGTCCGCTCCGTGCTCCAGCCGCAGGTCAAGGGCTTGGGCGAGCTGGAGCCGGTGTCGCTGAGGACGGGGCAGAGCGCCGACCTGAACGACATCGTGCAGGCCCTCGCCGCCGCGGCGTACGCACGCGTGGAGCTGGTGGAGAAGCGTGGCGAGTTCGCTGTGCGCGGCGGCATCCTCGATGTGTTCCCGCCCACCGAGGAACACCCCCTGCGTGTCGAGTTCTGGGGCGACGACGTCGAGGAGATCCGCTACTTCAAGGTCGCCGACCAGCGCTCCCTGGAGATCGCCGAGCACGGGCTGTGGGCCCCGCCGTGCCGTGAGCTGCTGCTCACGGACGACGTGCGCGCCCGTGCGCGGGCCCTGGCCGAGCAGCACCCCGAACTCGGCGAGCTGCTCGGCAAGATCGCCGAGGGGATCGCCGTGGAGGGCATGGAGTCCCTCGCCCCGGTCCTGGTCGACGACATGGAGCTGCTGCTCGACGTCCTGCCCGAGGGCGCCATGGCCCTCGTGTGCGATCCGGAGCGGGTCCGCACGCGGGCCGCGGACCTGGTGGCGACCTCGCAGGAGTTCCTGCAGGCCTCCTGGGCGGCCACCGCGGGCGGCGGCGAGGCGCCCATCGACGTCGGCGCCGCCTCCCTGTGGTCCATCGCCGACGTCCGCGACCGGGCACGCGAGCTGGGCATGATGTGGTGGTCGGTGTCGCCGTTCGCGGCCGACGTGCTGGAGGAGGCCGACACCCTCAAGCTCGGCATGCACGCCCCCGAGACCTACCGCGGCGACACCGCGCGGGCCCTGGCCGACACCAAGGGCTGGCTCGCCGAGGGCTGGCGCACCGTGTTCGTGACCGAGGGGCACGGCCCCGCCACCCGGACCGTCGAGGTGCTCGGCGGCGAGGGCATCGCGGCCCGCCTCGACGCCGACCTCGCCGACCTGTCGCCGTCGGTGGTGCACGTGGCGTGCGGATCGATCGACCACGGCTTCGTCGACCCGCAGCTGAAGGTCGCCGTCCTCACCGAGACCGACCTGTCCGGGCAGAAGGCGGCCGGCCGGGACGGCGCCCGCATGCCCGCGCGGCGCCGCAAGAGCATCGACCCGCTGACCCTGGAGGCGGGCGACCACATCGTCCACGAACAGCACGGTGTCGGCCGCTACATCGAGATGGTGCAGCGCACCGTCCAGGGCGCCACCCGCGAGTACCTGGTCGTGGAGTACGCGCCCGCCAAGCGGGGTCAGCCCGGCGACCGCCTCTACATCCCCACCGACCAGCTGGAGCAGATCACCAAGTACGTCGGCGGCGAGGCGCCCACGCTGCACCGGCTGGGCGGCGCGGACTGGACGAAGACCAAGGCGCGCGCGAAGAAGGCCGTCAAGGAGATCGCCGCCGACCTCATCAGGCTGTACAGCGCGCGCATGGCCGCGCCCGGACACTCCTTCGGCTCCGACACGCCGTGGCAGCGGGAACTGGAGGACGCCTTCCCGTACGCGGAGACGCCGGACCAGCTCACCACCATCGCCGAGGTCAAGGAGGACATGGAGAAGACGGTTCCCATGGACCGTCTGGTCTGCGGCGACGTCGGGTACGGCAAGACGGAGATCGCGGTGCGCGCCGCGTTCAAGGCCGTCCAGGACGGCAAGCAGGTCGCGGTGCTGGTGCCGACGACGCTGCTGGTGCAGCAGCACTTCGGGACGTTCGGCGAGCGGTACGCGCAGTTCCCGGTCACCGTCAAGGCGCTGTCCCGCTTCCAGACCGACACCGAGGCCAAGGCGGTCCTGGAGGGCCTGCGCGAGGGCACCGTCGACGTCGTCATCGGCACCCACCGGCTGTTCTCGTCGGAGACGAGGTTCAAGGACCTGGGCCTGGTCATCGTCGACGAGGAGCAGCGCTTCGGTGTCGAGCACAAGGAGCAGCTGAAGAAGCTGCGCGCCAACGTCGACGTCCTCACCATGTCGGCCACACCCATCCCGCGCACCCTGGAGATGGCCGTCACCGGCATCCGCGAGATGTCGACGATCACCACACCGCCGGAGGAGCGGCACCCCGTGCTGACCTTCGTCGGGGCCTACGAGGAGAAGCAGATCGGCGCCGCCATCCGCCGTGAACTGCTGCGCGAGGGCCAGGTCTTCTACATCCACAACCGGGTGGAGTCGATCGACCGCGCAGCCGCCCGCCTGCGGGCCGTCGTCCCCGAGGCGCGGATCGCCACCGCGCACGGGCAGATGTCGGAGTCGGCGCTGGAGCAGGTTGTCGTCGACTTCTGGGAGAAGAAGTTCGACGTGCTGGTGTCGACGACGATCGTCGAGTCCGGCATCGACATCTCCAACGCCAACACGCTGATCGTGGAACGCGGTGACACCTTCGGCCTGTCCCAGCTGCACCAGCTGCGTGGTCGCGTGGGCCGGGGCCGCGAGCGCGGGTACGCCTACTTCCTGTACCCGCCGGAGAAGCCGCTGACGGAGACCGCGCACGAGCGCCTGGCGACCATCGCCCAGCACACCGAGATGGGTGCCGGGATGTACGTCGCGATGAAGGACCTGGAGATCCGCGGCGCCGGCAACCTGCTCGGCGGCGAGCAGTCCGGCCACATCGCGGGCGTCGGCTTCGACCTGTACGTCCGCATGGTCGGCGAGGCCGTCGCGGACTACCGGCGCCAGCTGGAGGCGGGTGAGCCCGGCGCGGCAGCGGCGGAGGAACTGCTCGAGGTCAAGATCGAGCTGCCGGTCGACGCACACGTCCCGCACGACTACGCCCCGGGCGAGCGGCTGCGTCTGCAGGCCTACCGCGCCATCGCCTCCGCCACCACCGAGGAGGACGTCAAGGCCGTCCGTGAGGAACTCACCGACCGCTACGGCAAGTTGCCCGAGCCGGTGGAGAACCTGTTGCTGGTGGCGGGCCTGCGTATGCTCGCGCGGGCGTGCGGCGTCACCGAGGTCGTGCTGCAGGGCGCCAACATCCGCTTCGCGCCGGTGGAACTGCGCGAGTCGCAGGAGCTCCGGCTCAAGCGCCTCTACCCCGGCAGCGTCATCAAGCCGACCGCGCACCAGGTCCTGGTTCCCCGCCCGAAGACGGCCAAGGTGGGCGGCAAGCCGCTGGTCGGGCGGGAACTGCTCGGCTGGGTCGGGGAGTTCCTGGCGTCGGTGCTGGGGTCGTAGCCCGCAGCGGCGTGGGGCGGCCGGGTTCCCGGCCGCCGTGCCGGCAGCGGGCTGTGTGCGCGGGAAGCGGCGAGTGGAGTCCCAGGCGCGGCGATCACCGAGCCGCCTGGGACCCGCGGCACGGGGAGAGCCGCCCGCGACAGCCGTGCTGCTGCGGGCGGCTTCCGTGCCCAGGTGATACGTGGTCTCGTCGTTCTGTGCCCGGTGCTCCTCCGCGAGTTCGGGGTTCTATCGTTGCGCGGGCCGGTCGCGATCCGTGCCGAGTGCCGCCCCAGCGGTCTGCCGCGCGGCATCGGCCCGGTCCTCGTGCGTTCCGGCCGCCCTGTCGCCGACCTCCCTCTCCGCGGCGCCGGACATCCCTTGGCCCTTGCCCTGCGCCTGGTGCCTGAACCTGTCGAGGACGCCCATGCAGGACTCCTTCCGGAGGCGGCCCCCGTGCTCGACGATACGCCCGGCTTGTGGCGAATGCAGAGGTAGGCGGGCGATGGTCTGAACCTGTGTGCGGCTACGGTATGTACGGTCCGACGCGAGGGAAGACTCGCCCGAGCGGGGCGGAACCGGTCGAGCAAGGGGAGGGGCGCAGCGTGAAGCGTCTGAGGGGCGGGACTGCGGTAGCCGCCGTACTGATACTGGCCGCGGTCGGCTGCAAGCAGCAGACCACCGGATCGGCCGGTTCCGGGTCGACGGCCGGCGGGGGAGCGGCGCTCACCGCCGCCGACTCGCTGACCGTCAAGGGGCGCGCGCCGAAGACCGGATACGACCGGAGCAGGTTCGGAACCCCTTGGGCCGACACCGACTCCAACGGCTGCGACACCCGTGACGACATCCTCAAACGGGACCTGAAGGACGTGCGGTTCACCGGCGGCGACTGCAAGGTGTCCTACGGCGTCCTTGAACAGGACCCCTATTCCGGCAAGGAGATCACCTACCGGCGTGGCCGCAGCCAGGTCGACATCGATCACGTCGTCGCCCTGTCCGATGCCTGGCAGAAGGGCGCCAAGTACTGGGACGCCGCCAAGCGCATCGCCCTCGCCAACGACCCGCTCAACCTCCTCGCCGTCGACGCGAGCGCCAACCGCGGAAAGGGCGACGGCGACACGGCGACGTGGCTGCCGCCCAACAAGGCCTACCGGTGCACGTACGTGGCGGCGCAGGTCGCGGTGAAGAAGAAGTACGAACTGTGGGTCACGGCCGCCGAGCAGGCCGCGATGAAGAAGGTCCTGTCCGGCTGTCCGGACCAGGCGCTGCCCTCCGGCGGCAATCCGACCAGCGCGCCATCCCGGTTCCGCGCGAACTGATCGCATCGGCCTCGCCGTTCCCGCCGGGGACCGGAACCGCCCGGTCGCCGAGGGTGTTGCCCGGGGCCGGGCCGGGGTCGGGGCGGACGGCGGGGCGGGTGCTGTTCCCGCCCCATCGCGCGGCCGCTGTCAGCCGGCCTTCTTCCAGTCCTGGCAGCCGGACGTCTTGAAGTAGGCGTCCGAGGCGCTGATCTTGACGACGGCCGTGCCGGTCACGTTGTCGTTCGCGAGGATCGAGTCGAGCGCGTGCTCGGAGTCCTTGGCGCGCTCCCAGTAGCAGGAGTCGTCGGTGTTGCCCGTGGACCGGTAGGTGCCGGGGGCGATGTCGACGCCGACCTTGAACATGCCCCCGTCGCCGGCCATGGAGTCGGCCGGGGTGCCCTTGGCGGCGGCGTCCACGGCCTCCCAGTCGTGGCAGCCGTTGGACGTGAACACCTTGTCGCTCGCCTTGACGGTGACGTAGCTGGTGCCGGTGACGTTGTCGTTGGCCAGCGTCGAGTCGATCTCACCGGAGGCGTCCTTGGCGCGCTCCCAGTAGCACGCGTCGTCCGTGTTGCCGGTGGTGCGGTAGGTGCCGGGCTGGATGTCCGTGCCGACCTGGAAGTCGCCGTCTCCGGAGAAGGCGGCCTTCTTCCCGGTGGCGTCCTTGCCCGGGTCCTTCTTCGCCCCGGGCTTCTGCTCGGACGACGCGGAGGGGCCCTTGCCGCCGCCGCTCGTCTTGTCGTCGCCGCCGCCGGCGTTCGCCGAGACGACTCCGATGACGACGATCCCCGCCACAGCGCCCAGTGCCACCTTGCTCTTCGTGCCCATGACTGTCCCCCCTGGGATTCGGTGACCGCCCGCTCCGGGCGATCTCTCGCTCGCTTGGTCAATGAGAGCATGCCGTGTGAACCGAGTCAACATGCTCCCTGTTCTCCATTGGGTACACGTGCGTGAAGCGGTAGGACTTGCGCATCTCGGTATGCTCCTGCCACAGGGCCGCCAATGCCGCCAGGGGCGTTCACGGGGTATGAGGGGAGCGGGGCCGGTGCAGGACAACACGACAGAGGTGACCGCCGCCGGAATCGCACGGCTCGCAGGCGTCGGCCGCGCCGCGGTCAGCAACTGGCGCCGCCGCCACGCCGACTTCCCCAAGCCGGTCGGCGGCACCGAGACCAGCCCGTCCTTCGCCCTCGCCGAGGTCGAGGCCTGGCTGCGTGGCCAGGGCAAACTCGCCGAGGTGCCGTTGCGTGAGCGGGTCTGGCAGCAGCTTGCCGGTCATCCCGCCGGCCCGGTCGGCGCCCTCATCCACGCCGGCTGCGTGCTCCTGCTGATCCACGAGCGTCCCACCGTCTGGCTGGAGGTGAGTGCCGGCTCCGACGAGCGGCTTGCGGCGGCGCTGCCGGGTGCGCTGGAGGGGGTGCTCGCTCTGCGGTTCGACGCGGGGGGCGCTGACCGTTCCGGTGTTCACAGTGGCGGCAGTGTTCACGACGAGGTCGATGTTCACAGTGGACCAGGGCCCGGCACCGGGGTTGCTGTGAACACCCAGACTCCGCTGACCGGCACCTCTCCTGTTCACGCCCCGACCGGTCCCCAGCTGCTCCCCTCTGTCCCCCTCCTGCGCGGCACGGCGGAACTCGCCGCCGACCTGGGCGCACGCCAGACGTTCGAGTTCCTGCTCGGCCGGCATCTCGACGCCAACCCACGCCAGTACACGCTCACCCCCGCCGACCTCGCCGGCCTCATGGCCGATCTGGCCGGCCCCGCCCGCACCGTCCTGGACCCGGCCTGCGGCACCGGTGCCCTGCTGCGAGCCGTCGCTCCACAGCCCGGCCAGGAGCTGTACGCCCAGGACAGCGCGCCCGAACTCGCCGCCCTCACGGCACTCCGGCTGGCCCTGCACACGCGGGCCACCGTGCACGGCGCGGCCGGCGACACCCTGCGCGCCGACGCCCATCCCGGCCTGCGCGCCGACGCCGTCCTGTGCCACCCGCCCTTCAACGAGCGCAACTGGGGCCACGACGAGCTCGCCTACGACCCCCGCTGGGAGTACGGCTTCCCGGCCCGCGCCGAGTCCGAGCTGGCGTGGGTGCAGCACGCCCTCGCCCGGCTGAGGGACGGTGGCAGCGCCGTGCTGCTCATGCCGCCGGCCGTCGCGTCCCGCCGCTCCGGCCGCCGTATCCGCGCCGACCTGCTGCGTCGCGGCGCCCTGCGCGCCGTCGTCGCCCTTCCGGCCGGTGCGGCACCGCCGTACAGCATTCCGCTCCACCTGTGGCTGCTGCGGCGGCCAGATCAGCCGCCGGCGCAGCCGGAGGTGCTGCTGGCCGACGCCGGGCAGTTCACCGGCGAGGGGCGTGGGGGGCCCGACTGGCCGGCCGTGCGGGACGCCGTCCTCGACGCCTGGCGCGCCTTCGAGCGCGCGGGCGCGCTCGAGGAGCGGCCCGGGCTGGCGCGCAGCGTGCCGGTCATCGAACTGCTCGACGACGACGTCGACATCGCCCCCGCCCGCCACCTGCCTCCGCCCGCCGTCGTGGACGGCGCCGAGGCGCTCGTCGCCGTACGGGAACGGCTGGGGGAGACGCTGCGGCTGACCGCCGAGCTCACCCCGCCGCCCGCCGGACCCGCGGGCGCCGCCGGGGGCGGGCAGCCCGCGCGCTGGCCGCTCACCACGGTCGGTGAACTCGCGCGCGGCGGCGCCCTGGTGATGCGCACCGGCGGGAACGGCGGCCACGCGCGGGTGCCCGTCCTCACCGACCACGACGTGCTCGCCGGTACGGGTCCCTCGGGGACGCTGCCCGAGAGCGACGAGGAGGCCGTGCTGACCGAGCCGGGAGATGTGGTCGTGCCGGTGCTCGGCGGAGGCGCGGTGGCGCGTGTGGTCGACGACGCGACGGGGGGCGCCGCCCTGGGGCGCAACCTGGTGCTTCTGCGCCCCGATCGCACGGCGCTCGATCCCTGGTTCCTGGCCGGGTTCCTGCGTGGCACCGCCAACAACCGCCAGGCCAGCAGCTACGCCTCCACCGCCACCCGGCTCGACGTGCGCCGGCTGAACCTGCCCCGGCTGCCGTTGGAGGAGCAGCGGCGCTACGGCGCGCGTTTCCGCGCACTCGACGAGTTCGAGCGGGCGCTCCGGCTCACGGGCCGGCTCGGGGAGCAGCTCGTGCGCGGGATGTACGACGGGCTGACCGACGGGACAGTGGCCCCCGACTGACGGCTAGGGGGTGTTCCGAGAGTCCCGCACAGCACCCACGGCGCCCGGCACGCACTCTCGCCGCACCGGCCGTAGATCCGAGTACATCCGGTACGAGGTCTTTCGTCCGGCACGCCGAGAGCACGCACCGGACACCGCGGGCACCGCACCGGACTTTCGAAACACCCCCTGCCCGACCGGCCCCGACTGGCGGCGGGAGCCCGGATCAGGGCCGGCCGCCGTCACGGTGCCGGTGGGCGCCCGCCACCCGGCCACGGTGGAGAACGACCGCCCGGGTCGGCATACCACCGACCCGCGCCGACCGCGAAGCGGTCCCACACGCACGGCCGGGGCGGGCGCCGCACGGAACCCAGCGGGTCGCTCGGGCACGGTGCCGATCGGCGAAGGCGTTTGATCGGCGAGGGTGGTGCTGGGCTTTCGCGACTTCCTCGGCCGGGCGGGAGCGAGGCGGTCGTCCCGGGAGGGGAGGGCCGAGGCCGGCACGAGGGCTGCGACGTGCTCGGGCGGTGGGCCGGGCCGCGAACGGCGACGGGGCCGCAGAGGGAGCGACGTGCTGTAGTTGGCCAGGGACACGTGTGCGTGGGCGGCGAAGTGATCAGTGCGGCAACGGTTCGGTACAACCCGGGACCGGTTGTACGGGTCGGCCTATACGCTCGGAATCCTCGTCCCCATCGGCCAACCGGTCCAGGAGCAGCCATGTACGGCCACGGCACGGTGCCGCCCTCCCGCAGTGAGGGCACCGTCATCACCCTGCGCGTGCTGTTTGCCGCCATCGGACTTCTCTCGTGCGGTCTGCTCGCTTGCGTACCGCTGTTCCGGATCGCCGTCCAGCGTGGGCGGTGGTTCGACTGGACGGTGGCCTGGGTCAGCCTGCCGCTCTCCATCGCCGCGCTGGCCGTGGTCGGGTCCGTGCCGAAGAACGACACGCGCGGCGACGTCGCGACGGCCCTGGTGCTGGTCCTCGGTGCGGCCGCCGTGGCGTACTTCCTCACCGTCGACATCCAGATGCACCGCCAGTGGCGACTGTCCGGCGGACACGTGGCGCCCCACGCCCCCACGGTGCACGCGCCCTACGGCCACCCACAGCCCCCGCACCCGTCGCCGTACACCACCGCGCCGGTGCAGCAGCCGCCCCTGCCCCCGCACCATCACCACACGCCGGTACCGCAGCAGCCGCCGGCGCAGGGGGTCGTGCCCCCGGCTCCCGTGCCGCCCCCGCCCGCGCAGCCGCCCGCCCCCGCCCGCATCGACCAGGTGCGCGCCGAACTCGACGAGCTCAGCGCCTATCTGCGCCGCAACGAAGGCGATCCCGACGGCGGCCACGGGCACGGGCGCGGTCCCGGGGGCGCCAGATGACCATGACGACGGGACGCGTCGTCGCCGGACGCTACGAACTGGCCACCCTCATCGGCCAGGGCGGCATGGGCCAGGTCTGGACGGCCTACGACCGCCGGCTCGACCGGCGCGTGGCGGTGAAGCTGCTGCGCCCCGACAAGGTGGCCGGTCAGGAGGCGGACGAACTGCGCCGCCGGTTCCTGCGCGAGTGCCGGGTGACCGCCCAGGTGGACCACCCCGGCCTGGTGACCGTGCACGATGCGGGCAGCGAGGGCGAGGAGCTGTTCCTCGTCATGCAGTACGTCGACGGCGCGGACCTAGCCGACCACCTCGCCGAGCACGACCCGTACCCCTGGCAGTGGGCGGTTGCCGTCGCCGCGCAACTGTGCGCCGTGCTGAGCGCCGTGCACGCCGTACCGATCGTCCACCGCGACCTGAAGCCGCGCAACGTGATGGTGAAGCAGGACGGTACGGTCACCGTCCTCGACCTCGGGGTCGCGTCCGTCATGGACAGCGACACCACCCGCCTGACGCACACCGGTTCGCCCATCGGCTCGCCGGCCTACATGTCCCCCGAGCAGGCGATGGGTGGCGCCGTGGGCCCCTACACCGACCTGTACGCGCTCGGTGTGCTGCTCCACGAACTCCTCAGCGGCAACGTCCCGTTCGCCGGGTCGACGGCACTCGGGGTGCTCCACCGCCATCTGTACGAGCCGCCGCTGCCGGTGCGCCGGCTGCGCCCGGAGGTTCCCGAGGCGCTGGAGGGTCTGGTGCTGCGCCTGCTGGCCAAGGACCCGCAGCACCGGCCCGCCTCCGCGCAGGAGGTGTACGAGCACCTCGCGCCCTTGCTGCCTGCGCGCGGGACGCCCACAGGGGCGCCCCTGGATCCCACGCGCCCCTTCCTGCGTCCGCACGCCCCCTGGCCGGACCGTGCGCGGACGCCCGCGCCCCGGCCCGCGCCCACCGCGCCGCAGGTCGCCGAGCAGCCCGACGTCGACGTCGCCGCCGCCATCGACGAGGTCAAGCACCTCCTCGGCGCGGGGCGCATCACCCAGGCCGTCGACATCCTCGGCGCGATCCTGCCCGCCGCAGCGCAGCAGCACGGTGAGCACTCCCCGGTCGTGCGCACCCTGCGCAAGCAGTACGCCGCCACACTCATGGACGACGGCCAGTACCGGCGCGCGCTGCCCGAACTGCGCCGTCTCGCCGACGAACGCGCCACCGAGTACGGGCAGGCCGACCCGCAGTCCCTGCGGTACCGCTACGACGCCGCCCAGTGCCTGGAGCAGCTCGGCGAACCCGCGGCGGCACTCGCCGAGTACCGTGCGCTGCTGCCGTACTACGAGAACCAGTACGTGTCGGGCGACCCGGCGCTCGCGCACGACGTGCGCCGCCGCATCGGGCATCTGCTGCTCGCCCTCGGTGACCGTGCCGCCGCCCACGACATGCTGGGACGCCTGCTGCTCGACGTGGAGCGGCTGCACGGCCCCGGGCACCCGCTCGCCGCCGACGTCCGCCGCACGCTGCAATGGCTGGGGCAGATGCGCGGCTAGGACCTCCCGGCCTACGTCGTGGCCGGTTCACACCACACGTACTTGCCCCGGTTGCCGAACCTCGACAGGGGCTGCCGGCCCCACAGGTCGGAGCAGGACCGTACGACGACCAGCCCCCGTCCTTCCTCCGCGTCGGCCGGCTCGGCGAACTCCGCGGGGAAGTCCGGCGGTTCCGGGTCGGCGTCCCACGCGCCGACCCGCAGGGTCCCCTCGCGCCACCGCACCCGCAACCCGGCGGGCCCCTTCGTGTGCGTACGGCGTTGCCGATCAGCTCCGCACCGATCAGCTCGGCGAGGCGGATGAGGCCGTGGACGGGCTCACGGCCCCGTGAGGCGGCGGCCCTGCTCGGGGCAGGGCGAGTGCAGATGAGCCACATCGAGTCCGGGCTCACAGGCGTCAGCAAGGAGCGGTTGCTCCGCCTCGCGTCGCACTACGCCTGCACGGATGAGGAGTTCATCGACGCTCTCGTCGCCGTGGCCACCGACCGGACGCGCGGCTGGTGGGAGGAGTATCGGGGTTGCTGCCCACGTCGTTCCTCGATCTGTCCGAGCTGGATCACCATGCCCGGTACCGGCGTGACGTGGCCGTTCTGTTTGTGCCCGGACCCTTGCAGACCGAGGTGTACGCCCGGGCGCTTCTCGCCAACCGTGTTCCGGAACTCACCCGGGAAGAGCAGGAGTTGCGAGTCCGTCATCGGGTGGCGCGTCGGGTGATCATCGAAGGGCCTGCCCCGATCCCCTACGAGCTGGTGATCCACGACGCCGCTCTGCGGATCATGGTCGCTGATCGTGACGCCTCAAGGGCGCAGCTGTCGAGGATCCTTGACCCTTCGGAAGCCGATCACATCACGATTCGAGTCATTCCCTTCGAGCTCGAAGGCTCTACCAGGGCTGGTTACACCATGACGTACGTCGGCGGCCCGGTCCCCAAGCTCGACACGGTGGTGCGCGACGTGCCCCACGGCTCCGCCTTCATCGACTCCGAAGCCATGCTGGGCGTCTTTCGAACGCGCTTCCGTGAGATTGGGGAAGTCGCACGTGCCCCTGACCATTCGCGCGATTTCATCCACAAGTTGGCACAGGAACTGTGAGGCACCCGGTGACCTTCCCTCGCACGTGGCGCAAGTCGTCCTACTCCGATGCCGACGACGGCAACGACTGTGTGGAGGTCGCCCGCCACATCATCAGCGTCTCCGTCCGCGACTCCAAGGCCCCCGGGCGCGCCGTCCTCACGTTCCCGGCGGAAGCCTTCGCCTCGTTCGTCGAGGCGCTGAGGACGACCGAGTCCGAGGGGCCGGCGTGAGGCCGACGGCGGTGTTCCGTCCGTGACGACCCGCTGATCCACGGGGACCTTCCCCACCGCTGTGGCGATCGAGGCCGGGCGGGCCCCTGGGCTGCGCACCCTCCGCATCGACAGGGTGCGGGCCACGCCCCGGGACGGGTCGTGGGCGCCGTCGTGGTGGGGTGCGCGGCGCGGCGGTGCCGGAAGTGGCGGTGAATCGTTGGTCGAATGGGTTGGCCTGAGCCTGCCCACTGCCTACCATCGATCACCGCAAGACCTTGTGCACCGCCGCACAATCTCCTCGGGAGGTTTCCTTGCACCGCCGCCGTCGCACCGCGCTCCTGCTCACCGCCGTGATCGCTGCCGCGGCGCCCCTCCTGACCGCCTGCGGAAACGACGGGCATGCAGGCGCGGCGGCCGTCGTCGGCGATCAGCGGATCACCGTCTCGGAGCTGGAGAGCCGGGTGAACGAGGTGCGTACGGCGCAGCGCGAGGCGGTGCCGGACGAGGCCCAGTACGCGCGCGTGGTCTCCGGCACCGGCGGGATCGCCCGCGACACGCTGCACGGCATGGTCCTGGACCGGGTGCTGCACCGCGCGGCCGAGGACGCGGGTGTCACCGTCAGCCGCAGGGACGTGCAGCAACTGCGGGACGAGCTGGAACGCCAGACCGGCGGGGCCAAGGCGCTGGAGACCACGTGGCTCCAGCAGTACGGCGTGCCGCCGCAGCGGCTCGACGACAACCTGCGGCTCCAGGTCGAGGCGCAGAAGCTGGCCTCCGCACTCGGTACCCAGACCAACCAGCCCGCCTTCTGGGCGGCGCTGTCGAAGGCGTCCAAGGAACTCGACGTAGACATGAACCCGCGCTACGGGAGCTGGGACGTGGAGAAGGTCGGGCGCGTGGACGCGAAGACCCCGTGGGTGCGCGAGGTGACCGCGAGCCGGCAGCAGGGCACGGCCTGACGCGGTAGCGCGACGGCACCGCCCCACGGGGCGCACCGGCCGACGGCCGTCCGACGACCGGGCCGTCCCGACCGCGCCGGACGACGGCCGCAGGGGGCTTTGGGCGTGACGTCGGCCGTGACGGGAGAATACGGACGCGTCCCGGCGCGCGGGATCTCCCGGGCGGTAGGCCTGCTGTCCCGCGGCCGGCCCGTCCCGCAGGCCCCCCGACCGGCAGGTTCCGGCCGCTCGCGCGGCGAGCCGGGCATCCCGTGCCTGTGGACAACGAGCATCCCTGTGGACAACCGGGGGGCCTGTCGTCCTCGTGCGTTACGTTCGGAGCGTGAACCCGAACATCCCCGCAGCCGCTGAGCCCGGCCCCACACGGCCCGGCCGCGTCGTCCTGCTCACCACCAGCCACCGCGTCGCCCCCGGCCTGCTGTCCTGGCCGGCCTGGCAGGCGCTGCGCGCGGCCGACCGCGTGGTGTGCGCGGACGGCACCCACCCCCAGGTGCCGTACCTGAAGGAGGCGGGGATACGGGTGGAGGAGGCCTCCCCGACAGCGGAGGAACTGGCCGGGTACTGCGCCGGGGGCCGCACGGTCGTGGTCGTGGCCTCCGGCGAGGGGGAGCCGGCGCTCACCGACGGGCTCGCCCGGCTCGCCGGGTCCGGACGGGTGGCCATGCCCGAGCTGGAGCTCCTGCCCGGGGCCTACGACCTGCCCGGTGCCCGGCTGCTCGACCTCGTGCAGGTCATGGACCGGATCCGTGCCGAGTGCCCCTGGTCGTCGCAGCAGACCCACGAGGGACTGGCGAAGTACGCCGTCGAGGAGGCGTACGAGCTGGTCGAGGCGATCGAGGACGGCGACCGGGACGAGCTGCGCGAGGAACTGGGGGACGTCCTGCTCCAGGTCGTCTTCCACGCCCGGATCGCCGAGGAGGACCCGGAGGAGCCCTTCTCCGTCGACGACGTGGCCGGAGGGATCGTCGCCAAGCTCATCCACCGCCACCCCCATGTCTTCGGGGAGGAGACGGCCACCACCCCCGAGGAGGTCAAGGCGCACTGGCTGCGCACCAAGGCGGCGGAGAAGCAGCGCACCTCGGTCACCGAGGGCATCCCCCTGCAGCAGCCGGGCCTGGCCCTCGCCGCGAAGCTCGCGGCACGTGCGCGGACGGCGGGACTGGACGTGCCGTTGCCGAAGGGGGAGGGCCTCGGCTACGAGCTGCTGGCGCTGGCGGCGCATGCCGGCACCGAGGGCACCGACCCGGAGACCGCCCTGCGCGCGGCGGCCCGCGCCTACCGCGACGCCATCAGGGCGGAGGAGAACCGCGTGGCGCAGGAGGGGGCGGCCGGCGCGGGGCCCCGCCCCGGCCACCGGGACCCCGAGGCCCACCTGCATGCGGATACCGTCGACGAGTGACCGACCAACCCCAGCCCCACCATCCCGCGCCCGGCGGCATGCCCGGAGCGTCCCCGTCACACGACGCCGCACCGTCACCGGGCCCCGGATCCGGTGCCACGCCCGACCCCGCTCCGACGCCCGACCCCGCACCCGCCCCCGCACCCGGCGCCACGCCCGCGCCGGGCCCCGGATCCGAGGCCGACCCCGCCCCCGCGACGGGCGCCCCCACCGCCCACCTGTCCACCCCGGCACCCGTGCCCGAACTCTTCTCCTGGGAGTTCGCCGCCGACCCCTACCCCGCCTACGCCTGGTTGCGCGAGCATGCGCCCGTGCACCGGACGCGGCTGCCCAGTGGGGTGGAAGCCTGGCTGGTCACCCGGTACGCGGACGCCCGGCAGGCCCTTGCCGACCAGCGGCTCAGCAAGAACCCGGCGCACCACGACGAGCCGGCGCACGCGAGGGGCAAGACCGGCATCCCCGGCGAGCGCAAGGCCGAGCTGATGACCCATCTGCTCAACATCGACCCGCCGGACCACACCCGGCTGCGCAGGCTGGTCAGCAAGGCGTTCACGCCGCGCCGGGTGGCCGAGTTCGCGCCGCGCGTGCAGGAGCTGACCGACCGGCTCATCGACGGGTTCGCGGCGCGCGGTTCCGCCGACCTCATCCACGAGTTCGCCTTCCCGCTGCCCATCTACGCCATCTGCGACATGCTCGGCGTCCCGCGCGAGGACCAGGACGACTTCCGGGACTGGGCGGGCATGATGATCCGCCACGGAGGTGGTCCGCGCGGCGGGGTGGCGCGCTCCGTGAAGAAGATGCGCGGCTACCTCGCCGACCTCATCCACCGCAAGCGTGCCGCCCTGCCCGCCGAAGCGGCCCCGGGCGAGGACCTCATCTCCGGCCTCATCCGCGCCTCCGACCACGGCGAGCACCTCACCGAGAACGAGGCGGCGGCGATGGCGTTCATCCTTCTGTTCGCCGGGTTCGAGACGACCGTCAACCTCATCGGCAACGGCACCTACGCCCTGCTGACCCACCCCGCGCAGCGCGCCCGCCTCCAGGAATCCCTCGGGGGGAGCGGGGGCCTGCTGGAGACGGCGGTCGAGGAACTCCTGCGCTTCGACGGCCCCGTGGAACTGGCCACCTGGCGGTTCGCCACGCAGCCCCTGACCCTCGGTGGGCAGGACATCGCCGCGGGCGACCCGGTCCTCGTCGTCCTCGCCGCGGCGGACCGCGACCCTGCCCGCTTCGCCGATCCCGACACCCTCGACCTGTCCCGGCGCGACAACCAGCACCTCGGTTACGGCCACGGCATCCACTACTGCCTCGGCGCGCCGCTCGCCCGCCTGGAGGGCCAGACCGCGCTGGCCACCCTGCTGACGCGGCTGCCGGACCTGCGGCTGGCGGCGGATCCGGCCGATCTGAGGTGGCGTGGGGGACTCATCATGCGCGGACTGCGCACCCTGCCGGTGGAGTTCACGCCCACCGGGGAGCCCGCGGCGCGACGCTGACACCCGGGCCGGGCTCCGGCACCCGAGCCGACGGCGGAACAAGGGGCCCACCGCCGGGCTCACATGACACCCACTCATCAATTCTGTGATCTTCACGTGATCTGCGCGGCATTAACTTGTGACAAGTGATCGACTGCCGATACGTTCACTCGACAGCACGGCACTCGGCCGCAGTGCCTGCCGTGCCGTCACTGCTGCCTCGGGAAAGGTCCCCGCATGCTCTCCGGGAACGGTCGCCACCGTCGCCCCCGCCAGGCTCCCGCCCTCCTCGTCGCGGCCGGCGTGACCGGTTCCGCCATCGCCATCCCGCTCCTCGGCGCCACCGGCGCGAGCGCCGCGGACGGCGGCACCTGGAACAAGGTGGCGGATTGCGAGTCCGGTGGTTCCTGGAGCCTGAACGACGGCAACGGCTTCTACGGCGGGCTGCGTCTGACGCTGGACGACTGGGACAAGTACGGCGGCCTGGAGTACGCGGAGCGGCCCGACCTGGCCAGCCGGTCCCAGCAGATAGCCGTCGCCGAGAGGGTCCTCGCGGACCAGGGCGTCGGCGCCTGGCCCGCCTGCGGCGCGCCGTCCGGACTCACGCTGGACTCCGGGGCGGCGCAGGTGGACACGGGCGTGGCGGGCGACGCGCCGGGTTCTTCCGGCTCCTCCGGTTCTTCCGGTTCTTCCGGCTCCTCCGGCTCCTCCGGCTCATCCGGTTCCTCCGCTCCCTCGGGCTCCTCGGACCCGGGCAAGCCGTCCGGCTCCACGGGCTCCGCCGGGCCCTCCGATTCATCCGGTACGTCCGGTTCAGGTGGCTCATCCGACTCCGGTGATTCCCCCGGTGTCTCCGGTTCCTCCGCTTCGCCCGAAACGACGGAGTCGCCCAACTCCTCCCACCCCGGTGGATCCTCGACGTCCGACACCGGTGCCGCCGGTGCGGACTCCGGCACCGGTGCGACCTCCGCTCCGGGCGACCCGGCCGGTGAGCCCTCGCAGGGAACCGGCCGTGCCACCACGGTCGGCCCGAACCATGACGACTCGGACAACTTGCCCCGACCCGCAGGTGCTTCGAGCCTGGTCGACACGGGTGCCCTCGATGCCGGAGGCCGGGGCGCCGGCCGTCACCGGGGCGCCGGCGCCGACGAGGAGGCCGCCGGCGGGGGTCCCGCCGTCGCGTCCACCGGCCGGCACGCCGTGCCCGCCGACGGCGGAGATGCGGCCGGCGGTTCGTACACCGTGCGGGCCGGTGACAGCCTCTGCTCCATCGCCGACTCCCTTGGCGTCGACGGCGGATGGCGCCGCCTGTACGCCGAGAACCAGGGCGCGATCGGTGCCGACCCCGGCCACATCGTCCCCGGTCAGACCCTGCGCGTCGGTGCCTAAAGGGGCGAAAAGCGGCGGGAGTTGACATCCTGTTTCGCGCTTAATGTCCGGTTTGGCGAAAGTGTGGGATGAGTCTCAGAAGCCCTGATCGTCTTTGAAATTCGACGAAGCGCATGTCTACGGTCAGGACCGCTCGTCACCGCGAGCCCCGGTCGCCGCAACGCCGAGTCCTGCCAGCGGCTGCACGGGAACAGTCGTCGCGTCTAGCGCCGTAGGCAGGAGCGGGGGACCCAAGGTAAGTGCCGTGCCGGGCAGTTGATCCGGAGCGGCTTGGGGTGAAGCCGTGCTTCCCGACGGGAGGTGCGGCCGGGCAACTCAACCGGCCCGAACCCGACAGCTCACCTCGCAGGCGTCGGTGAGGGGATCGATCCATGCTGTTCTCCGGCAAGGGCAAGCACCGTCGTCCGTCCAAGGCCACCCGCGTCATCGCCATCGCCGGCGTCACCGGCGCCGCCGTCGCCGCCCCGCTGCTTGCGGTCGGCAACGCCTCCGCAGCCACGGCCTCCGAGTGGGACGCGGTCGCCCAGTGCGAGTCCGGCGGGAACTGGTCCATCAACACCGGCAACGGCTACTACGGCGGCCTGCAGTTCTCCGCCTCCACCTGGGCCGCGTACGGCGGCACCCAGTACGCCGCCCGTGCCGACCTCGCCACCAAGTCGCAGCAGATCGCGATCGCCGAGAAGGTTCTCGCGGGCCAGGGCAAGGGTGCCTGGCCGGTCTGCGGTACGGGCCTGTCCAGCACGCCCTACTCCGGCTCCGTGAGCGGTTCGTCCAGCAGCTCCCAGAGCAGCTCCCAGGGCACCGCGACCCAGCGTTCCACCGGCGGGACCGCCTCCCGCTCCACCGAGCGCCCGGCGCAGCAGGCCGCCCCCAAGGCCCACAAGACCGTCACCACCCCGACCGGCAAGAAGGTCAGGAAGGGCGACGGCGAGTACAAGGTCGTCAAGGGCGACTCCCTCAGCTCGATCGCCGAGAGGCACAAGGTCAAGGGTGGCTGGAAGAAGCTGTTCGACCTGAACAAGGACATCATCGAGGACGCCGACCTCATCTACCCGGGCCAGCAGCTGCACCTGAAGTAGGCGCACCGGCCCCCGCAGGGCCCTGCCCGCCCGCGCCCGGGGCCTGCCATCGGCCCGCGGGTCCCAGGGCCCCCACAGCTCCCCGCCCCGGCGCGTCTTCCCCCGTACGCGCCGGGGCGGGGTGTCGTCGTCTCCTTCTGTCCGTCCGCCTGTGCCGCCTTCCCGGCCCGCCCCCGCGCTTCACCCGTTGTTCACCCCGAACCGGCACCCCCTTTTGTTCCGAAGGGAAACAATGGGTACGGTCACTGTGTCCAAGGGCCGGTCGGTCGGCTGGCCGATGGCCCCGGGGCGGTTAGGCTCTAGTCGCGAGGCTCTGCACGGGCCGACGGTCCACGTGCCCCGCACAACCAGCGTCACATCCCAAGAAGGAGATGCTCGTGCCGTCCATCGACGTCGTCGTAGCCCGGGAAATCCTGGACTCCCGAGGCAACCCCACGGTCGAGGTCGAGGTCGGCCTCGACGACGGCAGCACGGGTCGTGCCGCCGTCCCGTCCGGCGCCTCCACCGGCGCCTTCGAGGCCGTCGAACTCCGCGACGGCGACTCGAACCGCTACCTCGGCAAGGGTGTGGAGAAGGCCGTCCTCGCGGTCATCGAGCAGATCGGCCCGGAGCTGGTCGGCTACGACGCCACCGAGCAGCGCCTGATCGACCAGGCGATGTTCGACCTGGACGCCACCGACAACAAGGGCTCCCTCGGCGCCAACGCCATCCTCGGCGTCTCGCTCGCCGTCGCGCACGCCGCGGCCGAGGCCAGCGACCTTCCCCTGTTCCGCTACCTGGGCGGCCCGAACGCGCACCTGCTGCCGGTGCCGATGATGAACATCCTGAACGGCGGCTCGCACGCCGACTCCAACGTGGACATCCAGGAGTTCATGATCGCCCCGATCGGCGCGGAGTCCTTCTCCGAGGCCCTGCGCTGGGGCGCCGAGGTCTACCACACGCTGAAGAAGGTCCTGAAGACCAAGGGCCTGTCCACCGGCCTCGGCGACGAGGGCGGCTTCGCCCCGAACCTCGGCTCCAACCGCGAGGCCCTCGACCTCATCCTCGAGGCCATCAAGGAAGCCGGCTACACCCCCGGCGAGCAGATCGCGCTGGCCGTCGACGTCGCTGCGTCCGAGTTCTACAAGGACGGCACGTACCTCTTCGAGGGCAAGGAGCGCTCCGCCGCCGAGATGACGGAGTACTACGAGGAGCTCGTCGCGGCCTACCCGCTCGTCTCCCTCGAGGACCCGCTGTTCGAGGACGACTGGGCCGGCTGGAAGGTCCTCACCGACCGGCTCGGCGACAAGATCCAGATCGTCGGTGACGACCTGTTCGTCACCAACCCCGAGCGCCTGGCCCGGGGCATCGAGGAGGGCAGCGCCAACGCCCTGCTCGTCAAGGTCAACCAGATCGGCTCGCTGACCGAGACCTTCGACGCCGTCGAGCTGGCCCAGCGCAACGGATTCAAGTGCATGATGTCGCACCGCTCGGGCGAGACCGAGGACGTCACCATCGCCGACCTGGCCGTCGCCACCAACTGCGGCCAGATCAAGACCGGCGCCCCGGCCCGCTCCGAGCGCGTCGCCAAGTACAACCAGCTGCTGCGCATCGAGGAGATCCTCGACGACGCCGCGGTGTACGCCGGCCGCAGCGCCTTCCCGCGCTTCAAGGGCTGAGCCGCAAAGGCTAAGGGCTCGCCCGTCGCACGTACGTCCCCGTACCCGGTCCCGTACCGTGTGCGGGGACGTACGCGCGTGTGAACGGGAGGCTGGACATGGCGGTGAAGGACCGGGACCGTTTCTCCACCGCGACCAGGATCCGGTTGCTGGGCGAGCAGACGGCGGCCCGGGTCTACCGTTCGCAGACCCGCCGCCAGGCGCGCCGTTCCCGTCTCACCGGCCGCGCGGCGCTGCTCGCCCTCGTCCTGTGCTCCCTGATCGTGGCACTCGCCTACCCGATAAGGCAGTACGTCTCCCAGCGCGCCGAAGTCGCCGACCTGCAGCGCGAGAAGCAGCAGGCTCAGGAGCGCGTCGAACAGCTGCGCGACCTCAAGGCGCGCTGGCAGGACGACGCCTTCGCCGAACAGCAGATCCGGCAGCGACTGCACTACGTGATGCCGGGGGAGACGGGATACGTCGTGATCGACCCGAGCACGGTGAAGCAGTCCCGCGCCGACCGCGGGGCGGCCGACCGCCCCTGGTACTCCAACGTCTGGGAGGGCGTCGACAAGTCCGACGCCCTCGACCAGTGAACTGATCCGATAGAAAGACAGGCATGGAAACGCCCCCGCCGACCACCCCGCGCACCGAGCCCACCGCCGCGGACGTCGAGGCCTTCAAGCAGCAGCTCGGGCGTCCGCCGCGCGGCCTGCGCGCGATCGCCCACCGGTGCCCCTGCGGCCGGCCCGACGTCGTCGAGACGGCGCCCCGGCTTCCGGACGGCACGCCCTTCCCGACGCTCTACTACCTCACGTGCCCGCGGGCGAACTCCGCGATCGGCACGCTGGAGGCCGGGGGCGTGATGAAGGAGATGACCGAGCGGCTCCGCACCGACCCGGAGCTGGCGGCCGCGTACCGCGCGGCGCACGAGGACTACATCCGGCGCCGCGACGAGATCGAGGAACTCACGGACTTCCCGAGCGCGGGCGGCATGCCGGACCGGGTGAAGTGCCTGCACGTCCTGGTGGCCCACTCGCTGGCCGCCGGACCGGGCGTGAACCCGCTGGGCGACGAGGCGATCGCCCTGCTGCCCGAGTGGTGGCGCAAGGGTCCCTGCGTGGTGCCGGACGCGGAGGGGACCGAGTGACCAGGGTCGCCGCCGTCGACTGCGGCACGAATTCCATCCGCCTGCTGGTCGCGGACGCGGACCCGGCCACCGGTGAACTCGTCGACCTGGACCGCCGCATGACGATCGTGCGGCTCGGCCAGGGCGTCGACCGGACCGGGCGGCTGGCCCCCGAGGCGCTGGAGCGGACGTTCGCCGCGTGCCGGGAGTACGCACACGTCGTCAAGGAGCACGGCGCCGAACGACTGCGGTTCGTCGCCACCTCCGCCTCCCGGGACGCGGAGAACCGCGACGACTTCGTCCGCGGCGTCATGGACATCCTGGGCGTCGAACCCGAGGTCATCAGCGGCGACCAGGAGGCCGAGTTCTCCTTCACCGGCGCGACCAGGGAACTGGCCGGCGCCGCACACGTGGCCAAGCCCTACCTGGTGGTGGACATCGGCGGCGGCTCCACGGAGTTCGTGGTCGGCGAGGAGCACGTGCGCGCGGCCCGCTCCGTCGACGTCGGCTGCGTGCGCATGACCGAACGGCACCTGGTGCGCGAGGGCACGGTCACCGACCCGCCCACCGCCGCGCAGATCACCGCCATGCGCGCCGACATCGAGGCCGCCCTGGACCTCGCCGAGCAGTCGGTGCCGCTGCGCGAGGCGCGCACCCTGGTGGGGCTGGCGGGCTCGGTGACGACGGTCTCGGCGATCGCGCAGGAGCTGCCCGCGTACGACTCCGCGCGGATCCACCACTCCCGGATCTCCCGCGACACGGTCCACGGCATCACCGAGTGGCTGCTGCACTCCACGCACGCCGAGCGCGCGGCCGTGCCGTCGATGCACCCGGGCCGGGTCGACGTGATCGGGGCGGGCGCCCTGGTGCTCCTGTCGATCATGGAGCGCACCGGTGCGGAGGAGGTCGTCGTGAGCGAGCACGACATCCTCGACGGCATCGCGTGGTCGGTGGCGTAGCTCTCTTCTCTTACTCGCGGGTAGCCTCCGGTTGAGCAGCCCGGATACCGTATGAGCGGCCCGCAGGGGCCCTTCGGGGCCCCGCGGTGACGCGCCGCCGGGAAAGTTCGTGAAGTTCTTCACAAGGATTTCGGCCCTGTCGGTGCGCGAAAGAGGGCCTGTTGGCCCTTTCGGGGGACGAAGAGAGCTTTGAACATGTTCAGAAGGGCTCGGTACGAGCCCTTCTGGTCACGTCTCCGGGAGGGTGTTCCAGCAGACTCACAGCCACCCGTGTCGCCTAGAGAGGCAGCTCACGCGGCGTTGACAACGGTCATCGGGGTGCGGCGGTTCCCGTCGCGCACCATGATCTATGTCACGCGGGCCGCGGAGTGTAGCACAGGGCCTACGCATGCTTGTGAAGGGGCGCACGAGCCACCCCCTCGGAGCGGGTGGATACTCGATGGCATGAGCACCACGGAGCGTCCCAGGATCCTCGTAGTAGGCGGTGGGTACGTAGGCCTGTACGCAGCTCGGCGCATCCTCAAGAAGATGCGCTACGGCGAGGCGACCGTCACGGTCGTCGACCCCCGGTCGTACATGACCTACCAGCCCTTCCTGCCCGAAACCGCCGCCGGCAACATCTCCCCGCGCCACGTCGTCGTCCCCCTGCGACGCGTGGTCCCCAGGGCGGAGGTCCTCACCGGCCGCGTCACCACCATCGACCAGGACCGCAAGGTCGCCACCGTCGCCCCGCTCGTCGGCGAGGCGTACGAGCTGCCCTTCGACTACCTGGTCATCGCCCTCGGCGCCGTCTCCCGCACCTTCCCCATCCCCGGTCTCGCCGAGCAGGGCATCGGCATGAAGGGCGTCGAGGAGGCCATCGGCCTGCGCAACCACGTGCTGGAGCAGCTCGACAAGGCCGAGTCCACGACCGACGAGGACATCCGCCGCAAGGCCCTCACCTTCGTCTTCGTCGGCGGCGGCTTCGCCGGTGCGGAGACCATCGGCGAGGTCGAGGACATGGCCCGGGACGCGGCCAAGTACTACAAGAACGTGTCCCGCGAGGACATGCGCTTCATCCTCGTGGACGCCGCCGACAAGATCCTCCCCGAGGTCGGCCCCAAGCTCGGCCAGTACGGCAAGGAGCACCTGGAGAGCCGCGGCGTCGAGGTCTACCTGTCCACCTCCATGGACTCCTGCGTCGACGGCCACGTGGTGCTGAAGAACGGCCTGGAGGTCGACGCCAACACCATCGTGTGGACCGCCGGCGTCAAGCCGAACCCGGCCCTCGCCCGCTTCGGCCTGCCCCTCGGCCCGCGCGGCCACGTCGACTGCGAGCCCACGCTCCAGGTCAAGGGCACGGACTACATCTGGGCCGCCGGCGACAACGCCCAGGTGCCCGACCTCGTCGGCCGCAAGGCCGGCAACGAGAACGCCTGGTGCCCGCCGAACGCCCAGCACGCGCTGCGCCAGGCCAAGCTGCTCGGCGACAACGTCCTGTCCGGCCTGCGGGGCTTCCCGCAGCAGGACTACAGCCACGCCAACAAGGGCGCGGTCGCGGGCCTCGGCCTGCACAAGGGCGTCGCGATGATCGTCATGGGCAAGATGAAGATCAAGCTCAAGGGACGTCTCGCCTGGTACATGCACCGCGGCTACCACGGTATGGCGATGCCGACCTGGAACCGCAAGATCCGCATCTTCGCCGACTGGACGCTCGGGATGTTCCTCCGGCGCGAGGTCGTCGCCCTGGGCGCTCTGGAATCCCCGCGCGAGGAGTTCTACGAGGCCGCCAAGCCGGCCCCGGCGGTCCCCGCCGCCAAGACCGGGGAGAAGGCCAAGGCCTCCTGACCTCCGGTCACCCCTGAACAGCCCGAAGGGGCCGCCCGCCATCCGTGGTGCGGGCGGCCCCTTCGGTGTGCGCGGCACCCTGCGCCGCCCCCTGCCGGCCACCGGCCACCGGCCGCCGACCCGGCGCGAGCTGTCGTATCCAGCCGTCACCCCGCCCCGGCGCAGCGCACCGGGGCGGGCGCCTGGGCGCGCACCCGGGCCGGTCCCGGCCATCCGGGGGGCATCCGCCGTCGACCCGTGGATTTCGTCCGCATTTCGCTCGCATGCAACGCCGTGGCGGGACTGCCATCCGGGCATCCTGGTGTTTACGTGGTGACTGGACATCCGGGATCGCTCCTCACGGAGGTGTGCGCCATGGCTGACGCGGCGTCGAGACTGAAAGGCCTGATCGAACAGATGCTGGGAGCCCCGCTCCCGCTCCGCATCCGTGCATGGGACGGCTCGCAGTCGGGCCCGCCGGAGGCACCCGTGCTCGTCGTGCGGAACCGCCGGGCCCTGCGACGCCTGCTGTTCAAGCCGGGCGAGCTGGGGCTGGCACGGGCATGGGTGGCCGGTGACCTGGACGTCGAGGGCGACCTGTACGACGCGCTCGACCGAATGGCCGGGCTGGTCTGGGAACGCGGAGAGGACGCCCGCACCCTGCGCCAGGCGCTGCGGGACCCCGAGGTACGGGCCGCCGTCCGCGGGCTCGTCCGGCTCGCCGGGCTTCCCCTGCCGCCCGCGCCGCCCGCCGAGGAGGTGCGCCGAGGGCGGGGCCACCTGCACACCCGGCGCACCGACAAGCGCGCCATCAGCCACCACTACGACGTGGGCAACGACTTCTACGAGATCGTCCTCGGGCCGTCCATGGTGTACTCCTGCGCCTACTGGCCCGACCCCGCCGGCACACTGGAGAACGCCCAGCGCGACAAGCTGGAACTCGTCTGCCGCAAACTGGACCTGAAGCCCGGTCAGCGGCTGCTGGACGTGGGCTGCGGCTGGGGCTCCATGGCCCTGCACGCCGCCCGCGAGCACGGGGTGAGCGTCGTCGGCATCACGCTCTCCCAGGAACAGGCCGCCTACGCCCGCAAGCGCGCCGCCGGCGAGGGGCTGACCGACCGGGTGGAGATCCGGGTGCAGGACTACCGGGACGTGCGCGACGGACCCTACGACGCCATCTCCTCGATCGGCATGGCCGAGCACGTCGGCGCGGAGCGGTACCTGGAGTACGCGCGGGGCCTGCACGGCCTGCTGGCCCCCGGGGGACGGCTCCTGAACCACCAGATCGCCCGCCGTCCCCAGCACGACGAAACGGCCTACGACGTGGACGCCTTCATCGACGCCTACGTCTTCCCCGACGGTGAGCTCCAACCCCTCGGCACGACCGTCACCCAGCTGGAGCGCGCCGGGTTCGAGGTGCGCGACGTGGAGGCGGTCCGCGAGCACTACGCCCTCACCCTGCGCCGCTGGGTGGCCAACCTGGAGTCCGCCTGGGAGCCGGCCGCGCGGTCGGCCGGCGCCGGACGGGCCCGGGTGTGGCGCCTGTACATGGCGGCCTCCGCGCTGGCCTTCGAACACAACCGCATCGGCGTCAACCAGGTCCTCGCCGTGCGGACCCCGGAGCCGGGTGCCTCCGGGATGCCGCTGCGGGCCCGTACCTGGGCCTGACCGCGCCGGGGCTCCGTCCGCTCGCGGAACGGAGCCCCGCCGGGCGGGTGCGGTCACTCCGCGTTGATCGCCCGGAGCATGTTCAGGCGCGCCGCGCGCCGGGCGGGCCACAGGGCCGCCAGGACCCCGACCACCCCCGCCAGCAGCAGGAAGAGGGCCATCCGGCCCCAGGGCAGGACCAGCTCGTACGTCGGCATCTTCGCGCCGAGCAGTTCACCGGCCGCCCAGCCGAAGAACACGCCCAGGCCGATGCCGAGCACCCCGCCGAACAGGGAGATCACCAGCGACTCCAGGCGCACCATCCGCTTGATGCCCCGGCGGTCCAGACCGATCGCCCGCAGCATGCCGATCTCCTGGGAGCGTTCGAAGACCGACATCGCCAGCGTGTTGATCACGCCGAGGACCGCGACGATCACCGCCATCGCGAGCAGGCCGTAGAGCATGTTCAGCATCAGGGTGAACATCTGGGCGATGTCGTCGGAGACGTCCTTCCTGTCCTGGATCAGGATCGCCGGATTGGTGCCGAGGGCCTTCGCCAGCCGGTCCTTCGTCGCGTCCGAGGCGCCGCTCGCCGTCTTCACCATCACCCGCATGTCGCCGGCCGCCTGCTCCTGGTGCGGGGCGAGCGTGGCGGTGTCGAGCAGGATGCCGTGGATCATCTCGTTGCCGCGGTACACACCGGCCACCGTCAGCCGCTGTGCCGCACCGTCGGCGTAGTGGAGCGTGAAGGCCGAACCGGCCCGCCAGCCGTGCTGCTCGGCGGTGCCGTCGTCGACCACGACGCGCGTGCCGCCGATCGTGAAGGAGCCGTCGTCCACCGGCAGGTCGGTGAGCGTGCCGAAGGCGGCACCGTCGACGCCGGTCAGGAACTCGGTCCCGCCGTCGATCCGGGAGAGCGCGTTGCGCATCGGGCTGGTGGCGGTGACGCCCTCGGCCGTGCTCAGCGTCCTGCCGACCTCCTGCGACAGGCCGTTGCCGTTGGCCATGGAGACGACGTAGTCCGCGCGGATCGCCTCGGAGGCCATCCTGTCGACGGACGTCTGGAGGCTGCCCGCCATCACCGTCATCCCGGTGATCAGGGTCAGACCGATCATCAGCGCGGAGGCGGTGGCGGCCGTGCGGCGCGGGTTGCGCACCGAGTTCTGCCGGGCGAGCCGCCCGGACACGCCGAACACACGCAGCACCGGCGCGGCAGCCGCGATCAGCGGACGGGACAGCAGCGGCGTCAGCACGAAGACGCCGATGATCAGCAGGACGGCGCCGACCGCCATGGGAGCCTGGCCGCTGTCGCCGCCCATGCCGGTCGCGGCCAGCACGACGGCCACGCCCGCGGCGGAGAACAGGGCGCCGACGCTGTTGCGCAGCACCAGCGACCTGGTGGTCGCCGCGGCGTGGAGGCTGCTCATCGCGGCGACCGGGGGGATCTTCGCGGCACGGCGACCGGGCAGCCAGGCGGCCAGCACGGTGACGCCGACGCCGACGATCAGGGCCGCGGCGACGGTACCGGGCGTGACCACGAGGGGGCCCGCCGGGAGGTTCGCGCCGAGGGCGTCCATGAGCACCTTCAGCAGGACGCCGATGCCGATGCCGGCGGCCAGACCGGTCACGCCGGCCACGGCGCCGACCACGAACGCCTCGACCAGCACCGACCGCGTCACCTGGCGCCGCGAGGCACCGACCGCGCGCAGCAGTGCCAGCTCCCTGGTGCGCTGGGCGACCAGCATGGTGAAGGTGTTGGCGATGATGAACGTGCCGACGAACAGGGCGATGCCGGCGAAGACCAGCAGACCGCGCTTGAGTCCGCTCATCGACGAGGCGATGATCTCGGCCTGGTCGTCGGCGAGCCGGCGGCCGGTGGTCGTCTCGACGGCGTCCTTCGGCAGCGCCCGGTCCAGGGCCGACTTCAGCGCGTCCTGGGAGGTGCCGGAGGCGGCCCTGACGTCGATCTCGTCGTAGGTGCCCGTCTTGCCGAACAGTTGCTGCGCGGTGGCCGTGTCGAACAGGACGAGGCTGCCGCCGGCGGCCACGTTGCCGTCGTCGGTGGTGAAGACACCGGCGACGGTGGGGGTCAGGACCGGCCCGTCGACGGAGACGCGCACGGTGTCGCCGACCTCGTACCCGGCGCGCCGGGCGGTCTCGGAGTCGATGAGCACCTCGCCCTTGCCGGACGGGGCGTGGCCGCCGACGAGTGGGTACCGCGGGTCTTCGGTGCCCCAGTAGTTGCCGCCCTGGGACTGGAAGCCGCCACCGATCAGCCGGCCGTCCTTGTCGGCGATCGCGGTGAAGCCGTTGACGACGCCGATCGCGGAGGCCGCGCCGTGAACCGCGGCGCTCCGGTCGAGCAGCGCCTGGGTCAGCTCGGGCGCCCTGCCGACGGTGTCGCCCTCGGACGCCCGGGCCCGCGCCCGTACGGCGACGTCGACCTGGTCGAAGCCCTTGGCGGAGCTGTTCTGCAGGGCGCGGGAGAGGGTGTTGGTGAAGACCAGCGTCCCCGAGACGAACGCGACGCCGAGCATGACGGCGAGCACGGTCATCAGCAGGCGGGCCTTGTGCGCGAGGACGTTGCGCAGTGCGGTGCGGAACATCAGCTGGTGCGGCCCTTCGCGTCGAACTGCTTCATGAAGTCCAGGACGGTGTCCGCGGTGGGCCGGATCATCTCGTCGACGATGCGGCCGTCGGCGAGGAAGACGACCCGGTCGGCGTAGGCCGCTGCCACCGGGTCGTGGGTCACCATGACCACCGTCTGGTCCAGTTCGCGTACGGAGTTGCGCAGGAAGCCGAGAACCTCGGCGCCGGAGCGGGAGTCGAGGTTTCCGGTCGGCTCGTCACCGAAGATGATGTCCGGCTTGGCGGCGAGGGCGCGGGCGACGGCGACGCGCTGCTGCTGGCCGCCGGAGAGCTGGGAGGGCCGGTGGCTCAGGCGCCCGGACAGGCCGACCATCCCGATCACCGTCTCCAGCCACTGCTGGTCCGGCCTGCGGCCGGCGATGTCCATGGGCAGGGTGATGTTCTCCAACGCGGTCAGCGTCGGCAGCAGGTTGAACGCCTGGAAGATGAAGCCGATCTTGTCGCGGCGCAACTTGGTGAGCTGCCGGTCCTTCAGCGAGCCCAGCTCGGTGTCGCCGATGCGCACCGAACCGGAGGAGAAGCTGTCCAGCCCGGCCACGCAGTGCATGAGCGTGGACTTGCCGGAGCCGGACGGGCCCATGATGGCGGTGAACTCGGCTTGCCGGAACTCGACGGAGACCCGGTCGAGGGCGACCACCTGGGTCTCGCCCTGGCCGTAGATCTTGGACAGGTCCGTGGCTCGGGCGGCCACGGTGGCCGCGGTCCGGCCGGCGACGGGTGTGGTGGTCACGGGAAGGCGCTCCTAGCGGTACGACGGTCGGGTGAAGGGGACGCGATCCATCGTTCCGGCCGTGCGCCGCCGTGGAGTCAGCCGCTGTTCCGGTTCCCGGGGCAGACTCCGGTCGGACCCCGCTGGGCCGTGTCATACCTGGGGATGACGCCCGCCCCCGAGGACCGTCGGCCGGACGGCCGACGCGCGTGGTGTGTCGATAACAGGGGGAGCAACCTTGTTCGGACGGTGAAATTCCGTCATTCCGTACGTGCGGTGGTCCGTCACGCGCAAGGCTGCTGGCAAGTGCGGACGGCCTGTTCCACTGGCTGATGCACCCTCAGACGCCAATAAAATAAGACAACATCGGGTCGCCCATCCGCTGTTCGGGGGACGTCTCCCGATAGGCTCGAATCTCGACGCGGAGCCCACGGCCTGCCCGGATGGTGGAATGCAGACACGGCGAGCTTAAACCTCGCTGCCCCTTCGCGGGCGTGCCGGTTCAAGTCCGGCTCCGGGCACATCCCCTGTCGGCCGTCACCCGGGGCGCCCCCCTTTTCTCCGCCTTTCCCGCTCTGCGAGCGCGCGTACGCCCGTGTCCTTCGTCACTCACCCATGGCGCCATTCGGGCCTCTCGTTCCTTTTGCTGTGATATGCGCAACTTCACCCCTTTCCTTCCCTGTCGGCTGCCACGTGTCCCGTATCCCTTGCATGCCTCATGCCCCTTACCCGCGTCGCATGACTCTCGTGTCGCGCCGTCAAGTCCCCGTCGGTGTCCCTGCCTCGGGCGGTCGCCCCGCCGGGTGATCTCCGACCGGTTCCGGGCAGGTCGCAGGTTGGTCATGAAAGGCGGCGTCGATGGCCGGGAATCACCCGCGCGCGTAGCGTGTTGCCGAGCACGGCGAGGGAAAGATCCTCCCCAGGTAGTAGGGTCAGTCCTTTGCCTTTCCATTACCCTTGGGCCCAAGGCCACGCACGGTGGCCATGGAGGAGTGAGATGAGGAGCAGAAACCCGGTCTTCTCGCGACGGGGGTTCAGCCGCGACAACGGCTACGCGGGCTTCAACGCCGCGCCGCAGGCCGGGGGTCCCGCTGTCGGCACCCAGGGCAACCCGTACGCGCAGGGCACCCCGTACGCCCAGCCGGCCGGCAACCCCTACGCGCAGAACCCTTACGCCCAGCAGGGCGTGCAGCCCGGCGCCCCCCAGGCACCGGTCACCACCGCGGGCCGTATGACGATGGACGACGTCGTCATGCGCACCGCGTCCACGCTCGGCGTGCTCATCCTCACGGCGGCGCTCTCCTGGGCGCTGCTGCCGGTCGACGAGGCCAACATCGGCCGCTCGTACGGCATCGGGATCGGCGCCGCGCTGATCGGCATGGTCCTGGCGTTCGTCCAGTCCTTCAAGCGCACCGCGTCGCCCGCGCTGATCCTGACGTACGCCGCCTTCGAGGGTGTCTTCCTCGGCGTCATCTCCAACATCGTCGACACCCACATCGCGAGCGGCGCGGCCATGCAGGCCGTGATCGGCACGATGGCCGTGTTCGCCGCCGTCCTGGTCGCCTACAAGGCGGGCTGGATCCGCGTCAACCGCCGCTTCTACGGCTTCGTGATGGCCGCCGCCCTCGGCTTCGTCCTGCTGATGACGGTCAACATGCTGTTCGCCGTCTTCGGCGGCGGCGACGGCCTCGGCTTCCGCAGCGGCGCGCTCGGCGTGGTCTTCGGCATCATCGGCATCATCCTCGGCGCCTGCTTCCTGGCCCTGGACTTCAAGCAGGTCGAGGACGGCATCGCCTACGGCGCGCCGCGCGAGGAGGCCTGGCTGGCCGCCTTCGGCCTGACGGTGACGCTGGTGTGGATCTACATGGAGTTCCTGAGGATCATCGCGATCCTCAACCAGAGCGACTAGCCGCACGGCGGTCGACGGGCGAAGGGCCCCGGGTCTCGTACCCGGGGCCCTCGTCGTGTGCCTCGTTCCGTCGCCGGCGGTCACGCCGTCGCGACGGTCTCGCCCCGGTGCCCGGGCGGGAAGCCGCCCGGGGTCGCGGCGGGCGACGTTCGCGCGTCAGGTCGGCGCGGGTGGGGGCACCTCCCACGCCCTTGGGGCGGTGGGGGAGCGTGCCGGGCGTCGCGACGGGGCGAACGTTTCCTGTCGCGGCACTACAGCCTGCGCGCGGCCCTCCTCAGGTCGTACTCGTGGATGATCGCCTTGGCGTGGCCGTACGCGAGGTTGTGCTCGTGCCGGAGCCAGCTGACCTTCTCCTCGAAGCGGAGGGCGGGGCCTTCTTCGACGGTGCGCAGCCAGTCGGAGATCTCACGACCGGTGCAGTGGGGGATGCGGGCCAGGATATTGCGGTGGGTCTCCTCGGAGAGGACGTGGGACATCGGCGCCTCCGGACGCATGGGATGTAAGCCGGTCCTTCAGGTCACCGTGCCCGAGTGTTCCCGTATTGGCAACAGTCCCGATGCGACGCGTAGGCTCGCGCCGTGGTTGACGTGGTTGATACGACGCCCCTGACCCGTGCGGTGGAGCTCTTCGCCGACCGGCTGAGAGCCGCACCGCAGAGCCGTCTGCAGCGGGGTGCCGCGGCGGAGGCCCTGGAGCTGGCCCGGGAACTGGCCCGGTGGTCCCAGCGTGCCGAGTCTCCCGGGGCGGAGCCCCGGGAGATGCCGGACGCGGGGATGTTCGCGGCGGCCGACCAAGTGACCGTCGCCGGGCAGGACCTGGCGGTGGTGCTGGCGAGTGGGGCCGAGGTCGCCGAAGCCGTGCGGCTGGTCGAGGAGGCCCAGGTGCGGGCCGGTATCTGAGGCCGCCCGGCTCGGCGGGGGCCCCTCCACCCGCCGCCCCGGGATCCGTGACACGGCTCCCGGCGCCTGCTGAGGGCCCGTCAGCGGGACGGGGGCGGGAGCGGCTCCCGGGCACGGGCTGTGTCTCCCGTCCCGGCGCAGGGCGCCGCAGACCGGCCGGGGCGGCCCTAAAGGCTCGCGATCACCCGGTCGGCCAGGATGTAGACGTTCTCCTCCCCGCACGCGAACGTCAGCGTGTAGGCGCCGGAGATCCCCGAACCGCCCAGGAGGTACGGCGCCTCGCCCGCGGTGAGCGCGGTCGACAGGCGTTCGGCGGTCTCCCGGTGCCCCGGGGTCATGCAGAGGGTGGTGCCGTCGGCGAAGACGTAGACGTCGAGGGTGCCGAGCGGGCCGGGGCGGACGTCGGTCAGCTCGACACGGCCGGCGGCGAGGTCCTCAAGCGTGGTGACGGTGCGATCGTGGTCGTTGACGACCGGTGACTGCACCGGGACGAAGTCCGGGTGAGAGGGGTGGCGACGGCGTGCCGCGGCCAGTTCGGGGGACTCCGTGGGAGTGCCTCCCTGGGCGTAGTCACGCGCGGAGAACTCCTCGGCCTCCGTGCCCGGCTCGGCGACCGGCTCCAGACCCGTGAGATCCGCCTGCCGCGGCAGGAACAGCTCGCTGTCGGCCAGGCCCAGCAGGGACGGCGCGTCGGACGCGTCACGGGCCTCCTGGGCGGCCCAGAAGGCGCGCGCCTCGGCCAGCTCGCGCTCCCGCTCCTCGGCGAGCGCCTCGGCCACGGCCATGCGTATCTCGTCGGCGTCGGCCGTGGTGCGTGCGGCGGGCACGCGGCCCTGGGCCGCGGTGGCGTCGCTCCCGGCGTTCAGGCCGGTCTGCGCGTTCCCGGCGATCTGGACGTGCAGGGCGGCGACCTGCCGGCGCAGCAGTATGAGGGTGCGCAGGACGGCGACGCCCACGGCGCCGGTGGCGGCCGTGGTGACCAGCAAGGCGATCGGCATGGCGCTCACTGACGTACTCCCGGTTCAAAGTCGACCCCCGACTTCCTACATCAGCTTGAAGGGCGGACTATCCAGCTGTCAGTGCGTAACGTCACGAAACGGGCGGGACTTCGGTCCTGGGGGTCGGTGGTACACATAGCTGACCTGCAAGTATCCCCCTGGAGGGGGATATAGGTCACATCCTGGGGGAGATTGGATCACAGATCGGCCCGGCGTCCAGGTGTTTCCCGGACTCCGGGCCGATCGGTCACGCCAGGTGCTATTGAGGTGACCGAGGGTTGGCCGGCCGAGGGGTCGGCCGACCGGGAAGACGGGGGGCGGCCGACCGCGAGGTGGTCAGCTGAGACGCTCGACGACCATCGCCATGCCCTGGCCGCCGCCGACGCACATCGTCTCCAGGCCGAACTGCTTGTCGTGGAACCGGAGGGAGTTGATGAGCGTGCCGGTGATGCGGGCGCCGGTCATGCCGAAGGGGTGCCCGACGGCGATGGCGCCGCCGTTGACGTTCAGCTTGTCCAGGTCGATGCCGAGGTCGCGGTAGGAGGGGATCACCTGCGCGGCGAACGCCTCGTTGATCTCCACCAGGTCGATGTCGCCGATGGTCAGGCCGGCGCGGCTCAGCGCCTGCCGGGATGCCTCCACCGGGCCGAGGCCCATGATCTCCGGGGAGAGGCCGGAGACGCCGGTCGACACGATCCGCGCGAGCGGGGTCAGGCCGAGCTCGCGGGCCTTGGTGTCGGACATGATGACCAGCGCGGCGGCGCCGTCGTTGAGCGGGCAGCAGTTGCCGGCGGTGACCAGGCCGTCGGGGCGGAAGACCGGCTTGAGGCCGGCGACGCCCTCCATGGTGACGCCGGGGCGCGGGCCGTCGTCCTTGCCGACCACCGTGCCGTCGGGGAGGGTCACCGGGGTGATCTCGCGCTCCCAGAAGCCGTTCTTGATGGCCTGCTCGGCGAGGTTCTGCGAGCGGACGCCGAACTCGTCCATGTCCTCGCGGGTGATGCCCTTGGCGCGGGCCAGGTTCTCCGCGGTCTGCCCCATCGCGATGTACGGGTCGGGGAGCAGGCCGTCCTCGCGCGGGTCGTGCCAGGTCGAACCCTCGGCCTCGGCGACGGCCGCGGTGCGGGCCTCGGCCTCGGCGAACAGCGGGTTGTGCGTGTCCGGCAGGTTGTCGGAGTTGCCCTTGGTGAAGCGGGAGACCATCTCGACGCCCGCCGAGATGAAGACGTCGCCCTCGCCTGCCTTGATGGCGTGCAGGGCCATGCGGCTCGTCTGGAGCGACGAGGAGCAGTAGCGGGTGATGGTGCAGCCCGGCAGGTGGTCCATGCCCATCTGCACGGCGACGATACGGCCCAGGTTGTTGCCCTGCTCGCCGCCGGGCAGGCCGCAGCCGAGCATCAGGTCGTCGATGTCCCTGGGGTCCAGCTCGGGAACCTTGGCCAGCGCGGCCTGGATGATCGTGGCGGTCAGGTCGTCGGGGCGCAGGTCCTTCAGGGAGCCCTTGAAGGCGCGGCCGATGGGGGAGCGGGCGGTCGAGACGATGACGGCTTCGGGCATCACGGCTCCATTGGCGTACGTACGGTTACGTGGTGTGGGCACGGCTGGCTTGGAAGTTACCCGTACGTATGGCCCAGGTCACGCGAGTCGGGGTGTGACCCTGGCCGCATCTTTCTAAGCGCTTGCTTTGCCGCGGGTGCGGGTTCCGCCGGTACGGGTTCCGTCACCGCCGCGGTGCCCGGGGCCGACCGACGTTCCGTCCGTCCCGGTAGACCACCGATGACGTGGGGACGAACCCGGGCACCACGGGCCGCGGCGGCGTCACCCCGCAGCCTCCCGCGGGCGGGACCGCGGCCGCCGTCCCGCCCGCGCGTCCCGGGGCCCGGCCGGGGGCGGCCCGGCCCGGCTGTGCCAGGCTGTCCGCCGGCCGGGGGTCGGTCAGGTCACCGGGCTGCCGTCCGGCTCCGGAACCCTCCGCCTCCGCCGCCGCTTCAGCAGCGCCCACGGTCCCCGCGGTCCGGTCGGCATCGCCGCCGTCACCTCCGTGCCCGGCTCCGCCGCGGCCTCCGCCGCTGCCCGCGCCACCGGCAGGAAGCCCTCGTGCCGCGCCGCCTCCGGCCGTTCCTCCTCCGCGGGCCACAGTCCCAGCGCCGCGCACATCGTCGGCAGCACCGCCATCGCCGCCGTCGCGTACCCCTCCGCCGACGGGTGGTAGTGGTCCGGTCCGAACAGCTCCCGCGGGTTCGCCTCGAACTCCGGGCCCAGCATGTCCCCCAGCGACACCGTCCGGCCGCCCTGCTCCACCACTCCGATCGTCTGCGCCGCCGCCAGCTGCCGCGAGGCCCGCCGGGCCAGCCACCGCAGCGGCTGCTGCACCGGCTGGATCGTGCCCAGGTCGGGGCAGGTGCCGACGACCACCTCCGCGCCGGCGGTGCGCAGCCGCCGGACCGCCGAGGACAGGTGGCGCACCGAGCGCGTCGGCGGCATCCGGCGCGTCACGTCGTTCGCACCGATCATGATCACGCAGACGTCGGGCATCCGGTCGCACTCCCCGAGGACCAGTCCGACCTGGCGGTCCAGATCGTCCGACTGCGCACCCGGCAGCGCCACGTTCCGCAGTTCCACCGGCCGCTCCGCCACCGCCGCCAGCCCCGACGCCAGCAGCGCACCCGGCGTCTGCCCCGCCCGGTGCACTCCCTGCCCCGCCGCCGTCGAATCGCCCAGCAGCACCAGCAGCAGCGGTTCCGCCCCGGGTCCTGCCGCGGCGTACGCGCGGCCGTACAGTCCCTCCGCGTGCGGCACGTGCGGGAGCGTCCCCGTGCCGTTCACATGGCGGCGCGCCCACTGCGCCTCGGCCAGCAGCAGGCCCATCGCCGCCGCGCCCGCCAGTCCGATGCCGCCACCGCCGTACGCGGCGCCCGCCGCGATGCGCCGGGCCACTCGCGCCCTCGACATGCTGGTCATGCGTCGCCGCCACCTCCTCGTAGCCGTACAACCACTCCTTGCCCCGTACGGACCGTCGCCCAATCTCCACAGGGAGTGAACGCCCGTCACGGATTCGTCGCAGGCCATAGGCTGGCGGAACAGTTAACGACCACATCCTTTTGCAGCATCCGGAGACAACGGTGCAATTCCACGACTCGATGATCAGCCTCGTCGGCAACACCCCGCTGGTGAGGCTCAACAGCGTGACCAAGGGCATCAAGGCGACCGTCCTGGCCAAGGTGGAGTACTTCAACCCGGGCGGCTCCGTGAAGGACCGCATCGCCGTGCGCATGATCGAGGCGGCCGAGCAGAGCGGGGAGCTGAGGCCGGGGGGCACGATCGTCGAGCCGACCAGCGGCAACACCGGCGTCGGTCTGGCCATCGTGGCCCAGCAGAGGGGTTACAAGTGCATCTTCGTGTGCCCGGACAAGGTGAGCACCGACAAGATCAATGTGCTGCGTGCCTACGGCGCCGAAGTGGTCGTGTGCCCCACGGCCGTCGCACCGGAGCACCCGGACTCCTACTACAACGTCTCCGACCGGCTGGTCCGTGAGACGCCCGGTGCCTGGAAGCCTGACCAGTACTCCAACCCCAACAACGCCCTCTCCCACTACTACTCCACCGGCCCGGAGCTGTGGGAGCAGACGGAGGGCAAGCTGACCCACTTCGTGGCGGGCGTCGGCACCGGCGGCACCATCTCCGGCACCGGCCGCTACCTGAAGGAGATCAGCGGCGGCACGGTGAAGGTCATCGGTGCCGACCCCGAGGGCTCGGTGTACTCCGGGGGCTCCGGGCGGCCCTACCTGATCGAGGGCGTGGGCGAGGACTTCTGGCCCGCCGCCTACGACGGCAAGGTCGCGGACGAGATCGTCGCCGTCTCCGACAAGGACGCCTTCCAGATGACCCGCAGGCTGGCCAGGGAGGAGGGCCTGCTCGTCGGCGGCTCCTGCGGCATGGCCGTCGTCGCCGCGCTGCGGGTGGCCGAGCGGCTGACCGAGGACGACGTGGTCGTGGTCCTGCTGCCGGACAGCGGGCGCGGCTACCTCAGCAAGATCTTCAACGACGAGTGGATGGCCGACTACGGGTTCCTGGAGGACGAGGGGCCCAGCGCACGCGTCAGCGACGTCCTCAACGACAAGGAGCACGGCGCCATCCCGTCCCTCGTCCACATGCACCCGGAGGAGACCGTCGGCCAGGCCATCGAGGTGCTGCGGGAGTACGGCGTCTCCCAGATGCCGGTCGTCAAGCCGGGTGCCGGGCACCCGGACGTGATGGCGGCCGAGATCGTCGGCTCGGTGGTCGAGCGCGAGCTGCTGGACGCCCTGTTCAGCAAGCGGGCCTCGCTCGAGGACCCGCTGGAGAAGCACATGTCGGAGCCCCTTCCGCAGGTCGGATCCGGCGAGCCCGTCGGCGACCTGATGAACGTGCTCGGCCGGGCCGACGCGGCGATCGTCCTGGTCGAGGGCAAGCCGACCGGCGTCGTCAGCCGGCAGGACCTGCTCGCCTTCCTCGCCAAGGCCTGAACGGGCCGAACGGGGAGGGGCAGGGCCACGACGGGCCGTCCGTCCGCGGCGCCGTCATGGCCGGTCGCGCGTTCCCGGCGCCCCTTCCAGGGCGCCGGTGCCGCCACCGGCGCCGATCCGGGACGGGCGCCCCGGCCGGGACCCGGGGTGCGCCGCGTGCACCGCAAAGGTGCTGTCCCGGACGGGAACCGGCGGCGCATGTCCGGTGAACTGCCCGTGTCCGCGGCGCACTTGCGCCCGTCGCCGAGGCGATCGGACTTCGCGGAAGTGGTACGAGCGCGTCACGTCCGCGCAGCACCCGCTTAACACGCGTCCGGCACATTGGTGGATGTCGGCAGGGCGATGGGGGTACCTCCCAGGCGTTGAGCACTGGGGGAGGCTCCCCGCCCCGGCCGACGCCGAACGGCGTCACGGACCTCCGGAGCGGCTCCCGGACCTCCACGGACGCCACGGACGCGCAGCCCGGCCCTGACCCGGCCCGCGTCCCTCGCGGGGACCGCCGTCGTCCCGCCCCCCAGTGATGGGGGTGCGGCGGTCCCCGCGCACGGCCTTTCCCGTGCCGACCGGCCCGCGGTTCCGGCCGCGGCCCTCCGGCGGGCTCAGTCCTTCCAGCGGCCGTCGCCGCCGTCCGCCGCGCCGTCGGTGCCGCGCCGGCGGCGGAACAGGTCGGGGCTGGTGCGCGCGGCCTGGACGACGTTGACGCCGACGATGCCCGCCCAGGTGACCAGCAGACCGGGCAGGTGGGCCACACCGGCGCCGATGGCGGAGAGCGGGATCGCCAGGACCATCGTGACGATGCCGAAACCGAACCGCTCGCCGAAGGAGTCGGTGGGCCTCGGCGACCGGGCGTCGCGGGCGACCGTCATCCGCTGTTCGGCGAGTTGCCGCCGGACCCGGCGCTCCACCGCGTCGTCGATGCGCCGGTCGACCTTCTCCAGGAAGGAGTCGACGAGTGCCGGCTCGTACTCCTCACCCAGCTCCCTGCGGGCGTACAGGGTCGCGTCGAGTTCCTTCTTCAGGTCGCTGTCGCGGGCGTCCATCGCCGTCTCCCATCCGGTCATGACAGTCCACGGTAAGGAGCGGGGGCGCCCACCGCACTGGGGACAGCCCCCCTGTCGGGGCGGGGGCAACCGGGCCGGGCGCCTCGATGAACTGCCTGCCGTGACATCGTCCCCCGCGGGATCCGGGGAGGTGCCGACCGTCACCTCCGCGGGCGGGCGGCGGGCCGGTCGCGCTGTCCGGCCCACCCACGACCCGGGGCGTCCCCCCGTCCGTGGACGCCGTGACCGGTGCCCGTCGTCGCAGCGGCACTCGTCCACCCTCCCCGAAAAGTGATCCGCGCCGCTCTCTCCTGCGGGGGACGCGCTGCCGGGCGCACCGCCACGTCGGGGGTGTGCCCTCGTCCACCCTCCCCCTTCTCGGGACGATCGGGGCCGGCGTACGGGCATCGGTCTGCCTGTATAAGCGTATGCAGTATTTATGTATGCTGAATAACTGTCCATGTCCGGTCCCTGTACGCTCGCGGAACGTCGAGGACACCTGGAGGGGGAGTAGGTCATGAGCGTGACTGACAGCCCTGCGAGCCGGTTGCAGGCGCTCTTCGAAGGCCACCGGCTCACCCCGACCCAGCGCCGCATCGCGCACAGCATGGTCCGTCGCGCGGTCGACGTGCCGTTCCTGTCCAGTGTCGAACTCGCCGAGCTCGCCGGGGTCAGCCAGCCGTCGGTGACCCGCTTCGCCGTCGCCCTCGGCTTCGACGGCTACCCCGCCCTGCGCCGCCATCTGCGCGAGGTCGCCCCCGCCGAACAGGCCGGCGCCGCGGGCGCGCACAACGAGTACCAGCAGGCCGTCGAGGCCGAGATCGAGAACCTGCGGCACCTGGCGGACCTGCTGGCCGACCCGCGGCCGGTGCAGCGGGCCGGCCGGGCCCTGGCGACCTCCCGTCCCCTGCCCGTGCTCGGGCTGCGCGCCGCCGCCTCCCAGGCCTACGGGTTCGCCTACTTCGCCGCCAAGGTGCACCCGGACGTCCGGCTGCTCAACGAGGGCGGCACGATGATCCACGACCGCCTCGACGCGGCCGTGCGGGCCGGAGCCACGGCCCTGCTCTGCTTCGCGCTGCCGCGGCACCCGCGCGAGGTGCTGGACACCCTCCGGTACGCCAAGGGCTCGGGACTGACCGTGGTCACGGTCGCCGACTCCGCGTTCGCGCCCGTCGCCCGCGCCTCGGACCTGCTGCTGCCCGCCGCCGTCGGCACCGGACTCGCCTTCGACACCGCCTGCGCGCCGATGCTGCTCGGGCGGGTGCTGCTGGAGGCGATGTGCGACGACCTGCCGGACGCCCAGGCCCGCCTGGAGGAGTTCGACGCCAAGGCGGCGGTGCGGGGGCTGTTCGTCGAATGACACCCGCGCGCTCTCAGACTCGTCTCACGTTCCACCGCTAACGTGCCCGTGGACGGACAGGACGTGACACGGGAGGCTGACGTGGCGCGCGGAGGACAGGGGCTGGCCAGGGTGGCCGTCGTCGTGCGGGCGGGGGCCGCCCCGCTGTGGTGGCTCGGCGTGGCCGCCGCCGGGGCCGGCGCGGTGCCGGAAGGGCTGACCGGACGCCGGATCGGCGTCCTGGCCGGCGCCGCCCTCTTCGTCGTCGCCGTGGCGGCGACCGCCCTGCCGCGGCGCAAGCGGTACACCGCCCTCGCCCGCGGGGCAGCCCGCGCGGGCAAGCACGACATCCTCCAGGACCGTGCGGTGACCGTGCGCGCCTGGCGCCGCGGCCACCGGTGGTGGCTGCTGCTCGCCTTCGCCGCCGCCCTCGGTTCGGCGTTCGCCCTGCCGGCGGCCGGCGGTCTGCTGCTCTCCGGGTTCGGCGCCGGGCTGTGGCTGAAGGCCGCCCGGCTCGGCCGGTGCGAGCGGGCCGGGGACGCGCTGCTGTGGGTGCGCGTCGACTGGCTGGACGGGCGCGGCGGACGCCCGGCCGGCCGGCCCGTGAAGGCCTTCCGCAGCACAGGCGTCGCCGCGGGCGACGCGGCGCCGGGCGGGGCCCGTCGCCGCACTGCGGCGCTGGTCTAGGAGAGCCGCGAGAGACGGTTTCGCCTGTTCCCCGACGCCCGTCTGGCGCTCACCACCCCCGTTCGAGCGGGGGACGCCCCGTGCCCTCTGCCCGGGTCGCCCCGTCCTCCCGGTGCGAGGACGGCTCTCCGCCGTACGAGCGCACACACCGGAGGCCGTGGGGCCGCCCTGCGGCCGGCCGGTGCCCCTTTCGCCACACGCCCCCGGGGCTGCGCCGGGCCCGCTCGCCGCTCCGGCCCCGGCGGGGGCGGAGCCGGGGGCTCACACCTCCAGTTCCTCCTCGATCCTCCTCAGCTGGTGGCGGGCCATCGCCAGGTTGGCCCGCCTGGCGTCGAGCACGAGGTAGAGGAAGAGCCCGTTGCCGCTCCGGCCGCTCAGCAGGCGGATGAGGTGGTACTGGTCGCTGAGCGTGATCAGGATGTCCTCGATCTCTGCCTTGAGACCGAGGTGCTCCATGGTGCGCATCTTGGCGCGGATCACGTCCGTGTTACCGGCGGCGGCGACGTTGAGGTCGAAGCTCTTGGTGCTGCCCATCGTGCCCAGCGCCATTCCGCTGGTGTAGTCGACGAGCGCGACTCCGGTCGCGCCCTCGATGGAGGAGAGGGCTTCCTTCAGCGCGGTCTCGGTGTTGGCCATGACGGTTCTTGCCTCTCAACTATCTGTCGTGGTCCGTGCGTTGACTGCCCTGGTGGGAAGCGTGCGCGCGGACTCCTTCGGTACGGCGGCGGGCCGGGCGGTTTCCCGGGCCGCCGCTTCGTGGGCGTCGACCAGATCCCCGATGCGGGCGCCGGCGCGGCGGCCCTCCAGGTGCAGCCGGCCGACGTTGACGCGGTCCTGGGTGAGCAGGGTCAGGACGGCATGACGGCCCGCCGCGTAGGTCGCGACGTAGCCCTGGGTGCCCCTGATCAGCAGTTCGCGGAACTCCCCCCGGTCGGTCGCGTCGGTCATGCCGATCGCGACGGCGAGCGTGGTGGCCGTGAGCGCGGACAGTCCGTCCGCTTCGACGCCGGGAGCGTCATGGGCGAGGACCAGGCCGTCGCGCCCGGCGGCGACGGCCCCGGTCAGCTGGGGGAGGCGGGCGCGCAGGCGGCGGAGCTCGTCGAGGATCTCGGCCTGCGCCGCCATCGGTGGTCTCCTCTCGGCACGGGGCTCGACTCGGGGTTGTGGCCGGTCAAAGGGCCTCCAGCGCATCCCTGACCCTCTTCAGCAAGGCGATGTGGGGATCGAAATCGGCGGGCGGGGCAACCGGCGCGGCCATCGGCGGGCCCGGCGGTCCCCCCGCGGGCGGTGGCGGTGGCGGTGGCGGTGGCGTGGTGAGCAGGCCCGCCGCGACCAGGCGCCGCACCTCCACCAGCGTGGGGAAGGCACGCCCGCCCCTCACGAGTGCGATGTCCGGCGCGGTGCGGACCCCGTCGACCAGGGCGAGCACGGCGGCCTGCCGGGGGGTGAGCGCGGGGGCGGCGATCGGGTCGGTGCGCACCAGCGGCTCGCTGTCGGCGAGCGCGTCGGGCCACAGCTTGTGCAGCAGCGAGCGCCGGCGCACCACCTCGCGCTCCACGTCCGCGACCGGCACCGCCGGCAGTGGGCCGCCCGGTTCCGCCTCGGCGCCGGGGTACACGACGCCGTAGTGGAAGCGGCCCGGGCCGCTGCCGGGGGCGAGGGCGAAGTAGGCGGCGTCGTAGAGCGACTGGAGGTGGCAGATCTGCACCGCGGCGCGGGTCAGGTGTCCGCCGGCCAGCAGCAGCCGGGCGGTGCCCGCCAGGTCGCCCGCCTCGCCGACCGCCGTCCACCACTCCTCGGTGGTCAGTGCGCCGTGTGCCGTCAGCAGGGTGCCCAGCCCGGCGGCGAACCGGCTCTCGGCGTGCAGTACCCGGCCGCCGGCCAGATGCAGGCTGCCGCCCTCGCGGACCAGGACGCCGGTGGCCTGCTCGGCGGCGAGGCGGTTGAGCATCGGCGACAGGCCGACGCCGGCCCGTTCGCGGGTCGTCTTGTCCCGTACCGGCAGCGGGGGAGGGGCCTCGACCACGGTCATCCCAGCACCAGCCGTCCGGCCATGTCACCCAGCCGGATGCGGGCCAGCGCGAGATTGCCGTCGACGCGGCCGAGCCACAGGTGCAGGACCGCGCCGCTGTCGAACGGCGCCGGGACGAACCGCAGTACGTGGTACCCGTCCCGGTTGCTGACGATCACGTCCTCGATGGCCGGATCGGCGTCGGCCGGCCCGGTGTCGGCGGTGCCCTCGGGGGCGAAGGCCGGCTGCTCGGCGGCCAGCCGGGCGAGCTCGGCGACCTCGGCCGCCGAGGCCTCGTGGTCGCCGCCGGGGAACTCCCCGACGACCCCCAGGGCCAGCCCGCTGGTCCAGTCGACCAGCGCGGCACCGCGGGCGCCGGGCAGCCGCATCGCCTCCAGCAAGCACTCGTCAATTCCGGGCACCGTCACTCCCCTCCCGCATGGGGTCCGGTCGAGTGACGAAGAGACTACGCACCGTGCGGGCGGCAGGTGAGCGTTCTGGCATTTTCCGGTGGAACGTGCGGGGCGCGGACTAGTGTGGGTCGGCTGTCCCCATGTTCGGGCCGTCGGCCCGTGCGCGGGAGGCGCGCTCAGCCGCGCCCGGCGGCGGGCAGGGTGGTGAGGGCGCCGGCCTGCGCCCCGCCGGCCTCGGCGACGATCTCCGCGATCGGCTGCGGCTCCCGCACGACAGCGAAGGCCACGCCCCCGCGCCCGTCGGGTGCGAAGCCGTACACGCCCGGGCGGGCCAGGGAGTTGTAGGCGTAGTGGTGGGCGAAGTAGTACGCGCCCGTGTCCAGCGCCGCCGCGTGGTCGCCCGGCTCCAGCAGGGGCAGCGCCTGCTCCCGGGCCAGCAGGTCGCCCGCGAAGCAGGCCGGGCCCGCCACGTCCTGCACCACCGCCGGGCCCTGCTTGGGGTGCCCCTTGGCGTCGTAGGCGGCGATCCTCAGGGGCCAGGCGCCCGGCGCGTACACCGTCCGCGTCGCGACCTGCACCCCCGCGTGGGTGACCGCCACCGGCCGCCCGCCGGCGCTCTTGGTGTACTCCACCCGCGCCACCGTGGTGCCGTGCTTGGCCAGCAGGGACCGGCCGAACTCGGTGACCAGCCCGTACCGCCCGTCGAACAGCCCCGGTACCGCCTCCCGGAGCAGCTGCGCGTACTGCCCGTACGTCGGGGTGGTCGCGTCCGAGGCGAAGTTCACCGGCAGCCCGCCGCCGATGTCGATCGTGTCGACCTGCCGTCGACCGGCGCGGAGGTTGATCTCCTCGGCGAGCGCGTACGTCTCCGCCACGCCCCGCGTCATCAGCGACAGCGGGACGCCCTGTGATCCGGTGTGCGCGTGCAGGCGGGTCAGCCACGGCCGCTCGGCGTACGCCCGCAGCACCCAGTCGCGGGCTCCCCCGTCCCGCAGGGCCACCCCGAACTTGGAGGTCGCCGTCGCCGTCGACAGCGCCTCGATGGAGCCGCCGCCGATCTGCGGGTTGACCCGGATGCCGAGCGGCGAACGGCTGGGCGCCGACCGCGTGAGGGCGTCGAGACGGTCCAGCTCCTGCGGGTTGTCGGCGTTGACGGCGATGCCCAGCGCCAGCGCCTCGCGCAGTTCGGCGGGCGTCTTGGCGGGCGAGTCCAGTACGGTCGCCGCGGCCGGCACCCCGGCCGCGCGGGCGACGGCCAGCTCGCCGGGGCTCGCGACCTCCGCGCCGATGCCCTCCTCGTGCAGCAGCCGCAGCACCGGCACCAGGGGGGTGGCCTTCACCGCGAAGGCGTGCAGCACCGGTGTCCCCGGTGCCGTCACCGCGTCGAACGCCGCGCGCAGCCCGGCCGCGGCCCGGCGTATCCCGGTGACGTCGAGCAGTCCGACCAGCGGTGCCGCGGGGTTCAGCAGCCCCTGCTCCACCGCCGCGCGGACCGCCTCGTCCCGCCGGGCCGCCCGCTCCCGGGCCTCGCCGTCGCTGTCGTGGGCGTGGTCCACGGTTCTCCCCCTCCTGTCGCCTGCCCCGGTGGCACCGGGTACGTCCAGCCAAACACCCGCGGCGCGCCGATGCGGCCCCGCCGATGTATTGACTAGTTCTATTCAGGAAGTCAGGATGTGAATAGACGTAGTATCCGGAGGAGGCAGATGATGTCGGGACCCCGCCCCGTACGAGCACCGCGCGGCACGCAGCTGAACACTCAGGGCTGGCAGCAGGAGGCCGCCCTGCGCATGCTGCAGAACAACCTCGACCCCGAGGTCGCCGAGCACCCCGACAAGCTCGTCGTCTACGGCGGCACCGGCAAGGCGGCCCGCGACTGGCGCTCCTTCGACGCCATGGTCCGCACCCTGAGGACGCTCAGGCAGGACGAGACCATGCTCGTCCAGTCCGGCCGCCCGGTCGGCGTGATGCAGACCCACGAGTGGGCCCCGCGCGTCCTCATCGCCAACTCCAACCTCGTCGGCGACTGGGCCAACTGGGAGGAGTTCCGCCGCCTGGAGGCCCTCGGCCTGACCATGTACGGCCAGATGACCGCCGGCTCCTGGATCTACATCGGCACCCAGGGCATCCTCCAGGGCACCTACGAGACCTTCGCCGCAGTCGCCGAGAAGACGTTCGGCGGCACGCTGGCCGGCACCATCACCCTGACCGCCGGCCTCGGCGGCATGGGCGGCGCCCAGCCGCTCGCCGTCACCATGAACGGCGGCGTCGCGCTCTGCATCGACTGCGACCCGCGCGCCATCGACCGCCGTATCGAGCACCGCTACCTCGACGTCCGGGCCGACTCCCCCGACCACGCGCTCCAGCTGGCCACCGAGGCCCGCGACCAGCGCAGGCCGCTGTCCATCGGCGTCCTCGGCAACGCCGCCGAACTGGTCCCGCAGCTGCTCGCGGCGAGCGCCCCCATCGACATCGTCACCGACCAGACCTCCGCCCACGACCCGCTGTCCTACCTCCCCGTGGGCGTCGCCTTCGAGGACATGGCAGCCGAGGCGGCGAAGGACCCGGCCGGATTCACCACCCGCGCCCGCGAGTCCATGGCCCGGCACGTCGAGGCGATGGTCGGCTTCATGGACGCCGGCGCCGAGGTCTTCGACTACGGCAACTCCATCCGGGGCGAGGCCCAGCTCGCCGGGTACGACCGGGCGTTCGCCTTCCCCGGATTCGTCCCCGCCTACATCCGCCCGCTGTTCTGCGAGGGCAAGGGCCCCTTCCGCTGGGCCGCCCTCTCCGGCGACCCCGCCGACATCGCCAGGACCGACAAGGCCATCCTCGACCTCTTCCCCGAGAACGAGTCCCTGGCCCGCTGGATCAAGATGGCCGGTGAACGGGTCCACTTCCAGGGCCTGCCCGCCCGCATCTGCTGGCTCGGCTACGGCGAGCGGGACAAGGCCGGCGAGCGCTTCAACGACATGGTCGCCTCCGGCGAGCTGGCCGCGCCGATCGTCATCGGCCGCGACCACCTCGACTGCGGCTCCGTCGCCTCGCCCTACCGCGAGACCGAGGCCATGCTGGACGGCTCCGACGCGATCGCCGACTGGCCGCTGCTCAACGCCATGGTCAACGTCGCCTCCGGCGCCTCCTGGGTCTCCCTCCACCACGGCGGCGGCGTCGGCATGGGCCGCTCGATCCACGCCGGCCAGGTGACCGTCGCCGACGGCACGAAGCTCGCCGGCGAGAAGATCCGCCGCGTCCTCACCAACGACCCCGGCATGGGCGTCATCCGGCACGTGGACGCCGGATACGACATCGCCGAGTCGGTCGCCCACGAACGGGGCGTGCGCGTGCCGATGCGCGAGGGTGACGGCGCGTGAGCTTCCACAGCATGTGGGCGGAGCTGCTGCCGGTCGGCCGCAGCTCCGCCTCCGGCGGATACCGCCGCTACGCCTGGACCGGCGCCGACGCCGACTGCCGGGCCTGGTTCGAGGAGCAGGCCGCCGCCCGCGGGCTCTCCTACGAGGTGGACCGCAACGGCAACCAGTGGGCCTGGCTCGGCGACCCGGCCGCCGGTGACGCCGTCGTCATCGGGTCGCATCTGGACTCGGTACCCGACGGCGGCGCCTTCGACGGGCCGCTCGGCGTGGTCTCCTCGTTCGCGGCGCTCGACGAACTCCGCGGGAGGGGAGCGGAGTTCACCAAGCCCGTCGCCATCGTCAACTTCGGCGACGAGGAGGGCGCCCGCTTCGGCCTGGCGTGCGTCGGGTCCCGGCTCACCGCCGGCCGGCTCACCGTCGCCGACGCCCACCGGCTCACCGACGCCGACGGCGTCAGCCTCCCGCAGGCCATGGAGGCCGCCGGATACGACCCCGACGCCATCGGCCCCGACCCGGAGCGGCTCGCCCGCATCGGCGCGTTCGTCGAACTCCACGTCGAGCAGGGCCGCGCCCTCGACCTCACCGGGGACCCCGTCGGCGTCGCCAGCGCCATCTGGCCGCACGGCCGCTGGCGGTTCGACTTCCGCGGCGAGGCCAACCACGCGGGCACCACCCGGATCGCCGACCGGCGCGACCCGATGCTGTCGTACGCCGGGACCGTGCTCGCCGCCCGGCGCGAGGCCGAGGACGCAGGCGCTGTCGCCACCTTCGGCAAGATCTCCGTCGAGCCGAACGGCGTCAACGCCATCCCGTCCCTGGTGCGCGGCTGGCTCGACTCCCGCGCCGCCGACCAGGACACCCTGGACGCCGTCGTCGGCGGCATCGAGAAGGCCGCCCGCACCTACGCCGAGGCGCACGGCGCCGGCCTCGACGTCGTCCGCGAGTCCTTCACACCCGTCGTCGAGTTCGACCACGCCCTGCGCGACGAGGTCGCCCGCATCCTGGGCAAGGACACCGGACTCACGGTGCCCGTGCTGGGGACCGGCGCCGGACACGACGCCGGAATCCTGTCCGGGAGCATCCCGACCGCCATGCTGTTCGTGCGCAACCCCACCGGCGTCTCGCACTCCCCGTCGGAGTCCGCCGACGAGGACGACTGCGTGGCCGGGGTGCGCGCACTCGCCGACGTACTGGAAGGACTGGCCTGCCGGTGACCAACGGGACCTACTGGCTGGAGCACGCCTGGCTCGGCACCCGCGTCGAGCCGGGAGTCGTCGTCGAGACCGCGGACGGCAGGATCACCGCCGTCCGCGCCGGCACCGGTGCCCCGCCCCCCGGTGCGCAGGTCCTGCGCGGGCTCACCCTGCCCGGGCTGGCCAACGCCCACAGCCACGCCTTCCACCGTGCCCTGCGCGGCAGCGTCCAGGTCGGCAGCGGCACCTTCTGGACCTGGCGCGAGGTGATGTACTCCGTCGCCGACCGGCTCACCCCCGACACCTACCACGCCCTCGCCCGCGCGGCGTACGCCGAGATGGCGCTGGCCGGCGTCACGGCCGTCGGCGAGTTCCACTACGTCCACCACGCCCCGGGCGGCACCCCCTACGCCGACCCCAACGCCATGGGCGAGGCACTGATCGACGCCGCCGCCGAGGCCGGGATCCGCATCACCCTGCTCGACACCTGCTACCTGTCCTCGGGCTTCGGCGCGGAACCCGACCCGCACCAGCGGCGGTTCTCCGACGGCAGCGCCCGGGCCTGGGCCGAACGCGCCGCACTGCTCACGGCACGCGACCACGCACGCGTCGGCGCGGCGATCCACTCCGTACGGGCCGTGCCCGCCGACCAGCTGGCGACGGTGGCGGAATGGGCCGCGGAGCGCCGGGCACCGCTGCACGTGCACCTGTCCGAGCAGACCGCCGAGAACGACGCCTGCCGCAAGGCCCACGGCTGTACCCCCACCCGGCTCCTCGCCGACCACGGCGTGCTCGGCCCGCGCACCACCGGCGTGCACAGCACCCACCTCACCGACGAGGACATCGCCCTGCTCGGCGGCACCGGCACCGGCACCTGCATGTGCCCGACGACCGAGCGCGACCTGGCCGACGGCATCGGCCCGGCCCCCGCACTCCAGCTGGCCGGCTCCCCGCTCTCGCTCGGCTCCGACAGTCACGCCGTGGTCGACCTGCTCGAAGAGGCCCGCGCGATGGAGCTGAACGAACGCCTGCGCAGCCGCACCCGCGGCCACTGGACGGCCGCCGACCTGCTGCGCGCCGCCACCGCCGACGGCCACGCCGCCCTCGGCTGGGACGAGGCGGGCACCCTCGCCCCGCAGGCCCTCGCCGACTTCACCACGATCGCCCTCGACTCGGTCAGGACGGCGGGCCCGCCGCCCGGGCTGGGTGCCGAGACGGCCGTCTTCGCGGCGACGGCGGCCGACGTACGGCACACGGTCGTGGGCGGCCGGCACATCGTCCGCGACGGCCACCACACGCTCGTCCCCGACGTCCCGCGGGCCCTCGCGCGGGCCGTGGCGGCACTGAGCGCCTGACGACCACCCACGAGGACACCATGAGCAGCAGCACCGTCATCACCGGCATCGCCACCCTGGTCACCAACGACCCCTCCCTCGGCGAGGGCCCTCTCGGCCTGATCCACGACGCGGCCGTCGTCATCGACGGCGACCGCGTCGCCTGGGCCGGCGCCGCCGACCGGGCCCCGGCCACCGACCACCGGGTCGACGCCGGCGGCCGGGCGGTGCTGCCGGGCTTCGTCGACTCCCACTCCCACCTGGTCTTCGCGGGCGACCGCACGGCCGAGTTCAACGCCCGCATGTCCGGCCGGGCCTACAGCGCGGGTGGGATCCGCACCACGGTCGCCGCCACCCGCGCCGCGACCGACGAGGAACTGGAGGCCAACCTCACCCGGTACCTCCGCGAGGCCCTGCGCCAGGGCACCACGACCTTCGAGACCAAGTCCGGCTACGGCCTGACGGTCGAGGACGAGGCCCGCGCGCTGCGCCTGGCGGCCCGGCACACCGACGAGGTGACCTACCTGGGCGCGCACATCGTCTCCCCCGACTACGCCGACGACCCGGCCGCCTACGTCGACCTCGTCACCGGCGACATGCTCACCGCGTGCGCGCCCCACGCCCGGTGGATCGACGTCTTCTGCGAGAAGGGCGCCTTCGACGGCGACCAGGCCCGCGCGATCCTCACCGCGGGCAGGGCCGCGGGCCTGCACCCGCGCATCCACGCCAACCAGCTCTCCTACGGCCCCGGCGTGCAGCTCGCCGTCGAGCTCGACGCCGCCAGCGCCGACCACTGCACCCACCTGACGGACGCCGACGTCGACGCCCTCGCCGCCGGCGACACGGTCGCCACGCTGCTGCCCGGTGCCGAGTTCTCCACCCGGGCCCAGTGGCCCGACGCCCGCCGCCTGCTCGACGCCGGGGTGACGGTGGCCCTGTCCACGGACTGCAACCCGGGCTCCTCCTTCACCTCCTCCGTGCCGTTCTGCGTCGCGCTCGCGGTACGGGACATGGGGATGACCCCCGACGAGGCGGTGTGGTCGGCCACGGCCGGCGGTGCGGCGGCCCTGCGCCGCACCGACATCGGCCGGCTGACCCCCGGCGCCCGGGCCGACCTGCTCCTCCTCGACGCGCCCAGCCATGTGCACCTGGCCTACCGGCCGGGCGTGCCGCTGGTGGCGGGGGTGTGGCGGCGGGGGAACCGCGAGCTGTGAGACCGCGGGCGGCCCCGTCCGGCCCTTTGGCCGGGGCGTTCTGACGCCCGCTCACCCGTGCGGCGCGCCGCACCCGGCCGGCACGGCCGGGGCCTGTCGCGGTCGCCGACCGGCCGATCGCCGCGGCGCGCGGGGCGACCCACGCGGCCGGGCGCCGGCGGGGGTCACCGCGCTCCGGCCAGCCAGCGCTGCTCCTGGCGGCCGTCGGCCCCGCGCAGTGCCACACCGTCGTCGTACCCCGTGGGCGCGACGGCGGTCGCCGGTGCGATGTCCGGCCGGATCACGCCCTCCCCGTCCACCGTGAACCGCAGGTTCCGCCCGTTGCGGCCGTCCAGGGACGAGCACGTCCAGATGCCCACCCCGCGGTCCACGTCGCCCCGGCTGTCCAGGCAGTAGTCGGGATCGGCGTACGACTGGAGCGCGTCGCGCCCGGCGTCGTACCGCCAGCGCTGGGTGGGGGAGGAGGTGCAGGGCGCGGTGATCACGTCCGTCCCCTTGCCGAACCAGCCGTCCCGGACGTCCAGGCACCGGCCCGTGGCGGCGTTCACCACCTGCGCGTACGTGCCGTCCGGCGGCCGCGCGGCGGGAGCGGGCGTCGGGGTCGGCCGGGGGCTCGTGGTCCGTGTGGGTGCCGGTGTCGGTGTCGGTGTCGGCGTCGCCGTGCGGGACGGCGACGGGGACGGCGAGGGGGACGGAGACGCGGACGAGCGGGAAGCGGAGGGTGCCGGCGACGAGGCGGGCACCACCCGTGACGGCCCGCCGGCGGCCGGAGCGACCGCGGCCGACGTCTGCTGCTGCTCCGCCCGGCCGGGCGTCAGCAGCAGTACCAGCAGTGGTGCGAGGGCCACTCCCAGCGCCGCCGAGGCCAGGGCGACGCGGCGGGAGGGGCGCCAGGGGCTCTCCGCCGGCCGGGGGGCGCCGGCCGGCGGCGCGGGGTCGCGACGCTGCGCGTAGGCCGCCCCCGCCCAGGCCAGCAGCCCCTCGGCCAGGGCCGTGCGCGGCGTGTCCCGCAGGTCGCGCAGCTCCTGCCGGGCCGCCGTGCAGTGGCCGCAGCGGGTCATGTGCGCCTGGAGGTCGGTGCTGTGGCGTGGGCCGTCCGGCCGCACCGACTGCTCGATCAGGCGGCGGAAGTCCGCGCAGTGGGGGTCGGGCGAGGCGGCCAGGCGGTACCGCAGGCAGGCCTGGGCCAGGCCGTTCAGCGCGGATGTGGTGCCGTACGCCACGTCCGCCGGGTCGGCTCCCAGCAGCAGCGCCGTGCGCTCGGCCGGTTCCTGTTCCAGCACGGCGTACCAGATCAGCCCCTGGACGCGGGCCGGGAGGGACTCGAACGCCTTCAGCATGGGGGACGCGGGCATCTCGCCCGTGGTGCTCAGGACCAGCAGCAGACCCGGGTCCAGGCCCCGGGCCCGCTCGTCCCGCGCCCAGGTGCCCGCCGCCCGTGCCACCGACCGCAGCAGGTGGTGCCGCCAGGGCACCGGCGGGTCGATGCCGCGGGCGGTCTGCTTCGCCGCCCGGGTGAAGACCTCCGACGCCAGCTGTCGTGCCGAGGAGTCGCTCGCGGCGCACAGGCGCGCGTAGCCGAGGACCCGTTCGTGGTGCCGGCGGCGCAGCTCGCGCAGGGCCGGGTAGGCGGTGGCGGTGCGGGAGCGCAGCATGTCCGCCAGGTGGGCGTCGCTGAGTTCCTCGTACGGTGCCGCACCGTCGTCGTTCGAGGCATACACCGAGTCCTCGGTCTTCCCGGTTCGCTCGGTTCCCTCGGCCCGCGCCATCCCCGCCTCCCCCGTGTCCTGCAACAACCCGGCCCGGCAGCCCGGTTACCGGTCGGTTGGGGGGTGACCGTAGTGCATGGTGGTGGATGTGGGGATCCTGCGGAAGACGTTTCCTGCGGTAACCCCGCGATCGGTCTCCGTCACGCACATCGCCCGGCACTCCGCCGACATGCCGTCGTGGTGACGCGCCGTCGGGACACGGAGTACCGGGCGAGAGGCGGTCTCACTCCTCGACCGTGAGCCCCTTGCGCAGTCTCACCAGGGTCCGGGTGAGCAGGCGGGAGACGTGCATCTGGGAGATGCCCAGTTCCTCGCCGATCTCCGACTGGGTCATCCCCGCGACGAACCGGAGGGAGAGGATCTTCCGGTCGCGGGGCGGGAGTTCGGCGATCAGCGGCTTCAACGACTCCACGTACTCGATCCCTTCGAGCCCGTGGTCCTCGTACCCGATGCGGTCGGCGAGGGCGCCCTCCGCGTCGTCCTCCTCCGGCTGCGCGTCCAGGGAGGAGGCGGTGTAGGCGTTGGAGGCGGCCATGCCCTCCACCACCTCGTCGTTGCTGAGGCCCAGGCGCTCGGCCAGTTCCGTGACCGTGGGGGCGCGGTCCAGCTGCTGGGCCAGCTCGTCGCCGGCCTTCGCCAGGTCCAGGCGCAGTTCCTGAAGTCGGCGCGGTACGCGCACGGACCACGAGGTGTCGCGGAAGAAGCGCTTGATCTCGCCGATGATGGTCGGCATCGCGAAGGTGGGGAACTCCACGCCACGGGAGAGCTCGAAGCGGTCGATCGCCTTGATGAGGCCGATCGTGCCGACCTGGACGATGTCCTCCATCGGCTCGCTGCGGGAGCGGAAGCGGGAGGCGGCGAACTTGACCAGGGCGAGGTTCAGCTCGACGAGCGTGTTGCGGACGTACGCGTACTCGTGGGTCCCTTCCTCAAGGGACTCGAGCCGCTCGAAGAGGGTCTTGGACAGGGCCCGGGCGTCCACGGGGCCCACCTCGTCGAAGGGGGGTATCTCCGGAAGACCGGCAAGAATGTCGTCCGCTGGGGGTGTCGACGTCGCTGTACGGGTATGCGAGGCGTCGAGCCGGGGTGACATGATGTCCTCCATCGTTCTCGGCATATGGCTGCCGAAGCCGGTACGTGCACTGCGGTGTGCGGCGCCTCCAAAGCCGGCCGTGTCGGGTACGTGTCCCTACTAGCCCTACCCGCTTCCCCGAGCCCGCCGCAAGTGCGATACGTGCGGAAATGTCCGTTTGTGGGTGGTTGTTCGGCTGTTGAGGCGCGCACAGAAGGCGTATGTTCGAGGGCGTCAGTAAGGCATGACCTCGGGAGAGAGAGACGGCATGGACCGCGGGACGGTCGGCAGTGCACAGTCGGGCCGGCTTCTGGTGGAGGTGCGGGAAGAGGGCTCCAGTGCCGTCGTGACCGCCGCGGGTGAACTCGATCACCACACCGCCGAGCTGCTCAGTGAACCGCTCGACGCGTGTCTCGCCAAGGGCTTCAGCCGCCTGGTCGTGGACTGCACCCGGCTCGACTTCTGTGACTCCACCGGCCTCAACGTCCTCCTCGGCGCCCGCCTGAAGGCGGAGGCGGCCGGGGGCGGTGTCCATCTGGCGGGCATGCAGCCCGTGGTGGCCAGGGTGTTCGAGATCACCGGGGCCGAGCTGGTCTTCACCGTCCACGACACCGTCGAGGCCGCCCTGGCGGAGGGCTCCGGCGGGACGGACGGCACATCCGGGGCCGAGGAGGCCTCCGGGTCCGGGGCGCTCACCCGGTCCCCCGGGACACGCGAGAGCCCCGGGGGACGGGAGGATCCCGGTGGAACGGGCCAGGAATCCCCGCAGGAACCGAAGAGCCCCGGGGGCGGGCGGACGTCCGCGCCCCGCACGGCCGGCGAGGACACAGAAGCCGATGAGGCCGACTGAACGGTCCCGCACCCCGGCGGCGCGCCCCGTCCCCCGTCCCGGGCGGCGCGCCGCCCGCATTCCCCACGACCCGTGCCGTCCCGCACGACGCACCGAACCAAGGGGTGTTCCCTTCGTCCGGTCGGGCAGGAGACATCCTGGACCACTGTCGGTCCACGACGTCATGACGTCACGACTTTTCCGTCCTGAACTGGTGAATCGGTGAGGTGAAGCGCTGATGAGCACCACCCGGCCCTACTCGCCGGGCTCCCCCGAGCCCAGCGGCGGCGCTTCCGGCACGTCGACGGGCCGTCAGGTTCGCACGCTGAGCCTTGAGGGCCAGAGCGGTGTCGTGCCGCTCGCCCGGGACTTCGCCCGGCAGGCGCTGTACGCGTGGGGCTGGCTGCCCGCGGCCACCGCCGACCAGCGCGCCGCGGCCGAGGACGTCCTGCTCGTCGTCTCCGAGCTCGTCACCAACGCCTGCCTGCACGCCGAGGGCCCGGAAGCCATGAAGATCGCCTGCGACAAGAAGGTGATCCGCATCGAGGTCTCCGACCACGGCACGGGCCACCCCGCACCCCGCACCCCGCACCGCGCAGGCCGCCCCGGCGGCCACGGCATGTTCATCGTGCAGCGGCTGTGCCTGGACTGGGGCGTCGTGCGGACGCCCGGCATGGCCGGCAAGACCGTCTGGGCCGAACTGGGCGCGCCGGCCTAGCCCGCGCGCCCCTCACCCCCTCCCGCATGCGTGTCGGATCCCCGGAGATCCGGCGCGCGCTGTCTTCCCCGCCGGCTCTCGCGCCTGCACCCCCGCACGATCCCCGACAGGCTGCCAGATGCGTTTTGACGCCCCGTCAGGCGCGCTGGGCTGCCGGGCGGTGCGGCATCCGTGCGGCGCCCGCCCCGCCCATGCCCGGCGGGCCGCCCGTCCAGTGCTGAGGGCAGCCTCCGCGCCGTGGGCGCCGCTGCTCCGTGCCGGGCGTGGGGCGGGCTGTTACGGGGACGGGGTCGGGGCGGCCGGGTCGGGGCCGGGAGCGGACACGGAGAACGCGCTGGGGGCCACCGCATCCTCCTGATGCGGTGGCCCCCAGCGGGCCGCTCCGGGCGGCGGGCGGCGGGCCGGGCGCGCCGTCTGGGTTGCCCGGCCCGGAAGGGCGCGGGGAACCGCGCGACCGGCCACGCCGGCGCCGCCCACGGCGCATCGCGCCGCCTGCGGCGGCGTGCTCAGTGCACGTCGCCCATGAGGCCGTTGACCTTCCTGCGGTACATCCACACCGCCGCACCGGCGAGGACGGCGAGCGCGGCCTCCAGGGCGACGAAGCCGGTCCGGTCGAGGTCGACCCCGCCGACGGCCGGGTTGGACACCAGCGCGGTGATCGAGTCGCCCGCGGTGACCGCGAGGAACCACACGCCCATCATCTGCGAGGCGTACTTCCTCGGCGCCATCTTCGTCGTCACCGAAAGGCCCACCGGCGACAGCGTCAGCTCGGCCACGGTCTGCACGAAGTAGACGGCGACCAGCCACATCGCCGCGGCCTTGTGACCGCCCCCGGAGATCGACAGCGGGGCCAGGAAGAGGAAGAACGACGCGCCGATCAGCACCAGTCCGGAGGAGAACTTCACGATCGTGCTCGGCTCCTTGCCGCGCCGGTTCAGCCACAGCCACATCCAGGCGAAGAGGGGCGCCAGAGCCATGATCATGACCGGGTTGACCGACTGGTACCAGGAGACCGGGAACTCCCAGCCGAGGACCGAGTTCTCGGCCTTGCCGTCGGCGAACAGCGACAGCGTCGAACCACCCTGGTCGTAGATCATCCAGAAGATCGCGGCGGCGACGAAGAACCAGACGTACGCCCGGACCTTGGACCGTTCGGCGCCGTCCAGGTCCTTGTCCCGCAGGATGCGGCCGATGACCAGGATCGGCACGATCAGGCCGACGAGGGTGAGCGGGATCAGAGCCCAGTTCAGGGTGAAGTGGCCGCTGAAACCGACGGCGCCGTAGAAGACCGCGGCGACGGCCAGCCAGAGCAGGCCCCTGCGCAGCGTGGCGGCCTTCTCCTGGGCCGACAGCGGGGTGGGGACGACGTGGCTCTCCTCGCTCAGGTGGCGGCTGCCGAGCAGGTACTGGGCCAGACCCAGGGCCATGCCGAGCGCGGCCAGCGCGAAGCCGAAGTGCCAGTTGACGTTCTCGCCGACGGTGCCGATGATCAGCGGCGCGGCGAAGGCGCCCAGGTTGATGCCGATGTAGAAGAGGGTGAAGCCACCGTCGCGGCGCGGATCCTCGGGGCCCTTGTAGAGGTGGCCGACCATCGTGGAGATGTTGGCCTTGAGCAGGCCCGAGCCGAGGGCGACGAGACCGAGGCCGGCGAAGAAGGTCGCGGCTGACGGAAGAGCCAGGCACAGGTGGCCGAGCATGATGATCAGGCCTGAGACGGCGACCGTCCTGCGGGGGCCGAGCAGACGGTCCGCGACCCAGCCGCCGGGAAGGGCGAGCAGGTACACGAGGGACACGTAGACCGAGTAGATCGCGGTCGCGGTGCCCATCCCCAGGTGCAGGCCGCTCGGGGCCACCAGGTACAGGGGGAGAAGGGCTCGCATGCCGTAGTAGGAGAAGCGCTCCCACATCTCGGTCATGAAGAGGGTGGCCAGGCCGCGGGGGTGGCCGAAGAAGGTCTTCTCGGAGCCGGGGGTGCCCGGGTGGACCGAGTCCTTCGTCAGGCTGGACGCCATGGTCGTTCCTTGCTGGTCGGGACGCGCGGCGGAGCGTTGCGCGCCCGGTGGGGGGCAGCCGGCACCGGCACGTCGGCCCGTCCGCCCCCACGCCCGAGGGGAGTCCGCTCCGGATCGCGGAGCGGGGACGGTGACCACCGGGATCCACGCCTCGGCGCACGTCGGCGCGCCAGGCCCGGCCACAGGTCATTCCTTTCAGGGCCGGGGGGAGCCGGCCCGCACACAAAGAGGACCTTCGGCGTCAAGTCGTCGCCAAAGGTCCCCGCGGTGCTACAGGCGTTGGTTCACCATACGGCAGGACAGTGCCTGATATGGAAGGACTTGAGATATGGATCACAGGTGATCATGGAGCTGTGGGCCACCTTTCGAAGGTCCCTGACAGGATGACACCACCCCTTGCAGGTCCGGACCATTCGCCGGTGTGTGTCGGCGGGAAAAATGCACCGGTTCGTCCTGGGTAAGAACCGCTCGCAGTGATCACACCCCGGCGCCATTGCGGGGCGGACTACCATCACCACATGACCCGTGTACTGCTCGCCGAGGACGACGCGTCCATCTCGGAGCCGCTGGCCCGCGCACTGCGCCGGGAAGGGTACGAGGTCGAGGTGCGCGAGGACGGCCCCGCCGCGCTCGACGCCGGAATGCAGGGTGGCGTCGACCTCGTCGTGCTGGACCTCGGTCTGCCCGGCATGGACGGGCTGGAGGTCGCCCGCAGGCTGCGCGCCGACGGCCATACCGTGCCCATCCTCATCCTGACCGCCCGCGCCGACGAGGTGGACACCGTCGTCGGCCTGGACGCGGGCGCCGACGACTACGTCACCAAGCCCTTCCGCCTCGCCGAGCTGCTCGCCCGCGTCCGGGCCCTGCTGCGGCGCGGCGCGGCGGAGCCGCAGCAGCCGCCCGCGACCCACGGCGTGCGCATCGACGTCGAGTCGCACCGCGCCTGGATGGGCGACGAGGAACTCCAGCTCACCGCCAAGGAGTTCGACCTGCTGCGGGTGCTCGTGCGCGACGCCGGCCGGGTCGTCACCCGCGACCAGCTGATGCGCGAGGTGTGGGACACCACCTGGTGGTCCTCGACCAAGACCCTCGACATGCACATCTCCTGGCTGCGCAAGAAGCTCGGCGACGACGCGGCGAACCCCCGCTACATCGCCACGGTTCGAGGCGTGGGCTTCCGCTTCGAGAAGAGCTGAGCCACCACCCCGGGTAAGAGGACATGCGCCGCCGTCTCATCCAGTCCACACTCGCCGTCGTCCTGGTCGTGATCGCCGTCTTCGGGGTCTCGCTCGTGATCGTCGAGACCCGCACCATCAGCAACAGCGCCCAGGAGCGCGTCGACCTGGAGGCCCTGCGGCTCGCCAGCATCGTCGACAGCCGGCTGCTGAGCAGCGAGGAGGTCACCGCCGAGATCCTGGGCGGGCAGGTCACCGAGGAGCGCTACGCCGTGGTGCGGATGCCCGGGAAGCCACCCATCGAGGTCGGCACCCGGCCCACCGGCGAGGTCATCCGTTCCCGGGAGGCCATGGGCGACCAGGGCGAGACCGTCGTGGTGGAGGAACCGCGCTCGACGGTGACCGAGGAGGTCGGCCGCACCCTGCTGATCATCGGCCTGGTGGCGCTGCTCGCGGTGATCGCCGCCGTGCTCCTCGCCATCCGCCAGGCCAGCCGCCTCGCCTCCCCGCTCACCGACCTCGCCGAGACCGCCGAACGCCTCGGCTCCGGCGACCCCCGGCCGCGGCACAAGCGGTACGGCGTCCCCGAGCTCGACCGGGTCGCCGATGTGCTGGACGCCTCGGCCGAGCGCATCGCCCGGATGCTCACCGCCGAGCGGAGGCTGGCCGCCGACGCGTCCCACCAGCTGCGCACGCCGCTGACCGCGTTGTCGATGCGGCTGGAGGAGATCACCCTCACCGACGACCCGGACACGGTGAAGGACGAGGCGAACGTCGCCCTGGGCCAGGTGGAGCGGCTCACGGACGTCGTCGAACGCCTGCTGACCAACTCCCGCGACCCGCGCAACGGCTCCGCGGTCACCTTCGACCTCGACGAGGTCCTCCAGCAGCAGATCGCTGAGTGGCGCCCCGCCTACCGCAGCGCCGGCCGTGCCATCGTCAGCTCCGGCAAGCGGCACCTGCACGCCGTGGGCACCCCGGGTGCGGTCGCGCAGGTCCTGGCGGCGCTGATCGAGAACTCCCTGATGCACGGCGGCGGCACGGTGGCGCTGCGCACCCGCGTCACCGGCAACCAGGCGGTCGTCGAGGTCACCGACGAGGGCCCCGGCGTCCCCGCCGACCTGGGCGCGCGGATCTTCGAGCGCACGATCAGCGGGCGCAACTCCACGGGCATCGGTCTGGCCGTCGCCCGTGACCTCGCCGAGGCGGACGGAGGCCGCCTGGAGCTGTTGCAGACCAAACCGGCCGTCTTCGGGCTCTTCCTCTCCCGCACACCCCCGGCGAAGAAGACACCGGACGACGCACCGACCGTCCGGTAGCCGTTCGGGCGGTCCGAGACCGGCGGGCCGCCGTCACGGGGCCGGAGAGCCGGCCGCCGGGTGGATCAGACCCACTGGCGGGGCCGCACCGGCTCCGCCTCCTCCAGCAGCGCGTCCGCGCCGTCCGCAAGGCTCGCCACCGGCCCCGGCCGGTCGGGTACGGCCCTCGGGTCCGGCGCCGGAAGCGCCCGGAACACCCAGGTCCGGTAGGACCAGAAGCGGAACAGCGTCGCCACGGCGATGCCGAGGAACTTGAAGACGTTGCTCTGGAGCGGGCTGTCCCAGCCCAAGCCGTACGTCGCCGCGTACAGCAGCCCGTTCTCGATCACCAGGCCCACCACGCTGAACAGCAGGAACAGCGACAGTTCCCTGGTACGGCCGCTCTTGTCGCGGTCGCGGTAGGTGAAGTACCGGAAACCCAGGTAGTTGAAGATGATCGCGACGACGGTCGCGACGATGCTGGCCCGCACCACCGGCAGCTCGGTCACGTTCCGCACCAGGTTGAAGACGCCGAGGTTCACCAGCAGCCCGGCGCCTCCGACAGCGCCGAACCTGGCAGCCTCGTGCACGAGGCGGCGCAGCCCTGAGGTACCACGTCCCATGGGCGAGCAAGCCCCCGTCCTTAACGGTTTCGTCAACCCAGCCATGCTAACCACCCCCGTCCTCGGGCGCGGGTTCTGCGCTCGCACCCGGCCGGTCGAAGCAGCAGGGTCCACCGCCCGGGTCCCCCGTCGTCCGGCCCCGACACCCGGGGCGGGCGAAGCCCGGCGCACCGGCCGGAAGCGGCCGGAGAACCGCAGGTGACGGCGGGGCGTGGCGGGGCCCGGCGCCGGTGACGGCGGGTGACCCGGGGATGACCGGGGGCCGAGCCCGGGAACGGGCGGCGAGCGGGGCGCGGACACGGGAGTCAGGCGCGGGGCGGCGGGGGGAACCGGCGGGAACCGGCCGGAAACCGGTGGGTGCCGGGCTGCCGATACCCTGGGAGCGTGACGTTCCCGGTAGTCGGCATGGTCGGCGGTGGCCAGCTCGCTCGTATGACACACGAGGCGGGCATCCCGCTGGGCATCAGGTTCAAGCTCCTCAGTGACACTCCTCAGGATTCCGCGGCACAGGTCGTGAACGATGTCGTCGTCGGCGACTATCGCGACCTGGACACGCTGCGCGCCTTCGCACGCGGCTGCGACGTGATCACCTTCGATCACGAGCACGTTCCGACCGAGCACCTCAGGGCCCTGGAGGCGGACGGCATTCCCGTGCGCCCCGGGCCCGATGCGCTCGTCCACGCCCAGGACAAGGGTGTGATGCGGGCCGGGCTCGACGCGATCGGCATCCCCTGCCCACGGCACAGGATCGTCTCGGATCCCGCCGACGTGGCGGCCTTCGCCGCAGAGGGCGACGGCTTCCCGGTCGTCCTGAAGACCGTGCGCGGCGGGTACGACGGAAAGGGCGTGTGGGTCGTCCGCTCCGCGGAGGAGGCCGCCGAGCCGTTCCGGGCGGGCGTCCCGGTCCTCGCCGAGGAGAAGGTCGACTACGTCCGCGAGCTCGCCGCCAACGTCGTGCGCTCCCCGCACGGCCAGGCCGTGGCCTACCCGGTGGTGGAGTCGCAGCAGGTCGACGGCGTCTGCGACACGGTGATCGCGCCCGCCCCCGACCTCGACGACGAGCTGGCCCTGAAGGCCGAGCAGATGGCCCTGACCATCGCCGGGGAACTCGGCGTCGTCGGCCACCTCGCCGTCGAGCTGTTCCAGACCCGCGACGGCCGCGTCCTCGTCAACGAGCTGGCGATGCGCCCGCACAACTCGGGCCACTGGACCCAGGACGGCGCGGTCACCTCGCAGTTCGCCAACCATGTCCGCGCGGTCCTCGACCTGCCTCTCGGCGACCCGCGCCCACGCGCTCCGTGGACCGTCATGGTCAACGTCCTGGGCGGCGACTTCCCCGACATGTACTCCGCGTACCTGCACTGCATGGCCCGCGACCCCCGCCTGAAGATCCACATGTACGGCAAGGACGTGAAGCCCGGCCGCAAGGTCGGCCACGTGAACACCTACGGCGACGACCTCGACGACGTGCTGGAGCGCGCCCGTCACGCTGCCGGCTACCTGAGAGGCACGATCACCGAATGACCACCGCTGCCGGCCCCGTCGTGGGCATCGTCATGGGGTCCGACTCCGACTGGCCCGTGATGGAGGCCGCCGCCAAGGCCCTCGACGAGTTCGAGATCGCCTACGAGGTCGACGTCGTCTCCGCGCACCGCATGCCGCGCGAGATGGTCGCCTACGGCGAGCAGGCCGCCGACCGCGGCCTGAAGGTGATCATCGCGGGGGCCGGCGGCGCGGCCCACCTGCCCGGCATGCTCGCCTCCGTCACCCCCCTGCCCGTCATCGGCGTCCCCGTGCCGCTGAAGTACCTCGACGGCATGGACAGCCTCCTGTCCATCGTGCAGATGCCGGCCGGCGTCCCTGTGGCCACGGTCTCCGTCGCCGGCGCCCGCAACGCGGGCCTGCTCGCCGCGCGGATCCTCGCCGCCCACGACGAGGAACTGTTCACCCGGATGCGCGACTTCCAGCAGGACCTCAACGACCAGGCCACCGAGAAGGGCAAACGCCTGCGCTCCAAGGTCGACGGCGCGGGCAGCGGCTTCGGTTTCGGGAAGTGACAGCGACGATGACCTCCTACGACGAGGCCAGGGAACTCCTCGCCGAGTTCCCGGTGGCCGACGGACACAACGACCTGCCCTGGGCGCTGCGGGAGCAGGTCCGCTACGACCTCGACGCCCGCGACATCGCCGCCGACCAGCGCGCCCACCTGCACACCGACCTGCCCCGCCTGCGCGCGGGCGGCGTCGGCGCGCAGTACTGGTCGGTGTACGTCCGCTCCGACCTGCCCGACGCGGTGCCGGCGACACTGGAGCAGATCGACTGCGTACGGCAGCTCATCGCACGCCACCCGCAGGACCTGCGGGCCGCCCTGACCGCCGCCGACCTCGACGCCGCCCGCGCGGAGGGCCGCATCGCCTCCCTCATGGGCGCCGAGGGCGGCCACTCCATCGCCAACTCGCTGGGCACCCTGCGCGGCCTGTACGCGCTCGGCGTGCGCTACCTGACGCTCACCCACAACGACAACGTGGACTGGGCGGACTCGGCGACGGACGTCCCGGCGGTCGGCGGGCTGTCCGCCTTCGGCCGGGAGGTGGTGCGGGAGATGAACCGCCTCGGCATGCTCGTCGACCTGTCCCACGTGGCGGCCACGACGATGCGGGACGCCCTGGACACCTCCACCGCCCCGGTGATCTTCTCCCACTCGTCCTCCCGCGCGGTCTGCGACCACCCGCGCAACATCCCCGACGACGTCCTCGAACGCCTCCCCGCCAACGGCGGCGTGGCGATGGTCACCTTCGTCCCGAAGTTCGTCCTCCAGGCCGCCGTCGACTGGACGGCCGCCGCCGACGAGAACATGCGCGCCCACGGCTTCCACCACCTCGACACCACCCCCGAGGCGATGAAGGTCCACCGCGCCTTCGAGGAGCGCACCCCCCGCCCGGTCGCCACGGTCGCCACGGTGGCGGACCACCTCGACCACATGCGCGAGGTCGCCGGCATCGACCACCTCGGCATCGGCGGCGACTACGACGGCACGGCCTTCACCCCCGACGGCCTGGACGACGTCTCCGGCTACCCCAACCTCGTCGCCGAACTCCTGGACCGCGGCTGGTCCAAGCCCGACCTCGCCAAGCTGACCTGGCGCAACGCGGTCCGGGTCCTGGGCGCGGCGGAGGACGTCGCCCGCGACCTCACCTCGACCCGGGCTCCGTCGAACGCGACGATCGAGGCGCTGGACGGCTGAACCGGCGGCAGGGCGAACTGCCCGGCACGGCCGCGGGCACACCGGCCCCGCGCCCTCGCGGTACCCCGCGGCCGGGTCCCTTCGGCCGCTGCGCACGCGCCGATCACGGCGCGGACACCCGGGCCGTCCCTTACCGGCCGCCGTACGCCCGGACGCCGCGACCACCGTGCTGCACAGCGCCGACCTCGCCGCGCGCGCCGCGCAGGAGAAGCACGAACCGTCGGGAGCGACGACGGCGGAACCCGACGGTTCGGTCCGGGCGGGGACCCGTGGTCCCGGCGGCCGGGTGGACACGGCGGGGCAGCGGGGCTGACGGCAGAGCGGGTCCGGTGGTTCCCGCCCGGGTGCTCCAGGGGATTTTGGTGGCTCCCGCCGGTTGTGGGCCCGGGGAGTCCGGAGGGGCCGCCGGTGTCCCGGCGGGTTCAGCCGGCGCAGAGGCAGAACGGGTGGCCCGCCGGGTCTCTGAACGCTCCGGAACCACCGTTCTGGAGGCACCCCGGTCATGGCGGCATCTTCCCTGGTCAACAGCCCGGCACGCCCGCATGGGAATGCGTCGGTCCCCACACAGGGCATGACGACTACTCCCCGAGACTCTGTGACGGGCACGGTCTGCACCGAGACCCTTCGGGGTGTGCGGCGTGTCCGCTTGTCCGTGATGAGGCACTGGATGCTGGAGATTCTGAGGCAGGCATTTCAGAAAGACAAGTCCGGTGCGGGTTACGTGCGTGATGTTATTGAGTCACTGCAAATGGACCCCGATCTCCCGCCTAGCGAAGCGCGAGAAAAGGCAAACTTGTCGAGTAGGTCCGCCTGTGCTTCTTTGCGACTCCATGCGCGCGTGCAGCTTGGATTCGTGTGCTTGCACGCACTACTGGAGTGGTTCTTCTATCTTGCATGCGCCGCACTCTCTCTTCAGACGCGGACTTCATTCTCAAAGTACTGCTTGCGCTAATTACGTTTTCCGCAGGTTTCCTCTTCAGGCGATCAGCGAACAACGCACACCAAAGATTGCATGAATTGCAGATCAAGCTGAATCTTTTTGACTGCCATGACGACTAAGCCCGATCCTGCCCGACGGGGTGCAAGACGACGAGCATGAGGGGGCGGACATGCGCTGTATTGACTGTCCCCGCGCGGCGACGCACCGGGGACGCTGCGAGGAACACCACCAGGCGTACGAGAGACGCGAGCCGGTCCGTGCTCGGCGTGCTCGCCGCTCGGTGCTTGCTCGGGTGCACTCGGGGGCCGCTCGGCTCCGTGCGCTGGTCGGCATCCGTGGCGGTGCTCGCTGTGCGCGGTGCGGTTCGCTCGTCCTCGCGGACGGGGTGGACGTGGACCACGTGCAGCCGCTCGCCCTCGGTGGCGAGGACACAGACGGGAACGTTCAGCCGTTGTGCCGTGACTGTCACGTGGCCAAGACGGGCGAGGACTTCTATTCCGATTCGCCAGGTTGATACACCGTGAAGCCGCCCCCGTTGGTGTTATCTCTCAACCGTTGCACTCTTCCTTGCAGTTCCTCATCAAGTTCGGCTTTCGCTCGGACTTGGCGCGCTCTAGCTTCCACGATCCTGGCCTTCGCTTCGTCGGTTTCAGCCAGTGCTTCGTAGCAGTCTCTGCGCAACCGCAGAGCCTTCCGTGGAACATAGAGTAACAGCACAATACCTTGGAGTGCCCCGCAGTGGAAAAGAAGGTCTAGCCACAGAGGTGAACCCATGCTTATCGCGGTAAGTGTCGGTCTCCGCTCAGGCTCGCGTCCAAAAAATCGAAGAAGCGACTTCTCGAACAGCTCAGCTTCATGTTCTCGCTGGCGATAGGCCCACGTAATAAGCCAATTTAGATCATCGAACACTTCTACCATGTGTGGAAGGTCGCGAGGGCTGTTCTCTGTTTGAAAGCGCAAGACTCCAGTATTTCGCATGATTGAGACCTCGTGATCGTCGACTAACATACATAATGCAGCGGAGCACTCGATTTCCCCTTCTGGCAGTAGACCCCCTATGTCACGTATACCCTGCCCCCTTTGCTCTGACCCGGCTGCCCCAAGCTGACAGCGAGCGGATGCTGTCACTCACCTGCGCGGTGAGGATGCAGGCGGCCGTGTAGCCGCGATTTGTCTAGCGTTCCTCAACATACCCTACTGTTCTTGCCAATCTTTGCGGGTGGACAATGTACGTGGCTCCCACGAAGCTGCTTGCCGGAATGAAAAAAGCTCCTACCAGTCCGGTCACGGTCAGGGTGACTAGCAATTCCGCACCGTAACGGAATCCCCCAAAGTGGCTCCCGGCTAGCCATCTGAGACAGGAATATTCGGCGAATACTACCAGAGCGGCATACATGTACACGGTGAACCCGATCGCCTTCCATTTTTTCGCCCGGCGCACGGTCTCTGTGATATAGATTCCCTCCGGCGAGTAGCGTGGATAGATCCTTCCCTCGCGAATTGCTGCGTCTGCAAAATCGACTGCGAAACTTGTTCTTTGGTTTAGGGAATCTTGGATGCGTCGGAGCTGAATCGCCATAGCGAAGGCGGCTGCCGGAAGAATTACGGAGCATTGTCGGGCCAGCTCGTTCGTCACGTGCATACCCACGATCGTGCGTTGTGCGTTCGAGTATCGCCACTGGAGGTACCCCTATGCCGCGCAGGCCCCGCCCCCCTTGCTCTGTCCCCGGCTGCCCCGAGCTGACTGCCAGGGGTGGCCGGTGCCCAACGGCACGGGACACGACCACAGCGCAGGGATACGGGACCAGGTGGCAACGCATCCGCCGCCGCTACCTGTACGCGCACCCCTGGTGCGTGCCGTGCAGCAAGCCGGCGACCGTGGCCGACCACTTCCCCGAGTCGCGCCGTTCCCTGGTCGCCCGGGGCGTGTCCGATCCGGACGCATGGTCTCGGCTCCGTCCGCTGTGCACGTCGTGTCACAACCGCGAGACCGCGAAGCATCAGCCGGGCGGATGGGCTGCCGAGCGGGTCAAGCCTCGCCGCTCGTGACCCCGCCCAGGGGGGTGACCCGGACGCCTTCCTGCAAAAGAACGGCAGGGAGGGAAAAGACTCGCATGGCCCATTAGAGCGTTTCTGTGGACTCTCTTTCCGATCGCGGACATGCAGCCATCGCCCCGTCATGCTTCCCGAACGGGGGGTTTGGCGGGGCTTTCGCTATGCCGGGACCAGCTCGGGACGGACAATCGTACGAGCCCGCTCGTACAGAGCTTGCGCATCATGGTTGCGGATGTGCGGCCGGATCAGGTTGAACATATCCGTCATGCGCTTGTCGATACGGCCCGAGTTGACTAGGGGGTAATCGTCCAGCGCGAGCCCCCACGTCTGGCACGCGGCTTCAAGGTGCCCCACGGATAGTTGCCGCTCGGCGAGGATCGCCCGTTCTTTGACGCGCGTCCGTCGATAGATGCTGTACCGAAGCCGATCCGATTCCTGCATGGCAGCAACGGCTCCGTGCACGTCGCCCATTTCGAAGCGCACTTGGCTGGTGTGGTAGTTGAGCGACGCGGGGTCGTACGAGCCGAACACCTTCCCGCGAGACTCTGCCTTATCCATGGCCACCTCGGCTTCCTGCAAGTACATGAGTGCGGACCGCCGGTCCCCAATCTGCGCGGCGGCGTGTGCTTGCTGGCCAGCGAGGAAGGCGCGCATCCGCGGACCAGCCTGAGGTGAGGATGCTGCGGCAGCATCGGCGAGCCGCTTAGCCATCGGCCCTTGGCCTAGGTCTACGGCTTGCACGCTCATGCCGCGGAGCGTGGTGCAGTACGTCAAGTGGTCTTCCGATGCTCCCGCAAGCTCTAGCGCTTTGAGGTAGTAGCGCTGTGCGAGACCATGCAAACCCTCGTCAACAGCCATGTATCCGGTGAGATAGCAGAGATCGGAAGCCGCGGACATCATGGCTTTCCGCGCGTCCTCGGGACCGTCCGTCCGCAGGAACGGGGCAACTGTGTTGACGAGAAAGGTTGCGGCGAGCGGACGAGCGGTGCGGCCCCCGAACTGGTCATCCATGGACGAGAGCTGTTCCGTCATGGCGGAAACCGTGTGCACGTCGGACATGCCGATACGGGTTCGCGTGCCTTTCTGAGCAGCCTCAATCCGCCCCACCACGTCTGGCCACTCGGGGACGGTCAGTGCGACGGAGAAGAGAGCGACGCTCAGCACGCTACGGCGGGAAGGGGCCATGTCCAGCCTTCCAAGATCAATGATCCCGTCTACCGTGCTGGATGGTGTCTCCTCCGTCCCGCTGTCAGGGGCCGGGAAGCCAACTTCCGCGTACGTGACGGGTCGCCCAAGCCGTCGGACGAACGCTTCCAAGATCAGCGACCGGGCATCCTCGCGCGGAACGCTGCCGCTCAACCACTGGTGAACGGAAGGTGCACGGTACTGCTTCGGGGTGCCGCGCTCGGTTCCAATCCGGTTGATCGCTTGCGCGCATTGCCGCAGCGTCCACCCGGTCTCGCGGAACAGACGCTCTAACGCTGTGTTCGGCTCGCTGGTGCCCACGGACGTTCAACTCCCCATGCACGACTGCGCTAATCGCTTAACGCTCTTAATCCTTGTGCGCTTCCCAACAGTACCGCCGGGGGTGATCACGCGGTTGCCTAGAGCGAACAGCCCAGATCGCGGCGGAAGGGGATGGGCGAGTGAGTGCAGAGTCGGTACCGCCCTCCGTGGGAGTGCTGATGATGGACACGAGCTGTAGCCGTGTCGGAGAGTTCCGCGGGGTCGCAGGCCCGTACTGGTCACTGCGCCCCGTCGGTGGCGGAACCGAGTGGGAGGCCGAGCCCAAGCGCGTGCGCCCCGCGGACCCGATGGAGCGTCTGCATGCGGAGACCGCCCGCGCGAACGCCCGGAGCCGGGGTGAACGGCTGTGACCACTACGACCCGTCGCATGTTCGCGTTCGCCGACTGGACGTTACGCCCGGACCAGGACGACGATGCCCCGCCCACCACCTACGCGTTCCGGTGCCTCACGCTCACCGAGGACGACACCGAGTGTGCCGCGGAGTCTCCCGCGAGCGATGACCCGACCGAGCCGCAGACGTGGGCGTTCGACCACATGCGCGAGCACCCCGAGCACACCAGCTATGCCGAAGTGATCGAACGCCCGTGGGTCATGTGGCAGGGGGTGCCCGTCATGAACGACAGGCCGGAGCCGGCGGGCTACTGGGCAGAGGTACGCGCGGAAGGCCCGGTGTACGGCACGGGCGAAACCGTGCAGTACGTCTTACGCACCACGCAGAGCATTTCCCCCGTGCTGGTGCTCCGGTGGCTCCGCGCCGAGGCACTGCGCATCGCGGACCGACTCGACCCCGACCCGGCACGCTCGTCCTGGTTCGGGGCGCGCGAGTGTGAAGCCGTTCCTGTCCCCGATGCGCCTACCGAGTTGCGCGTATGGGCAACCGACCCGTACGAGCAACGCGAGGCACGCGAGCACATCAAGGGCGGGCACCCGCTGTTCATCACGGTCCCGGATACGGACTGCACGTACACCCTGTCCGTCTGGCCGGTCCGGCTCCCCGCCGACGAGCCCGACCAGGTGACCCCCGAGCCGATACCCCACCGCATCGGCGGACTGTCACACCCCCTGTATGTCCTCGCTGCGGACCCGTGGACGTAGCGCGCTGATACTCCCGCCCTCGCCGCATAGGACCCGGACCAGGACAGCACGGGTCTGTGACTCGCTCTGCGGCAGGGGCGGGGCTCCACCCCGGTCGGCTGTCGCGCGTGACGGTCTGGCAGCCGACCGGCCCAGCAAGTTCCGAACACCCGTCAAACGGAGGGAAGTTGTACCGTGACCGCCGTTCTTGAAACGCCCGCCGCAAGCCCGCTCGCCGGTATCCGCTCCCTTGAACTGGAGATCACCGGTAAGTGCCAGCTCACGTGCACGCACTGTCTGTCCGAGTCCAGCCCGCAAGCGAGCCACGGCACGATGACACCCGCGGACTGGCGCGCGGTCATCACGGACGCTGCCGCGCTCGGCATCCGCACCGTTCAGCTCATCGGCGGTGAGCCGACCGTTCACCCGTACTGGCGGGATTTCACCGAACTTGCGCTCTCCCTCGGGCTGCACGTGGAGATTTACAGCAACCTGTTTCACGTCGCCCCCGACTGGTGGGACGTGTTCACCCGCGAGGGCGTGACCCTCGGGACGAGCTACTACAGCGACGACCCCGCCGAACACGACAAGATCACCGGGCGGGAGGGCAGCTACGTCCGCACCCGGTGCCACATTCGCGAGGCAGTCAACCGCGGGGTCACGGTCCGGGCCGGAATCGTGGACATCCTGCCGGGGCAGCGTGTTGCGGGAGCACGGGCCGAGCTGGAATCCATGGGCGTGAAGCACATCAACACGGACCGGGTGCGCGCGGTGGGCCGTGCCGCTCTGCCGGGGCAGGCTCCGACGCTGGACGAGCTGTGCGGCAGGTGCACCCGTGGACGCGCTGCCATCCTCCCGAACGGCGATTTGGCCGGGTGCGTGCTCTCGCGTGACTTCCCGGCGGGCAACGTGAGGGAAACCCCGCTCGCCGAGCTGTTCGGTTCAACGGCGTGGGCGGAACTCTCCGCGAGCGTGCCCCCGCTGCGCGTGAACGCTTGCCCGCCCGACGATTCCGGCGACTGTGACCCCGCCAACACGGAAGCCTGTGACCCCGCGTACTGACCCTGGAAGGCTCGGCAGCATGGAATGGCACACGAGAGCGGCACGGCTCGCGGACCAGGTGACGGACCCGGATTCGCGGTGGCTCGCCCCTGTGGCACGCGTCGCCCGTCACGAACTGGTGCCCCGCTGGTGGGAACTGGACGACTCGGGCTGGTGGGTCGTGCGCGACGGACCGAGCAACCCGGAAGCATGGATGGACGCCGCGTACGCGGATCGGTCCCTGATCACGCGTGTTGGCGCACTGCACGCCGACCATGCCGAGCCCGGAGACCAACCCGAGGGACTGCCCACGTCGTCCGCGACCATGCCGAGCCTGGTGGTGCGGATGCTCAGACACGGACGACTTGGAGACGGTCTGTCCCTGCTGGACTTGGGTACCGGAGCCGGCGGGCTCACCGCGTACGCCTGTCACCGACTCGGGGATGACCACGTGACGAGTCTGGACGTGGACCCCTACCTAGTCAGTGCAGCGCGGGACCGGCTCGCGGACATGGGGTACCGCCCGAAGATGGTCACGGCGGACGCCACCGAGAACGTGCCGGGCTCGTATGACCGCATCGTGTGCACTGTCGCCCTCGCCCCCGGTCCCGGACTCCGCGCGGTGCTCGCCGCACTGGAACCCGGCGGACGCATCGCAACGACCCTCGCGCGCACGTCCCTGATCGTCACCGGGTGGAAGGACCGGAACGGGGACGTGGTGGGTACGGTCGCGCGGGACATGGCGGGTTTCATGCTCACCCGGTCCGGCGACGACTACCCGCCCGCCCTCGCAGAGTTGTTCGCCCTCGCCAGTGAGGCAGACGGGGACGAGACGAGCACGGGCCGCTATCCCGTGGTGGACGTGGCGAACGCATGGGAACTCCGGTCCATGCTGGAGGTCACCACACCGGGCGTGGAACTCGGATACGACACCAGCGGGCGGACACGGACTGCCTACCTGGTGCACCCCGACGGGTCATGGGCACGTGCGTCCGCCGAGTGGACCGACCCGCCGACCGTGCACCAGAGCGGACCGCAACGACTGTGGGATGCCTTGGAACGCACCCGGAACCGGTTGAACGCGGAAGGCTCGTTGCCGCTACTCGGTGCCCGCGTACGCATCACTCCCGATGGGGTGTGCCATCTGACCCGTGGTCGGTGGCGCGCATCCATGGGGGTGCGATAACCCCCGGCACCGCGGACCCTCCCTAGTCGTCCGCGCGTGCTGGTCCGTGGCATCCGATCTGCCGCTTCCCCCCGCTGCGGCGAGGGTGCCACTCCCGCCCCGCTCGTGTGCTGCCCCCGTGGTGCGCGGGCGGGGCTCCCCTGTCTCAAGTCAAGGAAGCCCCCATGCGTCAGTGCACCGCCACGGCTGAGGTTCCGCCCGTGGACCTACTCGTTGCGATCCTCGCCGGACAAGGGCGAGTCAACGAGAGTGAACTAGTCGGCACGTCCGGGCCCGTCCGCTGCGAACTTGCCCTCTGGCACGAAGGTGAGCACGCCGACCACGTATGGGACTGGCGAGACCAGCCGACACACGCACTCTGGGCACGCTGGACACCAGACGGAACGATGCGCTTTGAGTCCCTGCGCTGGTGCGAGACCAACCGGCTGCCCGATGACGACGCGTGCACCCTCTACCAGGCACACGCCCGCGAACACTCGTGGGACGTGCGTGACCCCGAAACGGAAGCACTGCGCCGAAGCATCCTCGCTAACTACGCGGGGTGGCTCGCACAGCTCACCAGGAAGCCGGACTAGTCGTCCCGGTGCTCGTCCTCGCCCCGCTCGGCGGGACCGGCAACGAACGTCCCCTTACCCCACTCGGTGACGACGAGCCCGCGTTCCCGGAGCACACGCACCGCTCGGCGGGCTGTCTCGCGGGCAACCTTGTGCCGCTCGCATAGCTCGGCTTCGGACGGGATGCGCTCACCCGGAGCGAACTTGCCCGCCCGGATATCCGCGGTCAGTGCGTCCAGCACCCGCATATACGGGGCTCGGGGAGTGTGCGGGTCCGGGGAGCGCTCAGGCATGGGGAGAGCGTAGACAAACGGCCAACCTTGGGCGACTTAGACAGGCAGATCAGTTAGACAGGTAGATGAGTTAGACATGTTGGCTTAGCGTGATTCATCGAACACAACAGAACGCCCCGACAGACCGATTAGGCCCGGTCCATCGGGGCTTGCCGAACAGCTTGCATAGGAGCTGAACGACCATGCGCGATGTTATCGCCCGTGCCCTTTCCTGGGTGCTCGCCCTACTCGTCCCCCGCAAGCCCGGACGCCACAGCGCGGCATTCCTCGCCGCGCAGACCCCCGAGCCCGAGCCCGCCCCTGTGTCGCCCTGGTCCCGCCCGTGGCGCGGACCGTCGTCACAGGAAGTGCGAGCCATCTTCCGCAACGAGCACACGCGAGAGCTACCCGACCTACAGCGCGAACGGATGTGGGCTGCCGAGTTCGCCGCACTCGGCGTGGACTACGACTATCCGACGTTGCCGCTCGGCAGTCTTGTGAAGCGAGAGCGGGTGGCAGCATGACCGCCGAGGAACCGTTCCCGACCGTCCTCGCCGGACACGTGGCGCTGTGCATCAAGTGCCACACCCTCACGAACGCCCCCGTGGCAGTCCGCTGGATCCAGAGCAACAGCGGTCCCGGAACAACCCTCTACGCGTGCCCGGACCACGCGGCGGAGCTAATCCCCGGCCCCTTGCCCGGAGAGCTGGAGCGGGGCGCGTAGTCCCTCGCAGACAGCAAAACGCCCCGTGCGGCTCAACTGCCGTGCGGGGCTTCTGTGTTCTCTGACCAGCCGATATGCTAGAACGGTAAGTCGAGAGCGTTCGGGTCGGCGTACACCCGCCAGGTGCGTGAGCGGTCCTCCGTCTCCAGCGGCCTCGCGTCGAGTTCCAGCACCCGCTGCTCAGCGGCGTCCAGGTCGTCGACGGTCAGATCCAGGTGGAACTGCTGCGACCTCCCGGGCGACGGCCACTCGGGCGGCACGAACCCGGGGGCCGCCTGGAACGCCAGCGCCTGCCCGCCCGGCACCTTCACATCCACCCACTCGGCCTGGCCGGGGTCGGCCTCCACGGTCCCACCGAGCACCTGTGCCCAGAACGCGGCCAGTGCGCGGGGGGCGGGACAGTCCACGACGACCGTACCCAGCTCGGCGACAGCCATGACGCTCCTCCTCATCGGTTACCTGTAAGGGCCGTTAACCAGTAACGGTTACCGCATGCTCCCCCATGAGAGGTAACGTCGCAAGGGGATCGCCGGGAACCGCCGGAAATCCGCTGCGGAAACGCGGGAGGTAGCGTGCAGCCATGACGGAGAGATCGCCCGCACCGGGAGGCCTGGCCCTGGTCGAGTCCCTGGTCAACACCCTCGACATCGAGTCGGGCGCCGACGCGCTCAACACGGCGGAGGGCCGGGCCCGCTTCGGGCTCACCGAGGACGACCTCGCCGTTGCGCGCGAACTCCGCGAGGCGCTGCGTGCGGCCCTGCTCGCCCACGCCGGGCACCCACCGCACCGAACGGTGACCCGGCTCGGGGCGCTGCTCTCGGCGGCCCCGTTGATCGTGGCCGTCGACGAGCGGGACGGCTCGGCGCGCCTCGCCCCCGCCGACGAGGGCCCGCTGCCCTCCCGCGTCGCCGCGGCCGTGGCCGGGGCCGTGGTCGCCGGCACCTGGACCCGGCTCAAGGCCTGCGAGGCCGACACCTGCCACTGGGCGTACTACGACCGCAGCCCGGCCGGCCGGAGCCGCTGGTGTTCGATGCAGGTGTGCGGGGCCCGCGCCAAGATGCGGCGCTACCGGGCGAAGGGAACCCCGTAAACGCACCGCCCCCTGGGTCCCGCCCGGCACCCGGGGCGTTCCCGGCTCGCGACGGTGCCCGGTGGTGCAGAATGCGACACGACGCCGGTTCGGCCGACTGAGCCTCGGCCGAACCGGCGTCGCCCTGCCCGGCCAGGGCGGGCGTCGGCGGGGAGGGGCGTCCCGTGTCGCGTCCCGCCGGACGACGGCAGTCCGGCGGCCGGACACGGCAACAGCCCGGGGTCCGGGGGTACCCCATCGCCTCCAGGACACCACCGTGGGTCATGCGTGCAGCTGCCAGCGGCCCCGGGCCGGCGGCCGGGCACCCCGGTCTCCCGCAGCACGTCGCGGCGGTCCTTCGCCGGGCACCCCGAAAGGGCGCCCCGCGCACCGCCCGGCCGTTCGCCTGCCGGACGCTCCGCAGGTCACGCGGTGGGGCGGCCCATCGCCCGGTACGTCCACCCCGCCTGCCGCCACAGCTCCGGATCGAGCGCGTTGCGCCCGTCCAGGATCACCCGGGCCGCCGCCACCTCGCCGAGCGCCGCCGGGTCCAGCTCGCGGAACTCGCGCCACTCCGTCAGGTGCAGCACGACATCGGCGCCCCGCACGGCGTCCAGCGCGGACCGCGCGTACCCGAGGGTCGGGAAGAGCCGGCGGGCGTTCTCCATGCCCTTGGGGTCGTAGACGGTCACCTGGCCGCCCTGGAGGTGGATCTGCCCGGCCACGTTCAGCGCCGGCGAGTCCCGCACGTCGTCGGAGTCCGGCTTGAAACTGGCGCCGAGCACCGCGACCCGCTTGCCCAGGAAGGATCCGCCGCCCAGGGCCTGCCGGGCCAGCTCCACCATCTGCCCGCGCTGCCGCATGTTGATCGAGTCGATCTCGCGCAGGAACGTCAGCGCCTGGTCGGCGCCCAGCTCACCGGCCCGCGCCATGAACGCCCGGATGTCCTTCGGCAGGCAGCCGCCGCCGAACCCGATCCCGGCCCGCAGGAACTTCCTGCCGATCCGGTCGTCGTACCCGATGGCCTCGGCGAGCCGGGCAACGTCGCCGCCCGCCGCCTCGCACACCTCCGCCATCGCGTTGATGAAGGAGATCTTGGTGGCGAGGAAGGAGTTGGCGGACGTCTTCACCAGCTCGGCCGTCGGGAAGTCCGTCACCACGAACGGCGTGCCCTCGCCCATCGGTGTCGCATACACCTCGCGCAGCAGCTTCTCCGCCCGGTCGCTGCGCACCCCGACCACGATCCGGTCCGGGTGCAGTGTGTCCTGCACGGCGAAGCCCTCGCGCAGGAACTCGGGGTTCCACGCCAGCTCGGCGTCCTCGCCGGCCGGCGCGTGCGCGGAGAGGTACGTCGCGAGCCGCTCCGCCGACCCCACCGGCACGGTCGACTTGCCGACGACGAGGGCCGGGCCGGTCAGGTGCGGGGCGAGCGAGGTGATCGCGGCGTCCACGTACGACATGTCGGCGGCGTACTCGCCGTGCCGCTGAGGTGTGTTCACACAGACGAAGTGCACCTCGCCGAATGCCGCGACCTCGGCGTAGTCGGTGGTGAACCGCAGCCGGCCCGTGGACCCGTCGATCCCGCTGACGTGCTTGCGCAGCAGTTCCCGGAGCCCCGGCTCGTACATCGGGACCTCGCCCCGCCGGAGCATGTCGATCTTCTCCGGCACGACATCGAGCCCGAGCACCTCGAAACCCAGTTCCGCCAGGGCCGCGGCATGGGTGGCGCCGAGATAACCGGTGCCGATCACGGTGATCTTGAGGGCCATCAATGCTCCATGGGGTCTGCGGCATGGTCGTGCGCGCCCGAGCATATCCGGGGCATGCGAGCGCGCCTCACCGGGCAACTTCCCCCCTGTCGCCTAGCTCACGTACCCCTCGGGGCGGCGACGGAATAAAATTTGGGTTACTTAACGGTAGTTAGCGCCACCATCGCAGCGTTTTGGAGCGTGAGAGACCTTGGCCGGATCGGCTGACTTCGACCTGTACCGCCCGTCCGAAGAGCACGACATGCTCCGCGACGCCGTCCGCTCACTGGCCGAGGCGAAGATCGCGCCGTACGCCGCCGCCGTGGACGAGGAGGCCCGCTTCCCCCAGGAGGCCCTCGACGCCCTGGTCGCCGGTGACCTGCACGCCGTCCACGTACCCGAGTCGTACGGCGGCGCGGGCGCGGACGCCCTGGCGACGGTCATCGTGATCGAGGAGGTCGCCCGGGTGTGCGCCTCGTCCTCCTTGATCCCCGCGGTGAACAAGCTCGGCTCCCTGCCGGTGATCCTCTCCGGCGGCGAGGACCTGAAGAAGAAGTACATGACCCCGCTCGCCAAGGGCGAGGCGATGTTCTCGTACTGCCTGTCCGAGCCCGATGCGGGGTCCGACGCGGCCGGAATGAAGACCCGCGCGGTCCGCGACGGCGACCACTGGGTGCTCAACGGGGTGAAGCGCTGGATCACCAACGCCGGCGTCTCCGAGTTCTACACCGTGATGGCGGTCACCGACCCGGAGAAGCGCTCCAGGGGCATCTCCGCCTTCGTCGTCGAGAAGTCCGACGAGGGCGTCTCCTTCGGCGCCCCGGAGAAGAAGCTCGGCATCAAGGGCTCCCCGACCCGCGAGGTCTACCTGGACAACGTCCGCATCCCCGCCGACCGCATGATCGGCGAGGAGGGCACCGGCTTCGCCACGGCGATGAAGACCCTGGACCACACCCGCATCACCATCGCCGCCCAGGCCCTCGGCATCGCCCAGGGCGCACTCGACTACGCCAAGGGCTACGTCAAGGAGCGCAAGCAGTTCGGCAAGCCGATCGCCGACTTCCAGGGCATCCAGTTCATGCTCGCGGACATGGCCATGAAGATCTCGGCCGCCCGCGCGCTGACCTACCAGGCCGCCGCCGCCTCCGAGCGCGGTGACGCCGACCTCACCTACCTGGGCGCCGCCGCCAAGTGCTTCGCCTCCGACGTGGCCATGGAGGCCACCACGGACGCGGTCCAGCTGCTCGGCGGGTACGGCTACACCCGGGACTACCCGGTGGAGCGCATGATGCGTGACGCCAAGATCACGCAGATTTACGAGGGGACGAATCAAGTCCAGCGGATCGTGATGGCAAGGAACCTTCCCTAGCAGGGTTTTACCAGGTCAGAAGCTGTTTCAAAGGCCCGGAGGGACACCCTCGCTTTCTGCCCGTTGCTGCTCGATCTGGGCCGTTCCTGGGCGTCATGCTGGGGGAATCCTGGGCAGATGCCGGGCTGAAAACGGCCACTGACCTGTACAAACAACACAGCCCCCGGCATGACGCCGGGGGCTGTTGTCGTACGCGGATCAGGCGGCCTCTGACGCCTCCGTGGGGTCGTCGGCGCCGGGCGTCAACATCGTTGCGATGGCGGCCCGGCCGCGCTGCTCGGCTCCTTCGAAGATGTAGTGGTAGTGCTCCCTCAGCACGTCCGTGCTGCTGTGGCCCATCCAGTCGGCCACATCGTTCTCGGGGACTCCGGCGTACAGCAGCCGCGACCCGTAGTAGTGCCGGAGTGAGTGCGCCTTGCAGTACTTCTCCTGTCCCTTGCCCAGAGCCTCCATCCAGATCTTCGGGTAGAAGTACGACGCTGAACCCAGACGAGCTGGTCAACGCCGACCTCAAGCACAGCCTGCCCCGGCAGCACCGAGCCCGGGGTCAAGCCGAACTCGCCGCCGAAACCCGCCGCTTCTTCCGCCGACGCCAGCGCCAGCCGCACATCGTCCGCGGCTACTTCGGCGGCCCGCACGTCCGCTACGTCCTGGACGAGAACCCCATGAATTTCTGATCAATAACCAACGAATGCAGAAGCCCCGGCCACTGGCCGGGGCCTCTTTGTGGCTTCGACTACCTGACTGGGCACGCCAGTTCAGGCATCGAGCGATTTGGAGAGCACGTCACGACGGCCAGGGACAGGTATGAGGGTCGTTCGAGGTAGAAGCCGTGGGACACGTCACCGCCCTCCCTCAACCGCTCATCGGCGGAGTTCACGAGAAGCGTCAGATGGGTGGTGTCCCGCTCCGGCTCCGACGCGAACCGGGGCGCGTACTCCGCCAACCGTTCCCCGAGCCAGGCCGCCGCTTCCTTCGCCTCATCCCACGTGGCACGAACCAGCGAACGCGGCTTGACGAGCCAGTACGCGGTTTCCAGCGGGGGAAGGTCAACGGTCGGGAACTCGGCCGACACCTCCCGGTACCGCTGGATCAGCTCCGGTCTACTCCCGGCCGGGGGCGGCTCAGGGTGCGGGGGCCGCCGTAGGGCCTCGTTGTCGAAGCGCTCTTTCGGGCCGGCCCACAGATGGCCGTGGTGGTGCACGAGTCGTTCCCGTTTCGAGGAGTGCCAGCCGGGTCGGCCCCAGGGACGGGGGATAGACCCGGCCCGACTGGCGGAGGGGGAGGATCGGACGTTGAGGCCGAACCGCGCCGGGTCGATCCCGGCCGCGTCCAGTTCCTCCGTGGTGAACCGCAGCGGCTGCGCGTCCGGCCGCTTGCTGTCGCCGAGGGCCCAGGCGCCATCGCCGATCCGGGCCAGGGTCACGCACCCCTCGGTACAGGGGCCGCCGCACGCCTTCACGAACGAGGCCCCGTCGATGTCGAGCCCGTACAGGTCGGTTCCGTTCAGCATTACTGCACCTTCCTGCTCAACTAATCGCGGCCATGGCTGACCGCCGCCGCCCATTCCGGGCGGGAGTTCAAGGGAGGAGAGGGAGAGACTTCAGCGTCCGGAACCTTGGCCGCGTTCCGTGCAGCGCTAGGGCGTGTTTCAGAAGTGGATCTTGATGTGTCATGATCCACTTCATGGGGAGGCACGATCTGACGAATGCGCAGTGGGCGAAGCTGGCGCCGCTGCTGCCGGTGGGGAAGAAGCCTGGACGGCCGCCGGTGCACACC
>NZ_JADWYM010000014.1 GCF_022414535.1 Streptomyces sp. MUM 2J
CCCCTCGCCCCGCCGGCGCCCCCGCCCCGGCCGCCGGCACAGGCGCCCGCGCCGCCCACCGCCCAGGCACAAGGACCGGCACAGGCGCCCACGCCGACGCCGGCCCCCGCTCCCCCACCGCACCACCCCGCGTGGCCCTACGGACACCCCGCCGCGGCTCGCCTTCCCGAGGCCGAGACCGGGGGCGAGTCCGCCTCCGCCCTGCCTCCGCCCCGGTACGGCCACCATGCGGTCGACACCCCGACCGCGTCGTACACCGCCCGGGACCCCGGCGTGGCCCCCGGGCCCGTGACCATGCCCGTCCCCGGGCCCGTGACCATGCCCGTCCCCGGGCCCGTGGCCGCGCACACCCCCGCGTCCGCCCCGCGGACACGGGCACCGCGGCACGGGTCCCGCTCCGCGCGGGCCCGGCGCCGGCGGGCGGGACCACCCGCCAGGGTGGCGGTGCCGCTGCTGCTGCTCGCGCTGGCCTGCTACGCCGTGGGCTTCTGGGCGCTGACCCGGGTCTGAGCCGACGCGGACGCCCTGCGGCGGGCCACGACCGCCCAGCCGCCGAGCACGGCCAGCAGCAGGGTTCCGGTGCCGATCCCCCCGGCGGCTAGCGCCCTCATCGCCGTACCGTCCCCTGCGGCCGCCGGGTCACCGGCCGCGCCCGCAGCGCCCGCCGTGCCGGTCGGCAGGCCGCCTGTGAGGCTGCCGGCGGCGGCCGCGGCCTGCCGGTCCCGGTCGGTGACCCGGAAGACGTCCTTCGGAGTGGACCCTCCGGCGTACCCGGGCCCGGGCTGCCGCGGTGCGCCCTCGACCCGTACACGCAGGGTCAGCGCGAACGGGCCGTCGCCGTATCGCTCGGCGACCCGGCTCGACAGGTGCACGGCCAGGTAGTAGGAGCCGGCGAACCGCATGCCGCTGACCGTGTCGTGGACGGCGTAGCGGTTGCGGTAGTCGACCGGGGGGAGGGCGGCCAGGGCGGCCGACTTCTGGCTGCCGCCGTAGTTCGCCGTCGCGTCCGCGACAGGGCCGCGCACGGGGTTGTACAGGGACAGCCCCAGCGCACCGGCGACGAGCCCGGACCCGTTCTGACGCGTGCTGCCCAGCTCGGCGGTGGCCGACAGCTGCTGGCCCCAGTCGAGAGGCACCTTGTAGAAGAGGGTCTGGCCGGGGATCGCGGTAGCGCTCCAGACGCCCTGCCCCATCGGTGCCGCCGTGGCGAACCCGGCGCCGCCCCGGAGCGCACGAGGGGTACCGGGCTGCGGCGCGGGCGAGGCGGAGTTCCAGGCGTCGGGCGCGCTCGTCGGGCCGGGCTCCTGGAGGGCGGGTTCGGTGGCGGCGGTGAGTTCCAGGTCGAACGTGTCGTCGGCGGCGGGCGAGGACGACGTCCTCAGGCGTTCGACGACGACGTAGTACGTGCCCGCGCCCCGGCAGGCGGACCGGCCATGGTCGGCCTGCCGGACGCCCCACGCCGTGATCGGCCGGGCGCTGCGGGCGGCGCCGAAGCTCGCGGTGTCGGTGGAGCAGTAGTGGCTGTCGGCGTCCTGCAGGGCGACCCGGACACCGTCGGTGACGGCGACGTCGGAGCCCGCCGGGGGAACGGCGGTGACGGCGACGTACGCCGTCGGCGCGGCCTCCAGGTCGAGGCGGTAGTAGGTCTTGCCGCTCGGCGGAAGGGTGGAGCGGTAGCCGGCGCCGGGTTCGAGGAGGCCTGCGTCGGCGGAGGTGGCGGCGGCCGTGAGGCTGCGGTCGGCCGGGTCGAAGGCGTAGCCGCTGCCACTCGCCGCGCCGGCCGCGGCGGCCGGGAGCCCGGGCAGTGCGGCCACCGCACCGAACAAGGCGGCGGCGACGGCCCCGCGGATCGTTGCCCTCGGCGTACGCCGCCCCATGACGCGCCACCCCCTCGCGACCGCTGCTGCACAAAACCCCGACCGCGGCGGCGGTCGGGGTCTGTATCAGATTGTGGTGTCGGGACTCACGAACCCGTGGGCACGGAGTCAGTCGCCTCCGTCCACAGATCCTGCTCGGCGCGATCCGCCTGGATCTGGCGGTACACGAGGAGCCCGCCGATGGCGGCCAGTGCGACCAGGAGAAGCTTCTTCACCGCGCGACCTCGTCTTTCCTTGACGTAGGGGACCTCTGGCGCCCGACTATACACACCGACCGATATCGATCGGTGACCTGGATCCGGGCTCCAACTGGCCCCCCGTGCACCGCACTCGAAGCGGACGCCGCCCCTCCGAGCAGGCCCGCTCCACCCGTGTCCGGGGCCCGTGCCGCCATCCGGGTGGTGTTGCCGGGAACATCGACGCGCCACGGGCGTCGGTCCCCCACTTCGCGACCTCCGTACACATCATGAGGAAAGTACGCAAATCGCCCAACCCGAAAGTGAGGGAATCATGTCCCGGAACCAGGTCAGGACGCTGTGGACCGTCATCGTCACCGCCTTCCTCGCGCTGTGCACGGCGCTCGGGCTGATCACCGCGACCGCCGCCGCTGCGGTAACCCGGAACGAGCCGGCGCGCAACAGCGACCCCGAGGGCGCCGAGAGCCCACAGGTGACGATCCCCACACAGTCCCCCTGGTCCCACGCCCGGGCGCTGCCGCCCACGATGAAGCAGCGCATCCGCGCCGAGGCCCACGGCACATCCCCCCACTGCCGGCACCACCCCCTGACCGACACGGCCTCCGAGACGGCCACCGACACCACCTCCGACGCCTCCTGCGACACGCTCGCCCGAGGAGCCGAGCCCGCGCTTCCTCTCCAGCGCTGAGGCGCGCACCCACACACACGGACGGCGACTTGCGTACGGCAGTCCTGCATGCGGAAAACGGCCCGGCCGCTCGACAGAGCGCCGGGCCGTCGCCGTGTGCCCCTCACCTCACCTCACCTCACCGACGGCCCCGAACCGGTGCCGTCCCCACCCGCTGGCTGATGCCACCCCCACGGCCGACCGCCCTGCTGCGGTGGCGCGGCCATGCCCACATGACGCATCTCGTACGCGTCTGCACCACGGTCTCCCCCGAGGGCGGGAAACGCCCCCACCACACCCTGAGCCCGCGGCTCTCCCTCACCCCGCCGACTGCGCCGGTGGAGACCCAGGCCGACCGGACGGCGGCCTCCCCACGTCCGGGAGGGCGACGATTCACCTGGCGGCCGGCGAACGGTGCCCCCTGCACGCCTCCCGACGCGGCCCCGACGGGCTGGTGCCAGGCGTTGATGCCGAAAGACCCCCGGTCCTGTGGACCGGGGGTCTTTTCGCTGGTGGGGCTAACAGGATTTGAACCTGTGGCCTCATCCTTATCAGGGATGCGCTCTAACCAACTGAGCTATAGCCCCGCCGCGCTCTGCGGTGTGTGTCCCGCGCGCTGACCCCTGAAGATTAGCGCACGACCGCGGCAGTCCCAAAATCGATACCCGAGGGGCCTCACTCGTCCTCGGCGAGGGTCAGCTCGACGCCGCCCACGAAGCCCGCGGAGAGGTTGTAGATGAAGGCGCCGAGGGTCGCCAGGGCCGTCGCGAGGACGACATCGATCACCGCGATGATCGTGCTGAACATCAGGACGTGGGGGAGGGACAGGAACGCCTGCAGGTCGAAGCCGTTCGACTCGTTCGAGCCGGTCGCCTCCGAGATCGTGCCGCCGACCGTGGAGAAGACCCCCATGGCGTCCATGACCATCCACAGCACCGCGGACGCCACGATCGTGCAGACGCCCAGCGCGATGGAGAGCAGGAAGCTGACCTTCATCACCGACCACGGGTCGGCCTTGGCGACGCGCAGCCGCGCCTTGCGGACCCGGGGCATGGTGCGGGCCCCGGTGCGGGGCCGGCGGACCGCGCCGCCCTGGGCGGCGTTCGGCTCATCCGCCTGGGCGCCGGTCGGGTAGGCCTGCGGCGGGTGGTACGGCCCCGCGGGCTGCTGCGACTGCCGTTCCCCCGGCAGCGGTGACGCACCCGGCCCGCCCGCAGCCTGCGTCTGCGGGCCTCGGGTGTCCGTCACAGGTCCCCCCTGGGATCCAGGCATGTCGGGCGAGTCGGCCGCGGACGGCTTCACCGCTTTCAGATTGGTGGTGTGCGGATCGCTCGCGTACGCGGCGGAGCCACGGCCGCCGCCGCCCGTCTCCGTACTGGTACCGGTCGGTCCGGCGCCCGTGGCTCCGCTCACGATGACTCTCTCCTCGTGCTACTCGGCCGAGGGCGCCTCACCCTCGTCCGTGCCGACGGCGGTCTCCTCGGCGGTCTCGTCCACGGCCACGTCGCCGTCGACTTCCTCCGCCTCGCGCCCCGCCTCGGCGTTTCGGGCGATGCCGACCACGGCATCGCGCTTGCCCAGGTTGATCAGTTGGACGCCCATGGTGTCACGGCCCGTCTCCCTGACCTCGTTGACTCGCGTACGAATCACGCCGCCCGAGAGCGTGATGGCGAGGATCTCGTCGGTCTCCTCGACCACCAGCGCGCCGACCAGTGAACCGCGGTCCTCCACGATCTTGGCGGCCTTGATGCCGAGGCCGCCGCGTCCCTGGACGCGGTACTCGTCGACGCGGGTCCGCTTCGCGTACCCACCGTCGGTGGCGGTGAACACGAACGTACCGGGTCGGACGACATTCATCGAGAGCAGTTCGTCTCCCTCACGGAAACTCATGCCCTTCACACCCGACGTCGCCCGCCCCATCGGCCGCAGCGTGTCGTCCGTCGCGGTGAACCTGATCGACTGCGCCTTCCGGCTGATGAGCAGCAGATCGTCGTCGGCCGAGACCAGCTCGGCCCCGATCAGCTCGTCGTCCGAACCGTCCTCCCGCTCCCGGAGGTTGATGGCGATCACACCGCCCGAGCGGGGGGAGTCGTAGTCCTTCAGCGGCGTCTTCTTCACCAGGCCCGCCTTGGTCGCCAGGACCAGGTACGGCGCCGCCTCGTAGTCCCGGATGGCGAGGATCTCGGCAATGGCCTCGTCGGGCTGGAAGGCCAGCAGGTTCGCCACGTGCTGGCCGCGCGCGTCCCGGCCGGCGTCCGGCAGCTCGTAGGCCTTCGCCCGGTACACCCGGCCCTTGTTGGTGAAGAACAGCAGCCAGTGGTGGGTCGTGGAGACGAAGAAGTGGTCGACGATGTCGTCTTCCTTCAGCTTCGTGCCCCGCACGCCCTTGCCGCCGCGCTTCTGCGCCCGGTAGTCGTCGGTCTTGGTGCGCTTGACGTAGCCGCCGCGGGTGACCGTGACGACGATGTCCTCCTCGGCGATCAGGTCCTCGATGGACATGTCGCCGTCGTAGGGCACCAGCATCGTCTTGCGGTCGTCGCCGTACTTCTCGACGATCGCGGTCAGCTCCGCGCTGACGATGCCGCGCTGGCGGACCGGCGAGGCCAGGATCTGGTTGTACTCGTTGATCTTCGCCTGGAGCTCGTCGTGCTCCTGGACGATCTTCTGCCGCTCCAGCGCGGCCAGGCGGCGCAGCTGCATCTCCAGGATGGCGTTCGCCTGGATCTCGTCGATCTCCAGGAGCCCCATCAGGCCGGTGCGCGCGACCTCGACGGTCTCACTGCGCCGGATGAGCGCGATGACCTCGTCGATGGCGTCCAGGGCCTTGAGCAGGCCGCGCAGGATGTGGGCACGCTCCTCGGCCTTGCGCAGCCGGAAGCGCGTACGGCGGACGACGACCTCGATCTGGTGCGTCACCCAGTGGCGGATGAACGCGTCCAGCGACAGGGTGCGCGGCACACCGTCGACCAGCGCCAGCATGTTGGCGCCGAAGTTCGTCTGCAGGTCGGTGTGCTTGTACAGGTTGTTCAGGACGACCTTGGCGACCGCGTCCCGCTTCAGCACGATCACCAGGCGCTGACCGGTGCGCGACGACGTCTCGTCGCGGACGTCCGCGATGCCGCCGATCCTGCCGTCCTTCACCAGGTCGGCGATCTTCTGCGCCAGGTTGTCCGGGTTCACCTGGTACGGCAGCTCGGTGACCACCAGGCACTGGCGGTTCTGGATCTCCTCGACCTCGACCACCGCGCGCATGGTGATGGAGCCGCGGCCGGTGCGGTAGGCCTCCTCGATGCCCTTGCGGCCCACCACCAGCGCGCCGGTGGGGAAGTCCGGGCCCTTGATCCGCTCGATCAGCGCGTCCAGGAGCTCCTCGTGCGAGGCCTCCGGGTTCTCCAGGTACCACTGGGCGCCGGACGCGACCTCGCGCAGGTTGTGCGGCGGGATGTTGGTCGCCATGCCGACCGCGATCCCGGCCGAGCCGTTGATCAGCAGGTTCGGGAAACGGGACGGCAGGACGGTCGGCTCCTGCGAGCGGCCGTCGTAGTTGTCCGTGAAGTCGACGGTCTCCTCGTCGATGTCGCGGACCATCTCCATCGACAGCGGCGCCATCTTGCACTCGGTGTAGCGCATGGCCGCCGCCGGGTCGTTGCCCGGGGAGCCGAAGTTGCCGTTGGAGTCGACCAGCGGCATGCGCATAGCCCACGGCTGGGCGAGACGGACCAGCGCGTCGTAGATGGAGGAGTCGCCGTGCGGGTGGTAGTTACCCATGACGTCGCCGACGACGCGGGCGCACTTGTAGAAGCCGCGCTCGGGGCGGTAGCCGCCGTCGTACATCGCGTACAGCACGCGGCGGTGGACGGGCTTGAGGCCGTCCCGCACGTCGGGCAGCGCACGCGAGACGATGACGGACATCGCGTAGTCGAGGTACGAGCGCTGCATCTCCGTCTCGAGCCCGACGGGCTCGACGCGCATGGCGGTCTCGGCGCCCTCGGCAGGGGTGACTGGAGTGTTCTCGTCGGCCATTGCTGGTGAAGATCCTTCCTGGTTCGGTCAGCTGAGACCGACTCAGATGTCGAGGAAGCGGACGTCCTTGGCGTTGCGCTGGATGAACTGGCGGCGTGCCTCGACGTCCTCGCCCATCAGGACCGAGAACAGGTCGTCGGCCTGGGCGGCGTCGTCCAGGGTGACCTGGCCGAGCACACGGTGCTCCTGGTCCATCGTGGTCACGCGCAGTTCCTCGGCGTTCATCTCGCCGAGTCCCTTGAAGCGCTGGATCGAGTCCTCCCTGATCCGCTTGCCGCGCTGGCGCCCCATCTCCAGCAGCGCGTCGCGCTCGCGGTCGGAGTAGGCGTACTCGCTGTCGTCCTTGCCCCACTTGATCTTGTACAGCGGGGGACGGGAGAGGAACACGTGCCCGGCCTCGACCAGCGGGCGCATGAAGCGGAACAGGAACGTCAGCAGCAGGGTGTTGATGTGCTGGCCGTCGACGTCGGCGTCCGCCATCAGGATGATCTTGTGGTAGCGGAGCTTGTCGATGTCGAAGTCCTCGTGCACACCGGTGCCGAAGGCGGAGATCAGCGCCTGGATCTCCTGGTTCTGCAGGATCTTGTCGATCCTGGCCTTCTCGACGTTGAGGATCTTGCCGCGGATCGGGAGGATCGCCTGGTACTCCGGGTTCCGGCCGGACTTGGCCGAGCCGCCGGCGGAGTCGCCCTCGACGATGAAGATCTCGCACTTGGTCGGGTCGTTGGACTGGCAGTCCGACAGCTTGCCCGGCAGGGACGCCGTCTCCAGCAGGCCCTTGCGGCGGGTGAGGTCGCGCGCCTTGCGGGCCGCCACGCGCGCGGTGGCCGCCTGGATGCCCTTGCGGACGATGTCCGCGGCCTCGACCGGGTTCCGGTCCAGCCAGTCGTTGAGGTGCTCGTAGACCGCCTTCTGCACGAAGGTCTTGGCCTCCGTGTTGCCCAGCTTGGTCTTCGTCTGGCCCTCGAACTGCGGCTCGCTCAGCTTGACCGAGATGATCGCCGTCAGACCCTCGCGGATGTCGTCACCGGTGAGGTTGTCGTCCTTCTCGCGCAGCAGCTTCTTGTCGCGCGCGTACTTGTTGATCAGGCTCGTGAGGGCCGCGCGGAAGCCCTCCTCGTGCGTACCGCCCTCGTGGGTGTGGATGATGTTCGCGAAGGAGTACACGCCCTCGCTGTAGCCGCTGTTCCACTGCATCGCGACCTCGAGGGACAGGCTCTTGTCCTTGTCCTCGGCCTCCAGGTCGACCACCGAGGGGTGGACGACCTCTCCCTTGCGGGAGTTGAGGTACTTCACGAAGTCGACGATGCCGCCCTCGTAGTGGTACGTGACGGTCTTGACCTCGGCCTTCTCGTCGGCGCCCGCCTCGTCCGCGCCGCTGGTCGCCTTCGCCGACTCGCGCTCGTCGGTGAGTCTGATCGTCAGACCCTTGTTGAGGAACGCCATCTCCTGGAAGCGCCGCGACAGCGTCTCGAAGGAGTACTCGGTGGTCTCGAAGATGTCCGGGTCGGCCCAGAAGGTGACCGAGGTACCGGTCTCGTCGGTCTCCTCGTGCTGGTCGAGCGGGGCCGTCGGGACGCCCAGCTTGTAGTCCTGCGTCCAGCGATGGCCGTCGGTCCTGATCTCGACGGCGACCTTCGAGGACAGCGCGTTCACGACGGACACGCCCACGCCGTGCAGACCGCCGGAGACCGCGTAACCGCCGCCGCCGAACTTGCCGCCCGCGTGCAGCACGGTCAGCACGACCTCGACGGCCGGCTTGCCCTCGGAGGGCACGATGCCCACGGGGATGCCACGTCCGTTGTCGATGACGCGCACGCCGCCGTCGGGAAGGATCGTCACGTCGATGGTGTCCGCGTAGCCGGCCAGCGCCTCGTCGACCGAGTTGTCGACGACCTCGTACACCAGGTGGTGCAGACCGCGCTCGCCGGTCGAGCCGATGTACATACCGGGTCGCTTGCGGACCGCGTCCAGACCCTCGAGGACGGTGATGGCGCTGGCGTCGTACGAGGCCGCCGCGACCTCGCTGTTCGAGGGGAGGTCGCCCGCGGCGGTCGCGCCTTCGTCGGTGGACGGGAAGTTCTCGTTGGGGTTGCCGGAATCGGCCACGAAGCGCCCTTTCTGGCACAGCACGAGCCGGGCTCGTCGGCGGGTTGCCGGAGCGGCTGCGGCATGTTGCGTTGGTAAGCCTTGATCAGCGTTGCTCAGCGTTGCTCAGCGTTTCCCGGGCGGTCCCCACGATGGGGCGGGATTGACTTCCATTCTACCGGTAGCACTGACACTGATGGGGGTTTGCCGGTCCCTGAGTCCGCATGTGCCGCCCTGAACCGGTCTCGCCCGACTCCCGATATACGGATGGGGGCTCCAAGAGGCTCACAGCGGCACTCAGAGCTTCGGGCTGTCAACCCTTTGCTACTCCCGGGTCAGGTCCGGGGCCGCGCCCCGATCCGCCCCTGCGCGCGACCCCCCGGACCCGGTCCGCCTATGACGTAGCTCACCCGTACGTGTCACCGGGTCCACGGCCGCCCGGAGCGCGCAGGGGACCGTACCGGCGGGCCGGCCCACCGGGGCCCTGCACCCGGATCATGCGCACCCGGCCCTGCCCCAGATCCTCGTTCAGCCGCGCCACCAGCTGCGGAGCCAGCAGACGCAGGTTCGTCGCCCACGCCGTGGAATCGCAGCGCACGACCAGCACCCGCTCGTCCTCGTCGTAGCGCTCCGGCACGCAGTGCTTGGCCACGTCCTCCCCGACGATCTGCGGCCAGCGGCCCATCACCCCGCCCACCGCCGCGGGCGCCTCCCAGCCCCGCTCGGTGATCAGCCGGTTGATCGCGGCCCCCAGCGCCATCGGGTCCCGCCCGTCCGCACGCGCGCCCGACCGCAGCCCACCACGCCGCGCCTGCCGCTTCTGCTGCACCGCGTCCCCCCGGGCACGCGCCGCCTCCTTCGCCGCCCGCAGCGCCACCCGCGCGAGATCGACACCCGAGGGCTCTCGCTCCTCGCCCCGGCCCGGCCCGTCGCCGCTCATACGCGCTCCACCGCCCCGTCCGACACCGCGTACCGCGCCCCGCTCAGCACATGCGGCACGTCGTCGCCGACGGCGGCGGTCACCAGCACCTGCTCGCCGGGCACCACCAGCTCCGCCAGCCGCTCCCGGCGCCGCGCGTCCAGCTCGGCGAAGACGTCGTCGAGGACCAGCACCGGCTCGTTGCCCTCGGCACGCAGCAGGTCGTAGGAGGCCAGCCGCAGCGCCAAGGCGTACGACCAGGACTCGCCGTGCGAGGCGTACCCCTTCGCGGGGAGCCGGCCGAGCTTGAGCACCAGGTCGTCGCGGTGCGGCCCCACCAGCGTCACCCCGCGCTCGATCTCCTGCCGGCGGACGTCCGCCAGTGCCGCCATCACCTGCGCGTACAGATCCTCACGGCTCACCGCCTCACCCGGCGCCGACGGCCTGTACTCCAGCTGGACCGGACCCCCGCCCGGCGCCAGCTGCTCGTACGCCTTGTCGGCCAGCGGCTGGATCACCGCGATCAGGTCGAGCCGCTGCGCGAGCAGCTCGGCACCCGCCCGCGCCAGGTGCTGGTCCCACACGTCCAGGGTCGACAGGTCCATGGCACGCCCGCCGTGCCGACGGGCCAGCGCGGCACTCTTCAGCAGGGTGTTGCGCTGCTTGAGCACCCGCTCGTAGTCCGCACGCACCCCCGCCATGCGCGGCGACCGCGCGGTGATCAGCTCGTCGAGGAAGCGGCGCCGCTCCCCCGGATCACCCTTCACCAGCGCGAGATCCTCCGGGGCGAACAGGACCGTCCGCACGATCCCCAGCACGTCACGCGGCCTGACCTGCGACGACCTGTTGATACGAGCCCGGTTCGCCTTGCCCGGGTTCAGCTCCAGCTCCACCAGTTGCCGCCGCTCGCCCTGCCGGACCTGCGCACGGATCACGGCCCGGTCGGCTCCCATGCGGACCAGCGGCGCGTCGGAGGCCACCCGGTGGCTGCCGAGGGTGGCGAGATAGCCGACGGCCTCGACGAGGTTCGTCTTGCCCTGCCCGTTGGGGCCGACGAAAGCGGTGACGCCCGGGTCCAGCGGGACCTCGACCCGGGCGTAGGAGCGGAAGTCGGCCAGCGACAGGTGCGTCACGTGCATGGTCGTTCGCCGACCTCCCCGGCGTTCAGGTGGTACTGCGTGGATCGTTACTTCTTCTCGACCGCGTGGCCGCCGAACTGGTTGCGCAGCGCCGCGATCATCTTCATCTGGGGCGAGTCCTCCTGGCGGGAGGCGAACCGCGCGAACAGCGAGGCCGTGATCGCCGGAAGCGGAACCGCGTTGTCGATGGCGGCCTCCACGGTCCAGCGTCCCTCACCGGAGTCCTGTGCATGACCCCGCAGGTCGTCCAGGTGCTCGTCCTCGTCGAGAGCGTTCACCGCGAGGTCGAGCAGCCAGGAACGGATGACCGTGCCCTCCTGCCAGGAGCGGAAGACCTCGCGGACGTTCTCCACGGAGTCGGCCTTCTCCAGCAGTTCCCAGCCCTCGGCGTAGGCCTGCATCATCGCGTACTCGATGCCGTTGTGGACCATCTTCGCGAAGTGGCCCGCACCGACCCGGCCCGCGTGCACCGCCCCGAAGTCACCCTCCGGCTTGAGCGCGTCGAAGACCGGCTGCACCTTGGCGACGTCGTCCGCACCGCCTCCGTACATCAGCGCGTAGCCGTTCTCCAGGCCCCACACGCCGCCGGAGACACCGCAGTCGACGAAACCTATGCCCTTGGCCGCCAGTTCCCGGGCGTGCCTCTCGTCGTCCGTCCAGCGGGAGTTGCCGCCGTCCACGACCACGTCACCCGGCTCCAGCAACCGTGCCAGCTCGTCGATCGTGGACTGGGTGGCCTCGCCGGCCGGGACCATCACCCACACCGCACGCGGGCCGGAGAGCTTGCCCACAAGCTCCTCCAGGCTGTGGACGTCGGCGAGGTCCGGGTTGCGGTCGTATCCGACGACGGTGTGGCCCGCGCGGCGGATCCGCTCGCGCATGTTGCCGCCCATCTTGCCGAGGCCGACGAGACCGAGCTCCATCAGTTGTTTCCTTAGGTCGCTGTGTGGCGTGCGGGGCACGCTCGCACCCCTGGGGCACCCTCGTACCCCTGTCCGAGCCTAAACCCGGACGGTCACGCACAGCTGTGGGCATACGCGCTCATACGTACACCCTCACCTGCGGGTTCTCCCACAGGCCGGGGACAGTTGTGCACCGGCCTGTGGACAACAACCGGGAGCCTCAGCCGCTCAGCCGCTCAGCCGCTCAGCCGCACCGGCATGATCAGGTACTTGTAGGCCGTGTCCGCCTCGGCGTCCACCGCCGGCTTGCCGGACAGCAGCGCGGGCTTGGTCGACGTCGTGAACGACAGCTGCGCCACGGGGGAGTCGATCGCGCTCAGACCGTCCAGCAGGAACGTCGGGTTGAAGGCGATCGAGATGTCGTCGCCCTCCAGCTGCGCGTCCACCCGCTCCACAGCCTGTGCGTCGTCGCTGGAGCCGGCCTCCAGGATGAGCACACCCTGCTCGAAGCTGAGCCGCACCGGGGTGTTGCGCTCGGCGACCAGCGCCACGCGCTTGACGGCCTCCACGAACGGCGCGGTCTCGATGGTGGCCACGCTGTTGAACTCCGTCGGGAACAGCGTCCGGTACTTCGGGAGGTCGCCCTCCAGCAGCCGGGTCGTCGTCCTCCGCCCGGCGCCCTCGAAGCCGATCAGGCCCTCGCCCGCACCCGAGCCCGACAACGCCAGCGTGACGCTGTCACCGGCGCCCAGCGACTTCGCGGTGTCCAGCAGCGTCTTGGCGGGCACCAGGGCGACCGCCGAGGCGTCCGGGTTCTCCGGCTTCCACAGGAACTCACGGACCGCGAAGCGGTAGCGGTCGGTGGAGGCCAGCGTGACCGTGTCGCCCTCGATCTCGATGCGCACACCGGTCAGCACGGGCAGCGTGTCGTCCCGGCCCGCGGCGATGGCGACCTGCTGCACCGCCGCGGAGAAGACCTCGCCGGGCACGGTGCCCGTCGCGTTCGGCATCTGCGGCAGCGCCGGGTACTCCTCGACGGGCAGCGTGTGGAGGGTGAAGCGCGAGGAGCCGCAGACCACCGTCGCCCGTACACCGTCCGTGGAGATCTCCACCGGCCGGTTGGGCAGGGCGCGGGAGATGTCCGCGAGCAGCCGGCCCGAGACCAGGACGGTGCCCTCCTCCTCGACCTCGGCGTCGACGCTCACGCGGGCGGAGACCTCGTAGTCGAAGCTGGACAGGCTCAGCTGGCCGTCCTCGGCCTTCAGCAGCAGGCCGGCGAGCACAGGCGCCGGTGGACGGGCCGGGAGGCTGCGCGCCGCCCAGGCCACTGCCTCCGCGAGTACGTCGCGTTCCACCCGGATCTTCACCGTAAGCCGCCTCCTGCTGTTGCCGGCGCTTCTCGCCCTGCTTCGCCTTCGTCGTCTGTCCCGGTGTCAGCCGCCCCGGAGAGGGGAAGGACACCGGGGAACAGTCTGACGCACCGCAGTGACAGTAGGTGCCTCTCGGGGTCAAGTCGTGACGAGGGGCGGTCGGGCAGCTCGGGGCGAGTTGTGCACAGGTCCCGCTTCGAAACGGATTCCAGGCTCTCTCTAGTCGTTCGTAGTAGTAGGGCCTGTGGAAACCGTGGATAACCACGTTTGCGCAGCTCAGCGCGGAAATTTTGTCCACTGGCCCTGTGGGCGGAGGCAGTGGACAACCGGGTGTCTCTGTGGAGAACGGAAAGTTCTGCACATCCCGTGCACAGGCCGAGGGCAGTTCTCCCCAGACCTGTCCCCAGCTTTACCCCGCTTTCCCACAGCCCAACCAGGCACCTTGTTGTGACGGCTTTCACTCCGGCCGGTGAGGAGCCGCGCCGGGTTGCCGAACAGTGGACAGAGATGTGGAGAAGCCACCGATCGCTGGGGACAACCGGTGGGAAGCTGTGAGTTGCTCGTGGACAACTTCGTACACAGCTTGTGGACCGCCGCGTTGTCCACAGGCTGTGGAGATCTTTTGTCCACGAATCCACATGCTGCTGACCTGCCAGGACGTCTCCAGGGTGGCCGCCCTGTGGACAGTGATCTGGAGAACTTCGCGGTCCCCAGTCTGTGGACGGAAGAAAGTCCCCCAATCTGTGGAGAAGAGCCGTAACCCCGCAGCTATTCGAACAGCGAGGGGCACGCGTGTGCCGGCGGCACCGCGCCGCCGCAGGACGAAGGGCGCCTCCGGAACCCGTCCGGAGGCGCCCTTCGGTCGCCGTGGGTGGTGGTGCTCGGCCGTGCCCGGCGGCGCCGCACGTGGTCTCGGGCGGCCCTGCCCGGGCCCGTTCCGCGGCCGTGCGTGTGCCGTCCGTGCCGTGGGCGGCACAGACGGGGGCGGGTGCTTGGCGGTGCCGTGGGCAGCCGCGTCAGCCGTTCTTGATCCGGTTGGTCAGCTCGGTCACCTGGTTGTAGATGGAGCGCCGCTCGGCCATCAGGTTCCGGATCTTGCGGTCCGCGTGCATGACCGTCGTGTGGTCACGCCCGCCGAACAGCGCCCCGATCTTCGGCAGCGACAGGTCCGTCAGCTCGCGGCACAGATACATGGCGATCTGCCGCGCGGTGACCAGGGCCCGGCCGCGCGAGGTGCCGCACAGGTCCTCCACCGTCAGCCCGAAGTAGTCCGCCGTGGCGCTCATGATGGCCGTCGACGTGATCTCGGGCGCCGAGTCCTCACCACCGGGGATCAGGTCCTTCAGGACGATCTCCGTCAGGCCCAGGTCCACCGGCTGCCGGTTGAGCGACGCGAACGCCGTCACCCGGATCAGCGCGCCCTCCAGCTCGCGGATGTTGCGCGAGATGCGGGAGGCGATGAACTCCAGCACCTCCGGTGGGGCGTTCAGCTGCTCCTGCACCGCCTTCTTGCGCAGGATCGCGATCCGCGTCTCCAGCTCGGGCGGCTGCACGTCGGTGATCAGCCCCCACTCGAAGCGGTTGCGCAACCGGTCCTCCAGCGTGACCAGCTGCTTGGGCGGCCGGTCGGAGGACAGCACGATCTGCTTGTTGGCGTTGTGGAGCGTGTTGAAGGTGTGGAAGAACTCCTCCTGAGTCGACTCCTTGTCCGCCAGGAACTGGATGTCGTCGACGAGCAGGATGTCCATCTCGCGGTAGCGCTTGCGGAAGCTGTCGCCCTTGCCGTCGCGGATGGAGTTGATGAACTCGTTGGTGAACTCCTCCGAGCTCACGTACCGCACCCGCGTGCCCGGGTAGAGGCTGCGCGCGTAGTGCCCGATGGCGTGCAGCAGGTGCGTCTTGCCGAGCCCGGACTCCCCGTAGATGAACAGCGGGTTGTAGGCCTTCGCCGGCGCCTCCGCGACGGCGACCGCGGCAGCGTGCGCGAAGCGGTTCGAGGCGCCGATGACGAAGGTGTCGAAGAGGTACTTCGGGTTGAGCCGCGCGGTCGGCTCGCCCGGTCCGGTCGCCGGCGCCGGCTGCGCCGCCAGCGGACCGGGGGCGCCGGTGGCCGGCAGGTTCGGGCCGACGGGACCGCCGCGGTGCACGTGTCCGGAGCCGGGCGGCGGCTCGGGCAGCTCGCGCCGGCCGCCGTCCCGCTGGTCGTAGTCCCCGCGCGGGTGCTCGTACTCGCCGCGCGGGGCGTCGTAGTCGGCACGCTGGTCGTAGGGCGGGCGCTCGGGCCGGTCCATGGACGGCGCGCGGTAGTCCTGGGGGCCGTAGGAGTCCTGCGAGGACGGTGAGGCGTACGGGTCGCGCTCGGGAAAGCCGAGCCGCTGCTGCTGCCAGCCGTAGTCGTCCTGCGCGGAACGCGGCCAGGCGCCCGGCTCGGGGCGCTGGTACTCCGAGGGGTAGGCCGGCCGGGCGGTCGGCAGCTGGTCGGGGCGGGGGCCCGGAAGCTGGTCGTCGCCGCGGCCCGGCAGGTGCTCGGCGCGGTGGCGGCCGTAGCCCCCGTCGTAGGGAGCCTCGTACGGGGAGTCGTACGCGGGCAGTTCGGGCTGCTCGTCGTAGCGCTGCGGCTGCTGGGCCGGAGGCGCGGGCGGGGCCGGGGCCGGGGCGGGGGCCGTGGGCTCTCCCACGGAGTCGTCGACGGTGATCGCGATGCGGATCGGGCGCCCGCACTCGCGGCTCAATGTGTCGCTGACGATCGGGGCGAGCCTGCCCTCCAGTACGCCTTTCGCGAATTCGTTCGGTACGGCGAGGAGGGCCGTGTCGGCGACCAGCGCGAGCGGCTGGGTGCGCCGGAGCCAGCGCTCGTCCTTGGCCTCGACACCCTGGCCGCGTCCCTCACCGAGGAGCTGCTCCAGCACGTGCGGCCACACTGCGGCAAGATCGGCAGGTACGTCAGCCACAGGGCACGCTCTCTCGCAGGTCCCACGATCGTGTGATCCGGGACGGGTCGGGATGTGAATCGGTGTGGGTCGGGGACAAGGGAACGAATCGGAGTTCAGCCACGGTAGTCAGCGCGGCGGGTGCGGTTCAAGTTGTTGTCCCCAGCCTGTGGATAGTGTCTCTTGGTGCTCCCTGGTTTGACCGGATGGCGTAGCCGCGCGTACCGTAACCAGGTCGAGTTGTCGATGGCTGCTGCCGCCTGCCTCCGATGGGCACAGATCGCGTTCAAGGTGATCGGAAAGCGGTGCACTGGGGCGTGACTGCGAACTAATCGTGGGCGCACGGTGACAGCCAGGACGGCACCCCGCCAACACCCGATTTCTTCTGGAGCCCCCGAGTGAGCAAGCGCACCTTCCAGCCGAACAACCGTCGTCGCGCGAAGACCCACGGCTTCCGGCTGCGTATGCGCACCCGTGCCGGCCGCGCGATTCTCGCGTCCCGCCGCAGCAAGGGTCGCGCCCGTCTGTCCGCCTGATCCCGATCAGGTCATGACGTCGTGCTGCCCACCGAGAACCGGCTGAGGCGGCGCGAGGACTTCGCGACCGCGGTACGACGGGGACGCCGGGCGGGCCGCCCGTCCCTCGTCGTCCACCTTCGTAGCGGTGCCACGGACCCGCACGCGCCTGGGGAGAGCGCTCCTCCGACGCGTGCGGGTTTCGTCGTGAGCAAGGCGGTGGGCGGTGCGGTCGTCCGCAACAAGGTGAAGCGCAGACTGCGTCACCTGATGCGGGACCGGATCGCTCAGCTTCCCCCCGGTAGCCTGGTAGTGGTACGGGCGCTGCCCGGTGCGGGTGACGCCGACCATGCACATCTGGCCCGGGACCTGGACGCCGCCCTCGAACGGCTACTGGGAGGGGGCACGCGATGAAGTATCCGTTGCTGGCTCTGATCAAGCTGTACCAGTGGACGATCAGTCCCCTGCTGGGGCCGGTCTGCAAGTACTACCCGTCGTGCTCCCACTACGGCTACACGGCGATCGACCGACACGGAGCGATCAAGGGAACGGCACTCACGGCCTGGCGCATTCTGCGGTGCAATCCGTGGTCGCTGGGCGGTGTGGACCATGTTCCGCCGCGCAAGCGCCCGCGGTGGCACGAAATGCTGCGTGACGCCTGGCGTGCACGCAGGGGCGGGACCTCCGCCGCCGAACCGGGCCCCGACGGGGACACCTCGACGGGCCCGGCCGCAGAGACCTCGTCCCATGCCCAAGGAGCATGATTAGTGGACACGATTGCCAGCCTCTTCAGTTTCATCACCTGGCCCGTCTCCTGGGTCATCGTCCAGTTCCACTCGGTGTACGGCGCGATCTTCGGGCCCGACACCGGATGGGCCTGGGGTCTGTCCATCGTGTCGCTGGTGGTCGTGATCCGGATCTGCCTGATCCCGCTCTTCGTGAAGCAGATCAAGGCGACCCGCGCGATGCAGACGCTCCAGCCGGAGATGAAGAAGATCCAGGAGCGCTACAAGAACGACCGGCAGCGTCAGTCCGAAGAGATGATGAAGCTGTACAAGGAGACGGGTACCAACCCACTCTCCTCGTGCCTTCCCATCCTGGCGCAGTCCCCGTTCTTCTTCGCCCTGTATCACGTGCTCAACGGCATCGCGACGGGCAAGACCATCGGGGTCATCAACGAGGACCTGCTGGCCAGCGCACGTCAGGCCCACATCTTCGGTGCCCCGCTCGCCGCGAAGTTCATGGACAGCCCGGAGAAGGTCGAGGCGCTGGGCGCCTCGCTCACCGACGTCCGGGTCGTCACCGCCATCATGATCGTCCTGATGTCGGCGTCGCAGTTCTTCACCCAGCGCCAGCTGATGACGAAGAACGTCGACACCACGGTGAAGACGCCGTTCATGCAGCAGCAGAAGATGCTGATGTACGTCTTCCCGGTCATGTTCGCCGTCTTCGGCATCAACTTCCCCGTCGGTGTCCTCGTCTACTGGCTGACCACCAACGTGTGGACCATGGGCCAGCAGATGTACGTGATCCACAACAACCCGACCCCGGGTTCCAAGGCCCAGGCCGCCTACCTGGAGCGCCTGTCCAAGCACGTCGAGCACCACGGCAAGACCCGTAACCGTCGCGAGAAGGCCATCGTCAAGGCCATCGTCTCCAAGGGCCGTGACCGTAACGAGTTCGAGCGCAAGTTCATCAACGGACTGAACAAGGCGGGCCTGGCGGCCCAGCCCGACGGTTCCGTGGTGATGAGTGACGCCAAGGCCGCCGCGCAGACCGAGGACGGTACGACGCAGCCGACCGCGAGCGCGACCCCGAAGCGGCAGCAGCCCAAGCGCCAGACGAAGTCTCAGCGCCAGTCGACCTCGTCGGCCCCGTCGCCGGCGGCCTCGCCGGCCACGTCGTCGTCCTCGCCGTCGCTGAGTAAGTCCGGTGATCAGGAGGACTCCCAGCCCGACAGCACGGCCGAGAAGCCTGCTTCCGGCACCCGCAGCAAGGCCCAGAGCGGGCAGCGCAAGGGTGGTCCGCAGCGCCCCAAGTCCCCGTCCAAGAAGTAAGAAGGAGCCCATCCCGTGACGGAAGGCACCACCTCCGCCGAGGGTGCAGACACCCTGACCCGCCTGGAGCAGGAGGGCGATATCGCGGCGGACTACCTTGAGGGTCTGCTGGACATCGCCGACCTCGACGGCGACATCGACATGGACGTCGAGGGCGACCGGGCATCCGTGTCGATCATCAGCGACACGGGCACCCGTGACCTGCAGAAGCTGGTCGGCCGGGACGGCGAGGTGCTGGAGGCGCTGCAGGAGCTGACGCGGCTGGCCGTGCACCGGGAGACCGGTGACCGCAGCCGGCTGATGCTGGACATCGCCGAGTACCGCGCCACGAAGCGCGCCGAACTGGCCGAGCTGGGCGCCAGGACGGCGGCCGAGGTCAAGAGCAGCGGTGAGCCCAAGCAGCTCAAGCCGATGACCCCGTTCGAGCGGAAGGTCGTGCACGACGCGGTCAAGGCGGCCGGTCTGCGCAGTGAGTCCGAGGGCGAGGAACCGCAGCGGTTCGTCGTCGTGCTGCCCAACTGATTCGGTACGTACGTATCCCTCCGGCCCCGTCTGTTGCGCAGACGGGGCCGGACTTTGTCAGCCTGTAGTTCTGGTGGTCGGCGCGGGTTGCGCTGATGCGGTACGGAAGGACGGTCCCCGTGACGGAGGCAGCGGAGCTCCCCCCTGTGCCCGAGCAGGCACGCGACGTATTCGGTGATCGCTTCGCGGATGCGGTCCGGTACGCCGAGCTCTTGGCCGAGGCAGGAGTCCAGCGCGGGCTCATCGGACCCCGCGAGGTGCCCCGCCTGTGGGAGCGGCACCTGCTGAACTGCGCGGTGCTCTCGGAGGTCGTTCCCGAGGGTGTCACCGTGTGCGACGTCGGCTCCGGTGCCGGTCTGCCCGGCATTCCCCTCGCCCTGGTCCGGGAGGACCTGAAGATCACGCTCCTGGAGCCGTTGCTGCGGCGCACCAACTTCCTCACCGAGGTCGTGGAACTGCTGGGGCTGGACCATGTGACCGTTGTCCGGGGCCGGGCCGAGGAGGTCATGGGCAAGCTGCCCCCGGTCCATGTGGTGACGGCCCGTGCCGTGGCACCACTGGACCGCTTGGCCACCTGGGGCATCCCGCTGTTGCGCCCCTACGGTGAGATGCTCGCCCTCAAGGGCGACACCGCCGAGGAGGAACTGAAGAGTGCTGCCACGGCGCTCAGCAAGCTCGGTGCGGTCGAGACGTCGATCCTGCATGTCGGCGAAGGCGTCGTGGATCCGATGTCGACGGTGGTCCGGGTCGAGGTCGGGGAGAGCCCGGGCGGTGTGCGCTTCGCAGCCAAGCGGGCGAAGGCGGCTCGTGCGGGGCGGACTCGCCGTCGTCGCTGATCGTCTCCGACGGACCCGCGTACTCCACACAAGCTGCCCCGGCGACGTACGACGGAGTGTCGCGACAGTTCGGCCTCGGCCGCTGTGCATCGTGTTTCACGTGAAACGTCGCTCACTGCTGCACGGCATCATCAGCCGGGGCCGCGCTGCGGCCGAACCCCGCGACCGCAGGCCTCTCGGCTCCCTGGAAGAGACGCGAGCCGCTCGGGCGCTCTCCCCCGGGAGAGGTACGGAGATGTCCACAGAGGTGGATTTCTCCACAGAACCCAAGGGCTCACTGGCTCACGACCCCGAACCCGTGCGAGGCTCTGTTCATTGCGAGCCTGAAGTCGAGGAGAGTGAATCCTTGCGGTCCGACGCCAACATCGCGGGACCGATGACCGATCCGGTCCCCGGTCCCCGCGCCGAGTCGCCAGGGGAGGATGTTTCACGTGAAACACCGCCCCCGATGGACGACACCCCGATCGGTCGTGCGGCCCAACTCGCGGTGGAGGCAATGGGCCACGCCGGTGAAGGGCTGCCGCGCCCCGAACAGACCCGCGTCATCGTGGTGGCCAACCAGAAGGGCGGAGTCGGTAAGACGACGACGACCGTCAACCTTGCTGCCTCGCTGGCCCTGCATGGTGGACGCGTCCTGGTGATCGACCTCGACCCGCAGGGCAATGCGTCCACCGCCCTGGGGATCGACCATCACGCCGAGGTCCCTTCCATCTACGACGTACTGGTGGAGAGCAAGCCGCTCTCGGATGTCGTCCAGCCGGTCGTCGATGTGGAAGGGCTGTTCTGCGCCCCCGCCACCATCGACCTCGCCGGCGCGGAGATCGAGCTGGTCTCCCTCGTGGCGCGTGAGAGCCGGCTCCAGCGGGCCATCCAGGCCTATGAGCAGCCGCTGGACTACGTCCTCATCGACTGTCCGCCCTCGCTCGGTCTGCTGACGGTCAACGCGCTGGTGGCGGGCCAGGAGGTGCTCATCCCGATTCAGTGCGAGTACTACGCGCTGGAGGGGCTGGGACAGCTGCTGCGCAATGTCGACCTGGTGCGGGGACACCTCAACCCGACGCTGCATGTATCGACGATCCTGCTCACCATGTACGACGGCCGGACGCGTCTTGCGTCCCAGGTCGCGGACGAGGTGCGCAACCATTTCGGCGACGAGGTGCTGCGGACCAGCATCCCCCGCTCGGTCCGCATTTCCGAGGCACCGAGCTATGGGCAGACGGTGCTGACCTACGATCCCGGATCGAGCGGTGCCCTCTCCTATCTTGAGGCGGCACGAGAGATGGCGCTGAAGGGCGTCGGCGTCAGCTACGACGTCACCCACGCCCACATCGGTGCTCAGAGCAACCCGAACATGGTGGAGGGGATTCAGTGAGTGAGCGACGAAGGGGGCTGGGCCGAGGTCTTGGCGCACTGATCCCCGCTGCCCCGACTGAGAAGACGCCGGCTGCGACGGCCATGGGGTCGGCGCCGTCCTCCCCGGCTTCCGTGCCGGCGATGGCTGCCGACCGCGGTGTGGCTGCGGCGAAGGTGGCCATGCTGCCGCCCGTTTCACGTGAAACGGAGGAGTTGTCGACGGCGGGGGCTCTGGACGTGCCCACCCCTCCCGTGGGGGCGCACTTCGCCGAGATCCCCCTCGATGCCATCACCCCGAACCCACGTCAGCCGCGTGAGGTGTTCGATGAGGACGCTCTGCACGAGCTGGTCACCTCCATCAAGGAGGTCGGTCTCCTCCAGCCCGTCGTCGTTCGCCAGACGGGCCCTGCCCGCTACGAGCTCATCATGGGCGAGCGGCGCTGGCGAGCCTGCCGTGAGGCGGGGCTGGAGGCGATTCCGGCGATCGTCCGGGCGACGGACGACGAGAAGCTCCTTCTGGACGCGCTGCTGGAGAACCTGCACCGGTCGCAGCTGAACCCGATCGAGGAGGCTGCCGCCTACGATCAGCTGCTGAAGGACTTCAACTGCACCCACGATCAGCTGGCTGACCGGATCGGGCGTTCCCGACCGCAGGTATCGAACACCCTGCGCCTGCTGAAGCTCTCACCGAGGGTGCAGAACCGAGTGGCCGCCGGTGTGCTGTCGGCGGGCCACGCCCGGGCCCTCCTCGCAGTGGACGACTCCGAGGAGCAGGAGCGGCTGGCCCACCGGATCGTTGCCGAAGGGCTGTCGGTCCGGAACGTCGAGGAGATCGTCACCCTCATGGGGTCGCGGCCGCAGAAGGCCACGCGGGCCAAGGGTCCGCGTCCTGGTGCCCACGTCACCCCGGCGCTGACCGACCTCGCGGCGCGGCTGTCGGACCGGTTCGAGACACGGGTGAAGGTGGACCTCGGACAGAAGAAGGGGAAGATCACTGTCGAGTTCGCCTCCGTGGTCGACCTGGAACGGATTCTCAGCACGCTGGCTCCGGGCGAGGGCCCGCTCCTGCAGAGGAGCCTGGAGGACGGTGACGGCGAGGAGACCGACGCCTGAAATCCCGACCTGGAACGGGCCGTGTCCGGTGTGTACCGGAACACGGCCCGCTCTTTGCTTTCTGCCGGTATTGAGGGAATCGCATCATGGATACGATGCGATCAGGTATGGCACACCACCAGGCGGCACCTGTAATGGGGAGGCGGGGGCCATGCGAACGATGAGCCGGACCGGACTGGTGAGCACCGGCCTCGGGTTGGGCGCGGTCGGCGGGTTCGTCGGCAGTCTGCTCAAGGAACGGAGCGCTCTGACTGCCGCCCGCGAAGCCGCGGGCGAGGGAAGCGAGGAACAGCCTTCATGGGGCGTCGGCTCGTACCGCTCACGTTGGACAACCTTGGGGACCTCCCCCAGCGCTGCCGCGCCTGCGTCTTCTGGGAGCTGGATCCCGTCAGCGGCGAAGCCGCGGTAAGGGCGGGCCGAGCGGCCCTGGAGAAGGAGTCCTGGATCTCCGCGGTTCTGCTGGACTGGGGTTCCTGCGGACGGGTGGTCTACGTCGACGACGTCCCGGTGGGCTTCGTTCTCTACGCGCCGCCTGCCTATGTACCGCGATCCGCGGCTTTTCCCACGAGTCCCGTGTCGCCCGACGCCGTACAGCTGATGACCGGCTTCATCATGCCGGGCCACCAGGGTCGGGGACTGGGGCGGGTGATGGTGCAGACGGTCGCCAAGGATCTGTTGCGTCGTGGCTTCAAAGCGATCGAGGCGTTCGGTGACGCCCGCTGGAAGGAGCCTGCCTGCGTGCTGCCCGCTGATCATCTTCTGGCCGTGGGCTTCAAGACCGTCCGCCAGCATCCGACCCATCCACGGATGCGGCTGGAGCTGCGCTCCACGTTGTCCTGGAAGGAAGATGTGGAGATGGCGTTGGACCGGCTCCTGGGGGCGGTGCAGAAGGAACCGGTGCTTCGGCCGCTGTAAACGAAATGGGCCAACCCGCAGGGGTTGGCCCATTTCGTGTTTCACGTGAAACGTGCGCTCAGCGCACGATCCTCATCGTCACTCGGCGATGAAGTCCTCAAGGTCACGGACGATCATGGCCTTGGGCTTGGCACCGACGATGGTCTTGGCGACCTCGCCGTTCTGGTAGACGTTCAGCGTCGGGATGGACATGACGCCGTACTTGGCGGCCGTACCCGGGTTCTCGTCGATGTTCAGCTTGACGACCTCGATCTTGTCGCCGTACTCGGCGGCGATCGCCTCAAGGGAGGGCGCGATCTGGCGGCACGGACCGCACCAGGCGGCCCAGAAGTCCACCAGGACGGGCTTGTCGCTCTTGAGTACGTCGCGCTCGAAGGAGTCGTCTGTCACGTTCTTGAGGGTGCCGGCCACGGAGGGGCTCCTTAACTGTTGGTGCGTGGGGCGGATGGGGGAGGTCAGGCAGAGGTCTTCGCAGGCTCGGCCTGCTGCTCGCTGTCGCCGAGGGCGGCCAGGAAACGTTCGGCGTCGAGGGCGGCGGAGCAGCCGGTCCCTGCTGCGGTGATCGCCTGGCGGTAGGTGTGGTCCACAACGTCACCCGCGGCGAAGACACCGGTGATGTTGGTCCGGGTAGAGGGAGCGGCAACCTTGAGGTAACCCTCCTCGTCCAGGTCCAGCTGGCCCTTGAAGAGCTCGGTGCGCGGGTCGTGGCCGATGGCGATGAACAGGCCGGTGACCGGCAGGTCGGAAAGTTCGCCGGTCTTGACGTTGCGCAGCTTCAGGCCGGCGAGCTTCGGGTCGCCCTGGATCTCGGCGACCTCGCTGTCCCAGACGAACTTGATCTTCGGGTCGGCGAAGGCGCGCTCCTGCATCGCCTTGGAGGCGCGCAGGGCGTCCCGGCGGTGGACGACCGTAACGGACTTGGCGAAGCGCGAGAGGAACGTGGCCTCCTCCATCGCGGTGTCGCCGCCGCCGATCACGGCGATGTCCTGGTCCCTGAAGAAGAAGCCGTCGCAGGTGGCGCACCAGGACACCCCGCGGCCGGAGAGGGCGTCCTCGTTCGGCAGGCCGAGCTTGCGGTGCTGGGAGCCGGTGGTGACGATGACGGCCTTCGCCCGGTGGACGGTGCCTGCGGTGTCCGTCACGGTCTTGATCTCACCGGCGAGGTCGACGGAGACGATGTCGTCCGGGATGAGCTCGGCGCCGAAACGCTCGGCCTGGGCCCGCATGTTGTCCATGAGCTCGGGGCCCATGATGCCGTCGCGGAAACCGGGGAAGTTCTCGACCTCGGTGGTGTTCATCAGGGCGCCACCAGCGGTGACGGCACCCTCGAAGACCAGTGGCTTCAGCGACGCGCGCGCGGTGTAGAGCGCCGCGGTGTACCCGGCGGGCCCGGAGCCGATGATGATCACGTTACGGACGTCGCTCACGGCTTGATTCCTCGTCTCTGGACTGCGTCGTACGGCCGGTGGGAGCCCCTTCCCGAGCTCTCACCCCACCCAACGGATCCTAAGGGGCGGGCATTCCCGCTGTGTCCGGGCACACGGCGGGCGAACACCGTACGGGACCCACATGGCGGGGGATGAAGCCCGAGGCGCTCAGGGACGCGCGTAGGAGCTCTGCAGCAGCACCTCTGCGGCGTCGGACGAGGAGGGCTCCTGCACGCAGCGCGCGTCCACGATATAGGCCGTGACCCGCGTGCTGTCCTTGGCGTCCGGCAGCACCACAAGGAGTGCGTCGCTCCCCTGGTAGACGCCCTCCTCGGTGGCGAGCGCCGCGTCGTCGCGGCCGATGCCCCTCTGTACGCAGTCGGGCACGGTGGGCTGCTTGTAGACCCTGGGGTCGCCGGTGCCGGTTCCACCGCTGTCGGACTGGATGCCGAAGCTGTGCGGGGTACGGGAGATGCTCTTCGTGTTCTGAGCGAGCAGGTCTGTCACCTGCTGCGGGAGTGTGGCGCGGGAGAAAGTGTCCTGGGCGGTCGAGGGGCGTCCCGCCGCGGTCGTCCCGGACTCGCCACCGCCCATCAGAGAGGACACCAGCACGGTCCCCAGGCCCAGCGCCGCAGCGCCGAGTACCGTGCCGAGGACGGCCGCCCTGCGTCGCACCCGGCGGGTGCGATTCTTGCGGCCGGGCCCGGTCGAAGCGGTGCGAGCGTGACCCGAGGGACGGTCCGTGGCCGACGTTTCACGTGAAACATCGTGCCGGTCGTCTGTGGTGGACCGGGTGCCCGGTTCATCCGGGAGATCGGTGGACGGCCCGGACTCGTTCTGTTCGGCGGGTTCGGGAGCTGTGGCGTCGAGCAGGGCCTCCGCGGCGAGGGCGGCGTCGATGCGGCCGGCGATGTCCTCGGGCATCCGGGGCGGGCCCGGCAGGGTACCGAGCATGCCGCGGATCTCCTCCAGCGACGCATGGACGTCGGCGCACAGGTCGCATGTGTCCAGATGCCGGCGCACATCAGCCGTGCGGGTCTGCGGGAGCAGCCCTTCGGTGAGCTCGGAGATCTCGGCGACGTCCGGGTGCTCAGCCCTGTCCGTCGTGGAAGTCACGTTCGCCCACCTCCGCCCTTCACTGCAGCTGAGTCGCTCGGTCCTGGTTCGCGGGGTCCTGTGTCGGGCGGGCCCGCTGCGGGTGGGACGGATGTCCTCTGCGCCCGGTTCCGTCCTGGGACCGCTCTGTCCGCGCCGGCGCTGTTCTCCGGCCGGAGATGGGTCAGCAGCGGCAGCAGCCGGGCTCGGCCCCGGGCGCATCGGCTCTTCACCGTGCCCGTCGGCACGTCCAGGATGCGGGCCGCTTCGGCGACGGGGTAGCCCTGCATGTCGACCAGGACGAGAGCGGACCGCTGGTCGGGCGGGAGCGTGGCGAGTGCCTCCAGCAGCTGCCGGTGGAGGTCGTTGCGCTCGGCAGGAGCAGAGGCGGACTCGTGGGGTTCCAGCAGTTGCTCCAGGCGCTCCGTGTCGTCGACGGGGGAGGTCTTGCGGGAGGCCGCCTTGCGGGCGCGGTCGAGGCAGGCGTTCACGGTGATGCGGTGCAGCCACGTCGTGACGGCCGACTGGCCGCGGAAGGTGTGGGCGGCCCGGTAAGCGGAGACCAGGGCGTCCTGGACCGCGTCGGCGGCCTCCTCACGATCCCCCAGGGTTCGCAGCGCCACCGCCCAGAGCCGGTCGCGATGACGCCGGACGATCTCACCGAAGGCGTCCTTGTCTCCCGCCACGTGGCGCGCCAGGAGATCGGAGTCCGACAGATCGGCCCGCCACGACCTGCTATCCACTCATATCCCCCGAGTCTCTAGGGGAAGCAACCGCGATGCCGGCAACCCAACCCGTAAGCCCGAACCACAGGATGCCACACAGCGCGCCGGATCGAGACGGCCTGCGCGGGGCTCTTGGCAGGGCGGCGATCCCTTCTGCGAGCTCGTTCCGTTCGACGGACACCTGCGGAGTGGTGGCCCGGCCGTGAGTGCGGCCCTGTCGTCGTCGGGAGCGCGGTACCGAGGGAGTGCGTGACCGACGAGAGGGACGCAGGTCCGGAGGGACTCCTGGCCCTTCGGAATGCCAGGGTTGCCGTCGCCCGGAAGCCGCTCGGCTCGGGCGGTTCAAGACGTCGACCCGCAGCCCTGACAGGCTGCGGGTCCTCGGCTCCGGTCGGGGCGTCAGGTGGTCACCTTGACGTCGATCACTCTGCCGCGGAACTTGCCTTCGTCCGCCTGTATCGGCAGCTCGGTGAGCCACACCAGCAGGTACCGCGCGTTCAGTGTCTTGGTGGGCTTGAGCGTCACCGTGGTGCCCTTGCCCTCGGCCACCTTGACGTAGCCGTCGAAGGACGTCGGGCTGGTGCCGGTGCTGTCCGAAGGCGCTCGGAGCTCGACGGAAGTCGACCCCATGAAGGAGACCGTGACCTGGCCGACCTGCTGGGACCTTCCGAGGTCGAGAACGACTCCGACGCCCGGCTTCAGGTTCCCGAACCTGGCACTCTCGTAGTAGCTGGTCTGCCAGTACGTGCCTGAGGCGCTGTCGTAGACCTTGTACACATCGCCCGGGTACTCGGAACCGTCCTTGCCGAACGGATCGAAGTCACGGGCGCCTTCGATGCCGATCGACTTGCCACTCGCCGGCTTCTGCGCGTTGTCGTCGTTGCCGTCCGTGGTCTGCGTCGGCTGGGTGTCGTCGGACTTGCCCCGGTCCATCAGGGCGTCCGCGAGCTGCCAGCTGCCCAGCCCCAGCGCCGCGATGAGCAGAGCGGAGACGGCCCACTTCAGCGCCTTGCCGGTACGGGTCTGCAGCGGGGGCGGAGGTGTCGGCACGGGCTGGTTGGAGCCGGGGTGTGGCGCCGGACGGCCGTAGGTGCCCTGCTGGTAGGTGGTCCGCTGGTACTCCGGCGGTGCGGTGAACGCCGGCTCCGGCGGGCGGATGCGGGGCATCTCGCCGATCGCCTTCACCAGGTCCTCCGGCGTGGTGCACGGCGCCTCGGCCCGGGAGGCGGTGGCACCGTCGTTGACGAGCGCGCGCATCGCCAGCTCCGACAGGCCGCGGTGGACGCCGGCACGGACCTGGTCGGGGGCGATCAGCCCGATGTCCTTGGGCAGCCCGGACATGCCGTAGGCGTCGTTCTCGTACGGCCAGCGCTGGGTGAGCGCCGCGTACAGCAGGGCGCCGATGGCCTCGGTGTCGGTGCGCTGCGGGCTGCCGGAGCTGATGCCGCGCAGTGCGGCGTTGACCGCCAGCCCGCGGATGCGCCACTGCCCGGTGGAGGTACGCAGCACGGCATTCGGGTTGAGCCGCAGATGCGACAGACCTTCGCGGTGCGCGGCGGCCATGGCGGCCGAGATCTGACTGACCATCTGATAGGCGTCGTGCGGCTCCAGCGGCCCGGCCGCGAGAAGCGCGGTCATCTCGGTGGCATCGGGCAGCCACTCGTGGACGACGTAGACGAGGTCGTTCTCCTCGACGGCGTCCAGCACCTGCACGAAGCGCGGGTCGCCGAGCAACGCGGAGGAGCGGGCGGCGGCCAGCACGGAACGGGCCCGGGCATGGTCGGCCGGCAGGACGTGCACGCCGACGGCACGGCGCAGTTTCTCGTCCACCGCACGCCAGCTGCTGAATCCGTCCAGACGGGTGACGCACTCCTCCAGCCGGTAACGTCTGGCCAGTTTGTGGCCGCTGTGCAGCTCGGGCGGTGAGGCCTTCTCGGGACGCTCCGTCCCGCCACTCCCCTGTGCCTCGTCGTTGTCCGTGTCCTGCTCCCGGTTCTTGGCCACCCCGTCGGCCGTGGACTGGTCCGCCTGCGCGGTCAGCGACTTGTCGCCGCTGATGTCTGCCACGTCGACGGCAGCTGTGCTCCGTTCCGCCACCGTCGTTCCTGCCTCCCCATCCCATGCGCGCCGTGCGACAACGAGCGCGCCGTCCGACGCCGAAACCAATTGTGCCCACAGACCGCCGCTCTGCACGACACGCGACGGCGGCAGTTGGTTGTGCGTCTACCCCCTTTTAGCGTCCCAGTCGGCCGCGCACCATGCCGACGAGGGAGTTCAGTTCCTCGATCCGCATGCGGCGGGCGGCGAAGTAGAAGATGCCGAGCAGCACGGCCCCGCCCGCCAGCAGAGCGGCGAAGGAGCCCGCGACACCCTGGCCGAGCGAGTGCCCGATGCCGTAGCAGGCGGCGCCGCTGAGCGCGGCGGCGGGCACCGAGGCGATGCACAGGCGCGCGTAGGTGCGCAGGACGCGAGCTCCGTCCAGGTCGCCGCCGAGCCGCTTGCGCAGGCGGCTCCAGGCGACGCCCACCCCGATGGCGTAGGCCAGGCCGTAGGCGGCGGCCATGCCCACCACGGCCCAGCGCGAGGGGAGCAGGAAGAAGCACAGGGCCGCGGCGCCCGCGTTGACCGCGGCCACGATGACCGTGTTGTAGAAGGGGGTTCGGGTGTCCTCGTAGGCATAGAAGGCGCGCAGGACGACGTACTGCACGGAGTAGGGGATCAGGCCGAGGCCGAACGCCATCAGCATGAATCCCATGTTGGTGGCCTCGCTGGTGCCCGAGGAGCCGAAGATCAGCGTGCACATCGGGATGCCCAGTGCCAGGAAGCCGAAGGCGATCGGGACGATCGCGACGGCCGTGGTGCGCAGGCCCTGCGAGATGTCGTCGCGGACGGCGCCGCCGTCGCCCTCGGCGGCGGAGCGGGAGATCCGCGGCAGCAGCGCGGCCATCAGCGAGACGGTGATGATGGCCTGTGGCAGTCCCCAGATCAGCTGGGCGTTGGCGTAGGCGGCGAAGCCGGTGCCGTCGACGGGGGACGCCTTGCCGGCCGAGGTGGACAGCTGGGACACGACCAGTGCGCCGGCCTGATTGGCGAGCACGAACAGGAAGGTCCACTTGGCGAGCGTGACCGCCTTGCCGAGCCCGTGCCCCTTCCAGTCGAACCTCAGCCTCATCCTGAAGCCGGTCTCCCGCAGGTACGGGATCATCGCCAGCGCCTGCACCACGAGGCCGAGCAGGACACCGATGCCGAGGAGGCGCTGGCCCTCCGGCGGGATGCTGGTGACCGTCATGCCGGAGTCGGCGGCGGCGCCGTAGACCCAGATGAACGTGCCCAGCGTCACGATGATGACGATGTTGTTGAGGACCGGCGTCCACATCATCGCGCCGAACTTCCCCCGGGCGTTGAGGACCTGGCCCATCACCACGTGGATGCCCATGAAGAAGATGGAGGGCAGGAAGAACTGGACGAAGGTGACGCCGACGTCGTGGGCCGCGGGATCGCTGGCGACGGAGTCCGACAGCAACCGGATCAGGACCGGCGCGGCGAAGACCGCAGCGACGGTGAGCAGGCCGAGGGTCACCATGACCAGCGTCAGGAGCCGGTTGGCGTACGCCTCGCCGCCGTCCTCGTCCTCCTTCATCGCTCGGACCAGCTGGGGAACGAACACGGAGTTCAGGCCGCCGCCGACGGTGAGGATGTAGATCATCGTCGGCAGTTGGTAGGCGACCTGGAAGGTGTCGCCGAGCAGGCCGACGCCGAGCGCGGAGACGATCAGCGCGGAACGGATGAAGCCGGTGAGACGGGAGACCATCGTGCCGGCCGCCATCACGGCACTGGACTGCAGCAGCCCCGCAGCGCGCCCCTTCTTCGCCGCGGGGGCGGGGGGCGGCGCGGGAGCCGGTGCGGCGGCCTCCACGGGAGCCGTGCCGAGGTTCATGGTCCGGTCGTCCATGGGCGCCGTCCGTGCCGTCTGTGCCTGGTGCTGCGGTGCCGGGCCGTTCCCGCCGGGTGCCGGGGCCGGGCCCGGCACCGACGGAGAGTCCTGCACCGGGCGGGAGGCGCCCTGCTGCTGGTCGCGGAAGAGGTGGGCGAAGGCGTCCGGCTCGTGGTGCTTCTCCTCGCCCGCCCGGGTGACCAGGTCGTCGACGCCCACGTACTGCGTGGTCCGGGGGTCGTCGCCGTACGGGAGGTGCTGCGTGGGACCCTCCGGCTCCGGAGCCGGGGTCTGCGCCCACACGTGCGGGTCGGGCGCGTACGGAGACTGCGCAGGCTGCCCGTACAGCGGCTGCTGCGGCTCCTGGGCGCCCGGGGGCGGCGGGGGGTGCGCGGCGCGGTCGTAGAGGGCCTCGGCGACCGGGTCCTGGGCGGACAGGTCCTGGGCCCGGTAGGGGTCCTGGTCGTAGGCGTCCTGGAGGTACATGTCCGCGGGGTGCTGCGGCGGCACCTGGCCGTGCTCGGGCGAGGGGCCCTCGGGATGACCCGAGCTGCCCACGGCCTGGCCGCGGTCACCGTCGTACGGCGCGTTCATGGTTACCCCACCTCGTCGTCCTGGGCCCACGGCCACGTCATCCTCAACGGTCCACTCTCTCACCCGTCCCGGACGGGCCGGTGTTTTCCGCCGCGGTGTCCGGTGCCGGGTCACTCGGCTGCTGCGGGTCGTCCGTCCGTGCGTCGGTGCCGGACTGCTCGCTGAGACGTTCGGCGGGGCCCTGCGGGTTCTCCGCGTCGCCCTCCGTCTCGTGCGCCCCGTCGGAACCGTCGTCGCCGGCGGTGCGTGCGGCGGCCCGCTTGCGCTGGGTGTACATGCGGAAACCGGCCAGGACGAGCAGCAGCACACCGCCGCCGATGACCAGCATCACCGCGGCCGTGATCTCGGTGACCTTCACGTCGAAGGTCACGGGGGCACCGTAGGTCCGGCCGTCCTGTGTGTACAGCTGGGCGACCACTGTGGTCTGGCCGTTGACGTTGGCGGAGGTCGTGAACTTCACCGTCTGGCTGTGCCCGCCGGAGACCGCGATGGGCTGCTCGTCGAAGGTCTTGCCACCGATCTTCAGACGGGTGGAGTTGGTCGACGTCAGCCGCAGTACCAGGTGGTCGACGCCCTGGACCAGGTTGTTCTGGACGGTCACCGGGATCGTGGCGCTGCGCCCGGACAGCTTGGTGTCGGACTTCTCGATCAGCCTGACCTGGTCGGAGAGCGTGGCGAGGTGACCCTCCACGTCTTGGCGGAAGGTACTCGCCGGCGCCGCCCGGCCCCGCCACGACGTGGACATCTCGCGGTTCATGGCCCGTCCGAAGGGGGTGGCGACGCGGGACTCGTCGGTGAGGACGACCTGGAAGTTGTCGAGCTTGTCCTGCGTGGTGGCGATCTGCTGGAAGGCCGACCGCGGCAGCTGCTGCCTGCGCAGCGCCGAACGGTACGACGACGCGGACGGGATCTTCGTGGTGGCGTCCGGGTCCGGCTTGGCCCTGGCCGCTGCGGTCAGCTGCTGTGCCTGGGACCAGGTGCCGCCCTGGAGGGCGGTCAGGGCCGAGGCCATCGCCTGAGCCTGGCCGCTGGTCGGCATGCGCTGTGGGGCGACGACGATGCTGCGCTGCTTGGATGTCTGCAGGTTCAGCTCCAGGCTCTGGGCCAGGAACCGCTGCACGGCGAGGGTGGCGGAGGAGGCCTTCGTCAGGTCCCCCTGGAACGCCGTGGACAGGCCGGCGTCCGCCACGACGGCCGTGGTGCCGCCACCGATCGGGCGGGCCGCCGACGGCGTGTACCACAGCCCGCCGTTCTCCTTGAGGCTGTCGCTGCGCGCGATCACCTTGTCGGCGCCGGCGGACGTGGCGACCTTGACGATGGAGGGGTCGACGGCGCCTTCCACGGGCCAGGCGAAGTCGGTGCTCGGCGAGACGTGCAGCACGGTCTGCACCGTGGTCGCGGCGACGTCGGAGGCCGCCTTGAGCTGGCTGAGCGAGCCGGTGACGCTCGTGCCGTTGTGTGCGAGGGAGGCCAGATCAGGGTCGGCGAACGGGAGGGCGACGACTTCCTTCTCGGCCACCGCCTGCTGCAGCTGGGCGAGCCACTGCTTGGCGACGGCCTGATGGGTGCCGGCGGTCGTGGTGTCGCCGTCCCCGCGGACGCGGTAGCTGCCCGTCATGGCATCGACCGAGGCCAGCAGGTCCGGGTCGACGACCCAGGTGACGTCGAGGCCCCGGCCGAGCGACACCAGCTGGTCCAGCCGGCCGCCCGGGGAGATCTCCTGCGCCAGGTCGTCGTCGAGGAAGACCGGCGTCTGCTGTTCGCCGGGCCCTGTCTCCGCCGTCATGTGGATCGTGGAGACCAGCGGCCACAGGAACGTGGTCTTCGTCCTGGGCTCGGCTTCCTCGGGCTGCCAGGGCAGGAAGGTCCGCTGGATGCCGAGGACGTGTTCCCACGACTGCGCCGCGGTGCTGCCGGAGAGGGATACACCGAGCTGGTAGACGCCGTCGTCGCCGAGGTGCAGTTTGTCGGCGGGCACGGAGATGCTGAAGTGCCGCGCCACGCCCGGGGCGAGCTTGTCGATCTTCGTGACGTACTTGCTGCCGAGGGCCGAGCCGTCGGTCCCGGGAAGATAGCCGGTGCGCTCCGCGGCGGAGTCGATCACCGAGCGGGTGGTCAGTTCCGGCCCCAGCCGCAGGTCCACACGGGCGTCGGTGACGGCCTGCTCGCCGTTGTTCGTGACCGTGCCCGACACGGTGAGGGTGTCCCCGTCGCCCAGAACGCCGGGGCTGAGGGAGTCCACGGCGACCGCGACCGTGCGGGAGCCCGACGCCTTCTCCGGGGCGTCCTGCAGGGCGGCCCCGGCGCTCTGAGCGCCGGGCAACTGGAGGAGTCCGGCCAGCAGGGGTGCTCCGGCCAGCAGGGACGCGGTGCGCCGGAGCCACCGGCGGGCAGGTGAGGGACTCGTCCCCTGGAAGTCTGCCGCCTCGGCCACGCGCTCGCCCGTCCCTCGTCGTCAGTGGTCGTCGGAATGTGCGTCCACGCATGGTAACGATGTGCGCTGAGATGAGGTGCCGCGGACCGCTCCACAAGATCGGAGACGGTCGGCCTGGTGTCCCGAATCCGCCCCTCTGCAGAGGAGGAGTGGATTGCGCGGAAACCACATGCCTTGTGCGGGTATCGGCGGAGGCGTTCCCAGCCTCGTCCATCGGGGAACCCGGCAGCTGCCGGGCCACGTACCCTCTTCTGTTGTGCCGAACGCCAACGAAGACACTCCCCCTTCCCTGACCCAGGCGCAGCAGCGCGCGGTGAGCGAACTGCTGCGGGTCGCCCCCGTCGCCGACGACCTCGCCCGGCGCTTCCAGCAGGCCGGCTTCTCGCTGGCCCTTGTCGGAGGCTCGGTGCGTGACGTGTTGCTCGGCCGGCTCGGCAACGACCTGGACTTCACGACGGACGCCCGCCCCGAGAACATCCTGAAGATCATGCGGCCCTGGGCGGACGCCCTGTGGGAGGTCGGTATTGCCTTCGGCACGGTCGGAGCCCAGAAGGCCGGCTATCAGATCGAGGTCACCACCTATCGGTCGGAGGCCTACGACCGGACCTCCCGCAAGCCGGAGGTGTCGTACGGCGACTCCATCGAGGAGGATCTGGTCCGCCGCGACTTCACCGTCAACGCGATGGCCGTGGCGCTTCCCGAGAAGCGGTTCATCGACCCGCACGGCGGTCTCGACGACCTGGAGACGCGCGTCCTGCGGACGCCCGGCACTCCGGAGGATTCCTTCTCGGACGATCCGCTGCGGATGATGCGCGCTGCGCGCTTCGCCGCCCAGCTGGACTTCGACGTCGCCCCCGAGGTCGTCACCGCGATGCGGGAGATGACCGACCGTATCGGGATCGTCTCGGCCGAGCGGGTCCGGGACGAACTCAACAAGCTCGTTCTCTCCTCGCACCCGCGCAAGGGCCTGACCCTGCTGGTCGACACCGGGCTCGCCCAACGTGTTCTGCCGGAGCTGCCCGCTCTTCGGTTGGAGAGCGACGAGCACCACCGGCACAAGGACGTCTACGAGCACACCTTGATCGTCCTGGAACAGGCGATGGCCCTGGAGAGCGGCGGGCCCGACCTGACGCTGCGGTTGTCCGCGCTGCTGCACGACATCGGCAAGCCCCGCACGCGCCGCTTCGAGAAGGACGGCAGGGTCTCGTTCCACCACCACGAGGTCGTCGGCGCGAAGATGACCAAGAAGCGCATGACGGCGCTGAAGTACTCCAACGAGTTGGTGAAGGACGTCTCCCGGCTGGTCGAGCTCCATCTGCGATTCCACGGTTACGGCACGGGCGAGTGGACGGACTCGGCGGTGCGCCGGTACGTCCGTGACGCGGGTCCTCTCCTGGAACGCCTGCACAAGCTGACCCGCTCCGACTGCACCACACGCAACAAGCGCAAGGCTGCCGCTCTCTCCCGGGCCTACGACGGCCTGGAGGAGCGCATCGCCCAGCTGAAGGAGCAGGAGGAGCTGGACGCCATCCGGCCCGACCTCGACGGCAACCAGATCATGGAGGTGCTGGGCGTCCGACCCGGCCCCATGGTCGGCAAGGCCTACAAGTACCTGCTGGAGCTCCGTCTGGAGAACGGCCCGATGGAGTACGACCAAGCCGTGTCCGCGCTCAAGGAGTGGTGGACCGAACAGGCCTGATCCATGGAACGGGGGCATGTTTCACGTGAAACATGCCCCGCACGCCGGGTCATACGACAGCGGGTGGTGTTTCACGTGAAACACCACCCGCTGTCGTATGACCCTCAGGCGATCAGGGCGTCTCCTTCAGGCAGAGCACGACGTCGTCGCTGCCGCTCTCGATGTAGGAGATCGTCGCTTCCTGGACGGCCTCGCACTTGGAGTCGTCGGTGGTGTCGGCGAACTTCTCGACGACCTTGAACTGCGCCTTGTTGGAGGAGCAGTCGACTTCCTTCAGGTCCGGCTTCGACTCGGTGCCGGCGTTGTGCATGCACGCCCCCACCGAGGTGGCGTGAGCGTCCGACTCGGTCAGCCAGTCGGCTATGCCGACCTTGATCGCGGCGATGATGAGGACGACGACGATGAAGCCGGCGATACGGGCCACCTTCTTGCCCGCGCGCTTTCCGGCCCCGCCCTGCGGCGGCACCGGAGCCCCTGTGGGGGTCCCCGGACCGGCCTGGTTCGGGAACGGGGCATAGGGCGCACCCTGCGGCGGGACCCCCGGCTGGCCCGGTTCCTGACCCGCGGGCGGGGGCGTCTGGGCGTACGGGTTCTGGCCGTGGGGCGGCGGAGTGGTCACTTCGGGGATCCCCCTAGAACGTGGGTGCGTGCGCGCGGGGCGCGAGATAAGACCCACGTAAGTTACTGGGTCCCCCTGGCCACTTTGCTCTACCGACGCAACTCTGTGCCCCGGATGTGATCACCGCCGATGATCAAATCGTGCCAAAGTCGCGGCAATCGCTCCGTAGATGCAGGCCACGGCGACCACGAGCGGCACGGACCGACCATCGGGCGGCAGCATCACGGCGGCCACTCCCGCGGCACCGACGAAAGCGACGTTGAACAGCACGTCGTAGACCGAGAAGATCCGGCCGCGGAACGCGTCGTCGACCGAGGACTGCACGATCGTGTCGGTAGCGATCTTCGCCCCCTGGGTGACCAGACCCAGCACGAACGCCGCAACGAGCACGGGAACCTCGGAGAACGTCAGACCGAGCAACGGTTCCAGCACCGCCGCTGTGCCGGCGCAGACGGCGATCCAGCGAATCGGCCCGAGCCGCCCGGCCGCCCACGGCGTCACCAGGGCCGCGGTGAAGAACCCCGCTCCGGAGATGCCCACCGCGAGCCCGAGCAGGGCCAGCCCCTGTTCCGTGTCGGACGACCAGGCGTACCGGCACAGCATCAGCACCAGGACGGTCAGCGCGCCGTAGCAGAACCGCATCAGCGTCATCGCCGCCAGCGCGCGGGCGGCCTCCCGCCGTCCCGGCGCGGCGAGATGCCTGACCCCGGATGCGAGGCCGCGGGCGGTGCCCTTGAGCACGTCCACCATGCGCGGCCCTGCCCAGACCCGGTCCGGGCCCAGCAGATCCGGTGCCATGCGCAGCGAGGCCAGCATCGCGCAGAGGTACAGCGCCGCCCCGAGCACCACCACCGTCGCGTCGGAGTCGGAGACACCCAGGCGTACGACGAAGGCGAGTCCGCCTCCCGCGACGGCGGCGAGCGTCCCGGCTGTCGGGGAAAGGGAGTTGGCCATCACCAGGCGCTCGGCGTCGACCACCCGCGGAAGCGCGGCGGACAGGCCGGCCAGGACGAAGCGGTTGACGGCAGTCACGCACAGCGCGGAGACGTAGAAGAGCCAGACCGGGACGTGGCCGGCGATCAGCACGGCCGTCACCGTCGCCGTCAGCGCGCGCAGCAGGTTGCCGTGGACGAGGACCTGGCGGCGACGCCAGCGGTCCAGCAGGACCCCGGCGAAGGGGCCCACCAGTGAGTACGGCAGCAGCAGCACCGCCATCGCGGAGGCGATCGCGGCCGGCGAAGTCTGCCTCTCCGGGGAGAAGACCACGTAGGTGGCGAGCCCCACCTGGTAGACGCCGTCAGCGCCCTGGGAGAGCAGCCGCACCGCGAGCAGCCGCCGGAAGTTCCGGAAGCGGAGCAGCACGCGCAGATCACGGACGACGGCCATGCGGCACAGCCTCACATACGGGGGTGTCCCCGGGCGGCAGGAGCAAAGGCGCCGGGACGCGGAAGGCCGCCGGACGATCGTCGGCCCGGCACCGGCGCGGGGCCGCGGGAGCGGGGGGCCGGGGACATGGGAGGGTCCCCGGGCATGACGCCTCGGGGACCCTCCCAGCCCTGGCAGGAGCTTTCAGCGCACGACGGGCGTCAGCGCTCGACCTCGCCGCGGATGAACTTCTCGACGTTCTCGCGGGCCTCGTCGTCGAAGTACTGCACGGGCGGGGACTTCATGAAGTACGACGACGCCGAGAGGATCGGGCCGCCGATACCGCGGTCCTTGGCGATCTTCGCGGCGCGCAGCGCGTCGATGATGACACCGGCGGAGTTCGGGGAGTCCCAGACCTCGAGCTTGTACTCCAGGTTCAGCGGGACGTCACCGAAGGCGCGGCCCTCAAGGCGGACGTAGGCCCACTTGCGGTCGTCGAGCCAGGCGACGTAGTCGGACGGGCCGATGTGGACGTTCTTCTCGCCGAGATCCCGATCGGGGATCTGGGAGGTGACCGCCTGCGTCTTGGAGATCTTCTTGGACTCCAGGCGCTCGCGCTCGAGCATGTTCTTGAAGTCCATGTTGCCGCCGACGTTCAGCTGCATCGTGCGGTCCAGGATGACACCGCGGTCCTCGAACAGCTTCGCCATGACGCGGTGCGTGATGGTGGCGCCGACCTGGGACTTGATGTCGTCACCGACGATCGGGACGCCCGCCTCGGTGAACTTGTCCGCCCACTCCTTGGTGCCGGCGATGAAGACCGGCAGAGCGTTGACGAAGGCGACCTTGGCGTCGATGGCGCACTGGGCGTAGAACTTCGCCGCGTCCTCGGACCCCACCGGCAGGTAGCAGACCAGCACGTCGACCTGCTTGTCCTTCAGGACCTGGACGACGTCGACCGGCTCCTCGGCGGACTCCTCGATGGTGGCACGGTAGTACTTGCCGAGGCCGTCGAGGGTGTGGCCGCGCTGGACCGTCACACCGGTGCTGGGGACGTCGCAGATCTTGATGGTGTTGTTCTCGGAGGCGCCGATCGCGTCCGCGAGGTCGAGGCCGACCTTCTTGGCGTCCACGTCGAAGGCGGCGACGAACTCGACGTCCTTGACGTGGTAGTCGCCGAACTGGACGTGCATCAGGCCCGGCACCTTGGACGCCGGGTCGGCGTCCTTGTAGTACTCGACTCCCTGTACCAGCGAGGCGGCGCAGTTGCCCACGCCGACGATGGCTACGCGAACCGAACCCATTCCGGTTGCTCCCTGTGTGTACGAGTGAGGCCCTGAGTGGGCGCTCACGTGGCGGTGTCGCCGGGCGTATCCGGCCTGGGGTCGCCCCCGGACCGGGGCAGGCCGCCCGTCGCTCCAGATGTGGTGTCCTGCTGAGCGGTCCCCCCGGTCCCCCCGGCGGCGGATCCTTTCAGATCCCGCCCCGCCCGCTCGCTCTCGATGAGCTCGTTCAGCCAGCGCACTTCGCGCTCCACGGACTCCATCCCGTGGCGCTGGAGCTCAAGTGTGTAGTCGTCGAGCCGCTCCCGCGTGCGTGCCAGCGAGGCGCGCATCTTCTCCAGCCGCTCCTCCAGCCGGCTGCGGCGGCCCTCCAGCACGCGCATGCGGACGTCGCGCGACGTCTGTCCGAAGAAGGCGAAGCGGGCGGCGAAGTGCTCGTCCTCGTAGGCGTCGGGTCCTGTCTGGGACAGGAGCTCCTCGAAGTGTTCCTTACCTTCTGCCGTCAATCGGTACACGATCTTTGCCCGGCGCCCCGCGAGCGCGGTGCCGGTCTCGGCCGTGGTGCCCTGTTCCTCGATCAACCAGCCGTTGGCGACCAGCGTCTTGAGGCAGGGATACAGCGTCCCGTAGCTGAACGCCCGGAACACCCCCAGTGAGGTGTTGAGCCGTTTGCGCAGCTCATAGCCGTGCATCGGAGATTCGCGGAGCAGGCCGAGTACGGCGAACTCGAGGATCCCGGAACGCCGGCTCATGATCGCCTCCTCTCGGTCCTGCTCGACTTATCTCGTGCTGATGTATCGACTCGATACATCAGCACGATAGAACGGCCTTCCGGGTACGACAAGGGGAACGGCGGTGAACGGGATCACATCACCGTTTCGCCGGTGGCAAGTTGCCTGATTTGGGGTGAACTTCAGGGCTCGACAGGTTTCGGCGGTGCGTAGTCTGTGCGCCATGCACACCACCGGGAACCGAGTGACGTTCGAGGACGTCCTCGCTCTCGGTGCAGTACGGGTGAATGCGGGTCCAGCCGCATCCGTACTTCGGGGGGACCGGAAACCAGCCGCCGTTTCCAGGCGCGCAAGGGTGCGCCTGCCCGAGGAGTAATCGTTCGATGAGCGAGCACCGTCGCAAACCGCCGCAGCCGCAGGGAGGCGGACGGGCCGGAGCCCGACGCGGGCAGCCCGGCCCGTCCTCCGGCCGCCGGGCGGCACCGCGAGGCGCCACTGAGTTTCCGTCCGGCTCTTACGGGGCGGGTCACCAAGGGTCGGATGCCTATGCGCCGACCGGGGAGGAGCGGTCGCACGGCGGCCGTGCCGAGGCCCGTCGCGCGGCACAGAGAAGCACAGGCGGGCGTCGCCGCAACGCTCCCGCGGGCCGCGGCCGTGCGACCGCGCCCACCAGGAACCGGATCATCGACTACCCCCGTGCGGCGAAGTACGGCTGGCGTCGCTGGGTGCCGTCCTGGAAACTGGTCGCGGGGATGTTCATCGGCTTCTTGGGCAGCATGGTGGCGGTGGCGGGCATCGGCTACGCCATGGTCGGCGTCCCGAACCCGAACCGGACCGCGCTGGCGCAGAACAACGTCTTCTACTGGGCCGACGGCTCACAGATGGCGGCCACGGGCGGCCAGACCAACCGCCAGATCGTGACCAACGCCGAGATCCCCAAGGCGATGAAGAACGCGGTGGTCGCTGCCGAGAACGCCTCCTTCTATACCGACAAGGGCGTCGACCCGATGGGTATCGCCCGCGCCCTGGCCAACATGGCGCGCGGTGGTCAGACGCAGGGCGGCTCGACCATCACGCAGCAGTTCGTCAAGAACACCTACCTGAGCCAGGAGCAGACGCTCTCCCGCAAGTTCAAGGAACTGTTCATCTCCATCAAGGTGGGCTCGCAGCTGTCGAAGGACGACATCCTCGCGGGCTACCTGAACACCGCCTACTACGGCCGCAACGCCTACGGCATCCAGGCCGCCGCGCAGGCCTACTTCGGCGTGGACGCCAAGGACCTGAGCACCGAGCAGTGCGTGTTCCTGGCATCCCTGCTCAAGGGGCCGAATCTCTACAACCCCGACGGTGGTGTCGGAGCGAACGCGACGCCCGAGGCGAACACCGCACGGGCCAAGGAGCGGTGGAACTGGATCCTGGACCGCATGGTCGAGGTGGACCGGATGTCCCCGGCCGAGCGGGCGAAGGTCAAGAACTTCCCCAGGCTCAAGCAGAAGACCTCGTCTCTGACCGGGCAGACCGGATACCTGATCGACATCGCCAAGGACTTCGTGGCGAAGAAGACCGGCCTGACCCCCGAGCAGTTGGAGCAGGGCGGCTACCGGATCTACACGACCTTCGACAAGACCAGGGTCGAGGAGCTCGAGGTCGCCGTCAAGAAGACGCAGAAGGGCTTCCTCCACCCCGACAAGCGCGAGAAGGACAAGCTCGTGCAGTTCGGTGCCGCCTCGGTGGACCCGAAGAGCGGCGCCATCGTGGCGCTCTACGGCGGTGAGGGCTACGACAAGGGCCACTACACGAACAACGCGAACACGCAGGGTGTGCCGGTCGGTTCGACGTGGAAGCCCATCGTCCTGGCCGCGGCGATGGAGTACGGCACCTACCAGACGCAGGGTGAGCCGCTGTCGCCCATGGCCAGGTACAACGGCGACGACCTTCTGGTGATCAGGAACCAGCAGGGCGAGCCGATCATGGGCGCCGACGGCAAGCCCTTCCGGCAGAAGAACGAAGGACCGCGGGCCTGGGGCATGATCACCCTCAGGAAGGCCATGGAACAGTCGATCAACTCGCCGTTCGCCCAGCTCGGCGTCGACGTGGGGCTGAGCAAGACCCGGGAGGTCGCGAAGTCGATCGGCATCCTGCCCGAGTCCTTCGACAAGGCCAACCTCAACAACGTCTCCTTCTCCCTCGGCACCTCGACGCCGAGCGCGATCCGCATGGCCGACGCCTACGCCACGTTCGCGGCCTCCGGTGAGCACTACGAGCCGTACTCGGTCGTCAAGGTGGTCAAGGACGGTCAGGAGCTTCCGCAGTTCGAGGCTCCCAAGGGGTCGCAGGCCATGGAGGCGAACGTCGCCGACAACGTGACGGACGTCCTGGAGAACGTGGTCAAGAACGGTACGGCCAGGAAGATCGCCGACATCGGCTTCCCGGCAGCCGGCAAGACGGGTACGACCGACAAGAACAAGTCGGCGTGGTTCGTCGGCTACACCCGGGAACTGTCGACGGCCGTCACTCTGTTCCGCACCGATCCGGCCGAGGGCAAGCTGCTCTCGATGAACGGTACCGGTGGTGTGGAGTCCATCCACGGTGGTGACATCCCGGCGCAGATCTGGAAGGACTACATGTCCCAGGCGTTGAAGAACGCCGACCACAAGCCCTTCCCCGAGGCCCAGCCGCTCGGGAAGATCATCAACGACACGCCGAGCCCGACGCCGACGCCCACGGAGACGGTGCAGGAGAGCCCGACGCCGACGCCGACCCCGAGCGAGACGTTGACCAGCCCCTCGCCCACGCCCAGCCAGACCTGCAACGGGTGGAGCTGGAAGTGTGATCCCACCACCGGAGGCACCGACGTGGGCGGTACGACCGCGGGCGGCACGGATCCTGGAACGAGTTCCTCACCGAGTCCGAGTCCGAGTCCGAGCGTGAGCAGCAGCAGCAGCGGAGGCGGCAAGGGCAACGGTCCTGGCGGCTTCCTCGGAGGCACGTCCGGGTAGTCGACCTACTGCCCGACATACGCGTTTCACGTGAAACATCCAGATGTTTCATGTGAAACGAGGGCCGCCGCACCGCCCCTGGTGTGGCGGCCCTCGGCGTGTTCCCAGCCATGTACGGCAGGATGTGCCCCATGCCCAGTGCAGAATCGACGCCGACGCGCGTGCACGAGCCCGAGCCGGTGCGGCCCACCCAGGACGACCCGGTGGCCGCGGCCGGCGGTGAGCTGATCGGCGGCCCGCTCGGCCGGCGGGCCCTTGCAGGGGCGAGCTGGTGGACCCCGGTACGGATCGTCGTGCTCGTGGCGATCGGCATGTTCGCCCTCGGACTGGTGCAGAAGGCGCCCTGCTACGACGGAGCCTGGTTCTTCGGCGCCAGCTCCCAGTACACGCACGCCTGCTACTCCGACATCCCGCACCTGTACCAGGGGCGCGGGTTCGCCGACGGGCTGGTGCCGTACTTCGACAAGCTGCCCGGCGACATGGACTATCTCGAATATCCGGTGCTGACCGGTGTGTTCATGGAGGTGGCCGCATGGCTGACCCCCGGTAGCGGGAGCATCCAGCACCAGGAGCAGTGGTACTGGATGGTCAACGCCGGAATGCTGATGGTCTGCGCGGCCGTCGTCGCTGTCTGTGTCGCCCGGACGCACGCCCGACGTCCCTGGGACGGTCTGCTGGTCGCTCTGGCGCCCGCCTACATCCTGACCGCCACCATCAACTGGGACCTGCTCGCGGTCGCTCTCACCGCCGCCGCGATACTGATGTGGGCGCGGGGCCGTTCCGTCGCCTTCGGTGTGCTGCTGGGGCTCGCCACGGCTGCCAAGTTCTACCCGTTCCTGCTGCTCGGGCCGCTGCTGCTGCTGTGCTGGCGTGCCGGCAAGTGGCGGGACTTCGGCAAGGCGGTGGCCGGTGCCGTCGTCGCATGGCTCGTGGTGAATCTACCGGTGATGATCTTCGCCACCGATGGCTGGCTGAAGTTCTACCGGTTCAGTCACGACCGAGGCGTCGACTTCGGCTCCTTCTGGCTGATCATGGCCCAGAATTCGAGCCACCCGCTGTCCACGGACACCGTCAACCTCCTCGCCACGGTGCTGGTGCTGCTGTGCTGCGCGGGGATCGCCATCCTTACCCTCACCGCGCCACGCCGGCCCCGCTTCGCGCAGCTCGCCTTCCTGGTCGTCGCGGCATTCATCCTCACCAACAAGGTCTACTCACCGCAGTACGTCCTGTGGCTGGTCCCGCTCGCCGTGCTGGCCCGGCCCAAGTGGCGGGACTTCCTGATCTGGCAGGCCTGCGAGGTCATGTACTTCCTCGGGATTTGGATGTACCTCGCCTACACGACCAGCGGGGACGCCCACAAGGGCCTGCCGGCCGACGGCTACCACGTCGCGATCGGCGTCCATCTGCTGGGCACGCTCTACCTGTGCGCCGTCGTCGTGCGCGACATCCTCATGCCCGAGCGGGACGTGGTGCGCCAGACCGGCGACGACGATCCGTCGGGTGGCGTTCTCGACGGGGCGGAGGACAGGTTCGTACTCGGGGAGACGGCTCATCCGCCGCGGCACGCCGCCCATCACCAAGGCCCCCCGGTCGAATGGGGCCACCAGAAGCCCGCCGACGGTTCCTCCTGACCGAACGCGGGCGGCCTCGTCCCAGCATGTACAGGGCCGTATCCGGAAGGCTCCGGGTACGGCCCTGTCGCCTCCGATGCCGGCTCAGCGGTCCATGAGCCGGTCGTACTGCGTGGTCGTATGGCGCAGATGGGCCACCAGTTCGTCGCCGACCCGCGGCTCCTCGGCATCCGACGGCACGAACAGGATCGACACCTGCATGTGCGGGGGTTCGGCGAACCAGCGCTGCTTGCCGGCCCACACGAACGGCGAAAGGTTCCGGTTCACCGTGGCCAGACCGGCGCGCGCGACGCCCTTGGCACGTGGCATGACGCCGTGCATCGCCTTCGGGGCCTCCAGTCCCACCCCGTGGGACGTACCGCCCGCCACGACCACCAGGAAGCCGTCGGAGGCCGCCTTCTGCTGCCGGTATCCGAACCGGTCGCCCTTGGAGACCCGGGTGACGTCGAGGACCGCACCGCGGTACTCCGTGGCCTCGTGGTCCCCGAGCCACAGCCGCGTGCCGATCCGGGCGCGAAAGCGGGTCTGCGGGAACTGCTGCTGCAGCCGGTGCAGCTCCTCGGCCTTGAGGTGGCTGACGAACATCGTGTGCAGGGGCAGCCGGGCCGCACGCAGCTGGTCCATCCAGCCGATGACCTCCTCGACGGCGTCCGAGCCGTCGGTACGGTCCAGCGGCAGGTGGATGGCGAAGCCCTCCAGCCGCACGTTCTCCAGGGCGGCGTGCAGTTGCGGCAGGTCCTCCTCGCTGATGCCGTGCCGTTTCATCGAGGACATCACCTCGATGACGATCCGCGCACCCACCAGGCCGTACACGCCGTCGACCGACGACACGGAGCGGATGACGCGGTCGGGCAGCGGCACCGGCTCCTCGCTGCGCCGGTACGGTGTCAGCACCAGCAGGTCACCGCTGAAGTAGTCCTTGATCCGCGCGGCCTCGTAGGTCGTGCCGACGGCGAGCAGGTCCGCACCCAGCCGCGTGGCCTCTTCCGCGAGCCGCTCGTTCCCGAAGCCGTAGCCGTTGCCCTTGCAGACCGGGACGAGTCCCGGGAACTGCTCCTGTACGTGCTTGTGGTGCGCCCGCCAGCGCGCGGTGTCGACGTAGAGCGTGAGCGCCATGGCCGGACCCGGAACCTTTCTGGTCTGAACGGTCTATGGGGGTGAGAGAGAAAGTGTGGCGGTTCAACGGCGCGACATATAGAGGTCGAGCGCCTTGTGGAGCAGCTTGTTCAACGGGAAGTCCCACTCGCCGAGGTACTCGGCAGCCTGCCCGCCTGTGCCGACCTTGAACTGGATGAGGCCGAAGAGGTGGTCGGTCTCGTCCAGCGAGTCGGAGATGCCGCGCAGGTCGTAGACCGTGGCACCGAGCGCGTAGGCGTCGCGCAGCATCGTCCACTGCATCGCGTTCGAGGGACGGACCTCGCGGCCGATGTTGTCGGAGGCGCCGTAGGAGTACCAGACGTGTCCGCCGACGACGAGCATCGTCGCCGCGGCGAGGTTCACGCCGTTGTGGCGGGCGAAGTACAGCCGCATACGGTTGGGGTCCTCGGTGTTGAGGGCCGTCCACATGCGCTGGAAGTACGACAGCGGGCGCGGCCGGAAGTGATCGCGCACGGCGGTGATCTCGTACAGCCGCTGCCACTCCTCCAGGTCGTGGTAGCCGCCCTGGACGACCTCGACGCCGGCCTTCTCGGCCTTCTTGATGTTGCGGCGCCACAACTGGTTGAAGTTCTTGTGCACCTCTTCCAGCGAGCGGTTCGCCAGCGGCACCTGGAAGATGTAACGGGGCTGGACATCGCCGAAGCCGGCCCCGCCGTCCTCGCCCTGCTGCCAGCCCATACGGCGCAACTTGTCGGCCACCTCGAAGGCGCGCGGCTCGATGAAGTCGGCCTCCAGGTCGCGCAGCCGCTTCACGTCCTGGTCCTGGATGCCCCTCTTGATGGTGTCGGCGTTCCACCGCCGGATGATCACCGGGGGGCCCATCTTCACCGAGAAGGCGCCCTGCTGCTTCAGATGCGCCAGCATCGGCTCGATCCAGTCCTGAAGGTTCGGCGCGAACCAGTTGATGACCGGGCCCTCGGGCAGATAGGCGAGGTAGCGCTTGATCTTGGGCAGCTGCCGGTAGAGAACCAGGCCCGCGCCGACCATCTCGCCGGTCCGCTCGTCGAACCAGCCCAGGTTCTCCGAGCGCCACTCCGCCTTCACGTCGGCCCAGGCCGGGACCTGCATGTGGCTCGCCGCCGGCAGGCTCTGGATGTAGGCCAGATGCTGCTCGCGACTGATGGTCCTCAGGGTCAGGCTCATTCGGGGCGCTCCTCGGGCTGGTGTGTCCCCATGGGTACAGGGGCTCCGGCTCTCGCGCCGAAGCCTACTGCGCCCTGTGAGCGGCCCGAATGGGCGGACGGGCCGTCGTGTCAGCTGACGAGCCCGCCGAACAGCCCTCCGTGTGCCATCCCGAGGAAGAAGCCGACCCCCGAGGCACCGAGGCCCACCACGAGGCCGAAGCGCTCACGCGTCGTCTCCGAGATCCACTGGCCGTACGCGCCCGTGAGGATCCCCACCAGACCCGCCCAGGAGCTGAGCAGGTGCAGGCTGTCGGCTGTCAGTCCGGTGACGAAGGACGTCAGGCCCAGCACCAGGGTCACCACGAGCAGGGAGTCCTGGAGGGGATGGGGCTTGCCGTCCGTGGAGAACAGGCCTCCGGCGGTGTTGGGTCGCAATGCCTGTGCCATAGGGCACCTCCTGCGGAAGACGGCGCATCGTAGCGCCATACACACCCGATGTGTACAGATTGACGGTCCTGGGGCCTTGATTTCAACCGGAAGCGGGTGTGCGGGTACTCTGTACCGTCTGCACCGGTGTCTGCCCAGGCCGCGAGAGGGAATCCCGAGAGGGATCCCCGGTGGGGCCCGCGACGGTCTGCGGGAACCCGCGATTGTCAGTGGTGGCCGATACCGTTGCGTACGCATCACAACCCTCCTGCCACGGAACGACCGTGGCCGTTGAGTCCAGAGGAGGTGGGTTCCACATGCGTCACTACGAGGTGATGGTCATCCTCGACCCCGATCTCGAGGAGCGTTCTGTCTCCCCGCTGATCGAGAACTTCCTTTCTGTCGTCCGTGATGGCGGCGGCAAGGTGGAGAAGGTCGACACCTGGGGCCGTCGTCGTCTCGCGTACGAGATCAAGAAGAAGCCCGAGGGCATCTACTCGGTCATCGACCTGCAGGCCGAGCCTGCGGTCGTCAAGGAGCTCGACCGCCAGATGAACCTGAACGAGTCGGTCCTCCGGACCAAGGTCCTCCGCCCCGAGACCCACTGAGCTCTCCCGCTCAGCTGATCTCGGGTTTCGAGTAGCACCACCAGCAGCCAGCAGCAAACCCGCCGAGAGGTTCCCCCATGGCAGGCGAGACCGTCATCACGGTCGTCGGCAATCTTGTCGACGACCCCGAGCTGCGCTTCACCCCCTCCGGTGCGGCGGTCGCGAAGTTCCGTGTCGCGTCCACTCCCCGTACCTTCGACCGCCAGACCAACGAGTGGAAGGACGGCGAGAGCCTGTTCCTGACCTGCTCGGTCTGGCGCCAGGCGGCGGAGAACGTCGCCGAGTCGCTTCAGCGAGGCATGCGCGTCGTCGTGCAGGGCCGACTGAAGCAGCGGTCCTACGAGGACCGTGAGGGTGTCAAGCGCACGGTCTTCGAGCTGGACGTCGAGGAAGTCGGGCCCAGCCTGCGCAACGCCACGGCCAAGGTCACCAAGACCACGGGCCGCGGCGGCCAGGGCGGCTACGGCGGTGGCGGCCAGCAGGGCGGCGGCTGGGGCGGCGGCCCCGGTGGCGGCCAGCAGGGTGGCGGCCAGCAGGGCGGCGCTTCCGCCGACGACCCCTGGGCGACCGGCGCTCCCGCCGGCGGCCAGCAGGGCGGCGGCTGGGGCGGCGGCTCCGGTGGCGGCGGCGGTGGCGGCTACTCGGACGAACCCCCCTTCTAGGCCTGCGGGCCCGGTGCCCCCGGGCCCGATCCGGTCGAGGGCGGGTCGTACCCCAACTTCTTGATCACACAGGAGAAACACCATGGCGAAGCCGCCTGTGCGCAAGCCGAAGAAGAAGGTCTGCGCTTTCTGCAAGGACAAGGTCACGTACGTGGACTACAAGGACACGAACATGCTGCGGAAGTTCATTTCCGACCGCGGCAAGATCCGTGCCCGCCGCGTGACCGGCAACTGCACGCAGCACCAGCGTGATGTCGCCACGGCCGTCAAGAACAGCCGTGAGATGGCGCTGCTGCCCTACACCTCCACCGCGCGTTAAGGGAAGGGTGACCGACTCATGAAGATCATCCTCACCCACGAGGTCTCCGGCCTCGGTGCTGCGGGCGACGTCGTCGACGTCAAGGACGGTTACGCTCGCAACTACCTGATCCCGCGGAAGTTCGCGATCCGCTGGACCAAGGGCGGCGAGAAGGACGTCGAGCAGATCCGTCGCGCTCGCAAGATCCACGAGATCCAGACCATCGAGCAGGCCAACCAGGTCAAGGCCCAGCTCGAGGGCGTGAAGGTCCGTCTGGCCGTTCGCTCCGGCGACGCCGGCCGTCTCTTCGGTTCCGTCACCCCGGCCGATGTCGCGTCTGCGATCAAGGCTGCCGGCGGTCCCGAGGTCGACAAGCGCCGCATCGAGATCGGTGCGCCGATCAAGACCCTGGGCGCCCACGAGACGTCCGTGCGTCTGCACCCCGAGGTTGCCGCCAAGGTCAGCGTCGAGGTCGTCGCGGCCTGATCGCCGTACCGGCGTGAGCAACTGTGGAAGGGGCCGCACCCCGCGGGGTGCGGCCCCTTCCCTTTTCTCGCCTCGCCTGCCGGACGTGTGCCGTTGCGTCTGTTTCACGTGAAACAGACGCAACGGGTGCTGGTCATCGCGCCGCCCCGGGCACCAGCCAGCGACCCGAGCGGGCGCGCAGCCAGAGCGTCAGCATCCGTACGGTCATCATCAGCGTCATCGCCGCCCACAACGAGGTCAGGCCGCCGTCCAGCGTCGGTACGAGCAGCGCGACGGGAGCGAAGACAGCCAGGGTGAGCAGCATCGCCCCGGCCAGATAAGGCCCGTCGCCGGCGCCCATCAGAACGCCGTCCAGGACGAAGACGATGCCGGAGACCGGCTGTGAGAGTGCCACGATCACCAGGGCGGGCAGCGCCGCCTCGGTGACCGTGGTGTCGCTGGTGAACAGCGGCAGGAACACGGGCCGGGCCAGGATCACCAGCGCGCCGAGGACGATACCGACGGCGATGCCCCACTCCACCATGCGGCGACAGGCGTCGCGCGCCCTCTGGGTGTCGCCGGCTCCGAGATACCGCCCGATGATCGCCTGCCCGGCGATGGCGATGGCGTCGAGGGCGAACGCCAGCAGGCTCCACAGCGACAGGATGATCTGGTGGGCGGCGACGTCGGCGTCTCCCAGCCGGGCAGCGACGGCCGTGGCGATCAGCAGGACGGCCCGCAGCGACAGTGTGCGCACGAGAAGTGGTCCGCCGGCCCGGGCTGATGTTCGGATCCCGGCCGCGTCGGGGCGCAGCGAGGTACCGTGCCGGCGAGCGCCGCGCACGACGACCCTCAGATAGACCACGGCCATGGCGCACTGTGCGACGACCGTTCCCCACGCCGATCCGGCGATACCGAGGCCGACGCCGTACACGAGGGCGGCGTTGAGCACGGCGTTGGCGACGAAGCCCGCGACAGCGACGTAGAGCGGCGTCTTTGTGTCCTGCAGTCCACGCAGAACGCCGGTCGCGGCGAACACGACGAGCATGGCGGGGATCCCGAGAGAGGAGATCCGCAGATAGGTGACCGCGTACGGAGCTGCTGTGGACGACGCCCCGAAGAGGTCCACGAGGCCTGGCGCTGCGGGCAGGGTGAGGGCGATGACGGCGGCTCCCAGGAACAGCGCGAGCCAGATGCCGTCCATGCCCTGGCGGATCGCTGCCTGGAGGTCTCCGGCACCGACCCTGCGCGCCACAGCGGCGGTGGTGGCGTAGGCCAGGAACACGAAGACACTGACGGCTGTCGTGAGCAGAGCGGAGGCGATGCCGAGCCCGGCGAGCTGGCGGGTGCCGAGGTGTCCCACGATGGCGCTGTCGGCCAGGACGAAGAGGGGCTCGGCGACGAGTGCACCGAAGGCGGGGACCGCCAGGCCGATGATCTCTCGGTCATGCCGGCGGCGGACGCCCTGCGGGGCCGGGGGAGCCTGTGTCATGGGCGCCAATCTAATCGTCCACAGGTAAGCGATGCAATGGAGCAGTGACCCTTACGCCCTCTCTTGGTGCGTGTCCTTGTGCACAGAGTCTCAAGTGATCTTGATCCGACCGGGCAACTTTTTCTTCTGCACAGCCGGTGGATGTTGAAGCCGCAGTTCAGAGGCGTTGTTGTGGTGGCGGCGCGACCTTGTTCACAGCACTGTCCACCGGGTCGTGCACAGGTTTCGCGGAGTTCTCCACAGCATCCGGGCCGTCATCCACATGCCCTGTGGATAACCAGATTGGCTGACGGTGCCCGCAGGCCTACCGTGGTCCGGCACCCGCTCCGTGCGCCGGTTTTCAAAACGTCACAAAACCGGCCCGCTGGAACCGGAGTTGGGCCCCTGATTTGTCAGTGCCGTGCCGTAGAAATGAGGGGCACGGCGAGGTCCGCTCCGCGGACGGGAGGAGGTGGCTCGGTGAGCATTTCCGAGCCGTTGGACGATCCGTGGGCCGACAGTGGTCCCAGCGATCGTCTGCCCGCCTCCCGTCGGCGCGGTGACGGTGGCCGGGGCCGCGACGAGCAGCACGACCGGGGACGGGACAACGGTGCCTGGGAGGGCGCCGGGTCCACCTTCGAGCGCCTTCCGCCGCAGGACCTCGAAGCCGAGCAGTCGGTCCTCGGCGGCATGCTGCTGTCCAAGGACGCCATCGCCGACGTCGTCGAGATCCTCAAGGGACACGACTTCTACAAGCCCGCCCACGAGACGATCTTCCAGGCGATCCTCGACGTCTATGCCAAGGGCGAGCCGGCCGACCCCATCACGATCGCCGCCGAGCTGACCAAGCGTGGCGAGATCAACAAGGTCGGCGGCGCCTCCTACCTGCACACCCTCGTCCAGACGGTGCCGACGGCGGCCAACGCCGAGTACTACGCGGAGATCGTGCACGAGCGCGCGGTCCTGCGCCGCCTCGTCGAGGCCGGCACCCGCATCACGCAGATGGGCTACGCAGCCGACGACGACGTCGACGAGATCGTCAACCGGGCCCAAGCCGAGATCTACGCCGTCACCGAGCAGCGCACCAGCGAGGACTACCTGCCGCTCGGCGACATCATGGAGGGCGCCCTCGACGAGATCGAGGCGATCGGCTCGCGCAGCGGCGAGATGACCGGCGTGCCCACCGGATTCACCGACTTCGACTCCCTCACCAACGGACTGCACCCGGGCCAGATGATCGTCATCGCCGCGCGTCCCGCGATGGGCAAGTCGACGCTCGCACTGGACTTCGCGCGAGCCGCCTCGATCAAGAACAACCTGCCGAGTGTGATCTTCTCACTCGAAATGGGACGCAACGAGATCGCGATGCGCCTGCTCTCCGCCGAGGCCCGCGTCGCCCTGCACCACATGCGCTCGGGCACGATGACGGACGAGGACTGGACACGTCTGGCCCGCCGGATGCCGGACGTCTCGGCGGCCCCGCTGTACATCGACGACTCCCCGAACCTGTCGATGATGGAGATCCGTGCCAAGTGCCGCCGCCTCAAGCAGCGCAGCGACCTCCGACTCGTCGTCATCGACTACCTCCAGCTGATGCAGTCCGGTGGTTCCAAGCGCGCCGAGAGCCGGCAGCAGGAGGTCTCGGACATGTCCCGTAACCTCAAGCTGCTCGCCAAGGAGCTGGAGCTCCCGGTCATCGCGCTCTCACAGCTCAACCGCGGCCCCGAACAGCGCACCGACAAGAAGCCGATGGTCTCCGACCTGCGCGAGTCCGGTTCCATCGAGCAGGACGCCGACATGGTCATCCTGCTGCACCGCGAGGACGCCTACGAGAAGGAGTCGCCGCGTGCCGGTGAGGCCGACCTGATCGTCGCCAAGCACCGAAACGGCCCGACGGCCACGATCACCGTGGCCTTCCAGGGCCACTACTCCCGGTTCGTGGACATGGCCCAGACCTGATCCGCGGCTGTTGTAGGTCCGCGTTTCCGATGTCCCTTTCTCGTTGACGGTGGCCTCTGTCCGGCCCAAAGGACATTTCAGTGAGACGAATGCGTGCTGGTCGCCTCCCCGCTCCCAATCCGCCACCAGCGCCGGGCCCGCAGTCACCCTCCGGCCGCCGACCGACTCGGACGGCCACGGGGAGGGCTGCCGCCGAGGACCGCTCGGAGGGCTGCTGGACGGTGCCCCTGGTGTGGCCCGTATCGCTCGGGTGCTCATTCCGCTCAATCGCGTGAGTTCTGGCGAGAGGCTGCCGTTGGCTGCTTGGTGCGGCCACACTGAGAGCGTCGGCTTCGTGGCGACGACACCGGGGGAGACATGTGGGACAGGGCTTCGGCGCCGGGCGCGCGTGCGGACCGCCCAGCGGACCTTGTGGTGGACGTGCTGCTGGACTTCGCGCCCGACCCTGAGCTGGATCGGGAGGCGGCCGACCGGCTGGGGCGTCGACTACGCGCAGAAATAATCGAATTGGATGTCGAGTCGGTGCGGTGGGCGGAGGGTGGCCCCCCGCCCGACGGGGCGAAGGGCACGGACGCGCTCACCCTCGGAGCCGTCGTCGTGGCGCTGAGCGCGTCCGGAGGGGTGTTCACGTCGCTGATCGGCACCGTGCGCGACTGGCTGGGCAGATCCTCCGCCCGGCACCGCATCTCGGTGACCATCAACGGCGACACGCTCGAACTCGACCGGGCCTCGGATGCCGAGCGCCAGGCCCTGATCGACGCGTACGTCCGCCGCCACACCGGCGACCAGCGGTGAGCGGCCGTGGGACGCAGACTGGCGCTGCTGATCGCCACCTACGAGTACCAGGACAGCGCACTGCGGCAGTTGACGGCGCCGGCGCACGACACGGAGGCGCTGGGCGCGGTGCTGAGGGATCCGGCCATCGCGGGGTTCGAGGTCACTACTCTGGTCAACCAGCCGCTTCATCTCGTCGGTCAGGCCATCGGCGACTTCTACCGCGACCGGCGCCGCGACGACCTCACCCTTCTGTACTTTACGGGCCACGGACTCAAGGACGACAGCGGCCGGCTCTATCTCGCGATGACCAATACCCGGCACGACAGTCTGCTGTTCACCGCACTGTCCGCTGAGCAGATCGACCAGGCTCTGGAGGGCTGCGTGTCCCGCCAGAAGGTACTGATTCTCGACTGCTGCTACAGCGGGGCCTACTCGGCGGGCGGACGGATCTCCAAGGGCGACACCGCGGTGCACGCCTTGGAGCGTTTCCAAGGGCGTGGTCGTACGGTGCTGACCGCGTCGGACTCGACGCAGTACTCGTTCGAGGGCGGCCGGGCGCATGGCCAAGCTCCGCAGTCTGTGTTCACCCGCTATCTGGTGGAGGGCCTGCGCGACGGCAGTGCGGACCTCGACGGTGACGGCGACATCACCCTCGACGAGCTGTACGGCTACGTCCATGACCGGGTGGTTGAGGAGATACCCCAGCAGCGGCCCAAGAAGCAGGACAACGTCGAGGGCCGGATCGTCATCGCGCGGAACATCAACTGGCAACTCCCCCTCCATCTCCATAACGCCATCGGCAGCCCCATGGTCAGCGATCGTCTCGGTGCTCTCGATGGGCTCGCCCATCTGCACCGGATCGGGAACGAGGTGGTGCGGGCGGCCGTGATGGAGGTGATGCGGGGCCTTCAGGAGGACGACAGCAAGCAGGTCTCCGCCGCGGCGGCCGCACGGCTTCAGGCCCTTCTGCCTCAACAGCCCCCACCCGAACCGGCACCGACACCAGCCGCAGCACCCGCTCCGGCCCCCTTAGCGCGGGCGACACCGGCACCGACTCCGCGACCCGCCCCCGCACCCACGGCCGAGACCGCGCCACCCCGTTCCCGAGCCGCCACGCGCACCCCCGCGGCCGTGGGGCCTCCCGCCCCGCCGGCGCCGGTGGTACGGGCCACCACCCGTGCATCCCGCCCTGTCCGCCGGCCCCGCCGGGCCAAGACGCTCACCGTCGCTGTCGCCCTGGCCCTCGCCCTGACCGTCACCCTGGTGCTGGTCCTGGCGAAGGGCAACGGCGAGGGCTCGCAATCCAGCAGCGGGACGGTCGACACGCAAGTGATCGCCACCGCCACCGGGGCGGGCACTGAAGTGGAGTTCAGCCCGGACGGCAAGCTCATCGCCGTTGGCAGCGACGAAGGAATACGGCTGCTGCGGGCATCGGACGCCCAGACCGTCACCACGCTCGCGGGCCGAAACTACCCCGTGTTCAGCCCCGACGGATCGATCCTCGCCATGGGGGACATCCTGCACAGCGGCGACGGGGCCAACCTGACCGTGCGACTGCTGAATCTGGCCACCGGCAAGACCCTCGTCATCCACACCAAGCACTCGGGCAGCGTGCTGAAGGCGTTCAGCCCCAAGGGAGACCTCCTCGCCACCGCGATGGGGGTCGCTGGTCCCGACTACGACAACCCGGTCCGGCTCTGGAACACCACCACCGGCAAGCTCGTCGCCAGCCTCTCCGGCCACCGGAACGGGGTCCAGACCATGGCGTTCACATCTGACGGCAAGACCCTCGCCACCGGAGCAGCCGGGTCTCCCTGCACGGTGCGGCTGTGGGACATGACGACCAGGAAGACCAGGGCTGTCCTGCCCGCCGGCTGCGTCCTCGCTTTCAGCCCCCACGGCAAGACGCTGGCCACCAGCAGCGAGTTCGCCGCAGACCAGAAGGTGCACCTGTGGGACGTCGACACGGCGAAGGACCTCGCAGCCCTGTCCAAGGGCCGGCCCGTGGGATTCAGCGCGGACCGTGCGTTTCTGGCGATCCAGTCCGGCGAGGGCTCCGCGCAGCTCTGGAAGCTGTACGTCGACAAGGTTCCGCGGACCTTCACCGGTGTCAGTGCCCTGAGGTTCAGCACCGTGGGTGAGATCCTCGCCATCGTCTATGCCGACGGCACGGCTGAACTGAGAAATCTGGCAACGAGCGGATCGACCGTGCCCCTCACGGCCGACGCCGGCAGCAATGGAAAGATCCAGAGCGTGGCCTTCAGCCCGGACGGCAGGACGGCGGCCACCGCCAACGCGGACGGCACGGTACGAGTGTGGCGCCTGGGCGCCTTCTGACGCAGCCGTAGCAACGCCCTTGTCCGCACAGGTGGTGTGCCGCCACACAGGAATGTCGGGGCAGGCAGAGGCCGGACTCGAACCTACGGTCGATCCGTCGAGGACGCAGGACAAGACCGTCAGACGGACATGCCGTGTCCCTAGTATGAGACAGCGGACGAACCGCAGGTCAGCGTATCGGAACAGGACATTCCTAATGCGGCCCTACAGTTGTTGCAGGGCCTCGTTCTCCGTGTCGGATTCTCACGGTCGATGTCGGATGGATGTCGGTTACGACATCACCGTGAGACCAGCGCGTGGGCGCTGCTGCTCAGCGCCTCGTCTCGTACCTGGTCAGGACCACGCCGCCGGGAAACGTCCGCGTCTCCACCAGGTTCAGGTTCACCCAGCTGTCCAGCGTGGTGAAGAACGGCGTGCCGCCGCCCACCAGGACCGGATGGGCGACGATCGCGTACTCGTCGATCAGCCCGGCGCGCATGGCCGCTCCGGCGAGCGTTGCGCCGCCGATGTTCATCGGGGCGCCGTCCTCGGCCTTGAGCCGGGTGATCTCGGCGATCGCGTCTCCGGTGACCAGGCGGGCGTTCCAGTCGACCTTGTCGATCGTCGAGGAGAACACCACCTTCGGCGTGTCCCGCCAGTTCCGCGTGAACTCGATCTCCGCCGGGGTGGCGTTGGGCTGTTGGTCGCCGGTCGGCCAGTAGGAACTCATCGTCTCCCACAGTTTGCGCCCGTACAGCGACAGGCCACTCTCCTGCTCGTGGTCGAGCCACCACTGGAACAGCTCGTCGCTCGGCGGTCCGCTCCAGCCGATGTCGTCGCCGGCCGCGGCGATGTAGCCGTCCAGGGTCAGGTTCATGCCGTAGATCAGTTTTCGCATGGCCCAGCCTTCCGTCCGTGGGTGTCCGGCGTATGGACCAGCGCGGCGCGGGAAACTCATCGGTGCGCGGCCGGGGCTCGCCGGTAGTCCTCGTGCTCGGGGCCCCGCAGCCATCCGCCCGAATTCCGCCGCAAGGTCCTTGATCTCGTGCACACCTCATGCAGTCGGCATACCGCAGGGATCACGCGTCAGCCCCTGCCGACAACACGCTTTGAAGGTCAGTAGCGTAGGAGAAGAAGCACGGACTCACCTCAGAACTGCTTGTGCGGAGTGGGAAAGGCCACAATTCGGAGCAACTGACCCGGGAGGAGTTCGATGAGGTCCGGCGAGTGCGGGCCGCCCGCCGTCTCCGTCAGTCGTCGTACACGACGTTCAGACCGCAGTCGACCAGATAGTCGGAGTACCCGAACCGCTCACCGAGCGCCGTGAAGGCCTCGCAGCGGCGTTCGGGCACCTGCACCCCGTAGGCCTCTTCAGGGCGCGCAGGAACAGACGGTGTCCGAGGTCTGCACAGGCCTCGGACACCACCCGCTCCAGCGCGGCACGTCGGTGGCGTCGGCGATGCCCCACGCCTCCTGCTGCGCGGTGGTGCCGCGTTCGGCTGCCGCAGCGGCTGCCTTGGCGTGACCGTTGGCCGAAGCCACCAGTTCATCGGCCTTGCTCCGCGCGTCGGCGAGGTCGGTGTCTGCCCGCTCGTACAGCTCGGGTTCGGGCTTGAACTGGGAGTCGGGGTCCGCGACGAGCTCTTCCGCGACGACCTTCTGCCAGGTCAGGATCTGGTCGGCACGCCAGGCCCGCTGGATGGCCCGGACCATGTCGTCCGTGGCCGCGCGGGTCTCGGCTGCGGCGTCCGTCTCCGCCTGGATGATCGTGTTGCGTTGCTTGGCCTGGCCGGCGTGCTCCTGCTCCCACTCGGTGCTCGCGGCCATGACGGGACCGTTGAGGACCCGGTTGCCGTCCAGCGGGTTCTGCCAGCTGCACTCGGACCAGGCCTGCTTCAGGTTCTCCACCAGTACGCGGTACTCCGCGGAGTCCTTGGCGGGTGCCTTGGTCGGAAAGCCGCCGTAGCGCAGACAGGAGGCCACGTCGTGGGCGGTGGTGCCGCCGGAGTACCGCGTGTCGTAGACATCGCTGTCCGAGAACGAGGAGTCTGCGATGAAGTCGTTGGTGGCGTTCTTGCCCTTGTTCTCCTCGGTGATCTCCCGGGCCCGGGCGACCGCCCCGGGGCCGGCATTGGTGTGCCCGTCCCAACCGAGCTGCTGGGAGATCTCTTCTTGGGTGAACAGGGTGAACAGGGTGAACAGGGTGAACTGAAGAACCTCGGCGTCGAACTCCGGGATGTGCCAGTTCATCTCCTCGCTGTAGAACGCGTTGGAGGCATACGGCTTGTTTGCTTCTTCCAGCGCGGTCGACCTGGCACCGAGTCCGTTCCGGTAGTCGAACGAGGCCTCCCGGTCCTCGCTGTTGGCCTGCCCGATCGGGTACAGGCCCAGGTAAGTACCGGGACCGACGATGCTGTTGAGCTCCTCGGACGTGCCCGAGAGGCCCTCGACGGCCTTGGCCTTCATCTGATGACCAGACGCTGAGCCGGCCGGGTCGCGTGCCGCGCTCGCGCGGCGGTCCACCATCACAACACCCCCAGGGACAACGCCGGCTGCGGCAGCTGGAGTCCGTGGTCGGCCGGCCCCCCTGGTGCACAGCGCGCCGGGGCTGAGGGCATATGCGCTCGACGAGTGGGCCCGGGCGGGGTGGACTGTACGCATGACGACTTCTCAGCAGGGGCTGCTTCCGACCACGCGGCGTGCGCTGCTGCACCGGATCGCGGTGGCCCAGAGCGATGGGCGTACACCGTCACTCGCTGCCGCCGTCGTGCGGGGCGGACAGCGGGTGTGGGACGGCGCGCGGACATCGCTCGACGGGCAGGCTCCGGACGCGAACACGCAGTACCGCATCGGCTCGATCACCAAGACCTTCACCGCGGTACTCGCCCTGCGGCTGCGCGACGAGGGGCTGCTCGACCTCAACGACCCGCTGGAGAAGCATCTGCCGGGCACGGGCACGGGGGCGGGGGAGGCGACGATCGCCGATCTGCTCGCCCACACCGGCGGCCTGGCAGCTGAGGCGTCGACGGGGCCCTGGTGGGAGCGCAGCCCTGGCTCGTTGCGCCCGGAGCTGTCGGACGTGCTGGGCGACGAGCCCCACCGGCACCCGGTCGGGCGGCGGTTCCACTACTCGAACCCCGGTTACACCCTGCTCGGGGCCCTCGTCGAACAGCTTCGGGGTGCCCCGTGGGAGGACGTCCTTCAGCGAGAGGTGCTCCACCCGCTGGGCCTTGAGCGGACGGGCGTACGGCCTCGCGCACCGCACGTGGGCGGCTGGGCGGTGCACCCGTGGGCCGATGTGCTGTTGCCGGAGCCCGCGCAGGACTTCGGGCGGATGGAGCCGGCCGGACAACTCTGGTCGACCACCGGCGACCTGGCACGCTTCGCGACCTTCCTGGCCGAGGGGGACGACCGGGTACTGAGCGCGCGGAGCGTGCGGGAGATGCGGACGCCGGCTGCGCCTGCCGAGGCCGCAGATCTGGCGGACGGTGTCACCTACGGCCTCGGGATGCAGCTCCAGTACAAGGGCGGGCGTCTGCTCGCAGGGCACAGCGGATCCGTGCCGGGCTTCCTGGCGAACCTCAGCATCAGCGTGGCGGACGACGTCGCGGCGGTGGTGCTGGCCAACTGCACCTCCGGGCCCCAGGTGTCGGCCGTGGCCGGCGATCTCGTGCGCATCGTCGCCGAGGCCGAGCCCCGGATTCCCGAGCCGTGGCGTCCGTTGATGCACGTCGATCCGGCCGTGCTGGAGCTGGCAGGGCCGTGGTACTGGGGGACGAACGGGGTCGTCCTGCGTCCGAGGGCTGATGGCCTGCTGGCACTGGACCCCCTGTCCGGCAGCGGACGCCGTGCGCGGCTGCGGCCGAACGGCGACGGAACCTGGACCGGACTGGACGGCTACTTCGCCGGTGAGCTGCTGAGGGTGGTACGGCGGGCGGACGGGACGGTGGACCACCTGGACCTGGGCACGTTCGTCTTCACGCGCCGGCCCTACGAGGAGGGGGCAGCAGTGCCGGGCGGGGTGGATCCGGAGGGGTGGCGCGGCATCGGATAGGCGGTGCCGAGAGGCCACGGTCACCAAGGGGCTGTTTCACGTGGAACAGCCCCTTGGTGACCGTCAGAGTGGCAGCTTGAAGCCCGCATGCGACGCGGTGAACCCGAGGCGCTCGTAGAACCGGTGGGCATCTGTTCGGGACGCGTCCGAGGCCATCTGCACCAGCTGGCAGCCCTCGCGGCGGGATGTCTCCACGGCCCACTCGATCAGCCGGGCGCCGAGGCCACTGCCCCGTTCGCCGGCATGCACGCGGACGCCCTCGATGATCGACCGGGTGGACCCGCGCCGGGACAGCCCCGGGATGATCGTGAGCTGGAGGCTGCCGACGATGCGGTCGCTCCGTACGGCCACGATCACGTGCTGGAGCGGGTCGGTGCTGAGCCGTTCCAGTGCTGCCCGATAGGGCGCCAGGTTGTCCGGTGCTTCACGTTGGGCGCCGAGGGGGTCGTCCGCCAGCATCGCGACGACGGCCGGGAGGTCGTCCTCGGTGGCGGGCCGCATGTGCAGATCGCCGGTTCCGGGTCGTGGTGCAGGATCTCCCATGTGCCGCACCCTCTGGGCACCCTCCGGCCGGGCACCTCCAGCGAGGCACATGGCGCGCGCATGCGACCATGGCAGCCGGCCGTGCCCTCTCCTGCCCGCCGGTCAGACCGCGGCCACCGTCACCGGGGCGAATCTCCTGCGCCAGTCACCCGGAAGCTCCGTCCTGCCGAGACTCATCACATCGTTGAAGGCGACGGACGCCAGGCCGTGCTCCTTGACCCAGGCCAGCAGTTCCTCGTGCCGTACATCGATGTCGGTGCGCAGTGGACGGTCACTGCGGGCGGCCAGGGACGTCACGAGGGCCTTCGCGGTCTGCGTGTCACGGGCGATGAGCGGTCCTACGACGTGCGTGTGCATATTGGGCCAGACCGCCGCGTAGCCCGTGATCCGGCCGCACTCCTCGGCGACGTGCAGCCGGTCGGCGAAGGCGGGCAGCCGGGTGACGATGGGGGTCCGGTCGGTGCCCAGCACCTCCTCGTCGAGGCGGAGGATCGCAGTGAGGTCCTCGGCGGTCGCGGCTCGGGTGGTGACGCCCGAGCGGGTGCCCTCCATGTCGGTGCCGTGCGGGGAGAAGCGCCCGAGCACCATCTCCGTCCGGCCGATGACCTTGAACCCGAGCTCTTCGTAGAGCGGGCGGCCGTACGGGGTGGCGTGCAGGGTCATCGGCGTGGTGCCCATGTCGGCGAGGACGTGACGCATCATGCGGCGGCCGATGCCCTGGCGGGCATGCCGCTCGGCGACCAGCACCATCCCGATCGCCCCGAGGTCGGGCCGGTCCTCCGGACCGTAGCGTGTGACGACGCAGGCGCTGACGAGTCCGCCGTCCGGGTCGTCGATGCCGTAGCCCCGGCCGGCGGTGAGGAGGAAGCCCCACTTGTGCTCCTCGCGTAGCCACCCCCGGTTCTCCGACAGGTCGGCGCAGGCAGTCAGGTCGCGGAGGGTCAGACGACGGATGGGCAGAGCGGCGGGAAGAGCAGTCGGCACGCAGGTCAGGCTGTCCGACCGAAGACCCCCGCGTCCACTCGTTTCCCGAGGGACGGACGTGCTTTTGGCCACGCGATGACCCGCGCTGCTCCGTTGCCGTGCGGCACCCCTTCCATGCCGCCGCACGCCGGAACCGTCACCTGCTGCCCGCAGCACCGATCGGATCAGCCCAGGTCGGGGGCATGCATCGCGCGGACGCCCTCGATGTTTCCGTCGAGATAGTGCCGCAGCGACAGCGGTACGAGATGGACGGAGGCGATACCGACGCGGGTGAACGGCACCCGGACGATCTCGTACTCACCGGCGGGCTCGTCCATCTCCGGGCCGTGTCGGAGAGAGGGGTCCATGGAGGCCAGATGGCAGACGAAGAAGTGCTGGATCTTCACCCCCGTCGCGCCGCCGTCCGCTCCGATGTGCTCGACGGTGTCGACGAAGCAGGGCACGACGTCGGTGATCTTGGCGCCGAGTTCCTCGTACACCTCGCGGTGCAGGGCGTCGACGACGGTGGAGTCCTCGGGCTCGACCCCACCCCCGGGCGTCACCCAGTAGGGGTCCACACCGGGCTTGGTGCGCTTGATCAGGATGAGGTCGTCGCCGTCCAGCAGAACGGCACGCGCGGTGCGCTTGACCACGGGTCGGACGGTCATGGGAGAAATGTGGCCCGGCCAGTTCCACGTGAAACATCTGGGCACGTTCCACGTGAAACATCGCGAATGGTGACCGGGTGAATCCGCCGGGTGAGGGGGGTCATGACCAGTCGGCGGCCGCGTGCAGCAGCCAGTCATGGGCACGAGCGATGTGCGGCATCGCGAGGGTGCCGGTGCGCACCGCCAGGAAGTACGTGCGCAGCGGTGGCACCGCCGGCTCGTGCAGGGCCACGACGTCCCCGCGCTCCAGAGCGCCGGTACACAGATAGCGGGGTAGCACCGCAAGCCCGGCGCCCGCCGCGGCGCAGGCGAGGACGGCGCGCAGATCCGGGACGATGACGGTGCCCCACGCGGCAGGCCGGCTGTCGAAGACCGATCCCCAGTAGCGGGAGACGAACGGAAGCGACTCGTGCACCTCGACGACCGGGACGCTCTCCAGGAACGGTGCGTTCCTGGGAGGTTCCTTTCCGATGCCGAGCCGATCGGCCCAGCGTGGGGCGGCGACAAGCACATGTTCCTCGTCGCACAGCGGGGTCGCCGTGAGCAGTGTGCCCCGGGGCCGGGTGGAGCTGATGACCAGATCGTGGTGCCCGGCGGCCAGTCCCTCCAGGGTTTCCTCGGCGGTGCCGAAGGAGGTGCGCAGCGCGAGCCCCTGGCCTTCGACGCCGGTCAGTTCCGTGAGCACGGGCAGGGCCCGCTCGGCGGTGAACTCCAGTGGGCCGGCGAGATGCAGTGTGCCCAGGGCGGACTCGTCGTCGAGGCCGGTCTCGGTGATCTCCACCAGGGCGTCCAGATGCGGGGCCGCCTTGTGGGCGAGTTCGTCACCGATGGTCGTCGGGGTCACTCCGCGGGCCTGCCGCAGGAACAGGGGGCGGCCGAGCTGCCGTTCCAGGGCGCGGATCTGTGCGGTGACCGCCGGCTGCGAGAGACCGAGCAGGGCCGCTGCACGGGTGAAGGAGCCGGCCCGATGCACGGTCACGAAAGTGCGCAGCAAGGCCAGATCCATGCCGCACCCTCCCTTGTCCCCACGCCCGTTCCCGCAGCCCCCCGGCCCTGCTCAACTATAAATAAGTCGATAGGTCTCTGTCGCTACCGTGATTGGACACTGACACCCGGTCAACTAGCCTTGTTCGCGCGGTTCTTCGCGCGCAGAACCGCGGACGGTCCGAGCCACGAGGGGGGAGGCTCGGACCGTCCGATCTGCGTAGCCGGACTCTGCCGGCCGTCTGCCGAGCGGTCAGCGCGCCGCTTCCCGGAGCGCGTGCAGCACATCCGCCACCAGGTCCTCGGGATCCTCAGCGCCGACCGACATGCGGATGAAGCCCTCCGGCACGGCGTCCCCTCCCCAGCGCCCACGCCGTTCGGCCGTGGAACGCACTCCCCCGAAACTCGTGGCGTCGTCGACGAGCCGCAGCGCGTCGAGGAAGCGGTCGGCATGCGCGCGCGAGGGCAGCACGAACGAGATCACGCAGCCGTAGCGCCGCATCTGCTGTGAGGCGATCCTGTGCGAGGGGTCGTCAGGAAGTCCCGGATAGCGCAGCCCGGTCACCTCCGGCTGCTCCCGCAGGGCCTCGGCCACCTTCAGAGCCGTGGCGTTCTGCCGGTCGACCCGCAACTGGAGCGTGGCGATCGAGCGGTGGGCGAGCCAGGCCTCCATGGGGCCAGGGATGGCACCGACGATCTTGCGCCAGCGGCGTACGGCGCCCATGGCCGCGGCATCCCGCCCGACGACGTATCCCAGCAGGACGTCGCCGTGGCCGGTGAGCTGCTTGGTCCCACTGGCCACGGCGAAGTCGGCCCCCAGCTCCAGCGGACGCTGCCCGAGCGGTGTCGCCAGAGTGTTGTCGACGGCGACGAGGGCACCGCCCGCGTGGGCCGCCCCGACCAGCCGTCGTACGTCGCACACGTCCAGCCCGGGGTTCGACGGCGACTCGATCCACAGCAGCTTCGCGCCGTCCAGGACCTTCAGTTGTGCGTCACCCCCGGTCGGCGCGGTACGCACCTCGACGCCGTAGGCCTCCAGCTGGGCGCGCACCAGAGGCAGCACCTGGTACCCGTCGCTGGGCAGCACGACCGCGTCCCCGGCCCGCAACCGGGAGAAGAGCACGGCCGAGATGGCGGCCATGCCGGAGGCGAAGACCAGCGTCTCGGCTCCCTCTGCGCCGGGTGCCTCCAGATCGCCGATGGCCCGCTCCAGCAACGTCCAGGTCGGGTTCTCGTCCCTGCCGTAGGTGTACGGGCCCGTCGGGTCTCCCGGAAGGTGGAAGTGGGCGGCGAAGGCCGGGCCGGGGAGCGTGGGCTCATGCTTGACCGGCTCGGGCAGTCCGGCACGCACCGCGCGCGTGCCCTCCCCGGTGCCGCCTCCCCCTCCCCGTGCTGCGTTGCTCATACCGTCCGCCCTTCCACGTGCGCACGTACTGCGGCGAGCAGACCGTCGCTCGCTGCCTCCACCATCTCAAGGCACTCCTCGAAGCCTTCCGGGCCCCCGTAGTAGGGGTCGGGCACCTCCAGGTCGCCGGCCGCGGGATCGTATGACCGCAGCAGGCGTACCTTGGCGGCGTCCTCCTCGGTGGGGGCCAGGCGGCGCAGGGCCTTCAGATGGCCGGAGTCCAGGGCGATCACCAAATCGAGGTGGGAGAACCACGACGACCGGAACCGGCGGGCGGTGTGGGCGGTGCCGTAGCCGGCCTCGTCGAGGACGGCCACGGTGCGCGGGTCGGCGCCGTCGCCCTCGTGCCAGCCACCGGTGCCGGCGCTGTCGGCCTCGACCAGGCCGCCGAGCCCGGCCTCCGCCACACGCGCGCGGAAGACGGACTCGGCCATCGGGGAGCGGCAGATGTTGCCGGTGCAGACGAAGCAGACGCGGTAGGCCATGGAGTTCAGTCCCCGTCGGGCAGGATGACGTTGAGCGCCCAGGAGACGACCGAGATGATCAGTCCGCCCACGACGGCGGTCCAGAAGCCGTCCACCTGGAAGCTCAGGCCGAGCTGATCGCAGGCCCAGGACGTCAACAGCAGCATCAGGGCGTTGACGATGAGCGTGAACAGCCCGAGCGTCAGGATGAACAAGGGGAAGGTCAGCACCTTCACAATCGGCTTGACCACGGAGTTGACCAGGCCGAAGACCAGGGCGACGAGGAGAAGCGTGCCTATCTTCCTGCCTGTGCTGTCACCGGTCAGGGTGATCTTGTCGAGCAGCCATACGGCGACGGCCAGGGCCCCCGCGTTCGCGATCGTCTTGACTACAAAATTCTTCATGTGTCTGATCGTGGCAGACGGAATCGGCCATGAGCAGATGTGAGTACGGAGACGAGGGCGGACAACGGCGATGAAGGCATTCCGGTTGGACGAGCTGGAGGCGGAGCGCGCCGCCAACGACGGTGCCTACCTCCAGTTCCTGCGGGAGCGGAACATGTCGGTCGGTCTGTACGCGCTCGATGCCGGTGAGCACGACCCGCAGAAGCCGCACCGGCAGGACGAGGTGTACTTCGTCGTCAGCGGCCGTGCCGCGCTCACCGTCGGCACGGAGACCACCCAGGTGGCGCGGGGCAGCGTGGTCTACGTGCCGGCCGGAGCCAGCCACCGGTTCCACCACATCAGCGAGGATCTGAGGGTGCTCGTGGTGTTCTCTCCGCCCGAGAGCTGAGCGGGCGCCTCCGGGTTCCCTAGGGGATCGGTCAGGGGGAGACAAGGGGTGCGAGACCCCCGCGAGCCCCTGCCCGCGCCCTAGCATCGAGGCAGGACAACAAGAACACCCGGCGAACACCGGGTTCGGCGGCCCGGCACAGAAGCGGGCGGAAAGGTAGAGGCGAGGACAATGCGGGAGATCTTCGCGGGACTGCCGTGGTGGGTGAAGTGGGTCGCGGTGCCCGTCATCGCCCTGGTCGTGTTCGGCAGCGTCATAGCGACCGTCGTCGGCTTCGTGATCGGCCTGCTGTTCAAGCTGCTGATCTTCGTGGCGCTGGTCGGCGGACTGGTCTACATCGTGAGGAAGTTCACCTCTGGTTCGTCCTCGCGCGGCGACTGGTGAGGGGCGCGGGTGACCGCTGATCGCCGGGAGAAGCGCCGGTTCCCTCGGGCGGGGGAAGTTTTCCGGACAGGACATCTGCGGGGTGTGGCCGACGGTTAAAGTCCGGAACCCGACGCGGGGGCGCCCCCTCGCTCGGTGTTCGCCTCCGCACCCGTGTTCCCCCGGCACGGGCTCCCCCCTCGCGTATCGGGAGTGATCCTTGGCCACGGTCGGCACCGCACCCACGGAACGGCACGCACCCCCCGCACAGCCGCGTGCCTCCGCGCCGCCGCGGCAGCCGCCCGGGCCCCCGGACGTCACGGCGCAGCCGCACGCCCCGACGACCCTGATCAGCTCCGTACAGCGCGCGATGCGCCTGCTGGAGGCCGTCGCCGGGCACGAGCACGGCGCCACGGCCAAGCACCTGGCCCGTGAGACCCGTCTCGCTCTGCCCACGGCCTACCACCTGCTGCGCACCCTGGTGCACGAGGGCTATCTGCGGCGCGACAAGGGGTTGTTCTTCCTGGGCGAGGCCGCCTGGCGGCTGAGTAGCGGGGCAGCGGCGCAGAAACGTCGCAGCACCATCGCCGAGGCGCTGGCACACTGGCGCGATTCGATCGGTGTGCCCGTGTATTACGCCCTGTATCGGGAGGGCGAGATCGAGGTCATGTGCGTCTCCGACACCCCCGGCAATCCGGCGGTCGAGGAGTGGGCCGACTTCCGCGAGACCGGCCATGCGCACGCCATCGGACAGTGTCTGCTCTCCCAGCTCGACCAGGACGCCCGCCGCGACCACCTCGACCGCTACCCCGTGCAGGCCATCACCCCGTACACGGTGTCCGACCACGGCACGCTGCTACGGCGCCTGGACCGGATGCGGCGGATGGAACCCGTGATCGAGCGGCAGGAGTACGCGCTGGGAACCGTGTGCGCGGCGATTCCGATCACCGTGGGCACCACGGCCGCGACGATGGCCATCTCGCTGCCTCACGACCAGGCCGACCGGCTGCTCCCCGCCGTCCGCAAGCTCCAGGACGAGGCCGGCCGGCTGCTCGGCACCATCGCGGTCTCTATCAGCATCTGAAAACTTACTCCTTGTGATCCACCGTGTACTTTCAGCAAGATGCCACCAGTGTCAAGGGATTCATCCCAGCCAGTCGACGGCAAATGACGGGGTAGGCGATGCGCGAGTCCGCACAGGCAGTACACGCAGAGGTCATGATGAGCTTCCTGGTGTCCGAGGAGCTCTCCTTCCGCATCCCGGTGGAGTTGCGCTACGAGACCGGTGATCCCTATGCCGTGCAGCTGACCTTCCATCTGCCCGGTGATTCCCCGGTGACCTGGGTGTTCGGCCGTGAGTTGCTGATCGACGGGCTGGGCCGGCCCTGTGGGGAGGGCGATGTGCGGGTCTCTCCGGTGGAACCGGACACCCTGGGTGAAGTACTGATCAGACTCCAGGTCGGCAGCGACCAGGCGGTGTTCCGCGCCTCCTCGGTGCCGCTCGTCGCCTTCCTCGACCGCACCGACAAGCTGGTGCCGCTGGGGCAGGAGGGCTCCCTGGCCGACTTCGACGCCCATCTCGACGAGGCCCTGGGCCGCATCCTGGCCGAGGAGCAGAGCGCGGGCTGAGCCGGCGGTGCGGGCGGCGGAAGGCTTCCCTTCGGGAGGAGGGGCGCAGGAACGCTTCTTCAGCGGGCCGGGCCCACCTCGATCAGCGCTTCCGCCGCCGCCCCCGCCCGCCGCGCACCGCTGTCCCGTTCGTCACCTTGTCCGGGGCCGGTGACCCCGGACGGTCCGCCGAGACCACCAGCGCCGCCAGCGCCGTGGTGACCGGGACCGAGGCGACCAGGCCGATGGAACCGATCAGCGTACGGACGATCTCCTCGGCGACCAGCTCGCTGTTGGCGACCGCCCCCACGCTGCTCTGCGCGATGGAGAAGAGCAGCAGCAGCGGCAGCGCCGCGCCCGCATAGGCCAGAACCAGTGTGTTGACGACGGACGCGATGTGGTCCCGCCCGATGCGGATGCCGGCGCGGTACAAACCGCGCCAGCCCATTGACGGGTTCGCCTCGTGCAGTTCCCAGACCGCCGAGGTCTGCGTGACCGTCACATCGTCGAGCACACCCAGCGAGCCGATGATGACTCCGGCGAGCAGGAGACCGCTCATGTCGATCGACGGATACAAGCCGTGGATCAGACCGGTGTTGTCGTCGGTGTTGCCGGTGAGTGCCGCCCAGCCGATGAACAGTGAGCCGAGGACGCCGATCAGCAGCAGGGAGACGAGCGTGCCGAGCACAGCCACCGAGGTCCGGGCCGACAGGCCGTGACACAGGTAGAGCGCGATCAGCATGATCGCGCTGGCGCCGACGACCGCCACGAGCAGTGGGTTCGAGCCCTGCAGGATCGCCGGCAGGATGAAGAAGTTCAGCACAAGGAAGCTGATGGCCAGCGCGACCAGAGCCATCACGCCCCTCAGCCGCCCGACCAGTACAACGGCGAGCGCGAAGATTCCGGCGAGCAGCGCCAGCGGGAAGCGGCGGTTGACGTCGGCCACCGAGTACTGCAGTTCCCTAGGGGCGGAGGGCTCGTAGGCGACCACGACCTCCTCGCCCCGGTGGAGCTGGCGGGACTGGTCCGGTTGCACGATCTCGGTGAACGTACGGCCCCGGTCCTCGCCCGAGTCGACGCGGATCGTCGCCTTCTTGCAGGTGCCGGCCGCACGCTCCTGGGCGGATGACCCTCCGGCCGCGGAGGTGCTTCCGGCCTGGGCGCCCCCCGAGGCATGGACGGACGTGCAGCTCACGTCGACGACCTCGGTGACCGTTGCCTGCTGCGTCTGCCGGTCGAAGCCGACGCCCGTACGCGCGTGCGCCGGCGCACCGCCGGGCCACAGCACGGCGAGCCCGACCACCACGGCAGCGGCGAACGGGATGAGAACGGCCGCGATGACCTTGCGCAGGTGCCGGGAGACGGGCGCTGCCGGGCCATGATGGTGGCTGTGACCGTGCGAGTGGCCGTGTCCACCTTCGGGTCCGGGATCCGGGCGATACGGGGGCTGGTGTGTCGTGGTCACCGACCGATCATCGCAACAACGAGGGGGGCCCTCTGTTCACCGCGCCCGAATTGACGCTAGCGTGGAGGCACCTTTGCACACGCGGGAGCTCGGAGCACCGGGCTGAGAGGGCGCTGACCTTCGTCTTTGCGGTGTTTCACGTGGAACGTCACGTCACCCTGTGATGTTTCACGCGAAACCTGGAAGACGGTGACCGCTGCGTCGACCGCCGAACCTGTTACCGGGTAATGCCGGCGTAGGGAGTAGGTCTCATGACCAACAAGGACGCACGCACGCCTGCCTCCGCGCAGATCCAGGCCGACGGATCTGCCGACGCACCGTTGAACGGGGAGGCCGGGACGTCCATCGGCTGGCACAAGGCGTACGTCGAGGGAGCACGCCCCGACCTGCGGGTGCCGGTCCGTCAGGTGCATCTCACCAACGGGAATTCGGTCACGTTGTACGACACATCCGGCCCGTACACCGATCCACTCGTCGACACGGATGTCCGCAGGGGGCTGCTACCGCTGCGGGAGAACTGGATCATTGCTCGCGGCGACACCGAGGAGTACGCGGGACGTCCCGTCCGCCCTGAGGACGACGGCGTCAAGCACACCTCGCCGCGTGGAGGCCTGCGGAATCTCGACGCGGTCTTCCCCGGCCGTCCGCGCCAGCCGCGCCGTGGCCGTGAGGGCGCGGCCGTGACGCAACTCGCGTATGCGCGACGAGGTGAGATCACGCCCGAGATGGAGTTCGTCGCGATCCGGGAGAACGTCTCCCCCGAGGTCGTCCGCGAGGAGATCGCGGCAGGCCGGGCCGTGCTGCCCGCCAACGTCAACCACCCGGAGATCGAGCCGATGATCATCGGCAAGCGGTTCCTGGTGAAGGTCAACGCCAACATCGGCAACTCCGCCGTGACCTCCTCCATCGAGGAGGAGGTCGAGAAGATGACCTGGGCGACCCGTTGGGGCGCCGACACGGTCATGGACCTGTCCACCGGCCGGAACATCCACACCACCCGCGAGTGGGTGCTGCGCAACTCACCCGTCCCCATCGGCACCGTGCCCCTCTACCAGGCGCTGGAGAAGGTCGACGGCAAGGCCGAGGAGCTGACCTGGGAGATCTACAAGGACACGGTCATCGAGCAGGCCGAGCAGGGCGTGGACTACATGACCGTCCACGCCGGGGTGCGCCTGGCGCACGTGCCGCTCACGGCCAACCGCAAGACCGGCATCGTCTCGCGCGGCGGCTCGATCATGGCTGCCTGGTGCCTGGCACACCACAAGGAATCGTTCCTCTACGAGAACTTCGAGGAACTCTGCGAGATCCTCGCCACCTACGACGTCACCTACTCCCTCGGTGACGGCCTCCGGCCCGGTTCGATCGCCGACGCCAACGACGAGGCCCAGTTCGCGGAGCTGAGGACACTCGGGGAACTCAACCGCGTCGCCAGGCGTTTTGAGGTGCAGACGATGATCGAGGGCCCGGGCCACGTCCCGATGCACAAGATCAAGGAGAACATCGACCTTCAGCAGGAGATCTGCGATGAAGCGCCGTTCTATACGCTCGGCCCGCTGACGACGGACGTCGCGCCGGCGTACGACCACATCACATCCGGTATCGGCGCTGCCATGATCGCCTGGTGGGGCACGGCCATGCTCTGCTACGTCACGCCCAAGGAGCACCTGGGCCTGCCCAACCGCGACGACGTCAAGACCGGCGTCATCACCTACAAGATCGCCGCTCACGCAGCCGATCTCGCCAAGGGGCATCCCGGGGCGCAGGAATGGGACGACGCGCTCTCCGACGCCCGCTTCGAGTTCCGGTGGGAGGACCAGTTCAATCTGGCCCTCGATCCCGACACGGCGCGGGAGTTCCACGACGAGACGCTGCCGGCCGAGCCCGCCAAGACCGCCCACTTCTGCTCGATGTGCGGGCCGAAGTTCTGCAGCATGAAGATCTCCCAGGACATCCGCCGCGAGCACGGCTCCAGCCGGGCCGACATCGAGGACGGCATGGCGCAGAAGTCCAGGGAGTTCGCCGCCGCGGGCAACCGCGTGTATCTGCCGATCGCCGACTGACGGCAGGTCGGAAGGTGGCGTGCCGGGGCACGGGCGGCCACGAGGCCGGCCGGGTCCCCATCGGGCACGCCCCCCCGCACCGCTCACGCGGCTGCCGGTGTCGTACGACCCGGTCAGTCGCGTGCGGGGCGGCTGCCCGATCGGCCTGCACCACCGCTGGGCGGAGGAGCGGGCCGACGGGCTATTCCGGCTGGTGTTCCGGGCCCCCGAAATCCGGACTGCTGAAGTCGGGGCTGGTGAAGCTCGGACGCGGTCCCGTGGAGCCGTCCTCGGGACTGCTGAATCCCGGACGGTCGTAGCCCAGGCGCGGCATGCGCCCGGTCGGCGCCGACGGCGCCGCGCGATGCACGGCGGCCGCGGTGCCGGGGTCGGCGAGGGCCTCGCGCAGGAACGGCAGGATTCCCCGTTCCAGGAGGGACTCGCACCAGGCCTCCTTGGCCCGGGCCACCTCCTCGTTCAGCTCGCCGTAGGGTCCGGACGCGCGGGAGGGCCGGTTACGCAGGGCGGTGACCAGCAGTCCGACCGTGGCGACGAGGATCGAGGCCGCGGTCAGGGCGCCGAACACCCACCCTGCGGTGAGCATGGTCCGGGCGAAGGCCGGCGCGGGGTCGAGCATCCTCAGGGTGTAGCCCACGAGCAGGAAGATCGCCGCCGCGGTTCCGGCGAGGACCGGGGCGAGGACGGCGACGACGGCCACCGCGCCCGCGCCGGCGGTCTCGGCGGCCTCTCCTGTGGTGGTGGCGAGGCCCACCGCGCCGGTGCCCGGCTCCGCCGCCTGGGAAGCGCGGCCGGAGGTGCTGGGGGCGGAGGGTGCCGGACGACGTACTTCCTCGCGGATCTTCACGTAGTGCTGGTACTCGGTCGCGGCCGCCGCGGTGATGAGTGCGGTGGCGTTCAGCGCCATGGTGCGCAGTTGTTCGGGGTTGAGCCGCTGTCCGACAGCGGCCAGCTCCGGTCGGTTCGGTGCGGAGCGCAGCGCCTCATCGAGGAGCCGCTCGTACTCCTGGCGGTCCTCGCTGAGCAGGTGCTGCGGAACGCTGTTCATGTGCATCCCCCGATGCTCCGTAGGGCTTGGGGCTCGCATGACGAACGAGCCGTCGGGCAGAAACGGAGGGGAGCCTGCTACGGATAAGCCGATGGTAGAGCCGTCATGCCACAGGGTGACAGGGGGTTTCCACAAATTCGCCTCTGGCCTGCGCCGTTCGCCGACGGCCGACCGGGGGCGGGGCCCTGCGAACGGTCAGATGTCCAGGGGAAGTTGCTGGACGAGCAGCTTTCCGGCCATGGTCACGCCACCGTCCATCGCGATGGCGAGGCCGTCGGCGTAGACGTGCGGGCCCGCGACGACCGGGCCGGAGTCGTCCTCGCCGTCCTCGGACCCGACCTCGCCCAGCAGGTACGGGATGGGGCTGTGGCCGTGCACGATGCGGGTGCCGCCGTAGGTGTCGAGCAGCGAGCGCACGGCGTCGGCGCCGCCCTCGTCCCGGAAGGAGAAACGCCTGGTGAACTTGCGGAACAGGTCCCAGACCTCGTCGGCGTCGTTGCGGGTGAGGGCCTCGTGGACGGTGTCGTTGACCTCCTCGATCGAGGAGCCGTAGTCGAGGTACGCGGTGGTGTCCGAGTGGACCAGGAGGTGGTCCTCGACCTCGGTGAGTGCGTCGAGGCGGGCCATCCACTGCAGGTGGTGGTCCTGGAGCCGGTCCATGTCGCTCTTCTGGCCGCCGTTGAGCAGCCAGGCCGCCTGGAAGGTGGCGGTGCCCGCGCCGGAGTTGACGGGTGTGTCGCCGAACCGCTTGGCGCCCAGCAGCAGCAGCTCGTGGTTGCCCATGAGGGCCTTGCAGTAGCCGCCGGCGGCAGCGGCCTCGGCGGACAGCCGCATCACGAGGTCGATGACGCCGATGCCGTCGGGGCCGCGGTCGGTGAAGTCGCCGAGGAACCACAGCCGGGCGGCGCCCGCGCACCACTGACCTGAGGCGTCGATCAGTCCGCTCTCCTGCAGCGCGGCCACCAGTTCGTCGAGGTATCCGTGTACGTCGCCGACGACGTACAGGGGACCGGGACCGGCGGCGGACTGCGGTGCCGGTGCGGCCGGCGCCGGCTCGACGGGCACCTGGAGTGTGTCACCGCGGTTGATGACGGGCAGGTCGCGCTGGGTGGGGGTGTATCCCTCCGGGGTGTCGGCGGGGTCCCCGGCATCGTCGGGAGGGGTGCTGTGGGCATACGGACCGGTCTCGTGGACGTACGCGGGCACCCGAAAGTCGCGCAACGTCGCCGTCCGCTCCGTTTCGGGTCCCTGACCGGCCCCCTGAGTCATCGACCCCTCCACCATCGCGCCGCAGCTGCACCGCTTCGGACTGCCTGGTCGCAGCGGCCCGCGGTGTCGTGGGCCCATCATAGGAATGCGGATCGTGCCGTGTGATGACCCAGGGGTGGTGAATCGGAGCAAGACTCCAGTTCATCGCGGCTTTCGCCCCGTTTGGGAAGGGCTTTCCCCGCCGGTGAGGACGGGATGCCGCACCCGGGCCCGACACGACGGCCGCCGGAACCGGCCCGCGGCCCGGAAGGCCCGTCCGGACGGTGGCCGGATCAGGCCGGACGTCCCTGCCCGGGCCGGCCCCGGGCAGGGACGGTGACCGGAGTGTTCCGGCGGCGCCGTTCCGGGTCGTCCCGGCCCTGCCGCTCGGTCCACGCGGCCCGGCCGGGACCGTCTCCTGCCGTGCGCCCCGCCCCCTGGGGCAGCGGGCCTACCCCTTCTCGGGGGTACGGGGCGGGCTGACCGTCGTGCGGGGCGGGCGGCGCTGGGACGAGGTGCGGATGATCAGCTCCGTCGGTATCACCTGCTCGACCGGCTGGTCCGACTCCAGGCCCTCGATGGCGTCGATGAGCAGTTGGACCACGGCCGTGCCGATGCGCCGCGGCTTCAGCGACAGCGTCGTGATGGGCGGCTCGGTGTTGGCGTACACGGCGGACTCGCTGCAGCAGACCAGCAGCAGGTCCTCGGGCACGCGCAGTCCGTAGCGGCGGGCGGCGGAGAGCAGGTCGGTGCCGTTGGGGTCGAACAGGCCGTAGACGGCGTCGGGCCGGTCGGGCCGGGCGAGCAGTCGGTCGGCGGCGACGGCGCCCGCGCAGGGGTCGTGCGCCGGGTAGGCCTCGTACACCGGGTCCTGGCCGACGCGCTCGCACCAGCGCAGGTAGGCGGTGGTCGACAAGTGGGTGTAGGTGTCCGTCGTGGTCCCGGTCAGCAGGCCGATGCGGCGGGCGCCGGCATCGGCCAGGTGGTCGAGGATGCCGAGGACGGCTGCCTCGTGGTCGTTGTCGACCCAGGCGGTGACCGGGAGCGCGCCGGCGGGGCGTCCGTCGGAGACGACCGGCAGACCTTGGCGGACCAGTTCGCTGACGACCGGGTCGTGGTCGGAGGGGTCGATGACGACGGTGCCGTCGAGTGCGACGTTCGACCACACATCGTGACGGGAGGTGGCGGGCAGGATCACGAGGGCGTAGCCGCGGGCGAGCGCGGCCGAGGTGGCGGCACGTGCCATTTCGGCGAAGTACGCGAATTCGGTGAAGGTGAAAGGTTCATCCCCGTATGTCGTCACGGTCAGTCCGATGAGGCCCGACTTGCCGGTACGGAGGGTGCGGGCGGCGGCCGAGGGACGGTAGCCCAGCCGGTCGGCGACCTCGCGGACGTGGCGTCGGGTGGCGTCGGGGAGCCGGCCCTTGCCGTTCAGGGCATCGGAGACTGTTGTGATGGAGACTCCGGCGGCGGCGGCCACGTCCCTGATGCCCGCTCTGCCCGGCCGGCTGCCTCGGCGTGAGGTTTCCGCCCGGCTCACCTGGTGCTTCCCTGCTGCTGTCATGGCGAGCCGATAGTAGGGCTCATGCGGTGGGGTAGGGCGGACGCATATGCACTCGCCGACAGGTACGTTTCTGCAAGGTTATGGTCCGTCAGAACCCTTTGAAATAAAGGTAGTTAACCCTTCCTGGGTGCGGACATGTCCTCTTGACGCGCATGAGCCTGCCAAGTCTGCGATGTTGCGAAGAGGTCTCAACTCACCTGCACGAGGGATGCGCGCCACGGCGTGAGCTACCGGCGCATAGATATATGTGTGGCGCGCCCCCCGATGGGCACGCCCTCGTACGCGTTCATGCGGTGATGCTCGTGATGTACATGAGGTGAGAGGGGTTTGCCTCGCACCTGTTCGCAGGCGGGCCGAATCCTCATAAGGTAAGCAGTATTGGATGCCGGCGGCAGTGACGGGTCGCCGGGGGTCGCTAGGAGGACTGCGGTGAGTGAGACGAGCCCGAAGCTGCGCGCCGAGCTGGCGGGGATCCCCACCTACAAGCCGGGCAAACCGGCCGCGGCCGGCGGCCCGGTGGCATACAAGCTGTCCTCGAACGAGAACCCCTATCCGCCACTGCCCGGGGTGATGGAGAGCGTGACGGCGGCGGCCTCGTCGTTCAACCGCTACCCCGACATGGGGTGCACGGGGCTGATGAACGAGCTGTCGGAACGCTTCGGCGTGCCGCTCTCCCACCTGTCCACCGGCACCGGCTCGGTCGGTGTCGCCCAACAGCTGATCCAGGCAACGTCCGGCCCCGGCGACGAGGTCATGTACGCCTGGCGGTCGTTCGAGGCATACCCGATCATCACGCAGATCAGCGGTGCGCGGTCGGTGCAGGTGCCGTTGACGAGCGGAGACGTGCACGACCTGGAGGCGATGGCGGACGCCATCACCGACCGGACGCGGCTGATCTTCGTCTGCAACCCCAACAACCCCACCGGCACCGTGGTGAAGCGGGCGGAGCTGGAGCGCTTCCTCAACCGGGTGCCCGGCGATGTACTGGTCGTGCTGGACGAGGCGTACCGCGAGTTCATCCGGGACCCCGAGGTGCCCGACGGCGTGGAGCTGTACCGGGACCGGCCGAACGTCTGCGTGCTGCGTACGTTCTCCAAGGCGTACGGTTTGGCGGGCCTGCGGGTCGGCTTCGCCATCGCCCATGAGCCGGTGGCGGCGGCGCTGCGCAAGACGGCGGTGCCCTTCGGCGTGAGCCAGCTGGCGCAGGAGGCGGCGGTCGCCTCGCTGCGCGCGGAGGACGAGCTGCTCGGGCGGGTCGGCTCCCTGGTGTGCGAGCGCACGCGCGTGGTCGACGCCCTGCGCGCGCAGGGCTGGACCGTGCCTGACACACAGGCCAACTTCGTGTGGCTGCGGCTGGGAGAGGCCACGGTTCCCTTCGCTCAGACGTGTGAGCAGGCCGGGGTCGTCGTCCGGCCGTTCGCCGGCGAGGGCGTGCGCGTGACGGTCGGGGAGTGCGAGGCGAACGACATCTTCCTCAAGGCTGCGGAGGGCTTCCGCAAGCAGATGTAGCGCGGTCCTCACCGGCCGCTGGCGACGGGCTCCACTCCTCGGGGGTGGGGCCCGTCCGTCGTGTACGGGTCCACACGTACGGGGACGCCGTCGCGCACCGGCACCGAGGTGCGGGGCCTCCATCCAGTGTGCCGAGGACGTTGCAAGGGCCTGTGGGGCAGCATCCGTCGCCCCGTGAGCCCGACGCGGGCCCGTAGGGGGCCCGAGGGCGTCGCAGTTTGTCCCAAAGGCCACCCTGTTCGGTGCCACGACGTGCCAGGCGTTCGTTTCACGTGAAACGAAGACGCCGGTGTCGACGTAGATCTCCTCGCGCCGGGTGCAGGCGGTGGGTGTCAGCGGCGGTGTCTTGGCCAGGTCCGGGCGGTCGGCTGTCGTCGAGCGGTGCGGTGAGGTGCCGCGCGGGCCCGGAAGATCCGCATGCAGAAGTTGAAGCTTCTGCCAAGAGGTCGACCGGGTAGTCAAGGGGGACCCCTGGAGACCGTCGAAAATCAGTCGGCCATAATAGGCTTGTGAATGTGAACGCGTTCACAAGCGTGTCCCGCTGCTCCCGCCATGTGTGTGACATACGGGGCAAACTGCCGCTGTACCGCGGCGATGTAAGGAGGCTGACAACGTGGACCTGGCTTTGGCGCCGGAGACACTGGCACGCTGGCAGTTCGGCATCACCACCGTCTACCACTTCCTCTTCGTCCCCCTGACGATCTCCCTGGCCGCCCTCACGGCCGGATTGCAGACCGCCTGGGTGCGCACGGAGAAGGAGAAGTACCTCAGGGCCACCAAGTTCTGGGGCAAGCTTTTCTTGATCAATATCGCAATGGGTGTCGTCACCGGCATCGTGCAGGAGTTCCAGTTCGGCATGAACTGGTCGGACTACTCCCGCTTCGTCGGTGACATCTTCGGGGCTCCGCTCGCCTTCGAAGCCCTTATCGCCTTCTTCTTCGAGTCCACCTTCATCGGCCTGTGGATCTTCGGTTGGGACAAGCTGCCCAAGAAGATCCACCTGGCCTGTATCTGGATGGTCTCGGTCGGCACGATCCTGTCGGCCTACTTCATCCTCGCGGCCAACTCCTGGATGCAGCACCCGGTCGGCTACCGGATCAACGAGGAGAAGGGGCGCGCCGAACTCACCGACTTCTGGGCCGTCCTCACCCAGAACACCGCCCTCAGTCAGGTGTTCCACACCCTCACCGCGGCCTTCCTGACCGGCGGCGCCTTCATGGTCGGCATCGCCGCCTACCACCTGGCCCGCAAGAAGCACGTCAGCGCGATGAAGACCTCGCTGCGGCTGGGGCTGATCACCGTCATCGTCGCCGGCCTGCTGACCGCGGTCAGCGGTGACGTCCTCGGCAAGGTCATGTTCAAGCAGCAGCCGATGAAGATGGCCGCCGCCGAGGCGCTGTGGGACGGTCAGGACTCCGCCCCGTTCTCGATCTTCGCCTACGGTGACGTGGAGAAGGGCCACAACACCGTCGCCATAGAGATCCCCGGCCTGTTGTCCTTCCTCGCCAACGACGACTTCAGCTCGTACGTCCCCGGCATCAACGACGTGAACAAGGCGGAACAGGAGAAGTTCGGCCCCGGCGACTACCGGCCCAACATCCCCGTGACGTTCTGGGGATTCCGCTGGATGATCGGTTTCGGCATGGCCTCCTTCGCCATCGGTATCGCCGGGCTGTGGCTGACCCGCAAGAGGTTCATGCTGCCGCAGCACCTGCGCGTCGGCGAGGACGAGGTGCCGCACCTGGTGCTGTTCAAGAACAAGGCCCTCGGCCCGGAGCTCACCACCTGGTACTGGCGCATCGCCATCTGGACCCTGGCCTTCCCCCTGATCGCCAACTCCTGGGGCTGGATCTTCACCGAGATGGGCCGGCAGCCGTGGGTCGTCTACGGCGTGCTGCAGACCCGCAACGCGGTCTCACCCGGAGTCTCCCAGGGCGAGGTCCTCACCTCGATGATCGTCTTCACCGCGCTGTACGCCGCTCTCGCGGTCGTCGAGGTCAAGCTTCTGGTCAAGTACGTCAAGGCCGGTCCGCCCGAGCTGACCGAATCCGACCTGAACCCGCCCACGAAGATCGGCGGCGACTCCCGTGACGCCGACAAGCCGATGGCCTTCTCGTACTAGGCCGAGGGAGCTGCACAGTCATGGAACTGCACGACGTCTGGTTCGTCCTGATCGCCGTCCTGTGGATCGGCTACTTCTTCCTGGAGGGGTTCGACTTCGGGGTCGGCATCCTCACCCGGCTGCTCGCCCGGGACCGTCCCGAGCGGCGTGTCCTGATCAACACCATCGGCCCGGTCTGGGACGGCAACGAGGTGTGGCTGCTCACCGCGGGCGGCGCGACCTTCGCCGCCTTCCCCGAGTGGTACGCCACGCTCTTCTCCGGCTTCTACCTTCCACTGCTGATCATCCTGATCTGCCTGATCGTGCGTGGCGTCGCCTTCGAGTACCGGGCGAAGCGGCCGGAGGAGAACTGGCAGCGCAACTGGGAGACGGCGATCTTCTGGTCCTCGCTCCTCCCCGCCTTCCTGTGGGGCGTGGCCTTCGGCAACATCGTGCGGGGCGTGAAGATCGACCAGAACCTGGAGTACGTCGGGAACTTCTGGGACCTGCTCAACCCCTACGCGCTCCTCGGCGGACTGGTGACACTGACCCTGTTCACCTTCCACGGCGCGGTGTTCACGGCGCTCAAGACCGTCGGTGACATCCGGGAGCGGGCACGGCGGCTGGCGCTCAAGGTCGGCCTGGCCACCGCCGTGCTGGCGCTGCTGTTCCTGGTCTGGACCCAGATCGACAGCGGTGACGCCCAGAGCCTGGTCGCCCTCGTCGTGGCCGTCGTCGCCCTGGTCGCGGCGCTGGCAGCCAACCAGGCAGGCCGCGAGGGGTGGTCGTTCGCCCTCTCCGGCGTGACCATCGTGGCCGCTGTGGCCATGCTGTTCCTGACGCTCTTCCCGAACGTCATGCCGTCGACGCTGAACGCGGACTGGAGTCTCACGGTGACCAACGCCTCGTCCAGCCCGTACACCCTGAAGATCATGACGTGGTGTGCAGGGATCGCCACGCCGATCGTCCTGCTCTACCAGGGCTGGACCTACTGGGTGTTCCGCAAGCGGATCGGCACCCAGCACATCGCCGAGGCCGCACACTGAGTCCGATCGGGGTGTGTTTCACATGAAACGCACCCCTCTGGACTGAAGGGCACGTTTCACGTGAAACCGATCGATCCGCGTCTTCTCCGTCACGCCCGCGCCACCCGTGCCTTCCTGACGGCAGTCGTCGGACTGGGAGCGCTCGGCGCCGGTCTCGTCGTCGCCCAGGCGATGCTCATCGCCGAGGTCGTGGTGGGCGCCTTCCAGCACGGACTGTCGGTTTCCGCCCTCCGTACCCCCTTGCTGCTTCTGGTCGCCGTCGCCTGTGGCCGGGCCCTGGTCGCCTGGCTCACCGAGCTGGCCGCCCACCGGGCCAGTGCCGCGGTGAAGTCGGAACTGCGCGGACGCCTGCTGGAGCGGGCATCCCGGCTCGGCCCGGGCTGGCTGAGCGGGCAGCGGACCGGATCGCTGGTCACCCTCGCCACGCGCGGCATCGACGCGCTGGACGACTACTTCTCCCGCTATCTGCCGCAGTTGGGCCTCGCCGTGGTGGTGCCGGTGGCGGTGCTGGCCCGCATCGTCACCGAGGACTGGGTCTCGGCCGCCATCATCGTCGGCACCCTTCCCCTGATCCCGATCTTCATGATGCTGATCGGCTGGGCCACGCAGTCCCGGATGGACCGGCAATGGCGACTGCTGTCCCGGCTCTCGGGCCACTTCCTCGACGTGGTGGCCGGGCTCCCCACGTTGAAGGTGTTCGGGCGTGCCAAGGCGCAGGCCGAGTCGATCCGGCGCATCACCGGCGCGTACCGGCAGGCGACGCTGCGTACCCTGCGGATCGCCTTCCTGTCCTCCTTCGCGCTGGAACTGCTCTCCACGCTCTCCGTGGCCCTGGTCGCGGTGACCATCGGCATGCGGCTCGTGCACGGCGAGATGGACCTCTACACCGGTCTGGTCATTCTGGTGCTGGCGCCCGAGGCATATCTCCCGCTGCGCCAGGTCGGGGCGCAGTACCACGCGGCGGCCGAGGGGCTGTCCGCAGCGGAGGAGATCTTCGCCGTGCTGGAGACGCCCCTGCCGGAGTCGGGCACGGGCGCCGTGCCGGGGGACGGTATCGACATCGAGAAGGTGACGGTCCGCTACCCGCAGCGGTCCGAGGACGCCGTGACGCGGATGTCCTTCTCCGTCGCCCCGGGGGAGACGGTGGCGATCGTCGGGCCCAGCGGAGCCGGCAAGTCCACGCTGCTGCACGCGCTGCTGGGCTTCGTACGACCGTCCGCGGGACGGATCCGGGTCGGGGGAGCCGATCTGGCCGACGTCGATCTGGCCCAGTGGCGCTCGCGGATCGCCTGGGTGCCCCAGCGTCCCCACCTGTACGCCGGGACCATCGCCGAGAACGTGCGGCTGGCCCGCCCCGACGCCGATGACACCGCCGTGCGGCAGGCGCTCGCGGACGCCGGGGCGCTGGAGTTCGTCGACGCGCTGCCCGCCGGCACGCGGACCAGGCTCGGCGAGGACGGGGCCGGGCTCTCCGCCGGCCAGAGGCAGCGGCTCGCGTTGGCCCGTGCGTTCCTCGCGGACCGGCCGGTGCTCCTGCTCGACGAGCCCACCGCCGCTCTGGACGGCGAGACCGAGGCGGAGGTCGTCGAGGCGGTGCGGCGGCTGGCCGTCGGCCGCACGGTCCTGCTGGTGGTGCACCGGCCGGCGCTGCTCGCGGTGGCGGACCGGGTGGTGCGGCTGCCGGAGGTCCGCCCCCGCGCATCCGCCGAACCCGCTCTCGCCCCGGTTCCGGCGGCAACGGTCCCGCGGACACCGGACTGCCATGGTGCCGACACGGGCCTCCCGGTGTCCGACGAGCCGATCACCACCGCGTCGGACGCCGGCGACGGCTTCGCGGCACCTGGAGAGCCCACCGCACCCCGAGTCCTCGACGCCGCTCCCGCGACCGCGGACGCCGCCGCCCCCACGGCGCCCCAGGGCCTCGTCGCGTCCGCGGACGCGCACCTGGCCGGGACGAGCGGCACGCTCGCCCGTGTCCGGGCCCTGTCCGGCCCGCGCAGGGGCCGGTTCGGGCTGGCCCTGCTGCTGGGCAGTCTGGCCCTGGGCAGCGCCGTCGGCCTCATGGCCACGTCCGGCTGGCTGATCTCGCGGGCATCGCAGCAGCCCCCGGTGCTGTACCTGATGCTCGCCGTGACGGCGACACGGGCCTTCGGGATCGGTCGGGCCGTCTTCCGGTACGCCGAGCGGCTCGTCTCGCACGACGCCGTGCTGCGGATGCTCGCCGACACCAGGGTCGCGGTCTACCGGCGGCTGGAGCGGCTGGCGCCCGCCGGGCTGCGCGGCGTTCGCCGCGGCGATCTGCTGTCACGTCTGGTGGACGATGTGGACGCCCTCCAGGACTACTGGCTGCGCTGGCTGCTGCCCGCCGGAGCCGCCGTGGTCGTCTCCGCCGCTTCCGTCGGTTTCACCGCCTGGCTGCTGCCGCAGGCGGGAGCCGTCCTGGCGGTCGGGCTGCTGGCGGCCGGTGCCGGTGTTCCGGCGGTCACGGCGGTGGTGGCACGGCGCGCGGAACGCCGGCTCGCCCCGGCCCGCGGACAGCTCGCCGTCCGGGTCACCGATCTGCTCACCGGCACCGCGGAACTGACCGTGGCAGGAGCCCTGCCGGGGCGGGTGGCCGAGGCGCGGCGCGCCGACGGAGTGCTGACCCGGATCGCCTCGCGGGCCGCCGCCGCCACCGCGCTCGGTGACGGCCTCACCGCTCTGGTCTCCGGCCTGACCGTGACGGGCGCCGCCCTGGCCGGGGCGTGGGCGGTCGCCGACGGACGTCTGGACGGCGTGGCCCTGGCCGTTGTGGTCCTCACTCCTCTGGCCGCCTTCGAGGCCGTGCTCGGGCTGCCGCTCGCCGTGCAGCACCGGCAGCGGGTGCGCAAGAGCGCGGAACGGGTGTACGACGTGCTGGACTCCCCCGAACCGGTGCGGGAACCGGAGCAGCCCCTGCCCGCACCCGCGGTGCCGTTCCCGGTCGTCCTCAAGGGAGTGACCGCCCGCCATGCCGGGCAGGGCCGCGACGCGCTCGCCGGTTGCGACCTGACGCTGGCGCGGGGTCGCAGGATCGCCGTGGTCGGCCCCTCCGGGTCCGGCAAGACGACGCTCGCGCAGGTGCTGCTGCGCTTCCTGGACACCGATGCCGGCACCTTCACGCTGGGCGGGGTGGACGCGACCGCCCTCGACGGCGACGCCGTACGGCGGCTGGTGGGGCTGTGCGCGCAGGACGCGCACCTCTTCGACAGCTCGGTGCGCGAGAACCTGCTGCTCGCCAGGAAGGGCGCCTCGGAGGAGGACCTGCGCGGCGCGCTGGAGCGGGCCCGGCTGCTCCCGTGGGCCGACAGCCTGCCGGACGGGCTCGACACGCTGGTCGGCGAGCACGGCGCCCGGCTGTCGGGCGGGCAGCGGCAGCGGCTGGCGCTGGCCCGGGCGCTGCTCGCCGACTTTCCCGTCCTGCTGCTCGACGAGCCCGCCGAGCACCTCGACCTGCCGACGGCCGACGCGCTCACCGCGGATCTGCTGGCCGCCACCGAGGGACGTACGACCCTGCTCATCACGCACCGGCTGGCGGGCCTGGAAGCCGTGGACGAGGTGCTCGTCCTGGACAGGGGACGGGTGGTGCAGCGCGGCCCCTACGCCGAGCTGGTCGCCGTGGACGGGCCGTTGCGGCGGATGGCCGCACGCGAGGCCGCGACCGAGGAACTGTCGGCGGCGGGCACGGGAGAGGCCGCCCCCTCGCCCATGAGGGCACCGCATCCTTCGCCGGTGTAGGCGCCGAGCGTCCCGCCCGGCCCGCTCCGGCACGGCTTCCGCCGCCCAAGGCTGCAGGGCAGCGGCCCCCGTCGGACGGGCGGAACCCTTCGGGCGGTCAGGACCTGCCGCACACCGCGGGCGCGCCGGATCTGGCCGAAGCGGCGCGAGCGCCCGGCCTTGGGCCATACGAGGTGCCGCGTCCCCCGGGCGTACGACTCGAACAGGACCGGGGCCGAGGACCGGGTCACGATCGCTGATATGCGCTCATTTCGACGCCGCCCTCTGCTCGTTCCGGTGCTGCTGTGCGCGATCGCGGTCCTCGCGGCGCGCCCCACGACGGGCGCCGGTGACCCCGGGGACGGTTCCGGCGTCAGCGCGCGGGTGGCGCACCTGTACCGGGAGGCGTTCGAGGCGACGCAGCGGTACGAGGCCGGTCGGCACGCTGCCGAGGCACAGCGGGCGCAGGCCCAGCACTACGAGGAACTCCTGGAACGCGAACGGCTGGAGATGGACGCGCTGCGCAAGGACCTGGGCCGGATCGCGCGGGCCCAGTACCGCAACGGGGGCGGCCTGCCGCTGACCGCGCAGATCCTTCTCGCGGGCTCCCCGGATCAGGTGATGCGCCATCAGCAGGCGTTCTCCCGTGCCAACCTCATCGTCGACAACGCCATCGGAAAGCGGCGCCGGGCCGAGGCGCGGCTGGCCGCCGACGAGGCGAAGGCCCGGACGGCCTGGCGGACGCTGGAGAAGCGGAACGCCGAACTCGCCGCGTTGAGGGAGGAGATCGACGACAAGCTGGAACAGGCGCGATGGCAGTTGCAGGACCAGGCCGATGCCGCTGTCGCGGCGGGCAGCTGCCGGGGTGCCGTACGGCTGGATCAGCCGCCGATCGAGGGCACGCCCGCGTGGGTGGCGCCCGTGGCGACGTACCGGCTGTCGGCAGGGTTCGGCAGCGGCGGTGCCCGGTGGGTGAACCGGCACACCGGGCAGGACTTCGCGGTGCCGATCGGCACACCGGTAAGGGCGGCCGGGGCGGGCCGCGTGGTGAAGGTCTCCTGTGGCGGCGCCTTCGGCATCGAGGTCGTGCTCCAGCACGCCGGCGGCTACTACACCCAGTACGCCCATCTGGCCGCCGTCGCCGTCGACCAGGGGCAGCGGGTGGTCGCCGGGCAGTGGATCGGCCAGTCGGGAACCAGCGGCAACTCCACCGGACCGCACCTGCACTTCGAGGTGCGTGTCACCCCGGAGCCCGGCTCGTCGCTGGACCCGGTGCCCTGGCTGGCCGAACGGGGTGTTCCGGTGGGCTGACTACGGCAGTCGCCCCAGCAGCTCCTCGATCACGACCGCCACGCCGTCGTCGTTGTTGGCGACCGTCCGCCCCGAGGCCGCGGACACCACCTCCGGGTGCGCGTTGCCCATGGCGTAGGAGCGGCCCGCCCAGGTCAGCATCTCCACGTCGTTGGGCATGTCCCCGAAGGCGACGACCTCCTCGTGCGAGACGCCGCGCTCGGCGCAGCACAGGGCGAGGGTGCTGGCCTTGGAGACGTCGGGACCGCTGATCTCCAGCAGGGCGCTGGGGCTGGAGCGGGTGACGTTGACGCGGTCGCCGAGGGCGTAACGGGCCAGGGTGAGGAAGGCGTCGGGATCGAGCGTGGGGTGGAAGGCGAGGATCTTCAGCACCGGCTCGTCGGCAAGGGGGCCGCTCGGGTCGAGCAGTTCCTCGGCGGACAGCAGGATGTCCGGGATCTCCATGTGCAGCTTGGGGTAGTCCGGCTCCTGGTTGAAGCCGTACGTCTGCTCGATCGCGTACACCGTGCCCGGTGCCGCGTCGCGCAACAGCCGTACGGCGCCCAGGGCGTTCCCGCGGGCCAGCTCCCGCACCTTCACGAACCGGTGGGTGCCGGGACCGCCGTGGAGGTCGACCACGGCGGCACCGTTGCCGCAGATCGCCAGGCCGTGACCGTGGACGTGCTCGCTGACGACGTCCATCCAGCGAGCCGGGCGGCCGGTGACGAAGAAGACCTCGATGCCGGCCTCCTCGGCGGCGGCCAGAGCGGCGACCGTGCGCGGGGACACCGACTTGTCGTCGCGCAGCAGGGTGCCGTCGAGGTCGGTGGCGATCAGCCGTGGAGGAACAGTGGACGCCGGGGTCTCGGGCTGTCGAGTCGCTGAGGTCACGCGCTCATTGTCCCGCATATGCCCGCACGATCGTGCGGGAGTCCGCACATCTGAGGGATTACCCCACCTGGGCCGGCGCCTCCGTCGCGATCTGCTCGAAGACCTTCTGGTCGGCCGCGAAGTCGGAGTCGGGGATGGGCCAGTGGATGACGATGTCGGTGAAGCCGAGCTCACGGTGGCGTCCCGCGAAGTCCACGAACGCGGCGAGGGACGCGAGCGGCCGGCCTCGGTCCGGGGTGAACCCGGTGAGCAGAACCCTGTCGAGGTCGCTCACATCCCGGCCGATCGCCGCGCACGCGTCGGCGAGCTTCTCCAACTGTCCGCGCAGGGCCGCGACGGACTGGTCGGGGGTGCCGTTCTCGTAGAGCCTGGGGTCGCCGGTGGTCACCCACGCCTGACCGTGCCGGGCGGCGAGTTGCATCCCGCGTGGACCGGTGGCGGCCACCGCGAAGGGCAGCCGGGGGCGCTGCACGCAGCCGGGGATGTTGCGTGCCTCGTGCGCCGAGTAGAAGTCGCCCACGTAGGAGACGGCGTCCTCGGTCAGCAGGCGGTCCAGCAGCGGCACGAACTCGGCGAGGCGGTCGGCGCGCTCGCGCGGCGTCCACGGCTCCTGGCCGAGCGCGGTGGCGTCGAAGCCGGTGCCACCCGCGCCGACGCCGAGGGTGACCCGGCCGCCGGAGATGTCGTCCAGGGAGATCAGTTCCTTGGCGAGGGTCACCGGGTGCCGGAAGTTCGGTGAGGTCACGAGCGTACCCAGACGCATACGCTGCGTTACGGAGGCGGCCGCCGTCAGGGTCGGAACCGCCCCGAACCACGGCCCGTCCCGGAAGGTCCGCCACGACAGGTGGTCGTACGTGTAGGCGGCATGGAAGCCGAGGTCCTCGGCCCACTGCCAGATCTTCTGCCCTTCGTCCCATCGGTGGATGGGGAGAATCACGGTGCTCAGACGCATGTCTCCAGACGATACGCGGGATGCAGGGCGCCCCCGTTGCGCGAGGTGCCGGAAGGCCGCCCGGACACGCCCCCGCGGACGCCGGGGTCTCCTCGCGGCCGTGGCGGCACGAGCGCGTCGTACCGCCGGGCGCGGTCAGTCGGCGGGCCCGGCGGAGAGCTGCCCGGCGATGACGGCGGACGCCGCGTCACCGTAGACGTCGGCGGACAGCTCCGACTGCCAGGCGGTCTGCAGGATGAATCCCTGGAGCAGGGACAGCAGGACGCCGGCTGCCGCTGCGGGGTGGACGGCAGCAGCCACCTCGCCCTCCGCCTGCCCCTGGGCGATGCGCTCGCGCAACGCGTCGTGTACTCCCCTCAGGCCGTGCTGCATCGCGGCGGCCAGCGTGGGGTTGCGCAGCGCTTCGCCCCATGCCTGGACCGCCAGTCGGAACCGGTCGTCGGCGTGGTCGAGTGCGGCGAGCGTCCGCGGCAGGCGGGCGAAGAGCGCCGGGAGCGGCTGACGGGTGCGCAGCGCATCGCGTACGGCTGTCTCCACCATGGCGGTCGCGTCCAGCGAGATCGCGGCGATGATCTCGTCCTTGGTGCGGAAGTACCGGTAGACCGCGCCGGGGGACATGCCCGCCTCGTCGATGACGTCCTGGATGGTTGCGCGGTGGAACCCGTCGCGGGCGAAACATGTGGAGGCCGCCGCGAGGATGTGGTCGCGGCGGGCTGCGCGGTATGCGGCGCTGACTCGTGGCACGCCTCCACAGTAAAGCGAGCGCTCATTCTTGACAACATCCTGCCTGGCAGACACCCTCGAACCAAAGAGAGCGAACGCTCCCCTTTTTTTAGGAGGTGTGATGCAGCGCACCCAGGTACTGATCGTCGGGGCGGGCCCGACCGGACTCGCCCTCGCCGCCCAGCTGAACCGCTTCGGGGTGACGGCGCGCGTCATCGACAAACACGCCGGAGTGCTGGAGGCCACCAAGTCGGCAGCCCTGCACGCCCGGACCCTGGAACACCTGCGAACCCTGGGAGTGGCCGACCGTGTCCTGGCCGAGGGGCAGCGGGTCGACATCCTCCAGTTGCGTACGGGCCATCGCGATCGGGTCGCGGTGGACTTCCGCACCCTGCGCGACACGGCCTATCCGCACATGACGGACATCCCGCAGGCCCGCACCGAACACATCCTCATCGACCACCTCGCCGACGCGGGCATCGTGGTCGAGCGCAACACCGCCTGTACCCGTGTCGAGCAGAACGCCGACGCGGTGACCGTCACGGTCACCACCCCTGAGGGCCGGACCGACACCATCGAGGCGGACTGGCTGATCGGCTGTGACGGCGCCCACAGCACGGTCCGTGAGCAACTCGGCATCGCCTTCGCCGGCGAGGCGTACGCCGACGACTGGGTGCTGTGCGACGCGGTGGTCGACTGGCCCCTGCCCCGCAACGAAATGACCTTCTCCGCCGACGCGGACGGTATCTGCGGGGTGTTCCCGCTGCCCGGCGAGCGGCGCTACCGGCTCGCCTACACCCAGAACCGCGCCGCCGACGGCACCCTGGTCGAGCCCAGCCTGGCCGATGCGCAGCAGGCCCTGCGCCGAACCGCCGTCACCGGCACCGTCCGGTCGGTCGACGAGTTCTGGACCTTCCGTCTCGCCCACAAGCAGGCCGTCCGCTACCGCAGCGGCCGGGTGTTCCTGGCCGGGGACGCCGCCCACGTCCACACGCCCTTCGGCGGACAGGGCCTGAACCTCGGCGTCGGGGACGCCATGAACCTGGGCTGGAAACTCGCCTCGGTCGTCACCGGCCTGTCTCCCCGCTCGCTGCTGGACACCTACCAGCCCGAGCGGCACCGGATCGCCCGGGCCGTGGTGACGTTCACCCACCGTGGCGCCACGGCCATGCTGCTGCGTGACGATCCACGCCGTCACCTGCGCGACGCCGTGATGACCCTGCTGCAGCACACCCCTCTGGCACAGCGCGGCCTCGCCCGCCGGTTCTCCCAACTCGGCCAGAGCTACCGCCGCACACCGCACATCCCCGGTCGCGGAAGCTCCCTGGCAGCCGGTGACCGGCTCCCCGATCCCCTGCTCTTCGACGGCCTCACCAACCGCTCCGTGCGTCTGCACGACCTGCTGGCGCCCGACGCGTGCACCCTGCTGCTCACCACCACGGCGGACACCGACCCACTGGACGCTTCGCTCGCCGCGCTGTGCCGGCGTTGGCACGGCGCGCTCGCCGGGACGGTACTGACCACCCGGTGGGGCGCGGCCGTCCGGAGGGGCGCGGCCGACGCGGTCCCCGCGATACTCGACCGGGGCCGCCAGGCCGCGCGGCTGTACGGACCGGGGACCATGGCCTACCTCGTCCGCCCGGACCAGCACCTGGCCTACGTCGGCCGCCCGGACGCCGCCCGCATCGAGGAATGCCTCGGCTCGATCCACACGGCCCCCGCTCTCCCGTTCTCGGGCGCCACAGCGGAGAAGGCGTGAAGTACATGAACGGCATCGTCAGCATCCACCTGAGGCAGTCCACCGCTCACGCCGTCGTCGCGGAGCGCGGCACAGTGCTCGTGGACGCCGGACCGGCCGGCTCCACGCGCACGCTGCTCCGCCGCCTCGGCAGGGTCGGAGTCGACCCCGACGGGATATCACTGATCGTTCTGACCCATTGCCACCCCGATCACGCCGGCGGCGCCGCCGAGCTGAGCCGGCAGCTCAGGGCGCCGGTCGCGGTGCACGCGGCCGAAGTGGACTGGGCCACCACCGGAACCAGCCGGCTCTACGAACCCCAGCGTCTGTTCGGCCGGATACTGCGCCGCACCCTGAACCCCGCGTTCCCCGCGTTCACCCCGGATCTCGTACTCGAGGACGGTGCCGCCCTGGACACCTACGGACCACCACTGACGGTGCTGCACACCCCCGGCCACACACCCGGATCCGTCACCCTGCTGCACCGCCCCGACGGCAGCGCGCTCCTCGGTGACCTCCTGGCCGGTGGCATGCTGCGGCGCGACCGCCCCGGCATGCCCTTCCTCGCCCAGGACGCCGGGCAAGTGACCGCGAGCGTGCGCGCCGTCCTGGAACACGGCCCGAACCGCCTCCTGTTCGGACACGGCCGCCCCGCCTCAGCCGCTTCGGCACGGAGGCTGGCGCGACGGTGAAGGCGAGGTGAGACGGGCCGCCTGCGGGGCGGCTCGTCTCGGTCACGGACGCAGCCGCCGCCCGTGTCGGGACGGACCCGAGTCAGGGGCCGTCCCGAGAGCTGCGCCAGGACAGGTGGTCTGTGGGCGGTGTGGGAGCCGAGGCGCCTGGCCTGCGTCCGGGCCGAAGGCGCCGCCCTCGTGCCAGCGGCGGCAGGGAAGGGTCACGGTGCCCGGACGCAGGAGCAAGGGCCGAGCCGTATGAGCCCGGAAGGGTTTCACGTGAAACAGTCACCGTGCGCGGCTGCTCAGCCAGGGGGTGAGCTGGAGCGACGGCATGTACTCCTTGTGCGTGCGGTCTCCCGGCATCGGCACGACCAGGAAGTAGCCGGGCGGGAAGCGGCGGGCCCGGACATGGGCGATGCCGTCGAAGACGGACCGGAGAAAGGCCGGCACCTCGTCGCGTGCGATGTCCGGGCACGCGATGCCCTCGACCTCGATCAGCGCGTCGTCCTCGGGGTAGAGCCGTACGTTCACCCGGGGCACACCGCCGAACTCTGCGTAGGCCTCGTGCGGCAAGGAGCCGTCGGGGTCGCTGACGGCGCACACTCCTGCGGCCGTGCGGCGGGAGGTCTGGTCGGCACCGATGTCGTGGGTGACGCGTATCTCACGCCCGTACTCGGCAGCGAGGGCGCGCAGGGCGGTCACGGCGGCTTCGGTGCTGGGCAGATGATCCATACCGCTGATCCTGCCGCATCCGGACCAGCACACATCGCCCCGGCCCAACCCGAGTTGCCGCACCTCACCCTTCGTCCGGCCCACTCCGTCGCCCCCGGCCCTGCCGGTCCGCCCCGGCTACCGGTCTTGTGCCGGTCCATCCGGTCATCACCCGCTCCGGTCCACCCCGGCCACCGGTCCCGCCGGTCTCCATCGGCCCCTGTCGGTCCACGGCCCCCGGCTCACCGCGGCTCCGTGAACCGCAGGTACCGTGCCGGAACTGCCTCCGTCAGCCACACTCCGTTGGCGCTCACGTGAAAGACGTGGCCGTCGCGGTGCATGGCGCCCGCGTCGACCGCCAGCACGACGGGCCGCCCGCGGCGGGCGCCGACCCGGGAGGCGGTCTCGCGGTCGGCGGAGAGGTGCACGTCGTGCCGGTTCATCGGTCGCAGCCCCTCGGCGCGGATCGCGTCCAGATGGCGGGCCACCGTCCCGTGGAAGAGGTATGCCGGAGGGGCCGCGGGGGGCAGGCCCAGATCGACGTCGATGCTGTGGCCCTGGCTGGCGCGGATGCGGGTGCCCTCGATCGCGAACCGTTTCTTGTCGTTGGCGGTCACCACGTGGTCGAGTTCTTCGCGGGTGAACCGGAACCCGTGCGCGGCAGCTGCCGAGATCAGTGTGTCGATCTCGGTCCAGCCACCCTCGTCGAGCGTGAGCCCGATGCGTTCCGGTCGATGCCGCAGGTGCGTCGAGAGGTACTTCGACACCCTCACCATGCGTCTGTCGTCCATCTCCCCAGCATGAGCGATGAGACGAGAATCACGCATGTTGATAAAGCTCCGAGGTTTGATCCACAAGTAACTACGTTTATACACAAGCCAGTTGGCGCTTCTGTGGACAACGTAGGCTCTGCACAGTGGGTTTACTCAACTGCTGCCACCCCGAGGCTCTTTGGGCACCAGCGTGCCAACTACCTCACACAGGAGGCTTCATCCGGGCCAGCGCTCTCAACGCCCCTGGGGCAAAACGGGACAGCAGGTGCGCACCGCGCGCCTCCGGTGTCACCGGCACCACTGCCTCGTCGCGGGCCACGGCGCGCAGAACGGCGTCAGCCACCTTCTCCGGTGGGTAGTTGCGCCGCCCGTAGAGGCGGGCGGTGCGCTTCTGCCGACGGGCCTCCTCCTCCGCGTCGACGCCGGTGAAACGCGTCGTCGCGGTGATGTTCGTGTTGACCAGGCCCGGGCAGATGGCCGTAACCCCTATGCCCTGACCGGCCAGTTCGGCCCGCAGGCATGCGGAGAGCATCAGCACGGCGGCTTTCGAGGTGCTGTAGGCGGGCAAGGCGCGGGACGGCTGATAGGCCGCCGCGGAAGCGATGTTGACGATATGGCCGCCCTGGCCGCGCTCGCTCATCCGCTGTCCGAAGAGGCGGCAGCCGTGGATGACTCCCCACAGGTTGACGTCCAGGACCTTGCGCCAGTCGTCGGACGTCGTGTCGAAGAATCCGCCGGACAGGCCGATGCCCGCGTTGTTCACCAGCACGTCCACGACGCCGAGTTCGGTGTGGACCTTCTCGGCCAGCTTCTCCATGGCCTGCTCGTCGGAGACGTCGGCGGTCTCCGCCCAGGCCTCGGGTGCGCCGACGAGCCGGGCCAACTCGGCTGTCCGTGCCGCGCTTTCGGCATCGCGGTCGACGGCGACCACACGGGCGCCGGCCTCGGCGAACGCGAACGCCGTGGCCCGCCCGATGCCGCTGCCCGCACCGGTGACCAGCACGAGTTGCCCCCCGAAGCGGTCCGAGTGCCGTCCGGTGGCGGGACGTTCGTCACGGCCGTCCTCGACGGACGTGACGAACTCCTCGATCCAGGCGCTGATCTGGTCCGGCCGGGTGCGCGGGACCCAGTGCCCGGCCGGCAGGACACGGCGGGTCAACCGCGGGGCCCAGGTGCCCAGTTCGTCGTAGAGGCGCTGCGACAGATACGCGTCGCCCTCGGGTGTGACGAGCTGTACCGGGGCGTGTGCGTAGGCGTCGGTGCGCGGCCTGCTCAGCCGGGCCCGTACGTTGTCGCGGTACAACCAGGCGCCGTGCGCGGCGTCGTCGGGGAGCGAGGAGGTCGGGTACTCGCCGCGGGGAACCTTCTCCAGCCGTTCCAGCACACGCGGCCAGCGCCTGCCGAGCGGGCCCCGCCAGGCGAGTTCGGGCAGCCGGGGTGCGTGCAGCAGGTACACGTACCACGACCTGGCGCCCTGGCCCAGGAGTTGGCCGACGCGGCGCGGGGTGGGCCGCTTGACCCGCCTGCCGATCCAGTGGCCGAAGTGGTCCAGCGAGGGACCCGACATGGAGGTGAAGGAGGCGATCCTGCCCTGTGTGCGCCGGACCGTCACGAACTCCCAGCCCTGCACCGAGCCCCAGTCGTGGCCGACGAGATGGACGGGCCGCCCGGGGCTGACCGCGTTCGCGACGGCGAGGAAGTCGTCGGTGAGCTTCTCCAGCGTGAAACCGCCGCGCAGCGGCCGGGGCGCGGAGGAACGACCGTGGCCGCGGACGTCGTACAGGACGACGTGGAAGCGGTCGGCCAGCCGGGACGCGACCTCGGACCACACCTCCTTGCTGTCCGGATAGCCGTGTACCAACACCACCGTCGGCCGCCCGGGGTCGCCCAGTTCGGCGACGCACAGGTCGACCCCACCGGCTCGTACCCGGCGCTCGCGCGCGTCCGTCAGCGTCACTTGTCCTCCGCCCAGCGCCGCACGTGCGGCAGATCGTCGTCCAGCCAGAAGGCGCTCTCCCCGGGATCCCGCGAGTCGGTGACGACCAGGATCTCCTCGAACTTCGCGCCGGTGCCGCGGAAGCCGAGATGCGGTTCGACCGCCCACAGGCCCGGCCGCGGCGGGTGGTCGGAGAACCGGTACGGCGACCACAGCGGCGACCAGCCCTCGCGGTGGCCGTGCAGCGCGTCGCTCGCCAGCCCCTTCAGGGCCTGTGTGCCGAAGCCGAAGAGCCGTGGCGAGAACCGGCGCGGGCGCACCCGGTCGACCTTGTGCGCGATCACCCCGAACGGGTAGGCGCGGTGCCGGTTGGCGTAGCCCTGGCGGACCATGAGGCGGTCCACGTCCTCGTAGATCTCACGCAGGGACCGCCGCTCGCGCACCTCGTCGAGGATCAGCGCGCGGTGCGCCTCCAGGTCGGCCATCAGCCGGTGCTGCACCGGGTGGGGGCCGAGCGAGCCCGAGTAGCCGATGTCCGCGGTGTATCCCTCGAACACCGGGGCCATGTCCAGGATGAACGGCATCCCCGGCTCCAGGCGGCGGTCGGTGGGGAAGAACTGCAGCGGCACCCGGAAGTTCACGAACGCCGTCCGGTCCCCGAACCAGGCGAACGGCATGTGGAACCAGTCCGCGACACCTCGCTCACGCAGCCACGCGCGCTGCATGCGGGCTGCCTCACGCTCGGTCACACCCGGTTGCAGCCGGGCCGCCACCGCCTCGGCGCACTCGTACGCCAGGCGTTGCACCCGCCTGAATCCCCACAGCTCGGCGGAGACTTCGCGGGTCACTGCCGTCGTCATGCCAACGCCTCCAGCGGTTCTCGGCGACTGCGCTACGTGCCCGTAACTTGACATGAGCGAATCTGGCACTTGTTAGAGACGGCGTCAATAGGGGGGCCGGAGTCGGTACGGGCGCGGCACGTAGCTCTCAGGGAGCAGATCCCCTACGGGCCCGTACGACTGCAGGCTGACGCCAGGACGACTCTCCGGTCTGACGACTTCCGTGGTGTGCGTCACTAGGGTCTACGACGTGACTGTGATCGCGACCGAAAGCCTGAGCAAGCGGTTCCCCCGGGTGACCGCCCTCGACCGGTTGTCCGTGGACATCGGACCCGGAGTGACCGGACTCATCGGCGCCAACGGCGCCGGCAAGTCCACCCTCATCAAGATCCTGCTCGGCCTGTCCCCCGCCTCCGAGGGCCGCGCCGAGGTGCTCGGACTCGACGTCGCCGCCCGGGGCACCGCCATCCGCGAGCGCGTCGGCTACATGCCCGAGCACGACTGCCTGCCACCCGACGTCTCGGCCACCGAGTTCGTCGTGCACATGGCCCGTATGTCCGGCCTGCCGCCCGCCGCCGCCCGTGAGCGCACCGCGGACACCCTGCGCCACGTCGGCCTGTACGAGGAGCGCTACCGCCCCATCGGCGGCTACTCCACGGGCATGAAGCAGCGCGTGAAGCTCGCCCAGGCCCTCGTGCACGACCCGCAGCTGGTCTTCCTGGACGAGCCGACCAACGGCCTCGACCCCGTCGGCCGCGACGAGATGCTCGGACTGATCCGCCGCATCCACCGCGACTTCGGCATCTCGGTCCTGGTCACCTCCCACCTGCTCGGTGAACTGGAACGCACCTGCGACCACGTCGTCGTCATCGACGGCGGCAAACTCCTGCGCTCCAGCTCGACCACCGACTTCACCCAGAGCACCACCACTCTCGCCATCGAGGTCACCGACTCCGACGAGCACCCCGACGGCACCCACGCGGTGCGCGCGGCCCTCGCCGCGCGCGGGGTCGGTGTCCAGGACGCCAGCGGCCTGCCCGGCGCGGGCCACACCCTGCTCCTCACCGCGGACGGCGAGGAGACCTACGACCTGGTCCGCGACACCGTCGCCGGCCTCGGCCTGGGACTGGTCCGCATGGAGCAGCGCCGGCACCACATCTCCGAAGTGTTCACCAGCAGCGACGAGCCGCGGAAGGAGGCGACCGGCCATGGCGGTTGACCGTTCCGCAGCCGCGACGTCCGCAGACCAGACCCGCATCCACGACATCGGCTACCGCGCCTACGACGGCCCGCGCCTCGGCCGCGGGTACGCGTCCCGCGCCCTGTACTCGCAGTCCCTGCGCGGCGCCTACGGCCTGGGCCGGTCGGCGAAGTCCAAGGTCCTGCCGATGCTGCTGTTCGTGGTGATGTGCGTGCCCGCGGCGATCATGGTGGCCGTCGCCGTCGCCACCAAGGCGCACGACCTGCCCGTCGCGTACACCCGCTACGCGATCATCATGCAGTCGGTGATCTGCCTGTACGTCGCCTCGCAGGCACCCCAGTCCGTCTCGCGGGACCTGCGCTTCAAGACCGTCCCGCTCTACTTCTCGCGCCCCATCGAGACCGCCGACTACGTGCGGGCGAAGTTCGCGGCGCTGGCGTCGGCGCTGTTCGTCCTCACCGCGGCGCCGCTGCTCGTGCTCTACGCCGGCGCGCTGCTCGCCAAGCTCGACTTCGCCGACCAGACCGAGGGATGCGTACAGGGACTTCTCTCCGTGGCACTGCTCTCGCTGCTCTTCGCCGGCATCGGCCTCGTCATCGCCTCGGTCACCCCGCGCCGCGGCTTCGGCATCGCGGCCGTGATCGCCGTACTGGTCATCTCCTACGGCGCGGTCTCCACCCTCCAGGCCATCGCCGACTCCCAGGACAATCCCGGCGTCATCCCGTGGATCGGGCTGTTCTCGCCGGTCACGCTCATCGACGGCGTGCAGTCGGCCTTCCTCGGAGCGGAGTCCTCCGTCCCCGGCGGGCACGGGCCCGACACCGGCCAGGGCATCGTCTACCTCGTCGTCGTCCTGGGCCTGATCGCCGCCGCCCACGGCCTGCTGCTGCGCCGCTACAAGAAGGTGGGACTGTGACCACACTCTCCCTCGACCACGTCTCCCGCTGGTTCGGCAACGTGGTCGCCGTCAACGACATCACCATGACCATCGGCCCCGGCGTCACCGGGCTGCTCGGCCCCAACGGCGCCGGGAAGTCCACCCTCCTCAACATGATGGGCGGCTTCCTCGCCCCCTCCACCGGCTCCGTCACCCTCGACGGGCAGGCCGTGTGGCGCAACGAGAAGATCTACCGGCACATCGGCATCGTGCCCGAGCGCGAGGCGATGTACGACTTCCTCACCGGCCGCGAGTTCGTCGTCGCCAACGCCGAACTGCACGGGCTCGGTGCGAAGGCGGCGGCGCGCGCCCTGGCCACCGTCGAGATGGAGTACGCGCAGGACCGCAAGATCGCCACCTACTCCAAGGGCATGCGGCAGCGGGTGAAGATGGCGAGCGCCCTCGTCCACGACCCGTCGCTGCTGCTGCTCGACGAGCCGTTCAACGGCATGGACCCGCGCCAGCGCATGCAGCTCATGGAGCTGCTGCGGCGCATGGGCGCCGAGGGCCGCACCGTGCTGTTCTCCTCCCACATCCTGGAGGAGGTCGAGCAACTCGCCTGGCACATCGAGGTGATCGTCGCCGGACGGCACGCGGCCAGTGGCGACTTCCGCCGGATCCGCCGCCTGATGACCGACCGCCCGCACCGCTACCTGATCCGCTCCAGCGACGACCGCGCCCTGGCGGCCGCGCTGATCGCCGACCCGTCGACGTCCGGCATCGAGGTCGACACGTCCGAGGGCGCGCTGCGCGTCCAGGCCGTCGACTTCGCCCGCTTCACCGTTCTGCTGCCGCGCGTCGCCCGGGACCACGGCATCCGGCTGCTGACGGTCTCGCCGTCCGACGAGTCCCTCGAATCCGTCTTCTCTTACCTGGTCGCGGCGTAGGAGGCCGAAGATGTACGACCCCACCGTCGCCCGGCTCACCTACCGGGCCCTGCTCGGACGCCGCCGGGCCCTCATCCTCGGCGCGTTGCCCCTGCTGCTCCTGGTGATCGCCGTGGCCGTGCGCGGTCTCACCGGAGCCGACGACCAGACCGCGGCCGACGTCCTCGGCGGCTTCGCGCTCGCCACGATGGTGCCGATCATCGGCGTCATCGCGGGCACCGGCGCGATCGGCCCGGAGATCGACGACGGCTCCGTGGTGTACCTGCTGTCCAAGCCGATCAGGCGACCGGCCGTCATCCTCACCAAGCTGATCGTCGCGATCGCCGTGACCATGGCGTTCTCGGCGGTGCCGACGCTGATCGCCGGACTCGTCCTCAACGGCAACGGGCAGCAGATCGCCGTCGCCTACACGGTCGCGGCACTGGTCGCCTCCATCGCCTACGCGGCGCTCTTCCTGCTGCTGGGGACCGTCTCCCGGCACGCGGTCGTGTTCGGCCTCGTCTACGCCCTCGTCTGGGAGGCCCTGTTCGGCACCCTGGTGCCCGGCGCGCGGACCCTCAGCATCCAGCAGTGGGCTCTGGCGGTCGCCCACCGGGTCGCCGGCGGTGACCTGGTCACCTCCGACGTGGGGCTGCCGACCGCCACGGTGCTGCTGGTCGCCGTCACCGTCCTCGCCACCTGGTACGCCGGCCAGAAGTTGCGATCGCTGACCCTGGCGGGCGAGGAGTAGCCGCCGGACACGCCCCCCGCCGTCGAACGGCCGCTCGGAAATCGGTGGCGCCGGTGGCGCCGGACCGGCACAGTGGAGTTCGTCCCCACCGCCGGACTCCCCGTCCGGCGCCGCAGACCGGGAGAGGAGCGGGGCGATGTCCATGCACGGCAGTACGTCCGGCTCCCGGCAGGGCGGCCCGCGGCGGGTTCCGGAGTAGCCGCCACCTCTCCGTCGAGTCCACCGCACACCAGGAGCTGCCCGGGGCGGTCGCTTCGAGCACGCGATGTCGCTCTCGCGTGGACCGCCCACCCGGAGGATTGGCCGAGTGGTAAGGCACCGGCCTGCTAAGCCGCGGTCGGGCCCGGAAAGCCCGCGCACGTTCGATCCGTGCATCCTCCGCAAGACCGACGGGAACACCCGCCCGACAGCGGCCCGGCCCCCGCACCGACGACCGCCCGGCGGCCGTGCACGGGCGGGGCCACCGGCCGGCCCACGGCCGGGCCCCGTCCCGGGGCCCCGACGGCGCCGCCTGGCGCGCCCGTCCCGGCGGCGGCGCCCGGAGCCCGCGTCAGCCCAGCAGACGCTCCAGCACCACCGCGATGCCGTCGTCCTCGTGGGAGGACGTCAGTTCGTCGGCGACCGCCTTCAGCTCCTCGTGGGCGTTGGCCATGGCCACGCCGTGGGAGGACCAGGCGAACATCGGGATGTCGTTGGGCATGTCGCCGAAGGCGATCGTCTCGTCGGCCCTCACACCCAGCCGGCGGGCCGCCAGCGACAGCCCCGTCGCCTTCGACAGGCCCAGGGGCAGCAGCTCCACGATGCCCTCGCCCGCCATGGCGACACTCACGAAGCCACCCGCGGCGCGGCGGGCGGCCTCGGCGAGCTCGTCGTCGGACAGCTCGGGATGCTGTATGTAGATCTTGTTGAGCGGGGCGGTCCACAGGTCCGAGGCGTCCGTGAACGGCGTCGCGGGAAGTGTGCCCTGCACCGCGTAGCCCGGACCGACCAGCACTTCGCCGTCCAGCCCGTCCCGGCTCGCCGCCAGGTACAGCGGGCCGACCTCCGCCTCGATCTTCGCCAGGGCCACACCGGCCAGCTGGCGGTCCAGCGTCACGGACGTCAGCAGGCGGTGCGCACCGGCGTCGTAGACCTGAGCCCCCTGGCCGCAGACCGCGAGGCCCCGGTAGCCGAGGTCGTCGAGGACGTGCCGGGTCCAGGGGACGGCGCGGCCGGTGACGACGATGTGGGCGGCACCCGCCGCGGTGGCGGCGGTGAGTGCCTCACGGGTGCGCTGCGACACCGACCCGTCGGAGCGCAGCAGCGTTCCGTCGAGGTCGGTGGCGATCAGCCGGTAGAGGAGACCGGAGCTCACCTGGCCACCGGCTCCAGGACCTCCCGGCCCCCGAGGTAGGGACGCAGCACCTCGGGGACGCGGACCGAGCCGTCGGCCTGCTGGTGGTTCTCCAGGATGGCCACGATCGTGCGCGGCACGGCGCAGAGCGTGCCGTTGAGCGTGGCGAGCGGCTTGACCGTCTTGCCCTCACGGACCCGGATGGACAGGCGGCGCGACTGGAACTCGGTGCAGTCCGAGGTCGACGTCAGCTCGCGGTACTTGCCCTGGGTCGGGATCCAGGCCTCGCAGTCGAACTTGCGGGACGCCGAGGCGCCGAGGTCGGCGGAGGCGACATCGATCACGCGGAACGGCAGTTCCAGCGACGTCAGCCACTGCTTCTCCCACTCCAGCAGCCTGCGGTGCTCCTCCTGCGACTCCTCGGGGGAGACGTAGGAGAACATCTCGACCTTGTCGAACTGGTGGACGCGGAAGATGCCGCGGGTGTCCTTGCCGTGCGAGCCGGCCTCGCGGCGGAAGCAGGGCGAGAAGCCCGCGTAGCGCAGCGGCAGCTTCCCGGCGTCGATGATCTCGTCCATGTGGTAGGCCGCCAGTGCCACCTCGGAGGTGCCGACCAGGTACAGGTCGTCCTTGTCGAGGTGGTACACGTCCTGGGAGGCCTGGCCGAGGAAGCCGGTGCCGGCCATCGACTGCGGGCGCACCAGCGCCGGGGTCAGCATCGGGGTGAAGCCGGCGGCCGTCGCCTGGGCCATCGCCGCGTTCACCAGCGCGAGCTCCAGCAGGGCCCCGACACCGGTGAGGAAGTAGAAGCGGGAGCCCGACACCTTCGCGCCGCGCTCGACGTCGATGGCGCCCAGCAGCTGACCGAGCTCCAGGTGGTCCCTGGGCTCGAAGCCCTCGGTGGAGAAGTCGCGGACGGTGCCGTGCGTCTCCAGCGTGACGAAGTCCTCCTCGCCGCCGACGGGGACGTCGGTGTGGACGAGGTTGCCCAGCTGGAGCAGCAGCTCCTGGGTCTCGGCGCCGGCGGCGTCGCGCTCGGCGTCGGCGGCCTTCACGTCGGCCTTCAGCTGCTCGGCACGCTTGAGGAGCTCGGCCTTCTCGTCGGCGGAGGCCCTGGGGATCTGCTTGCCCAGCGCCTTCTGCTCGGCACGCAGCTCGTCGAAGCGGACGCCGGAGGACCTGCGCCGCTCGTCGGCAGACAGGAGGGAGTCGACGAGCGCGACGTCCTCTCCACGGGCGCGCTGCGATGCGCGCACTCGGTCGGGGTCCTCACGGAGCAGGCGAAGGTCAATCACGCGGTCAAGGCTACCGGTGCCCGGTCCCGGCCCACGACTCACTATTACGGGGCACGGCGAATGAGGCGATACGTTCCGTTATGACGGAATTGCCTTACGTGCCGGACCGTGTCGGAACCCGTCAAGGGGAAGCGTCCCACTCCCTGGGAAGGAGCATGCGCGCGGCGGTGCGTTGACTCGATTGCCTTGTGGAGAGCGGGACTTGAGGGCGCGGCGAGGGCGCCTTTGTCCACAGAGTTCCTTCACCGCCGGGAAGTTATCCACAGGGTGTGAGGAAGATCTGTGGACTTCGGAATTGATCACTCCGTGATCAGCTTCGCGTCTGAGGATTCCCGGTGCAAACCTCTTTTGTCCGCACTTTCGAGTGGAAAGTGTTCGCTCCAAAGGATTGTTCAAAGGAAACAGGTGGACGAAGTGTGACCTACGGGGCAGAGGCCGCATCAGGCCCCCGAGGGCCGATTTGTCGACTCGGTCATGCCTCTGAGTCGACTTATCCCCAGGTCGAGATGGCTCCCTGTGGATAACTCCTGTGGATAACGAAAATAGGCAGGTAGGACCGGCGTGGATGGCTAGAAACGCCCGTCCTGGCACCGTGCGACCCAGTCCGCCGCCGACACGAACTCCGCGTCCGACGTCCCCGGCCCCGGCTTCTGCACCTGGCCCGGCTGCACGTCCGCGCGCGGATAGGAGCCGAGGTAGCGCACCTGGAGGCAGATCCGCTTCAGCCCCGTCAGTGCCTCCGCGACCCGGCGGTCGGAGATGTGGCCCTCGGCGTCGATGCAGAAGCAGTAGTTGCCGATCCCGGCCCCGGTCGGGCGGGACTGCAGCAGCATCAGGTTGATGCCGCGCGTGGCGAACTCTCCCAGCAGGTCGCGCAGACCGCCGGGGTGGTCGTCGCGCTGCCACAGCACGACGGAGGTCTTGTCCGCCCCGGTCGGTGCCGCGGGCCGGGCCGGGCGGCCCACCAGCACGAATCGGGTCTGCGCGTTCTCGGCGTCGTGGATGCCCGTCTCCAGGGCCCGGAGCCCGTACCGCGCGGCGGCGAACTCGCCCGCGAAGGCGGCGTCGTAGCGGCCCTCCTGGACCAGGCGCGCGGCGTCCGCGTTGGAGGCGGCCGACTCCCACACCGCATCGGGGAGGTGGGTGCGCAGCCAGTTGCGGACCTGTGGCTGCGCGGCCGGGTGGGCGGAGACCGTCTTGATGTCCGACAGCTGCGTGCCGGGCCGGACCAGCAGCGCGAAGGTGATCGACAGCAGCACCTCGCGGTAGATCATCAGCGGTGCGCCGGCGACCAGCTCGTCCAGGGTGGTGGTGATGCCGCCCTCGACCGAGTTCTCGATCGGCACGAACGCGGCCTCGGCCTCGCCCGCACGGACCGCGTCCAGTGCGGACTGCACGGACACGTACGGGATCAGCTCCCGGGTCGCCGCCTCCGGGAGGGTGCGCAGAGCGACTTCGGTGAAGGTGCCCTCGGGGCCGAGGTAGGCATAGCTCGCTGGCATGGCTTCACCCTAATGGGCCCGGAGCGTCACGGCCCGGGCGTCTCACGGATGCCACTCGACCGGGTGGTTTGAAACGCGGAAGACCGCGCAGGCGCATGACGTCGGCCGGTGCCGTTCCGCAGGCCCGGACGCATGGCACCGGTGCCGTTCCGCAGGTCCACCCGCGCGACGCCGCCCCGCAGGGGGAGGCCCGCCGGGCGGTCCCTCACCCCTCCAACAGCCGCTGCCCCACGTACTCGCCCTTCGCCGCCCCACCCGGCACCGCGAAGAGCCCGCTCGCCTCGTGCCGGACGAACTGCGACAGGGCGTCGCCGCGGTCCAGCTTCCGCTGCACGGGGACGAAACCGCGCAGCGGATCGGCCTGCCAGCAGATGAACAGCAGACCCGCGTCCGGTACCCCGTCGGAGGCGATGCCGTCGTGGTACGAGAACGGGCGGCGCAGCATGGCCGCCCCGCCGTTCTGGTCGGGGCGCGTGACACGGGCGTGGGCGTTGACGGGGACGACGAGGTCGCCGGCCTTGTCGGTCTTCTCCAGGTCCATCGCGGTCGTCTCGGTACCCCCGGACAGGGGTGCCCCGTCGGACTTGCGGCGCCCGATGACGTTCTCCTGCTCGGCGACCGACAACTGCTCCCAGTCGTCGAGGAGCATGCGGATCCGGCGTACGACGGCGTAGGAGCCGTTCGCCATCCAGGCGGGCTGCCCGCTGCCCGGGACGAAGATCCGCCGGTCGAAGTCGGAGGCGTCCGGCTTCGGATTGCGCGTGCCGTCGATCTGCCCCATGAGGTTGCGGGCGGTCATCGGGTGGGCGGTGGCACCCGGCGACCGATTGAAACCGTTCATCTGCCAGCGCACCCGGGCCGCGCTGCCGGCGTCCTTCTGGATCGCGCGCAGGGCGTGGAAGGCGACGAGGGCGTCGTCGGCGCCGATCTGCACCCACAGGTCGCCGTTGCTGCGGGCCTTGTCGAGCCGGTCGGAGGAGAACTCCGGCAGCGGGGCGAGAGCGTCCGGACGCTGCTTCTCGAGCCCGGTCCGGGTGAAGAAGCTGCGGCCGAAGCCGAAGGTGACGGTCAGCGAGGACGGTCCCGCGTCACGGGCGACGTCCGTGTCGCCGTGCGCCACCGGCTCGCCCGCCATCAGCCGCTCGGCCGTCTGCGACCAGCGGCGCAGCAGCGCGGCGGCCTCCTTGCGGCCCGCTTTGGCGGTCAGGTCGAAGGCGATGAGGTGGCCGCGGGCCTGGAGGCCCTCCGTGATGCCGGGCTGATGTTTCCCGTGAAACATCGCCCGGTCCGCGCCCAGGGAGGTGAGCGGGGTGGCCTGTGCGGGGGCGGCGGTGTAGCCCGCGGCGGCGCCGGCCGTGCCGAGCACGAGCCCGGTGGCGCCGGCGGTGCCGAGCAGGGCCCGCCGGGAGACGCCCTCCGGGGTGCGGGGCGAACGGGGGGCGTTGCCGTCGGCGGGGGTGCGGGCCTTCGGTACGGACTGGTCGGTCATGGTGGGGTATCAGCCGATCTGTGCGTTCTTGGAGACGGTCACCTGGTCGATGTCGGAGGTCCGCACGGTCACGGCGACCTTCCAGTCGCCGGCCACGGGGATCTGTATGTCGCTCGCCGACCAGTGTCCGGTGGTGACGCGGTCGGGAACGACGGGCAGCGGTCCGAGGTCCTTCGCCGTGAGGCTGAAGGCGATCTTCACCTCGGGGATGTCGTAGGCGCGGCCGTCGGGGCGGGTGACGTAGACGTGCAGTGCGTTCGCGCCCGTCCGCGCCGGGTCGAGGTCGACACTCACGACGCCCTTGCCGTCCGGACCGCCGGTGTCGAAGGACATGTCCAGGGTCAGTGCCCCCCTGGCGGACGCGGCGGAGGATGAGGCAGCCCTGGCGGCCTCCTCGGTGCGTCCGGGCTCCGTCTGGGTCAGCGCCGTGGTCACCGCGAGCAGGACCACGGCGACGCCGGCTTCGGCGAGCACGGAGCGCCGCAGCCCGAACCGGTTGGAGTCGGCGTCCCGTTCCCGCTTCCGCCGCGCCGCGTCCACCGCGGCACGCTGCCGGGCGAGCTGGGCGGCACGGGCGGAGCCGCCCGGGTTCCCCGCACCGGCGCCCGCGTCCTCCGTACCGCCGTCCGTGTTCTGCGCTCCGCCGTCCGCCGGCGCCCCACCGCCGTCCGCCGTGACCGCGTCAGCGCCCCCGCCCGCCAATCCGCCCCCGCCGTCCGCCGGTTCGCCGTCTCCCCGCGCCCGCGCCGTGGAGCCGGCGGGTGCGGTGATCCGCCGGTTCTCGGGGGTGGGCCGGGCCGCTGGGGCGCCGGCCGGGTCCGTCAGCCGGGCGGTCCACCGGCGCGAGACCGAGGCGATCGCGACAAGCAGGGCCACGAGCCCGGCCTTGGCCAGGAGCAGCTGCCCGTAGCCGGTGCCCGTCAGCGCCGACCAGGAGCCGAGCTGCCGCCACGACTGGTAGGTGCCGGTGGCGACCAGCGCGACGACGCTGCCGAAGGCGACCGTGGAGAAGCGGCGCACGGCCGAGGCGGTCACCGGGGTGCCGGCGGGCGCGCCGTACAGCCCCACGAGGAGCGCGGTGAGCCCGCCGAGCCAGGCGGCGACGGCGAGCAGGTGGACGACGTCCACGGGCATGGCGACGCCCGGCTGGAGCCCGGTCGAGGCGTGCTCGGACATGGCCCAGCTCGCGGCGATCCCGACGGCCACGACGGATCCGCCGAGCGCGAGCCCGAAGGTCAGGTCCCGCTTCTCGGCGTCCTCACGCCGGTCCCAGGCGCCGAAGAGCACGGAGATGAACAGGGCCGCCGCGCCGAGCAGCAGCAGTCGGGAGACCAGCGCCGCGCCCGTCCTGGTCTGCAGGACCTGGCCGAGAAGGTCGAGGTCGAGGATGTCGGAGGCCTTGCCGGAGGTGGTGTAGGCGCCCCGCAGGAGGAGCAGTCCGAGCGTGGCCGCGGTGAGCGCGAGCCACCCGGCGACCACGAGGCGCTGCACGGCCCGCACCCCGCAGCCGCCCGGCCAGCAGGCGAGCACGAACGCGGCGCCGCCGACCAGGACGACGAACCCGGCGTAGGACACGTACCGCCCGAAGCCGTACAGCCCGCCGACCAGGCCCCCGCCCGCCTCCTGCCCGCCGAGGGCCACGGTGGTCGTGGAGGGGGCGCCGACGGAGAAGGTGTAGGCGCCGGAGACGGGGTGGCTGTCGGCGGAGACCACCTGGTAGGCCACCGTGTACGTGCCGTCGGGCAGCCCGCCGCGGAGCTGGACGGCGTAGGTGGTGCCGCTCACCTCCGCGGGGTCTCCCTTGTCGACGCGTGTGCCCCGGGGATCGAGGACGCGCAGGGAGTCGTCGTTGAGGGCCACCTTCTCGGAGAAGGTGAGGTTGACCTGGTCGGGAGCCCGGTCGACCACCGCCCCCTGCGCGGGGGCGCTGCCGGTGAGCGCGGCGTGCGCGGAAGCCGGCGAGGCTCCGGCGAGCAGGGCGCCCGCGACGGCCAGGAGCAGCACCACCAGGGCGCGCAGACGGGGGGCGGTGGTCCGGGTCACTGCGGTCCCCCTCCCTCAGTGTCCGCTGGCCGGCTGGTACGTCGCCGGCTCGACCGGTATCGCGACCCTCACGGTGCCGGACTCGGCGAAGTGCAGCTGGACGTCGACGGTGTCGCCCTGCTTCGGCTTGCGCTTGAGCATCTCGAACATCAGGTGGTTGCCGCCGCTCTCGAAGACGAGCCTGCCGTGCGCGGGCACGTCGAGGGAGGCCGCCTCCTGCATCGACGTGCCGACGGTGCGGTGGAGGGTGACGCTGCCGGCGGCGTCGCTGGTGACGGACGTCAGCCTGTCGCCGCTGTCGCCGTCGTTGGTGATCGTCAGGAAGCCGGCGGCCATGTCGGAGACCGGCTGCGGCATGTAGGCGGCGCTGACCGCCAGGTCGGGTGCGTCGTCGCCGGATCCGCAGCCTGTGAGCAGGAGTGCCCCGGCCAGGACCGCGGCGGACGCGGTGGACGCCGTGGACGACGGAGACAGGGTGGTGCGCCTCACGGGGTCTCCCCCTTGACGATCTCGGGAAGGTCCGCGGTGTAGTCGTCGACGGTGGCGTCCTTGCCGTACACGAGGTAGCCGGCGTCCGTCTTCGGCGAGAAGGCGATGACCTGGGTGCCGTGGGTGGAGACGATCTTGCCGTTCTTGTCCTTGTGCGGCGGCTCGATGCTGATGCCCAGGGTGCGGGCGCCGGCCTGGACGGTGGCGAAGTCGCCGGTGAGGCCGACCACCTGGGGGTCGATGCCCTTGAGCCAGGAGCCGAGCGCGGCGGGGGTGTCGCGTTCGGGGTCGGTGGTGACGAACACGATCCGCAGCTCGTCCTGTTCCGCCCTGGGCAGCTTGCTCTTGGCGACGGCGAGGTTGTTCATCGTCAGGGGGCACACGTCGGGGCAGTGGGTGTAGCCGAAGTAGACCAGGGTCGGCCGGCCCTTGGTCTCCTTGCGGAAGTCGTACGTCTTGCCGTGGGTGTCGGTCAGCACCAGGTCGGGCTTCTCGAACGGCTTGTCGAGGACGGTCACGGCCTTGTCCGAGGCGGACTCCTCCGAGACAACGGCGATGGGGCCGGAGGTGTCGTCGCCACTGCCACAGGCGGAGAGTGTGAGGGCGGCGGCGGCGAACAGCGCCGCCGCGGCGAACGTCTTCTTGCGCATAGCGAAATGTCCCATAGGGGTGAGAGGCGGCACGCGCAGGGGCCCCGGAGGCCGGTACGGCCCCTGCGCGTGCCGTGGGGAACGGGCGTCAGGCGGCGCTGCGGCGGCGGCCGGCGAGGACGCCGAAGGCCACGCCCGCCACGCCGGCGACGATGCCCACGACGCCCAGGACCCGGGCGGTGGTGTCGGTGCCGTCGCCGTCGGACGCGGTGGTCGCGGCGGCGTTCGCGGTGTCGTCGGAGGCCTTCGCCGCGCCCGCGGCGGCGGGCGCGTGCTCGTCCTCGGTGGCGGAGAGCGTCAGCACGGGCGCCGGGTGCTCCGGCTCGTCCTGTCCCTGCTGCGGCACCTCGATCCAGCGGACGACCTCCTTGTCGGAGTACGTCTGGATCGCCTTGAACACGAGTCGGTCGGCGTCCTCGGGGAGCGTGCCGACGGAGAGCGGGAACTTCTGGAAGAAGCCGGGCTCGATCCCCTGGCCGGTCGCGGTCCAGGTCACCTTGGAGACCGCTTCGGTGATCTTCTTGCCGTGCATCTCCAGCGGCTTGGCGAGTTCGGACCTGGTGACGTCGATCTTCCAGCCGTCGATCGGCTCGGGCATCACCGAGGCCAGCGGGTGGCCGGTCGGGAAGGTCACCTCCAGCTTGGTCGTCGAGGCGTTGTCGCGCTCATTGGGCACCTTGAAGTCGACGACGGCGTAGCCGCCCTTGGCGGCCGTTCCCTCCGGACGCACGGAGACGTGCGCGAGGGCGGGGGAGGACAGCGCGAGGACGGCGGTGGCGGCCAGGGCGCCGGAGGCGGCGATACGGGAAACCTTCATGGAAGGCAGTACTCCACTTCGAGTGGGTTCGAGTCCGAACGAGTCGGTGGGGAACGGCCGCCGAGCGGCGGCGGCCCCCTGGAGTCCTCTTCGGAGTTCCCGGACGCTCTCTCGGAGCGCGGTGGTCGCGTCGCGTCAGGCGGCGAGGGCGAACGCGGCGGCAGGCGGGCCGCGCCGGATCACCGAGTGCTGGAGTTCCGCCGTGGCCCGGATCCGCGGCGGGAGCAGAGCGGTGCGCGGCAGGCGCGGGCCGTGCTGCGGCGCGGCCGGCAGCCCGGCGAGCAGGGCGCGCACCAGGGCGAGCGCCGCGCGCAGGGACCGCACGAGCGCCCCGTCGGCGACCTCGTGCGCCGACAGCGCCGCCACGTCGGCCAGCCGCAGCACGGCCAGGTCGCCGCGGCGCAGCAGCCAGCCGGCGGCGAGGGCGGCCAGGACGTGGCCGAGCAGCATCGGCAGGGACGGCAGCAGTGACGACATACAGCCCGCGGCCGTGGACACGGCCCCGGCGGGATGGCGTGCGGAGCCGATCGGAGCGATGTGTGCGTCGGCCAGGATCTGCTGGGCCCGGGCCGGGCTGATGCTCGACGCGGTGGCCCCGCACACCAGCCGTGCGGCCTGCGCGACCAGGGAGCCGTCGGAGCCGGAACCGGCCGAGGCGCCCGACGCCCCGGCGGTCTGCTGGCTCAGCCCGAACACGGTGTGCAGCAGGATCTGCCCGATCGCGAGCAGCGCCGCGATCCCGGGCAGCGACCGCGCCCGCCCGGTGAGCGGCACCACGACCACGAGCGCCCCCAGGAATCCCGCCCCCAGGGCCCACAGCGGGACCGTGGCGCAGGAGGCCAGCACGTGCCCCGAGGCGGCCAGCGCGACGCAGACCGCGGAGAACACCGCGGCCCGCAGCAGGCGCAGATCGCGTCCGGCGCGTGCCGGACGCGGGTGGGGACGCGAGGCAGGGGCAGTCATGGCGGGCCCATCATCCCACTGCCCGCCCCACGCCCCGGCGGCAGGTCCACAAGGTGCCGTACGAACGGAAGATCATGTTCTGGTGCGGCTGGTGCCCACCTGGGGTGCCCGGTCTCACATACACCGATTATCGCCCTCGACGCATCCCCCATATGGGCGGGATCACGTCGAATCCGGGCTTACGGCCAGGCGCGGGTGGCAATACGTAACCGTATGTCGAGCCGCGGCCGGGAGGCTGGAGCATGAGCATCTGGTGGTCCCTCCATCTGCGGCGCGATGCCGCGAGCGTGCCGCTGGCCCGGCGCCTGCTGCTCGGCGCCATGGAGACCGCGGGCGTCGACCCGGACATCTCCTACGACATCTCCGTCGCCCTCAGCGAGGCCTGCGCCAACGCCGTCGAGCACGGCGGCGGCACCGTGCCCGGTGGCCTGGCGGGCGCCTATCACGTCACCGCCTACCTCGACGGCGAGAAGTGCCGCATCGAAGTCACCGACTCCGGCCCGGGGTTCGCCCCGCCCGACCTCCCGCGGGCCCACGGCACCGCCCGCCCCGGGGGCACGCCCCTCGCCCGCCCCGCGCACGAGGACGACGAGCACGGCCGGGGCCTCCACCTCATCCGCCAGCTCACCGACCACGTCCACATCGGCACCCGGCCGGGCCGCGGCGGCGCCGTCGTGAGCTTCGACAAGATCCTCAAGTGGCGGGAGGACGCTCCGCTGATGGCGGTGTAGCAGGGGGGCGCCCGCCCCACGTCCCCACGGGTCCGGACCAGGGAAGCGCCGCCCGTCCCCGTGCCTCGCGGCACTCCGCACGTGCGGGGCGGCCACGCCCGCCGCCCCGGGCACGCCACCCGTGCCGCGCCGGCCGACGTGCGGCCCGGGCCGGCCCCCTCGGGGCACGCCGCCGGTGCCCGCGGGTCAGGCGCCCTCCAGCACCGACGCCAGCACCCGGAGCGCCTCGGGGTACGCGCCCTCCCCGGGCGTGCCGTACCCGACGACGATGCCCTGCGGCCGGTCGGTGCCACCCGCGCCGGCGCCGCCCGCACGGCCCGCGGCGGGAGCCGCCGTAGCCCCCGGGAGGTGCCAGTGCTCCCCGAGGGCCCCCACCGCCAGCCCTTCCGCCTCCGCCCGCGCCAGTACCTCCCGCTCGTCGGCGACCTCCACCAGCGCGTGCAGACCGGCCGCGACCCCCCGCACACCCCGTCGGCCGCCCAGCCGCTCCAGCAGCTGGTCCCGGCGGCGCCGGTAGCGCAGCCGGCAGGCGCGCACGTGCCGGTCGTATGCGTGGCTGTCGATCAGCTCGGCGAGCGCCAACTGGCCGATCGCCTCGGTGTGATGGTCGCTGTGCAGCTTGGCGTCGGCGACCGCGTCGACCAGGTGCGGCGGCAACACCGTCCAGCCCAGCCGCAGCCCGGGCCCGAGGGTCTTGGACGCGGTCCCCAGGTACGCCACCCGGTCCGGAGCCATGCCCTGCAGTGCGCCCACGGGCTGCCGGTCGTAGCGGAACTCGCCGTCGTAGTCGTCCTCGACGATCAGTCCGCCCCGCGCGCGTGCCCAGTCGGTCAGCGCCCGCCGGCGCTCGGGGTGCAGGGTCACGCCGGTCGGGTACTGGTGCGCCGGGGTCACGACGACGGCCGAGACATCGTCCAGGGCGTCGGCGCGGGCGCCCCGTTTGTCGACCGGTACCGGTACCACCGTCGCGCCGTTGCGCCGCACGACCTCCCGGTGGAAGGGCAGCCCGGGGTCCTCCAGGGCGATGGCGGCACCGTCCAGCACCCGCGTCAGCAGGGCCAGCCCCTGTACGTACCCGGAGGTGACGACGATCCGCTCCGGGGGCGCGACGACACCCCGCGCACGCCCGAGGTACGCCGACAGCGCCCGCCGCAGTTCGATGCGCCCGCGCGGATCGCCGTAGTCGTACGCACGTGAGGGCGCCGTGGCGACGGCCCGGCGCAGCGCCCGCAGCCAGGCCGCCGCCGGGAACGCCCCGACGTCCGGGCTGCCGGGCCGCAGGTCGAAGCGGGGGGCACGCGCGTGTGCCGCCGACCCGGGCACCGCGGCGGCGACCGCGGGCAGGGAGGCGACCCGCGTCCCCGATCCCTGCCGGGCGGTCAGATAGCCCTCCGCGACGAGCTGGTCGTAGGCGGCCTTCACGGTGTTCCGCGCCAGCCCCAGTTCCTCCGCCAGCCGCCGGGTCGCGGGCAGCCGCCCACCGGGCGCAAGCCGGCCGTCGCGCACGGCGTCCCGCAGGGCCCGCTCCAGTCCGGCCCGCCGTCCTTCGCGGGCGTCGGCTTCGAGGTGCAGATCGACACCGCAGCCGCGCAAGAAGTCGTTCACCCGTCCCCCTCGGTGACCGCGCCGCCCCAGGGTGGCGCGGGGACACACGACCGGTCCGCGGCGGGCGCCGCGGACCACGACGACGGCCGGGCACCCCAGGGCGCCCGGCCGTCGGATCGGTGTCAGCCCCTGAGCGAGGCCATCCAGGCCTCGACCTCGTCCGACCGCCGCGGCAGCGCGGCGGACAGGTTGCGGTTGCCGTCCTCCGTGACGAGGATGTCGTCCTCGATGCGGACGCCGATGCCCCGGTACTCCTCCGGAACCGTCAGGTCGTCGGCCTGGAAGTACAGGCCCGGCTCGACGGTCAGGCACATCCCCGGCTCCAGGACGCCCTCCACGTAGCTCTCGGTCCGCGCGGCGGCGCAGTCGTGGACGTCCATGCCGAGCATGTGCCCGGTGCCGTGCAGCGTCCACCGGCGCTGCAGGCCCAGCTCCAGCACCCGCTCGACCGGTCCTTCGACCAGGCCCCACTCGACGAGACGCTCGGTGAGCACCCGCTGCGCGGCGTCGTGGAAGTCGCGGTACTTGGCACCCGGCTTCACCGCCGCGATGCCGGCCTCCTGCGCGTCGTGCACGGCGTCGTAGATCCTCTTCTGGATCTCGCTGAAGCGGCCGTTGACCGGCAGCGTGCGCGTGACGTCCGCGGTGTAGTAGGTGTGCGTCTCCACACCGGCGTCCAGCAACAGCAGGTCACCGGAGCGCACGGGGCCGTCGTTGCGCACCCAGTGCAGGGTGCAGGCGTGCGGTCCGGCCGCGGCGATGGTGCCGTAGCCGACGTCGTTGCCCTCCACGCGCGCGCGGAGGAAGAACGTGCCCTCGACGTAGCGCTCGCTGGTCGCCTCGGCCTTGTCGAGGACCTTCACGACGTCCTCGAAGCCGCGCACGGTGGAGTCGACGGCCTTCTGCAGCTCGCCAACCTCGAAGCCGTCCTTGACCAGGCGCATCTCGGAGAGGAAGACGCGCAGCTCGTCGTCCCGCTCGGCGGTGACCTTGTCGGTGAGGGCGGCCTCGACGCCGGCGTCGTAGCCGCGCAGCACGCGGACCGGGCCGGTCGCCTCGCGCAGCGCGTCGGCGAGCTCGCGCACGTCGGAGGCCGGGATGCCGTACAGCTTCTCCGCCTCGGTGAGGGAGTGGCGGCGCCCGACCCACAGCTCGCCCTGGCCGGAGAGCCAGAACTCGCCGTTCTCCCGGTCGGAGCGGGGCAGGAGGTAGATCGTCGCGCGGTGGCCCCCGCCCTTCGGCTCCAGGACGAGGACGCCGTCCTCGGTCTGGTTGCCGGTGAGGTAGGCGTACTCGACGGAGGCGCGGAAGGGGTACTCCGTGTCGTTGGAGCGGGTCTTCAGGTTCCCCGCGGGGACGACGATCCGCTCGCCCGGGAAGCGGGCGGACAGCCGGGCGCGGCGCGCGGCGGTCTCGGCGGCCTGCGCGATCGGCTCCAGGTCCCTCAGCTCGGTGTCCGCCCAGCCGGACTGCATGCTCGCGGCCAGCTCGTCGGAGACGCCCGGGTAGAGGCCGTTCTTGCGCTGCTCGATGGGCTCTTCTTCAGAGATCTCCGGGGTCTCCGGGAGCTCTTCCGCCACGGTCATCCTCCTTGGATACGGCACTGGACCCGCCCCCTGCTCGCGGTTTCGTGCGAGCAGGAGGTCCCCTCATCGTACGGTCGCATGTAAGGGGGCCCAGCGGCGAAGGACCTGTTACACCGGGGCGCTGCTCCACGGCGCCGGACGGCTACTCGAACCGCGCCGCCAGCAGCACCACGTCCTCCTCGGAGTCGGCCGTGTCCAGCCCGTCCGGGAGGACCGTGCGCAGCACGTGCTCGGCGATCGCGTCCGGGTCGTGGCGCAGTGACCTGGGGACGGCGGCCGCCGCGGCGTGCAGCCGGGAGAAGGCCCGGTCGACGGAGTCACCGGTGCGGTGCAGCAGGCCGTCGGAGTACAGCAGCACCGTTTCGCCTGGTTCCGCCGTGAGCTCCACGCTGGGCGCCTCCCAGCAGGCGAGCATGCCGAGCGGGGCGGAGACGGAGGTCTCCACGAACTCGGTACGGCGCTCACCGACGAGCAGCGGCGGGCAGTGCCCGGCTCCCGCCAGGGTGACCTTGCGCAGGGCGGGCTCGCAGTAGGCGAACAGCGCGGTGGCCGAGCGGGCGGGCTCGGTCAGGCGCAACAGCAGCTCCAGGTCGGACAGGACGGCGACCGGGTCCTCGCCCTCCATGACGGCGTACGCGCGCAGCGACGCCCGCAACCGGCCCATCGCGGCGACGGCGCTCGGCCCGGCGCCGGTGACCGAGCCGACGGCGAGGCCCAGCGCGGCGTCCGGCAGCGGCAGCGCGTCGTACCAGTCGCCGCCGCCGCGCGGACCGGTGCGGTGCCGTGCGGCGAGCTGGACGCCGGAGACCCGCGGCAGCCGGGAGGGCAGCAGCTCCTCGCTCATGGTGGCCATGGACGCGCGCGTGCGCTCGACCTCCAGCAGGCGCGAGAGGTGCTCGGCGGCGTAGCGCGCGTACAGGCCGATCAGGTGCTGCCGGCGTTCGTCGGGCTCGGCGGGCTCGTCGTAGAGCCACACGGCGGCGCCGAGCCGGCCGTCGGCTTCGGTGGCCAGCGGCAGGGCGTAACTGGCCGCGTAGCCGAGGCGGGCGGCGACCTCGCGGTGGCGCGGGTCCGGACCGTCCTCGGCGAGCAGGTCCGGCTCGGCCACTGCGTCGTCGCAGCCGGGCAGGCCGTCCAGGATGCGGCCGTAGGACAGGGCGCTGCGCGGCACGGTCTCGATGTGGCCGAGGTCGGCGCGGCCCAGACCGAGGCCGATGGTGGTGTCGGGGCCGAGACCGTCGGCCGGTTCCAGGACGACGAGTCCGCGGCGGGCGCCGACGAGGGAGGCTCCCGCTTCCAGCAACTCCTTCAGCCCCTCGTCGAGGCCGGCCGTGCGGGCCAGGCGCTCGGTGAGTTCGTGGAGGGTCGTGAGGTCCGAGACCCAGCCGGCGAGGCGGTCCTGGAGCAGGGCGCCGGGGGCGTGGGGCGGCGGAACGGGGGAGCCTGCGGGCGCGGGCGCGACAGTGTGGGCGGGCGCGGGAACCGTTGAGTCGATTCCGGCCACTTTGGAAGGGTGAGGGGCGTTCATGGTGTCCGGCTTTCCGACCGGTGCGGATTGCTCAAAAGCATCGCAAAACCCCCATGTCATTCTGCGCCGCTAGCAGTGTCTCCACATGTACACGCACTCGTGAGGGGATGTCCAGCATTGTCCTGCGGGGATTCCTGGTGTCCATGGGGTCCGGGATGCTTTTGACGGCTTCCGCGGGTAACCCCTTGCGGAATAGTGAAGTTGGCCTAAAACTGCCTCGGGTAACGGGTGATTGCGGTCGACTGGGCTCGCTCCACAGAGCGTCACTGCGGTCGTGATGGGTACGTACTCGGTAAGGGCCGGGGGTGGTTGGGGCCACCTGGAACCTGGTGACCGGACCGGGCGTCCTATCCACCGACGACCGTGCCCCATCCTCTCGTGGCGGAGGCGGAGAGAAATACGCGGGACGGCAAAACGCCATACTTCGCCACCCCACGCCACGCCCATGCTTGAGCTAGACGCACTAGGGACGGAGCGGCTGACGCTCCGCCCGTGAGGGGTTCCCCTTGCCGTGCGCACGGGGAGTGATGCGCCAGCTGATACGCACAGTGAAGTGATCGACACATGGTGTGATGTGGCCCACGGTGTTGCCAGGCGTGCAACGGAAAGGAACGAGCGCTCATGCGCGAGATCCTCGGAAGGCGACGCAGGCGTCTGTCCCAGCGGAAGGACGGGAGCCCTGAGTTGATCAGCGCGGCCCTGACCTTCGCGACGGAGTGGCGGTGGCCCGTGCTCCCGGGTGTGGCGGCCGACCCCCAGGGGCGGTCCCGCTGCGACTGTCCCGACCCCGAGTGCACCGTGCCCGGTGCCCATCCCTTCGAGCCCGGTCTCCTCGCCGCCACCACCGACGAGCGCATGGTGCGCTGGTGGTGGACCAACCGGCCCGCGGCGCCGATCATCCTGGCCACCGGGGGTGCCCTCGGCCCCGGCGGCGCCGGGAGCGGGGGAGGCCGCGCGCCCTGCGCCGTCAGCCTGCCCGCCCTGCCGGCCGCCCATGCCCTCGCCGCCCTCGACCGCATGGGCATCCGCCTGGGCCCGGTCGTCGCCTCGCCCGCCCGCTGGTCGATCCTCGTCCGCCCCTACTCCCTGGAGCAGTTGGGCGAACTGCTGTACGCCAAGGAGTTCGTGCCCGGATCCCTCCGCTTCCACGGCGAGGGCGGATACCTCGCGCTGCCCCCGTCCGAGACCGGCCGGGGCGCCGTCCGCTGGGAGCGTGCGCCGCTGCCGGGCTCGGCCTCACCGTGGGTGCCCGACGTGGAGGCCGTGGTGGACGCGGTGGTCGAGGCCCTCACTCGTACGGGTGTGAGCGCGCCCGAGTTGTAGGGGTGTCCGGCGCGCGCGGAACGGGTCCCGCGTCTCGCCTCGTTATCTTCCCTTGCCATGAACCTTCGTCTCCTCGCCCTCGGGGGCCTCGCGGTCTGCGCCGTCGCCCTGCCGCTGGCCGCGGCCTCCGCGGAGCAGCCCGAGGGCGAGGGGCGCACGGTCGCGCCCGCCGGGGCGCGCGAAGCCGCCTACGGCGACCGGAGCGGCCCGGCTTCCGGCGACCGGAGCGGATCCGCCTCCGGGCGCGGCCCGGCCACCGGCGCCGGTGACGGGAAGGCCCCCACCGCCCGGACGCCCGGCTCACCCCTGCTGCTCGGCCTGGGGGTGGCCACCGCCGCGCGCTGCGGTCCCGAACTCTCCACGCCGGGCGGCATCGAGGCGCAGACCTGCGTGCTGGCGCAGGGTGAGGAGACCTGGGCGCGAACCTACTTCCGCAACGCCACCGGCCGTGACCTGGAGGCCGTCCTGAGCCTCATGGGGCCACAGGGGCGCACGATGCAGATGCACTGCCGGATCGGTTCCGAGGACGAGCCGGGGACGTGCGAGACGCCCAGGGAGCGGACGCGGGGCGCGATGGACGCGTACACGGCGGTCGCGGAGTTCGCCCGGGCCGACGGCGGCGGACCGCTGCTGCTGCGGTCGGGGAGCAATTCCCCGATGCACACGGGCAATTGACTCCGGGTGGTGCTCTGTACACCCAGGCGGGCAAGAAAGAGGCCCGGTTGCTGGCGACGGGGGATGCACCAGCAACCGGGCTACTCGAACGGTAACAAGAGATCGGCCCCAGGCAAATTCGATCTCCTGTCTCCCCCGCCTATTCGGACACCGTCCCACACGGCCGGACAGGGCTTCTTCGGACACCGACTCCCCTGAAACCAAGGGGAGTTGTGACAGGTGTCACCCGTTCCGCAGCGCCGGAACGGGCTGACCGGCCGGTCAGCCCGGGCGAGGCGTTCCCCGTGTGTCAGCTGAGAGTGACCTGGCGGTTGGTGAGTCCACCACGGGCACGGCGCTCCTCCGCGGTCAGCGGCGCGTCCGCGGCCAGGGCACCGGCCAGGCGCCCGGCGAACTCGGCCGCCGGCTTCTCGATGTCGTCGGCACCGACCGAGACGGGCAGGTCCCAGACCGGCACGAGCAGACCGTGGGCGCGGAAGGACCCCACCAGGCGGGTGCCCTCACCGAGGCTCGACGCGCCCGCCGCGTGCAGCCGCGCCAGGGCGTCCAGAAGCTGCTCCTCCGGGTACGGCATGACCCAGCGCAGGTGGTTCTTCTCCGGGGTCCGGCACCAGTAGGCCGCGTCCACGCCGGTCAGCCGCGCGGTCGGGATGGCCGCGGCGTTGGCCCGCTCCAGGGAGGCGGCCACGTCGGGCGTGGCGTTCTCCGCGTCCGGCACCCAGAACTCGAAGCCGCTGTGCACCACCGGCTCGAACGCGGCGCCGGCGTCCAGCACGTCCTGCAGCCGCGGCCCGTCGGCCGGGGCGCGGCGGCCCTGCACCGGGCTGCCCGGCTCCGCCTCCAGGGCGCGCCGCAGGGTGTCGGCGAGGTCGCGGCTGATGTCGCCGGACGCCGTGTCGTTCTGCAGGCCGAGCAGCACCGAGCCGTCGTCGCGGCGCAGCGCGGGCCAGGCCATCGGCAGCACGGTGGCCAGCGTCACGGACGGAACGCCCTCCGGCAGGCCGTCCTTCAGGGGCAGCTCGACCGTGGCGGCCGGGACCAGCTCGCGCAGCGCCACCCAGTCGCACTCGCCCGGCAGCCCCTCGAAGGGGCGCTGCACCAGCTCGGTCGCGGCCTGCGCGGCGGCCCGTCCGTGACAGGCCTTGTAACGCCGTCCGCTGCCGCAGGGGCAGGGCTCGCGGGCGCCGACGACCGGGATCTCTCCCTCCGTGATCTGCGGGCGCCTGCCCTTCGTCTGGGGTCGCTTCTTGGCCATCGTGCGTGTCTCCCGGTTACGGCTCGTCTGATACGGCGCGAGCCTAGCCGTTCAGGCCACGGCCGACGGGAACCCGTGGACGACGCACGGACGACGGAGGGCCGCGGCGCAGCCCCGCGCCACGCCGGGAACGGCGGACACCCGGCAGTCGTCGGCGGGCGGGGCCCGTCCGCCGGCCCGCGCCCGGGGTGCTCCGTCCTGCGCGGACGGAGCGGGGCCCTCCTGCGGGCCGCCGGGCCGGCTCAGTCGAGGGTGTCGAACGCGTCGGCGAAGCCCAGGTCCGGCATCGCCGCCACGGACGGGGCCGCCACCCGGGCGGCGAAGTCGTGGCGCCGGTGCCCCGCGTCCGGGTCGTGCACGTCCTGGTGGACGACGACCCACACCGTGACCTCGCCGTGGATGTCGTCCCGCACACCCCAGTCGTCGGCCAGCGCCGTCACGATGCTGAGCCCGCGACCGCCGTGCGCGGTCACCGACGGGGTGGCCGGGGCCGGACGGGTCGGACCGCCGCCGTCGGTCACCTCGACGACGAGTCTGCCGGTCGGGTCCACGCGCCAGGCGGCCCGCACGTCGCCGTCCCCGGCGAAGGCGTCGCCCAGCGGACGGCCGTGTTTGCACGCATTGCTCAAGAGCTCGGAAAGGATCAGCACGGCATCGTCGACGACCGATTCCGCCACGCCGTACCTGCGCAGCTGCTCGCGCATCCGGTGCCGTGCCTCCCCCACGCCCGCAGGGCCATGGGGCACGGCCATGCTCGACGACGTGGGCACCTCCTGTGCCACCACCAACGCCACCCCCGAGACCTCCTTCGCCCCACGCCACGGTGTGGATGCCCCATTGGCCTGTACCGGAAACCGGCCAATCCTCTTCCGGTGACGCACTCGCCCCGATCGCCCCCCTTCCGAACGCGCCGGAGCACTCCCCGTGATCGGTCCGTCGCCTTCTGTCGCCCTGCGGCGCCCTGCGGCGCCCTCCGTCGCCGGTCACGGCGGTTCCGGTGCGTGGTGTGGAGTTCTGCCGGCCCGCCTCGGGCGCGCCGTCATGTGGTGGCCGTCAGAGGCGTGGGCCCGTGACGGCCGCCGCCCTGCGGGCGGTGTCGCTCAGCGGCCGAGCCGGTGCAGCACCGCCCGCGGGCGGTTGGTGATGATGGCGTCGACCCCCAGGTCGGCGCAGAGATCCACGTCCTCGGCGTCGTTGACGGTCCACACGTGCACCCGGTGGCCGGCCTTCTTCAGGCGCTCCACGTACGCCGGGTGGTTGCGCACGATCCGGATCGAGGGGCCCGCGATCCGGACGCCGACCGGCAGCCGCCCGTCGCGCAGCCGCGGCGAGACGAACTGCATCAGGTACACCGTCGGCAGCGTCGGCGAGGCGGCCCGTACGCGGTGCAGCGACCGGGCCGAGAAGCTCATGATCCGCACCGGTGACTCGGCGGCCGAGGCCGGGGAGTCGAGCCCGAACCGCTTCAGCAGGACGAGGAGCCGTTCCTCGACCTGGCCCGCCCAGCGGGTGGGGTGCTTGGTCTCGATGGCCAGCTCCACGCGGCGCCCGGAGTCGGCGACGAGTTCCAGGAGCCGCTCCAGGGTGAGGACGGACGTCGCCTCCAGGTCCTCGGGGCGGTGCTCCCAGTCGGGTTCCTCGTCCCGGCCGCGCCAGGCTTCGCGGGTCTTCCAGGAGCCGAAGTCGAGCGCGGCGAGGTCGGCGAGCTCCAGTGCCGAGACTGCTCCGCGGCCGTTGGACGTACGGTTGACACGGCGGTCGTGCACACACACCAGGTGGCCGTCCGCGGTCAGCCGCACATCGCATTCCAGGGCGTCCGCCCCGTCCTCCATCGCCTTCCGGTAGGCGGCGAGGGTGTGCTCGGGGGCGTCCTCGGAGGCGCCGCGATGGGCGACGACCTGGATGTGGTGCTGTCGTGCGTGGGTCACCGCGTCATGGTGCCACCGCGACGGGGCAGGTGTCGGGTCGAGGGTGCCGGCAGGTGGCGGCGACACTCCGCGCGTGCGTCCAGTTTGCCGGGAATTTCCTCTATAAAGAGTGGCCGCGGACCCACAGGCACCGCTTATGGTGCTCTGACGGCCCGTGGGAAAAGCTGACGGCATACACCTGCCGTCGGCGAGCATCCGCCGACGGCGCGCATGAGCACTCGCACACCGACCGTGCGCCGGGACGGCAGCAACGCGAACGGGCGCGACCGAGTGCGACCGACAACGACAACAACGACAACAACGACAGCCGTGGATCGAGGAGAAGAGCTGTGAGCACCGAGAACGAGGGCACCGAGGTACCCCCGGCCCCGTCTGCACCCCCTGTGCCGGTGGCGTCTCCCGCAACTCCCTCGCACCCCGCCGCCCCTGAGCACACGCCGCAGCCCGCACCGGAGAGCGGCGCCGCCACCGCCCAGCCACCGGCCGTCCCCGCGGGTCACCAGGAACAGCCGCCCCATCACGCCCGGCCGGCCGCGCCCTACGCGTCGGCCCAGGGCGGCACCGACCCGCAGCACCCCGCCGGGGACCCCTCGGCCCCGGGTGCGGCTCCCGCCCCCTCCTCCGCCCCGCACGCCGGGTGGCCGCCCCCGCCGCCCCCCACCCTGCCCGGGTACGCCGACGGCGGCGCCGGCTCGGGCGCCGGCTGGGGCGCGTCCTACCAGCAGCAGCCCGCGCCGAAGAAGCCGGGCCGCGGCGGACTCGTCGCGGCCGTCCTGGTGGCCGCGCTGATCGCCGGCGGAGTGGGCGGCGGCATCGGCTACCAGCTGGCCAAGGGCAACGACGGCAACGGCTCGACGACCGTGTCCGCCTCCACCAGCGGCGGCGACGTCAAGCGCGACCCCGGCACGGTCGCCTCCGTCGCCGCGAAGGCGCTGCCCAGCACGGTCACCATCGAGGCCGAGTCCACCAACGGCGAGGGCGGCACCGGTACCGGCTTCGTCTTCGACACCCAGGGCCACATCGTCACCAACAACCACGTGGTCGCGGACGCCGTCGACGGCGGCACCCTGACGGCGACCTTCCCCGACGGCAAGAAGTACGACGCCACGGTGGTCGGCCACGCCCAGGGCTACGACGTCGCGGTCATCAAGCTGAAGAACGCGCCGTCCGACCTCAAGCCGCTGCCCCTCGGCAACTCCGACGAGGTGGCGGTCGGCGACACCACGATCGCGATCGGCGCCCCCTTCGGCCTGTCCAACACGGTGACGACCGGCATCATCTCCGCCAAGAACCGCCCGGTCGCCTCCAGCGACGGCCGTGGCAGCCAGGCCTCCTACATGAGCGCGCTGCAGACGGACGCCTCGATCAACCCGGGCAACTCCGGCGGCCCCCTCCTCGATGCCCAGGGCAACGTCATCGGCATCAACTCCGCCATCCAGTCCACCAGCGGCGGCGGCCTGGGCGGGTCCGGCCAGTCCGGCTCCATCGGCCTCGGCTTCGCCATCCCGATCAACCAGGCCAAGTACGTCGCCCAGCAGCTGATCAAGACGGGCAAACCCGTCTACGCCCGGATCGGCGCCTCGGTCTCCCTGGAGAACACCACCGACGGCGCGAAGATCACCGACCAGGGCGCCGGCGGCTCGGCCGCCGTCGAGCCCGGTGGTCCCGCCGCCCAGGCCGGCCTCAAGCCCGGGGACGTCATCACCCAGCTCGACGACCACGTGATCGACTCCGGCCCCACCCTGATCGGCGAGATCTGGACCCACAAGCCCGGCGACAAGGTCACCCTCACCTACGAACGCAACGGCAAGAGCCACACGGTCCAGCTGACCCTGGGCGCCCGCTCCGGCGACAGCTGACCTGCGCCTGGGCGCCCGCGCCGCGAGGTGGGCGCCCGCACCGCGACAGCTGACCCGGTGACCGTCGGGGCCCCGGGCCCGGGCGCGGCAGGGCCCCACTCCCCGCGGCCACCGGGCCCGCTCTCACCCCGGACGCCAACCGGACTCGGCACCCGCCCACGCCGCGGGGCCGGTAGGCTGTAGCCGCTCCGCCCCTGGTGGGCGGTGCGGGGAGGTGTGCCCGAGCGGCCGAAGGGAACGGTCTTGAAAACCGTCGTGGCAGCGATGTCACCGTGGGTTCAAATCCCACCGCCTCCGCAGGTCATAGACGTGCTGGTCAGAAGGGGTGCCCCTCATCGAGGGGCACCCCTTCTGCATCGGGCCTGTCTCGCCTTCATCCGGCCCTGTCGCGTTGTGGATCGGTGCGTGTGGACCAGACGTGGACCAGACGTGGACCAAGAACCGGCGGACCGGGGCCAGGAACCCGCTGGTCAGCGCGCACGCTCTGGCGGAGGCGGGCCAGCAAGTGGGCGTCGAGGAAGCCCCGCTCGGATGCCGGGTCGTGGAGCAGCCGCGCGAACGTGACAAGCCCGGCCTTGGCCAGCAGCTCGGCGAACCGGTCCACCGGCCAGCTGTAGGCGCGCGTCACCTTGTGGTCGAAGCGGACCGGCTCCGGTCCGTCGGTCGCGAAGAACGAGACCAGGAGCAGGCCCCCTGGTGCCAGGACACGTACCTGCTCGGCGAGTAGCGCTGGCAATTCCTCGGGCGGGGTATGGATCATCGAATAGTGGGCCAGCACACCGCCGAGTGCGCCGTCCTCGATCGGCAGGGCCTCCATCCGTGCCTCGTCAAACCGCAGCGCCGGGTGGGCCCGCCGGGCATGTTCGACCATGCCCGGGGAGAGGTCGAGCCCGAAGGCGTCCAACCCCAGGTCGTGCAGCATGGCCGTCAGATGTCCAGGCCCGCACCCGACATCGGCTGCTCGCGGGTTCCCCGTCCCGCGCACCAACTCGGCGAAGGTGCCGATCATGTTCCGCGAGAACGGCTGCGTCTCCAACCGATCAGCGAACATTGACGCATACAGCTCGACGACCCCGTCGTAGGCCGCCCTGGTCTCGTCCTGGTGCTCCGTCACGGGGACGGAAGCTAGCAACCGAGCGCAACGACGGCATACGGAGTCCGTGATCGCCGGCTGGGCAATCGGAGTAGGGGGCCGTTGGCACCCCTCAGGGCAAGCTGCACGATCCTACGGACCAGAAGGTCGTGTGGGCGGGCGAGCCCTGACCTACTCTCGGCGGGTGCGGGCACAGCACCAGACGGTCAGGAGATGCTCGGCAAAGGCGCGGGTGTCCCGTGCATCGGACGTCGGGCATCTCAGGACACCCATTCTTGACGGCACCTCTGGCGGCAACGGCGGCACACAAAGGCCCGTCGCGTCCGGCGCTGTCGACGGCGACTGGGGACAGCACCCGACATCAGTGAAGCTGCGCCATCTTGAAGTGGCTGGTCAGGGTGCTGGTGTGATGTCGTTTCGGGGTGCTCGTGCGGGTCGTGGGCGGCAGTCTGGGGTGTAGATCGTCTGGCAGGAGTGGGTTTGTGGATTCCCGTCCGTCGTCGCGGGTGCCGCTTCTGCGCTCCGGCCCATGATGGATCCCGAGGTGTTGGAGCGGATCGCCGCGCGGCGTGCGGAGCTGGACGGCTCGAAGAGCAGCTGGTCAAGCAGCTGTCGGAGGTACGAGCTGAGCGCGATGGGCCGGCCGTGGCCGAGCGGGTGTGGCAGCGGATGAGCGAGCAGCTCGCCGACGAGCGCACGGAGGCCGGGTCGCCGGTCCAGGTGGCAGGTCGGGCTGTGCGGCTGGTCCCGGACCGTGGGCCGGGGGTGGCTGAGTCCGCACTGCCGGCGGAGTACCAGCGCATCCTGACCGCGGTGCGGCAGGCCGCCGGCCCGGTCTCCACCCGGCAGATCGGCGAGGTGCTGGGCTTGGTCACCGGGACACGGGGCAAGCCGGAGCCGTTGCGCGGGAAGCTCACGAAGCTGGCCGACCGCGGCTGGCTGCACAAACGACCCGACGGGAAGTTCACCACCCGCTGGTGAACGGTCCGCACGCGATCGGGGCGTAACCAAGGTGCCCCCGGCGGCTGTCGGAATTGTGTGACGAAAACCAAAGGTGCGCCGTGAAGCGCGAGTTGTTCGAGTGGCGATGAAAGGACGCCACCGCCGCTCTGTCGCAGCGGGGCGGTTGAAGCTGAGGGCAGCCCGACCCGGGAGGTGCCGGGAAGGGTGGCAAGCGGCCCTGACAAAGCCGGGACGTATCAGCACTGCCAGATGGTGCGGGTCCGGCAAGCGAGACGGAAAGGAGTACGCGAGGAACCGGCGTTGACGCCTCCTTACTCGTCACCAGCTCGAACCTGGCGGATCTGGGCTGGATGCGGTGAGTCCCTGCCTTGCTTTGGGGGCGGGGAACTTCCCGGGCGGTTGCTATGTGCCGTCCGGGGAGGCCACGACGAAGTGCTGCGGGGTAGTCGTGGCGATGCCGCGGGGGTATAGCCGGGCTCCTACTCCGTCGATCGAACGACACGTGAACACGGGAACTGTTCCGGTCCTGACCTGGGACAACGCCTCCAGTGCGGTCGCAGGCTGGGCCCACCGTCGGCCGACCGGGCCGGGACAGGGCGGAGCCGCCGTAGTACTCCGAGCCGGGGAGAGCCTGGCACATGGGGAAGGGCGGCAGCGGAATCGAGAAGGGAAGGAGGCTGCAATGCCGAAAGACGCGCCGCTGAACAGCGGTGCACCAGAGGCCCCCATGGGGTCTCACCAGCGGGTATCGGGGATGCAGACCAAACTTCACCGTTGGGCGGCGGCCGATGAGGGCCGCAGGTTCGACGATCTGTTCAACCTCGTGTGCGACCCGGCGACGCTACTGGTGGCGTTCGAACGGGTCGCGGGAAACAAAGGGGCCAAAACACCCGGGGTGGACGGCCTCACCGCCGTCAACGTCGAGCGCAAGATTGGCCCCTACGGGTTCCTGGAGGATCTTCGTCATGTACTGAAATCGGGTGAGTTTCGCCCGCTGCCGGTACGCGAGCGTAAGATCCCCAAACCGGGTGGTTCGGGCAAGGTCAGAAGCCTAGGCATTCCGACCATCGCCGACCGCGTGGTCCAGGCAGCCCTCAAGCTGGTGCTGGAGCCGATCTTCGAGGCCGACTTCAAGCCGGTCTCCTACGGCTTCCGGCCTCTGCGGCGGGCACATGACGCGATCGCCGAGATCCACTTCTCTGGCACCCACGGCTACCGCTGGGTCCTGGACGCGGACATCGAGGCGTGCTTCGACTCGATCGACCACACGGCCCTGATGGACCGGGTGCGAGCGCGAGTCAAGGACAAGCGCGTGCTGCGGCTGGTCAAGGCGTTCCTCAAGGCCGGCGTCCTTACCGAGGACAACAACCGCGAGGACACCCTCACCGGCACCCCGCAAGGCGGCATCCTCTCCCCGCTTCTGGCGAACATCGCCCTGTCGGCGTTCGATGAGCACTTCACCAGGCCGTGGGAGCCGGGCGGGGAGATGGCCACCGGCAACCTGCGCAAACGTCGCCGTGCTGCCGGACATCCGAACTGGCGCATCGTCCGCTACGCGGACGACTTCGTGGTTCTGGTCGACGGCGAGCGCGACGACGTCGAGGCGCTGCGCGAGGATATCTCCGAGATGTTGCAACCGCTCGGTCTTCGCCTCTCCGAGGCAAAGACACAGGTGGTGCACATGGCGGACGGGTTCGACTTCCTGGGGTTCCGCATCCAGTGGCGCCGCAAGCGAGGAACGGACAAGTGGTACGTCTACACCTTCATCGCTGACCGGCCCATCCGGCAGTTGAAGGACAAGATCCGTGCCCTGACGAACAGAACGTCGCAGCACAACCCCAGGGACGTGTTGATCAGGCTCAACCAGATCATGCGCGGCTGGGCCAACTACTTCAAGCACGCAGTCTGCAAAGCCACCTTGAGTTCCCTGGCCAGCTTCACGTGGCACCGGGTGATCAGCTGGTGGATGGCGCTGCACCGCTGGAAGTGGAAGGACGTCCGCCGACGCCTCACCGACCACAACGGACGGTGGCAAAGGCCCTCGGCTGATGGGATCGAATTGTTCGACCTCCAGGCGGTGACGGTCACCCGCTACCGCTACAGAGGCAACAGGATCCCCAACCCCTGGACACGTCTCAACCACGCCTGAACGGCTGAGTCCGTGGAGAGCCCGGTACTCGGAGACGGGTACGCCGGGTTCGGCGAGCGGCACGGAGAAACGGACCGGTGGCAACACCAGCACCGCGCTCCGTGCCGACTCAACAGCACGCCGGGGACAGCGTGTCCCTGGTCTACCAGTGCCGCCTGCCGCTGTCCACGCGCACCTGAACTACCTCGCCGACCTACTGCGACGCCGTCTCAAAGCGATACGGTCGAGGTGGCGGGCGCTGCCGCCCGGGAAGATCGCGGTGATCGTCTTGGCCGTGCTGCGGCACGATCAGCGCCTGGCCGACATGGCCGGCGGCAATGACATCTCCGCCACCACCATCCGGCGCTGGCGCGACGAGCTGATCCACCTGCTGGCCGCGAAGGCCCCTCGCCTGGATCGCGCCTTGAAGAAGATCGCCCCGCGGGGCGGCGGGGGCGTCCTGACCGACGGCACCCTCATTCCCACCCAGCGCCGTACCGGAGAGGCGAACCGCCCGAACTACTCCGGCAAGCATCGCCGCCACGGCCTGCTCGTCCTCGCGCTGACCGACGAGCGGGGCCGTCTGGTGTGGATATCGGCCGCCCGGCCCGGCCGCACCCACGACATCACCGCCGCCCGCCGCGACCCGCGTCCGGGCCCGCCTGCGTGCTGCCGGCCTCGGTGCCCTGGCCGGCCTCGGCTTCCTCGGCCTGGACGACGACGGGGACGATCCCGTGGTCGTCCCCGGCTTCAGGGCCACCCGCGCCCGCGAGCTCACCCCCCGCCGAGAAGGAGGCCGACCGGGTCCTGGCCGCCGGACGCGTCCCCGTTGAACGCGGCTTTGCCCACCTGAAGAACTGGAGGATCCTCGCCAAGCTCCGTACTGACCCCGCGCGCGCCACCCACCTGTTTCGCGCGCTGCTCGTCCCGACGAACCTCGAGGCCACTACCGGAAATTGATCTCTACCGCAGGCAGCCCACGACCAGCACAAGCACCGCGGAACAGCGTCAGCGGGCCGGGATCGGCTGGGTGAGGTTCACGGGGTTGCCGTCGGGGTCTTGGATGTGGGCGACGCGCTGTCCCCACGGCATGTCGTTGGGGCCACTGCGGACCGAGCCGCCCAGCGCCGTCACCCGGCCGAGCGTCTCGTCGACGTCGTCGACAGCGATGCTGAGCAGGATCCGCGGCGCCGCTCCAGTCCCCGGGTTCGCCTTGGCCACCAGCCCGAGGTCGGTGTCGCCGATGCGCAAGCCGAGGTAGAAAGCCGGGCCTTCCGCTGGCACTCGGAAGATCTCCTCAGCGCCGAACAATTTCGTATAGAAGCCGAGCAGAACGTCCTGGTCGGCAGTCACGATCACTGGCTGGATAGTGGACATCGCACTCCTGTCGAGAACGGGCGTGTCGCTGGGTAGACCGTTCGAGGACGGTCAACTCATCGGCAAACCACCCCGCCGGACGATCTACACGCCAGACTGCCGCCCACGACCAGCACGAGCACCCCGAAACGACACCACCAGCACCCTGACCAGCCACTTCAAGATGGCGCAGCTTCAATGAACTATGCACGATCACAGGCATGTCGAGCATCATCGCGGGCGTATCTGAGCACGTGTACTCAGGGCACGGCAGCCGTGCGGCGGCGAGGATCGGGGGCACACCGAATGACTGGAGGGGGTCATGAACACGCCTCGCAGGACGAGCCGCCCTACCACCGTTGTGTGGCCCGGAAGGGTCCGCCTCGCCGCCGCCGCTCTCGCCAGCGCGGCGGCCGTGGTGGCACTTACCGGATGCGCCGGTGTCGCGTACAAGGAGGACGTCTGCAGCAGCGGCGAGTACCCCGTCCTGTCCGTGGGCGGTACAGGTTCCGCCTGTGTGTCGGACAAGACAGAGCCTCCGTCGGGATTCGTGAGATACCCGGAGGGCAAGGTGCCGCAGCAGGTCGACGACAAGTGGGACAAGTACTGGGACACCCACACACTCGACAAGGACGGCCACATCATCGACGTCCCGGCTGCCGGCTGATCCGGACAGCCCCATCCGGCGGGCGTAGGCGCCGTGTGTCGCATGTCCGGAGAAGCCGGCAGCATCGGTCCCCCCGGAGTGGATGCCCTTGGGCAGCAGAGTGGAGCCGGTGGACCCCGTGTGGACCACGGCTCCGCGCCGGTGCGGCTTCTCGCAGACACTTTTGATCGCTGCCGTCACGGCTACGGCGCCGACGCCTCCACCGACGTTCGAGTCGCCACCAGGAGGTCCCGGCCGTGCGCGTCACCTCGCCGATTCCCGCCTGCTCCCGACGTCGGTTTGTTCACGGGCCTGTCTCAGATGGACCGAGTCGGCCCTTCGTGGGGTGCGGCGGACCTCGCTCCGAACCCTTGTCGTAGAAGGTTTCCGGCCAATCTCGCGAGTAAGTCAAATGGCGTGGACTGGCTCTCTCCGGATGCCGTCTACTGGTGGAGCCGATCGTTCGGCAGCACCTTTGCGGGGAGCACGGGGGAGGTCCACCCATGTCAGGGGAAGCCAAGCATCACTGGATCATCGCGCTGGACATCGAGAACTTCAGTCCGCGCCGAGACCCTGTGCAGCGACGAGTTCGGGCCGCGATGTACCGCGTTCTCGGCGGCGCGATGGAGCGCGCCGGGCTCGCGGCGGCGGACACCGTGTCCGAGGACCGCGGCGACGGCGTGCTCATGCTCATCCGGTCGTCCGTGTCACCCGTGCTGATCGCCGGGCCGTTCGTGCGCGAGCTCGACGAGGGGCTCGGTGAATACGCCCAGGAGGCCAACGAGGATCACGCGGTCCGGCTGCGGATGGCACTGCACCAGGGTCTGGCGGCAAGCGACGAGCACGGTTGGTCGGGCGACGCGGTGAACAACACCTGCCGGATCGTCGACGCCCAGCCGCTGCGCGACGTCCTCGCCTCCGCCCCGTCGGCGCGGATGGCGTTCGCCGTCTCGGACGAGGTCCATCGCGCGGTGATCCGGCACGGCTACCGGGGGATCGATCCCGCGGCCTATCTGCCGGTCGGCCTCACCACCAAGCACGGGGAGACGATCAGTACCTGGATCACCGTCCCCGGCTACCCGGCCCCTCCGGGGCTGCCCGAGTCGGGCCCCGAGCCGCCCTGCGACCGGGAGCCGCCGCCCGCCACGGACGGGCGGCAGAGCACGGCCGCCGGGCGGCCCTCCGTCGTGCAGCACGCGCAGACCGTGCAGGGCGACCAGGTCGCCGGGGCCAAGCAGGTGACCGTCCACAACACAGGGAACGTGCGGCTGTGACGGCGGCCGCGGCGGGGGGACCTCCGGCCGGCGGTGATCCAGGGGGGAGCCGGCCGGCGGCCGGGTCGGGGGGATCCACGGAGGGCGGCGCGTCCGAACCGTTCGCCCCAGGTGCCGGCCAGGAGCCGGCGAAGGACGGACAGGACGGCCCGCCCCGGGCTCAGCCGATCGCCGGGGGCGAGGCCGGGGAGGAGGCTCCGCCGCCTCCCCAGTCCGGACCCGGCGCGGAGTCCTACGAGGCGACCGGTCAGCTGGGGCAGGGATCGCAGCGCCGGGGACTGCTGCAGAACGCCGTCGCCAACGTCGAGGGTGACATGGTCGGCGGCGACAAGTACGTGGTGGTGCTCGGCGGGCACAGACGCAGGCTGCGGGTGCTGTCCCCGCTCATCGCGGAGCGGGTCCGGTTCGCCTACTGCGCGACCGCCGACCTGCCCGACGCCCGCGACGCGCTCACCAGACAGCGGCTGCTGATCCTGCGCTCGGCGGCCGGGTACGGCAAGTCCGCGATGGCCGTAAGGCTGCTGCTCGGCGCGTGCCGGGGTGCGGTCTACCACCTGGACAGCGGGGTCGACTTCGCCTCTCTGGCCGAACAGTTGGAGAACGGCAGCGGGGCCATCGAGCGCGGCGCCGGCTTCCTGCTGGAGCGGCCCGAGGACATCGGAAACCTCGGCCGGGAAACGTACGAGAAGGTGCAGGGCGCGCTGTCCCAGGCGGACGCGTGGATGGTCGTCACGGTGGCGGCCGGCGAGCTCGCTGACGGCGAACTGCTGGCCGGTGTGAAGAACCTGACGGATGCCCCGCAGCCCCTGGAGGTCGTGCGCGCGCATCTGCGCTGGCGGCTGGGGGAGCGCAACGCGGACCGGCTGCTGGCGCGCGAGGACGTGCGCGACATGATCGCCGAGCTGGTGGGCGGCGTCCCAGCCTGTCGGCAGTCCGGGGATCTCGCCGCCGTGATGATCGAGCAGTACGACCTGCACGGCGGCGTCGACCTGGACCGGCTGCGTGAACACCGGGCCCGGCTGGAGGCGGAGGACTTCGAGATCTGGGCCGAGGGCCTGAAGGACACCGGCGCGCGCAGCTTCGCCCTCGCCCTGGCGGTGCTCAACGGCCTGTCACGGGAGGACGTCGCCCAGGCCGCCCGCTCCCTGCGCGAGCGGCTGGAGGACGACGGACCCTACCTCCGGGCGCCCGGGCCCGACGGACGCCCGGTCCGGTCCAGGGACCTGTTCGAGACGCCCCGGCGGCGGCAGCTGCAGCACCTGCGTGCCCAGGAGCGGGACAAGCCGGGCGGCGAGCCCGGGTTGATCATCGAGTACAAGGACCCCGGGTACGCGCGCCGGGTGATCCTGCAGGCCTGGACCCAGTACGAGATCCAGGGTGAACTCCTGGACTGGCTCGGTGAGTTGGTGGTGCACCCGGCGGAGCAGGTGCGCGTCTACGCGGCTGCCTCCGGGCTCGGGGTGCTGGCCGCCGAGTCCTACGGGTACATCGAACGCCGGGTCCTGGTGCCCTGGGCGCGCAGTGACAGCGCGCTGCGCCGTACCGCCGTCGCCTATGCGCTCTCCGTGGCCTGCCAGAACCCCTGGGTGCGGGAGCAGGCGACCGCACTGGTGGGCGGCTGGTACGCCGACGAGCGGCCCCAGGTGCAGGCGGCCGCGGCCCGGGTGCACGGGTTGGGCGCGGTGTCGGGACGCCCCGTGGAGGAACTCGCCCGGCTGTTCACGGTGGACAACGTGACGGTGGCGGTGTCCGCCGGCTGCGCGCTGGCCGATCTGGTCGCCGACGATCCCGACACGGCCGGCTCGGTGCTGCCCATGCTGCGGGACAGGGCCGGCGACCACCGCGCCGGCCGGGCGGCGGTGCTCGCCTTCCTGATCGTCGCGGCCCAGGTGGTCGTCGAGACGAAGGACGTCGAACCGGGAGCGGCGGTGCCCGAGTGGCCGACGCTGCTGTACCTGGCGCACCGACGGCCCGAACTGCGCGACTCCTTCGTGTGGTTGTGGCGTGCCGCACTGAACGAGTCCTTCTTCCACGACGAGGCGGAACAGGTCGTCGGGGACTGGGCGAAGCTGGCCGAACGGGACTCCGAACTCCGCGAGATGTTACGGCTGCTGGTCGGCGCCATCGCCCACGGCGATCAGCGTTCGGGCCGGATCCTGCGCTCCTGCGCCGACGACTGGGTCCAGCCGGACCGGATCGTCGGGCTGCCCCGGACGGCGGCCGTGGTGCACGCGCAGCTCGACCTGGAAGGGGTGTGAGGATGACCGTCTCACTGATTCTCAACGAGCGGGTGATATCCCGCAGCCGGGTGGGCGAACTGCTCAACCTGCCGCCCTCGGTGTCGATCGTCTACCCCGTGGAGGGCGGGCCCTTCGAGGTCGAGACCGTCCGCACCTTCGGGCAGCGCTGGTTCGGCAAGAACCGGCCCTGCTATGTCGTTGACCTCAGCGACCACAGACGTCAGGCGTCCGTCAGCAAGACCCCGCTGACCTGCAAGGACGGTGGACACCGCTTCCATGCCACGATCGACATCGGGTTCAGGGTGCACGACCCGGCGATGGTGGTGGCCAGGAACGTACGAGACGCGTTGACGGTTGTCTACGGATACCTCACCGACCGCGTCCGGCTGCAGGCCGCGCGGTTCGCGATCACCGAGGCCATGGCGGCGCAGCTGGCCGTCAACCAGGAGCTGGACCGGGAGATCCGGCTTCCCGAGGGCATCACCATCTACTACTGCAAGGTCCAGGTGGAGCCCGACGAGGCTGCCGCCCGGCACATCCAGGAGCTGGAGGAGGCGCGGCGCCGGGCCAAACTCGGTGTGCACACTCACGAGGCCAGACGCTCGGAGACCTACTCCGACGAGGACATCGAGGACATCAGGGCGGCCGGCCGCCGGCGCCGCCAGGCGGAGGAGCGGGCCGTGCTGGAGAGCACGCGGCTCGACTTCGACAACCTGATCCGCGAGCACCTGGTCCGCCACCCCGAGGAGACCGTGCACGCCCTGGAACTGCTGGCGCGGGTCCGGGAGGCCGAGGCCACCCAGCACGAGATCCGGGACCAGCGGCACGCCGAGATGGTCAAGTACCTCATCGAGCAGGGCGTCGTACGCGAGGTCGACCTGCCCGGCCTGCGCAAGGGTGTGCTCGGTCCGAGCACGCCCGGCACCGGAGTCGGGGGTGTACTGGAGCGGCCAGACGCCGGGCAGGCGGCCTCCTTCAGCTCCGGTGCGACACCCGGTGACCCGTACTACGCGGCGTCCGCGCCCGCGGCGGCGCAGGGCGGACCCGTGCAGTGGGGCGGTAGTACTCCGGCGCCCGCCGTCGCACCCACGAGCGGACTGGTCCCGGTGTACGTCGTCCTGGACACCTCGCAGGCGGCGGCCGGCTGCGTCACCGACCTGGGCAACGCGTTGCGCTCGGTGCAGACGCTGCTGGCCAACAGCCCCGACGTGGCCGCCGCCGTCCGGCTCTCGGTGATCACCTACGCCGACGGCGCCGACGTGGTGCTGCCGCTCACCGAGGTCTCCTGGCGCACCGGCGTCCCGGGACTGAACACATCGCCGGGCTGCCGCTACCGGCCGGTGCTGCGGCGGCTGCTGGACCTGGTGCCGTTGGAGACGGAACGGCTGAAGGAGCAGGTGCCCCGGGTGCTGCGGCCCGTCGTGTTCTTCCTGGCCGTGGGCCAGGCCGAGGACGACACCGAGTGGCCCTCGGTGCATGCCGAGTTGATGGCGCACAAGTACTTTCCGCACGTCGTGGCGTGCGGCATCGGAGCGGACCGGGTCCGGGTCGTACAGCGCCTCGCCTCCCGGCCCGAGCTCGGCGTCGTCGCCGTCGAGGGCGCGGATCTCGCGCAGTCGGCGGTGCAGTTCTCCGTCCTGCTGCAGCAGACGCTGCTGCATCTCGGCCGGAGCGCGATCGCGGGCGGTATGGAGTTGAGACTCGACTGCCCGCAGGGCCTTCGGCCCGTCACGCAGGAGCAGTAGAGCGGCTGAACAGCGAAAGGGGAGAAAGGGATGGCCGAGATGCTCGGGCAGCTGTTGCCCGTGTACGTCCTCGCCGACGAATCGGGCTCCATGGCGAGCTACGTCGGCGACCTCAACGAAGGAATGAAGTCGTTGCACGTCGCGCTCCTGGGGGAGCCGATGGCCGCCGCCAAGGTGCGTTTCTCCGTGTTGGGCTTCTCCAACAGCGTCGTGGAACACCTGGTGCTGGCCGATCTGAGAAGCGAGAACGAACTACCACGGCTGTCGGCGGGCGGCGGCACGAACTACGACGCGGCGTTCGCCGCACTGCTGGAGCGCATCCCACAGGACGTGCAGACGCTCAAGGCTCAGGGATACAAGGTGCTGCGCCCCGCGGTCTTCTTCCTCAGCGACGGCCAGCCGACCTGCGGCGAGGAGTGGCGCCAGACGCACGGCCGGCTCATCGACCGCAAGGTGACCGGCGCGGCACCCAATGTCATCGCCTTCGGGATCGGCGGGGCGCGGGCCGAGACGATCCTGGCCGTGGCGACCGAGCACAAGTTCGCGTTCATATCGATCCCAGGTGCCCAACTCGGCGACGCGATCGCCAAGTTCTTCACCGCGCTCACCAAGAGCGTGGTCGAGTCGGCCAGCGCCATGGCCGCCGGCCAGCCGGCTGAGCTCGCGGTGGAGAAGCCGGAGGGCTTCCGGCTCGCGATCGACGAGGTCTGACGGTGGACAGGTGGTTGCCCCTCCGGCGGAACAAGAGCCGGGAAGAAGAGCAGCGGGCCACGCCCGAGTCCCCGGACGCCGACACGGCCGGGGACACCGACCGACGCCCCCCCGACCCGCGTCAGGCCGGGGGCCGGCACACGCCTGCGCCGCGTGGGGGCGGCACGTCACCGCCCTCCGGGTACGTCTCGGAGTATGTGGTGCCCGAGTACCGGGTCGAGGGTTACGTCGTCCCCGAATACGACGGTCCGGACCTGGAGCCCCCGACGTCCCTCGACCCGGGACGGGGATCGGCCCGGTCCCCCCGGCAGCAAGGCGCCGACCAGGTCCACGGCATGGAACCGCAGGGTGCGCGGGATCCGCGCGTCGCTCCGCCGCAGCACCCCCCGGCACCGCGGCACGCGCATGTGGACGGGCAGGCCGGCGTTCCGCCGCGGCACGCCCCGGCACCGCGGCACGGTTCGGCACCGCGGCACGCGGCCCCGGGCACGCCGGAGCCCGGGGCCGGCCGGTCCGCGCCGGACTCCCGGAGCGGCACGAGCCGGTACCAGCGGGTCGTGCTGGGGACGCCCGCTGCCCACGTGGAGCCCAAGCCGCCGCCCGGCGATCCCTATCGGCCGGACACCCTCTTCGACGGGTGGTCGAGCCGGGAGCTGACCGTGCGGCTGGCCTCCGTACGAGGGGACCAGCACCGTTTCGACGGGCGGCCGCGGCAGGACGACGTGGTCGTCGCCTGGCACGAACCGTCGGCCACGGTCGTCTTCGCCGTGGCCGACGGTGTCTCGGCGGCCGCGCAGTCGCACGTGGGTGCCGCGCTCGTGTGCCGTACGGCGGTCAACGACCTGCTGGTGCAGCTGGGTGAGGACAGACCGGGCCCCGACTGGACCCGGGTGCTGCAGGCGGCCCGGTACCAACTGCTCATGCGGGTGGCCCGCGGCCGGGAGCCGGAAGAGGGCGACCTGGCGGAGGCGATCCGGACCCTGGCGACGACCCTGGTGGCGGGCACGGTCGAACCGGCCGAGGACGGCAGGATGCACGTCACGCTGGTGCGCGCCGGTGACTCCTCGGCGTGGTGCCTGCACCAGGGCCGCTTCAACCCGCTGCTGAGCGACAAGGACAGCGGCGCCGGCGAGATCACCAGCAACGCGGTGGTCGCGCTGCCGCGCCTGTCGACCCGGTCCCGCCCGCTGTCGTACACCCTGCCCGCCGACGGCGTCCTGCTGGTCGGCACCGACGGTTTCGGCGATCCGCTCGGCGACGGCTCCGGCATCGTGGGCGACCTGTTCGCGGAGCTGGCGGTGCGCCCGCCGGAGCCCCGGGGTCTGGCCCACCTGCTGGACTTCTCCCGGGAGACGTTCGACGACGACCGCACGCTGCTCGCCGTCTGGTCCCGGTACGGGCTTCCCGGCGGGGCCCCGTGACCGGGTCCGGGGCGGCGCGGATCGCCCGTTCGGGTCTGGTGCTGGGCGCGGAGCTGGGGGGCGGTGGGCAGGGCAGGGTCTGGGCTGTCGAGAATCGGCTGATCAACAAGACCTGGCCGGTGGTCTACAAGGAGTACAAGCCGGACGCCCAGCGGCAGTTGCGGACCGACGCGCTCGAGCGGATGGTCGCCTTCCTGCCCGGACGGCCGGTCGCTGTCGCGCAGTGGCTGGCCGGGCACACGGCCTGGCCCGCGGCGCTGGTGACCGAGGGGTCGCAGGTCCGCGGCTTTCTGATGCGACAGATCCCGGACGAGTTCTTCATCACCATGCCGTCGGGCCACAGGAAGGTGGCGGGTTTCGAGTTCCTGCTCAACTCGCCCACCTACGTGAACAAGATGGTGGGGAACGTGACGCCTCGCCAGGTCTTCGGTCTGCTGCTCGCCCTGGCCGACACTCTGGAACGGCTGCACGGGCTCCGCGTGGTGGTGGGCGACCTCTCCCCGAAGAACCTGCTGTTCTCGCTGTCCGGGGCGCGGCCCGGCTGCTTCCTCATCGACTGCGACGCCATGGGGCTGGGTGGTGACTGGGTGCTCAAGCCCGTGCAGACGCCCGGCTGGCAGCTGCCCGGCGGTGAGGCGCCGGACACACCGGAGGGCGACCGTTACAAGTTCGCGCTGCTCGCGGTGCGGCTCTTCCTGCACGAGCAGCACGGGCAGGACCCAGCCGAGTTGCGGCGGATGGACGGTGTGGTGGCCGACCTGGCCGAGCGCGGCCTGAGCCGGACGCCCACCGACCGGCCCGCCCTCGCGGACTGGCTCGACCCCTTGCGCCGCGCCTTCGACAGCGCCCCCAGGACCTGGCCGGTCGCCGCGCAGGCCGGGCCGCAGACGGTGACCGTGCCGGCGGCGGGCCCGGCCGCGTTCGGCGCGGCCACCGGCAGTACACGTCCCGGGGCCGCCGGTCCGCGACGGACGGCCGGCGGACCGGTGCCCCCGCAGACCCCCGGCCCGTTCCCTTCCGGCCCGCACAACCCTTCCCGCAGCACACCCCAACGCGCGCCCTCGTCGGGCCGGGGAGGTGCCGTCGTGGCCTGGATCGTGCTGGGGATCATCGGGCTGGCCGTCTGGCAGATCGCGACGCACATGGACGCCTGGAACAGCGGCGGTAGCAGCAGCGGCGGCGGCAGCACGGGCCAGTCGCGGATCGACTCCGCGGACACGCGCGAGGAGCAGGCGACAGCGCTGCACACGCTCCTGGCACAGAACGCCGGCCGGCGCAGCGGGGTCTCCGACGCCGTGCAGTCGATGATGAACTGCAGCGACCTCCAGGAGAACCGGCAGGTCTTCGAGGACGCCGCCTCCGCACGGGCCGGCCTGGTCGAGAGACTGGGCGCCCTCTCCCTCGACCGGCTGGCCGGCGAACTGGCGCCGGACCTGCGCAGCGCCTGGCAGAGCTCGGAGGAGGCCGACCGGGCCTACGCCCGGGTGGTCGACGACGTGTCGGGCAACTGCTCGCCCTCCGCCGTGACCGGATCGAGCGCCTGGCAGGACGCTGCTTCGGCGAGCGCCGCCGCCACGGCGGCGAAGAAGCATTTCGTCGCCGCATGGAACCCTGTCGCGCGGGAGTTCGGCCTGGACACGCTTGCCTGGACCGATCTGTGAATCGCTGCGTGGCGTCTGTCGCGGACGACCGGATCCGGTCCGCGAGTCCCGGCCGGTCCTTTCACCCGCGACCCCCGGGCCGGACCGTGCCGGCCGCCTGGATCGGGGCGGTCGGGTCACTGCCGTCCGCGTGCCGCCCTTCTGCGCACGCCGGTCGGTCGTGCCACCCGCCGACCTGAGCCGACGCCGTCACCTTCCGGTCGGCCCACCCTCCCGCACCCGCTTCAGCGCATCCGCGTTGTGGAGGGTCACACGGGTGCGCCCGGTCGTCACCCACCCCTCGGCCCGCCATTGCTCCAGGACCCTGTTCACGGTTCTGCGGGAGCCGAGTACCAGGCCCGCGAAGTCGTCCTGGGACAGCGGCAGACCGATGTCCACGACGCCGGAGGCGTTGCGCCGGCCGTGGCTGGCGGCGAGGTCGATCAGCAGGCCGGCCAGGCGCGCGGCGAGTGGATCGGCGCCGGCCGACGTGCGCTGCCTGTCGGCATCCCGCAGGCGTGCGGAGAGCACCTGGTGGACGGCGCCGGTGATGACGGGATGGTCGCGGGCCGCCGCCCGGAACGCCCCGGCGGGTATCACCAGGGCCTGGACCGGTACGAGGGCGGTGAGCGTCGCCGATCTGGGCCCGCCGTCCAGCCCGGCCTGTTCGCCGAGCAGGTCGCCGGGGCCGCGCAGGGCCAGCACCGCCTGGTAACCGGCGGCGGCGACCGTGGTGACCTTGACGCAGCCGCGGCCCAGGACGAGGAGATGGTCGCTGAACTCGTCCTGCCGCAGCAGGTCTTCCCGGGGGGCGAACCCGGTCACCTTGCCCGCCTCGTGCAGTGTCTGCCGAGCCGCGGTGTCCAGCAGACTCCAGAACGGAGTCCGGCTGGGCGTGTGTCCGAGCGGGCCGCTCTCTCGGAAATCCGGGGTCATCCCCACTCCTCCCGCCCCACCCCGCCGTCAGCTGGTGAGGCCCGCGCCCGGTATCAGCGTGCAGCCGCCCGCCGCGGAGAGCAGTGACTGCCGTGCGAGCCGCTGTTTGATCCACACGATACGGCTCGTGTCGGCCGACTGGCGGGTCAGCGAGGGCAGCGGGGTGTGCGCCTGTCCCGCTCGCCCCGACGGCCTGTGCCGGGGGCCGGCCGGGTTCCTCACGGTCGGTGGCCCGTCAGCCGGGCCGCGGAGGCGATCGTGGCGCGGGCCTCGCGTTCGGTGAGGCCGGTGTCGAGGGCCGCGGCGAGGAGCGGGGCGACCAGGGCGGGGCCGATGCCGTTCTCGTAGGCGCGGCAGGCGGCCCAGAACAGGCGGGTGTTGCGCTGGCCCTGGTGGGCGGCGTGGACGAACTGGACCAGGCCCCGGCCGTGACCGGACGCCGGTGTGTGCCCGGGTGGCGCGGTGCGCGGTGGGGGAAGCAGGAGCCGCAGCAGGGCCGGCGGGCAGACGGCCGGGGCGAGGTGGGCTGTGCCGGGTGCGGTGCCGTAGACGCCGTGGGCGGAGCGGGAGCCGGGGCCGACGAGGTAGCCGCCCGCGCCGCGGATGTCGATGCCGGGGGCGAGGCGTCCGGCGGAGTTGGGCACGGCGAGGTCCGGTGGGCCGGTGAGCCACAGGTGCCGGCCGCCGGAGGGGGTCACGACGACCACCGTCGGGGGGATCGTGAACAGGTGGCGCAGTGCCAGTTCGCGCAGCGCGGCCGAGGAGTCCGTGCCCGCCTTGGTGTCCAGGTCGACGCCGATCAGGTGGTGCGGGGGCAGGCCGCAGGCGATGCCGTAGCCGGTGGCCCAGGGGGCTGCGGAGAACATCTCCCGGACGCGTGCGGGGTCGGTGGAGGCGTCGTACACGCCGTGCCCGAACAGGCCGCACTCCCCGTGGCAGGCGGGGGCGGGCGTGGGGGCCGGCGGGGTGCCGCGGTGCGGGGAGCGCAGGGCGGGGAGTTTCGTCCGGGACAGGGGGATGACGGCCAGGCCGCGTTCGGCGGCTGACAGCGCGTGGGCGAGGGCCAGCGTCCTGGCCTGCCGGTCGATGGTGGCCATGCCACTATTTTCGTACATGCGTTCGATGAAGGGAAGGGGATTCGATCGCGGCGCGCCCGGGTGGGAGGGAACGGCCTGATGTGTGCCGGAACGCTTCGCCTCTTGTGGCGACTGGGGTGACGTGTGCCCTCTGTCCTGAATGGGGATGCCAAGGGGGCGGAAGGGGTTTATCGACTTGTCATCACGCTTGCGTGCGAAGAGTGCCTTCTGGGGTGGTTCACCGGGGGCGCGTGGGCAACTCTGATCTCGCGACGTCGTGACAGCGCCGGGGTGGTCGGCCAACCGCCCTGGTGGAAGCCGTACTTGACGATGGCCGGCTCACAGGGCCGGTGCGTGAATCGTTCTGGAGGAACACACATGGCAAGCATCCGTACCGCCCGCGCTCTCGCCGCCGTCTCCGCCCTCCCGCTGGCCGTCGGGCTCCTCGCCGGCGTCGCGGCGGCGGACGACGGCGCCTTCGCGGACGACGGATCGAGCGCGGCCGTCACCCACGCGGTCCAGGGCATCCTCGGCAGCGGCGTCGGCGGCGCGAACAGCGGCAACTCGTCCACCACGCAGCAGCAGGCGATCGGCTCGGGCGCCTCGGCGCAGAGCAATACCGCGCAGGTCAACGGCTCCGCGTTCACCGCCGTCAACCAGGGCAACGAGAACGTGGCGGTCAGTTTCTCACCGTTGTGGTGGTGAGCGGTGACCTGAGGGCGGCCGGCGCACCGGAGCCGGTTCCCTGGACCGGGTGTGCTCACGGGGGTGGCGGGACCTCTGCGCGGTGGTGCTCCGGCGCCGCCGCGCAGACCTGTGTGAGGGCGGCCGGTGCGCGGACCTGCACCGCGGCAGCCGGCGCGGGCGCGGGCGCGGGCGCGCGGAGGCTCCGGTCTGGACGGTGGGGTCCGCAGGCGCGTCCCGCGGTGGGCGGAGCGGGCTCGCGGGCGGCTCGGGAGGCGGGCGCGGCGGATGGTGCGGGCCCGGGGGAGTGCGGGGGCGGCCGGTGCGGCCCGGGCGGCACCGCGGACCCACCCGCCTGTCCGGCGCTTCCTCTCGGGCGTCCGCCGGTCCCCCGCCCGCGCCCCGTCCCCCGGGCCGCCCGCGCCCCCATCGCCCCGCGCACTCCCGGGCCTGGTGCCTCCGGATCCCGTGCCGCCCCCCGGGGGAACCCGCACGGGACGGGGGCCTCCTCGTCCACCTGCAGGAGGTGCGGCGAACCCCACCCCTACAACCTGAGGCGGACTCGGCTTCGGCACCTGCGGCCGATCCAGGACGAGCCCCGCGCTCCTAGCGTGGAGCCATGACCACACCCGTCTGCACCAGCGCTTCGACGGCCGCTGCATCGGCGGCGCGGGCCGGAGTCCACCCCTCGTTCGCGTCGTACGTCAGGGACCGCCGGCCGGTGCTGCTGCGCACCGCCCGCTCGCTCACGGCGAACTCGTGCGACGCGGAGGACCTGCTGCAGACCGCGCTCGCCAAGACGTACGTCGCCTGGGAGCGGATCGAGGACCGCCGCGCGCTCGACGGCTACGTGCGGCGGGCGCTGGTGAACACGCGTACCTCGCAGTGGCGCAAGCGCAAGGTGGACGAGTTCAGCACGGACGAGTTGCCGGAGCCGGAGCCGGTGCCGGGCGAGGGGGACCCGGCCGAGCGGCAGGCGCTGCGCGACGCGATGTGGCGGGCGATCATGAAGCTTCCGGCCCGGCAGCGGGCGATGGTCGTGCTGCGGTACTACGAGGACCTGAGCGAGGTGCAGACGGCGGAGGTGCTCGGGGTGTCGGTCGGTACCGTGAAGTCGGCGGTGTCGCGGGCGCTCGGCAAGCTGCGGGAGGACCCGGAGCTGCATCTCGTGCGCTGACGGACGCCCTCCGTGGGCCGGAGCCGACCGGGTGTTCTTTGATCGATCACCGCTCCCTAGTGACATACCGCGTGGTATGTGCGCAGAATCAGCGCAACCGCTACCGCCGCGTAGGCAATGTCGCCCCCGGGAGGACGCCGTGCAGAGCACCATGCAGGACGTACCACTGCTGATCTCAAGGATCCTGACCCACGGGTCGCGGATCCACGGGACGTCGCAGGTGACCACCTGGACGGGTGAGGGTGAACCGCAACGCCGCTCCTACGCGGAGATAGGCGCCCGCGCCGCCCGTCTGGCGCACGCGCTGCGCGACGATCTGGGCGTCCGCGGCGACGACCGGGTCGCCACTCTGATGTGGAACAACGCCGAGCACGTCGAGGCCTACTTCGCCATCCCCTCGATGGGCGCGGTCCTGCACACCCTCAACCTCCGACTGCCCCCGGAGCAGCTGACGTGGATCGTCGACCACGCGGCGGACCGGGTGGTCATCGTCAACGGCTCGCTGCTGCCGCTCATCGCCCCGCTGCTGCCCCGCCTGAAGACGGTCGAGCACGTCGTGGTCGCCGGCCCGGGCGACCGCGGCCTGCTGGCCGACGCGTCCGCCCGGGTGCACGAGTACGAGGACCTGCTCGCCGGGAAGCCGGACGTGTACGACTGGCCCGAGCTGGACGAACGGCAGGCCGCGGCCATGTGCTACACGTCCGGCACCACCGGTGACCCCAAGGGCGTCGTCTACAGCCACCGGTCGATCTACCTGCACTCCATGCAGGTCAACATGGCCCAGTCGATGGGTCTGACCGACGAGGACACCTCGCTGGTCGTCGTGCCCCAGTTCCACGTCAACGCCTGGGGCCTGCCGCACGCGACCTTCATGACCGGCGTGAACATGCTGATGCCGGATCGTTTCCTCCAGCCCGCGCCGCTCGCCGAGATGATCGAGCGGGAGAAGCCCACGCACGCGGCGGCCGTCCCCACCATCTGGCAGGGCCTGCTGGGGGAGCTGACCGCCCGGCCCCGGGACGTCTCCGCGCTCACCCAGGTCACCATCGGCGGCTCCGCCTGCCCGCCGAGCCTGATGGAGGCCTTCGACCGGCTGGGCATGCGGGTCTGCCACGCCTGGGGCATGACGGAGACCTCTCCGCTCGGCACGGTGGCCCGCCCGCCGGCGCACGCCGTCGGCACGGACGAGGAGTTCGCCTATCGGCTCACCCAGGGCCGCTTCCCCGCCTCCGTCGAGGCCCGCCTCACCGGACCCGGTGGCGAGCGGCTGCCGTGGGACGGCGAGTCCGCCGGGGAACTGGAGGTGCGCGGCCCCTGGATCGCCGGCGCCTACTACAACGGCCCGGACGGCGAGCCCCTGCGCCCGGCCGACAAGTTCAGCGAGGACGGCTGGCTGAAGACGGGCGACGTCGGCATCATCTCCTCCGACGGCTTCCTGACCCTCACGGACCGGGCCAAGGACGTCATCAAGTCCGGTGGCGAGTGGATCTCGTCCGTGGAGCTGGAGAACGCCCTGATGTCCCACCCGGACGTCGCCGAGGCCGCGGTGGTCGCCGTCCCGGACGACAAGTGGGGCGAGCGGCCCCTGGCGACCGTGGTGCTCAGGGAGGGCGCGACGACCGACTTCGAGGCCCTGCGCGGCTTCCTCGCCGACGAGGGCCACATCGCCAGGTGGCAGCTTCCCGAGCGCTGGACGGTCATCGAGTCGGTCCCGAAGACGTCCGTCGGCAAGTTCGACAAGAAGGTGCTGCGCAGGAAGTACGCCGAGGGCACGCTCGACGTCACCCGCCTCTGAGCGGCGGCCCGGCACCGGGCGGGGCGCCACCTTCGCACGGGAGCCCCGCTCCCGGCCGCCCGGGGCCGCATCCGTGGGGCGGAGGGATTCCGGGCACCCCGCCGCCCGCCGGCACAGGGTGCCACCGTCGCACGGGACTCCTGCCCCGACCCCGAGGTGCCCCTCGTACGCAGGCCCGGGCGTCACCGTCGTACGGCGGTGACGCCCCAGGCGACGGTCGGCCACAGCCCGGCCACCGCGCACACCCCGCCCCAGCCGAAGTGGCCGAAGGCCGGTCCGGCCAGGGCGGAGGCGAGAGCGCCTCCGGCGAAGCCGCTGACCACGTACACGGTGTTCGCGGCGGCCGGGGCGGGGGTGGTGGTCAGGGCGAGGGTCTGGTTCGCGACGTGGGAGGCGACCAGGGCGGCGTGGATCGCGAGTGCGGCAGGCCACAGCGCGATCATGCGGTGCCCGCCCAGCCAGAACAGCGGCACGGACGCGGCGGACAGCAGGTACGCGGACCGTACGACCCTCGCGGCGCCGAAGCGGTCCACCAGCCCGCCGGCCAGCGGCGCCACCGCGCTCGCGCTGAGCCCGAAGAGCCCGGCGGTGGCGGTGGACAGGCCGTACCGCGGACCGGTCAGCAGCAGTGCCAGCGAGGTCCACAGCGCGCTCCACGCGCCGACCATCCCCGCCTGCCGGAGGCAGGCCCGCCACAGGTCGGGCGACCGGCGCAGCAGTCCGGGCAGGGCGGCGACGCCGGCCGCGAGCGAGCCGGTGCGGGGGCGGTGCCGCGTCGGCAGGACGCGGGTGGTGGCCAGCCCCAGCACGAGGGTCAGCGCGGCCGAGCCGGTGAACACCCACCGCCAGCCGAAGGCCTGCCCGGCCACCCCGCCGAGCACGCGGGCGGCGACGATGCCGGTGAACTACGCCTACTTCGGCAACAAGCGGGAGCTGTTCTCCCAGGTCCTCGGCCGCTGCATGGTCGACCTCGCCGCCTCCGCCCCGGTCGACCCGGACGACGGCGAGGGCCGGATGGACCGCGTGACGGACTACCACGCCGCCCACCCGGAGCTGCTGCGCCTCCTGTACCGGGAGGGCATGGAGTACGGCACCGCCGAGCTGCCCGACGAGGCCGAGCGCCAGGAGCACTACGCCCGCAAGGCCGCCGCGGTCCGCGACGGCCAGGAGCGCGGGGTCATCACGGACGCGTTCGCCCCCGCCGACCTGCTGTTCCTGCTGGTCGCGCTCGCCAACTGGGGATCCGTGGTCCCGCAGATGAGCCGCATCCTGGTGGGCACCGACGACGGCGACCGGGCCCGCCTGCGCGCCTCGGTCAAGGAGGCGGCGCGGCGCCTGGTCGCCCTCTGAACCGCGTCAGTTGGTGCCGATCCGGGCCAGCAGGTCCACGATGCGCGCCTGGACCTCCCCGCTCGTCGACCGCTCGGCGAGGAAGAGCACCGTCTCACCGGCGGCCAGCCGCGGCAGGTCGGCCTGTTCGACGGCGGCGGTGTAGACGACGAGTGGGGTGCGGTTGAGCCGCCCGTTCGCCCGCAGCCAGTCGACGATCCCGGCCCGCCGCCGGTGTACCTGCATCAGGTCCATCACGACCAGGTTCGGACGGAACTGTCCCGCCAGCGTCACCGCGTCGGTGTCGCTCGCGGCCCGCGCCACCTGCATCCCGCGCCGCTCCAGCGCCGCGGTCAGCGCCAGCGCGATCTCCGCGTGCTCCTCGATGAGCAGCACCCGCGACGGATGCTGCTCGCTGTCCCGCGGGGCCAGCGCCTTCAGCAGCACGGCCGGATCGGCGCCGTAGGCCGCCTCACGCGTGGCCTGGCCGAGCCCGGCCGTGACCATCACCGGCACCTCGGCGGCCACCGCCGCCTGGCGCAGCGACTGCAGCGCGGTCCGGGTGATCGGACCGGTCAGCGGGTCCACGAACAGTGCGGCCGGGAACGCCGCGATCTGCGCGTCGACCTCCTCGCGCGAGTGCACGACCACCGGCCGGTAGCCGCGGTCGCTCAGCGCCTGCTGGGTACCGACGTCCGGAGCGGGCCACACCAGCAGGCGGCGCGGATTGTCCAGCGGCTCGGGCGGCAGTTCGTCGTCCATCGGCTGCGGGCGCGGGGTGTCGGAGACCTCGACGGCCCCACCGGGCCCGTCCAGCGGCTCCGGCCCCTCGGAGGCGTTCTCGTCCGGTGCGCCTATGGCGTACGACCGCCCGGCCCCCTCGGTGCCCGGTGCGAGCCGCACCTGCCCGGCGAGCGACGGGTGCGCCGGTGCCTGCCCCGCCGCGGACGGCTGCGGCTGGGCGCCGGGGGCCTGACCGGCCGGGGAGGGCTGCGGCTGGGCCCCGGGTGCCGGCCGGGCGAGGGAGGGCTGCGACGGCTGCGGCTGGGCGCCGGGCGCCTGGCCACCCTGGGACGACTGCCCCGGAGTCTGCTCCGCCGCCCGGGCCGCCGGGTCCGGCGGCGTGCCCAGCTTGCGGCGCCGTCCACTGCCGCCGGGCGCGTGCGGCGGAGGGGTCGCCCCCGCCGCCGTCGGCTGCTGCACCTGCGTGGCCTGACGGACGAAGGGCACGCCCTGCCCCAGCGTCCGCACGCTGATGGCACGTCCCTGCGTCGAGTTCGGGTCCAGGGCGGCGGCCGCGGCCTCGGCCGGGAGGGGCTGCGCGACCCGGGGCGCGGCGGCGGGCGCGGGGTTCTCCGGCGGGAGCGGGGTGCCGGTGCTGGGGGTGCCGTGCGCGGGGACGGGAGTGTCGGCGCCCGACGCCGTCGCGGGGGCCGGGGTGCCGTCGGCCGGCACGGGTACGGCGGTTCCGGCGCCGGGGGTGGCGTGCGGCGCCGCCGGAGGCGTGGGGGCGGCGGGGGGTGTCTGAGCGGGCAGCGGCTGGCCGGGGTGTGGCGCGGGCAGCCCCCGCGCGGGAACCGGCTGGCCCGCGGCGGGCGGTCCCGGCACCTCCGCGGCCGGTGCGGGCACGGCCACGTGACCGGAGGGATGCCCGGTGGAGGCGTCCGGCACGGGGGCGTGCGGGGCGGACGGGCCCTGCGCGGGGACCGGCGTCCCCACCGGCAGCCCCTGGGCCGGGACCGGGCCCCGGCCGGCGGCCTCCTGAGCAGGCTGCTCCGGCTGCCCGGCCGCGCCTTGCGTCCCCACCGGCTGCCCGGTCGCTGCCTGGGGGGCGACCGGTTGCCCCGGAAGAGGCACGCCGGGCTGCGCCGGGACCGGCTGGGCCGGATCGGCCTGCTGGGGAAGCGGCGGGGCGGGAACGACCGGCTGTCCCGCAGCCGCCTGCGCGGCCGCTCCGGCGTCCTCGGGCTGCCCCGCGGCGACCCGCTGCCCGGCAGCCGCCTGCCCGGGAACGGCCGGAACCGGGCCGTTCTGCACCGGAACCCCCGGCGCGGGTGTCGCCCCCGGAGCCGCGG
>NZ_JADWYM010000015.1 GCF_022414535.1 Streptomyces sp. MUM 2J
CGCTGGTTCCTGGACCGGATCGAAGGCACCGCGCTGGCGCCGGTGCAGAACCGTCTCGACGTGCCCGCCCCGGGCCGGAGACCCGTTCCGCCGGATCGCGGTGCGCGCCCGCGCAGCGCCCGCGGGGGCGCTCGTGCCGGGCGGGCACCGGGATCGTGCCGCCCGGCGCGGGCGCTCCGGTGTGCCGCCGTCACCCGACCCACCGGCGCCGGCGGCGGGCGGGGCGGCCGTCGTGGAGGAGCCGGGCAGGGACGGTTGCCGCGACCGGATGTCAGTCCGGGACTACGCGCGGTCGTCGCAGTTGCCGCTCCAGGTCGGTGAGGTCCGTCGCCTCCCGGTCCGCGGGACGCATCGCAGTGGGCTGGGGCAGGGCAGTGCGGCGCACCCAGGCGGTACCGAGCCCGGCCCGCGCGGCCCCGTCGACGTCCCACGGGTGCGCCGAGACCAGCAGCGCGTCCGCGGCGTCGATCCCCACGGTGCGCAGGGCGTGCGCGTAGGCGTCCGGTGCGGGTTTCCACCGGCCCCCCGCCCCCCGGACGTCGAGGTGCGTCTCGAAGTGGCGGGCGACTCCCGCGCGGGCCAAGGCCGCGCGCGTGGTGCCGGACGAGCCGTTGGTCAGGGTGACCAGGCGGAAGCCCGCCTCCTGCAGGGCCCGGACGCCGTCGGGGACGTCGGGGTGGACGGGCAGGGCGGGGAGTGCGCCGAGGACGTGCCGGACGGCCCGTTCGGGGTCCGGCCCGTCCGGCTGCCCCTGGGCCAGCAGTGTGCGCAGGCCGTCGCCGGCCACGGCGGCGAAGGGGGCGGGCGCGCCGGCCAGCGTCAGGGCGATGCCGTCGCGCAGGACGCCGGCGAACCAGACGGGCAGGAGGCGGGCGGGCAGTCCGACCTCCTCCAGGCAGCTGCCGAGCGGCGCCAGGTCGACGAGCGTCTCGTTGACGTCGAAGATCAGTACCCGTGGGGTGTCGGCGGGCATGGTGTCCTCCTGTCCGCCCCGGCATGGCGGGGACGCCGGTGGGCCGTGCGTCGTTCCACCGCCCGGAGTGCCCCGGCACGCCCCCGGCCACGCATGCGTCGACGCAGCGCGTACGGACGGTGCCCGGGGGAAGCGGGGGTCGTGCTGCTGCCGGACGCCGCCTTCGCCGCCGTCGGAGCGGGCGGCCCGGTTCCGGGCCCGAGTCGGTGGGCGGGACGGAACCGCGGCCGGTCCCGTCGTCCCGGGTTTCCCGGGAGTCACATGCGGATACCCCGGTGGCTGCCCGTACCTCCTGCGAGGTGATCATGCGCCTGCTGCTCGTCCACCCCAGCGCCCTGATGTACTCGGAGATCTTCCTCCGGCTGGAGCCGCTCGGTCTCGAACGGGTGGCCGGTGCCGCCCGGGAGGCGGGACACGAGGTCCGGATCGTCGATCTCCAGGTGTTCGGCCCGAGCGAGCTCGACGCGGAGATCGCCGCCTTCCGCCCCGAGGCCTTCGGCGTCTCCCTCAACTATCTGGCCAACATCCCGGAGGCCATCGAGATCGCCCACCGGGTCAAGGCGGCCGTGCCGGGGTGCTTCGTCTTCTTCGGCGGGCACAGCGTGTCGTTCGTCGCGCCGGACGTCCTGGAGCAGGCGCAGGGGGCCGTCGACGCGGTGGTCCGGGGCGAGGGGGAACCCGCCGTCGTTCCCCTGCTGGAGGCCGTCCGGGACGGCGGCGTGGACGACGTCCCCGGGGTCGTCACCCCGAGCGGACGCGGCCCCGCGCCGCTGCTCATGCACGGCATCGACGCCCCGCGACCCGCCCGGGACCTCATGCGGCGCCGCAACCGGTACTTCATCGGGGAGCTGGACCCGTGCGCCTCCATCGAGTTCACCCGCGGCTGCCCTTGGGACTGCTCCTTCTGCTCGGCATGGACCTTCTACGGCCGCAACTACCGCAAGGCGTCGCCGGAGGCCGCCGCGGAAGAGCTGGCGGGAATCCGCGAGCCCAACGTGTTCGTCGTCGACGACGTGGCGTTCATCCGCCCCGAGCACGGGAACGCGATCGCCGCCGAGCTGGAGCGCCGGCGGATCCGCAAGCGCTACTACCTGGAGACCCGCAGCGACGTCCTGCTGCGCAACTCCGAGGTCTTCGAGCGCTGGGCCCGGCTGGGGCTGTCGTACATGTTCCTCGGTATGGAAGCGCTGGACGAGGAGGGGCTGGACCAGTTCCGCAAGCGGGTCAGCCCGGACGACAACTTCCACGCCCTGGAGGCCGCCCGCCGGCTCGGCATCAACGTGGCGATCAACCTCATCGTGGACCCGGACTGGGACGCCGACCGGTTCCGCCTGGTGCGGGACTTCGCCCTGTCGGTGCCGGAGATCGTGCACCTGACGGTGATGACGCCGTATCCGGGCACGGAGATCTGGCACACCGAGTCCCGGCGTCTGACCACCCGCGACTACCGGCTCTTCGACATCCAGCACGCCGTGGTGCCCACCCGGCTGCCGCTGGAGGAGTTCTACCGGGAGCTGGTGCGCACCCAGTCCGTGATCAACCGCAAGCATCTCGGCCTGCGCACGGCGCTCGGGGCGGGCCGCGTGCTCGGCCGCAACCTGCTGCGCGGGCAGACCAACTTCGCGCGCATGCTCTGGAAGTTCAACGACGTCTACAACCCGCGCCGCCAGCTGGCCGACCACCGGCGTCCGGTCCGCTACGAGTTGCCGCTGCCCCAGCCGGTCGACGTCGGGGACCGGCAGCAGCTGTACGTCCACGTCCGTCCGTCCCGCGACCGCGGCTGACCCGCACCCGGCCGTCCGCGGGTCCTGCGGGGCCCGCGGCGGCACCGGCCGTGCACGGCGGGCATCCCAGGCGCTCCGGGTGGTACCCGGGGGATGTCCGGCGGCTCCCGCCGGACATGGTCATCGGGAGGCGCCATGGAGGCGCTGCGTCGGCTCGACGCGTTCCAGCGACGGCACCACTGGCTGGGCATGCCACTGGGGGTGCTGTACAAGTTCGCCGACGACCAGGGCATGTTCCTGGCCGCCCTGATCGCCTACTACGGCTTCCTGTCCCTCTTCCCGCTCCTGCTCCTGCTCGTCTCCGCCCTCGCGGTGCTGCTCCAGAACGACCCGGAGCTGCAGGAGCAGGTCCTGAACTCGGCGCTGCGGAAGTTCCCCGTGCTGGGCGACCAGCTGAGGGAGAACATCCACTCCCTGCGTGGCAACGGCGTGGCCCTGACCGTGGGTGTGCTGGGCAGCCTGTACGGCGGTCTGGGCGTGGCCCAGGCGGTGCAGCACGCGCTGAACAAGATCTGGGGCGTGCCCCGCCACGCGCGGCCCAATCCGCTGCACTCCCGGGTGCGCGGGCTGATGTTCATCGGGCTGCTGGCGGTCGGCCTGTTCGTGACCACCGGGGTGCTGGCCTCGGCCTCGTTCGAGGAGGCGTTCGGGCTGCGGGTCGGGAGCCTCGTCCGGCTGGTCGCGGTCCCGGGCGTGGTCCTGCTCAACGCCGCCCTGCTGGTGCTCACGGTACGGATCCTCACCCGCGCGCAGGTCACCCTGCGGTACGTGTGGGGGCCCGCGCTGGGCGGGGCCTGCGCCTGGCAGCTGTTGCAGTGGGGCGGCACCTACTACGTGCGGAACTACCTGAGTGGCGCAGGCGCCACGTACGGCATGTTCGCCATCGTGCTCGGGCTGCTGGCCTGGCTGTTCCTGGGGGCGCTGGTCTTCGTTCTGACGGTGGAGACCGCCGCGGTCCACGCGCACCGGCTGTGGCCGCGCAGCCTGCTCACTCCGTTCACCGACGACGTCCGGCTCAGCCACGCCGACCGCCGCGCCTACCGTTCGTACGCCATGGCGGAGAGCTTCAAGGGCTTCCAGAAGGTCACCGTCGAGTTCCACGCCCGGCCGTTCCCGGGTACCAACACCATGGACGGCCGTGCCGCCGCCGACGGCGGCGCGGCTCCATCGGGCGACACCGGACGGCCCGACGCCGGATGAACCGCCCACCGCTCACCCCTGGAGCCGAGATGTGGAAGCCGTGGAAACGCGCCAAGGGCGCCGCCCCGGAGCGGTCCGCCCCGCTGGAGCTGTGCGATCTGTGCGGCACTGCCTTCCCCGAGGCGGAGGCGGTGACCGCGGACGTTCCGGACTCCTCCTGCGCGCGTCCCGGACACGACGGGTACGACGGGCTACGGCGGATCACCGCCTGCTGCACGGAGCACGTCGAGGCCCTCCGGGACGAGTACCGCCGCCGCCCGTTCGTGCAGGAGGAACTCTGGGCCGCCAAGATCGTCCGCGCCTTCGGCACCGGTCCGCCCGTGCGCACCCTGGAGGAGCTCGGACGCCGGACCGGCCTGCACGGGCCGGAGATCCGCCGCGCCATCGCCTGGCACAACGAGCGGTTGCGCCGCACCGGTCCGGGCGGCCCGGACGAGTCGGGCGGGGCGGGCGACGGACGCTGACCGTGCGGGGCGGCACCGAGCTGCGGGGCAGTGGTGCGGACGGCGTGCGGGGCGCCCTTCGCGGTGGCACCGGCACCCGGCGCGTCGAGCGGGACGGCCGGGCCCCGGCACGGGGCGCCGGCGTGGACCGACGGGAGCGGTCGGCCGACCCGCGCGGCCCTGTGACCGGATGCCGTTTGCCGGAGCCGGGGCCGGGTCACTCAGCCCGATGTGCGCGAACCCGGGACCAGCACCGTCGGGCGCCGCCTGCTGCGCGCTGTGCGCAACGGGGCCGGCTGGGTCGGTGCACACCCCCTCGTCAGGCGCGGCCGTGAGCTGGAGCTGATGCACCGGGCCACCGGCTTCGCCACCCTGGCCCTGGTCACCGTGGCGCCGCTGCTGATCGTGGTGGCGGCGGCCGACCCGCTGGGCCGCGGCGGCTTCGCGGCGTGGCTCGCGGACGGCATGGGGGTGTCCGGGAAGTCGGCACAGAGCCTGACCGGCATCATCAGCCCGCCCCCCGACGTGGTCGGCACGACCAGCGTCTGGGGCGGCATCGCGCTGGCGGTGTTCGGGGTGGCCCTCGGCGGGGGCGTGCAGAACGGCTACGAGCGGGTCTGGGAACTGCCTCCCGGCCCGTGGCACCGCGTCTGGCGCCAGGCCACCTGGCTGGTGGTGCTCACGGGGTACCTGTACCAGGAGGTCCTGACCCGCAGCGCGCTCGCCGGACCGCCGCGGATCGCCCTGTCGGCCGCGACGGGCGTGCTGTTCTTCTGGTGGGGGCAGCGCTTCCTGCTGGGCGGCCAGGTCCGCTGGCGTCGGCTGCTGCCCGGCGCGGTCGCCACCATGGCCGGCCTGGTGGGCCTGCGGGGCTTCTCGTACCTGTTCTTCACCCCGCTCATCGTCGACAACGCCATCAGCTACGGGACGGTCGGCATCGTGCTGGTCGTCGAGTCCTGGCTGATCGGCGTGGGGTTCGTCGTCTTCGGCGGGTCCCTGCTCGGCCGCTGGATCAGCGAGCATCATCTGCACCGGCACGAGGACGACTGACCGCCGCCGCGGGGCACCGGCGCCCGGCCTCGTGCGGCGGCGCCCGGACCCGGCCGACCGGGCCGTCCGGTCCGTGCGCGTCCGGACCCGGCCGGGCGGGCCCCGTGGACCCTTCGGCCGTGTCCGGACGAGGGCCCGCCCGGGTGCCGTTCCCCCCTTCCGCCCGTGGGCCCCGCGGCCGCGCGGGGGTTGCCGCAGACGGCCCGTCCCGTGCGCGGGCACGCCCGCCCGGCCCGGGCCCGTTCAGCCGGCAGCGCGGGCGGCGTGCTCGGCGACACGGAGCACGGCGTCGCCGTCCCGGAAGGCCGCGCGTCCCCGCGCGACGGCGCGGTCCCGGGCCGGCCCGGGCGCGGTGAGCCGGTGCAGGGCGGCGAGCAGGTCGTCCCCGTCCCGGGCCGGCCGGGTCAGGCCGAGGGCGGCCATGGCGGCCACGCCCTCGGCACCGTGCCCGGGCAGCGGGCGGTACGCCACCACCGGCAGTCCCGCGGCCAGGGCCTGGACGGCCGTCTGCCCGGCCGCGTTGTCCACCAGGGCACCGGCCGCCGCCGTCAGCCCGGGCATGTCCTGGACCCAGGACGGCGCCAGGACGCCGGGCACCGCCGACAGACGGCGGCGCAGGCGCTCGTTGCGGCCGCAGAGCGCCACGGGGAGGAAACCGCCGCACCCGGCCAGCAGCCGCGCGGTCTCGACGGGCCGCGAGGCGGCGCCCCAGGCCCCCGACGACAGCAGGACTGCCGTTCGTCCCGGGGCCCGGACCGCGAAGAGCTCCCGCCAGCGGGGCGCGCCCGGAGCCGGCCGGAGGAACCCGGGGGCGACGAGCGGCCCGGTGACGTCGGCGGGCACACCGAGGTCCTGCCGCACCACGCGGGCGGCGTCCTCGGTGAGGCAGACATAGTGGTCGTTGCCGGGGTGCAGCCACTGGCGGTGGACCGCGAAGTCGACCACGAACACGACGCTCGGGACCGTCAGCCGGCCCCGTTGCCTGAGGTGCCCGGTCAACTGCGCGGCGAGATGGAACACCGGCACCACCACGTCCGCGCCCGTGCGGTCGGCGATCTCCGTCAGGGCGTCGGCGGCGAGCCGGGCCAGCGGGACACCGCTGGGACGGCTGCCCGACCCCCGGCGCAGGAAGGCCCGGTACAGGCCACCGTAGGCCCACGGGAAGTGCCGCACCGACGCCCGGTAGAAGTCGTGCAGTCCGGTGCCCAGGCCGTACGGCAGCAGCCGCAGAACGTCCACGACGTGGGGCCGGTGGCCCGCCTCACCGGCCCGGCGGGCGAGTTCGGCGGCCACCGTGTCGTGGCCGGCCCCCATGCTCGCGCTGACGATCAGGATGCGCAGGGGGCCGCCGGCCCGGCCGGACCGGCGGCGGTGCGGGAAGGAGGGGACGGCCACGCCCGCCCAGGTGTCCGCCCCCGGCACGGCGCAAACGTGCGTCACCCCGCGGCCCCGCGTTTCGGGTGGGCACGGCGGGGATACTCCGTGTCCGCCGTGTCCTCACGATCCGGAAGGCGTCGCAGTCCCGCTCGTTCCCGGAGTCCGCCGTCGCAGCCGAGGTCAGCACCATGTCGCACGCCCCGTCCTCCGCCCGGTCCGCGCTCGCACCCGGTACGGCCGCGCCCGCCTCCGGCGCCCGCTCCCACCGCGGGACGGACGGCTCCGCCGCGCCGGGTACCGCCCTCGTCACCGGGGCGTCCTCCGGCATCGGCGCCGCCGTCGCCCGCCGGCTGGCGGCCGAGGAGCGCTGGCACCTGGTGCTCACCGGGCGCGACGCGGGCCGGCTGGAGCAGGTGGCGCCCCAGGGCCGGACGGCGCTGTTCCCGGCCGACCTCACCCGGCGCGGCGCCGAGCAGGAACTGGTGGACTTCGCCCTGGACCGCGCGGGCGGGCTGGACCTGCTGGTGGCGGGTGCCGGCGTGGGCTGGGCCGGCGACTTCACCGCCATGCCGGGGCACGCGATCGAGGAACTCGTCGACGTGGACCTGCTGGCCACGCTGCGCCTGGTGCGCTCGGCCGTGCCGCACATGGTGGCGGCGGGGTCCGGACGCGTCGTGCTCATCGGCTCCCTCGCGGGCTCCGTCGGGGTGCGTGGGGAGGCGGTGTACTCGGCCGTGAAAGCGGCGCTCGGACCGTTCGCCGACGCGCTGCGCTACGAGTTGCGCGGTACCGGCGTGGGCGTCACGCACGTCGTCCCGGGCGTGGTGGACACGCCGTTCTTCGAGCACCGCGGGGCGCCCTACCACCGGTCGCGGCCCCGCCCGATGCCGCCGGAGCAGGTGGCCGAGGCGGTTCGGGACGCGGTGCTGCGGGGCAGGGACGAGGTCTACGTCCCCGGCTGGCTGCGGCTGCCCGTCCGGGTGCGCGGGATGGCTCCCGGACTGTACCGGCGGCTCGCCGGCGTGTTCGGATAGGCGCCCGGTGCCCGGCCCCACCGTCGTCCTGATGCCGGGGGCGTGGTTGCTGCCCGAGGTGATCGGGGTGGTGCTCATCGGCCTGGGCAACGTCGGTCTGGCCCGGGCCCCCTCGGTGGGCGGCGGGTGGGACGCCGGGCCGCCGCGGCCGGCCGCGGGCGCCGACGCGGCACGGGCGGCTCTCCGGGAACCGTGGCGGCACGGCGGAGAGGCGGGAGCGATGGCCAGGACGTCCGGCGCGTCGGCGACACGGCGCGCGGCTGCGGTGCTGGTGCCGTGCGCGGCACTGGCCGCCGCACACATCGGCCCGGCGGCCACCTGGCTGCCCGCGGTGCGCCGCAGCTGCTTCCCGCGCCTGGCCGGGACGGGCCGCCCGGACCACGTCGCGCTCACCTTCGACGACGGGCCCGACCCGGTGTCCACGCCGCTGTTCCTGGACGCGCTGGACGCACTCGGGGTGCGGGCGACGTTCTTCCTGCTCGGCGAGGCCGTCGCGGGCCATCCGGCCGTCGCCCGGGAGACCGTCCGGCGCGGGCACGAACTCGCGGTGCACGGCTGGAGCCACGACCGCCCGTGGCTGCCGGCGCCGGTCCGGGAGCTGCGCGGCATCGGGCGGACGGCCGCTGCCGTGCACGCCCTGGCCGGCCGCCGCCCGCGGTGGTACCGCCCGCCCTACGGCATCCTGACGTCCGCCCGCTGGGCCGCCGCCCGGCGGGAGGGGCTGCGGCCGGTGCTGTGGACGGCGTGGGGCCGGGACTGGACGGCGGACGCCACGCCTGCCACGGTGGGGGCCACGGCCGCGGCGGATCTGCGGGGCGGCGGGACGCTCCTGCTGCACGACACCGACCGCACCTCCGCGCCCGGATGCTGGCGTGCCGCGCTCGGAGCGCTGCCCGGCCTCGTCGCGCACTGCCGTGCCGCGGGGCTGTCGGTCGGTCCGCTGGCCGAGCACGGGGATCACGCGGATCCCCGGCACGGCTAGTTTGCACTGTGCAATGATGCGTCCGGGGGAGTCGGGCCGACGGTCGGCCGGACCGCTCGGCGTCCAGGAGTGAACGCGGCAGGGATCACCGGAGCGAGCGGCACACCGGCCGTCGGCCGCTCACACCGCCGGGGCGTACCGCCGTGCCGGGTGCCCTGGTCACAGCTGGGCCCGCCGGGTGCCGTCGCCGCGGCGCGGACCACCGGCTCGGCAGCGGCTCTCCGCCTCCCGCGAGGGACCGGCGGCCGACCGCGGGCCGCACGCCACCGCCGCCGCCCCCGGACGCCCGTCCGGCCGCGCCCTCGGCCGCCTCCCCTTGCCGGGTGTCCCCCCTGCCGGGCGTTCCCCCGCCACGGGGGCGGAGCCGGCGGGTCCCCATCGAGATGTGCCGCGCCGCCGGGTGGCGGAGACTGGAGGGGGCAGCGCCTCTGCGTGCCCGCACGTACCGCCCGAGGCGCGAACGGATACCGCACACGCCCCGCCGCCCGCCCGGACGCGCGCCCCGCTGTCCCTCCGAGACCGTCTCCCGACAGGGGTGTTCGACCATGAGCGGCATCGACGACACTGCGCTGCAGAACCTGCGCGACACCATGCGGGGCCCCGTCCTCGCGCCCCAGGACCCGGGCTACGACGAGGCCCGCAGCATCTACAACGCGATGATCGACCGACGGCCTGCGGTCGTCGCCCGGTGTGTCGACGCCGCGGACGTCCGCACCGCCGTCGGCTTCGCCCGGGAGCACGGGGTGGAGCTGTCGGTGCGGGGCGGCGGCCACAGCGGCCCGGGGCTGTGCCTGGTCGACGGCGGGCTGGTGCTCGACCTGTCGCCGATGCGCGGGGTCCGCGTGGATCCCGAGGCGCGGACCGCGCAGGTGGACGGCGGCAGCCAGCTGGGCGACGTCGACCACGCGACCCACACCTTCGGCCTCGGCGTGCCGGCCGGCATCATGTCGACGACCGGCGTGGGCGGACTCACCCTCGGCGGGGGGCACGGGTATCTGACCCGCAGGTACGGGCTGACGATCGACCATCTGCTGTCCGCCGACGTCGTCCTCGCCGACGGCACCTTCGTCACCGCCTCCGCGGAGCGGAACGCGGACCTCTTCTGGGCGCTGCGGGGCGGCGGCGGGAACTTCGGGGTGATCACCTCCTTCACCTTCGGGCTGGAGCCGGTGGACACCGTCGGGGTGGGGGTGACCGTGTGGCCCGTGGACCGGACCCACGACGTGCTCCGGTGGTACCGCGCGTTCCTGCCCGCCGCACCCGAGGAGCTCTACGGGTTCTTCGCGGTCCTGACCGTCCCGCCCGGGCCGCCCTTCCCGGAGCCCGTCCACGGGCAGAAGATGTGCGGTGTGGTGTGGTGCTACACCGGTGACCTCGAACAGAAGCCTCTGGAGGACGTGCTGACCGTGGTGAACGAGCCGGGACCGCCCGCCTTCCACTTCACCACCCCCATGCCCTACCCGGCCCTTCAGAGCATGTTCGACGCCCTGATCCCCAAGGGCCTCCAGTGGTACTGGCGCGGCGACTTCTTCGACTCGATCCCCGACGAGGCCGTCGCCGTGCACGAGAAGTACGGCGAGAACCTGCCGACCGACCTGTCGACCATGCACCTGTACCCGGTGGACGGAGCCGTCCACCGGGTCGGCACCGACGACACGGCCTGGGCCTACCGGGACGCCGTCTGGTCGGGAGTGATCGGAGGCATCGACCCCGATCCCGCGAACGCGGACCTGATCCGCCAGTGGTGCGTCGACTACTGGACCGACCTGCACCCCACCTCCATGGGAGGCTCCTACATCAACTTCCTGGGAGAGCAGGAGGGGCCGGAGCGCGTCCAGAGCACCTACCGCGGCAACTACGAGCGGCTGGCCGCGGTCAAGCGCGCCTACGACCCGGACAACTTCTTCCACGCCAACCAGAACATCCCGCCGGCCGCGTCCTGAGCCCGGCCGCCTCCGGCTCCGCCCCGCACCGGTTCCGCCGGCGGCGCGGGCCGGGGCGGTCGAGGCCGCCGGCGGCCCCCACCCCCGCCCGACGAGCGCCATCCGGCGGGAGGGGCGGGTCCGGTGCCGGCAGCCGGACCCGGTGGCGCACGCCGGGCAGCGGTGACAGGGGGCGTCCGGACGCGCACGGTGCGGTGCCACCGGACGCCCGGCCGGTCACGGCACCCGCACCCACCGAAGTGGCAGGTGCGGCCGGCCTCCGGGCCGGCCACCCGGCGCACGCGTCCCGTTCCCGCGTCGCAGACGCGCGCCTGGAGGAGTTCTCGGCGGCAGGGCCCCGGTAGTCCTGGGAGCCCCCGTGACCAGCACGGTGTCGTCGGGCAGGATCGACAGCTCCGGGTAGCGGGTGCCCATGTCCGGTTGCCGGCGGTCCGCGAGGAAGGGGCGGGCCCGCGAGAAGCCGATGACGTGGGTCCTCCTCGACGGCTTCGCCGACCCGCCGACGCCTCCGCCACCGGCCATGAACCGCTCGCCCCGGGCGGGCGGCGGCATCACCGTGCCGTAGGTCTCCATGCGGTCGGCGTCGCCGTGCGACGGCGGGACGCCGTGCGCGGCGGCGCGCGACACCGTCACTCGTGCCCCGGATCAGCCCGGATCGACTGCGTCATGCGCCACCATCATATTCTGCGCGACGCAAAGAAGGGTTCAAGGTCCGGCAAGAACCGAGAACTTGAGGCTCGAACACGTCCTCGCCGATGACTCCTCCGCCTCCCCGGCTCACTCGTGTGGCCCAGCCCCGGCGGGCCCCCGACTTGACTCGTTTTGCATAATGCAAAAGTAAGGGAGGAGAACCGATGACTGCCACACCGGCAACCGAGGACATGACCCGTGGGTTCACCACAGCGAGCAACAACGACATCCCACCCCGCCGCCGGCTCATGGACTCGATGCGCGGTGCGCCCTGGGGACTGATGGCGTTCGCCGTGGTCATCGGCGCCGGAGCAGGCGCGGGGTCGATCGTCTTCCGCTGGTGCATCCAGACCTTCACGCGCTTCTTCTCCGGCCACGAGGACTACGCCGCCGCACCGGGCGCCGCCCACCCGAGCGTGCCGTGGCTCGGTCCGTACTTCGTGCTGATCGTGCCCGTGCTGGGCGGCCTGCTGTACGGGCCGCTGGTGCAGCGGTTCGCCAAGGAGGCCCGCGGGCACGGCGTGCCCGAGGTCATGCTCGCGGTCGCCCAGCGAGGCGGCCGGATCAGCCCCAAGGTGGCGGTGGTCAAGACGCTGGCCTCCGCGCTCACCATCGGTTCGGGCGGATCCGTGGGCCGCGAGGGGCCCATCGTGCAGATCGGCTCGGCGCTGGGCTCGACGCTGGGCCGGATGACCCGCGTGACCGAGGCACGGATGAAGCTGCTGGTCGCGTGCGGTGCGGCGGGCGGCATCGCCGCCACGTTCAACGCGCCGCTGGCCGGGGTCTTCTTCTCCATGGAGCTGATCCTCGGCACGTTCACCGCCGAGGCCTTCGGTGCGACGGTGCTGGCCAGCGTGACCGCGAGCGTCATCGGCCGCGCGGCCTTCGGCAACACCGCCTTCCTCGAACTGCCCGACTTCCAGGTCGACCACATCGCCCAGTTCGGCCTGTTCGCACTGCTCGGCGTGATCGCCGCGGGCGTCGGAGTCGGTTTCACCCGCGTGCTGTACCTCATCGAGGACGCCTGCGACTGGGCCTGGCGCGGCCCGGAGTGGCTGCGCCCCGCGGTCGGCGGGCTGGCCCTGGGCGTGGTGCTGCTCGTCCTGCCGGAGATGTACGGGGTGGGCTACCCCGTCCTGCAGAAGGCGACCCAGGGCGGGTACGCGGTGGCCTTCCTGCTGCTGCTCCTGGTGGGCAAGGTGGTGGCGACCAGCCTGACCATCGGCATCGGCGGCTCGGGCGGCGTCTTCGCTCCTGGCCTGTTCATCGGGGCGATGCTCGGCGCCGCCTACGGCGCGGGCGTGCAGGAGCTGCTGCCCCAGCAGGCCGGCCCGGTCGGGGCGTACGCCCTGGTCGGCATGGGCGCCGTATTCGCCGGCGCCTCCCGGGCGCCCATCACGGCCGTGGTCATCCTCTTCGAGCTGACCGGCGAGTACTCGATCATCCTGCCCCTGATGCTGGCCATCGTGCTGGCGACCGCCACCAGCCGCCTGCTGTCCCGTGACACGATCTACACCCTGAAGCTGCGGCGCCGCGGCATCGACCTGGAGGGTCCGGCGCCCGGCGCCCGCATCGGCGGTCAGCCCGTCGAGGCGGTCATGGAACCGCTCCCCTCCCCTCTGCCCTCCTCCACCCCGCTGACCGATGCCGCCGACCTGCTGAGCCTGTCCGGGCACGGCGCCCTTCCCGTGCTCGACGCGTCCGGACGCTACCGCGGCGTCGTCACCGCCCAAGCCGTCGCCGAGAGCCTCGCCGAGCAGCCGGACGGCGCCCCGCTGGACGTCGGGCGACTCGCCGACGTCCCCCAGCCGGTCACCGCGGACGAGCCGCTCGCCCAGGCCCTGCGTCAGCTGGTCACGGCGCCCGGAACCGGCGTACCGGTCCTGGACGGCCCGAGCGGGAAGCCGGTCGGCTGGCTGAGCCACCAGGCTGCCCTGCGCGCCCTGCACACGACGGGCCAGGAGCCGCGCCACAGGCCGTCCGACCGGCGGGCCCCCGCCCGGCGGGTCCACGGCACCGTGTGACGCGCTCCGGGGGCGCGCCCGCGCCCCCGGCCGGCTCCCCGCAGCCTCGCCCCCGGCGCAACAGACCGCGCCCGGAGCGGGGCTGCGGGCCCCAGGCGGTGCAGGGCGCCGGACGGCACACGCGGACCGCGAAGAAGGCTCAGCGGGCAGGAGCCGGCGCGGGAGCCTCCCCGCTCCAGCCGTGGCGGTGGTAGCGCAGCAGCAGCATGGCGGCGTCGTCCCGCGGCGGGCCCCCGCAGTGCCGGACGACGTCCTCGCGCAGCGCGTCCAGGGCGCTGCGGGCATCCGGGTCCTTCAGCAGGTGCGCCCGCTCCTCCAGCGGGTAGAACGCGCCCGCGATGTCGCGGGCCTCGGTGACGCCGTCGGTGTACAGCAGGAGCTGATCGCCGGGCCGGAAGCCGACGCGGTACGGGTGCGGGGGCTCGACTCCGTGCGCGCCGAGCCCCAGCGGCAGCGCGCGGGCGGGCGGCTCGGGGAACTCCGCGGTGCCGTCCCGGTGGACGAGCAGCGGCGCCGGATGGCCGTGGTTGAGGAAGACCACCTCGTGGCCCGAGCGGACCTCTGCGAGGACGGCGGTGACGAACCTCTCCCCCACCAGTTCGCGGGTGATGCTGCGCTCCAGCCGCGCACCGACCCCCGCCAGCTCCGGTTCGTCGTGGGCCGCCTCCCGGAAGGCGCCCAGTACGACGGCGGCCGTCTCGACCGCCGCGAGACCCTTGCCCTGCACGTCTCCCACGATGACGCGCACCCCGTGCGGGGAGGCGACCACCTCGTACAGGTCGCCGCCGATCCTGGCGTCGGCCACGGCCGAGGTGTACGACACGGCGGCGTGCAGCGGGCCCGCCGTCCGCGGGACGGGGCGCAGCAGCACCCGCTGGGCGACCTCGGCGATGGAGCGGACACTGGCCAGTTCCGCCTCACGCCGGCCCCGCATCACGGCGGCGGCGACACCGGCACAGGTCACGCCCGCGACCGAGGCCATGGCGGTGACCGCCCGGCGCCCCTCCAGCAGTCCGTCGTAGGCGCCGAGTGCCAGGCACAGCAGCAGGGCCGCCAGTCCGATGATCGCCGTGCGGCGCCATCCGCCGACCAGCCCGGCGAAGGCGGGGCCGAGGGACACCAGGGGGAGGAAGCCGATCTCGGGCCCGGCCAGGAGGTCCACGCCGGCCACGACCGCCATGACGCCGATCGGCATCCAGGCCAGCACCGTGGTACTGGCCGGCGTCTTCTTCTCGGTCATGGCGTACTCCAGCACTCCTACGTTCCAGGAGCCGCCGCCTGCTCGTCGAGCGGGCACCCCTCCCCTTCCTTTAGGCTATGCAGATGTTTCTGCAGGTCCGCGGCAGGCGCTCGGTCCGTTACTCGATCGAATCCTGCCGCCGGGCCCGGTGACCGGCGGAGGAGAGATGGCGCCACCCGACACCTCGCGGCGCCGCCGCCCGCGGCTTCCCCGCGGATGGCGCAGGACCGCCGCGCGTCTTCCGATCCTGGCGTTCCGGGCCGGGCTGGCGCCGCTGTTCCGGCAGCGGCTGCTGCTCCTGCACCATGTCGGACGGACGACCGGCCTGGACCGGCAGGTGGTGCTGGAGGTCGTCACCAGGGACCCGGACGGGGCGTCGTGGACCGTCGCCTCGGGGTTCGGCCCGTCGGCGGACTGGTACCTCAACCTGCGCCGGCGGCCGCACACGCTCATCCAGGTGGGCAACCGTCACATACCGGTGACGGCGCACTTCCTCTCCGCCGAGGACGGCGACGCGACCATGGCGAGCTACGCGCAGCGGCATCCGCGCACGGCCCGCCGGCTGTGCGCGTTCATGGGTTTCCCGGTCGACGGCAGCGCGGCCTCGTTCCGTGCGGCGGGCCGGTTGATCCCGTTCGTGCGGTTGGCGGCGGCGGTCGGACACCGCCCGGTCTGACCGCCTCCGGACACCGACTCGGCACCTGGGAGGAGACGGTTTGAGCACGCGAGAACCCGGCCGCGGCGACGCTCCGGACGGTCAGGATCCGGTCCATGACCTGCCGGACGACCTGTGGGACCGATTTCTGCGGGAGTGCGCCCACCCGCACGGGGGGACCGCCCCCACCGAGCCGTCGGCCCGGGCCCGCACCGGCGGTGCGCGGGTGCGACCGCCGTCCGGGCCCGGCCCAAAGGCCCTTCGGCAGTCGGTCGGCGACCTGTGGGAGCCGCAGGAGACCCCCGTCGCCGCGTGGCGCGACCTGGACGGTCCGGCCCGCCGCAGGCGTGTGGGCCGGGTCTGCGGAACGGCCGTGGCCGTGACCCTGCTGCTGGCCCTGTGGTCGGGCGCGCCCGTGGACCGGCCGGACGCCTCGGGCACCTCCGCGGACGCCACCCCCAGGCAGTCGGAGGTGGCACCGCCCGCTCCCCGGGCGACCGGCCCCGTGGGACTCCCTTCGCCGGACGGCTCCGCCACCGCGCCGCAGCCCGACTGACGGACCCGGCCGGTGCCGGCCCAGCCGTCAGCCTTCGCGCCGGGCCGCGGCGTCCGCCCAGCCCAGCGGGAACATCTCCAGGTCGTCGACGGCCGGGACGGGCGGCTCGCCGCCCACTTCGCTGAACGCGGTCAGGGCCTCGACCAGGGCCGACCGCCGGTCGGCGTCCAGCCGCTCCACGATCGCGGCGATCTCGGCCCGCCGCCGTGCGGTGACCTCGGCGACGGTGCTCCGCCCCTCCTCGGTCAGCTGCAGCAGGGTCTCGCGCCGGTTGTCCGGGTTGACCTGCCGGTCCGCCAGCCCGGCCGCGATCAGGCGGTCCACCATCCGCATGGCGGTCGACGGCGCCACCTGCAACAGCTCCGCCAGCGCGACCAGCTTCGTGGCTCCCCGCGTCGACAACACGACCAGCATCCGGAACTGCGGAAGCGTCACCCGCTCCTCGACCGCGGCCAACGACCGCGCCGACACCGCCACCAGCAACCTGGACGCCGTCAGCACCGCGCGGGTGACCGCGTCCACATCATCCACGCCCTCGGTCAGGGCCTCATGCTCCCGCATGACTCCTTTCTATCGCGCCGACGCGCCGATGCACGCGTCCGTCCCGCCCACAGCTCCCCGTCATGACCATGACGCCGGCAGGACCGCCCCGCGGCGAACCCTCCCCGGTGCGTGCGAAATCACCCGAGCCGGGCGCATCCGCCCCGTCCGCACACGTCCGCGCATCGGCGGGGCGGCGGCTCCGGTGCGGACCGCCACCCGAACACCGGAGGCCGCCCTGTTCCCGGCCGTGAACGGCCGGGAACAGGGCGGCCTCGCGTGTGGTCCTCAGTGACTGCCCGCGAACCGGCCCGCCAGCTTCTCGTGCATCTCGGCACTCGGCTCGTTCAGGCCGACGATGGTGACCTTCTTGCCGCGCTGGGCGTACTTGGTCTCGATCGCGTCCAGGGCCGCGACGGAGGAGGCGTCCCAGATGTGGGCGCCGGACAGGTCGATGACGACGTCGTCCGGGTCCTCCCGGTAGGCGAACCGGTGGACGAGGTCGTTGGAGGAGGCGAAGAACAGCTCGCCGGTCACCGCGTAGACGACCTGGTTGCCGTCGGGGTCGACGACACCGGAGACCTCGGCGAGGTGGGCGACGCGCTTGGCGAAGATGACCATGGCGGTGACGGAGCCGACGACGACGCCGATGGCGAGGTTGTGGGTGGCGACCACGACCGCGACGGTGGTGACCATGACGATCGTCTCGCCCAGCGGCATCCGGCGCAGCGTACGCGGTGCCACGGAGTGCCAGTCGAAGGTCGCGAAGGACACCATCACCATCACCGCGACCAGGGCGGCCATCGGGATGTCGGAGACCACCGGCCCGAAGACGATGCACAGCACCATCAGGAAGGCTCCGGCGAGGAAGGTCGACAGGCGGGTGCGCGCCCCCGACACCTTCACGTTGATCATCGTCTGGCCGATCATGGCGCAGCCGCCCATGCCGCCGAAGAAACCGGTGACGATGTTGGCGATGCCCTGGCCGATGGCCTCGCGCGTCTTGCCGGAACGGGTGTCGGTGAGGTCGTCGACCAGCTTCGCGGTCATCATCGACTCCATCAGACCGACCAGCGCCATGGCGAGCGCGTAAGGCGCGATGATCTTCAGGGTCTCCAGGGTGAAGGGCACGTCGGGCAGCCCCGGCACGGGCAGGGACGAGGGCAGGGCGCCCTTGTCGCCGACGGTCGGCACCGCGATCCCGGCCGCGACGGTGATCACGGTCAGGACGACGATGGAGACCAGCGGAGCCGGAACCACCTTCGTGACCTTGGGGAACAGCACCATCAGCGTCAGACCTGCGGCGACGAGCGGGTAGACGGCCCAGGGCACGTTGCGCAGCTCGGGCACCTGAGCCATGAAGATCAGCACGGCGAGGGCGTTGACGAAGCCGACCATGACGCTGCGCGGCACGAACCGCATCAGCCGGGCCACGCCCAGCGCGCCCAGGGCCACCTGGAACACACCGGCCAGGACGACGGCCGCGACCAGGTACGGGAGCCCGTACTGGTGATTGAGGGGGGCGATGACCAGCGCGACCGCGCCGGTCGCCGCGGAGATCATCGCCTTCCGGCCGCCCACGACGGAGATCACCACGGCCATGGTGAACGAGGCGAACAGCCCCACGCTCGGGTCGACGCCCGCGATGATGGAGAAGGAGATGGCCTCCGGGATCAGCGCCAGAGCCACCACCAGGCCGGCCAGTACTTCGGTACGGAAGACCTTCGGGGAGGAGAGCCAGTCGGGCCTGGACAGACGCAGCCCGGAGGCCGCGGACAGCGGTGAGGACATGCAACCGTTTCCGTGTGGGGCGCCCACGTCCATGCCGCTGCACGCGCGCGCGTCGTACCTGGTTCCGCAAGGCGGGGAGACCGCTCCGGCGGCCCGGCCGTCTCGCCGGGAGCCGTACCGGGCAGCGCGGCGGTCCGCCGGCCGCCGATCGGGCATCATTGCCCGGAAGCCTTCGGTGCCGTGGGCCGTGAAAGGCCCGGCACGCCCCGGGACTCTACCCTGACGTGACGGCAGAGTGCGACGTGCGGCTGGTGCGGCGCGGGCGAAGACCCAGGTCGACGGCGATCGAGAACCTGTGATTGTTCTCACGTGGACCGGGTGTCCTGCTTCCTGAAGTCGGAGATCCCGAGGAGACGGCCTGTGACGAGCGAGCGGCGGATGCAGATCGGTGAGGTCGCCGAGCGGACCGGCCTGTCGTTGCGCACCATCCGCCACTACGAGGAGGTGGGTCTCGTGGCCCCCTCCGCGCGCAGCAAGGGCGGATTCCGCCTGTACACGGAGTCCGACGTCGAGCGTCTGATGGTGATCCGGCGCATGAAGCCGCTGGACTTCTCCCTGGAGGAGATGCGGGACCTGCTCCAGGTCACCGACCGGCTGACCGGTGCCGGCGGCCGTCCCGCCGGTGAGGAGTTCCGGCGTCTGCGTGAACGGCTGGACTCCTACCGCGCGGTGGCCGACGCCCGTTGCGAGAGGCTGCGCGCCCGCCTGGAGATGGCCGAGGACTTCGCCGCCACCCTGCGCCGGCTGAGGGCCGGCGCCTGACCCCGCCCCCGGACGGCGTACCGCGGCGACGAACCGTGCACGCGACGCGGCCGGGACGCGAACAGGGCGCGAGAGGCGTTCCCCTGACGCACCACCAGAGGTTACCGTTCGGTAGACGACGGAGTCCCGGAGGTGCGCGCATGACGCTCGACCGCTGTGCTGGCCTGGCGGAGACCGCACACGCACTGGCCGTGGGCGAGGTGAGCTCCCGCCGGCTCGTCGAGGAGACCCTGGCGCGGATCGAGGCGACGCAGGGCACCCTCAACGCCTTCCGCGTCGTGCGGGCGGGTGCCGCGCTCGCCGAGGCCGACGTGGCCGACGCGGAGCTGGCCACGGGGGTGCGGCGCCCGCTGCTCGGGGTGCCCGTGGCGGTCAAGGACGACATGGACGTCGCGGGCGAACCGACCGCCTTCGGGTGCGGCGGTGACCATCCGGCCGTCGCCGAGGACGGCGAGGCGGTCCGGCGGCTGCGCGCCGCGGGGGCGGTGATCGTGGGCAAGACCAACACCTGCGAGTTCGGGCAGTGGCCGTTCACCGAAGGGCCCGCCTTCGGCGCGACCCGCAACCCCTGGCACCACGGCCACACGCCCGGTGGTTCCTCGGGGGGCTCCGCCGCCGCGGTCGCGGCCGGGCTGGTTCCCGCGGCGCTCGGCTCCGACGGGGCCGGCTCGGTCCGCATCCCCGCCTCGTGGACCCACCTGGTCGGCATCAAGCCCCAGCGCGGACGGATCTCCACCTGGCCCCTGGGCGAGTCCTTCCAGGGCATCACCGTCAACGGCACCCTCGCCCGTACCGTCACCGACGCCGCCCTGCTGCTGGACGCCGCGAGCGGCAACGACCCCCGCGACCCGCACCGGCCCCCGCGGATCGACGCCGGCGCGGCCGTCGGCCGCGATCCCGGCCGGCTGCGCATCGCCCTGGCCCTCCGGCCGCCGTTCACGGCGGTGCCCGCACGCCTGCACCCCGCGGTGCGCGATCGGGTCGTACGGCTCGCCGAGCGGCTGGAGGGGCTGGGGCACGTCGTCGAACGTGCGGACCCGCCCTACGGGCCGATCGGGCTGACTTTCGTGCCCCGCGCCACCGCCGGGATCGCCGAGCGGGTCCGCGACGCGCCCCACCCGGCCCTGCTGGACCGGCGGACCCGGGACGCCGCCCGGCTCGGGCGGCTGCTGGGCGGGGCCCCGCTGCGTGCGGCGCGCCGGGCGGAGGCGGTGCTGCACCGCCGCGTCGGCGGCTTCTTCGCGTCGTACGACGTGGTCCTCGCGCCGACGACGGCCGCTCCCCCGCCGCGTGTCGGAGCGCTGCAGGACCTGGGCGGACTCGCCACCGACCGGGCGATGATCGCCGCGTGCCCGTATGCCTGGCCGTGGAACGTGCTGGGCTGGCCCGGTGTCAGCGTCCCCGCCGGCTTCGTCGGCCCGGGGCTGCCGGTCGGCGCGCAGCTGCTCGGACCGGCGTACAGCGAGCCCCTGCTCATCGCGCTGGCCGCACAGTTGGAGCGCGAGCTGCGCTGGCACGAGCGCTGGCCGCCGCCGCACCGCGGGCAGGAGCCGGCGGCCGTCGCCTGACGCCCCCCGGAGGACACCCGGCCGCGGCCCGCACCGTGTACGTCACCGGGGTCCCGTGCCGTCGCCGCCGGGCAACCCCCGGGGCGGAGACCGCAGATCGCCGGGGCCGGTGTTCGGGTGTCCCGGACCGATGGTGCCCGGTGTGCTTCTCAACGGGCGGGCGCCGGAGGGGACTTCGTCGCCGGACGGACCGGCGGCACCGGTCGCGCGGGGCTCTCCGGCGAAGCGGGACGTGCCGGTGGCAGCCCGACGTGTTCGACGCGGTCACGACGGAACCCTCTAAGGTGCCCCCCGTGACTGTGTTTATCGATGAGGACAACCCCGGCCGCCACGGCCCCACCGCCACCGTGGAGGCCCACCCGCGCGAGGTCGGCCGGGTGCGCACCGAGTACTCGCCCGCCCGCGACGGCGACCCCGACCCCGGTGAGATCGTCTGGACCTGGGTGCCGTTCGAGGAGAACGACGGGCGGGGCAAGGACCGGCCGGTCCTGGTCGTCGCCCGGGAGGCGGCGGGCACCTTCCTGGCCGTGCAGCTGTCCAGCAAGCGGCACGACGGCGACCGGGAGTGGGTACCGATCGGCAGTGGCCCGTGGGACCGGTCGGGGCGGGACTCGTGGGTCGACGTGGACCGGGTGCTGCGGCTGCACGAGGACGGCATGCGCCGCGAGGCGTGCGCGCTGGACCGCGGCCGGTTCAATCTCGTCCGCAACCGGCTCCAGGAGCGCTACGGCTGGAGCTGAGGCTGCCCGAACGCCCGGTCGAACGCCGCCCGGACGGTCTGCCCGCGGGTGCGGTCCAGGATCCCGAACACCACGTGCCCGAAGGTCCCCGCGAAGCGCCCGCGGGGACCCAGCAGACCGCGGAAGGCGTCCGCGACCTGCGCGGGGTCGTTCCGGAAGACCCCGCAGCCCCAGGCGCCCAGCACCAACCGCCGGTATCCGTGCGCGGCGGCCGTCTCCAGCACGCGCTCGGCGCGCACCGCCAGGACGTGCGGCAGTTCGGCCGCACGCTCCGGCGCCGTGCGCGACACGACGCCCGCGTTCGGCGCGGCGGCCGTCAGGAACCCGGCGGCGTACGGCTCGTCCAGCAACCGGCCCCGGTCGTCGCGGAAGACGGGCACGGCCGGCGCGTGGATGACGCGGTCGGTGTAGAACGGGTCGCGGTGGGCGCGGTGGTGGTCGTAGAACTCCCGGACGCCCGTCAGGCAGGTGTACAGGGCTGAGGCCCGGCACAGGGCCTCCTCCTGGGCCTGGGCGCCGTTCAGGTAACCCCCGCCGGGGTTGCGGGCGGAGGCGAAGTTCAGGACGGCGACGGGCTCGGCGGCGAGCCGCCGGGCGGCCTCCAGGCTGCTCTCCCCCGTGACCTCGATCCGCCCCGCCACCGGGCCGGCAGCGGCGCCCGGCGCGGCCGGGGGCACGACGACGGGCTCCGGTCCGGTCATGCGGGTTCCGGCCCGCGCGTCCTCGATCCGCGCCGCGAGGGACACCTGCCGGCCGTCTGCGCGCCGATAGGTGCCCGCGGCCACGATCGCCTCGGTCTCCTGTGCGATCGCGCGCAGCCGCGCGCTCATGGCGTCTCCCCCGTGCACTCCATGGGCGCGCCGCATGCGCGCACCACCCGCTGTTTCCCCGTGGTGCTCATGAACGCATCGTGAGCGATGCTTGACGTGTGGTGCAACGGGGTTTCCCGGTGCACGAAAAAACTCGACAGCCGTTCCTGCCCGTACCGAACGTACCGATGTGCACTCTTGTGCGAAGCGGTCGCAGCGTCTTGGGTAGAACGAGTGCCGCTCCCGGGACGACCCGTGCCGGGAGCGGTGGCATGGTGGTCTCTCAGGAGGATCCCGACATGTCCGATTCACCCGCTGTCGCGGCGGACGGCTGCACGCAGCCCCGCACGGCAGTCACGGAACCCGAGGTGGAAGCCCTGGTCCGGGGCATCTGCTTCAAGACCGGCCCGCCCCGCACCCTCGGGGTCGAGGTGGAATGGCTGGTCCACGAGCTGCGTCAGCCGCAGCTCCCGGTGACACCCGCACGTCTCGAAGCGGCGTACGCCGCCCTGCGCGCCGCGACCCTCAGGTCGGCGCTCACCGTCGAGCCCGGCGGGCAGCTGGAACTCAGTTCGCCGCCCGCCGCCTCCCTGACGGAATGCATCGGCACCGTCTCCGCCGACCTGGACACCGTCCGCGCCGTCCTGCGCGGCCACGGTCTCGGTCTGCTCGGCATCGGGCACGACCCGCTGCACCCACCGCGCCGGTACCTGCACCAGCCGCGCTACGACGCCATGGAGGCCTGTTTCGATCGCAGCGGCCCGTCCGGCCGCCGCATGATGTGCTCCTCGGCCTCCGTGCAGGTGTGCCTGGACGCCGGGTACGAGGAACCCGGCCCACTGGGGCACGGACGGCGCTGGTGGCTGGCGCACACCCTGGGCGCGGTCCTGGTGGCCGCCTTCGCCAACTCGCCGCTCGCCCTGGACCGGGCCACCGGCTGGCGCTCCACGCGGCAGCTGATGTGGATGCAGATCGGCCCGGGCCGGGCGGGCGCCCCCTTACCGGACGGCGACCCGCGCACCGCGTGGACCCGGCACGTGCTGGACGCCCCGGTGATGTGCATCCGCCGCGAGAGCGGCCCCTGGGATGTACCGGAGGGCCTCACCTTCCGGGAGTGGATCCGGACGGGCGCGCCGAGGCCGCCGACCCGCGAGGACCTGGACTACCACATCTCCACCCTGTTCCCGCCGGTCCGGCCGCGCGGGCATCTGGAGCTGCGGATGATCGACGCGCAGCCCGGCGAGGACGGCTGGATCGTCCCGCTCGCCGTGACGGCCGCCCTGTTCGACGACGCGGAGGCCGCCGAGACCGCCTACCGCACCGTGAAGCCGCTGGCCGAGCGCTCGCTGGGCCGGCCCGCGCCGCACAATCCGCTGTGGACCGCGGCGGCCCGCGACGGACTGACCGACCCCGAACTCCACGAGGCCGCCGTCATCTGCTTCACCACGGCCCTGGAGGCGCTGCCACGGCTCGGCGCCGGACCGGAGGTCCGGGACGCCGTCGCGGCGTACCTCCGGCGCCATGTGGTCCCGGGCCGCAGTCCCGCCGACGCACTGCTCGACCGGCCGGCCTCCGGGGCCCCCTCCGCGCACGGGAAGGACATCCGCTTGTGACCGAGTCCGCCATCGACCCCGAACCCGCCGTCTCTGCGCCCGACGTCGGCGCGGAGACCCTGCGCGAGCGCGCGCTGACCACGCTCACCGCCGCCCGCGAGCGCACCACCCTGCTCACCACCTGCGTGACGGACCACGACCTCACCGCACAGCACTCGCCCCTGATGTCACCGCTGGTGTGGGACCTGGCGCACATCGGCAACCAGGAGGAGCTGTGGCTGCTGCGCACGGTCGCGGGGCAGGAGGCGATCCGGCCGGAGATCGACGGCCTCTACGACGCCTTCGAGCATCCGCGCGCCGAGCGGCCGAGCCTGCCGCTGCTGCCGCCGGAGGAGGCCCGCGCGTACGCCGCCGACGTGCGCGGCCGTGCCCTGGACGTGCTGGAGCGGACCACGCTGCACGGCACGCGGCTGACCGAGGCCGGGTTCGCCTTCGGAATGATCGCGCAGCACGAACAGCAGCACGACGAGACGATGCTGATCACCCATCAGCTCCGTCCGGGCCCGCAGGCCCTGACCGCGCCCGACCCCGGCCCGGCGCCCCTGTTCACCGGGCCGGCCGAGGTCCTGGTCCCCGGCGGCCCGTTCACCATGGGCACCTCGGGCGAGCCGTGGGCGCTGGACAACGAGCGGCCCGCGCACGTGCGCGAGGTGGCGGCGTTCCACATCGACACCACCCCGGTGACGAACGCCGCCTTCCAGGCCTTCATCGAGGACGGCGGCTACGACACCGAACGCTGGTGGACGCCGGAGGGCTGGGCGCACATCCGCCGCCACCGCATCACCGCGCCGCTGTTCTGGCGGCGTGAGGGCACCCAGTGGCTGCGCCGCCGGTTCGGCGTCACCGAGGTCGTCCCGCCCGACGAGCCGGTGCTGCACGTGTGCTGGTACGAGGCCGACGCCTACGCCCGCTGGGCCGGGCGCAGGCTGCCCACCGAGACGGAGTGGGAGAAGGCGGCCCGCTTCGACCCGGCGACCGGCGGCTCGATGCGCTACCCGTGGGGCGACGCCGACCCGGAGCCCGGGCACGCGAACCTCGGCCAGCGGCACCTGCGCCCGGCTCCGGCCGGCAGCTATCCGGCGGGCGCGTCCCCGCTGGGTGTGCGGCAGCTGATCGGCGACGTCTGGGAGTGGACGGCGAGCGACTTCCTGCCGTACCCGGGCTTCAGGGCGTTCCCGTACAAGGAGTACTCGGAGGTGTTCTTCGGCTCCGAGTACAAGGTCCTGCGCGGTGGTTCCTTCGCCGTGGATCCGGTGGCCTGCCGGGGCACCTTCCGCAACTGGGACTACCCGATCCGGCGGCAGATCTTCTCCGGCTTCCGCACCGCGCGCTCGGCCGGGGAGTCCTGATGTGCCGTCACCTCGCGTGTCTGGGGCCCGAGGAGCCGATGCAGCGGCTCCTGGTGGATCCGCCGCACGCGCTGTACCGGCAGTCGTGGGCGCCCCGGCACCAGCGCCACGGAACGGTGAACGCCGACGGTTTCGGCGTGGGCTGGTACGCCGAGGGCGATCCGGTGCCGGCCCGCTACCGCAGGGCCGGGCCGATCTGGGCCGACCGGTCGTTCGCCGATCTCGCCAGGGTCGTCCGGGCGGGCGCGCTGCTGGCCGCCGTGCGGGACGCGACGCTGGCGGGGGCCGACGCGGAGGCCGCCGCCGCGCCGTTCGCCGGTGACCGGTGGCTGTTCAGCCACAACGGCGCCGTCACCGGCTGGCCGCGCTCCCTGGCCGCGGTCTCCCGTACCCTGCCGTCTGCGGACCTGCTGGAGCTGGAGGCACGCAACGACTCGGCGCTGGTGTGGGCGCTGGTCCTGGCCCGGCTGCGGGCCGGGGACGGTGCGGGGCAGGCGCTGGCGGACACGGTCGCCGGGGTCGCCGAGGCGGCCCCCGGTTCCCGGCTCAACCTGCTGCTCACCGACGGCACGTCGATCGCCGCGACCGCCTGGGGCGACACCCTGTGGTACCTGCACGAGCCCGGCCACCGCGTCGTCGCGGCTTCCGAGCCGTACGACGACGATCCGCGCTGGCGACCGGTCGCCGACCGCACCCTGCTCACGGCGAACCGGACCGACCTGCTGCTCACCCCGTTGAAGGACCCGCACGCCGACGCGGCGCCCCACCCCCCTCTCGGCTCCGGCCGGGCGGGGACGCCCCCATCCCCCGAGGAGTCCCGTACGTGAGCCCGTTCCAGATCACCCGCACGCTGCCGGAGCACGCCACGGAGGCCGCCCTGCGCGACGACGTGCTGCACGGCCTGACCTCGACGCCCAGGACACTGCCGCCGAAGTGGTTCTACGACGCCCGGGGCAGCGAACTGTTCGAGCAGATCACCGAGCTGCCCGAGTACTACCCCACGCGCGCCGAGCGCGAGATCCTCGTCGACCGAGCGGCCGACATCGCCGCGGCGGCCGGCGCCCGCACCCTGGTGGAGCTGGGCTCGGGTTCCTCCGAGAAGACCCGGTATCTCATCGACGCCCTCTCCGGCCTGCACACCTACGTCCCCGTGGACGTCAGCGAGAGCGCGCTCGCCCAGGCCGGGAAGGCGGTGGCGGCCGAGCGGCCGGGGCTGGCCGTGCACGCCCTGATCGCCGACTTCACCGGCACTCTGGTGCTGCCGGACACGCCCGGTCCACGGCTGGTGGCGTTCCTCGGCGGCACGATCGGCAATCTGCTGCCCGCCGAGCGGGCCGCCTTCCTGTCCTCCCTGCGGGCGATGCTGGCGCCGGGCGACATGCTCCTGCTCGGCACGGACCTGGTCAAGGACGAGGAGGTGCTGGTGCGGGCGTACGACGACACGGCCGGGGTGACGGCCGCGTTCAACAAGAACGTCCTGGCCGTCATCGACCGCGAGCTGGGCGCGGACTTCGATGCGGACGCCTTCGACCACGTGGCCCTGTGGGACGCCGAGCGCGAGTGGATCGAGATGCGGCTGCGCTCCCGCAAGGCGCAGACCGTGAAGATCCCCGCGCTCGGCCTGGCCCTGGACTTCGCCGCAGGCGAGGACCTGCGCACCGAGGTGTCGGCGAAGTTCCGCCGGGAAGGCGTGCGCCGCGAACTGGCCGCGTCCGGGCTGGACCTGACGCACTGGTGGACCGACGCCGAGGGGCGTTTCGCGCTGTCGCTGAGCACGGCCGGCTGACCGGGGACGGTCAGGTGAGCGGGACCTGGAGCTGCTCGGTGATACGGCGCGAGGCCCGGCCTGCCGCCGTCTCGGGGTCGGTGCCGGTCAGGACCGCGGTCATGTAGGTCTTGATCGGGTTGTCCGCCTCGACGACCGCCCACTCCGGTGTACTGGGGGTCGCCCGTCCCTGGGCGGCCCCCGCCGCCATCGCGGCCACGCCCTCCTCGCCGGCGACGGCCCGGGCGAGTCCCGCCTTGTTGGGCACGTAGTCCATCGTCCGGGCCAGGTCGCTGTCCCACCGGGCGCCGGTGAGCGCGCCGACCACGGCCACGGCGCCCGCCCGGTCGTCGGTGTTCTGCGGGACCACGAGGTCCGAGCCTCCGGTGAAGACGGCACCGGGCTTGCCGGCGGTCGGCCCGGGCACGGGGAAGAATCCCAGCTTGTCCTCCAGGGCGGGGTTCTTCTCCAGGACGGCTCGGACGAGTCCCGGCACGGCGATGATCTGCGCCACCCTGCCGCCCGCGAAGACGCCCGCCTGGGGCGGGTGGTCCTCGTCGGCGTCGGCCGGACCGTCGCCGAGGGCCTGGAGCCGGCGGTAGAAGTCCATGCCGCGCAGGGCGGCCGGGGTGTCGAGGGTGCCCTTCCAGGCGCCTTCGTCCTGGCGGGCGAGGTCGCCGCCCTCGTCCCAGATGAAGCCGGAGAGGGTGTACCAGTCCTGGCCGGCCAGGTAGATGCCCTGGTTGGCGCCGGAGTCGAGCTTCGCGGTGACGTCCAGCCACTCGTCGCGCGAGCGCGGCGGCTTCTTGATGCCGGCCTCGGCGAAGAGGTCCTTGCGGTAGATGACGACGCGGTTGGCGGCGTACCAGGGGATGCCGTACTGCGTGCCCCTCTGCCGGCCCGGTTCGGCGAGGCCGGGCAGCCAGTCGTCGGAGCCCCAGTCGCGCATCGACTCCAGCGTCAGGTCGAGCAGTCCGCCCCGGTCGACGTACTGCGGGACCTGGGTGTTCCCGACCTCGATGACGTCCGGGAGGCTCTCCTTGCCGTCCTTGCCGTCCTTGCCGGATCCGCTCTTCAGCGCGGCCTGGATCTTCGGGCCGATGCCCGTCCACTCCTGGATGCGGATGTCCAGGTCGAGGTCGGTACGGGTGCGTTCGAAGTCCTCGGTGAACCGGCGCAGGAACTCCGGGGAGGCACTGTCCTTCATCAGCCACACGGTGACGGTGTGCCGTGCGCCCCCGCCGCCCTGCGGCAGCAGGCCGCAGCCACCGAGCAGAGAGGCGGACACGCAGACGAGGGCGAGCAGACGGCGGCGCACGGAGGGTCTCCCGGGGTCCGGAACTGATCCTGTGGACAGGGGTGTGGGGCCCGACGTGGGGGACGAGCGCACGGCTCGAACGGGTGTGCTGGATTTTGGTATGGACCAATGCCGAGGTCAAGGGGTCCCGGCTGACGCACCCGACGCCTCGCGCTCCGCCGCAGCTTGGGGCACGGTGGAGTGACAGGTACCACACGCACCGTGACCGTCTCCGCGGAGAGGAGCACCCGCATGTCGAACCACACCTACCGGGTCACCGAGATCGTCGGCAGCTCGCACGACGGCGTCGACCAAGCCGTACGCAACGCCATCAGCAGGGCCTCGCAGACCCTGCGGAACCTGGACTGGTTCGAGGTGACCCAGGTTCGCGGCCAGTTGGAGAACGGGCAGATCGCGCACTGGCAGGTGGGGGTCAAGGTCGGGTTCCGCCTGGAGGAGTCGGACTGACGTCCCGTCCGGACGCACCGCACCGCTCGGGGCGCACCCCGCGGAACGGACGTCCTGTCCGGGCAGACCCGGCCCCGCCGGGGCGCGGCCCGGACGCACCGCGCCGTCCGTGCTCCGGGCCGGTGGCTCAGGTGCGCCCCTCCCGCTCCTGCGCGTCCCGCAGGTCGGGGGACGGGGCGGACCAACGGGCCCGGACGACGGTGAACCCCGCCCGCTCGGCGTCCACGCACACCAACTCGTCGTCGTCGACCAGCATCCGCACCTCCCTCGTACGGGCGAGCCGGCGCAGGACGGCCAGCTTGGTGGAACGGGCGGGCCGCCGGTCGTCGTTGCGGCGCATGTACAGCCGTCCCGCGGGCAGCCCGTGCGCGGCGAGCCACTGCAGGCTGTCGTGCCGGCAGCGCTCGGGCCGCCCGGTCAGGTAGACCACCTCGCACTCGCGGGCGCTGTCCACGGCGAGCGCCACACCCTCGGGGATCGGCGGATCGTGCGGCGCGGCCGCGAAGAACGCGGTCCAGTCGCGCGGCCTGTGCTCCAGGAACCTCTGCCGGTGGGTGGTGTCGGCGAGGGTGTTGTCGAGGTCGAACACGGCGAGCGGAGCCCGGCTGTTGTCGGTCACGCCGCCCACCCTAGGGATGTTTCGAAGGTCCCGCACAGCACCCACGGCGCCCGGCACGCGCCCCCGCCGCACCGTGCCGCGAGCCGGCAGGACGCCCTCCGCGTCCCCGGGCCCGGATCCGGGAAACGCCGTGGTGCCCGGAGGGGGGCGCGTGCTTGCATGGGCGGCATGGTGTCCCCCGACCGGCTGACCGCCTTCGCCGCGCTCTCCCTGCTGCTGATCGTCGTCCCCGGCCCGAGCGTGCTGTTCGTCGTCGGGCGGGCGCTGGCGCAGGGCCGCCGTGCCGCGCTCACCACGGTCGCCGGCAACACCCTGGGCGCCTATGTCCTCGTGGCGGCCGTGGCCCTCGGTATCGGCTCGGTCGTGGAACGCTCGGCCCTCGTCTTCACCATCCTCAAGCTCGCGGGCGCCGTCTGCCTCGTGCACCTCGGCGTCCGGGCGTGGCGGGAACGGGGCGGGCTGCGGGCGGCGTTCACCGCGGCGGAGGGCGCGCGCGGCGGCCGGCGCACCTTCTGGGAGGGGTTCGCGCTCGGCGTCTCCAACCCCAAGACCATCGTGTTCTTCGCCGCGGTCCTGCCCCAGTTCGTCGACCGCGGGCAGGGCGGCGCGGCGGCCCAGATGCTGCTGCTCGGCCTGGTGTTCAACCTGATGGCGCTCGCCTGCGACAGCATGTGGGGACTGGCGGCCGCCACCACGCGCGACTGGTTCGCCCGCTCCCCACGCCGGCTCTCCCTGATCGGCGGGGCCGGCGGGCTGACGATGATCGGCCTCGGTGTGACGGTGGCCGCGACCGGTGGCAAGGACTGACGGAGTGGTGATCACCGCGGCTCCACCCCGGGTCCGCCCTCAGGACCGCCGGCCCCCAGGGCACGAGGCTTCCCGGAGCACAGGCCCGGGCGACCGGGGTCCCGCGGCATGCCGGCCACCCGAATGGATCATGCTGCTTCCATGAGAAGCGTCTCGCCCGCCGTACCCGTTTCCGCCGCCCCCTCCCGCGCTCCCGCCCGCGCCGCCTCCACGCCCCCGTGCACGCTGGTCGTGTGCCGCGGCTGCTGCTGCGGCGACGCCCGCAAGAACCCCGGCACGGACCACGCCGGGCAGCTCGACCGGCTGCGGTCGGCCGCCGTGGAGCACGGGTTCCGGGTCCGTACGAGCGACTGCCCCGGCCCCTGCGACCAGGCGAACGTCATCGTCGTCCAGCCCTCCGCCGCGGGCCGCCGGGCCGGCGGGCGGCCCGTGTGGGTCGGCTTCGCCACCGACGACGACAGCACCGGGGAGGTCGTCGCCTGGGCGGCGGAGGGCGGGCCGGGTGTGGCCCGCCCTCCGGTGGCACTGGAGCTGCAGTTCGTCGAACCGCGCCCGCCCCGCGCCTGAGCCGTCCCGGGCCCGCGCAGCGGGCGGAATCCCTGGGCGTGCGGGGCGTTGAACGGTGTATGAGTTCCCTGATCGCGCAGACCCGTTTCTCCGTCCTCGACCGCTCCCGCATCCGCGAGGGCCGCACGGCCGGCGAGGCGCTGCGCGACACCGTGGCACTGGCCCAGGAGGCCGAACGGCTGGGCTACCACCGGTTCTGGGTGTCGGAGCACCACGGGGTGCCCGGCGTGGCCGGCTCGGCGCCGACCGTGTTGGCCGCGGCCGTCGCCGGGGCGACGCGCACACTGCGCGTCGGCACCGGCGGGGTGATGCTGCCCAACCACCGGCCGCTGGTGGTCGCAGAGCAGTTCGGGGTGCTGGAGTCGCTCTTCCCGGGGCGGATCGACATGGGCCTCGGCCGCTCGGTCGGGTTCACCGACGGGGTGCGCCGGGCACTCGGCCGGGACCGGGACGACGCGGCAGGCTTCGCGGACCAGCTCCGTGAACTGCTCGGCTGGTTCCGGGGCACCTCCCCGACCGGGGTCCGTGCGCGCCCCGCCGAGGGGCTGCTGGTCCCGCCGTTCGTCCTCGCCATGGGCGAGGGGGCCTCGATCGCCGCCCACGCGGGGCTGCCGATGGTCATCGGCGACCTGCGGAACCGGGAGCGGATGCAGCGCGGCGTGGACCACTACCACACGCACTTCCGCCCCTCCGAGTGGGCGCGGGAACCGTACGTCGTCGTCTCCGGCACGGTCGCGGTGGCCCGCACCCCGGAGGCGGCCCGCAGGCTGCTGGTACCCGAGGCCTGGTCGATGGCTCACTCCCGCACCCGCGGCACCTTCCCTCCGCTGCCACCCGCCGAGCACGTGGAGGCCCGCACGATGACCGCCAGGGAACGCACCCTGTACGAGTCGGGACTCACCGGGCACATCGCCGGCACCGGGGAGCAGGTCGCCCACGCACTGGAGACGCTGCTGAAGGAGACCGGTGCACAGGAGGTGCTGGTGACGACGAGCACCTACGACCGCGAGGCGCTGACGGACTCCTACCGGCGGCTCGCCGCCCTCGTGTCCGGGGGCGCCGTCGCGTCCTGAGCGTGGCCCTCGGTGCTGGCGTAGGATCGCAGGGTTTGCCCCCGAGAGCGGAGAGCGGTGCCAAGGCCCCATGCCCAGCCCCAACGACCCGTACGTGCGGGTCCGCGGCGCCCGCGAGCACAACCTCAAGAACGTGGACGTGGACATCCCCAGGGATGTCGTGGCCGTCTTCACGGGCGTCTCCGGATCGGGGAAGTCGTCACTGGCGTTCGGCACGATCTACGCCGAGGCGCAGCGGCGCTACTTCGAGTCGGTCGCACCGTACGCGCGGCGTCTGATCCACCAGGTCGGTGCCCCGAAGGTCGGCGAGATCTCGGGCCTGCCGCCCGCGGTCTCCCTGGAGCAGCGCCGGTCGGCGCCGACCTCTCGCTCGTCGGTCGGGACGGTGACCCATCTGTCCGCGTCCCTGCGGATGCTGTTCTCCCGCGCGGGCGACCACCCGCCGGGCGCGCCGCGCCTGGACTCCGACGCCTTCTCCCCCAACACGGCCGCCGGAGCCTGCCCCGCGTGCCACGGCCTGGGCCGGGTGCACCGCACGGCCGAGGAGTTGCTGGTCCCCGACGCGTCGCTGTCGATCCGCGAGGGCGCGATCGCCGCGTGGCCGGGCGCCTGGCAGGGCAAGAACCTGCGGGACGTCCTGGAGGCCCTCGGCCACGACGTGGACCGGCCCTGGCGCGAGCTGCCCGCCGCCGAACGCGAGTGGATCCTGTTCACGGACGAGCAGCCGGTGGTCACCGTGCACCCGGTGCGCGACGCCGACCGGATCCAACGGCCGTACCAGGGCACGTACATGAGTGCCCGGCGCTGGGTGATGAAGACCTTCGCGGAGTCGAAGAGCGCCACTCTGCGGGCGAAGGCGGAGCGTTTCCTGACCAGTGTGCCCTGCCCGGCGTGCGGAGGCGGCAGGCTGCGGCCCGAGGCCCTGGCGGTCACCTTCGCGGGCCGGACGATCGCCGACCTGGCGGCGCTGCCGCTGGCGGAGCTGGCCGGGATCCTGGCGGCCGGGGACGGGGCTGCGCGGGTGCTGACCGACGATCTCAAGGCCCGTATCGCGCCGGTCGTCGAACTCGGTCTCGGCTACCTCAGCCTGGACCGCGCCACGCCGACCCTGTCAGCGGGTGAACTGCAACGCCTGCGCCTGGCGACCCAGCTGAGGTCCGGTCTGTTCGGCGTGGTGTACGTCCTCGACGAACCGTCGGCGGGGCTGCACCCGGCGGACACGGAGGCGCTGCTGGCGGTGCTGGCACGGCTGAAGGCAGCCGGGAACACGGTCTTCGTGGTCGAGCACCACTTGGAGGTCGTCCGCGGCGCCGACTGGCTGGTGGACGTCGGGCCGCACGCGGGCGAGCACGGCGGACGGGTGCTGCACAGCGGCCCGGTGGCACAGCTCGCGGGTGTCGCGGAGTCGGCGACGGCCCGTCACCTGTTCGACGCCTCCCCGGCCCCCGCGCGTGAGGTCCGCACCGCCCGCGGACACCTGCGGGTCGGCCCGGTCACCCGCCACAACCTTCGGGAGGTGACGGCGGACATCCCGCTCGGGGTGCTCACGGCGGTCACCGGGGTGTCCGGTTCCGGGAAGTCGACGCTGATCGGTGAGATCACCGAGGACCTCGACGGTGTGAGCCGCCTGGTGGCGGTCGACCAGAAGCCGATCGGCCGCACCCCCCGCTCCAACCTCGCCACCTACACGGGCCTGTTCGACGTCGTGCGGAAGCTCTTCGCGGCCACCGGGGAGGCGCGGCGGCGCGGCTACGGCGTCGGCCGCTTCTCCTTCAACGTGCCCGGAGGACGCTGCGAGACCTGCCAGGGCGAGGGCTTCGTCAGCGTGGAGCTGCTCTTCCTGCCCAGCACGTACGCCCCCTGCCCCGGCTGCGGCGGGGCGCGCTACAACCCGCGGACGCTGGAGGTGGCGTACCGGGGCAGGACCGTCGCCGAGGTCCTGGACCTGACCGTCGAGGCCGCGGCGGACTTCTTCGCGGACACCCCGGCCGCCGCCCGCCCCTTGGGTGCCCTGCTCGACGTCGGCCTCGGATACCTGCGGCTCGGCCAGCCCGCCACCGAACTCTCCGGCGGCGAGGCCCAGCGCATCAAACTCGCGGCCGAGCTGCAGCGCGGCCGGCGCGGGGACACCCTCTACCTCCTCGACGAACCGACCACCGGCCTCCATCCCGCCGATGTGGAGGTGCTGATGCGGCGGCTGCACGGCCTGGTGGACGCCGGGCACACGGTCGTCGTCGTCGAGCACGACATGTCGGTGGTGGCGGGTTCGGACTGGGTGATCGACCTGGGTCCCGGGGGCGGCGAGGCGGGCGGCAGGATCGTGGCGGCGGGGGTACCCGCGCGCGTGGCCCGCGCGGAGGGGAGCGCGACGGCGGCGTATCTGGCGCGGGCGCTGCCTCCGCATCCGGCGGACCGGGCGGGGCACACGTCGGACCGGTGACGGCGGGCCTACCGCGCGCGGCGGAACCGCCCGCCGGCCCGGCCAGGGCGCGCTGCCCACCCGCACCGACCGGCCCCGCCGGCCCCCTCGGGCTCACGGACCGGCAGCGGCCGGACGCACCGGGGACTCCTGCGCCGGATGGGGCACCCGGGCGGCCGGGGCGGCGTGCGCCGGACGGGGTTGCGGCGGTGGGGCGGGCTGGGCGGCGCGGGCCAGGGAGCGGCGGTCGGCGTGGCTGCCCGGCGCGATCACCGTGCGCACCTGGACGTCGGCCACCAGCCCGCGCGCCGACACCACCCGCCACACCGACGCCGGCAGCGAGTCGTCGCCGACGAAGGCGGGGGCGGTGCTGCGGGCTCCGCCGGTGAGCCGGTAGCGGAGGTGAACCGGCTGCACGGGGACACCGGCGTCCAGCGCCGCCTGGAACACCGCGCGCCGGAAGTCGCCCTGGGCCCGGCCGCACCAGGTACTGCCCTCGGGGAAGACGGCGACCGCGCCCCCGTTGCGCAGCACGGCGGTGACGCGGGCGACGGTGTCGGGCAGGGCGCGCAGGCGGTCGCGGTCGATGAAGAGGGCGCCACCGCGGGCGGCCAGCGGACCGGCCACCGGCCAGTGGCGGATCTCGGCCTTGGCCAGCATGCGCGCGGGGCGTACGGCGGCCAGCAGCGGGATGTCCAGCCAGGAGATGTGGTTGGCCACGAGGAGCATCCCGCCGCTCCGGGCGGCGGCGCCGCTGATGCGGACGCGGACGCCCGCCGCCCGGACGATCCACCGGCACCAGCGGCGGGTGGCGCCGGCCGGGATCCGTCGGCTCAACGGGGACAGGGCGATCCCCGTGAGCAGCAGGGCCAGCACCGCCGTCAGCCGCAGCAGCGCCCTCGGGGCGGACCGGACGGAGCCGGCGGGTTCCACACACGCCCCGGGGGTACAGGGCGCGGCGGGCAGCCAGACGCTCATCAGGCCGGGACGAGGGAGAGGAAGTGCCGCAGATAGCGGGGGTCGACCCGGCGCATCGACAGCAGCACGTACAGGTCGGCGACCCCGAAGTCCGGGTCGTGGGCGGGTTCCCCGCACACCCAGGCACCCAGGCGGAGGTAGCCGCGCAGCAGGGCGGGCAGTTCGGTGCGGGAGGCCGCCGGGCCCGGCCGGGCCGGGACCCACGGGAGCAGCGGCCGTACCCGGAACCCCTCCGGTGCCAGGTTCTTGGCCCGCACCCGGCTCCAGGCGGCGCTTGCCAGGGTGCCGCCGTCGGCGAGCGGGAGGGAGCAGCAGCCGGCCAGCCACTCGTGGCCGCGGTCGACCATGTAGCGGGCGATGCCGGCCCAGATCAGGCCGATCACGGCGCCGTCGCGGTGGTCGGGGTGCACGCAGGAACGGCCGACCTCGACCAGGCCGGGGCGGATCGGGTCCAGCGCCGCGAGGTCGAACTCGCCCTCGGAGTACAGGCGTCCGGCGATGGCGGCGCGCTCTGGCGGCAGCAGCCGGTAGGTGCCGACGACCTCGCCGGTGGCCTCCTGGCGGACCAGCAGGTGGTCGCAGTAGGCATCGAAGGCGTCGACGTCGTGGCCGGGCTGCGCGGTGTCGAGCAGGGCGCCCATCTCCCCGGCGAACACGTCGTGCCGCAGGCGCTGCGCGGCCCGCACGTCGTCCTCGTCCCGGGCCAGCGTGACGGTGTAGCGGGTGGGGGCGGCGCCGAGCGGGGGACGGTCGAGGGTGGAAACACCGGGCATGGCACTCTCCAGGTCACGGGCCGGTTCGGGGACGGCACCCGGTGGGCCGGGGACGTCCGGCCCACCGCCTCTGTTCTTCCGATCGCGGTTGGCGTGCACGTGACGGGTTCCGAAGGCCCGGGTGTGGGGCGGTTGAACGGCTCGCGCCGGGTGTCGGACGCCCCCGGCCCGGTGGACGGGCCGGTGTCCTACGGGTGACCGGCAGGAGGCGACCCGGCGGCACCGGGCGTCTCACCGCGGGGAGCGGTCACCGGGCCCTGGGGGCGGCGTGGGACGGCTGTCGGCAGGGACGCCGGACGCGACGCCGTGGCAGTTGCCGGAGTCCCCGGGTCCGCAGGTGCCGCCGCAGGAGGTGCGCCGGGCGCCGCGGTGGGCGGCCGGTGGCCCGGAAGGGCGGGCGCGGCCGTCCGGGCACCGCTCGCCGGCCCGGGTCCGGCGGTGCTCCGGGAGGCGGTCCTGGGCGGGGAACCTTGGCGGGACCGGGGTCGAGCACCACGCCCGGTCCCGCCCGTCCGCACCCTGTCGGCGAACGTTCCGCTACCGCCTGGCGACCTTCCGGGTCGCCCGCAGCCACTCCTTGTTCATGCCGGTGATGGACGCCAGCGGGATGCCCTTGGGGCAGGCGGTCGCACACTCGCCCGTCAGGGTGCAGCCGCCGAACCCCTCCTCGTCCATCTGGGCCACCATGTCCAGCACGCGGGTCTCACGCTCGGGTGCCCCCTGCGGCAGCACGTTGAGGTGGTTGACCTTGGCCGAGGTGAACAGCATCGCCGCACCGTTCGGGCAGGCGGCCACACAGGCTCCGCAGCCGATGCACTCGGCGTGCTCGAACGCCCGGTCGGCGTCCGGCTTGGGGACCGGCGTGGCGTGGGCCTCGGGCGCCGATCCGGTGGGCGCGGTGATGTAGCCGCCGGACTGGATGATCCGGTCGAAGGCGGAGCGGTCGACCACCAGGTCCTTGATCACGGGGAAGGCGGCGGCGCGCCACGGCTCGATGTCGATGGTGTCGCCGTCCTGGAAGGACCGCATGTGCAGCTGGCAGGTGGTGGTGCGTTCCGGTCCGTGCGCATCGCCGTTGATCACCAGACTGCACGCGCCGCAGATGCCCTCGCGGCAGTCGTGGTCGAAGGCGACCGGGTCCTCGCCTGTGACGATGAGTTCCTCGTTCAGGGTGTCGAGCATCTCCAGGAAGGACATGTCCGGCGAGATGCCGTCCACCTCGTACGTGGACATGGCGCCGTCGGCGTCGGCGTTCTTCTGCCGCCAGACGCGCAGGGTGAGCTTCATGCGTAGCTCCGCTGGGTGGGGTGGACGTACTCGAAGACGAGGTCTTCCTTGTGCAGGACCGGGGCGGTGCCGGTGCCGGTGAACTCCCAGGCCGCCGCGTAGGCGAACGCGTCGTCGTCGCGGGCCGCCTCGCCGTCCGGTGTCTGCGACTCCTCGCGGAAGTGGCCGCCGCAGGACTCGGTGCGGTGCAGCGCGTCGAGGCACATGAGTTCGGCGAGCTCCAGGTAGTCGACGACGCGGTTGGCCTTCTCCAGCGACTGGTTGAACTCCTCGCCCGTGCCGGGAACCCTGATGCGCCGCCAGAACTCCTCTCGGATCTGCGGGATGCGCTCCAGCGCCTTGCGCAGCCCGGAGTCGGTGCGGGCCATGCCGCAGAACTCCCACATCAGCTCGCCGAGTTCGCGGTGGAAGGAGTCGGGGGTGCGGTCGCCGTCGACGCCCAGCAGCCGGTCCAGGCGGTCCCGGGTCCCGGCCAGCGTGTCCCGGACGTCCGGGTGCTCGTCGGTGACCTCGTCCTGGTGCGGGTTGCGCGCGAGGTAGTCGTTGATGGTGGCGGGCAGTACGAAGTAGCCGTCGGCGAGCCCCTGCATCAGGGCGGACGCGCCGAGCCGGTTGGCTCCGTGGTCGGAGAAGTTGGCCTCGCCGATCGCGAACAGGCCGGGCACGGTGGTCCGGAGGTCGTAGTCGACCCACAGTCCGCCCATCGTGTAGTGGACGGCCGGGTAGATCCGCATCGGCACCTCGTACGGATCCTCGTCGGTGATCCGCCGGTACATGTCGAAGAGGTTTCCGTACCTGGCCTCCACCGCCGCCCGGCCCATCCGCTCGACGGCGTCGGCGAAGTCGAGGTACACGCCCTGTCCGCCGGGACCGACGCCGCGGCCCTCGTCGCAGACGTTCTTCGCGGCGCGGGAGGCGATGTCGCGTGGGACCAGGTTGCCGAAGGAGGGGTAGATCCGCTCCAGGTAGTAGTCGCGCTCGTCCTCGGGGATCCGGTGCGGCGGGCGGGTGTCACCCTTGGCCCTGGGCACCCAGATCCGCCCGTCGTTGCGCAGCGACTCGCTCATCAGGGTGAGCTTGGACTGGTGGTCGCCGGTGCGGGGGATGCAGGTGGGGTGGATCTGCGTGAAGCAGGGGTTGGCGAACAGGGCGCCGCGCCGGTGCGCCCGCCACACGGCGGTGGCGTTGGAGTTCATGGCGTTGGTCGACAGGTGGAAGACGTTGCCGTAGCCGCCGGAGGCGAGCACGACGGCGTCCGCGTAGTACGTGTCGATCCTGCCGGTGATCAGGTCCCGGGCGACGATGCCGCGGGCCCGTCCGTCGACGACGATCAGGTCGAGCATCTCGGTGCGCGGGTGCATCTCGACGTTGCCGGCCGCGATCTGCCGGCTGAGCGCCTGGTAGGCGCCGAGCAGCAGTTGCTGGCCGGTCTGGCCGCGGGCGTAGAAGGTGCGGGAGACCTGGACACCGCCGAAGGAGCGGGTGTCGAGCAGGCCGCCGTACTCGCGGGCGAAGGGCACGCCCTGCGCCACGCACTGGTCGATGATCTCGACGGAGATCTGGGCGAGCCGGTGGACGTTGGACTCGCGGGCGCGGAAGTCGCCGCCCTTGACGGTGTCGTAGAAGAGGCGGTGGACGGAGTCGCCGTCGTTGCGGTAGTTCTTCGCCGCGTTGATCCCGCCCTGCGCCGCGATGGAGTGGGCGCGTCGCGGGGAGTCCTGGTAGCAGAACTGGACGACGTGGTAGCCCTGTTCGGCGAGCGTGGCGCCGGCGGAGCCACCCGCCAGGCCGGTGCCGACGACGATGACGGTGTGTTTGCGCCGGTTGGCCGGGTTGACCAGCCTGGCCTCGAAGCGGCGCTTGTCCCAGCGCTCGTGGACCGGGCCGGACGGCGCCCTGGTGTCGGCGATCGGCTCGCCGGTCGTGTAGCTCGTGTATGCAGCGGTCATGTCAGCTCACCACTCCGGTCATGACGCCCACGGGCACGGCGACGAAGCCGGCCGTGAGCAGCAGCGCGAGGACGTCGGCGACGGTCTTCAGGACGCGGTCCCGGCTACGGCTGCCGACGCCGAGGGTCTGGGCGGCGCTCCAGAAGCCGTGCCGGACGTGCAGGCCGAGGGCGAGCATCGCGACGATGTAGATGACGTTGCCGTACCAGGTGGAGAAGGTGTCCACGACGTTCTGGTACGGGTGGCCCTCCTGGAAACCGCCGGAGTGCACGGTGCCGGTGGTCAGGTCCAGGATGTGCCAGACGATGAACAGGCCGAGGATGATGCCGCCCCAGCGCATGGTGCGCGTGGCGTAGCTCGCCCGGGGCCTTCGGTGGACGTAGCGGGTCGGGCGGGCCCGGATGTCGCGGCGGCTGAGCTGGTACGCGGAGAGGGCGTGCGCGACGACCGCGACGACGAGCACCGCGCGGACCAGCCACAGCGTCCACTCCTCGTGCATGAAGGGCTCGCCGACGGTGCGCAGCCAGTGCGCGTAGTGGTTGAACTCCCCCGCGCCGAAGAAGATCTTCAGGTTTCCGATGACGTGTGCGACCAGGTACAGCAGCATGATCACGCCGCTGACGGCCATCACCGTCTTCTTGCCGACGGTGGAGTTCCACACGGTGCGCGCCATGGACTGCCGCCGGTCGGTCCGCGTTGCCAGAGCCATGGGACAGAACGCTAGGGCCGAAGGTCCTCATCGGTCCAAGACATGGCCCACCTCGTTTCGATAGGCAACGCCTATCGAGTTCCCTATGCTGGAACGGTGCAGTTCCAGCAGCTCCAGTACTTCGTTGCGGTCGCCGAGGCCCGGCACTTCACCCGGGCGGCGGAGGCGGTCCACGTCGCCCAGCCGTCACTGTCCCAGCAGATCAGGGCGCTGGAGAGGGAGCTGGGCGCCGACCTGTTCCTGCGGGCCCGGGGCAACATCGCGCTCACCGACGCGGGCGAGGCACTGCTTCCGCTGGCCCGGCGGATCCTGGCGGACACGGAGACGGCGCGCCAGGAGGTGCAGGAGCTGGCGCAGCTGCGCCGCGGGCGGGTCCGGCTGGGCGCGACCCCGAGTCTGTGCACGGGCCTGCTGCCCGACGTGCTGCGCGCCTTCCACGACCGCTACCCCGGCATCCGGCTGCTGGTCGAGGAGGGCGGTTCGCTCGACCTGGTCCGGCAGCTGGCCCGCGGCGCCCTCGACCTCGCACTGGTCGTCCTGCCCCTGCCGACGCCGTCCCCGGCGCTGACGACGGTGGAGCTGCTGCGCGAGGACCTGGTGGTGGTGTCCTCGCCGGAGGCGCCGAGTCCGGGCGGCGGGCGGCGCACCGTGCGGATCGCCGACCTGGAGGGCGAGCGCCTGGTGATGTTCCGGCACGGCTACGACCTGCGGGAGCTGACGGTGGCCGCGTGCCGTTCGGCCGGCTTCGAGCCGGACTTCGCCGTCGAGGGCGGTGAGATGGACGCGGTCCTGGGGTTCGTGCGGGCGGGGCTGGGCGTGGCGGTCGTACCGCGCATGGTCGCCACCCGTTCGGGGCGCGGACTGCGTGTCACCCCGCTCGCCCCGCCGGGCCTGCACCGGACGATCGCCCTGGCCCATCGCAGCGACGTCGCCCCGCCGAGGGCCGCCCGGGAGTTGCAGCGGATGCTGCTGGAACGATGAGCGCCGCCGTCGTACCCCGGGGGACGCGTGCCCTTCGGGGCGATCAGGGCGGATCGGTTCAGGAGGGCACCTCCCGGTGCGGAAGGGCGCCTCATCGGCACGGGGCCGGACCGGAGCGCCCAGCGCCGAGAGCCTGAACCCCGCCGGGGCCTGTCCTACCCCGTCGCGTCCGCCAGGGCCAGTTCGTGCAGCCGCTCCGGCGGCCCCGGGCGGGCGTAGTACCAGCCCTGCGCGGTGTCGCAGCCCAGTATCCGCAGTTGTTCGGCCTGCGCGCCGGTCTCCACCCCTTCCACGGTGACCGCGAGATCGAGGCTGTGGGCCAGCGAGACGATCCCCTCGACGATCTTCAGGTCGACGGGGTCGGCCGGGAACTGCTGCATGCTCTGGGTGAACGAGCGGTCCAGCTTGAGGATGCTCACCGGCAGTCTGCGCAGGTTCGCCAGGTTCGAGTACCCGGTGCCGAAGTCGTCCAGGGCGATGTCCACACCCATCTCGGCCAGTCGGCGCAGGGGTTTGAGGAGGTCGTCGTCGGCGCCGATCAGGGCGGACTCGGTGACCTCCAGGCACAGCACGTCCGGCTCGACACCCGCCCGTTCCAGGATGTCGACGGTGTCCTGGACGAGTGCGGGGTGGGTGAGCTGGCAGGGCGAGAGGTTGACGTTGATGCGGAAGCGGCCGGCGTCCGCGTGCCGGGCCCGCCACTCCCGGGCCTGCCGTACCGACTGCTCCAGCACCCAGCGGCCCAGCGGGACGATCAGGCCCGTGTGCTCGGCGAGCGGGATGAACCGGTCCGGGCCGAGCACGCCGTGCTGCGGGTGGAGCCAGCGGACGAGGGCCTCCGCGCCGCGCACGCTGCCGTCGCCGAGATGGACCAGCGGCTGGTACTCGATGAAGAACTCGCCGCGGTCCAGGGCGGCCGGCAGCGCCGTGGTCAGCCCGTGCCGGGTGATGGTGCGGGCGTCCGCCTCCGGGTCGGCGAGCTCGAAGCGGTTGCCGCCCGCCGACTTGGCCCGGTACATGGTGATGTCGGCGCTGCGCAGGACCTCCGCCGCGCTGCGCTCGCCCGCCGCGCCCTCGACGATCCCGATGCTGCCGCGCACGGTCAGCTCACGGCCGTCGATCCCGATCGGCGCGAGCAGCGCGTTCATGATGCGGGCGGCCAGTTCGTCCACCTCGCGCTGGGCGTCCGGCCCGGTGGTCAGCGCCACGAACTCGTCGCCGCCGAGGCGGGCGACCATCTCCCCGGGCGCGGTCGCGCAGGACTGCAGACGGTCGGCGACCTCCACCAGCAGCCGGTCGCCCGCGGCGTGACCGAGGCTGTCGTTGATGGTCTTGAAGCCGTCCAGGTCGAGATAGCACAGGCCGAAGCGCTGCTCCTCGCCCGCGCCGAGCACCTTCTCCAGCCGCTCGAAGAACAGCGTCCGGTTCGGCAGCCCGGTGAGCGCGTCGTGCGTGGCCTCGTAGCGCAGCCGCAGGTTGAGCAGGCGGCGCTCGGTGGTGTCCTCCATCAGCGCCAGCTGGTACTGGGGGGTGCCGTCGGCGTCGCGCAGCAGGGAGACCGTCAGATTGGTCCACAGAACCGTGCCGTCGGGCCGGTAGAACGCCTTCTCCAGGTGGTAGTGCTCGCGTTCGCCCTGCACCAGCTCGTCGTACAGGCGCCACACCTGCGGGGCGTCGTCGGCGTGCGTCCAGTCCTTGACGTTCCGGCCGCGCACGAGTTGCTCACCGCCGCCGAACATGCGCATCAGGGCGTCGTTGACCTGCAGTATGTTTCCCTCCAGGTCGGCGATGCCGATCCCTATGGCGGCGCCCTCGAACACCGCGCGGAAGCGGGCCTCGCTGGCGTGCAGCGCCTGGGCGACCACGCCCTGGGCACGCAGCGCGGCCTGCGCGATGGCCTCCTGCTCGGCGAGGGTGCGCTCGCGCAGCGCCTGCGCGTACCCCGCGGACATCGCGTGCTGCAACCGTGCGCTGCGCGAGCGCAGGGCCTCCCGGTCGCCGTCGCCGCCGCAGTACAGCACGAGGTAGGCGTCGACGCAGTCGAGGCTGCGGCTGAGTGCCTCCGGATCGGTGCAGTGCGCGGCGACCAGCGCGGCGCCGACCGCCCGGCCCTCGGCCGCCTGGAACGCGGGGGCCCGCAGGGCGCAGCTCAGCCGTTCTGCCAGCGGCAGCAGTTGCTCCTCGAACTCGGTCCGGGTCGAGCACGTCGGCGTGAGCGGGAACACAGCCCTGCTCCAGATCGCCGCGAACCGTCGCACTCTGTCCTCGGGCCCGTCCGGTTTCCCGCTCACGCCGTACGCCCCACGCCGGCGAAACCGGAGAAGGCATAAGGATCCTCCTCCTCGGGGGCCGTCTCCGGCCGCCACCGCGGCATCGGCACCAGTCCCGGTTCCACCATCTCGTACCCCTCGAAGAACCGCGCGATCTCGTCGCGCGAGCGCATGATCAGCGGGCTGCGAATGTCCTTGTACACGTCCACCGCGCCCTCCGCCCGCCCGGGCGGCAGCGGGATCCCCTCGTACGAGGCGTGCGTGAGCAGCAGCAGGCTGCCGGGCGCGAGCGCGTCGCGCAGCTCGGCCACCGCCCCGTACGGGTCGTCAGCGTCCTCCACGAAGTGCAGTATGGCAACGAGAAGCAGCGCCACTGGCCGATTCAGGTCGATCAGCCGCTGCACCTGAGCACTCGCCAGGATCTCCTGGGGCTTGCGGAGGTCGGCGGCGACCACGTCGGCGTCGTCGTTGCCCTCCAGCACCGCCCTGCTGTGCGCGACGGCCACCGGGTCGTGGTCGACGTAGACGACGCGGGCGCCGGGGTTGGCCTTCTGGGCCACCTCGTGGGCGTTGCCGAAGGTGGGGATGCCGGAGCCGATGTCGAGGAACTGGGTGATGCCCTGGTCCGCGGCGAAGCGCACGGCGCGGCGCATGAACGCGCGGTTCGCCTGCATGATCTTCGGCAGCCCCGGCAGGTGCTCCATGGCCTTGCGGGCGGCTTCCCGGTCGACCTCGAAGTTGTGCGAACCGCCCAGGTAGTAGTCGTAGATGCGCGAGACGCTCGGCACCGAGATGTCGATGCTCCGTGGAGCCCAAGCGGGACGCTCCATCTGCTCACTCCAAGGCGTAGGCGATCCGGTGTTCGAGCTGAGGCTACTGATCGCCCGGCAAAGGAGCGAGCAGAAACGGAAATTGACCGTCCGTTCCCGGTCACTGCCAGCGGCACGTGCCGCCCGGGGGACGGTCCCGTGCACGCACACAGGTCCGCCCCCTCCGTGCGGTGCGGAGGGGGCGGACGTTCGGCCGGGCGCGCCGCCGCGGCGGGGGCGATCGGCCCTGGGGTGGTGATCCTCTACTGCTTCGGAGCGCCGACCGGCTTTCCTTCAGGGGTCACGGCGTACCAGGTGCCGCCGACGCCCTGACCGTTGATGTCCCCCTCGGCCTTGTCACCGGAGAAGGTGTAGATGGGCCAGCAGTTGACCGTCTGCTGCTTGACGCCGTCGGGCCGGGTGAAGCTCATCAGGCCCTTCTTCTGCACGTCCTTGGTGTCGTCCGCCGCGACGGGCGACACGGCCGGCCACTTCTCCAGACAGGCGCCCGTGCAGGCGGAGACCGGCTTGGGCCAGGCCTTGTCCTTGAGGAAGCGGTAGACGGTCATGCCGTTCTTGTCCACGATGATGTCGCCGAGGTTGGTGTCGTGCCGGACGGACAGGCCGGGGAGGTTGCTCAGCCGGGCCTTCTTGCCGTCGGGGGCGAGGGCGTACCACTTGTCGCCGACGCCCTGGCCGCGCACGTCACCGGCGGCGGTGTCCTTGGCGTAGCGGTACGCCGGCCAGCCACCGACGGTGAGCTGCTTGGTACCGTCGGACCGGGTGATCTCGCCGAGCAGCTTCTTGTCGACGCCGTCGCCGGCCGTGGCGTCGTCCGCGGGCACCGGGGGCCAGGCCTTGGCGCAGTCGCCGTCGCAGGTGGACTTCGGCGGCTCGGCGGTGTCGGCGTCGAAGCGGTAGAGCGTCATACCGGCGCTGTCGGTGAGCACCTTGCCCAGTTCCGGATTCTCGGCGACGGCCAGTTCGCCCGCGGTCTGGGCCGCGGTGTCCTGCCCTTCCTTGGCGGCGTCGGATCCCGCGTTGCCGAGACCGCTGTAGTCGCCGGCCGGGGCGGTGGCGCCCACGTTCTGGCTCACGGCCCGGGCCCCGCCGCCGTCCTGACCGCACGCCGTCGTCAGCGCCAGAACGGCCACGGCGCCCACCGCGAGCGAGGCGCTCCGCCAGGAGGTCTTCATCGTCAACTCCCCATGTCAGCAAGGGTGTTGCAGCGCCCTGCTGCGCCGCCGCACGGCCATGGGTACGCAGGAGGAGGGGTGGTGTGTTCAATGGCGGCGCGGAATTCTTTCCGGAACCCGTGACACGCCCGTCGTACTGGCGTACGTCTCGCCGGACACACGAGCGTCACCGCGCCGCGTGCAGCGGGGCCGTTGTCCCCCTTCGGGGGCAATCCCCCGGCGGCGGACGTCGCCAGACCGGCACAGGCCTCAAGATCTTCTTCGTGCATGGACCCCAACCGACCCGATCGCCCGCGACTGTACGGGTGTTGGCCGTGACGGCGCTGGCGTGGCTCCTGCTGGGGGCGCCGGCCGGGACGGCGTCCGCCGACGCCTGCGCCTGGGCCCTGACCGGCCCGGACGGTGTCGAGGCGGTGGCGGTGGCCGGGAGCGCCCCCTGGCCGACGGTGTGCCCGCCGCCCGGCCCGACCCCGACGCCGACCCCGACGCCGACCCCGACGCCGGCCCCGACGCCCAGCCCGACGGCACCGCCACCGCCCGCACGGTCGGAATCCGCCGCGCCCCCGAACCCCGCGCCCCCGAACCCCGTCCCCGAGCCTGCGGCGCCCGGGGCGGCGCCGCAACGGCGCGCCCCGGTACCGGAACCACCCCTGCCGCCCCGGCCCAGCCCCCCGCCGACCCCGGCCCCCGAGGCGACGCCCCCGCCGCGGCCGTCCGCGAGCCCGGTCGGCTACCCGCGGTACCACGCGGCGCCGCCCCGGCGGCAGGTGCACCGCACCGTCTCGCCCGTCATGTACGTGCTGCTGATCACCGCTCCCGCGGTGATCGCCGCGGCCGCGCTCCGTCCGCGCCGACCCACCGGCCCTCCCCCACCGCGCCCCGTTGTCCGATAGCTGGAGGTATCCCCCTTGCCGGAATGGCTTGTTCTCACCCTCGCGATGCTGGCCGCGTGTGTCGTCGTGGTCGCCATCACCTTCGTGCGGCACCGCGGGGCCGCCGTCGACGAGGACCCCAGTGAGACTCCGGACGTCATCGAGTACATGACGATGTGGATCGGGGTGGTGTACGCCATCGTCCTCGGCCTGGCCATCGCCGGTGTCTGGGAGGCCCGCAGCGCGGCCCAGGACCACGTGCAGGCGGAGGCGCAGGCGCTGCACGAGATCGACGAGCGGGTCCGGGTCTACCCCGTCGACGTCCGCGACCGCGTCCGCGCGGATGTCAACGCCTACGTCGGACATGTCGTCACCATCGAGTGGAGGGCGATGCGGGACCACGGCAGCGTCACCGCGCACGGCACCGAACTGCTCCGACGCGTCCGCGTGGACGTCACCGACTACGAACCGGTGAACGACTTCGAGGCCCAGGCCTACCAGCCGCTCGTCGACCAGGTGGCCGCCGCCGACCAGGCACGCACCGCACGCGCCGACGCCACCGGCCCGACGATGCCGGGCGTGGTGTGGTTCGGGCTGATCGCCGGGGCGGTGATCACCATCGGCATGGTCTTCGCGCTGCAGATCCGGCGCACGCCGCGCGAGCTGGTCCTCGCCGGGCTGTTCTCCGCGCTCATCGCCTTCCTGTTGTTCCTCATCTGGGACTTCGACGCGCCCTACAGCCGGGGCATCACGGCATCGATGGAACCGTTCATGCGTCTCTTCCCGCAGGCCGGCGGCTGACGGAAGAGGCGGGGCGCGGTGCCGCGCGATCCCGCCACCGCCCCTCGCCCCGGTTCCGGCGGGTCAGGACCCGGCGCGGGGCGGCGTCCGCGTCCGGCGGCGGACCGACGCGCCCCGGGGACGGGGGCTTGCTCCGCCTCGTCGCGATCTGCGTGCCGGAGCCCCCGCCACGTCCCGCGGCCCCCGGACGGCCGGCAGCCACCCGGGACGGGTTCCCCCGGGTGGCGCACCGCGGTGACCCGTTCGCGCGACTGCGATCGCGGGGACGCACACGTGTTCCTAACGTTTCACTCATCGAGGTGCATTTCTGGCGCAAGCGGAATCAGGTCCGCAGCTGCTCCTCGTGGACCCGGAGGACTCACATGCACGCGATACGCGTTGCCACGGCCGCGCTGCTGGGCGCCGGCGCTCTCGCTCTGTCCGCGCCGGTCGCCGTCGCGACGGGTGGCTCGGACATCACCCCGTTCGGCTTCTCCGTCACCCCCTCGACCGTCGCGGCCGGCGGGCGGGTCGAGCTTCAGGTGGAGCGCGACCACGGCGGCTGCAAGGGCCCGGTCACCGTCACGTCGGGCGTCTTCGACACCGTCACGATCCGGCGCGGGCACTCGTCCGCCACCGCCACCGTCGACCGGGACGCCCGGCCGGGCGCGGAGTACCGCGTCACCTTCACCTGTGACGGCGTCAGCGGATCCACGGACCTGACGATCGCCGGCGGGCGGACCCATCCGACACCGGAGCCCCTGGTGCCCCGGGGCGTCCACGCGGGTGAGGGTGGCAGCATCGCCGGACTCGACCTCAAGCAGATCGGTCTGGGCGCCGCGCTCATCGCGGGCTCGCTCGGCACCGCCTACCACTTCGCGCGGCGCCGTACCGGTGAGGACGGCGCCTGACGGACCGCGTACGCCGCACAGGACGTGGCCCCGGAACCGAGTGGGTTCCGGGGCCACGTCCTGTGCGGCGTACGAAGGGGAAGCGGGCCAGGTCAGATCTGCCGCTCGGCCCGGCGGCGCATCCAGAACAGGCCGCCGCCGACCAGGGCCGCTGCGACCAGACCGCCGCCGATGGCCATGTCGGTGGGCGTCGCCCCGCTGGAGCTGCTGCCGCCCAGGCCGCCCCGGACGCCGCCGATGACGGTGAAGGCGGATGGGTTGGTCAGGGTCCGGCCGTTGCAGTTGACGGTGATGCTGTGCGTGCCGGGCCGGGCGTTGGAGTTGACGGTGGCGGTGCCCTTGGACGTCCGGTGGGCGCCGTTGATCGGCGTCAGGGGCGTACTCGGGAAGACGTCCGAGGTCGCCGTGCCGCCCGCCGGACAGCCGTCGACGGTGATGGTCAGCTGACCGCCGCGGGCGATGACGCTCGGCAGGGCGACGATGTTGCTGGGGTTGACGCCCATGCCGTCCCGCGCGACGGCCGCGGGTGCGGCGAGGCCGAGGACGGCGACCGCCGCGGCCGAGACCGCAAGGCCACGAGAATTGCGCATGTGATCCTCCGCGGAAGGCGCCCCGGGACCCGTCCCCGGTCGATCGGCGAGAAAGCACCTCCCGGAAAGACCCTCAGATGAGCTGCACGCGCCCGCATTTCGGGGATGGTCCGTCCTGGTGAGACGGCACGCCCGCACGGCACCGCGCGCCGTGGCATCTGCGCAGGTCACACGCCGTCAGAAAATTCCTGGCAGCGGCAACCCCGGATGGCGCACCCCGAGCGGCGCGGGCCACCCGTTCGCCGCTGCCTTGTCGCCGGTTGAGCGTGTCGGACTTAGCGTTCTGCGTAGGCGCGAAGTGACATGGCGACGGCCGTGTCGAGAGGGGATGGCGAATGTCTGCGTCCGAGCTGTCCGAGCTGGCCGAAGAGGAGGAGCGCCGGAGGAGGCGCGCCCCCTGGGGTGTGATAGCGCTCGTCCTGCTGACCGGGCTCGCGCTCATCCGGAACGGGTCGGGAGAGTTCGACATCGGCCCGCCACAGCCGGCCTCCGCGGCGGCGGCGGCGGACGGCGGCAGTGCCGCGGGCGGCCTGTTCCGGGCACCGGCGCCGCTGCCGTTCTCCGTGGCCGACCGGGTGCGGATCCCGACGATCCAGGTCGACGCGCCGCTGATGCCGGTGGGCCTGGACGCGGACGGCTGGGTCGACGCGCCGCCGCCCGAGGACCCGAATCTGGCCGGGTGGTTCACCGGCGCCGTCGCACCCGGTGAGAAGGGCACCGCGGTCGTCGTCGGCCACGTCGACAACCTGCGCGGCCCGGCCGTGTTCTACGGTCTCGGGGCGCTGAAGAAGGGCAACCACGTCGAGGTGCTGCGCAAGGACGGCAAGACCGCCGTCTTCGAGATCTACGGTGTCGAGGTCTTCGCGAAGAACGACTTCCCCGGCGACCGCGTCTACGCCTCCAAGGGCAGCGCGGAGCTGAGGGTGATCACCTGCGGAGGCGGTTTCTCCAAGCAGAACGGCTACGACGGCAACGTCGTGGTCTTCGCCCGCCTGGCCGAGGTCCGCTGACGGATCCCCGGCCGGGCCGGCCCTCCCCCGTCAGGCGTACCGCCGCCGGGGGACGGCGAGGTGGTAGCCGGAGTCCAGCAGCTGCGGCAGGTAGGTGCGCAGGGCCTGGACGCTCTGGGAGCGGTTGCCCCCGGCGTCGTGCGACAGGACCACGACGCCGGGGCCGGCGCCGTTCTCCACGCTGCGGACGATGCTGCGGGTGCCGGGGGTGGTCCAGTCGAGGGTGTCGACGGTCCAGGCCAGCGAATCCATGCCGAGGTCGGCGCAGATCTGGAAGGTGGCGCGGTTCCAGGCCCCGTAGGGCGCGCGGAACCACTGCGGGGGCTCGCCGTAGGCGTCCTCGATGACGTCGCTGGTGCGTTCGATCTCGGAGCGGATACGGGAGCGGCTCAGCCGGGTCAGCAGCGGGTGCGTCCAGGTGTGGTTGCCGACGACATGGCCCTCGTCACTCATACGCGCCAGCAGGTCCCTGTTCCACTCGGCCTGTTCCCCGCACACGAAGAACGTGGCGCGCACGTCGTACTCGCGCAGGGTGTCGAGGATGTCCGGGGTGTAGCGGGGGTCCGGGCCGTCGTCGAAGGTCAGCAGCATGGTGCGGCCGCGTCCGGACATCTTCAGCAGCGGCTTGCTCCGCACGGGGGTCCGGCGCTGAGCGGTGGGCGGCGGACCGTATCCGGTGACCGGGCGCAGGCGGTAGGTGGACGGCTTCTGCGGGACGCGGTGCGGCGGGGCGCCCGCGCCGGGGGCTGCGGAGCGGGCCGGTTCCCCTCCGGCACCCAGCGCGAACACTCCGGCGGTGCCGGCGGCTCCCACGGCGACGGCCCCGGCGACCAGGAGGCGGCGCCGGGTGAACAACTGATCCTTCGTCATGAGTCATGCCTCGCCCCTTGAGGCGGCGGCGCACCACAGCGACACCGGTGCGGCGGCCGGAAACCACCCGCGTGGGCCAAGCAGACGGGTCATCCGGCCGGCGTTCGAGGGGCGCCGCGTGAAGGGCGGGCCGCAGGGGCCCGCGTCAGCGGCGGCGCACCAGCGGGAAGGGCAGGGTCTCGCGGATCGTCAGGCCGGTGAGGAACATGATCAGGCGGTCGACGCCGAGGCCGAGGCCGCCGGTGGGCGGCATGGCGTATTCCAGGGCGCCGAGAAAGTCCTCGTCGAGTTCCATCGCCTCGGGGTCCCCGCCGGCGGCGAGCAGCGACTGGGCGGCGAGGCGGCGGCGCTGCTCCACCGGGTCGGTCAGCTCGGAGTAGGCCGTGCCGAGCTCCGTGCCGAAGGCGACCAGGTCCCAGCGCTCGGCGAGCCGCGGGTCACGCCGGTGCTGCCGGGTGAGGGGGGAGACGTCGGTCGGGAAGTCCTTGTAGAAGGTGGGGCGCAGAGTCTTCTCCTCCACCAGGCGTTCGTACATCTCCAGGACGACGTCGCCGCGGCCGTCGTCCGCGGTGTACGGCACCGAGGCGCGGTCGCACAGCAGGTGCAGCCGCAGCAGCTCGGTACCGGCGTCGATCTCCTCGCCGAGCGCCTCGGAGAGGGCGCCGTACACGGTCTTGACCGGCCAGGGCCCGGAGATGTCGTACTCGGCGCCGCCCCTGCGGGCGACGGGGCTGCCGAAGGCGGCGGTGGCGGCACCCTGGATCAGTTCGCGGGTGAGGTCGAGCATCACGTCGTAGTCGGCGTGGGCCTGGTAGGCCTCCAGCATCGTGAACTCGGGGTTGTGCTTGTGGGAGACGCCTTCGTTGCGGAAGGTGCGGCCCATCTCGAAGACCTTCTCCAGTCCTCCGACGCAGAGCCGCTTCAGGTACAGCTCGGGGGCGATGCGCAGGTACAGGTCGAGGTGGTAGGCGTTGATGTGGGTGGTGAAGGGCCGGGCGTTGGCACCGCCGTGGATCTGCTGGAGCATCGGCGTCTCGACCTCCAGGTAGCCGCGGTCCAGCAGCCCCTGACGCAGTGCCTGGACGGCGGTGGAGCGGGCGCGGACCACGTCGCGGGCGGCGGGGCTGGTGACCAGGTCCAGGGAGCGCATGCGCACCTTGGCCTCGGGATCGGTGAGGCCGCGGCGTTTGTCGGGCAGCGGGCGCAGGCACTTGCCGGTCAGCTGCCAGTCGGTGACGAAGACGGTCGGTTCGCCCCGGTCGCTGACGCCCGCCCGGCCGGTGGCGGTGATGTGGTCGCCGATGTCGGTGTCGGCACGGAATCGGGGCAGCGCCGGTCCCGAGCCGCTGCGGGTGAGGGCGAGCTGGCGGTCGCCGGACCAGTCGCGCAGCACGGCGAAGACGATGCCGCCGAAGTCGCGGACCAGCATGATCCGTCCGGCGACGGTGACCAGGTCGCCCGTGCGGACCTCGGCGAGGGTGTGGGTGCGGGACGGGACGCCGACCGGGTAGGGGTCGACACCGGCCGCCCGCAGGCGATCCAGCTTGCGGTGCCGGACGCGGACCTGTTCGGGCCGGTCCGCACCCGGGACGGCGGTCCCGGTCTCGTCTCCTCCATCGAGGCCGAGGGCCGTGAGCGGCGGCAGCCCTTCCGTGGTGGCGGGCCGCCGTGCGCCCTTCGGGTGCCCTCGGCCCCAGAGCGCGCGCAGCGACGGTACGGAGACGAAGCCCTCGGCGATGGCGGAGGCCAGGCCGATACGGGCGAGGGCGGCGGCATCGCCGTAGCACAGGAAGCGCGGGTACCACTCGGGGTGGTACTTGGCGTTGGACCGGTACAGGGCCTCCAGCTGCCACCATCTGGACAGGAACAGCAGCAGGCGGCGCCAGAGCCTGAGGACCGGTCCGGCACCGATGCGGGCGCCCTCCTCGAAGGCGGAGCGGAAGACGGCGAAGTTCAGCGAGACGCGGTGTACGCCGAGTCTGGGGGCGGCGGCGCTCAGTTCGGCGACCATGAACTCCGTCACGCCGTTGGGGGCGCTGCGGTCCCGACGCATCAGGTCCAGGGAGATGCCGTCGAGGCCCCACGGTACGAAGGAGAGCAGGGCGAGCAGGCGGCCGTCCGCGTCGAAGGCCTCGACGAGCAGACAGTCGCCGTCGGCGGGGTCGCCGAGCCGGTCCAGTGCCATCGAGAAGCCGCGTTCGGTCTCGGTGTCGCGCCAGGCGTCGGCCTTGTCGACGATCTCCTCCATCTCGGTGTCGCTCAGCGTGGCGTGGCGGCGGATGCGGCAGGTCGCGCCGGTGCGGCGCAGCCGGTGCACGGCCTGCCGGGTGACGCGCATGTCGCGGCCGCCCAGGTCGAAGGTCATCACGTGCAGGATCGCCTCGTCGCCGAGCTGGAGGGCGCCGAGGCCGGCGCGGGCGTAGGCGGTGGCACCGTCCTCGGAGGCGCCCATCACGGCGGGGGCCCAGGCGTGCCGGCGGGCGATGTCCAGCCACGCCGCGATGGCGTGCGGCCATGCTTCCCGGTCGCCGACCGGGTCGCCGCTGGCGAGGCAGACGCCGGCCTCGACGCGGTAGGTGACGGCCGCCTTGCCGCTGGGCGAGAAGACGACGGCCTTGTCCCGGCGGGTGGCGAAGTAGCCGAGGGAGTCCTGCGCGCCGTAGCGGCCGAGCAGGGCGCGGATGCGCAGTTCCTCGTCGTCGTGGAGTGCGGCTTCCAGGCGCTGGGAGCGGAAGAGGGTGGCGGCGGCGTTCAGCAGGGCGAGCGCGCCGAACAGACCGAGCAGGAAGTACAGGGCGCGCGGTGGGCGGCCGTCGAAGGAGCCGCCCGAGACGAGGCCGCCGAGGACGCGGTTGGCGGCCCAGGCGAGGCGCTGGCCGGACGGCAGGGTGCCGGGGAACAGTTCCACCAGGCCCCAGCCGAACAGGATCGCCAGTGCGAGCCCGCCCAGCAGCACACCGATCGCCCTCCGCACGGCGCCGCGGCGGGACGCGGCGTAGAACTCGGCCCGGGCCGCGATCAGCAGCGCCAGGGCGAACAGGCAGACGACGAGTGACGGCAGGGATTCGGCGTACAGGCCGAGCGTCACGCCGAGGACGTCGGTGAGGACGAGCAGGCCCAGATAGACGACGACCAGCCACCAGGCGACCTTCTTGCGGGCGGCGGTGGCACCGGCCAGCAGGAACAGGAAGACCGCGTAGGCGAGGTTGGCGCTGACCGGGACGATGAGCAGGTCCAGGGCGCGCACCAGCGGGCGCAGCAGCCTGCGCAGCGGTGGGACGAGCGCGAGCAGCAGGCACAGCAGACCGAGGGCGCCGAAGAAGGCGCCGAACCCCTCCGGCACCCTGCTGAGGAAGCCACGCCCGGGCGCGGGTGCCGGCCCGCGGCCGTCCTGATCCGCCGGGGCTTCCACCGTGGCACTCATGGTTCCGACTGTAGGAACACGCCGGCCGCCCCGCCCGTCGAGCGTCCCGGACCGGCGCCTCCCCCGTGCCCGGACGGTGGCTGCCCGTGCGGTTCGATAGCCTCGGTCCGTGACGCAGCAGCACTCCCAGGGGTTCGAGCGGGGCACGGACGGCCCGAAGGTCATCGTGGTCGGGGTGGACGGCTCCGACTCGTCGCTGCGCGCGGCGGCCTACGCGGGCGGCCTGGCCCGGCGCCAGCACGCGCTGCTCGCCGTCGTGTACGTGCAGCCGGTGATGGCCGCCGGTGCCGCGCTCGGCGCGCCCGTGTCCGAGGCGACCGACGAGATCGCCGAGGACCTCGTCCGGCAGATCCGGGAGGCGGCCGAGCGGGTCAGAGGGATGTTCGAGGTGCGCTGGGAGTTCCACACCCTGCGCGGCGACCCCTACAACGGCCTGGTGACGGCGGCCGACCGGCTGCGGGCCGACGCCGTGGTGGTGGGCGCCTCCGAGCAGGCCGGGCACCGGATCATCGGATCGGTCGCGGTCCGGCTGGTGAAGGCGGGGCGCTGGCCGGTGACCGTGGTGCCGTAGCCCCCGGACCGCGCGTGGCTCCCTGCCGCGCCGCTCCCCGGCCGGTCACTTCCCCATCACCAGCCCGTCCTTGGCCGCGCCCCGGCTGAGCACCACGTCCCGGATGCGGTCGCGCACCCCGCGCACGTCGGCGCCCCGGGCGAGCGCGTGGCCGAGGTTCACCACGCGGCCGGCGTCGATGTCGAAGAGCTGCGGGACGAACTCTGCCCTGGTCACCTCCCAGCGGCCGCCGGGCCGGCGGGGTGGGGCGAAGGTGAACCGGGCCACGGTGGACTGGTTGCCGCGCGGGTCCTGCGCGCCCTGGTGGTTGAACATCCCGCCGGCGATCTGGTCGCCCATGCCGTACACCACCCAGGTGCCGTTGACCTTCTCGTACGCCTGCGGGACATGGGCGTGGGTGCCGAGGATCAGGTCGATGTCGGGACGGTTGCCGGTGCGGGAGGCGGTCAGGCGGCGGGCCAGGTCGAGCTGCTGCTGGTCCGGGGCGTCCTGCCACTCGGTGCCCCAGTGCACGGAGACGACGACCACGTCCGCGCCGGCGCGGCGGGCGGCCCGGGCGTCGGCGACGATCCGGCCCTCGTCGATCAGGTTGACGGCCCAGGGCTGCCCGGGCGGCAGCGGATAGCCGTTGGTGCCGTAGGTGTAGGCCAGGTGGGCGACCATGGCGGGACCGGCCCGCATGACGGTGACGGCGTCGCCCTCGCCCTGGGTGCGCGCCGATCCGGCGTGCCGTACGCCTGCGGCGTCGAGGGCGTCCAGGGTGCGGTGGATGCCGTCGGCGCCGTCGTCGAGGGTGTGGTTGGAGGCGGTGGAGCAGCCGTCGTAGCCGGTGGCGGCGAGCGCGGCGGCGATCTCGGGCGGGGACTTGAACACGGGGTAGCCGGTGTAGGCGCCGTTCGCGCCGTAGACCGTCTCCATGTGACACAGTGCCAGGTCGGCTCGGGAGACGACGGGTTCGATACCGGCGAGCATCGGCCGGAAGTCGTAGCCCGTCCCGCCCGCGTCGAAGCGGGCGCGCTCGATGATCGAGGCGTGCGGCAGGATGTCGCCGGAGGCGACGAGCGTGAAGCCGCGACCGGCGGCCGAGGCGGCCGGTCCCGGGCGGGCGGGTGCTTCGTGGTCGTGGGCCTGGCAGGCGGCGGCCGCGGCGAGCACGGCCGTCAGGGCCAGGGCCAACTGCTGTCTGCGTGCGATCATCTCTCACCCCACTGTGGTCATATTTACCCACGAATAGGTACGAGCTTGGCTCGCGCGGCAAACGGCCCCCGCCCGCCTTTGACCCGTCCGGTGTGCGCCAACGGGAGGTTCCGTCCGGATCACGACCGCTCGTCGAACCGTTCGCCGACGCGATCGACCGTCCGCCGCACGGCCGTGTGCTCGCCCTGTCCGAAACCCGGGCACTGCGCTGCCATACGGGCATGACGGCCGGAACCACCCTCACCCCTGTGACGACGACCGCCGAGCACGAGCTCGCCGCGCTCCAGCGCGAGCACGGCAGGCCCCTGTTCGCGCTGCTGCTCAGGCTCTGCGACGGCGACCGGCAGCGCGCCGAGGACCTCGTGCAGGAGACGCTGGTGCGCGCCTGGCAGCATCCCGAGGCACTGCGCACGGACGCCTTCGACTCCGTACGGCCCTGGCTGATGACCGTGGCGCGGCGCCTCGCGATCGACGCGCGGCGGGCCCGGCAGGCACGGCCCGCGGAGGTCGGCGACGCGGTCCTCGACGGGGCGCACGCGCCGGTGTGCGCCGACCATGCCGAGCAGTCCGCCGCCGTACTCGACGTCCGCAGGGCTGTGAAGACTCTCACGCCGCAGCACCGTGAAGTCCTGGTGCTCGTGTACTTCCAGGGGGCGAGCGTGGCGGAAGCGGCGCAGACCCTCGGCATCCCGCCCGGTACCGTGAAGTCGCGCGCATACTACGGACTGCGTGCCCTGCGCAGGGTTCTGCCCGGATACGCGGCCGACCTGCGATGAAACCGGTGCCAGGGTCAAGCCTTCGCAAAGCGCCTTGCTGGGGACCATGGTTGAGTAATCGGCTGTCCTCATCCGTGTTCCGGATGGGGTCCGGCGACCGGTCCCCCCCGGCCCGGCATCGGGCGACGCGCACGCACCGGAGGAAGGCAGGAAGGGATGCTGCACAGAGGTCATCAGAGCACGGACGGCACCGGCGGCGGGGAACTCACGGTCCCCATGGCCTGGCTGTACGCCGAGTACATCGCGGACGAACTCCTGCGCACCGGCGACCTCATGCCGCCGACGTCCTTCGAGTTCCGGGCCGGCCGGGACGCGCTGGCCCTGACCGTCTTCCTCTCGGACACCGACGGCGAGCTGTCCGGGATCCGGGTCGTGACCCAGCTGGAGACCTGGCTGTCGCTGACCGCGTACGACCAGCCCTGGCAGGACTGGGTGTGCGAGCGGCTGGCCGAACTCGCCGCCGAGGCCGCCGCGGCGGGCCGGCCCTCGCCCGACCTCGAACTGGCCGAGGCGGCCTGGCGCTGGCTGGAGGAGACCGAACTGCTCGCTCCGGACCTCGACGCGGTGCCGGGCGGCACCGGTCCGTTCGGCGAGGAGGACGGCCCGAAGGTCTGGACCCCGGCGTGGCGGCTCGGTCTGCCCTTGGGGCACCTGGCCATCCACCTCTTCTAGGGCCTGGTGCGAACGCTGCGCCTGCCGCGCGACGCCGCTTTCGCACCGGTCCCCGGCCGCCGCCTCCTCCAGCCGCCGCGTCCAACCGAGCCGCCTGCCGCCGTCCCTTGCGGCCGCCACTTCCGGCCGTCCCGAAAATTCTTCTCCGGGGACCAAACCGCCGGCCGGTCCGCTCCGAATCCGTTGGTTGGGATTCTGCGCGGGACTTGAGTGATTCGGCGGTCCGCTGCGTACGGGTGGGAGCAAGGAGTAACCCCACCCCCACTCAACGGCACGAGGATGCGCATGAGGTCCCTGGAAAGGCATCGCGATGTCGCCGCGTACGCGCTCGGCGTGCTGGACGAAGCGGACACCTTCCGCTTCGAGGACCACCTCATGGAGTGTGCCGGCTGCTCGGCGCAGGTGACCGAGTTCGGTCCCGCGGCACGGCAGTTGATGCTCTACCGGCAGGCGACGCCCCGCCCGGTGCATCCCATGGCGCAGCCGGGTCCCCGGCTGCTGGACCGGCTGCTGGAGGCCACGGCGGCCCGGCACCGCAGGGCACGCCGGCGGATGCTGTACGCCGTGGCCGCGTCCGTCGTCGCCGCGCTCGCCGGGCCCGCGCTGGCCCTCATGGCGGGCGGCGGCCACGGAGCCGTCCGGGTCACGGCGACCGACGAGCGCTCGGGCGTGTGGGCACAGATCACGACCGAGGACGAGTCCTGGGGCAGCCGGCTGAAGCTCACCGTCAAGGACGGTGCCGGACCGCGCACCTGCCGGCTCGTCGTGATCGGCCGTGACGGCTCGGAGGAGACGGTGACCAGTTGGCAGGCCCAGGAGCACGACGCCCGCCCCGACACCGTGCAGGGCGGCGCGGCCCTGCATCCGGGGGAGATCGCGCGCTACGAGGTGCGCACGTCGGACGGCGAACATCTGGTCACGCTCCAGCCGTAGGTCCCCCGCGCCGCCCCCACCCGGCCTCCGGGCGGAACCGGGCGCCGCACGCCACCCCGGCAGGCGGCTGCCGCGCCGCCACTCCGAAGGAGCCGGACGGCACCCGGCGGCCCCCTCATCTCAGCAGGCGCGACATCCTCCGGTCCGCCAGCGGCCTGCCGCCCGTCTGACAGGTGGGGCAGTACTGGAGGGAGGAGTCGCTGAAGGAGACCTCGCGGATGATGTCGCCGCAGACGGGGCACGGCTCGCCGGTGCGGCCGTGGACACGCAGCCCCGTCTTCTTCTCCGCCTTCAGCCGGCCGGCGGCGACACCCCGGGAGCGTTCGACGGCGCCGGAGAGGGTGCCGCGCAGTGCCTCGTAGAGGCGGTGGGTCTCCTCCGGGGACAGCGACGAGGCGAGTTTGAACGGGGACATCCGCGCGGCATGCAGGATCTCGTCGCTGTAGGCGTTGCCGACCCCGGCGAGGAGGCTCTGGTCCCGCAGCGCCCCCTTGATCCGGCGGCGCTCACCGGACAACAGGTCCGCCAGGCGCCGTTCGTCGAAGTCCTCCGCCAGGGGGTCGGGGCCCAGCCGGGCCACCCCCTCGATCCGCAGGGGCTCGTCGACGACGTACACCGCGAGGCGTTTCTGCGTTCCGGCCTCGGTCAGGTCGAATCCGGCGCCCGTCTCCAGGGCCACCCGCAGGGCCAGCGGCCCCTTGCCGGGGCGCGGCGGGCCGTCGGGCAGGCGGTCCCGCCAGTGCAGCCAGCCGGCCCGGGCCAGATGGGTGACCAGGTGCGGACCGCCGCCGGTCGCGACGTCGAGGAACTTGCCGAGCCGCCGCACGGCGACGACCTCACCACCCTCCAGGGCGGTGACCGGCGGATCGTACGTCTTCAGGACACTGACCGCGACCGGCAGCACCCGGACGATCTCATGGCCGACCAGGTGCTCGACGAGGAAGTCCTTGAGGGCCTCGACCTCGGGAAGTTCCGGCATACGACCAGAGTGCCCGCTCGACGCCTTCGGCGCAGGCGGCGTGCTCAACCGCGGCCCGGGACGACGAACTCGCACCACACGCACTTGCCGCCGCCCCGCGCCTCCACACCCCACACGTCCGAGAGCAGGTCGACCAGGAGCAGGCCGCGGCCGGAGACACCCGACTCACCGGCCTCCCGGCGGCGCGGCAGGGCGCTGGAGGTGTCCTCGACCTCGACCCGCAGCCGCCGGTCGGAGTCCGTCAGGACCCGCAGGGTGACGATCGCGGCGCCCTCGGTGTGCATGAGGGCGTTGGTGATCAGTTCGTCGGCGACGAGTTCGATCTCGTCGGCGCGGTCCCGGGCGCCCCAGGCGCGCACGGCGGCGCGGATCATGTGCCGGGCTCCGGTGAGGGCCTCGGGGTCACCGGGAGCCACGTGCTGCTGGAGCCGCCCACCGGCCCGGGGGGCGTGCAGGCTGCGGCGGCGCAGCAGGAGCAGGGCCACGTCGTCGTCGCCGCCGCGCTCCTCGAAGACCTCGATCAGTTGGTCGGCGAGCTCCCGGACGTCCTCGGGGCCGGCCGCGACGAGCGCGGTCAGGGCGCGCATGCCGTCGTCCAGGTCGAGGCCGGGCTGCTCGACCAGGCCGTCGGTGCACAGCAGCAGCGTGTCGCCCGGGTCGATCTCGACGGTGGCGGCCGGGTAGTCCAGACTGCCGAACTCGGCGGACAGCCCGAGGGGCAGCCCACCCGGGGCCGGGACGCGGCGGCAGGTGCCGTCGGCCGAGCGCACCAGCGGGTCGATGTGACCGGCCCGGACCACCTGCACCACGCCGGTGGCCAGGTCGGCCTCGGCGTACAGGCAGGTGGCGAAGCGGTCGGTGTCCAGCTCGTGCAGGAAGACGGAGGCGCGGGCCATCACCGTGGCCGGGGTGTGGCCCTCGGCGGCGTAGGCCCGCAGCACGATCCGCAGCTGGCCCATGACCGCGGCGGCGTGGGTGTCGTGGCCCTGGACGTCCCCGATGACGGCGCCGACGCGGCCCCCGGGCAGCGGGATCAGGTCGTACCAGTCGCCCCCGATGTCCCGGCCCTGTGATCCGCCGATGGTGGCCGCCCGGTAGCGGACGGCGACGTCGGCGCCGGACACGCTGGGGATGGTGCGCGGCAGCATCGCCTGCTGGAGGCCCTGGGCGATGTCCTTCTCCTGCTCGTAGAACATCGCCCGCTGCAGGCTCTGCGCGATGCTGCTGCCCAGGGCGAGGAGGATGTTGCGCTCCTCGGTGGTGAAGCCCCGACGGTCGCTGTAGAGCAGGCCCATGGCACCGATCGGACGGGCCTGGACGATGAGGGGCAGATAGGCCGCGGCGGTGATGTTCAGGTCGGTGAGGTGCGGCCACAGGATCGGGTAGCCGGCGGCGAACTCCTGCGGGGACTCGATGAAGCGGGGGGTGAGGGTGCGGACGACCTCGCTCATCGGGTACGGCTCGTCGATCCGGGTGACCCGTGTGCCGGGAACGAAGCTGCCCTCGGGCCCCTCGGCGATCAGCCGGATCCGCCCCGCCTCGACCAGGCCCATGACGAGGCTGGTCGCGCCCAGATGGGTGAGGCCGTGGGTGTCCTTCAGGACGTCGATGACGTCCTTGACGGTGCGGGCGTGGGCGAGGGCGGCGGTGGCGAGCTGGACGACGTTGGTCTGCTGCCGGCGGACGTCCTCCGGTGCGGCCTCCTCGCGGCGTGCGGCGAGTTCGTCGAGTTCCTGGGTGGCGTCGCGGACGATGCCGATGATGCGGCGGGGGCGGCCGGTCTCGTCGCGCCGGATGTGGCCCTGCATGTGGGTCCAGCGCAGGCCGCCGTCACGGCGGCGGATGCGGAAGTAGGCGCCGTAGTTGTCGCTGCCGTCCTTGATGGCGCGGGCGACGAGGGCGTCGAGACGGTGGACCTCGTCGGGCGGCACCCGCAGGGCGAGGCCCTCGGGGCTGCCGTCGTACTCGTCCGGGCGCATGTCGAAGGCCTCGTGGGCCTGGGCGTCCATGCGCAACAGACCGGCGTCCAGGTCCCAGTCGAAGCTTCCCATGTGGTTGAGCGCCAGGATCGGCTCCGGGCGGGCCGGCCAGTCGTCCGGGAGTGCCAGGGCGCTCGCTCCCCGATCAACCATGGGGACACCTTGCCAGGATTTGCCCGATTCTTCGACCCGTGAGCCGGACGGAACCGGGTCTCGGGGCCCCGGGTGCCGCGACCGGAGCACCGGCCGCGCCTCGGGATCCGGCCCTCGTTGCGTCACGCAGCGGAGCGAGGGCGTACGTTCTGCGACGAAGGAGGCGGCGTCAGAATGGAGGAGAGGAGCGCACGGCCGTGGACTGGTTCACCGCACCCGGGTACTGGCTGAGCCGGCTGGTCTTCCAGCGGGCGCTGGCCGGCGTGTACCTGGTGGCCTTCCTGACCGCCGCCCTGCAGTTCCGGGCTCTGCTGGGCGAGCGGGGGATGCTGCCCGTCCCGCGTTTCGTGGCGCGGGTGCCCCTGCGACGGGCGCCGAGCCTGTTCCAGTTCCACTACACGGACCGTTTCTTCGCGGCCTGTGCCTGGACGGGGTGCGCGGTCTCGGCCGCGCTGCTGGCGGGCCTGGACGGACGCCTGCCGCTGTGGGCCGGGATGCTGCTGTGGCTGGTGCCGTGGGTGCTGTACCTGTCGATCGTCAACGTGGGACAGACGTGGTACGCGTTCGGCTGGGAGTCGCTGTTGCTGGAGACCGGCTTCCTCGCGGTCTTCCTCGGCAACGACGAGGTGGCGCCGCCGGTCGTCGTGCTGTTCCTGCTGCGTTGGATCCTGTTCCGGGTGGAGTTCGGCGCGGGGCTGATCAAGATGCGCGGGGACATCTGCTGGCGCAGGCTCACGTGCCTGGACCACCACCACGAGACCCAGCCGATGCCGGGTCCGCTGAGCTGGTTCTTCCACCACCTGCCCCGGCGCCTGCACCGGGTGGAGGCGGCAGCGAACCACGTGACGCAACTCGCCGTTCCCGTTCTGCTGTTCACTCCGCAGCCGATCGCGACGGCCGCCGCGTCCCTGATGATCCTCACCCAGTTGTGGCTGGTGCTGTCGGGTAACTTCTCCTGGCTGAACTGGATCACCATCGTGCTGGCCCTGTCCGTGATCGGGTACCCGGACGGCGCAGCCCCGGCGTCCGTCGCGGACACGGCTCCGGTGTGGTTCGAGGCCGTGGTCCTCGCGGTCGCCGCCCTGCTGGTGTTCCTCAGCCGTCGGCCGGTGATCAACATGATCTCCCGCCGCCAGGTGATGAACCGCGCCTTCGACCCGCTCCACCTCGTCAACACCTACGGCGCGTTCGGCAGCGTCAGCCGGGTGCGGTACGAGGTGGTGCTGGAGGGCACGGCGGACGACGTACCGCGTGAGGACTCCGACTGGCGGGAGTACGAGTTCAGGGGCAAGCCGGGCGACCCGCGGCACTGGCCTCGCCAGTTCGCGCCCTACCACCTGCGGCTGGACTGGCTGATGTGGTTCGCCGCGCTGTCGCCCGCCTACGCGGAGCCGTGGTTCGGCGGGCTGGTGGAGCGGCTCCTGGCGGACGACGGGGACACCCTGAGGCTGCTGCGCCGCTCGCCGTTCCCGCGCGGCTCGCCGCCGCGCCACATCCGCGCCGGCCTCTACCGCTACCGCTTCACCACCTGGCGGGAGCTGCGCGAGACGGGCGCGTGCTGGCAGCGGACGTACGTACGCGCGTACCTGCCGCCGACCCGGCTGGCCCAGGACGTCCACCGGTCCTGACGGCGTGCACGCCTGCGGCCACGGACGGTGTCCGGCCGTGGTCCGCGGACGGAGGACCGTGAGGAAACCGGCCCGGTGCCGGAACCGCGGCCCCCACCGGCCCGCCCCCGGAACGCACCGGGCCCGGCCGGAGCGCCCCCTCCCGGGAGAGCAACAGCGCCCCGGCGCGGGCCGCCCGCCTCGCGGGCTCCCGCGCCGGTCAGCCGTGTCCCGCCGGGTGCGGCCGCACACCGGTGGCGGATCGGCGTCGGATCGGTGGCGGGGACTCGCCTCAGACGCGCTCCAGCCGCAGCGTCACCAGCTCGAACGGCCGCAGCCGCACGCCGATCCGGTCGCCCTCCACGGTCGGGGCGGCGGCCTCCGGCAGGGGGCGTTCCAGCAGGTCGGTGGGGGTCACCCCGGCGAGCGGGAACCCGGCTGTCAGTGTGGCCCGGGCGCGACCGCCGTGAGCCTCGTGGAAACGGACGACGACGTCCCCGCTGCCGTCGTCGGCCAGCTTCACCGCGGTGACCACGATCGCGTCGTCGTCCACGGTGACCAGCGGGGCCACCTCGCTCCCGCCGGTCACGCGCCGCCGGGGCAGATTGATCCGCCAGCCCTCGCGCACCGCGTCACCGATGCCGGCACCGGGCACCAGGGCGTGCCGGAAGCGGTGCACGCCCTGGTCGGTCTCGGGGTCGGGGAAGCGGGGGGCGCGCAGCAGTGACACCCGAACCGTGGTGGTCGTGCCCCGGTCGCCGTCGGTGCGGACGGTGCGGGTCACGTCGTGGCCGTAGGTCGAGTCGTTCACGAGCGCGACACCGAAGCCGGGCTCCTCCAGGTGCACGAAACGGTGGTTGCAGGCCTCGAACTTGGCCGCCTCCCAGGACGTGTTGGTATGGGTGGGGCGGTGGAAGTGGCCGAACTGGGTCTCCGAGGCATACCGCTCGGCGTGCACGTCCAGCGGGAAGGCCAGCTTCAGGAACTTCTCCGTCTCGTGCCAGTCGACCTCCGTGTCGATCTCCAGCCGCCGCTCCCCCGGCGGCAGCGACAGCACCTGGGTGACGTGCGAGGCGCCGAAGGACCGGACGATCCGCACGGACGCCCCGTCCTGCCCCGCCGTGACGGAGTCGGCGCCGGTGAGGTCGGTGACGGTGTTCCGGTAGAACGCGTCGACGTCCCAGGCGTCCCACATGTTCGGGAAGTCGGGGTGCAACTGGAGCAGGTTGGCCGCGCGGTCCGGTGCGACCGTCTCGCGGCCGGCGGTGAGGTCGTAGGCCGAGCGGACGAGTCCGTCCGCGTCGATGCCGACCCGCAGCAGCCCGTTGTCCAGTACGAAACCGCCGCCCTCGCGCGGGCCGAGCGCGGTGCGGCCCGGGGCGGCGGGCACACCGGCGCCGCCCGCCAGGATCCCGGCGCGCGGGTGCGGGGCGGCGTTGAACTCCAGCACGGTGTCGCCGTCCCCGGCCAGGGCGCGCTGCGCGGTGCCGATGATGCCGGTCAGCTCGGCGGTGATCCGGTCGTAGGCGGCCCGGGCCTCGCGGTGCACCCAGGCGATGGAGGAACCGGGCAGGATGTCGTGGAACTGGTGCAGCAGCACCGTCTTCCAGATCCGGTCCAGCTCCTGGTACGGGTAGGGCGCGCCGGTGCGCACCGCGGCGGTGGCGGCCCACAGCTCGGCCTCGCGCAGCAGGTGCTCGCTGCGCCGGTTGCCCTGCTTGGTCCTGGCCTGGCTGGTCAGCGTGGCGCGGTGGAGTTCGAGGTACAGCTCGCCGACCCAGACCGGCGGCTCGGGGTTCTCCGCCTCCGCCCGGGCGAAGAACGCCGACGGTGGCTCCCACGCCACCGTCGGGGAGCCCTCCAGGTCGTGCACCCGGGCCGCCTTGGCGACCATCTCGCGGGTGGTGCCCCCGCCCCCGTCGCCCCAGCCGGTGGGGGCCAGGGAGTGCCGGGCGACGCCCTTGTCCTTGAAGTTGCGAGCCGCGTGGGCGAGTTCACTGCCCTTCATGGAGCAGTTGTAGGTGTCGACGGGCGGGAAGTGGGTGAAGATGCGGGTGCCGTCGATGCCTTCCCAGCGGAAGGTGTGGTGCGGGAACGTGTTCGTCCGCGACCAGGAGATCTTCTGCGTCAGCAGGTACCTCGACCCGGCCGCACGGATGATCTGCGGCAGGCCCGCTGCGAAACCGAAGGTGTCGGGCAGCCACGCCTCGTCGTTGTCGATGCCGAACTCGTCGAGGAAGAACCGCTTGCCATGGACGAACTGACGGGCCATCGCCTCCGAGCCCGGCATGTTGGTGTCCGACTCCACCCACATGCCGCCGGCGGGCACGAACCGCCCCTCGGCGACCGCCTTCTTCACCCGCGCCCACACCTCGGGCCGGTGTTCCTTGACCCACGCCCACTGCTGTGCCTGCGACATGGCGAAGACGAACTCCGGCTCGTCGTCGAGCAGCGCGGTCATGTTGGACACCGTGCGGGCGACCTTGCGCACCGTCTCCCGCAGCGGCCACAGCCAGGCCGAGTCGATGTGCGCGTGCCCGACCGCGCTGATGCGGTGGGCGGAGGGGACGGCGGGGGCGGCGAGGACCCGCTCCAGCCGGGCCCGCGCGCGGGCCGCCGTACCGTTCACGTCCTGGAGGTCGACGGCGTCCAGCGCCCGCTCCACCGCCCGCAGGATCTCCCAGCGGCGAGAGGAGTCGACCGGCAGCTCGGCCATCAGCTCGCCCAGCACCTCCAGGTCGATCACCAGCTGCCACACGGTCTCGTCGAAGACGGCCAGATCCATCCGGGTGAGCGTGTACTGCGGCTCGCGGCCGGCGGTCTCCTTGTCGCCCAGCCGGGTGGGCCGGAAGGGGTGGTAGTCGAGGATGACGGGGTTGGAGGCGGCCTCGATGTGCAGGCGGACCTCCTCCCCGCCCGCGGCGGGCGCTCCGACGCGCACCCACTGGTTGCGCGGGTTGAGGCCCTTCACCGGCGTGCCGTCGGGCCGGTAGACCAGGCCCTCGCACTGGAAGCCGGGCATGTTCTCGTCGAAGCCGATGTCGAGGACGGCCTCGACGGTCCGCCCGGCCCATTCCCCGGGGACGGTCCCGGTGACGCGGAACCAACTGGTGCCCCAGGGGGCACCCCAGCGGGTGCCCACCGCGATCGGCTCGGGCTCGGCCGACAGGCCTTCGGCGACCGGAACGGGCTCGCCGGGCGCGTGCCACACCGCCACGTCCAGCGGCACGGACTCGGGGTGGACGGCGGGCCGGATGCGCTCTTCCAGGACGCGCTTGAGGCGGGCCTCGACCAGGGTGCGGTCGTCATGCATGCGGGGTGCTCCGTTGTCGTCCGGGGTGGGTGGTGGTCAGGTGCGGCGGCGTGCCCGCGGGCGGGCGGGGGGCCGGGTGGTCACCACGGGTGGTGACGGTCGCGGGGGCGGACACGGTGTACAGCTCCCCCACCGCGCGTACCCCGAACCGCGCTGCCCGCCGGCCCTGTTCGGGCTGCGGTCCGCGACGGCGGCGGTGTGGCGGTGGCCCGTGGGGCGGCCCGGGCGGGCCGCGGGGCGGTCAGGGTGGGCAGGAACGCGGCGCCGGTGACGAGCGGCAGGGTGCGGCGGGTGGGCTTCATGCGCGGGTGCCTCATCGCCGTCCGTGCGGGGTGAGGACCTGGTCGGGGTGGACGACCTCGGTGATACCGCGCGCGGCGAGGTGGGCGCGGTCGTGCACGCGGGTGGCGAGGACGGCGGTGGGGCGTGCCCCGTCGGTGACGAGCCGGAAGAAGGCGTCGTAGACGGGTCCGCCGGGGGCGCAGCGGGAGCGTTCGCGGGGGTCGGCGGGGACGGCCAGCGCCGTGGTGCGGGGCGCGGGCGCCGGCCGGGGCGCGCGGGCGGCACCGGCCAGGGCCCGGGCGATGTCCTTGGGGCGGCGGTCGTTGGTCAGCAGGCCCAGCCCGTATTCGAGTTCGGGGAAGTCGGCGAGGTCCCGCGAGACGTCGTGCGAGCACCACCAGGTGATGCCCCACAGGTCGGGACAGTCCAGGGCGTGCGCGATCGTGGCCCCGGTGAAGGCGGCGGCGTTTCCGGCCGGGATCAGGGGTGCCGGGGAGCCGACCTCCTGGAGCCATACGGGCCGGTGCGGGTCGTCGGCCCAGGCCTTGCTGAGTTCGATCAGGTAGGCGGCGTGGTGCTCGGTGGGCACGCCGCTGGGTCCGTGACGCTGGACGGTGCCGTTGAAGACCCAGGAGTGCACGGCGGTGACGGCGCCGTGCCGGGCGGCCTGGGCCGGGGTGAAGGGCTGGTCGTCCTGGTACCAGGTGGCGTCGTACTCGGCGTGCAGGTGGAGCCGGCCGGGCGCGCCCGCCTCGCAGGCGGTGAGCATGCGTTCCAGCCAGGCGTCGATCTGGGCCTCGGTCGCCCGGTCGGGATCGGGATGGGGCCCGGCGGAGAACTGGTTGATCTCGTTGCCGACGGTCATGCCGAGGAAGTTGGGGCGGTCGGCGAGGGCGGCGGCCAGGGTGCGCAGGTAGGCGGCCTGGCCGTGGACGACGTCGGGGTCGGTGAAGAGGTTGCGCCGGTGCCAGGTCCGGGTCCAGGCCGGCAGGAAGTCGAAGCTGCTCAGGTGGCCCTGGAGGCCGTCCACGTTGACGTCCAGGCCGCGTTCGGCGGCGGCGTCGACGAGGGCGCACAACTGCTCCACCGCCCTGGGCCGGATCAGGGCGCGGTCGGGCTGGAAGTAGGGCCACAGCGCGAAGACGCGGACGTGGTCCAGCCCGAGCGCGGCCACGGAGTCCAGGTCGGCGCGGACCGAGTCGAGGTCGAAGTCGAGCCAGTGGTGGAACCATCCTTCGCTGGGGGTGTAGTTGACCCCGAAACGGGGGGTGGCGAGCGGCGGGACGGAGGAGGACGGGGCGGCAGGGCGCATGGCGGAGGTCCTTGGAGGGGTCAGCCCTTCACCCCGCCTTCGCCCACTCCGCGGAAGAAGTACCGCTGGAGGCAGGCGAAGAGGGCGATGAGCGGGGCGACGGCGATGACCGTGCCGGCGGCGACGAGGCGTTCGTCGTTGGCGAAGGTGCCGTGCAGGTAGTTGAGGCCGATGGTGAGGGTGAACCTGGAGGGGTCGCTGAGGACGATGAGCGGCCACAGGAAGTCGTCCCAGGCGCCCATGAAGGAGAGGATGGCCACGACCGCGAGGGTGCCCTTGACCGAGGGCAGTGCGATCCGCCGGAACCGCTGCCAGACGTCGGCTCCGTCGACGTAGGCGGCCTCCTCGATCTCGTAGGGCAGGTTGGCGAAGGCGTTGCGCATCAGCAGGACGTTCATGGCGCCGACGGAGCCCGGCAGGAGGACGCCGACGAGGGTGTTGTTCAGGCCGAGCTCCCGCATGGTGGTGAACTGGGCGATGATGATGCCCTCGACGGGCACGAGCATGGCCAGGACGAAGGCCAGGGTGGCCGCGCGCCGGCCCCGGTAGCGCAGCCGGGCCAGGGCGTAGCCGGCGAGGGCGGAGCCCACGCAGTTGGTCACGACGTTGGCGGTGGCGACCTTCAGCGAGTTCAGGGCGTAGTCCCAGACGGGGATGGTGTCCGCCACCCGTGCGTAGTTGTGCAGGGTGGGGTGTTCGGGCAGGAAGGCGGGCGGGGAGCTGAAGATGTCCTCGGTGGGTCCCTTGAGCGAGGTCGACAGCTGCCACAGGAAGGGGCCGACGGTCAGGGCGAGGACGGCGAGCAGCAGCAGGTAGCGCCAGAGCAGTTCCCCGGCGCGGATGCGGCGGCGGGGCCGGTGGGCGACCCGGGGTGGGGAGGCGGCTGCCGTCCGCGGGCCGCGGACCTTCTCGGCGAGGCTCATGAGTCCTCCCCCCGGTCGGCGCGCAGCACCAGGAGCATCAGGGCGACGGTGACGGCGAAGACGACCAGGGAGAGAGCGGAGGCGTAGCCGACGCGGCCGGTCAGGCCGGTGCCGGTGCGCTGGACGAGCATGACGAGGGTGGTGTCCTCCCCGGCCGGGCCGCCGTTGGGTCCGGCCATCAGGTAGACCTCGGAGAACACCTTGAACGCGGCGACCGAGGACAGGGCCCCGACCAGGACCATCGTGGAGCGCACGGCGGGCACGGTGACGGTCAGGAAGCGGCGCAGCGCTCCCGCTCCGTCGACGGCAGCGGCCTCGTGCAGTTCGCGCGGCACGTTGGCCAGTGCCGCGAGGTAGATGATCATGTAGTAGCCGAGACCTTTCCACACGGTGACGGCCATGGCGCTCAGCAACAGCAGCCACTGGTCGCTGAGGAAGCCGATCCGGCCGATTCCGACGCTCTCCAGCAGGGAGTTGACCAGCCCGCGCTCGTCCAGCAGCCACACCCAGATCAGTCCGACGACGACGATCGAGGCGACGACCGGGGTGTAGAAGGCGGAGCGGAAGAAGGTGATGCCGGGGATGTTCTTCTGCACCAGCAGGGCGAGCAGCAGCGGCAGCACGACGAGCGCGGGCACGACGCCGGCGACGTAGAGGGAGCTGTTGCGCAGGCCGATCCAGAACATGTCGTCGTGCAGCAGCTCGCGGAAGTTGGCGAGGCCGACGAACCGCCCTGCCACGAGGGTGCGGCGGTCGGTGAAGGCGTTCGCGACGGTCGAGGCGAAGGGGTACAGCACGAACGTGCCCGTGACCAGCAGCCCGGGTGCGGCGAACAGCCAGGGGCTGGTGGGCAGTTGACGCCGCACCCGAGCGACGGGTGTGGAGGGGGCCATCGGTGCCTATCCCTGCTGCCGGAGGAGCGTGTTGCACTCCTTGACAGCGTTGTCAAGAGCTTCCCGCGGGCTCTCCTTGCCCTGGAGCGCCTTGGCGACCTCGTTGCGCAGCGCGGTCTTCATCTGCTCGCTGAACAGCACGGGGGTGTAGTTCACCGCGGTCTTCAACGACTTGGCGGCGGCGACCCGCACCCGGGTCTCGTCGGTGCCGTCCTCCTTGGTGAAGTAGGGGTCGTCGAGCGATCCGGTGGTGCTCGGGAAGATGGCGACCTGGCGGGCGAACGCCATCTGGTGCGCGGCGTCGGTGACGTAGTGCGCGAAGGCGACGGCTGCGGGCTTCCTCGCGGTGCGCGCGTTGACCATCACGCCCATCACGTACATGTTGGCGTGCCCGGTGCTGGTGATCTGGTCGGTGATGCCGATGTTGCGGTACAGGTCGGGGGCCTGCTTCTTGAAGTTGCCGAGGTCGAGCGCGCTGCCGGGGTTCATGGCGACGGCGCCGGTGAGGAACTTCCGGCCGGACGACTCCGGGGTGGCGGTCAGCGCCTGCGGGTCGAGGGCCCGGGCGTCGTACAGCTCCTTGTACTTGGCGAGCAGTTCGACGCCCTTGTCGTCGTTGAAGGTGAAGGCGGTGCCCTTGTCGTCCATCGGGGGGACGCCGTAACGGCCGAAGTCCTCGATCGTGGGCACGTTGGCGAGGGTGGCGACCTTGCCGCCGCTGCGCTCGGCCATCCGCAGGGCGTCGGCGAACAGTTCGTCGTAGGTCCTGGGGGGCTGCTCCGGGTCGAGCCCCGCCGCGGTGAACAGGGTCTTGTTGTAGAAGAGCGGCCCGGTGTTGAGGTACCAGGGGAAGGCGTAGGTCCCGCTCATGCCCGGTATCCGGTGGGAGTCCCAGGCACCCTGAAGGTACTCGCCCCGGTACCGGGAGGCGGCCTGGTCGAGGTCGAGGGCGAGGCCGGCCCTGGCCAGCGGGGCGACGAGGTCGGGCGAGACGTTGACGACGTCGGGGAGGGTGCCCCCGGCCGCGTCGGCGCTGATCTTGTCGGCGTACCCCTCGGCGGGCTGGTCGATCCACTTCACGTGGGTGCCGGGATAGCGCTTCTCGAAGTCGGCGACGAGGCCTTCGAAGTACGGCTTGAAGTTGGCTCTCAGGTTCCAGGTCTGGAAGGTGATGTCGCCTTCGATCCTGCCCGAGGCGTCGCCGGAGCCGCTGTCGTCGCCGGAGCCGCAGGCGCTCAGCGGCAGCAGGACGACGGCGACGGCAGCGGCGGCGAAGGTTCTGCGGGACATGCGCACGACGGTGTGCTCCTTTGCGGGGACGGCGGCCGATGGTGCCGCGCCGACCTTGCCCGCCGTTCTCAGGAAAAGTCAATCGATGAACGGCAACTAATGGCATTAGTTCATCGAAACCGCAGGTCAGGATGTTCACACCGGAACACTTGCGGCAGATCGCTAATGCGCTTTAGTGTCTAAGTGCTCAAGCGCATTAGTGGATCGCGCCGACCGAAGGGGCAGGACGCGGTGACGGGAAAGCGTTTGCCGGCGCGCCGGCCGACGATGAAGGACATCGCGCGCCGCGCCGGCGTCTCGGAGAGCGCGGTCTCCTTCGCGCTGAACGGCCGGCCCGGGGTCTCCGAGATCACCCGGGACCGCGTGCGCCGGGTCGCCGAGCAGCTCGGCTGGCGACCGAGCACGGCCGCGCGGGCCCTGTCCGGGGAGGGTGCGGCGACGGTCGGCTTCGTACTGGCCCGGCCGGCGCACACGCTGGGGGTGGACTCCTTCTTCCTCCAACTGGTCTCCGGTATCCAGGAGGTGCTGGCCGAGCGGCACCTCGGGCTGCTGTTCCAGATCGCCCGGGACGTCTCCGACGAGTGCGCGGTCTACCGCCGCTGGTGGGCGGAGCACCGGGTGGACGGCGTCCTCGTCGTCGACCCGCGCACCGACGACCCGCGGCCCGCGCTGCTCGACGAACTCGGCCTGCCCGCCGTGGTGATCGGCGGCGCACCCGACGCGCCGCATCCGGGTCTGTCCACCGTGTGGGCGGACGACGCCGGGGCGATGGCGTCGGTGGTGGACCGGCTGCACGCGCTCGGCCACCGGCGGATCGTGCACATCGCCGGAATGCCCGGCCTCGCCCACACCGAGCGCCGGATCCGCACCCTGCGGGCCGAGGCCGGGCGCCGGGGCCTGGCGCAGGTGGAATCGGTGACGACGGACTACTCCGATGCGGAGGGCGCGGCCGTCACCCGCCGGGTGCTCGGCCGCCCCGCTCCCCCGACCGCCCTGATCTACGACAACGACGTGATGGCCGTGGCCGGCGTGGCCACTGCCGCCGGGCTGGACCGTGCGGTGCCGGGGGACGTGTCGGTGGTCGCCTGGGAGGACTCCGCGCTGTGCCGGATGGTCACTCCACGGCTGTCGGCGCTGTCCCGGGACAGCGTCGAGTTCGGCCGGACCGCGGCCCGTGAACTGGTCGCGCTCGTGGACGGCGGGCCGGCCCGGTCGGTGCGGGTGCCGGTGCCGGAGCTGATCGAACGGCACAGCACGGGTCCCGCGTGTCCCGGGTGACCGGCACACGGCCCCTCCCCCGGCCGTGCCCGGCCGGACCTCCGGCGGCGCGGAACGCCCGTACGCCGCCGGCATCCGCGCCGAGGCGGCGGGGCGGACCACGCAGTCCCACACCGCGCCGCGGCTCGCGGAGGTGACGCACCACGGCCGGCGCGGAACACACCCCGCCGTCGGGAATCCGGCCGCGCGGTCCAGCCTGCTGTCCGAGGGGCCGCACCGCGCCGGTCGCCCCGATCCGGGCATCGAGGCCGAGGACGTCGACGCCGCCCACGCGGCCCTGTGGCAGCGCGACGCGAAGACCGTCCACCCGCTGACCGACGAGGGGTGGGGCGTGCGCCGGTTCCTTGTCCGCGCCCTCTCGGGCCGTGTGGTGAACGTCCTCGGCCACCGCGGACGTCCGGTCGGCCTCTCGACGCGGCGGCGGCCCGCGGTGCACAGTTCTCCGTGCGCACTACTCACCGGTAATCGCCGCAGCCGCACCACTTCCGAGGAGCGCCCGTGACCAGCTGGGTCGGTTCTACCGCCACCGAGATCGCCGCCGCCGTCCGTGAGGGCCGGGCCACCCCCCGCGAGGTGGTGGCCGGCCATCTCGCCCGTATCGAGCGACTGGACCGGCGGGTCGGCGCCTTCCGTGCGGTGCGGGTCCGGGCGGCACTGGCCGAGGCCGGGGCCGTGGGTTCGCGGGCCGATCTCGCCGACCTTCCGCTCGCCGGGGTGCCGGTGGCGGTGAAGGACAACCTCGCCGTGCGCGGCGAGTCGATGCGCGTCGGCTCCGCGGCCACCCCGGACACCCCCGCGCGCGCCGACCATGTGACGGTGGCCCGGCTGCGGGCGGCGGGTGCGGTGGTCGTCGGCCTGACGAACGTCCCCGAACTGTGTGTCTTCGGTACCACGGAGGGCGTGCACGGTACCGCCCGCAACCCGTGGGACCTGTCCCGTTCGGCGGGAGGCTCCTCCGGCGGCAGCGCAGCCGCCGTGGCCGCGGGCTTCGTGCCGCTGGCCCTCGGCAACGACGGCATGGGCTCACTGCGCATCCCCGCCGCCAACTGCGGGCTGGTCACGATCAAGCCGGGCCACGGACTCGTGCCCGCGGGCATCGGGGACGGGGACTGGTTCGGCATGTCCGAGAACGGCCCGCTGGCGACGACGGTGGAGGACACGCGACTGATGCTGTCGGTCCTCGCGGACGCCAAGGTGGCCCGGGGCCGGGAGCCGGCGGCGCGCTGCGTGGCCGTCTCACTGCGCAGCCCCCTGGCCGGGGTGAGGATCAGCAGGCCGTACGCGACCGCGGCCCGGCAGGCGGCCGGAGTGCTCGCCGAAGCCGGTCACCGGGTGCGGCAGGCGGAGCCGCCGTATCCGCTGTCCCTGGGGGTCACGGCGCTCACGCACTGGACGGCGGGCACGGCGGTCGACGCGCGCGGCCTGGACCAGCGGCTGCTGACCCGCCGGACCAGGGTCCACGCCGCCCTCGGGCAGCGCTTCGTGTCCACAGTGCGGTCGGGCCACGGCCGGGAGCGGCTGCGGCGGCGCCTGGAGCCGTTCTTCACCCGGTACGACATCCTGCTCACACCGGCGCTGGCACGTCGTTCCCCCAAGGCCGGACCGTGGCACGAACGGGGCTGGCTGCGCAACCTGGCCGCCGACTCGGCCTACTCGCCTCTGACCCCGCCCTGGAACCTGACCGGCTGGCCGGCGATGGCAGTGCCGTTCGGCAGGCTGCCGTCGGGCGCCCCCTGCGCGGTCCAGCTGGTCGGCCGGCCCGGGTCCGAGGCGCAACTGCTGGACATCGCCGGGCAGTTGGAGGAGATGCGGCCGTGGCCGCGGACGGCACCGCTGGACTGACGGGACCGCCGCCGCGGGCCGTCGTCCGCGAGCGTGGGGGCGTTCGGGGATTGCGGTGCACGACGTCCCGTTCCACCCGGGGCGCCGGGGTAAGGCGGCAGGCTCGGGAACGGTCTGCGGGACGGCGCAGCCGCACGGTCACGGCCGTGGGGCCGGCGTCGGCTACGCGGGGGTGCGCGGAGGCCCGTGGGGATGGGGCGGGCGGCCCCGGCGTCGGTTGCGGGCGCCCCGGCGGCGTCCACCCGTTCGGCCGGGTACGCCCGTCGGGCGCGAGCCGCTCCTTCGGAGGCGTCTGGCCTCCCGCACCGGTCCCGGCGGCGGCGACGGGCGGTGCCGGAGCGGCCGGACGCACGGCCCGCGGTCGGCCACTGTCCGCGTGAGCGGCATGGGCGTGAGTCTCGCACGCCCACGCGTTCGGCGATCGCGGCAGTACGGGCCCGCGGGTCAGTCCACGCTGGGAAGGATGTGGGGCTCGGCGAGGTCGTCCTCGTAGCCGGCCAGGCGGATGGGGGCGGACCGGGCCCACACGTCGAGGCTGCCGATCTCCCCGGGCTGGCGGCCCGCGCGCTCCGTGCGTTCCTTGGGGTGCTGCTCGCGATTCGTCTTCTCTGGTGTCACCGCGCACTCCTTATGTGTCGGTCACCCTCGGGACGTCGCGGTCCGCTGTGCGGCCCTGAGGTCGACGCCCGCTCGGGGTCTGTCTCGAAGCGGTTCGGACGCGGTGGCGCCGGCAACTCGTGTGGAGAGCTGGTCGTGGTGGACCGGCTTGTCCCATGACGGACCGTGGGTGTGGGTGGGACCCCGTACTGCTGTCCGTCGGACACAGGTTAACCAAATGAGCGGGGGTGCGCTCGATGGGGCTGCAAGATTTGGGGTAACCATGGCAAGTCACCCGTATGTCCTGCCAGGGAATTGAACCCTTTCATGGCGTCATACGCCTTTTGTACATCACCCCAACGGCCTACATTCCCCCACGGTCCTTCGACGAGGGCTACGTCATCGGCGGTACATCGTCACCTCGTTCAGGCCCCGTTGGCCGACTCGCAAGGTCGCCATGATCTGCTGGTGCACCGCAACGGCTGTCTCGCGGGAGGACTGACGCATGGAGCTGCGCAGCGTCGAGGAGCTGATGGACCTGCTGTACGCCTGCCAGGGCGTCACGGACACGCCCGTGCCCGGCGGCGAGGTCGTCGACCGGCACGACCTCGCGCTGCGGAGTGCCGCGCTGCTGCGCCGAAGCCGCCCTGCGGACAAGGAACTCCAGGTGACGGCCCTGGTGCAGCCGATCGGGCGGCTGCTGCAGCCGGGAGAGGCGCGCGGAGGGGCCGACCGGGCGGCCGACGCGGTGCGCGGTCTGCTCGGCGAACGGGTCGCGGGCCTGGTGCGCCGGTATCCCTGGCACGGCGGGCCGGCCGACGACGATGTCCTCAGCCTCCGGCACGCCGAGGAGGAGAGCCGCTCGGCCTGGTTCGACGCCGGGGTGCTGGAGGACTGGCGCACCGTGCTGGAGTTGCTGGCGGCACGCAACTCCCGGCTGGGCGCCGTCGACTGACGCCCCGGCCCCGAGCGCACCGGCGTCCCGGCCGCCCCACGCGGCCCGGTGTCACCACCTGCCCGGCGCGTAGTCCTTCAGGAAGACGCCGTACAGGTCCTCGCCCGCCTCGCCGCGCACGATCGGGTCGTAGACGCGGGCCGCACCGTCGACCAGGTCGAGCGGGGCGTGGAAGCCGGCCTCGGCGAGGCGAAGCTTGTCGTAGTGGGGGCGCTCGTCGGTGATCCAGCCGGTGTCGACCGAGGTCATGAGGATGTTGTCGGTGTCGAACATCTCCTGCGCGCTGGTCCGCGTCACCATGTTGATGGCGGCCTTGGCGGCGTTGGTGTTGGGGTGGCCCGCGCCCTTGTAGCCACGGTCGAAGACGCCCTCCATGGCGGAGACGTTGACGACGTAGGCCCGCTTGCTCTCCGCCCTGCGCGCGGCCTCGGCCATGGCCGGGCGGAGCTTGCTGATCAGGATGAACGGGGCGGTGTAGTTGCACAGCTGGGTCTCCAGGAGCTCCACCGGCGAGATCTGCTCGATGGTCTGGACCCAGGTGTTGGTCTCGACGACGTCGGGGACGAGGCCGCCCGCGTCGATGGCGGTGCCCTCCAGGTGCCGGGCGACGCTGGCGTGGCCGGCGACCAGGGCGAGGTCGGCGACCTTCTGCGCGTCGAGGCCGCTGGTGCCCACGGGCAGTGCGGCCAGGCCGTCGACCGCGCCGGAGTTGAAGGCGCCGATGACCTGGTGGGCGGGCAGCTCCCCGGCGGGCAGGGGGGCGCTCTCGCCCTCGACCAGGGCGGCGTAGGCGGAGGGCAGGCGGCGCACGGTCTGCGTCGCGTTGTTGACGAGGATGTCGAGCGGGCCCGCCCCGGCTACCTGGTCGGCGAGGGCGACGGCCTGGGCGGGGTCGCGCAGGTCGATGCCGACGACCTCCAGGCGGTGCAGCCAGTCCGCCGAGTCGTCCATGGCCTTGAAGCGGCGGATGGCGTCCTTGGGGAAGCGGGTGGTGACCGTCGTGTGGGCGCCGTCGCGCAGCAGCCGCAGCGCGATGTACATGCCGATCTTGGCGCGCCCGCCGGTGAGCAGGGCGCGCTTGCCGGTGAGGTCGGCGCGCGCCTCGCGCCTGGTCCGGTTCTCGGCGGCGCAGTCCTGGCAGAGCTGGTGGTAGAAGTGGTCGACCTCGACGTAGCGGGTCTTGCAGGTGTAGCAGGAGCGCGGGCGCTGGAGTATGCCCGCGATGTGCCCGGCCCGGACCTGCGAGGTGGGCAGCAGTCCCTCGGTCTCGTCGTCGATGCGCTGCGCGGAGCCCGTGGCGGTGGCCTCGGTGACGGCACGGTCGTGCGCGGTCTTGGCGGCGCGGCGCTCCTGCCGGCGGCGCTGCTTGACCGTGCGGTAGATGTGGGAGGTGGCCCGCCGGACCCGGACGGCGTCCGGGTGGTCGACGTCCAGCGTGTCGAGTTCCTCCAGCACGCTCAGGCAGACGGCCAGGCGCTCGGGGTCGATGCCGGGACCGTACGACTCCTCGGGCACGTCACTCGTCGTCGCCGAGCCGTCCTCAGTCACCGTCATCGCGCTGCCGTTCCCTGGAATCCCGTCGCGGCGCTCCGACCGCGCTCGCTTGCGAACGCGGCATTCTACGAAGCCCCGCGGCCGGCGTCCAAACCGGTGGCGGTCAGTCGGCGCACACTGTGAGCAGGGTCTCCACCTCCTGTTCCAGGGCCGTCGCCAGCCGGTCGAGGTCGGGCACGGCGCGGGCGTCGGCGACGAGACCGTAGTGCACGCGGCCGCGGTAGGTCGACACGGCGACCGCGAGGGACTGGCCACGGGCGAGCGGGGCGAGGGGGTAGACGGCCGCGAGGGGGTTGCCGCCGAGCTTCAGGCCGAGGCTGGGCAGCGGCACGCTGGTGACCAGGATGTCGAACCAGAGCCGGGCAGCCTGCCCGACCAGCGGCCCCCCGAGCCGGTGGCCGAGGGCGGGCACGTGGTCGGCGAGCAGAGCGACGGCACCGGCGCCCCGGTTGGGTCCGGCGTCCTTGTTGCGGTCCATCGCGGTGCGCACCGCGGCGAGCCGGCCGAGCGGGTCGGGGTCGCCGACGGGCAGCTGTATCAGGTAGCCGGAGAGCCGGTTGCCCTGCGGGTGCGCGGTGCGCGGGCGTCGCTTGGAGACCGGGATCAGGGCGCGGGGCGTGACGCCCTCGCTGCCGTCGCCCCGCTCGTCGAGCCAGCGGCGCAGGGCGCCCGCGACGACCGCGATCAGCACGTCGTTGACGGTGCCGCCGACGACCTTGCGGACCACGTGCACGTCGTCGAGGTCGAGGACGACCCCGGCGGTGCGGCGGGTGCCGGTGGGTTCGGCGGTGAGCGCCGGGATGGCACGGGTGCCGAGCGTGGACACGGCGACGGAGGTGCCGATGTCCAGGGCCCGGCCGGCGTCCGACAGCGCGCCGCGCACCAGTTCGGGCAGCCGGCGCACCTCGGGCAGCAGGCCGCGCCGCGGCTCCGGGGGCCGGGGGCGCCGGGCGGGCAGGTCGACCGGATCGAGGATCGCGGCGGCCAGGCCGAGAGCGCGCAGCCCGTCGGCGAGGGCGTGGTGGAACTTGAACAGCACGGCGAAGCAGTCGCCGTCCGCGCCGGGCAGCACATGCGCCTCCCACGGTGGCCGGGCGCGGTTCAGGGGCCCTTCCATGAGCCGGCCCGCGGCAGCGTGGAAGTCGGCGGCGGGGGCGTGCAGGCGGACGTGCCTGAGGGGGTCGAAGGCGGGATCCGGTTCGCGGGTGGCGCCACCGAAGCCGAGCGGCGGCCGTAGCGGCTGCCAGGTGTCGCGGATGCGCATGCGCAGTCCGGGCACGCCGGCGGCACGGGCTGCCAGGAGGTCGGCGGCATGGGCGCCGGCCGTGGGCGAGGAGGCCGAGAAGACCCCGAGCGCACCGAGGTGCATGGGGTGCTCGGCGGACTCGATGTTCCAGAACGCCAGATCGAGCGGTGCGAGCGGGTCAGAAGTCAAGGGCTTGCCTCGCGTCGGCGACGGGTGAGCCAACAGTCAACCGCCTCTCGGCGATTACGGTCAAGTACGATCAGACCACGCACAGTTAACATCAGATGAAGCCCGGCCGCATCGGGAGAGGTGGGGCACGGGGCGGCCCAGGGGACGGCGGGGGCTCTCGGGAGGAGGAGATGCGAGAGTCGTCCGCGCCGTCGCCGTGGCTGTGAGCAGCAAGAACCCCATGCCGCCCCGCTTCCCGGGCAGACGCCGGAAGTTGGGCGGCGAGCGTGCCGCCGACCCACCCGACCGCCGCTCGGGGTACCCCGTACGCAGCAGGGCACGACCCGCGCCCCGGACGATGTGTCACCTGAGCGGGGGTGCCCCGCCACGGCCGGACGGCTCAGGGCACCGGCGTCCGCCGGGCGGCACGCGTCCCACCCGGCACGGCAGCGGACGTCGAACGCCGGCGGGGCCCGGCCCCTGGAAACCCCTCGCGCGGGGAGCGGGCGCGGGGTGGCTACGACACCTGCTGGCCCTTGCCCAGTGCGATCACGCCGTTCTTGGAGACCGTGTACAACGCGGCGTCGCGCTCCGGATTGACGCCGATCGTCGCGCCGGAGGGCACCTCGACGTTCTTGTCCAGGACGGCACCGCGGACGACCGCGCCGCGGCCGACGTGGACGTTGTCGTGCAGGACCGAGCCCTGGACGACCGCACCGGGGTCGACGACGACGCCCGGTGACAGGACGGAGCGGGTGACCTGCCCCCGGATCAGACAGCCCGCGCTGATGATCGACTCGCTGGCGATGCCACCGGCGTTGAAACGGGCCGGGGAGAGCTGGCCGGAGTGGGTGTAGATGGGCCAGCTGCGGTTGTAGAGGTTGAAGGCGGGCCGCTCGGCGATGAGGTCCATGTGGGCGTCGTAGTAGGCGTCGAGGGTGCCGACGTCCCGCCAGTAGCCCTGGTCGCGGCTGGTCTCGCCGGGCACGTGGTTGTCGCTGAAGTCGTACAGCGCCGCCTCGCCCCGTTCGGTGAGCTGGGGAAGGATCGAACCGCCCATGTCGTGGACGGACTCGGCATCCTCCGCGTCCCGCTGGAGGGCCTCGACCAGGGCCTTGGTGCTGAAGACGTAGTTGCCCATCGAGGCGAACACCCGTTCCGGGTCGTCGGCGAGGCCGGGCGGGTCCGCCGGCTTCTCCAGGAACCCCTCGACCGCCTGCCCGTCCGAGCCCGGCGTGATCACCCCGAAGGCCGCGGACTCGGTGCGCGGCACCCGGATGCCGGCCACCGTCACGCCGGCGCCGCTGTCGACGTGCTGGGCGAGCATCTGGCGCGGGTCCATGCGGTAGACGTGGTCGGCGCCGAAGACGGCGACGTACTCGGGCTGCTCGTCGTGGATCAGGTTCAGCGACTGGAGGATGGCGTCGGCGCTGCCCAGGTACCAGCGCGGGCCCAGCCGCTGCTGGGCCGGGACCGGCGTGATGTAGTTGCCGAGCAGGCTGGACATGCGCCAGGTGGTGGTGATGTGGCGGTCCAGCGAGTGCGACTTGTACTGGGTGAGCACGCAGATGCGCCGGATGTCGCCGTTGACCAGGTTCGACAGGACGAAGTCGACCAGGCGGTAGGTGCCGCCGAAGGTGACCGCCGGTTTCGCGCGGTCCGTGGTGAGGGGCATCAGACGCTTGCCCTCTCCGCCCGCCAGCACGATGCCCAGCACCGAAGCTCCACCACGCCGCATGGCTGCTCCCCTCACCATGATTGCCCCATGCCTGCCCCTGAGCAGGGCCGGCTAAGCCTGTTTCAGGATCTCCTCGTAGAGCCGCACGGTGCGCCGGGCCACGGCGTCCCAGCCGAACTCGCCCACCGCTCGCTCCCGCCCGGCCCCGCCCATCCGCCGGGCGGTCCCCGGGTCGCCGACCATCGCGTCCAGCGCCCGGGCGAGACCTGTCTCGAAGTCGTCGTCCACGGTGACGAGTACCCCGGTACGGCCGTCCTCGACGACCTCGGGGATGCCGCCGACCCGGGAGGCCACGACGGGGGTGCCGCACGCCATCGCCTCCAGGTTGACGATGCCGAGGGGTTCGTACACGGAGGGGCAGACGAACACGGCCGCGTGCGTGAGCAGCTGGATCACGTCGGGACGCGGGAGCATCCGCGGGATCCAGAAGACACCGTCGCGGGTACGGCTCAGCTCCTCGAACAGGGCGCGGAACTCGCGGTCGATCTCGGGCGTGTCCGGGGCACCCGCACACAGGACGACCTGCGCCGCCGGGTCGATGCCGCGCACCGCGCGCAGCAGGTGGTCGACGCCCTTCTGGCGGGTGATGCGGCCGACGAACAGCACGTAGGGACGGTCCGGGTCGATGCCGGTGCGGGCCAGAGCCTCCGTGCCGGGGTCGGGGCGGTACAGGGTGGTGTCGATGCCGTTGTGCACGATGTGCACGCGGTCCGCCTCCAGCGCCGGGTAGCAGGCGAGGATGTCCTCGCGCATCGCGCCGGAGACGGCGATCACCGCGTCGGCCGCTTCGATCGCGGTGCGCTCGGCCCAGCCGGAGAGCGCGTACCCGCCGCCGAGCTGCTCGGCCTTCCACGGGCGCAGCGGCTCCAGCGAGTGGGCCGTCATCACGTGCGGGATGCCGTGCAGGAGTTTGGCGAGGTGGCCGCCCAGGTTGGCGTACCAGGTGTGCGAGTGGACCACTTCGCGGCCCTGGAGCGCGGCGGCCATGGCGAGGTCGACGGAGAAGGTGCGCAGGGCGTCGTTGGCGCCGTCGAGGCCGGACCAGGGGCGGTGGCGCAGCACCCCGTCGGTGCGGCCCTCGCCCCAGCAGTGCACGGCGAGGTCGACCAGGGGCCGCAGCTCGCGGGCGAGGAACTCGACATGGACGCCCGCCCCGCCGTACACGTCCGGGGGGTACTCCCGGGTCAGCAGTCCCACTCGCACCCGCAACCCCCTGTGCTCGGCGGCCGTTCCCCCTCATGGTCACCCAGATGAGGCGCCCGGGGAAGAGCGTGGGGGCCTGGCGAAGCAACAGTCGCCGCACACGCCGCCTCCGGGCACCCGGTAGTACAGGCAGCAGCTGCGGCGCCGGAAGGCCGTGCCGGTGAGGGTGCCGGCCCCCGCGAGACGGGGGTGGCGGAGCAGGCCGGCGGCCAGGGCGCGGGCCCGTTCCGCCCGGTCGGCGCGGCCTGCGGCCCGCGCCCATCGGTCCAGTTGCCCGGCGGCGCCCGCGAGCGCGGAGGCGGCGTTGCCGCGCAGCAGGCCCGGTGCGAGGCGGTACCGGGTTCGCAGGGCGGCCTCCAGGGGCACGAGGTGCCCGTCGACGATCTGGGCCGCCAGGCCTTCCACGGGCCGCGGGCACACGGCCGCCGCATGCAGTTCGCCGGGGGCGCTGCCGTCCGGGTCCCAGTGCAGCATCCGCGGGTCGAGGTCGGGGAGGCAGTCGTAGAGCACGGCGCATCCGAGGGCGACGGACCACAGCCGGGCGGCGAGGCCGAGGTGGGCCACCGACGCGGCGACCCGCACCTCGGCGGCCCGGATTCCGGCGGCCACCTTGCCGACGCGGAAAGTGAGTGGATCTCCGTAAACATCCGATGTTTCTCCCTCGTACACCCGGGCGAGGGTGGGCAGACGGGCGGGCGGGGCTCCGGTCGTGCGCAGGAGGAAGAAGCCGCCGAGCGGACGGAGGGCTGCGAGATCGGGGTCGAGGTCCACGACGGGCAGTAGTACCAAGCCCGGCCGTAGGCGGGACCAGGGGCCCCTGCGGAGGTCGCCCGCCCGGGGGAGGACGGTCGGCACGGCGTACTCCATCGGCAGTAGGACCTATTGCGTGCTCAGGTACGACGACGGGAACACCGCGAGAGGGCATCGTGTTGTGTATGAGAGTCGACCGTTCGACGCGCCGGGTCCTGGGCCCCCGCCTGACGCAGAGGAGCCGCCGATGAGCGCCCTCGCGTTGTCCGTGTTGCTGTCGCTGGTCTCCGCCGTCGCCTACGCGGCCGGGGCGATCGTGCAGGAGCAGGTCGCGCTGTCCTCCCCCGGTGCACAGTTCGCACCGGTGCGGCGGCCGGCCTGGTGGGCGGCGGTGGCGCTGAACGGACTCGGCGGGCTGCTCCACGTGCTGGCCCTGGCGTACGGCCCTCTCAGCCTGGTCCAGCCGCTCGGCGCGCTGACGATCGTGTTCGCTCTGCCCATGGCGGCGCTGTTCGTGCGCCGCAGGGCCGGGGCGGCCGCCTGGCGGGGCGCCGTCATGGCGACGGTGGGCCTCGCCGGTCTGCTGTCACTGGTCGGCGCGGCCGGCGCGCAGTCGCTGAGCGCCTCGCAGCGGGTGGGCGCGGCCCTGGCCACGGGTGCCGCGGTCGCGGCGCTGATGGCTGCCGGCCGGGCTGCGCACCGGCATCCGGCGGTACGCAGCGTCCTGCTGGCCGCCGCCTCCGGCATCGCGTTCGGCATGGCCTCGGTGTTCACCAAGACCGTCGCCGTCGACTGGACCGGTGGCGCCGCCGTCGCGGACGTGCCCTCGCTGGCCGTGATCGGTGTGTTCGCCTCGGCGGGCGTACTGCTGTCCCAGGCCTCGTACCGGGACGGCGGGCTGGCGGCCCCGCTGGCGACGCTGACGGTCGTCAACCCGGTCGTGGCGGCGGCCGTGGGTATCACGATGTTCGGCGAAACCTTCCGCCACGGCACGACGGGCACCGTCCTCGCCCTCGGCTGCGGGGTCGTCGCGGCAGGCGGCCTGATCCTGCTGACCACCGAGCGCATCCAGCGGACGCCGGCACCCGGCACGCGCCCGTCACCGGCCGGAGTCCCGGTGGCCGCGGCCCCCGGAGGGCTGCCGCCGACGCCCGGTGACGCCGCGCTCGCGGGCGCCGAGGGACCACCGGCGGTGGGCGGGGAGCCGGCCGCGCCGGAACGCCGCGCGGGGCTGTCGCTCACGGCGGCCGCCGCACAGGCGGGCCCCGGAGGGCAACCGGCCCTTCCGGCCGTCCCCCGGCAACCCGCCACGGCGCCGGACGAGGAGACCCCCGTCCCGGCTGCCGCGCAGACGCCCGGCCCGCCGCCACCGTCCGCGCCCGACCGTCCGTCGCCCTCCGGCAATCCGAGGTCCGCCGGGCACGACGACGCTCCGCCCGCGCTGGTGTTCGGCCCCTTCTACGGCGCGCCGTTCGTGGCGGTGGCCGTCCTGGACCGCCACCGCACGCGTGTCAAATCCTGACCCCGCCGGCGCGCAGGTAGGCCAGCGGGTCCACGTCGGAACCGAAGCCGGGCCCCGTCCGCACCTCGAAGTGCAGATGCGGGCCTGTGCTGTTGCCCGTGGAACCCGAGCGCCCGATGCGCTGTCCCCCGCCCACCGCCTGTCCTTCCCGCACCGAGATCGCGGACAGGTGCGCGTACTGCGTGTAGCGCCCGTCCGCGTGCCGGATCACCACCTGGTAGCCGAACGAGCCGCCCCAGCCGGCGTCGACGACCGTGCCGGGCGCGACGGCCTTCACCGAGGTGCCGGTGGGCACGGGAAAGTCGACCCCGGTGTGGTAGCCCTTCGACCACGACGAGCCCGCGGCGCGGTACGGCGTACCGACGGCACCGCCGCTGACCGGGGCGACGCGTGCGTGCCCGCCCGTCGTGCTCCTGCGCGTGCTGCTCCCGCTCTGCTTCTTCGACGCCGACGCGCCGCTCTTCGGCGGGGCCTTCTGCTGCCGTGACGGCGAGGTCTTCTCCGGGCGGGACCCGGCGGCGCGGTCCGCGGCGGGCGCCGAGCCGGTGCGGCCCGCCAGGTCCAGCCGCTGACCGGGCAGGATCAGGTCGGGGTCGGCCCCGATCGTCTCCCGGTTGGCGTCGTACAGCCGTTGCCAGCCGCCGCGGACGTGCTGGGTGGAGGCGATTCCGGACAACGTGTCGCCGTGTACGACGGTGTACATCTCCGCCCTGCCGGCGCGCGACTGGGGCGTGGTCTGCGGCTGGACGTCGCGCACGGAGCTCGCGGAGACGCCCGCCGCCCTGCCGGGCGCCCCGTCCGGGCGGACACCGGGCGTGCCGCCGTCCCGGGTCAGTCCGGCCCGCACCGAGCACGCCGGCCAGGCGCCGGGCCCTTGCCCGTCCAGGACCCTCTCGGCGACGGCGATCTGCTCGTCCCTGGTCGCCAGGTCGGCGCGGGGCGCGTACCGGGTGCCGCCGTACTCCTCCCAGGTGGACTCGGTGAACTGGAGTCCGCCGTAGAATCCGTTGCCGGTGTTGATGCCCCAGTCGCCGCTGGACTCGCAGGCGGCGACCTTCTCCCAGGTTCCGGCGTCCGCGGCGTGGGCGGCACCTGCGCCGATGAGGGGCAGCGCCATCCCGGCACCGCCCGCGGTGACGGTGAGTGAGGCGCGGTTGATCCTGTTCGGCTGGTACCGGCGGTGCCGGCCGCGTACGGCCATGTCTGAAGCCCCCTCGCCTTGCGTCAGGAGGGCCAAAAGTAAGTGCCGCGAACAGGCCATGACAAGAAGACAATCGGACGCACACACGCACCAAGTGGCCTGTAATCGGCGCTCCTTGGCCGGAACCTCGGCCCGGCTTGAGGCACTGGGCCGTTCCGGTGCGTACTGAGATCCGGCGGGTCCGCTGTGCGCCCCCCGTAGCCGCACGTCAGGATGGTCGCCGGAGGACGACACCGGAGGGCGCACGACGGACGACGCCGGCGCACGGCGGCAGCACGGCCACCACCACCGGGCACGACCGGCACCATCGATGCACGACCGACAGAACACCGATCCACGACGAGCCACCAGGACCAGGACCACCGACAGCCGGCCGGCGCCTTGGCACCGGACCGCAGGACCGATACTCGACGGCAGCAGCCGATACAGATCCACCTTCCGAGATCCATATTTCAAGATCCACCTTCGATCGCGGGATCCACGGGATCCCCAAGGAGCAGGCGGTATGAGCACTTCAGCGCAGATCGGCGTCACGGGTCTGGCGGTCATGGGCCGCAACCTCGCCCGCAACTTCGCCCGCAACGGCTACACCGTGGCGGTGCACAACCGCACCGCGGCGCGCACGCACGCGCTCGTCGAGGAGTTCGGGCAGGAGGGGACCTTCGTCCCGGCCGAGACCGCGAAGGAGTTCGTGGCGGCGCTGGAGCGCCCCCGGCGACTGGTGATCATGGTCAAGGCCGGTGCGCCGACGGACGCGGTGATCCAGGAGTTCGCACCCCTCCTGGAACCCGGCGACATGATCATCGACGGCGGCAACGCGCACTTCGCCGACACCCGGCGCCGGGAGCGGGAACTGCGCGAGCAGGGCATCCACTTCGTCGGCACCGGTATCTCCGGCGGTGAGGAGGGCGCCCTGCACGGGCCGAGCATCATGCCGGGCGGCTCGACGGAGTCGTACGACTCGCTGGGCCCGATGCTGGAGAAGGTCTCCGCGAAGGCGGCGGACGGGGCGCCCTGCGTGACCCACGTCGGCCCCGACGGCGCCGGGCACTTCGTGAAGATGGTGCACAACGGCATCGAGTACGCCGACATGCAGCTGATCGGTGAGGCGTACCAGCTGCTGCGCGACGTCGCCGGGTACTCCCCCGCACAGATCGCCGAGATCTTCCGGAGGTGGAACACCGGCCGGCTGGACTCGTACCTCATCGAGATCACGGCCGAGGTGCTGTCGCACGTGGACGCGGCGACGGGCCGGCCGTTCGTGGACGTGGTGGTCGACCAGGCCGAGCAGAAGGGCACGGGCCGCTGGACCGTCCAGATCGCCCTCGACCTCGGTGTGCCGGTGTCGGGCATCGCCGAGGCCGTGTTCGCCCGCTCGCTCTCCGGGCACGCGGCACTGCGGGACGCCTCCCGCGGCCTGGCCGGCCCCCGGGCGTCCGCGCTGAGCGGCGACGAGGCCGCGGCGTTCGCGGACCGGGTGGAGCAGGCGCTGTACGCCTCGAAGATCGTGTCGTACACGCAGGGCTTCCACGAGATCGCCGCGGGCAGCGAGGAGTACGGCTGGGACATCGACCTGGGTGCCGTCTCGTCGATCTGGCGGGGCGGCTGCATCATCCGCGCCGCGTTCCTGGACCGCATCCGCGCCGCGTACGACGCGCGCCCGGACCTGCCGAGCCTGCTGTCCGACGAGACCTTCGCGCAGGAGATCGCCGACGCCCAGGACGACTGGCGCGAGGTGCTGATCGCCGCGACCCGCCAGGGCGTGCCCACCCCCGGTTTCGCGGCGGCCCTGGCCTACTACGACGCCCTGCGCGCCGAGCGCCTGCCCGCCGCCCTCACCCAGGGGCAGCGGGACTTCTTCGGGGCGCACACCTACCGCCGCGTCGACCGTGACGGCTCGTTCCACACGCTGTGGGGCGGCGACCGCTCGGAGGTCTCGGCCTAAGGGGCTCCCCGCTGGAAGTGCCGCGACGCGCCGTCGGTGGTCCGCGGCGCAGTCACGCCCGGGCGTGGTTCCCCGCGCCCCGTTTCGGGGGCTGCCTGCTGCGGATCGGCAGCAGGCAGCCCCCGACCCGCTGGGCACCGCGCCCGCCCGGCGGGCGGGCGGCTCGTCCGGGGCCACCCGCCGGGCACCACGGCGTCGCCGACCGGCCGCCGTACGCACGCGGGGTACGGCCCGGTGTACGGCGGCCCGGATACAGGACCCGGGTACGGCCCGGCACACGGCGAACCAGGTGCGGGCCCGGTGTACGCGGCTCAGCTGAGCGGCGGCCCGGGCTCCGGGTTCGGCACCGGCTCCGGACCCGGCGGGATCGGTGAGGGGTCGGGCTCGGGGACGGGACCGGGCGGGGGCTGCGGCACGGGGCTCGGCGGAGGCTGCGGCACGGGACCCGGCGGACTCGGACTCGGCGGAGGCTGCGGCACCGGGCCGGGCGGGGGCTGCGGCACGGGACCCGGCGGACTCGGACTCGGCGGAGGCTGCGGCACCGGTCCGGGCGGAGGCTGCGGCACGGGACCCGGCGGACTCGGACTCGGCGGAGGCTGCGGCACCGGGCCGGGCGGTGCCGGGGGCGGGGGAGGTTCCGGGTGCACGGGGTCCGGGACGGAGTGTGTCATGGTGTCCTCCAGCCGGCGGGGCGACCTTGGCTCTGGACTACTCCCCCGCCTACCCGGGTGCCGTGCGGCCAGTCACCCGAGGGAGCCACCGCACACGGCCGGGTGGGCGCAGGGTCCTGCCCCTCCCGGACAGCTCCGGGCCCTCAGAAGCGCCCGGGGTGGGCGGCGAGCCAGGCCTTCGCCGCACGCAGCAGCTCGGGGTCGGCCCGGGGGGCCTCCTCGGGGTGGCGGGCGGCCCACTCGACGACGTACGGACACAGCGGCGCGACCGGGACCTGCTCACGGGCCGACATGTCGTACAGTTCCCGGGCCAGCGAGCCGGCGATGCCCCGGCCCTTCTGGGCGGGCTCGACGACGGTGTGCACCGGGACCAGGGTGCGCCGCGGAGACTCCAGGACGAAGTACTCGATGCGGCCGACGACCTCGCCCCGCCCACCCAGTGCTTCGAGTCTGCCGGCCGCCCGGTCGTCCCGAATCCCGACGTCGCTCACGGGCACGCTCCTGGTCCGTCGGTCCTGTCAGCCCGAGACCGCCTGCGGGCTGCGCTCCTGGTCCGAGCCGGGTACCGGCTCGGACGGGTCGGCGCCGAGGGCCAGGATCCGGTTGCCGCGGTCCACGTGCACGATCCTGGGCTTCAGCGCCCGCGCCTCGGCGTCGGTGACCTGAGCGTAGCTGATGATGATCACGAGGTCGCCGGGGTGGACGAGGTGGGCGGCGGCGCCGTTGATGCCGATCACGCCCGAGCCGCGCTCGCCCTCGATGACGTACGTCTCCAGGCGGGCACCGTTGGTGATGTCCACGATGTGCACCAGCTCGCCGGGCAGCAGATCGGCGGCGTCCAGCAGATCGGCGTCGATGGTCACCGATCCCACGTAGTGCAGGTCGGCCTGGGTGACGGTGGCCCGGTGGATCTTGGACTTGAACATTGTTCGCATCATCGAGGTACTCCTGGACATAGGCTCCCTGCCTGCGTTTTTGCAGGTCAAGGGCGATTTTCCTACCCTACAACGAGTCGCGCGTCCGGGCGGCACCCCCAGGTTCTCCAGGACTCGCACTCACCACGTGCCGACTTTTCTGACGCACCGTCAGGCGGTGGGGGGAGAGAACTCCGCCCGCCCTCCCGGACCCCACCCCGACGACTGCACAAGCCTACGCAGCACCCCCCGGACGCTGTCCGTGATCACCGTCACTATCGGCCTGGTCGGCCGTGACGGCGCGGGCAAGACCACTCCCATGACCGCCCTCCCCGGGCAGGCCGAGCCCTCCGCAGGCACCGTCACGCACACCAGCCCGGTCGGCCACCTCGCGCGCAGGATTCCCGGACCGCCGACCCGCAGGTCAGCGTCACCGACCGGATCCTGTCCACCCGCGGCCTGGACCGGGCCCCGCACCGGCTGCGGGTCGCAATGGCCGACGCGGCCGGCCGCACCGGAGCGGGCGAGGAGCGCCTGCACCCGCGCCGAGGCGGCCTTCCGGTCAGGTGGTGGCCACGCCGCCGAGGCGGAGGCAGCGCGTGCGGCGGCCGGACTCGCACTGGCGGGCCGGGTCCCGGACGAGCCGGTGGCAGCCCTGTCCGGCGGGCATCGCCGACGGGTGGAGCCGGCACGCGTCCTCTTCGCCGGGCCGCGGGGCGCCCTGCTGCTGGACGAGCGTGTCAGGCGAGGGTCACCTCCACCGGGAGCTTCTTGACGCCGTTGACGAAGTTGGAGCGGACACGGGGGATGTCTCCGGCGAGGCGGATGTCCGCCAGACGAGGGATCAGCTCCTCGAACATGATGCGGATCTCGGTGCGGGCCAGCAGGTTGCCCAGGCACAGGTGAGGGCTGCCCTTGCCGAAGGTGACGTGGTCATTGTCCTGACGGGCGACGTCGAAGTCGTACGGATCACCGAAGACCTCTTCGTCACGGTTGCCGGAGGCGAACCACATGACGACCTTGTCGCCCTCCTTGACGTGCTTGCCACCGAGTTCGACATCGCGGGTGGCGGTGCGGCGGAAGTGGTACACGGGCGACGCCCAGCGCAGGAACTCCTCGACCGCCGTCGGGATCAGGGAGGGGTCGTCCCTGAGGCGGGCCAGCTGCTCGGGGTGCTGCAGCAGGGCCAGCATGGCGTGGGACATGGTGTGGCGGGTGGTCTCGTTGCCGGCGACCACGAGCAGCAGGAAGTAGTTGTCGAAGTCCTGCACGGACAGCGGCACACCGTCGCGCGGGGTTTCGTTGACGAGCCTGGAGACGATATCGGTGCCGTCCCTGCCTCGTCGCTCCCGGGCGAGTGCGCGGCCGTACTCGAAGACCTCGAGCGCGGCGGGGGAGCGGAAGGGCAGGTCCTTGTACTTCCCGCTCTCCTCACTCGTCAGAAGGACGTCTGCGTAGTCGGGGTCGGTGTTGCCGACCATGCGGTTGCCCCAGTCGATGAGCCGCTGGTTGTCCTCCGGGGGCACGTCGAGGAGGCGGGCGAGGACGTTGATGGGGAAGTCTGCGGAGACCTCGTGGACGAAGTCGAAGGTGCCCTTGGGCAGGGCGGCGTCGAGAGTGCGTGCGGTCAGGCCGCGCAGGAAGTCGGTGTAGCCGTTGATGACGTTCGCGCCGAACTGGCGCTGGATCACACGGCGCAGCGCGCGGTGGCGGACGCCGTCCATCTCCAGGATGGAGGCGCGCTTCTTGATCTGGTCGTCGTCGACCTCCTCGAGGTTGACGAACCTCATGGAGGTGAAGGTCTCCGGGTCGCGGTCGACGCGGGCGATGTCAGCGTGTCGGGTCACCGCCCAGAAGCCGGAGTTCGGGGCCTCCTCCGGCGTCCAGTGGACCGGGTCCTCGTGGCGCAGGGTGTGGAACATGCGCCAGGGCCTGGTGGGGTCGGTGAAGTTGTCGAGGTCGGCGAGGTTCACCTCCTGAAGCGGGAGGGGTTCGGCGAGGCGCTCGCGCAGCTCGGCTGCGGTGGTGGGAGTGGCCGGCACGGTGGGACTCGTCATGGCTGTGGATCTCCTGGTCGAGGGCTTCGGCTTTCGGGGCTTACTGGTGGTAGGCGTACTCGGTGAACTCCCAGTCGGTGACCTGCCGCCCGAAGCGTTCGACCTCGTCACGCTTGTAGCCGAGGAAGGAGGTGGTGAAGTCCTTGCCGAGGACGTCGGTCAGGGCGGTGTCCGCCTCCAGGGCGTCCAGGGCGGTCGGCAGATTCATCGGCAGGAGGGCGGAGCGGGCGGTGTCATAGCCGTAGCCCTCCAGCGGCGCCGGAGGCTCCTCGCCTGCCCGGATGCCGAGCAGGGCGGCGGCGATCGTGCCGGCGATCACCAGGTAGGGGTTGGCGCTGGCGTCGCCGAGCCTGAGTTCGAGGCGGGCGCCGGGGCCGCGTTCCGGCGGGATGCGCACCAGGGCGCTGCGGTTGTCCAGGCCCCAGTCGATCAGCCAGGGGGCGAGGGTGTCCGGGCCGAACCGCTTGTAGGAGTTGATCGTGGGATTGGCGAGGGCGGCCAGAGCGGGGGCGTGGGCGAGGATCCCGGCGAGGGCGTGCCGGGCGGTGGCGGACAGGCCGTGGGCGCCGGCGGGGTCGCCGAAGGTGTTGTGGCCGTCGGCGCCGACGCAGGAGAAGTGGAGGTGGAAGCCGGAGCCGCCCGCGTCCGTGAAGGGCTTGGCCATGAAGGTGGCCAGGTTGCCCTCCTTACGGGCCAGTTCCTTGACCGCGGCCTTGAAGCGGAAGGCGCGATCGGCCGCGTCGAGGGCGTCGGAGTGGGTGAGGTTGATCTCGTACTGGCCGCCGTCGAACTCGTGGTTGCCGGCGATGACGCCGAGTCCCAGGTCGCGCAGCTGGCGCAGGGTGCGCAGCAGGTGGTTCTCGGGATCGGCACGCAGGCCGGCGGTGTAGACGGCGCCGGTGGTCTCCGGGGCGCGCCGCCAGCCGGTGGGGGTTCCGGGGGCGGGCTCCAGCAGGAAGTACTCCAGCTCGGGCCCGACGACCGGGCGCAGTCCGTGCTCCTGGCATCGGGCCAGGACGGAGCGCAGCAGGTCGCGCGGGGACTCGGCGGCAGGGCCACCGGTGGCAGGGTCGGTGACCTCGCCGAGGCAGGTGGCGACCCCTGGCTCCCACGGCAGCGTCGCCAGCGTCTCGAGGTCCGGCCGTACGGCGATGTCGGGCAGGCCCGCGTCCAGACCGCCCGCGACCTGGGCGACATCGCCCTGCGGGGTGGTGTGGTACACGGCCTTGCAGAACGCCAGGCCGTGGTCGACGGCCGAGGGCAGGTGGTCGAGCAGGACGTCGCGGGCGCGGTCGGTGCCGATGAGGTCGGGATAGACGACCCGGACCACGTCGATGCCCTCGGCGGCCAGCCTCTCCATGTGCTGACGGATGTCTGGGGTGTCGGATGCGCTCACCGATGTCTCCTTGGGCGGAAGGGTGGCATCCCCCTGCCCTGAGGCTCTGGGGATGGGTGGTGTGCAGAGGACGGGAGCCGGGGCGCGGGAGGAGGAGGGAGGCAGACCCGGGTCAGTCGTTTGGTCCCGAACGGTATGGAGAAGGGTCATCGCCCCGCAAGGGGGCGGTCGCAAAAATTTATCCACCTGGACAGGTATTGACCAGGGCCGAGTCGGTTCCTATGTTGTTTGGAGCCAAACGAGTCAGGGGGGCGGGTTTCCGCCTCCCTTTGGCCGAGGGGTCCGGTCCGACGGTGGTCGGGCCCCTCTTACCCCTCCCTCCTCTCTCTTCCTGCTCCGCCGCCCACACCCCCAGGAGGACCGGCCATGAAGGTCGTCGTCGACATGAACAAGTGCCAGGACCACGGCCAGTGCGTCTTCGCGGCCCCCGATGTCTTCTCGATGGACGACAGCGGGCACCTGGTCCACGTCTCCGAACCGGACGAGGCACTGCGCGACGAGGTCGAGGAAGCCGCCGACGTGTGTCCGCTGCAGGCCATCCGGATCGAGGGCTGAGCCCCATGACCGGACGCATAGTCGTCGCGGGCGCCTCGATGGGCGGGCTGCGCGCCGCCGAGCAACTGCGTGCGGCGGGCTGGACCGGCGCCGTCACGGTCGTCGGCGACGAGCCGCACATGCCGTACAACCGGCCCCCGCTGTCCAAGGAGGTCCTGGCCGGCAAGGAACCCTTCGAGTCTCTGGCCATCACGCCGAAGGCGGCTGCCGCCGACGTGGAATGGCGGCTGGGGACGAAAGCCGTCGCGGCCCGGCTCGACGAGCGGACCGTCGAACTCGGCGACGGTTCGTCGCTGTCGTACGACGGCCTGGTGGTCGCCACCGGCATGCGGCCCCGGCGGCTGCGCTGCCCCGGGCCACTCGCCGGGCGCCACACGGTCCGCACACTCGCCGACGCCCAGGGGCTGCGGGGTGAACTGATCCGGCCCGGTGCGCGCGTGGTGGTCGTCGGTGCCGGGTTCATCGGCTGCGAAGTGGCCGCCACCGCCGTAGGACTCGGCGTGCGTGAGGTCACCGTCGTCGATCCGCTGCCGCTGCCCATGGTGGGCCCGCTCGGTGAACTGCTGGGTCGCGCGCTGCTGAAGCGGCACGAGGAGCGCGGGGTGCGCTTCGCGCTGGGCCGGGGAGTCGCCGGGTTCGAGGGCGCCGAACGGGTCGCCGGTGTGGTTCTCGGCGACGGAACGGTCCTTCCGGCCGACGTGGTCGTGGAGTCGGTCGGTTCGGCCGCCAACGTCGAGTGGCTGGACGGCAACGGCCTCGACCTGTCCGACGGTGTGCTCACCGACGAGCAGTTGCGGGTCGGCGGACGCGCGGATGTCGTCGCGGTCGGCGATGTCGCCCGCTTCCCCAACGCCCGCTACGACGGCGTACCCCGCCGGGTCGAGCACTGGTCCATTCCCACCGACACGGCCAAGCACGCCGCGAGGGTCCTTGTCGCCCATCTCGCCGGCACAGGACCCGGGTCCGCGCCGTTCGCGCCGCTGCCCACCTTCTGGAGCGACCAGCACGACTTCCGGCTGCAGTCCTTCGGCGCGCCCGTGCTCGGCAAGGACGACGTGCGGATCCTGGACGGCGACCCGGAGGGCGACATCCTGGTCGGCTATCACACGGGCGGCCGACTGGTCGGCGTCGTGGCCCTCGGCGGCCGGGCCGCCACCCTGCGCGCCGCCCGCCACCGCGCCCAGCTGCTCAAGCAGCCCGCCCTCACTGCGTAAGGAAGCCTTGCGATGCCCCCTGTCCGTGGTTACTTCCCTCCCAAGACGGCGAGCGGTACCTCGTCGCTCATCCCGTCACCGCCGTGGCGGTACTCCGGTGACCTGCTCACCGTCGAGTACCGCACCGACCCCGCCCGCGTGCTCGAACTGCTGCCCGAACCACTGGAGTTGGCCGACGTCGATCCTGGAGCTGTCGCGCTCGTCTGGGCCGACTGGCAGTCGTGTTCCGCCTCGGGGGAGGAACTGCTCGACCCCGTGCTGGCCCAGTACAAGGAGGCGTTCGCGGTCGTCCGCTGCAAGTACCGGGGGCAGACCTACAGCCGCTGCGTGTACATCTGGGTCGACAAGGACTTCGCCATCGCCCGGGGCCTGCATCAGGGCTACCCGAAGAAGCTCGGCTCGATCCACCAGACTCGTCCGCACCCGTACGGTCCCGCCCCGCGCATCGAGGCGGGTGCCCGCTTCGGCGCAACCCTCGCGGCGGCCGACCGGCGCCTCGCGCAGGCCGTGGTCACGCTGCGGGAGCCGTCCGGGACCAACGGCTTCGTCAACGGCCACCCCATGGCCCATCACCGCTGGCTGCCCTCCATCGAAAAGGGCAAGGGCCTGGCGCTGGACGAGTTGATCGAGTCCGGTGCGGCCTCCTTCGAGGGCGGGCAGCCCTGGGTGGGCGAGGCGGAGCTGGAGCTGTTCGACGCCCCCACCGAAGAGCTGGCACGACTGGAGATCCGCGAACCGATCGCCGCCTACCACCGCCAGGTCGGAGTCGTCTGGGACGGTGGCCGGCTGCTGGAGTCCGGCATGTCCGGCGCCGAGTAACCGCCTTACCCATCACAGGACTTGGAGACCGGACATGACCGATCACACCCTCACGGTGGCCGGGGTCGCCGTGGACACCCGGCACTGGATAGGTGGCGAGCGCGTCGCCTCCACCGAGACGTTCACCGATGTCTCGCCGATCGACGGAAGCGCTCTCGGTGAGATCTCCCGGGGCGCCGCGACGGAGGCGGCGGCGGCCGTGGCCGCGGCGCAGGCAGCCTTCCCCGCATGGGCCGCCACCCCCCGCGCCGAACGCGCGCGCATCCTGCACGCCATCGCCGACGGCGTGGAGAAGCGCCTCGAAGAGCTCGCCATCGTCGAGACCACCGACAACGGCGCCCTCCTGCGCTCCCACCGCCGCGGTGTCATGCCCCGCGTCGCGTACAACTTCCGCTTCTTCGCCGACTGGCTGATGACGCTCGACCGCGAGGACTTCGCTACGCGCGGCCACACGAATCACGTGAGCTGGGACCCGGCGGGCCCCTGTGTGCTGATCACGCCGTGGAACGCACCGCTGATGCTGGCGACCTGGAAGGTGGCGCCGGCGCTGGCCGCGGGCGACACCGTGGTGCTCAAGCCCGCCGAGTGGTCCCCGCTGACCGCCTCTCTGCTGGCCGACATCGCCGCCGAGGCCGGGCTGCCGGCCGGCGTCCTGAACGTCGTGCAGGGTTACGGCGCCGAGATCGGCGACGCCCTGACCTCGGCTCCCGAAGTGCGCCGGATCAGCTTCACCGGTTCCGTGCCGACGGCCAGGCGGATCATGGAGTCGGCCGCGGCGAACCTGACCCCGCTCAGTCTCGAACTCGGTGGCAAGTCGCCCCTGCTGGTGTTCGCGGACGCCGATCTGGACCTGGCGGTCGACCTGGCGGTGGAGCAGTACGACAACGCCGGGCAGGTCTGCCTCGCCGCGACCCGCATCCTGGTCGAGGAACCGGTCGCCGAGGAGTTCACGCGCCGGTTCGTGGAGAGGGCCGGGCAGCTCACGCAAGGTGACCCCCGGGACGAGGCCACCGACATCGGGCCCACCATCCACCCCCGCCAGCTGGAGAAGATCGACGGATTCGTACGGCGGGCCGTCGCGAACGGAGCCCGCGTGGTCGTCGGCGGACATCCCGAGGGCGGGCAGTACTACGCGCCGACCCTGATCACCGACGTCGCCCAGGACTCCGAGATCGTCCAGGAGGAGGTCTTCGGACCGGTCCTCACCCTCCAGACCTTCACCGACGAGGACGAGGCCGTACGGCTCGCCAACGACACCCGCTTCGGGCTCGCCGCCACCCTCGCCACCGGCGACCCCGAGCGTGCCCGGCGCGTCACCGCGCAACTGGTCGCGGGCACCGTCTGGGTCAACTGCTTCTTCGTACGCGACCTCCGGGCGCCCTTCGGCGGCTCCCGCCACTCCGGTGTCGGCCGCGAGGGCGGTACCTGGAGCTTCGACTTCTACTGCGACCTGAAGAACACCGTCACCGCGCCGAAGGGATTCAAGGACCATGGGTGAGATCGTCGGGGCCGGGCTCCTCGCCCATGTCCCCACCATCATGCTGCCGAAGGCCGACCGCCTCGAACTCAACGAGGGCAAGGAGATCACCCTCGTCACCGGTCTGGAGCAGCTCCGCAAGGAGGTCTTCGAGCGCGACGACTACGACACCGTCGTCGTCCTGGACTCCCACTGGGCCACCACCGTCGAGTTCGTCGTCACCGCCCAGCACCGCAGGGCCGGGCTGTTCACCTCCGAGGAACTGCCGCGCGGCATGTGCCGGATGCCGTACGACTTCCCCGGCGACCCCGAACTCGCCCGCAACGTCGAGAAGTCCGCCGACCAGCACGGTACCTGGATCACCGCGATCGACGACGCGTACCTGCCGGTCTACTACGCCACCGTCAACCTCTGGAAGTACCTCGGCGAGGGCCTGCCGGACAAGCGGTGGGTGACCATCGGCGTCTGCCAGACCGGTGACATGGAGGACCACCTGCGTCTCGGGCGCGCGCTCGCCGACGGCATCGCCGCCACCCCTGGGCGCCGGGTCCTCCTCGTCGCCTCCGGCGCGCTGTCGCACACCTTCTGGCCGCTGCGCGAACTGCGCGACCACGAGGCCAGCGACCCGGTGCACATCTTCACCCCTCAGGCGCGCGAGGCCGACCGCGAGCGCATCGCCTGGTTCGGGGAGGGCCGCCACGACAAGGTCCTCGACACCATGGACGAGTTCTGGAAGTACAAGCCCGAGGCGAAGTTCTTCCACTACCTGATGATGGCCGGCGCCCTCGGTGAGCAGGCGTGCGTCGCCAAGGCCCGCCAGTACGGCGAGTACGAGAACTCGATAGGAACCGGCCAGGTCCACCTCTGGTTCGACCGCCCGGCCGACGGCTGGACCGGCACCGGCCGGCCGGCCGCCTCCCCGTCCCCGCGCACCCCCCACAGCCGTATCTAGGAGCCTGGCATGCCCGAATACCGCCGCATCCTGCTGGATGGCGCCGCCGTCGAGGTCACCGTCGACGGGGACGAACTCGTCGCCGGGGACGGCCGCCGCACCAAGATCGAGGAAGCCAGGCATCTGCCCCCGGTCGTCCCGTCCAAGATCATCGCGGTCCACCTCAACCACTCCAGCCGTGTCGACGAGTTCCAGATCGAACTCCCCGGCACACCCACCTACTTCCACAAGCCGACCTCCGCCCTCAACTCCCACAGAGGCGCGATCGTCCGTCCCGAGGGCTGCACCTGGCTCAACTACGAGGGCGAGGTCGCCATCGTCATCGGAAAGACCGCGCGGAACATCCCTCCGGACCAGGCCGGCGCGTACATCGCGGGCTACACGATCGCCAACGACTACGGCCTGCACGACTTCCGCGACACCGACGCGGGCTCCATGCTCCGGGTCAAGGGCTCCGACACCCTGTGCCCGCTCGGGCCGGGCCTGGTCACCGACTGGGACTTCCACGGCAAGACGCTGCGCACGTACGTCAACGGCGAGGTCGCCCAGGACGGTTCGACCGACGAGATGACGTGGGACATGCACTACCTCGTCGCCGACATCGCCCGCACCATCACCCTCCACCCCGGCGACGTCCTGCTGTCGGGCACCCCGGCCAACTCCCGCCCCGTCCAGCCGGGCGACGTCGTCGAGGTGGAGGTCGAAGGCCTCGGCCGCCTCACCAACCACATCGTCACCGGCCCCACCCCCGTCCGCACCGACGTGGGCGCCCAGCCCACCGAGTCCGAGGAGGTGCTGTCCACCGCGCTCGGTGGCGACTGGGAACTCCGCGGCATCCGCCCGCCCCGGCGCTGATGCCGCCCACCGGACCGCGCCGCACCGGGCATGACGGAGGACGTCGCCCGGTGCCGCGCTTCCGGCGGACGCTGCCCGGGGCCCGGCACCGTCCCGCCCCTGGTCCGGCCCGTTCCCGGACATGGCGCGGCGGGTAGGGTCGCCCCCATGACCGACTCCGCCGAGCCCCCTGACGGGCGCAAGCCGCGCAAGAGGCGCATGAACTACGGCGAGGGCCGTGAGGCCCTGCTCAACGCGGCTGTGCGGGTCGTGGCCCGCGGTGGGCTGCGCAAGCTCACCTACCGGGCGGTCGCGGAGGAGGCGGGCACCACACACGGGCTGGTCGTGCACCACTTCGGCTCGCGGGACGCCCTCATCGAGGAGGCGCTCGCACACGCGATCCGCACCTCGCTGAACACCAGCGCGCTCGAACCGGGCACCGGCAAGGTCGCGGACTTCTCGGCGGGAGTCTCCGAGATGGTCACCGCCGATCCGGACATACAGGCTTTCCAGTACGAGCTGCTGCTGGAGGCCCGGCGCCGCCCCGAACTGCTGACGCACCTGCGAGCCCTGTACGACGAGTACTTCGACGCCACCGCGCGCGAGCTGTCCCGCATGCTGCCCGACGGCGCCGACCGCTCGCTCACCCGGCTCGTCTTCGCCGCCCTGGACGGCCTCGTGCTGCACCAGCTCGTGTTCGGCGGCCCCGAGACCACCGACGCCGCCATCGAGAAGCTGCGCACCCTGCTTCGGCTGCTCGCCGCCGAAGAGCACACCGACTCGAAGTCCGAGGACGGGCCGCACGACTGACTCCGCCCCGCACCTCACGAGGCCCTGGACGTCCGTCGTCCAGGGCCTCGTCCGTAGGCATCCGGCCCTCCTCCGTACCCCTGCGGCCGCGCAGGGCGCCCTGCTGCCGGATCTCGCCGTTGTCACGGTCGCGTAAGGAACCGGGAGACGCCCGGGAATCCGGTCGCAACCCCTTGTCAAACGGATAGTTCCAGCCCACTATGAGGCAACTCGTTTGGCCTGAAACGAAAACTTCTCCCCTCCCTGGCAGGTGATCCGAGTGGACAGCCCGACGGCGGTCAGAAACCAGACCGCGCCCGACGCCTCCACCGCAGGCAAGCTCAAGCCCAACTCCCTCGGCGTTCTGGGCATCCTCTTCTTCGTCCTCTCCGCCCAGGCGCCGCTGACCGGCATCGCGGGCGCCGTCCCCATCGCCGTCGCCCTCGGCAACGGCGCCGGCGCCCCCGCCGCCTACGTGGCGGCCGGTGTGATCACCCTGCTGTTCTCGGTCGGGTTCGTCGCCATGGGCCGGCACGTCGTGGACGCCGGCGCCTTCTACACGTACATCGGCAAGGGCCTCGGACGGCACCTCGGTACCGGCAGCGCGGGGGTCGCGCTGTTCGCCTACTGTGCGATCCAGGCCGCCATGTACGGCCTCTACGGGGCGACCGTGAGCGGGCTGCTGACGCACTACACGGGGGCGCAGGTGCCGTGGTGGGTCTGCGCCCTGGTGACCATGGCGATCGTCCAGGTACTGGGAGCCGCAGGCATCGAGATGGGCGCCAAGGTGCTGGCCGTCTTCGTGCTGGCGGAGTTCAGCATCCTGAGCGTCTTCGCGCTGGTCACCCTGTTCAAGGGCGGCGGACCCGAGGGGCTCGGCTTCACGGGCTCGTTCTCGCCGGCTGCGGTCGTCCAGGGGGCGCCGGGCGTGGCGATGATGTTCGCCGTGGCGTCGATGGTCGGCTTCGAGGCCACCGCGATCTACGGCGAGGAGGCGCGTGAACCCCGCAAGACGGTCCCGCGGGCCACCTACCTGGCCGTCGCCTGCGTCACCGGCTTCTTCAGCTTCGCCTCCTGGATGCTGGTCTCCTCCTACGGCGCCTCGAAGGCGACCGAGGCCGCGGGCAGCGCACTGCAGAGCGGTGACTCGACGGCCTTCGTCTTCATGCCGATCGCCGGCCTCTTCGGCACCTGGGTGAATGACGTCCTGCCCGTCCTGCTGGCCACCTCACTCTTCGCCGGCATCCTCGCCTTCCACAACTCCGCCAACCGCTACCTGTTCTCGCTCAGCCGCGACGGGCTGCTGCCCCGCAAGCTGTCGGCGATCAACCGCCGCCACTCGCCCGGCGTGGCCGGCGGCGTCCAAACCGCCATCGCCGTCGCACTGGTCCTCCCCTTCGCGCTGACCGGCAGGGACCCGGTGCTCTACCTGTTCTCCTGGGGCAGCGGGGTGGCCGTCCTCGCGATCATGCTGATGTACCTGCTGACCTCGATCTCCGTGATCGTCTTCTTCCGCCGCGACCGCCTGGACACCCGGCCGTGGAACACGCTGATCGCCCCGGCCCTGGGCGCGCTCGGTATCGTCGGCGCCATCTGGCTGATCGTCGAGAACTTCACCATGCTCGTCGGCGGTGAGGGCGGCACCGCCCTCTGGCTTGCACTCACCGTCCCCGCCGTCCTGGCCGTGGGTGTCGCCGCGGCCCGGCTGACCCGCGACAGGACCGCGGCCACCAACGGCTGACGTGCACGTCGGCCGCTCAGCGGGCCGGCCTGCCGCCTGGTCGAGGAACCGTGGACCAGGCGGCAGGCGTCCACCCGGGCGGTTGACTCCATGGCCCGACTCGGTGACGCCCTCCCGGGGTGCGCGGGCCTGCCGGATCGATCCCGTGAGCCGTTGTGGCGGCTCCACGCCCAGACTGTCGTTTGGGTTCAAACATTCTTTTTGGAGGTCCCGCATGCCGCACGTCACCCACGAGGAGTGGATGCGTCGCGCCGAGTTCCTGGACCTGTCCGGTGCCCATCACATCGACGGCGCGGACGAGGACGGCGGAGGAGCGACCTTCGCCGCCGTCTCGCCCCGTGACGGGCAGGTGCTCACCGAGGTCGCCGACGGGGGCACGGCCGAGGTGAACGCGGCCGTGGCCGCCGCCCGCCGGGCCTTCGACACCGGGCCCTGGCCGCGCCTCGCGCCCGCCGAGCGCGGCCGGGTGCTGCTGCGCATCGCCGAGCTGCTCCAGGAACGGCGTGAGGAGGCCGCGCTCACCGTCAGCCTGGAGATGGGCAAGCCCATCGCCGACGCGTACGAGATCGAACTGCGCGCCGTCGTCGACACCTTCCGCTGGTACGGCCAGCTGGCCGACAAGCTCACCGACGAGTCCCCGCACACCGCGCCGGACGCCCTCGCGCTGGTCACCCGGGAACCGGCCGGTGTGGTCGGCGCCGTCGTGCCGTGGAACTTCCCGCTGACGCTGTCCGGCTGGAAGGTGGCCCCGGCGCTGGCCGCCGGCTGCACGGTCGTACTGAAGCCGTCGGAGAACTCGCCCCTGTCCGCACTGTTGCTGGGCCGGATCGCGACCGAGGCCGGACTGCCGCCGGGCGTGCTCAACGTCGTGGGCGGCCTCGGTCCGGTGGCTGGCCGGGCCCTCGGCCGCCATCCCGACGTCGACGTCCTGGCCTTCACCGGCTCCACCGCCGTCGGCCGCCACTTCCTGCGCTACGCGGCCGACTCCAACCTCAAGCGGGTCTGGCTGGAACTGGGCGGCAAGTCGCCCAACATCATCCTCCCCGACGCCCCCGACCTGGAGAAGGCCGCAGCCACCGCGGCCTGGGGCATCTTCTTCAACCAGGGCGAGATGTGCACCGCCCCCTCCCGGCTCCTCGTACACACCTCCATCGCCGAACAGGTCACCGACTCCGTCGTACGACGGGCACGCGAGCTGCGGATCGGCGACCCGCTCGACCCCGCCACCGAGATGGGCGCCCTGGCCGGCGACGGCCACCTCAGGCGCGTACAGGACCACATCGACGCCGGCCGGCGGGAGGGTGCCCGCCTGCGCGCCGGCGGTGAGCGCATCCTCACCGGCACCGGCGGCAGCTTCCTCGCACCGACCGTCTTCGACCACGTGGGCCCGGGCATGCGGCTGGCCCGCGAGGAGATCTTCGGCCCCGTGCTGTCCGTCCTGACCTTCGACGACCTGGACGAGGCGGTACGGCTGGCCAACGCCACCGAGTACGGCCTCGCCGCCGGCCTGTGGACCTCCGACCTGTCCACCGCTCACCGGGTCTCCCGCGCCCTGAGGGCCGGCACGGTCTGGGTCAACTGCTACGAGGAGGGCGACCTGACCGTTCCCTTCGGCGGCATGAAGCAGTCCGGCAACGGCCGCGACAAGTCCGCCCACGCCCTGGAGAAGTACACCGAACTCAAGACCACCTGGATCCAGCTGTGACACGCCCCCTGATAGCCGTCCCCGCCCGTTTCTCCGCGACGGCCTCCGCACTCCGGTACGCCGCCGAGGTCAACGCCCGCGCGCTGATCGAGGCGGTGTGGCGAGCGGGCGGTGAACCGGTGAGCATCCACCCCGTCCGCGGAGGTGTCGCCGAGCGCCTCGCCCGCTTCGACGGCGTCCTGCTCCCCGGCGGCGGCGACCTCGCGCCGCACTGCTACGGCGCCACCGACACCCACGACAGCGTCCACGACGTCGACGCGCTCCAGGACACCTTCGACCTGGCGGTCGCCCGCCACGCAACGGACGTGGGCCTGCCCCTGCTGGCGATCTGCCGCGGCCTGCAGGTCGTCAACGTCGCCCTCGGCGGCACCCTGGAACAGGACATGGGCGGCCCCGAACGCGTGCACCGCCACGTCGTGCACCCGGTGGCCATCCGGCGCGGCACCCTGCTGGAGCAGGCCACCGGTGCCGAGAAGACGGAGGTGTCCTGCTACCACCACCAGCGGGTGGACCGGCTTGGCGAGGGGCTCGTGGTCACCGCGCGCGCCGCCGACGGCACCGTGGAGGGGCTCGAACTCCCCGGCCACGGGTCGTTCACCGCCGTCCAGTGGCACCCGGAGGACACCGCCCACGGGGACCCCGCCCAGCAGGGCCTCTTCGATGCTCTCGTCCGGGCCGCCCACGACGGACGCTGACACCGCCATGGCTCTCTTCGGCCGCAGGCAGCAGGCACCCCGCCTTGCCCCGGAACTCGACGACACGGCGCTCGGCCGGGTGCTGAGGGGCATCGCCTCCTCGCGCGGCCCGGGGCCGCAGGAGCTGGCCATCGCCCAGGTGGAACAGCTGCTGCGGGACTCCCGGGACGACTGGGACCGCCGCTGCCACCGTGTCACGGTACTGGCCGGGACCGCGCCCGCCCTGGCCCGTGCCTGGCGGGCGCGGCGGCCCCACGACCCGGACGCGCTGATCCTGCACGCCTGGTCCGAACTGCCCACCGATCCATGGGCGTCGGCGGCGACCTTCCGGTCGGCCGCCGACGCCCGTCCGGGCGACCCGACTCCGTGGGTCGGGATGCTGGCGGCGCTGAGGCTGCTGGCCCGCACCAGCGCGGAACTCACCCCCGTCTGGCGGCAGATCGGTGCCCGCGCCGCCTGGCACCGCGAAGCGCACCTGCAGATCCTCGGGTATCTCTCACCGGAGGAACAGGGCAGCCAGGCGGCGCTGCGCGACTTCCTGGACGACGTCGTGGCCGCCATGCCGCACGGGGTACCGGCGGCGTGCGTACCGCTGGCCGCCGCCGTACGGCAGTACCAGCGCGAGCTGGACAGCGGCGGCACCCAGGCGCTCGGCGCCGGCCGCTACTGGTCCCAGCCGCACGTGGCACGCCTGCTGGACCAGGCCCTGGACCGATGGCCCAGGCCCGGCCACCCGCGCCACGCCGCCACCGTCGCCGACCTCGGGCTGCTCGCGTACGCCCTGTCACGGGCGGTGCGGACCAAGGACGCGGCTGCGGTCTTCGCCGTCACCGGCGGGCTGGTCACGGCCTGGCCGTGGGGGCACGACGGCGATCCGGTGGAGCGGTACGCCTACTGGAGCCGCAGGTGACCGATCAGTTCGGCCACCCGGTCCAGCCCCGGACGCTGCGAGCCCGGATACCGCGCGCAAGGAGAAGGACGTGGCGGCCGTCGTCGCAGCAGAACAGCACCGGCCGGGATTCGGCGACGGACGCGAGGCGCTGCCGGCGGCGGCCGTCACGGGCGTGACTGGTGGCGGTCTGCGAAGACCGACCGACAGGTCCGTCGCCGCCGAGGCGTGCCGCCTCCCCACCCGAGCGGCTCGAACCCCTTGCGGTCGACGTCGTCTTCGCTCCCCGGCCGGCCCTCAGCCCTTCGGCCGGCGCCCACTACGGCGCGGTGCCGGCTGCGCACCGCCGAGCGCAGCGAGTCGGCGCTCCTTGCCGTGCTCCTCGACCTGGAGCACGACCTGCCGCAGCCCGTCGGCGACGCTCCGGCACTCCTCGTCACCGAGCCGCGACGTGACGAACACCTCCTCCTGGTTGAACTCCGGGAACAACCGCTGCATCAGCTTCTCGCCCTCCTCGGTGAGGCTGAGCAGCACCAACCTGCCGTCGGAGGGGTGCCTGGCCCTCTTGACCAGCCCACGCCCCTCCAGCGTCCGCGAGACCCCGGTGAGGGTCCCCTTGGAGATCCCGGCTTCCTCCGCGACGTGTCGGGTCTCCGACTCGCCCCACACCCACACCACCCAGAGCACGACGAACGCCGTCCACGTCAGATCGGCACCGCGCAGCACCGAACTCTCCAGGTGCTGCCGGACCGCGGAGGCGGCACGGTAGATGTTGGCGACCACCGCCATCTGCTCACGGTGGATCGGTGTACCTCCGAGCTTCGCCGCCGCCAGCTCCTCCGCTGCGGTGATGGACCGATGGCCGGGCACGGGCACACTCCTTCGATCGTTCGGAGTCAAATTGTACGAGTGCTCCCGGCCGTCGTGTCTCGGAACGTGAGAGCGGCTCGCGGCTCAGCCGGTCCCACCTGCGTGCCTCGCCACACCAGGGCGCGGTCTCCGTGCGCGGGACGACCCGTCGGGGGCGGCCCTCCTGGCCGGGCGCCAGCGCGCACAGCCGCACCGACGCTCTGTGAGCTGCCTCACGCGGCGCAGCGACCCGGCGCACGAAGTGCCTTGCCGGCAGCGCTCCCGGCCCGCCCGGCACCCTGCGCTGGCCGGATCCGTCAGTAATCCGTCATTGCAGCCAGTGCGATGTTCGATACAGGCTGTGACTGTGTCTGAGCGACGTGTTGTGGTGGTGGTGTATGCGGGCGCGATGGCCCTGGACATCACCGGACCGATTGAAGTGTTCGATACCGCGAACCGGCTCCTGGGCCCTACGGGCACCCCCTACCGGGCCGACTTCGTCTCGGCCGACGCACCACTGGTGCGGATGAGTTCGGGGGTGGTGGTGGGGGCTTCGCCGCTGGAGGCGGGACAGGGGCCGATCGACACGCTCCTCGTGCCGGGCGGCTGGAGTCTCGACAACGCGCTCCGGGACCGGGCGCTGGTGTCCTGGATCGGCCGGGCGGCGGCCCGGTCCCGCAGAGTCGCCTCCGTCTGCGGTGGATCCTTTCTGCTGGCCGAGGCCGGCCTCCTGGACGGCCGGCGCGCCACCACGCACTGGGCGTACAGCGAGGCGATGGCGTGCCGCTATCCGAAGGTGACGGTGGACGCCGAGCCGATCTTCGTCTGGGACGGCCCCTTCGTGACCTCCGCGGGCGTGTCGACGGGCATCGACATGGCTCTGGCCCTGGTGGAGGCCGATCACGGGTCGGCGCTCGCTCTGGAGACGGCACGGTTCCTGGTGCTGTTCCTCAAGCGGCACGGAGGGCAGTCGCAGTACAGCGCCGTCCTCGACGCCCAGTTGGCCGACCATCCGCCGATCCGGGCGGCGCAGGAGTGGATCCACGACCATCTGGACATCCGGCTTCCGGTGGCCGAGATCGCGCGGCAGGCCAACATGAGCCAGCGCAACTTCGCCCGGGTCTTCCGGCGCGAGGTGGGCATGACACCGGGCCAGTACGTCGAGCGGACGCGCATCGCCCGCGCACGCGACCTGCTGGAGACCACGGACCTGACGATCGGCCAGATAGCCGGCCGCTGCGGGTTCCCCGCGACCGAGACGTTCTTCCGGTCCTTCGGACGCACCCTGGGGCTCACCCCCACCGAGTACCGGCACCGCTTCCAGGTCATCGCGCCATCCGGCCTCATCGACCGGCACCACGAGAGGGAGGAAAGCCCCGTATGACCACCACGGCTCCGGAACCACGCACAGCGGAACCGTTACGCCTGGTCGACCACCTGGCCTCGGCGCTCGCCGGGGCCGGCGTCACCCACCTGTTCGGCGTGGGCGGTGCGAACATCGAGGACCTGTACGACGCCGTGCACCGCGGCGGCGCCATCCGGGGCGTCGTCGCCAAACACGAGTTCTCCGCCGTCACCATGGCCGACGGATACGCACGTACCACCGGGCGCCTCGGCGTCGTCGCCGCCACCTCGGGCGGCGGGGCGATGAACCTCGTGCCGGGCCTGGCGGAGGCTCATGCCTCGCGGGTGCCCGTGCTGGCCCTGGTGGGCCAGCCGCCGACGGACCAGGAAGGGCTCGGAGCGTTCCAGGACTCCAGCGGCAAGTCGGGCTCCTTCGACGCGCAGCAGATCTTCACGCCCCTCTCCCGGTTCTGCGCGCGGGTCGACGACCCGCACTCGCTGGCGGAGTTGCTGCCCCGGGCCGTCGAGGCGGCACAGGCCGAGCCGCGCGGACCGGCCGTGCTGTTGCTGCCCAAGGACGTGCAGCAGGCGCTGATCCACGTGCCTGCCCGCGCCGCCGCCCCGCCGCCGAACGACCCCTCGACGACATCCGTGGCACGACTCGACGCGGTTGCCGTGAGCGCCGTGTCGGACGCCCTTCGCGAGGCAGGTCGCGTCCTCGTCATCGCCGGTGAGGGCGTCGCCGCCGCCGACGCACGGGGAGATCTGGCCGAACTGGCCCGGCGCCTCGGGGCGTGGGTGGCGGTCACCCCGGACGCCAAGGACGTCTTCGACAACCGTGACCCCCGGTTCGCCGGAGTGGCCGGCGTGATGGGCCACGCCAACGTCGAGGCCTGCCTGCGGCGGGCCGACCTGTGCCTGCTCGCCGGTACGCGGCTTCCGCTCCTGGCCCGCGGCGGCCTCGACCGGGCCCTGGCCGGCACCGACGTCGTCTGTCTCGGGCCCGAACCGCCGTTCGTGGCAGGCACCGCCCTCGGCGGGAACCTACGGGACGCGCTGCGCGCGGTTGCCTCCGGGCTGCCGTCGCGCCCACTCCCCTGCCCGCCTCACTCCGGCCCCCTTCCCACCCCCACACCGGCTCCGCTCGTTCGGGCGCTCGGGCGAACCGTCCCCCATGCCCGGGCAGTCGCCGCGGTGGAGGCGGCGCTCCCCGAGGACGCGCACGTCTTCGTGGACGCCGGCAACGCGGGGGCCAGCGCCATCCACCTGCTTCCGGCACCGCGCCACGGCCGCTTCGTGGTGGCGGTCGGCATGGGCGGCATGGGCTACACCTTCGGTGCCGGTATCGGTGCCGCGCTCGCCACCGGCCGACGCACCTACGTCCTCGCGGGCGACGGATCCTTCTTCATGCACGGGATGGAGGTGCACACCGCCGTGGAGTACGGCGCACCCGTGACGTTCGTGATCTTCAACAACAACGCCCACGCCATGTGCGCGCTGCGGGAGGAGTTCCTCCAGGGCGGGGTCCGCGACGACGACCTGTTCGCCCGGACCGACCTCGCCGCCGGCGTGGCCGCCGCCTTCCCGTCGCTGCGGGCCACGGAAGCCACCGACGCGGCGCAGCTGCGCGCGGCACTGCTGCGCGGCAACGCGGGCGGCGGCCCGGCGCTGGTCTCGGTGGCCTGCGACCCGCGGGAGATTCCCCCGTTCCTTCCCTTCCAGTCCTTCACCGAAGCCGTCAAGAGCAAGGAGGGTTCAGATGAGCGACACGTCGTCCACGTTGGCTGACATCCCCGGTCTGGTCCGCATCGAGAACACCGGCAAGGAGGAACTGACCGCCCACTGCATGGAGCTCACCCACGCGGTCTACCCCCACCATCAGGTCTACGGGCAGTACTGCACCATCCACGAGTACGTCGACTGCCCCCCGGAGCAGGCCTACGACTACCTGCGCCAGGGACACCACCTGGAGGAGTGGACCTGCAGCCTGCGGGACTTCGCCCCCACCGGCACACCGGGGCTGTGGGTCGGTCACGACCGGCTGGAGGACGACACCAGGATCTACTGCAGGGTGCTCGCGAACCCCGAGGCCATGACCGTGGACTACCACTGCTCCTGGGACCAGGGCGAGAAGCTGTGGATGATCTACCTGATGCGTGTCGTCCCGGCCCGGCTGGTGCTCGACAAGCCGGGCTCGGTGATCACCTGGACCAACTGCCGGCACCCGTACTACGACGGCAACCCGCACCCCGATCTGGCTCCCCGCGCGGACCGGCCCTGGGTGGGCGACTACTGGGACCTCTTCTACGCCGGGCACACGGTGGAGATGCGCAACCTCAAGGCCATCCTGGAGCATCGTCACCGGCGCGGTCTGCCGATCGGTTCGGCTCCGGCGAGGACGGTGGCGCGGTGACGACGGTCAGCCTCACCGACGTCGCCGCCTACCTGCCCGGCGAGCCGGTCCCCGCGGAGTTCTACACGGACTACCCCGGAGCCGAGGACAAGCTCCGCGACAACCCCATGTTCAGGGTCCCACCGTTACGGCACCACGTGGCCGGGGACGAGACCAACGCGGACATGGTGGAACGCGCCGTACAGCCCCTGATCGAACGGCACGGCGCGGCGGAGATCCGGGGCGTCGACGTGCTGCTGGTGCACAGTCAGTTGCCGGACCTGCCGTTCGTGGGCGCCGGAACCGAGGTGGCGCGACGGCTGGGCCTGAATCCGGAGTGGCTCGTCGACGTGGCCAACGCGGGCTGCGCGTCCTTCGTGCACATGATGAAGCTGGCGCGGCAGATCCTCACCTCCACCGACGCGAGGACCGCGCTGATCTGCAACGCGCAGAGCGCCGCCGGGCAGTGGTTCACCCAGTCCGAGGTGCGCAGACTCGCCCAGGCGGCGATCCCGGGCGACGGGTGCGGTGTGGGGTACGTGACGACGTCGGCGCAGTCGCCGATCCTCGACGTGGAGACCCGGCACCTCGGGGAGTACGCCGGTGACATGACCGTGGCCGTCGACGACGGGCGCAAGTACTGGGAGCCGGGCGAGTCCCAGCTGCGGATCGGGTTCACCGACGCCAGTGTCGCCAAGGTCCTGGCGCGCGGTAACCGGCTGGTTCCCGAGGTGGTCGCGGACCTGTGCCGCCGACTGGGCGTGGCGACCTCCGACATCGACGTCCTCATCACCAACCAGCCCAACCGCACCTTCCTGCGGAACTGGCGGGAGGCGCTGCAACTGCCCGCCGAGCGGCACCTGAACACCTTCGACGAGTACGGCAACCTGTTCGGAGCGGCGATCCCGGTCACCCTGGACCGCGCCATCGGTTCCGGCGAGGTGGAGGACGGGGACCTGGTGGTACTCGGGGGTTTCGCCCACGCGGGCGACTTCGCCGGTGCCGTCGCGGTCCGCTGGCACGGCGGACGCGACTGAGCCATGGACATCCCCGTGATGCACCGGCTCGCGCTCAACGAGAGCCCGTATCCCCCACTGCCCACGGTCCGCGAGGCGATGCAGCGGGCGGTCGCGCAGGCTCACCGCTATCCGCAGTTCCGTCCCGACGACCTCACCGAGTCGATCGCCACGTGGTGCGGGGTGCCCTCCGAGCGGGTCGCGGTCGGCAGCGGCTCGGTCGGCGTGGCCCTGCAACTGCTCCGGGCGGTGGTCCGGCCCGGCGACACGGTGGCCTACGCCTGGCGCACGTTCGACGCCTACCCCCTCCTGGCGTCCATGGTCGGTGCCCGGTCCGCCCCCGTGCCCCTGACACCGGACGGGCACCAGGACCTGGATGCCCTCCTCGCCGCGGTCGACCACCACACGCGCGTCGTGGTGCTCTGCAGTCCCCACAACCCCACCGGAAGCCTCGTCACCGCCGATGCGCTGTCGGCGTTCCTGCACCAGGTGCCCCGCCGCACCACCGTGCTCCTGGACGAGGCGTACGTGGAGTTCGCCCGCGACACCCAGCTGCCCGATGCGCCCTCGCTCCTGGACGCACACCCCAACCTGCTGGTCCTGCGCACCTTCTCCAAGGCCTACGGCCTCGCCGCCCTGCGGGTGGGCTACGGGCTCGGGGCCGCCGAGCTGGTGGAGCGGATCCGCCGGCAGCAACTGCCCTTCGGGATCAACGCGGTGGCGACGGCGGCGGTGAAGGCCTCCCTGCGGGCCGAGAGCGAGCTGCGCCTGCGCGTGGACTCCGTCGTCACCGAACGGGAACGGCTCGGGGGTGAACTCGCCGCCGCCGGCTGGCGCGTGAGCCCCGGTCACGCCAACTCCGTCTGGCTCGCCGCCCCCGATCCGGTCGACGAGGGCGCCGCTGCACTCGCCGACGCCGGTGTCCAGGCGCGCCACTTCCCCGGCGAGGGAATCCGGCTCACGGTGGGCAACCGCGAGGCCAACGACGCCGTGCTGACGGCGCTGGCGGGACTGAGCGCCCGGCGGATCGCGCCGCGGGCGTGAAGCGCGCCCCTGCACCCTCCGGAAGGGGCTCCCGCCCCACCCCAGGAACCCGGATGTCCGGCGCCGCGCGTGTGCCGCTCCCCCGCAACCGGGCGGGGCTCGGCACGCCCCTCCGCCCGCGTCCACCGGGCAACGGGGCCCCGCGCGTCGGGCGGGGCCCCGGAGCTGCCCGCCCTTCCCGTATCCCTCGCGCGGGCGGGCGCTCGGAGGGCCGCTGCCGCAGGCCCTCACCGGTAATCCGTCACGGTCGGCCCGGCGGATGGGTCGGGCCGCGTCCCCCCTGGTGGACGGGGGACGCGGCTGCTCCCGCCCGTGGGCGCAACCGTGGGTGGCATGCGGACGGAAGCATGCTCACAGAGGCGCGGCACGGTGGACGTGCGCGGCGGGGCGAAGGGAGTGCGGGTCATGGGCCGATGGAGGGTGGCACCCGACGGTGGACGGCCCGAGGGCCGCGACTGCGCGCATGTCGACGAGATCGGTCCGGCCCCGGAGGCGGGGGACCCTCTGTGCCGGGAGTGTGCGCGCAGAGGGTGGGCGTGGGTCGGGCTGCGGCTCTGCCTGACCTGCGGGCATCTCGGCTGCTGCGACAGCTCACGCGGAGCGCATGCGACCGCGCACCACGAGTCCACCGGGCATCCGGTCGCCCGCTGCCTCGGAACGGGGTGCGCGCGGCCGGGCCGGGGGTGGGCGTGGTGCCATGCCGACGAGGTGTACCTGTGGCCGCGGTGAGCACCGGCCCGGTCCCGGGTGTGCGGACGCGGTCCCCGGCTGTGCGGGACGCGGTCCCCGTCCGGGCCGGAGTCCCCCGGAGTCCCCCTGCCGCGGGCCGGTGCCCCGCCTGCGAGGCCACGGCGCCGACCGCGCGGGGTCATCGGCGGCGGCGCGGGGCGGACAGTGCGGCGGTGAAGTCGTCCAGGGCCGCGAGGCTGTGGGCGCTGACGACGGCGTCGCAGTAGGGCAGTGCCGCTGCCATGCCGGCCACGAGGGGACGGTAGCGCGGGCTGGCCGTGCGCGGGTTGACCCATACGACGCGGTAGGCGACCCGGGACAGCCGTGCCATGTGCGTGGCGAGGTCGGCGGGCGCACCGGTGTCCCAGCCGTCGGAGATGATGGCGATCACGGCGCCGTGCGCCATGCCGCGCCGGCCGAACCGCTCGTTGAACTCAGCCAGGCAGTCCGCGATCCGGGTGCCCCCGGACCAGTCCGGGGCCGCCCGTCCGGCCTGGGCCAGGGCGTCGTCCGGCCCGGACCGGCGCAGGACGGGGGTGAGGCGGGTGAGCCGGGTGGCGAAGGTGAAGACCTCGGCGTGAGCGGCGCGGGAGGCGCAGTAGAGCAGCTGCAGCATCGCACGCGCGTACGGCTCCATCGATCCCGAGATGTCGCAGAGCACGACGAGGTCGCGAGGGCGGGTGCGGGGCACGAAGCGTCGCAGCCGCAGCGGGTAGCCGCCGGTGCGCCTGCTGGCGGAGAGGGTGCGGCGCACGTCGATGCGCGCGCCGCGCTGGGCTGTGCGGCGTCGCCGGGACGGCCGGGTCGGGGTGCGCAGGACGAGGGTGTGCATCACCTCGGAGAGCCGGGCCAGTTCTTCGGGGGACAACTCCGCGAAGTCGCGGTCCGCGAGCCGGTCGAGTGGACTGGCCGCGAGGGGGACGGGTGCCGTCCCGGACTGTGCGCCGGCGTCCGGGCGTCTGTCCGCGGTGCCCGGCCGGGTGCCGGGGACCCTGCCGGGCACGGTGTTCAGGAGGTCGCGGGTCGGGTCGCCGGGCTGCCCGCGCTGTGCCGGACGGTCGGCCGGGGCGCCGAAGACCTCCCGGAAGATCGCGTCGAACGGCTCGATCTGCGCACGCTCGGACACAAGGGTGGCGAGCGCGCAGTACCGCAGTTCCCGCGTGGTCGACGGCGCCAGCACGGTGACGGCCCGGGCGAAGCTCCGGGTGCGGTCGGGGCCCACCACGATGCCCGCGTCCTGCAGGGCGGCGGTGAAGGAGGCGGCCAGCTCCGGCAGGTCAGACATCGGTCCCCGGCTCCGCGTCGACCAGCTCGGCCAGCCCGTCCCGGCGTACGGCCCGAAGGTCCTCGGCGTACTTGAGCACCACCCCCAGGGTGCGGTCGGCGGTGTCGGCGTCGAGCGCGTCGAGCCCCAGGGCGCGCAGCGCGCCCGCCCAGTCGATCGCCTCGGCGATGCCGGGTGGCTTGGTGAGTCCCTGCCGGGCGCGCAGGCGCGTCACTCCGCGGGCCACGCGCTCGGCGAGCCACTCGGCCGTCTCCGGTACCCGCCTGCGGATGATCGCGGCGACCCGCGCGGTGTCCGGGTAGTCGATCCAGTGGTAGAGGCAGCGGCGCTTGAGCGCGTCGTGCAGGTCCCGGGTGCGGTTGGACGTCAGGACGGCCACCGGCGGCACGGCTGCCGTGCGGGTGCCGAGTTCCGGGATGGTGACCGCGGCATCGGCCAGCAGTTCCAGCAGGAACGCCTCGAACTCGTCGTCGGCACGGTCCACCTCGTCGATGAGCAGCACCGCCGGCCGCGGGCCCGGGTGGCACAGCGCGGCGAGCAGCGGCCGCGGCAGCAGATAGTCCTCGGTGAACAGGTCGGCGTCCCGCAGAGGCTCCCCGCGGGACTCGGCCAGCCGTATGGCCAGGAGCTGCCGCGGGTAGTTCCACTCGTAGAGCGCCTCGGCCGAGGACAGCCCCTCGTAGCACTGCAACCGGATCAGGGGGGTGTCGAGCACGGTGGCGAGCGAGCGGGCCGCCTCGGTCTTGCCGACGCCGGGCTCACCCTCCAGCAGGATCGGCTGCCGCATGCGCACGGCCAGCAGCAGTGCCGTGGCCAGCGCGTCGTCGGCCAGGTAGCCCGTCGTCTCCAGACGCGAGCGCAGGGCGGGGCCATCGGGGACGAGGGCGTCTGGGTCAGGCATGCGCGTAGCGGGAGGGGTCGTCGGCGTAGGCGTGCTGGCACCCCGGCCCGCAGAAGTAGACCCTGCCGTCGGCGCGGTCCAGTGACAGGGTGCCGGGTGTGATCGCCACGGTCATCCCGCACACGGGGTCCACGCTCTCGGCCACGGGGTGCGGTACGGCTGCTCCTGCTGCGGGGCGCCCTGCCGGGATCGCCTGCGGCCGCAGGGCGATGATCTCGGCGAACACCGACAGCGCGATCTCCGCCGGGGTCCGTGCGCCGATGTCCAGCCCGGCCGGGGTGTGGATGCGCGCACGTTGCTCGTCGGTGAGTTCCAGCCCGGCGAGCACCGCCGCGCCGCGCTTCGGGCTGGCCACCAGCCCGATGTACGGGATCCCGGCTCGGGCGGCCTCGGTCAGCGCGTCCTCTTCGTCGCGGCCGTGCGTGGCGACGACGACGACGCCCAGGTCGGGTGGCAGGGGCTGCCCGGGTGCGGCCGGCCGGGCGTCGGTTCCGAGCGCACGGCCGACGTCGAGCAGGGCGCGCGCGATGGGGGCGTCTCCGTGGACGAACGCCAGCGCCGGGGGGAGGTTGGCCTCCAGGAAGATGTCGAGCGTGCCGCCCGACAGGCAGGGATTGGCCACGGTGAGGAGGCCCTCGGCGGGCTCCCGTGGGCCTTCGGTACCGGTGTCCGCGCTGGGGGTGATCCGCAGCAGCAGCGACTCGCCCGTCTCCAGCACCCGCAGTCCCTGCAGTTGCACCGTCGTCTCGGCACACGTGCCGCCCACGAAGCCCTCGACGGTGCCGTCCGGCAGCACCAGCGCGCTGTCCCCGGGCTTGGCGCTGGTGGGCCGTTCCGCGTGGACGACGGTGGCCAGGACGAACGGCGTACGGCCGTGCCGGAGCACATCCGCGCGGGCCAGGAGTTCGGTGTCCGTCATCGTGCGGCCTCAGGTGATCGCCAGGTCGGTGCGCAGCGGCCGGCCCTGGGCGGCCCGCCACACCGCGGCGGGAGTCAGCGGCATGTCGACATGGTGGACGCCGAGCGGCTTCAGCGCGTCGACGACGGCGTTGACCACCGCGGCGGGCGAGCCCACCGTGGCGGACTCACCGATGCCCTTGGCACCGATGGGGTGGTGCGGGGACGGGGTGACGGTTTCACCGAGTTCCCAGGGCGGGCACTCGACCGAGGTGGGCAGGAGGTAGTCCATGAACGATCCGCCGAGGCAGTTGCCTTCCTCGTCGAAGGCGATCACCTGCATGAGCGCCATGCCGAGCCCGTCGGCGAGTCCGCCGTGCACCTGGCCCTCGACGATCGTGGGGTTGATCCGGTTGCCGCAGTCGTCCACGGCGACGAACCGGCGGACCTTCACCACCCCGGTGTCCGCGTCCACGTCGACGACGCAGATGTACGCGCCGAAGGGGAAGGTGAGGTTCGGCGGGTTGTAGACGCACGTCGCGTCCAGCTGTCCCTCGACGCCCTCGGGCAGCTCCAGGTTGGAGTGTGCCGCGAGCGCGATCTCGGCCATGTTCCTTCCCTGGTCGGGGTCGCCCGCGACGTGCCAGCGGCCCTTCTCCCATTCGAGGTCGTCCGGGCTCACCTCGAGCATCGCGGAGGCGACGATCTTCGCGCGCTCGCGTACCTTGCGGGCGACCATCGCGGTCGCCGCGCCGGAGACCGGTGTGGAGCGGGATCCGTAGGTGCCGAGCCCGAACGGGGTCTGGTCGGTGTCGCCGTGCACCACTTCCACGTCCTCGGGCGGGATGCCCAGCTCCTCGGAGACGATCTGGGCGAACGTCGTCTCGTGGCCCTGCCCCTGGGACTGCACGGAGATCCGCAGGACGGCCTTGCCGGTCGGGTGCACGCGGAGCTCCGCCCCGTCGGCCATGCCCAGTCCCAGGATGTCCATGTGCTTGCGGGGGCCCGCGCCGACGGCCTCGGTGAAGAAGCTGACGCCGATTCCCATCAGCTCGCCGCGCTCGCGCTTCTCGGCCTGCTCCCGGCGCAGGTCCTCGTAGTGCGCGATGTCCATGGCCTGCCGCAGGGCGCGCGGGTAGTCACCGGAGTCGTACTCCCACCCCGTCTGCGTGTGGTAAGGGAACTGCTCGGGCCGCAGCAGGTTGCGCATGCGCAGCTCGGCCGGGTCCGTTCCCAGCCTGTCCGCGAGCAGGTCGACCATGCGCTCGACCAGGTACACGGCCTCGGTGACGCGGAACGAGCAGGCGTAGGCGACGCCTCCGGGGGCCTTGTTGGTGTAGACGCCGGTCACGGCGCAGTATGCGGCGGCGAGGTCGTACGAGCCGGTGAAGACGCCGAAGAAGCCGGCCGGGAACTGCGTCGGCTGTGCGGTGGCGTTGAACGCGCCGTGATCGGCGATCACCTGGACGCGCAGGCCGAGGATCTTCCCGTCCTTCGTCGCCGCGATGCCACCGTGCATGTGGTAGTCGCGGGCGAAGGAGGTGCTCATCAGGTTCTCCGAGCGGTCCTCCACCCATTTCACCGGCTTGCCCGTGACGATGGAGCCGACGACCGCGCACACGTACCCGGGGTAGATGCCGACCTTGTTGCCGAAGCCGCCCCCGATGTCCGGGGAGATGATCCGGATCTTGTGCTCCGGGATGCCGGCCACCATCGCGTAGATCGTGCGGTGGGCGTGCGGCGCCTGGGTGGTGGACCAGACCGTCAGTTTCCCGGTGATGGCGTCCATGTCCGCCACGGTGCCGCAGGTCTCCAGCGGCGCCGGGTGCACCCGCGGGTAGAGCATGTCCTGCTCCACCACGACGTCGGCGGCCTCGAAGACCTCGCCGGTCCGTTCCTCGTCACCGGCGGACCAGTCGAAGATGTGGTTGTCGCTCTGGTGGTCCTTGTCGTCGCGGATCAGCGGCGCGTCCGGGTCGAGCGCCCGGCGGGCGTCCACGACCGCGGGGAGCGGTTCGTACTCCACGTCGATCAGTTCGAGAGCGTCCCGGGCGGCGTACCGGTCCTCGGCGACGACGAAGGCGACCTCCTGGCCCTGGAAGCGCACCTTGTCCGTGGCGAGCACCGCCTGCGTGTCGTACGACAGCGTGGGCATCCAGGCCAGCCCGAGACCGGCCAGGGTCTCGCCGGTGATCACGGCCCTGACCTTCGGGTGGGCCTCGGCGGCACTGGTGTCGATGGACACGATGCGGGCGTGCGCCAGCGGGCTGCGCAGGATCGCGCCGTGCAGCATCCCGGGCAGCCGGACGTCGTCGACGTAGGTGCCGTGGCCGCGGACGAACCGGGCGTCCTCCTTGCGGACCATTCGCCCGAATCCGACCGGCCGTTCCTCGGTGGTCGTCATGCCCGCACCTCCTCCTCGCGGCCGGGCACCGGCTCGGTGGCCGTGTCCGCCGTGCGTGCCCCGCCGCCGTGCTCGGCGGCCCAGCGGATGGAGCGCACGATGTTCTCGTAACCGGTGCAGCGGCACATCTGCCCGGAGACGGCCTCGCGGATCTCCTTCTCGGAGGGGTCCGCGTTGTGGTCGAGCAGCCAGCGGGCCGTCATCATCATCCCCGGTGTGCAGAAGCCGCACTGCAGCCCGTGGCAGGTGACGAAGCCCTGCTGCACCGGGTCGAGTTCGGCGCCCTTCGCCAGACCCTCGACCGTGCTCACCTCGTGGCCGTCGGCCATCACCGCCAGCACGGTGCAGGACTTGACCGGCGTCCCGTCCAGCCAGACGGTGCAGACCCCGCAGTTGGAGGTGTCACAGCCCCAGTGGGTGCCGGTGAGTCCGAGTTCGTCGCGCAGGAAGTGGACGAGCAGCAGCCTGGGTTCCACGTCCCTCGTGCACTGCTCGCCGTTCACGGTGACGGTGATCCGCATGTCACGCCTCCTGCCCCTGGGCGCGTGCGGCAGCGGAGTGCAGCGCCCTCGTCGTGAGTTCCCCGGCCAGATGCCGCTTGTAGTCGACCGGGCCGCGCTGGTCCGCCGTCGGCCTGCACTCCTGCGAGGCGATCCGGCCCGCCTCGGCGAAGACGTCGTCGTCGGGCCGCCTGCCGCGCAGGTGGTCCTCGGCCCCCTCGGCCACGAACCGCGGGGCACCGACCGCGGTCAGCCCGATCCCGGCCTCGGTGATGACGCCGTCGGAGATCTCCAGCACCGCTCCCGCCGCGACGACGGCCCAGTCGCCGACCCGACGCTCGACCTTGCGGTACGCGCTGGCGTGCGAGCGGATGGGCACGCGGATCTCGACCAGGAGTTCCGCCTCGTGCAGCGCGGTCTCGTACGGCCCGAGGAAGAAGTCCCTGATGCCGATGGTGCGCCTGCCGCCGGGGCCCTGGGCGACCAGGGTCGCCCGCAGCGCCGAGAACGCCGCGGACAGGTCCTCCGAAGGATCGGCCTGGCACAGCGAACCGCCCACCGTGCCCCGGTTGCGCACGAGCGGATCGGCGATGACCCGTTCCGCGTCCCGCAGGATGGGGAAGTGCTCGCCGACGACCGGCGAGGCGAGCAGCTCCGCATGGCGGACCATCGCGCCGACGGCCAGGTCGTGCCCGTCCACGCGGATCAGCGCCAGCTCACCGAGGCCGTTGATGTCGATCAGGGCTTCGGGCTGGGCCAGGCGCAGCTTCATCATGGGCAGCAGGCTGTGTCCGCCCGCCACCACCCGCGCCTCCGGGCCGTACCGGGTGAGCAGCTCGATCGCCTGCTCAAGGCTTGCGGCCCTCTCGTACTGGAATGCAGCCGGAACCTGCATCGGGCCTCCTCGGAACGCTGTTCCCGTCGCTGTGCTGATGCTGCTCCTCTCCATGTAGGACACGCAATGGGCCGATAAGTGTTCACTTATCCGGACATCGGGAGAAGATGGATCTGTGACCGTGACACAGCTCAGCTCGTTCGTGCTGGTCGCCCGGCTCGGTTCGGTGAGCGCCGCCGCGCGGACTCTGGACGTCAGCGAGTCCGCGGTGTCACAGGCGCTCGCCGCGCTGCGCACCCACTTCGGCGATCCGCTCATCCGTCGCGCGCCCGGCGGTGGGATGCGTCTGACGCCTGCCGGAGCACGGCTGCTGCCGGTCGCGTCACGGATGGTCGCGTTGAGCGCGGATGCCGAGGCCGCCGTGCGGGCGGCCCGGGGCGCGCCCGACGAACTGCGGATCGTCGCCACGAGCACGCTGGCCGAGTTCGTTCTCCCGTCGCTCGTGGAGGCCTTCGCCTCTCGCCCGGGGCGCAGGACCGCGACCTCCTTCGGGGTGGTCTCCGGCAACGAGATACGCGTGCTGGTGGAGAACCGGCTGGCCGACATCGCGCTCGGTCCGCGTCCCGGCGCCTCCTACGGCAGGGGCGAACCGGTCAGCGAGCCGCTGTTCCGTACCCAGCTGGTGGTGGTGATCGGCGCCGGGGCACCGCGGCCGTCCGGTCCGCCACCGCAGTGGTCGTGGCTGGTCGACTCCTCCGGGACCGACCCGGACGCGGACTCCGGGCGGCTGCTGCGCCGGCTCGGAGTCGCCGAGGATCACGTGTGGGTGTTCCCCAACCAGGCCGCGACCTGGGCGGCTGCCGCCGAGGGCGCGGGGGTGGCCCCGGCGCCGGCCCACCTGGTGTCGCCCCGCATCCGGCGTGACGAGCTGCGCGTTCTGGAGACCCCGGCCACCCCGTCGGACGCTACCTGGCATGCCACGGTCCTGCCGGCCGAGCTTCGCTCCCCGGCCACCGACGCGTTCCTGCACTTCCTGCACACGCCCGCGGCGACCCGCATCATGCGCGCGCCCGGCGTGGGCGTCCCGCCCTCCCGCTTCCGTCCCCCGGTGCACGTCACGCTCTGGGGAGCGTGAGGGCCCGTCCTCGGGCACGCCGGGAGGGCGGTCCCTCCCGGCCGCGGCCCGGGACACGCCTTCCTGCACGGGCCTGCCGTACACCCGCCGCCCGCGCCCGGGGGGGCGGGTCCTGGCCGCACACCCTGTGAGCGGCCCCGGCCGAGGTGACGGTCACGGAGCGGCCCCACACCCGGCGCCGCGGCCCACGGCGGTCCTGGTCACCGGCCCGCGTCCGGGAGGGTGCCCGGTCCGGCGAGGCCCAGCTCACGGTCGCCGAGCGGGGCGAAGAAGCGGTCGACGCCGGCATCGGTGACCTCGGCGAGGGTCCGCGGCGTCCAGCGCGGACGGCGGTCCTTGTCGACGACCTGGGCACGGATGCCCTCCACCAGGTCCGCTGTGCTCAGAGCGGCACAGGAGACGCGGTACTCCTGGTCGAGGACCTCCTCCAGCGATCCGAGGCGGCGGGCGCGGCGCAGTGCGGCGAAGGTGACCTTCAGCGCGGTCGGTGATCGCGTGAGCAGGGTGGCCGCCGCCTCCTTGGCCGCGGGATCGCCGTGGTCGAGCAGCCGGTCCACGACTTCCTCGACCGTCCCGGCGGCGTAGCAGGCGTCGATCCACTCCCTCCGCTGCGCCAGTTCTCCTTCCGGCGCGGGCCGCACATGCCGGGCGAGGGCGTCCCGCAGGGGCAGGGCGGTGAGGTCGTCGGTGAAGGCGCCGAGGGCGTCGGACGGCATGTAGTGGTCGGCCAGCCCGCACATCAGGGCGTCGCCCGCGCCGATCTCCGCACCGGTCAACGCCAGGTGCATGCCCACCTCGCCCGGCGCCCGGCCCAGGAGATAGGTGCCGCCGACGTCGGGGACGAAGCCGATGCCGGTCTCCGGCATCGCGATCCGGGAGCGCTCCGTGACGATCCGGACGCTGCCGTGCGCCGAGATGCCGACGCCGCCGCCCATCACGATGCCGTCCATCAGGGCGACACAGGGTTTCGGGTAGCGGGCGAGGCGGGCGTTGAGGTGGTACTCGTCGCGCCAGAACGCCGCGGAGGCGGTGCCGTCGCCGTCGCGGGCGTCGCCGTGGACGGCACGGATGTCCCCGCCCGCGCACAGGCCGCGTTCCCCCGCGCCCGAGACGACGACGGCCTCCACTGCCGGGTCGTGCTCCCAGGTCGTCAGGGCCTCGTCGATGCGGCGCACCATCTCGTGGTCGAGGGCGTTGAGGGCCCTCGGCCGGTTGAGCGTGATGCGGGCGGTCCGGCCCGAGGTGCGGAACAGGACGGGTTCGCCGGTGGCGGTCATCCGGACGCCTCCGTCTGGCCGGCCGGGCCGCGGGCCACGATGCCATGCATGTTCTCGTCGCTTCCTTCGCTGTTTGACACGTACGTCACGACGGCTCCCGCCCTCGCTCCTCCGCCCCCGCGTTCCCGTCCCGCCCCGGCGCCCGCGCGGCGTGGGAAGCGCCGGTCGAAGACGGTGGTGGGGACCGCTGCGCGGGAGGCGGTGCGGGGTGGTCCCGCCGGGTCGGCGGGGGCCGGTGCCATGCGTGTCGGCTCCATCCTGGTGGACCACTCGGACCGTCCCGCGGCCGGTGTCCCGGCCCCCGGACGGGAACGCGCCGGCCGCCGTCCCGACGTCCAGCCCGTCAGCGGCGTCCAGCTCGACGGCGTACCCCCCGGTCACAGCGGCGGGAGCGGGCCGAAAGTCGCACCGGCTTCCCCGCACCGCGGGCCCGCGCCCGAATATATAGTCGGACGTCCTGGTAGATCCAGTGGTGCGATCACGTGACGTGCCCGGGCGCCGTCCCCGTCCGTTCACCGCCCCGTCGGAGCCGGGTGCGCGCCCCGCTCTCCCCTTCCGCGTGGTCAGGCGCGGCGCCGGAGAGGGTCCGGCAGACGACGGCGAGCCCGGTCCGCATCCCCGCCGGCCGCCCGGCCGGCTCTCCTCCGGCTTCGTCACGGGGCCGTGCGGCGCGCTGATGCGGGGCACATCCGAGCCGATTCCACCTCCGCATCAGGTCGGGGCGGGCGCGCCACGCGCGCGCCACACGGGCCGCGGTTCGCGAGCCTTCGGCCCCCGGTCGGGACGCCGCGGGGTCTTGCCCCGGACTCCGCCGGGGCGGTCCGGACGCGCGCACCGTGCGGGGCTTGGGTACGTTTCCGGTATGGGCAGCGACGTCGACGCCTTCCTGCTCAGGCTGGCCCAGGAGCTGAGACCGCGAGAGGACCGGGCGGCCGGGACGCTGCTGCAGCGCCTGCGCAACGACCTGCCCGAGCTGTGGAAGTACGACGGCCTCGCCGCCATGGCGGTGAACGAGACGGCCGTGCACGTCAGCACCTTCCTGGACGTGCTCGAGAACCGCGCCGACGTGACCCGGGTCCAGGCGCCGCCCGAGGCGCTGGAGGTCGCCCGCCGCTTCGCCCAGGGCGGGGTGCCGCTCAGCTCGCTGCTGCGGGCCTACCGCCTCGGCCACATGTGCCTGCTCCAGTTCATCCTGGGCGAGGCCACCCGGCTGACCGACGACCTGGAGCTGTTCAACGCCGCGGCGACCCGGCTGATCGCGGCGGCCTTCGAGTACGTCGACCGCGGCTCGGAACAGGTCGTCGCCACCTATCAGCTGGAGCGCGACCGCCGGGTGCAGCGCCGGCTCGTGGTGACCAACGAGGCGAGCCGGCGCATCGGTACCACGCTCGACATGACCCGCACCGCGCAGGAACTGGCGGACGTCGGCACCGACGACTTCGCCGACCTCGTCGCCGTCGACCTCCTGGACTTCCTGCTGCACCCCGACGCGCACACGCCGGCTCCGCCGACGGCCCCACCCCTGCTGCGCCGTGTCGCCGAGCTGTCCTCCCGGGACAGCGGGGCGGCCGGCACCGTCGGCCGCGGCCGGACGCACTCCTACCCCCCGGGCTCCGAGCCGGCCCGGGCGCTGGCCACCGGGCAGGCGCGCGTGTACCGCACCAGGGCCTCCGACCCGCCCGCGTGCTGGGAGCCCGCACCGGAAGGCGGGGAGGCCGCGGACGACCCCGACTTCCGGTCGGTCCTTCTGCTGCCGCTGCGGGCCCGCGGCGACACCCTGGGCCTCGCCCAGTTCTTCCGCCACCGCACCGCCGCCCCCTTCGACGAGGACGACCTCCTGCTGGCCCAGGAGATGGCCGGCAGAGCGGCCGTGCACATCGACAACGCCCGCCGCTACACCCGGGAGCGCTCCACCGCCCTCACCCTCCAGCGCAGCCTGCTGCCGCAGCGCCCGGCGGAGCAGTCCGCCGTCGTGGCGGCCTCCCGCTACCTGCCCAGTGGTTCCCGTGCGGGCGTGGGCGGCGACTGGTACGACGTGATTCCGCTGTCGGGTGCCCGCGTCGCGCTCGTCGTGGGCGACGTCGTCGGCCGCGGCCTGCACGCCTCCGCCACGATGGGCCGGCTGCGCACGGCCGTCCGCGCCTACGCCGACATCGACCTGATGCCCGACGAGTTGCTCACGCACCTGGACGACGTCGTGATCCGCCTGCAGCGCGAGGGGACGCGCGGCGACGGCGAACTCGGCGCCACCTGCCTGTACATGGTCTACGATCCGGTGTCCCGGATGTGCTCACTGGCGAGTGCGGGCCATGTGCTGCCGGCGGTGGCGAGTCCCCGCTCCGTACGGGGTGACGGACCGGCCCCGCGGACGGTCGACTTCCCGGATCTGCCGATCGGACCTCCCCTGGGACTCGGTGGTCTCCCCTTCGAGACGGCCCAGTTCGAGGTGCCCGAGGGCAGCCTGCTGACCCTGTACACCGACGGTCTGCTCCAGGGCCGCACGCGCGACATGGACACCGCCCGGGTGGTACTGCGGGACATCCTCACCGGTGCGTCCGACGTGCCGGACGAGATCTGCGACCGGTTGCTGGCCGCCCTGCTGCCCAGCCGCCCCTCCGACGACGTGGCGCTCCTGGTGGCACGGACCCGGGCCCTCGATCCGGACCACGTCGCCACCCTGGACCTCCCCTCGGACCCGGCCGCGGTCGCCGGGGCCCGCGTCTACACGTCCGAGACGCTGGCGGCCTGGGAGCTGGAGGAGCTGACCTTCGGCACGGAGCTGATCATCAGCGAGCTGGTCACGAACGCGATCCGCTACGGAGAGGGCCCCATACACCTGCGGTTGATCCTTCAGTCGACCCTGACCTGCGAGGTCTTCGACGCCGCCGGCACCGCACCGCACCTGCGCCGCGCCCGCTCCCTCGACGAGGGCGGCCGGGGCCTGATGCTGGTGGCCCGGCTCTCCGATCGCTGGGGCACCCGGTACAGCCGCGAGGGCAAGGTCATCTGGGCCGAGCAGTCCCTCTCCGCCGACGGCAGCCGCCCGAGCCGCTCGTGACCACGGCCGCCGGGCGGGGGACCCCCTCGGCACGCGGCGGGGGGTGACACGGGCGGCCCGGACGCGAGCCGCAGTGCCGGACTGCGCCCGGTCGGATCAGCGGAACGAGCGGCGCTGTCCGTCGCGGTCCTCTCCCGTACCCCCGCGCGCGCAGTCGGCGCACAGGTACCCGTCCCGCGTGACGGCCGGGGCGAGGCGGTCGAGCAACCCCTTGGCGGCCCGCGCGCAGCGCCCGGGCAGCGGGCACGCGGACACCGGCCCGGACGCCGTGGCCCCGGCAGGGGCGGCCGGGGTGCCGGGGGCGGGGTGCTGTGACATGGCCGCTTCCTCCAGGCGCCCCAGGAGGAAGGGGACGGCTCCCCGTTCCAGCATGGCCAGCTCCCAGGCCTCCCGGGCCCTCGTCGCGGTCGGGCCGGCGTCGGCCGGCTCCTCGCCGGCAGCGGCGGGATGATCGCGTGCGGCGGTCCCCGTCGCCCACGTCCAGACGACGTCGGCGGCTCCCGCTCCCACAGCCAGGGCCCCCGCCATCAGACCCGCCGTCATCAGGCCGCCGCCGACGTAGGGACGGCCGCCCAGTGCGCTCACCCCGTACCCCGCCAGCAGCAGAAGGGCGGCGATCCCGCCGGACAGAGCGGGCACCAGGACGGCCGGCGGGGGGAGCGGCCCGCCGGTTCCCCCCGGTCGGGCTGCGTCACCGGCCGCTTCCACCGCGACACCGGATCCGTCCGCGCCGGCGCGGGTCCGGACGTACGCGTCGTACTCGACGGCCGCCGTGGAGGTGATGGCCGTTCGCGCCTGCCGGGCCCGCCTGCGCAGCTGCTCCCGGCCCGGGGCTCCCCCGGACCGGGCAAGGGCGTCCCGCACCTGCTGGGTGTCCAGGGCCTGGTCGAGGACGCGCTCGAAGACAACACCGATCTCCCGTACCGACGGCCCGGCCTCCGTCATGTGTCCCCCGAAGAGTGCTGCGCGACGCCCTCGTGCCTACGGGACGGCCGCGCCGAACTGCGTGTGCGGACTGGCGAGTCTAACGTTCCCCGGATTGCGCAACCCCGAAAGACTCGCTCCCGTGCGGCGCCTCCTCGTCCCGTGTGGTGTTCCGGCGGCGACGGCCTGCGACAATGGGGGCTTTCGCGTCCTGCGGATCAGGAGAATCAGGAGAGCGTCACCGTGGAGCCCCCAAACCCCGCCGCCGGCCATGCTCAGCTGCGGGCCGACTGCTCCGCCTGCTTCGGGCTGTGCTGCGTCGCCCTGCCCTTCGCCCGCTCCGCGGACTTCGCGGCCGACAAGCCCGCCGGGAAGCCGTGCGCGAACCTGCGGGAGGACTTCCGCTGCGGCATCCACACGCGGCTTCGGCAGGAGGGCTACCCGGGCTGTACGGTCTTCGACTGCTTCGGGGCGGGGCAGAAGGTCTCGCAGGTGACCTTCGGCGGGACGGACTGGCGCGCCGCACCGGAGCGCGCGGGCGCCATGTTCGCCTCGTTCGCGGTGATGCGGCAGCTGCACGAGCTGCTGTGGTACGTCGACGAGGCCCTCGGCCTGCGCGCGGCGCGGCCCGTCCACCGGGAGCTGCGCGAGGCTCACGACCGGGTCGGCGCCCTGAGCCTGCAGGATTCCGACGCGCTTGCGGCGGTGGACGTCAACGCGCTGCGCGGCGAGGTCAACGCGCTCCTGCTGCGCACGAGCGAGCTGTACCGGGCGGACGTGCCCGGCCGGAGGCGCGACCACCGCGGGGCCGACCTGATGGGCGCCCGCCTCGCCGGGGCGGACCTCGCCGGGGCGAGCCTGCGCGGGGCACTGCTGGTCGCGGCCGACCTCGCCGGTGCCGACCTGCGCGGTGCCGACCTCATCGGCGCGGACCTGCGTGACGCCGACCTGCGCGGCGCCGACCTGACGGGCTGCGTCTTCCTCACCCAGGCCCAGCTGGACGCGGCGCGGGGCGACACGGCCACCCGGTTGCCCGAGCGGCTGGAGCGGCCGGCGCACTGGTAGCCGTACCGCGCACGCCGCCCGTTCGCCGCACCGGAGATGCGGGCCCTGCACCGGCACCGTTAACTGAAGCGCACCGGCACCCGGCGGGCGGCGTCCCCTCACCGCCTCTCGGGTGCGGCCTCCGGCCGGGCCGGGTCCGGAACCCCGAGCCGGACCCGGCCCGGCCGGCCCCTGCGGCGCGAGGCGACGGCCGCCGGCCACGTGCCGTCCCCGTCCCCGCAACCCGTGGTTGGCGCGCGGCGGAGAACCTCGACCGGTGTGACCGCAGTGCGCCTTCCCGAGTCCGCCCGGCTCCCCCGCCCCCGCCGTCGCCGGGGGCGCCCCGCCCGCCGCGCGCCGGTCCGGCAGGTGCTGTGCCTGCTTCCGCTCCCGCTCGTCGCGGTCGTCGCCGTGCAGCACCGATCGGTGCTCGCCGAGGGAGCCGGCCTGCTGCGGAACGCCCAGTGGCCATGGCTGGCCGCGGCGGGCTGCGCGACCTGTCTCACCTGGGTGGCGGCAGCCCTCACCCGGCAGGGCGCGGTCGTCGAGCCGCTGCCCCGACGGCGTTTGCTGGCCACGCAGTTCGCCGCGGGCGCCGCCAACCATCTGCTGCCGGCCGGGCTCGGAGCCGGCGCCGTCAATCTCCGCTTCATGACGGCGTGCGGGGTGCCCCCGGCCCGCTCCTCGGCCGCCCTCGTGCTGTACCTGCTCGCGGAGAGCGTGGGAAGACTGGCGCTGCTGGCCGTACTGCTGGTCGCCTTTCCCGGCGCGCTGCGGCTCGGCACGCTGCTGCCCGAGCGGGCGGGCGGGCCGCTGCTGCCGGCCGTCGGCGCGGTGGCGGTGGCGGTCGCCGCGTCGGCCGCGGTGACGCTCGTCGGGCGGCTGCGCAGGGCCGTGGCCGGATTCGTGCGCACCGCCCTGGGCGAGGCACGGTCGGTGCACGCCCGTCCCGCGCGGGCCCTGGCCCTGTGGGGTGGCTCGCTGGCCTTCCCCGCACTGCAGGCCGCCGGACTGGTCCTGGTGGGGCGGGCGCTGGGGCTGCCGGTGCCGCCCGGGCACATCGCGGTCGCCTACCTGGCGGCGACGGCCGCCGTGGCCCTGGTGCCGACGCCGGGCGGGATCGGCTCCGTCGAGGCGGCCCTCGTCGTCGCCCTCGTCGCGGCGGGCGGGCCGGCCGCGGTCACGACGGCGGTGGTGCTGGCGTACCGGATCATCACCGTCTGGCTGCCGCTGGTACCGGGGGCGGTGACGCTGGGGGCCCTGGTGCGGCTGAGGCTGATCTGAGCGCCGGGGCGGCGGTGCGGACACGCGTCCGGGTGCCGTTCCGGCGGCCTCCACCGCGCCTGAGCCGCCGCCCGCGGACGGCGGTGCCGCACTGTGCGGGTAACGTGCGGGCGTCGCCGTACAGAAGGGGATCCACTGTGTCCGTCCGCGTCGAACGCCGAGGCCCCGTCACCACCGTCGTGCTCTCCCGGCCCGAGGTCCGCAACGCCGTGGACGGCCCGACCGCCGCGGAACTCGCTGCCGTTTTCCGGGAGTTCGATGCGGACGAGGAGGCCCGGGCAGCGGTGCTGTGGGGAGAGGGCGGCACCTTCTGCGCGGGTGCGGACCTGAAGGCGATGGGCGGCGGGCGCGGCAACCGCGTCGCGGAGGACGGCGACGGCCCGATGGGGCCGACGCGGCTGCGCCTGTCCAAGCCGGTGATCGCCGCCGTCTGCGGGCACGCCGTGGCCGGGGGGCTGGAGCTGGCGCTGTGGTGCGATCTGCGGGTCGCCGAGGAGGACGCGGTCTTCGGTGTCTTCTGCCGCCGTTGGGGGGTTCCGCTGATCGATGGCGGCACGGTGCGGCTGCCGCGGCTGGTCGGCACGAGCCGCGCGCTCGACATGATCCTGACGGGCCGTCCCGTGCCGGCCCGCGAGGCGTACGAGATGGGCCTGGCCAACCGTCTGGTGCCGGCCGGCACGGCGCGGACGGCCGCGGAGGAACTGGCTGCGGGGATCGCCGCCTTCCCGCAGGCCTGCCTGCGCTCGGACCGGGCGTCGGTCCTCGATCAGGAGGGCGTGCCCGAGGGGACGGCGCTGCTGCGCGAACTCCGCCTCGGCGCAGGGGTGCTGGCCGAGGGGCTGGAGGGGGCCGCGCGGTTCGCGGCGGGGGCGGGGCGGCACGGCGCGTTCGGCGAGGACGCCGATGCGCCACGGTGGCCCTGAGCGGCGGCAGGCGGCGGTACGGGAGCCACGCAGGCCCCTGTACGGACCGGCCCCGACGCGGCACGGCGGCCGGTGACGGCCAGGACCCCGCGGGCCGTCGCGTCCCCGCCGCGCGGTCGCACCCCGGAGGGGACTGGTGAGCGTGCGCCGTGCTGCTGACGGACGCCGGTGCTGCGGCCGGGCGCGTCCGTGCCGTGCGGCCCCCTCTTGGACGGTTCCTCAGCACAGGGGACCGCACGGCTTCCCGATGCGGCGTCAAGTGGCGCCTTGCCGCACATGATGCGGGTTCGCCCGGCAAGGCGCGGGCAGATGCGATGTTTCCCCCTCAAAGGGTTGAATCATCGGCTGTTCCGGTCGCGGGGACGCGCGGGGGGTGCGCTGGCGGCGCCCGGCCGCTCCGGGGGCATTGTTCCGCAACCCCGCGATCACATGGCGTTCCGGGCGGCGGCCGCGCCATGCTGTCTGCCCGCCTTCCCGACGGCGCTTCAGCACCGCCGCCGGAGAGGGCTGTTGGTCAGCCAGCCGCTCATAGAAATCCCGATGTTCATGTCGAGTAAGAAGGTGGTGACCGTTGCCGTCCTGGTGACGGTCCTCACGTGGAGCACGGTGATGACCGTGCTGGGACAGGTCGCGGCCGCCGCCGCCCTGCTCCCGTCCCTGGGCCTGCTCGTGCAGCAGATCGTGCAGGCCCTGACCGCCCCCGACGGCTGCCACCCGGCCGCCGGCTCCCCCGGCCCCGACGACCGGCCGCCGGCAGGTCCCGGCCGCCTCTCCGGCGGCGGACAGGAGCCGCCCCGATGATCTGGTCCCCCGACGCCGACCGGCCGCCCCCGCAGGACACCTTCCCCGCGGGCGGCCGGCGGGGCCGCAAGCCGGCCCCCATCTCCGACACCGCCGGCCTGTCGCACCGGGCCTGGCTGGAGCCGGTCCGCGGCTTCCTGTTCGCCAGCGGACTGACGCTCGACGACCTCGTCGACCGGTCCGGCTATTCCAAGACCCGGATAAGCGAGCTGCTGCGCGGCAACGGCTACTACCCGGCCTGGGAGATCACCTTCAGCGTGATCCGCGCCCTGGGCCTGCCCTGCGGGCCGATGCTCCGACTGTGGACGGCGGCGGCCCGGGAGGCGCGCAAGGAGCCCGGCTGGATCGAGCACTGCATCCAGCAGGTCGCCCTCCAGCCGGAACCCCCGCCCCTGGCCCACCGGGCCTTCACCGAGGCGGTGACCCGCGCGTACACCGACTACGCGCGCGCCTTCCTGCTCACCGAAGGCCGCGCCCGCTGGGTGGTGGCGGAGACGTTCGACGTCCTGTGGCTGTGCTGGCGCGACGCCGGTAGCAGCGAGAACATCCGCCGTTACGCCTGGCGGCTGCTGCGGTCGCGGGTCATGGCCCGCGCCCACCGCCATCACGAGGGCCACCCCGACCTGCGGGCCACCGTCTTCTCCACCGCCGAGGTCCACGACGGCGTGCCCGGCCATGTCGTGGTCCTCAGCGAGCTGGTCGACCTCTTCGACGCGATCGGGCGCCTGCCCCAGGACCAGATGGACGTGGCCGTGCTGCGCTACCTGTGCGGCATGCCCCTGGACTCCGTTCCCGACGTGCTCGGCCTGAGTCCGGCGATCACTCACGCCGTCGACCACCACGCCCGCGCCACCCTCGAACGCCTCCTCCGCCCACACAGTCCCCGGGAGTGAACCCAGCCGCCATGACCGCCGTCGACGCCCTCCTCGCCCGCGCCCGCCTGCACCGGGCCCCCGACGTGCCCGCCGACACCGTGGCCTACGAAGACTGCGCCTACCTCGACCTCACCGCCGATCCGGCCGCCGCCCCGCCCGGCGAGCCGCTCGGCGACGGAACCGCCGCCGAGCAACTCGACCGCCTCTGCGAGGTCGTCGTGACGGCGGTGGCGCCCGGCACACTGGAGTTCCTCACCGACCAGCTGCCCGAGCCGCCCGGTGCCTGGCTGCTGGGCTGCGCGCTGCACCTGGCCGGCGTCGACGAGGGCGCCCGGTTCTGGTGGCAGTACGCCGCCGGCGCCGGCCACTCCCCCGCCGCCTACTGCCTCTCCCTGCACCACCACGCCCGCGGGGAGAGCCACGCCGGCGCCTTCTGGCACGACCAGACGGGCCTCGCCCAGGCCGTGGAGGCCGACCCGCTGCCCGTCGCCGGGGTGTGCCCGTCACAGGGCGGATTCCGCTTCGACGCCAGCGTCCCCACGGTCCTGCGGATCCTCAGCCACCTCGCGGCCCCCGGCCGGCGGCGCCTGCCCCACCGTGCGGACGCGGTCACCAACTACGTCGCCCGCGCCGTCACCCATGGTTACCTGCGGTATCCAGGGGTGGAGATCCCCGTGCCCGAGCCCCGGTTCGCCGACCGGATCGGATTCCTGCTGGGGACCGACCCGCCCTGGGCCCGCCGTATCAGCCGCGTCTTCAACCCGGCCCTGCCCAGCCGGCCACCGGGCGGCGGGGCGTCCCGGGCGGCCGTGTCCCGCGACGGGACCGGTGACGGCCGCGTCACGGCCGTGCAGGCCGACGCGGCGGCCGAGGCGGCCACCGCCGACGCGGCGGCCGCCTCGGCGGTGGCCTCCTGGACGCGTACGGCCTGAGCGCCGGCCGCGGGGCGGGCAGGGAGCGCCGTGGCGCCCGTTCGGAGTACGCGGGCGGGAACCTCGCGCGGGCGGCGGGTTTGCTGGTGAAGGTCGGAAACCACACCCGCTCAACGGCGAAGGAGCCCCGATGGGTGTCATGGACAAGCTCAAGCAACTGCTGAAAGGCCACGAGGAGCAGGCCGACCGGGCCGTGGACAAGGCGGGTGACGCCGTCGACGACCGGACCGGGGGCACGTACGCCGGCCAGGTCGACACCGCTCAGGAGAAGCTGAAGGATCAGTTCGGCGAGGACGACCGGGACCCCCGGGACCGGCCCCACCCGTAGCAGCCGGCGCCGCCGGGCCCGCACCGCTCCCTCCGGCGGGGCGGGCGGCGGTCGCGCCGCTCCCGTTTCGGTCGTGGCCCGCGGATAGGGCAGGATGAGCGCTCGTGCCGGGGCCCGCGGCGCCTCGCCCGGTCCGGCGCGGTCGCACACTCCGGATACCGAGCAGGTGACAACGTGACGAGACTTCCCATACGGCCGGCGGCGGCCCTCCGCTCAGCGGACCGTCTTCCCGGAGGTGACCGGTGACCCGCGCCCTGACCCTGGACGACTGGATCCTCGCCGGCGTCGCCGTGGCCGCCGGCCTGGTCGCGGCCTTCCTGGCGCGGATCGTGCTGCGCTGGCTCGCCAAGCACGCCGAGCGGACCGCGTGGAGCGGCGACGACATCATCGTGGACGCCCTGCGGACCGTGGTGCCGTGGGCGGCGATCGCAGGCGGCGTGGCAGCCGCGGCGGCGGTGCTGCCCCTGGCCAGGGTGGTGCACGGGAACGTCAACAAGACGCTCCAGGTGCTCCTGATCCTGGTGGTCACCCTCACCGCGGCACGGGTCGTGTCCGGTCTGGTGCGCTCGGTGACGCAGGCCCGCTCCGGCGTCGCCGGGTCGGCGTCGATCTTCGTCAACATCACCCGGGTGCTGGTGCTGGCGATCGGCTTCCTGGTGGTGCTGCAGACGCTGGGCATCTCCATAGCGCCGCTGCTCACCGCCCTGGGTGTCGGCGGTCTGGCCGTCGCGCTGGCCCTGCAGGACACGCTCGCCAACCTCTTCGCGGGCATCCACATCCTCGCCGCCAAGACCGTCCAGCCGGGCGACTACATCCGGCTGAGCAGCGGCGAGGAGGGCTACGTCGTCGACGTCAACTGGCGGCAGACGACCGTCCGCCAGCTGTCGAACAACCGCATCGTGATCCCCAACGGACAGCTCGCCAGCACCAATATGACGAACTTCTCCCGCCCCGAGCAGAAGCTGACCATCCTGGTGCAGGTCGGCGTCTCCTACGACAGCGATCTGGAGTACGTCGAGAAGGTGACCATGGAGGTCGTCGCCGAGACGATGGCCGAGGTCACCGGCGCGGTTCCGGAACACGACCCGGCTGTGCGCTTCCACACGTTCGGCGACTCCAGCATCGACTTCACGGTGATCCTGGGCGTGGGCGAGTTCAGCGACCAGTACCGGATCAAGCACGAGTTCATCAAGCGGCTGCACCGGCGCTTCCGCGCGGAGCACATCGAGATCCCCTTCCCGATGCGGACGGTGACCGTCCAGCCCGGCTCGGGCGCGATTCCCCCGCAGCGCAGCGGGCGGGGGGCGGACGAGGTGGCTGCCGCACGCCTGGACTGACCGGACACCGGACCGGACCGGGGCCGCCGCCCGTGCGGCGGCCCCGGTCCGCATCGTGGACGGGCCCCTGTCGAGTCGGCCTCGATCACGAGATATCTTGATGTCGAGCAATGTTGCAGACGTGGAGCGGAGCACCCGGTGACTGACTCGACCATCATCTATACGCACACTGACGAGGCCCCGGCCCTGGCGACGTATTCCTTCCTGCCGGTGGTCCAGGCGTACGCCGCGCAGGCGGGTGTCCCCGTGGAGACCCGCGACATCTCGCTGGCCGGCCGCATCATCGCCGTGTTCCCGGAGTACCTGACCGAGGACCAGCGCATCCCGGACGCGCTGAGCGAGCTGGGTGAGCTGGCCAGGACCCCCGCGGCCAACATCGTCAAGCTGCCGAACGTCTCGGCGTCCATCCCGCAGCTGAAGGCCGCGGTCGCCGAGTTGCAGGCACAGGGCTACGCCCTGCCGAACTACCCGGACGAGCCGCGCACCGACGAGGAGCGCGAGATCCGCGCCCGCTACGACAGGATCAAGGGCTCCGCCGTCAACCCCGTCCTGCGCGAGGGCAACTCCGACCGCCGCGCCCCGGCGTCGGTGAAGAACTACGCCAAGTCCCACCCGCACCGCATGGGCGCCTGGTCCGGCGAGTCCCGGACGAACGTGGCGACCATGGGCGGACACGACTTCCGGTCCACCGAGAAGTCCGTCGTCGTCGCCGAGGACGGCTCGCTGAAGATCGAGCTGGTGGCCGAGGACGGCTCCACCACCGTCCTGCGCGAGTCCGTACCCGTCCTCGCCGGCGAGGTCGTCGACGCCTCGGTGATGCGCGTGGCGCAGCTCCGTGAGTTCCTCGCCGCGCAGATCGCCCGCGCCAAGGCCGAGGGTGTGCTGTTCTCCGTGCACCTGAAGGCCACGATGATGAAGGTCTCCGACCCGATCATCTTCGGCCACGTGGTGCGCGCGTTCTTCCCGAAGACGTTCGCGCGGTACGGGGCGGCCCTCGCCGCGGCCGGCCTGTCCCCGAACGACGGCCTGGGCGGCATCTTCAAGGGCCTGGAGAGCCTGCCGAACGGCGCCGAGATCAAGGCCTCCTTCGACGCCGAGCTGGCCGAGGGCCCCGAGCTGGCCATGGTCGACTCCGACAGGGGCATCACCAACCTGCACGTCCCCTCGGACGTCATCGTCGACGCCTCGATGCCGGCCATGATCCGCACCTCGGGCCACATGTGGGGCCCGGACGGCGAGGAGCACGACACCCTCGCGGTGCTGCCGGACTCCTCCTACGCGGGCGTCTACCAGGCCGTCATCGAGGACTGCCGGGCCAACGGCGCCTACGACCCGGCCAGCATGGGCTCGGTGCCGAACGTCGGCCTGATGGCCCAGAAGGCCGAGGAGTACGGCTCCCACGACAAGACCTTCGAGATCGCGGCCGCGGGCACGGTCCGCCTCGTCGACGCGGCCGGCACGGTCCTGATCGAGCAGCCGGTCGCCGAGGGCGACATCTTCCGCGCCTGCCAGACCAAGGACGCCCCGATCCGCGACTGGGTGAAGCTCGCCGTCACCCGCGCCCGCGCCACCGGCGACCCGGCCGTGTTCTGGCTGGACGCCACCCGCGCCCACGACGCCAGCCTGATCGCCAAGGTCGAGCAGTACCTGGCGGAGCACGACACCGAGGGCCTGGAGATCAAGGTCCTGTCGCCGGTCGAGGCGACGAGGCTGTCGGTGGAGCGCATCCGCCGCGGCGAGAACACCATCTCCGTCACCGGCAACGTCCTGCGTGACTACCTGACCGACCTCTTCCCCATCCTGGAGCTGGGCACCAGCGCCAAGATGCTGTCGGTCGTCCCGCTGATGGCGGGTGGCGGCCTGTTCGAGACGGGCGCCGGCGGCAGCGCGCCGAAGCACGTCCAGCAGCTGGTCAAGGAGAACTACCTGCGCTGGGACTCCCTCGGTGAGTTCTTCGCCCTGGTGCCGTCGCTGGAGCAGTACGCGACGGCCACCGGCAACACCCGCGCCACGGTCCTCGCCGACGCCCTCGACCGCGCGACGGCGACCTTCCTCAACGAGGACAAGTCGCCCACCCGGCGTGTCGGCGGTATCGACAACCGCGGCAGCCACTTCTACCTGTCCCTGTACTGGGCGCAGGAGCTGGCCCGGCAGACCGAGGACGCCGAGCTCGCCAAGGCCTTCGAGCCGCTGGCGGAGACGCTGGCCGCCAACGAGCAGAAGATCGTCGACGAGCTGATCGCCGTCCAGGGCCGACCGGCCGAGATCGGCGGCTACTACCAGCCCGACCCGGCCAAGGTCGCCGCGGTCATGCGCCCGTCGGCGACCTGGAACGAGGCCCTCGCCTCGCTGAGCTGACGCTCTCGCCCCGAAGCGGGGCCACCCACCCGCCGTGACCCAGGGGTCGCCCTCCGCCCCGGCCGCGCACCGCCCGGCCGGGGCGGAGGTGTGTCACCGCCCGGCCCGGTTCCGCGTGGCGCCGGGGGCCGAGCCGGGTGCCGTACCGGATCCGGGTCAGGCGCGCAGCCACTCGGTGACGACCACCGCGCCGCCGGCGCGCAGCCGCAGGGCGAACGGGCCGGCGAGTGGGGCGTCGGAGGCGAAACGGCCCATCGTGTCGGCGGTCAGCACGGCTCCGGTCTGCGGTCCGCCGAGGACCTCGATGCGGGCCTGCTGCGGCGGCAGCAGCTGGCCCAGCAGTCCCTCGTCCGTCACCTCCACGTCGACGGTCAGTTCACCGGCGCGGAAGGTCAGCATGCGCGGGTTGCCGGTCTCCCCCCGGACCGGGAGGGCGTCGACGAGGGAGTCGAAGGCCAGCTCCGCGATGCGGGCGTCGAGGTCGTGCAGCGCGTAGGCGTCCACGGCGACCTCCCGCAGTGCGTCCGGCAGCGGGTCCAGGACGGCGGCGGCCCGGCGCAGCGCCTCCTCCACGCGCGCGCAGTCGAAGGCGTCACCGGCGGGGGCGTGTTGCCCGAAGGCATCCCGGTCGACGGCGTCCTCCACGACAGCGTCCTCGCCAGGACCCTCGTCCCTGACGTCCCGCTCGTCGCCGACGTCACCGTCGTGGTCGTTCACGGCGTTCACAGTGCTCCCCGAGCGTCGAGTCGGGCCCGCAGCCGGCGCAGGCACCGCTGGCGCAGCGGGCCGATGCTGCCGACGGCGATACCCAGGGCGGCGGACACCTCTTGGTAGCTGGGCGGCGGTGAGGCCATCAGCACCCGCAGCAACTGGCGGCAGCGATCGCCGAGTTCCTCGAACTCCTGCCACAGGTACCGGATGCGTTCACTCTCGGCGGCGGCCTCCTCCGCCTCCAGCAGCGACTGCTCCGGCGTGCCGTCCTCGCTCACCCGGTCCAGCAGCTGCGGATCGTCGGTCGGCATGAGCCGGCTGAGGCTTCGGATCACCTTCAGGGACTCGTGCCGTGCCGTGCTCGCCAGCCAGGATCCCGCCTTCTGCGGTTCCCGGATCCGCCCCAGGTGCTGCGCGAAGCGGAACCACACCGTCTGGTAGACCTCGTGCGAGTCGGCGTCGGAGAGCCGGTGGGCGCGTACCACGGACCAGACGAGCGGACTGAGCCCTTCCACCAGTGCCTTCCAGGCCGCGCCGTCGCCGTCGACGGCGGACTGGACGAGCGCGCCGACATCTGCACGTTCCACGGCAGTCCCACCCCTCGTGTACGGCAAGTCATCGTACGCCGTGCACGAGGGGACCCCGGCCCTCACGCGGAGAGAGCGGGTTGCACGACGGGCACCGGGCTCCACGTCCCGGGCCGCAGCGCCGCCACATGCGTCCCGCGGACCTCGGCGAAACCGGTGTTCTCGGCCAGCAGTCGGCGCCGGGCCGCCCGGGGGTCGGACTCCTTGTGCGCGCTCATGCGGGCGGCGACCAGTCCGGCGGCCAGAGGGGTGGCGAAGGAGGTGCCGCTCCAGCGCGCGAGCCCCTCGAACATGACCTGGTCCGGCTTGACCGTGCTGCCGTCGTCGCTCAACACGCCTGTGTGGCGCGGCGACTGGCAGGTGCAGGTGTAGTCGAAGCCGTACCGGCAGGCCTCGTAGGTCGAGTGCTGGTAGACGTAGGGCACGGGCGACTCGAATCCGGTGAGGGCGCCGGTGAGCCGCTCTCCGGGGGCGTAGACCTTCACCCAGGGGCCGTGGTTGGAGAAGCAGGCGCCGAACTCGCCGTCGCTGCGCAGTGCGCCGACCGAGAGCACCGCGTCCTCGAAGCCGGGCAGGTCGGCGTAGGCGGCGGGCCAGAACGGGGTGGCGCTGGCGTTGTTGCCGGCCGCGGCGACCAGCAGGGTGCGCTGCTCCCTCAGTTCCCGCATGAAGGCGTCGACGCCGAGCAGGCCGTCGGTACGGCCGTTGGAGGTGCCGGCCGACACGCTGATGACGTCGGGCCAGCCCTGCCGGTCCACGGCGGCGAACAGGGCCTCGCCGAAGTCGGATTCGAGGATCGCGCCGGCGTCGTCGAGGGTGTTGCGGACGGTGATGTCGGTGGCGGGCGCGACGGCCGCGACGAGCCCCGCGATGAACGTCCCGTGGCCGACGTACTGGTGCAGCACACCCTGCCCGTCGGTCTCCTCCCTCTGCAGGTCGCCCCGGGTACGGGCGAGCGGCGGGTAGGCACGGTAGTCGTGCATGAGACCGGTGTCGACGACCAGGACGGAGACGGCGGGCTCGACGTCGTCGGGTTCCGGGACCGGTGCCGGGTCGGCACCCGCGGTGAGCGGGACGGGCACGGGCTCGTCTCCGGGGCAGGCGTTCACCGCGATCGACACCACGTGGTTGCGGCTGATCAGACGGCGGCCCGTACGCCCCTCCGCCTCGCGCAACGCGCGCAGGGCGCCCGCCACGGCCGGGTCGCCGCGTCCGTCGCCCCGGCCCGGTTCGCCGACCCGGATGCGGGTGACGCCGGAGCGGTTGCGCTCGGGGCTCGCGCGCCGCACGTGGTCGGCGACGAGTCCCCGTACCCCGGTGAAGTGGCTGCGCACCGTGTCCTCGACGAGCCGGGCCTCCTCGCCGTCCCGGGCGAGCACGACGCCCTTCTCGTAGATGAACTCGGCGGAGTCGTCCGGCCCCATCGCCAGGGGGACGTCGGGCAGCGAGCGCCGGATCGTGTCGAACTGCTCGCGGAATCGCTGGGGTGCCATGGCGTGTCCTCCCACAGGTGCGGTGGTCGTCAGTCTGAGCCGCCGCGCGGCCGTTTGATACAGCGACGGTCCCGTGTGCCGCACCCGTGCGGACCACTACCATCCGTGGGGTGACAGCGGGCAACGACGCGGTTCTCGAACTGCTGCCGATGGTGTTCGCCGCCCCGGGCGAGGCGCTGGCGCGGGCGGAGGCGCTGCTGGCCGGCGACCCCGCACCGCTTCCCGCTTCCGTCGCCCATCAGGTGATCGGCATCTGGCAGCGGGACTGGGGGGACATGCGCCTGGCCCTGCGTCACCTGCGGCGCGCCCGTGACCTCGCCGCGCGTGCCGACTGCGCGGAGCGGGAGGGGGACGTGCTCGGCACCCTCGGGGTGGCTCTGGTGCACGCCGGGCGCACCCGGCAGGGTCTGGCCGCCTTCGAACGAGGGGTCGTACGCACCACGGGCCACACCCGCGCGCGCGTGCTGTACCGGCGGGCCTACGCCTGGTGGGTGCTGGGCCACCATCGCGAGGCACTGGAGGACGTACGCCGGGCGATACCGGTGCTGCGGCAGGAGAACGACGTCATCTGGACCGCGCGGGCGCTGACCCTGCGCGCCACGGTGCATCTGGCGGTGGGCGCGGTGGACCGGGCGGACGCCGACTTCACCGCGGCGGAGGCACTGTGGGACACCACCGGCCAGGAACACGACAAGGCGGACGCGGTGGAGAGCCGGGGCCTGGCCGCGTTCCGTTCCGGTGACGTGCCGGTGGCGCTGCGGCTGCTGGACGAGGCCGAGCAGCGCTACGCCCGCCTGGGCACACCGACGTTCATGCTGAACATCCGGCGCTGCGAGGTGCTGATCGCAGCCGGCCTCGCACCCGAGGCGCTGGCCGAGGCCGACGCGGCGATCAAGGTGCTGGACGGGATCGGTGGCCAGTCCACCCGCAAGGCGGAGCTGCTGCTGACCGCCGCCCGGGCGGCCCGGCTGGCCGGCGACCCGCACACGGCGATCGCCCGGGCCGCCGTCGCCGTACGGCTGTTCGCCGCCCAGCGGCGCTCCTGGTGGGAGACCCACGCGCAGCTCGTCCTCATCGAGGCGCGGCACGCCGCGGGGCGCGGTTCGGGGCGCCTGGTCGCGGACGCGGCGGCCGTCGCCGGGAAGCTGGCCTCGTCCGGGGCGCCGGCGGCACCGGCGGCGTCGCTGCTGGCCGGGCGGATCGCGCTCTCCCTGGGCTGGACGGCGGACGCGGAGCGGCATCTGGCGCACGCGGCCCGCAGCCGCCGCAGCGGGCCCCCGCTGGCCCGTCTGACGGGCTGGGCGGCCCAGGCCCTGCGGGCGCAGGCGGCCGGGTCGGGCCGGGGCGTGCTGCAGGCCTGCCGGCACGGGCTCGACGTCCTCGACGACCACCGGATGACGCTGGGCGCCTCGGAACTGCGGGCCCGCGCCACGGAGCAGGGCGCCGAACTGGCGGCGCTGGCACAGCGGGCCAGCCTGGCGCACGGCGGGCCCCGGCGGCTGCTGGAGTGGAGCGAGCGCTGGCGGGCGACCGCGCTGTCCGCGCCGCCCACCCGGCCCCCGGACGACCAGCGGCTGCTGGGTGAACTGACCGCGTTCCGGGAGATCGCCGCGCGTGCGGATCAGGCCCGCGCAGAGGGGCGTCCGGTGCCGGCGCTGGAGCGCGAACAGCGGCGCCTGGAGCGGGAGATCCGCTCACGCACGCTGCACCTGCGCGGCGAGGTGCCCGGTGGCGGCGACCGGTTCGACCCGGCCCGGCTCCTGGCCCGGCTCGGTGCCACGCGGCTGGTGGATCTGGCCGTGGTGGACGGCCGGGTGCATGTGCTGCTGTGCGGGCAGGGCCGGGTACGGCGTTTCACTGCCGGTTCCGTCGCGGAGGCGGAAGCCGAGGCGGAGCATGTGCAGGCCGGGCTGCGCAGGCTTGCCCACCCGGGCGCGGAGGCGAGGCTTCCGGTGATGGAGGCGGCAGGGCGCCGCCTGGAGGAGCTGCTGCTCGGCGGGGCCGCCGCGCACCTGGGCGGCGGCCCGGTCGTGGTGGTGCCGCCCGGCAGGCTGCACCGTGTGCCCTGGGCACTGCTGCCGTCGCTGCGGGAGCGCGTGGTGAGCGTGTCGCCGTCGGCGAGCAGTTGGTTGCGTGCCCAGGGGACCGAGCCGCCCCGGGGCGGCCGGCAGCTCCTGGTGCGCGGGCCCGGCCTGGCGACCGGAGGCGCGGAGGTGCCGGAACTCGCCGACCGCTACGGTGCCGCGACGGTCCTGGAGGACGACCGCGCGCGCGTGCCGCGGGTGCTGGGGGAGCTGGACGGGGCGGCCCTGGCGCACATCGCCGCGCACGGCGCCTTCCGCAACGACAGCCCGCTGTTCTCCTCGCTGCGGATGGCCGACGGGCCGCTCATCGTCCACGACTTCGAACGTCTGGCCCGCAGCCCGTACCGGCTGATCCTGTCCTGTTGCGACACCGCCCGTTTCGCCTCCGTCGGCGCCGACGAGCTCCTCGGTCTCGTCACCGCCCTGCTGCCGCTCGGCACGGCGGGGGTGGTGGCGGCCAGCGCGCCGGTCAACGACGCCGCCGTGGTCCCGCTGATGCTCGCCCTGCACAAGGGCCTCGACGCCGGTCTGTCCCTGGCGGAGGCCCTGCGCGACGCCCGTACCGCCCTCCCGGACGACGCGGTGCACCGGGCGACGGGGTGGGCGTTCACGGCCTTCGGCGCCGCCTGACCGCCCCGTGGGGCAGACGGACGTCCAGGACCGCCGGGGGGCGGCGCCGCCGGGGCGGGAGCGGCGACACCGGCTCGGCGCCGGGGCCCGGCGAGGAGCCGGTCACGCCGGGCGGCCGACGGGCGGGTCCAGCAGCCGCGGCAGTGCGGTGCGGTCGCCGCTGCCGCCGAGGCGCGTGTAGGCACTGTGGAGGTGGTTTCCGACGGTGCGGACGGACAGGGTGAGACGTTCGGCGATCTGGCGGTTGCTCAGACCGGCCGCCGCGAGGGTGACGATCTGCCGCTGCCGGGTGGTCAGTTCGCCGAGGACCAGCCGGGCCAGGGCGGGCGTGCGGGCGCCCTGGCAGCGACCGGCCAGGGCGACGGCCCGGGTGCGCGCGGTGCGGGCGGCACTCGGGTCACGATGGGCGACCGCGGCCTGGGCGTGCGCCTCGGCGGCGAAGAGCAGGAAGCCGCGTTCCCGCAGTGCCTCGGCCGCCCGGTCCAGAGCCGGCCCGTCGCCGCGGGCGAGCGCGTCGGCGTGCGCGGCGAAGACGCTGCCCGCCCGCAGCCCCGCCGCCCGCCCGGGGGCGCCGAGGCGTACGGCGTCGTAGGTGTCGCCGTCACCGATCGCGGCGAGGGCTGCGCCGATGTCGCCGCGGGCGGCCGCGGCCCACACCGCGAC
>NZ_JADWYM010000016.1 GCF_022414535.1 Streptomyces sp. MUM 2J
CGGGCGGCGCGAAGCGTCGCTCCTCCCTGAGGAGGTTGGCCAGGCTTTCGTTACTCACGACATCTCCTTTTGGAACGAGGGTGTGTCTTGGACGGGGCGGGCGTGGAAGGCCTCATCGCGCCCCGGTAGCAGTGAGGGGGCGGCCCCGTGCCGTCACGGCCGGGGTGGCGGCGACGAAGACCGGGAACAGGGCGCGGATCAGGGTTCTGCCCGGCGTGGCACCAAGAGCCGCGAGGGCCGGGAGGCCCGACGCGGGCCGCGGTTCAGGTGCTCCTGGTGCGCGGGGACTTCCAGGCGACGTCGACGCTCAGCGGGGGCGCGCCGCCCGGCAGCACCGGCGTGCAGGTGGGCCGCGGGCTGGTGGAGGCGCAGGCTGCCCGGCCGAACGGCACGCATCGGGAGTCGGCCGACCTGACCGCCAGCACGTACAGCAGGCTCAGGCTGAGCAGCAGCGCGCACGACAGCAGCACGATGATCACCGTGCTCGGCGGGACCGACCGGCGCGGTGCGAGCGGCGGCGGCGGCGGGGACGGTACGGCCGACGTGGCCCGGGACTGGCGGACCTCGGCCTGCGAGGGCCCATCGGTAGGCATTTCTCTCCCAACATGGAACTGCGAAGGCTCACTGCGCCCGCCCTCCTGGGCGTGCGGCGGCACCACTCGGCGCTCGACGCGATGCCCGCCGGGGACTCCCCCGTCACGGGCACACGTCCGCCGGGGCTCCGGCCGCCGCGGGGACACCTCACGTGGCCGTCGACGAGCGAAGTGCGCGCCCTCATCCGAACACCGGCGCACGCGGGCGGGACACCCCGCACCCACCGAAAGATCCACATCGTTCGGTGGGGTGCCGACAGCGCTCGACGTCCCAGGTGAGTACGGTGAATGCGCTGCAGGGCCGACGTCCGAACGGGGCGACCCCCCAACCGGACGGACGGTCGCCATCCGTCCGTCCGGCCCTGCAACGGCAGACCGGAAGAGGAGCGGCGTGGTACCCACACTTCTTGGCCGTGCGCGCGAGCGGGACACTCTGTACGAACTACTGGAGCGTCCCGGCGGGGCGAGCGTCCTGCTGCGCGGAGGGTTCGGCAGCGGCAAGTCGGGACTCCTCGCGGACCTCGGCGAACGAGCCCGCGCCGCCGGATTCGCCGTGTTCAGCGCGTGCTACGAGCCGGCCGCGAGCCACCGCCCGCAGGCCGCCCCGTCGCCCGCGGTGTGCTCACTGGTACCAGAGGGTGGCGGGGAACGGGCCGTGGCGTTCGTGCGCTGGCTGGCCTCGGGGGACGCGGCACCGCCCGCGGACGGCATGCTCAGCGGTGCCCGGTCCGCACCGATGCAACGGGTGCTGGTGCTGGCCGACGACCTGCAGTGGGCCGATGCGGTGTCCCTGCGCGGGCTGCGGAGCATCGCGCGGGCCGTGGGTGCTCATCCGGTGACGGTCGTCTGCGCGTTGGGACCGGGTGAGTCGGTCGACGAGTCTGCTCTCGGTGCCGTGCTGCGGCTCCTGGACCACCACGTCCGGCTCTCGCCGCTCGACGAGTCCGCGGTCGCCGACCGGCTGGGCGAGATCCTCGACGCGTCCGAGGACGGACAGACCCTCGCCGAAGTCCTGCACCCGCTTCTGGCGGCAGCGGCTGGGAACCAGTACCTGATCCGGACGCTGCTGGGCGCCGCGGACCCGCAGCAGCACGGTGGGAACGGACGGCGGGAGTGTCCCCCGCTCCACACCACACTGACCGGCGCGTTCAAGCCGCTGCTCGCGGACGTCGGCGTGGCGGCTCGGGCGGCGTTGCGCAGGATCGGCGCCGACGCCGAGCGGGTGGCCGCCGTGCTCGCCTCGCTGGGAAGTGCCCAGCTCCCGGAGGTGATAGCCCATGCCGGTGCGATGGACCGGCACACGGTCGAGGACGCCCTGCACGCGCTGGCTCAGGCCGAACTCGTCCAGCACGCCGAAGTACGGGCCCAGCTGCATCCGCCCCTGCTCGCCGCGGGCCTCGCCCTGGGTATCTCGCCCACCTGCCGCAAACGGCATCATGCCCGCGCCGCCGAGCTGTTGCTCGGCTGGGGAGCACCCGCCGAGCAGGTGGCGCCGCACCTGGTCCACGGGCCGGCGGGCATGGAGCAGGCCACGGCGATCCTGCGGCGCGCCGCCCAGGCCGCGCTCGACCGCGGAGCACCCGACGAGGCGGTGATCTACCTGCGGCGCACCCTGAGCGAGGATCTCGACGCGCAGGAGCGCAGTGAGGTTCTGACCCTGATCGGCGCCGCCCGGCTCGACTCCGATGTACCGGCCGCCGTACCGGAGCTGCGCAGCAGCCTGCGGCTCGGCGCCACACCGCAGGCTCTGGCCCGCTCCGCACGCAGTCTGACCGGCGCGCTGTTCGCCATGGACCGCTACGGCGAGGCCCTGACGATGCTGGAGGGGACGATCCGGCGGCTTCGTACCGAGGACGCCGCGGCCGCCCTTCGCCTGGAGCTGGACTACCTGCTCGTCAGCCTCGGTGAGGCGGCGTCGGCGGTGCGGGCGTGGCCGCGGCTGATGGAGTTGCGCCTCCGGGACGCCGATGACGACGCCGGGCGCAGGGCGCTGGCCGCGCTGCTCAGCTTCCGTGGAGCCGCGCTCGGGCAGGGCGCCGAGGACGTCATCGAGTTGGCCCGTGTCGGTCTGAGCAGGGGCATGGCGCCGGTGGGCGACGAGTCCATCGTCTACCCCTGTGCGGTGCTGGCACTGGGCGCCGCGGGCAGACCGGACCTGACGTTCGAGTACGCCGACGCGGCCGTGGCGGAGACGCGCGCGAGGGCCTCCGCGCTGAGCTACGCGCAGGCGCTCAGCACGCGCGCCAACGCCCAGTGCCGGCGCGGGGCGTTCGCGGACGCCCGGACCGATGCGCAGCACGCACTCGCCGCGTTCCGGGACATAGGTGTCGACCATCGAGAGAGCCACAGTGTCTTCGCGGTCGCGACCCTGGCGGAGGCCTTCGTCCGGCAGGGACAGACGCAGAAGGCCGAGGCCCTTTTCGGCGAGTGCGACCTGAGCGGTCCGCTCGGCTTTCACACGATCTACGACTACCCACTGCTCGTCAGGGGCTGGGTGCACGCGGCGGACAACCGCCTCGAACGGGCGCTGGCGGACTTCCTGCACCTCGGCGAGCGCCTGAACGCACGCGGTATGCCGGGTCCCGGGTTCTACCCGTGGCGGTCGGAGGCCGCACTGGTGCACCTGCTCCTCGGCGATCGGCAGTCCGCTCTCACGCTGGCGGACGAGGAACTGCGACTGGCGCGGACCTGGGGGGTCGCGGAGATGACGGCTGTGGCGCTGCGTGGCCGAGCGCTGGTGGTGGGCCACGAGGAGGGCCTGGAACTGCTCGACGAGGCGGCGCGGCTGCTGGGGGGCGACGCCGCGCGGTTCCGGTACGCGCAGATCCAGGCGGACCGGGGGACGTTGGCCGTGCGGTACGGCCGGCCGGAGGACGCGCGCGCCGCGCTCCAGGAGGCCGTCAGTGTCGCCCACGAGTGCGGGGCCCAGCCGATCGCGCAGCAGGCACGGGCCGGGCTGAGGGAGCTCGGCGACCGTCCCCGCACCCCGACGTTCCGGGGACGGGAGGCGCTGACACCCGCCCAGCGCCAGGTCGCGGAACTCGCCGCACAGGGCATGACCAACACCGAGATCGCCTCCCACCTGTTCGTGGGCCTGCGCACGGTGGAGATGCACCTGTCGAAGGTCTACGCGAAGCTGGCCGTGAGGGGACGCCACGCTCTTGAGCAGGCTCTGCGCTGACTCCCGGGACCAGGCCCCGCGAAGGTGCGACCGGGAGCACCGAGGGGTGGGCACCCCCGGTCACACGCCCTTGCGGCAGGTGAGGATCAGCCCCGTCGTGCGGCGGGACGTACGGCACCGTCCCGTGTTCGCACGGCCTCGTCCCGTCGTGCCGCGTGGCAGGACCCGAGCGCCCGCCCCACGGCCTCGGCCATGGCCTGCTCACCCCGCGTGGTCGGGTGCGCCGCGTTGGCCGGGACCGCCGGGGCCAGGTTCTCGATCCACCGTTCACCGGCCGGACGGCACATGTCGTGACCGACCGTCGGGGTGCAGGTGTCCACGTACACGGCCCCGCCCAGTCCGGCGCGACGGGCGAGCGTGGTGTCGAGCGCCTTGGTCGCGTCCCTGAGGTACCCGAAGTCCCCGGCCGCGAAGGGGGCGGCCGGGCTGGTGCAGCCCGGCCCGTCGTCGGGGAGGACCGAGGTCGGTGGCGACGGGCCGTTTCACGGCGGCGGGAGAACCGGCGGGCTCAGGGCGAGTGTCCCGGCGCTGTCGCGGCGCTCGGTCAGGACTTCCGGCGGCACGACGGCCGGCACGCGGGTGGTCGAACACCTGGTGTGAACCTCGCAGATATACGGGGGAAGACGGTGAGCGGCCTGCACCAGGTCGGACACGGTCAGCAGGGCGATCAGCCCCAGGAACAGCAGGGCCGAGCGGTCGGCGAGCGACCCCGGTCGCTCGCCGTACCGGCCCGCGGGGACGGGATACCGCGACCGAGCGGCGGCAGGACTCAACGCGAGCCCAGCTGTTCGCGCGGCTGCGCGGTCTCCGCCGCCCGTGCCGACGGTTGTCCCGGGCCCGAATGGGACGAACCGTCGTACACCCAGGACATGGCCACCGTCGCCGACGCCACGCCACAGGGTTCGGAGCACAGATCCCAGTCGCAGCCACAGACAGTGGCGTCCCAGGGCGGCACCGGGGCTTCCAGTTCGGGGAAGGGCCAGGTGAACGGTCGCGTTCGGGTCACGGGAGTCTCCAGGTGTGAACCAGGCCGACGAGTCCGGGACGACCGCACGGACGGCGGCTGTCGGCGGCTCGGGCCGTCCGCGTTCGCGGACGGCCCGAGTCAAGCCGCAACGAAAGTGATCAGAATCCTTCTGGAGAACCAGTCCTGGCGCGACGAAGGGCACGGAGGTGTCTGCGGCCGGCGGAGGCGCCGAGCGGGACGGGCAGCCGCATCCCTCCCCCCTCCGTGACCGGCCGGTCGCCTCGGCACTGCGCAGCCCGGCCCCTGCCCGGCCGGGCGGGACGGGGCCGGGCAGGGGCACGACCACCGCCGGGTACGACGGTGACGTCAGGAAGGAACAGCCGGCGGGGTGAGCCCCGCGGTGTGGGCGAGGATCGCGGCCTGGACCCGGTTGGCGCAGCCCAGGAGGCGCAGTATCCGACTGACGTGCACCTTGACCTGAGACTCGGACAGCTGCATGCGGGCGCCTATCTCGGCGTTCGAGAGCCCCTGGGCCAGCAGGGCCAGGATCGTGCGCTGCTCCTGGGGCAGCGGCTTCAGACGCTCCCGGGCGTGGACGGCCTCGTGCGGGACGGTGAACTGTTCCATCAGTGTCCGCGTCATGGACGGGGAGATGATCGCCTCCCCTCGGGCGACGACCTTGATGGCGTCGATGAGTTCGTGGGGACGGACGTCCTTGAGGAGGAAGCCGTCGACTCCGGCCTTGAGCGCGGAGTACAGGTACTCGTCCCGGGAGAACGACGTGAGGACGACGACCCGGGGCGGCCGGGGCAGACGCCGTAGGGCCAGGGCGGCCGTGAGCCCGTCCATGGCCGGCATCTGCACATCGATGAGAACCACGTCGGGCTGGTGGGTGAGCGCAGCGGCGACGGCCTGCTCGCCGTCCGCGACGGCCGCCACCACGGTGATGGTGTCGTCCGTCTGCAGGATGAGCCGCAGGCTCTCCCGGATCAGCTCCTCGTCGTCCGCGACGACTACCGTGATCATTGCAGTTCCACCCTACCGGCATGCAGGAGTACCGCCCACGGGCTCTGGTGCCGTCCGTCGCGGGCGGGCCGAGTGGGAGCGACTGAGCGCCCTGGGGCCGACGAGAGTCAGCGTTCGCACCCTTGCCGAGAACGTGACTGGCTGTCAATGTGAGCCGCCGGTGCGGGAACCTCCGCCCCGGGTACGCCCCGCCGCGTCCGCAGTCTCAGCCCTCGCGTTCCCCACCGCAGCCTCCGCTTCCGCGGCGTCGCCCGCAGAGCAGCGAGACAGCGCCCGCGATCAGCACCGCGCACAGGGAAATCCAACCGCCGATGTCCCGCGCCAGGCCCTTTCCGTGATGATCCCGCTCCGGCTCGCCGGAGCGGGGGGCGGTCATTGCCCGGCCCCCGGCACCAGGGGCTCCGTGCCCGGTGGACCCCGTGCCCAAGGTGTCGTGGCCCACGGCGACGGCCCCGCCCCTGGCCGGGACCGGGCCGTCGAAGGCAACAGGGCCCGGGCCGGGGTCGGAGCGGCCCGGGGCGACGGCGCACGAGGGGGTGACGTCGTGCGCCGACGGCCACCGGTCACCACCGGCCCCCGGCACCACGCCCACCAGTACCGTCATGACCACCGCTGCCAGTGTTCTGCACATGAGCGACGTACCTCCTCAGCGTGGTGCCCGAGTGGGTAAGGAGGTGTCCGGCTCGGTGCGCCTCAGCGCCCCCACCCGGTGAGGTCGTCGAGTCTGTCGTCTGCCCATCTCGTGGCGGTCCCTTCGGTGTTGCCTTGCGCAGCGCGCCGGCACGTGTGCGGGCGGGTGGTGCCGAGTCAAGGACGAACGCCGGTTACCGGCATCGGCCTCAAGGACGATCAGACCAACTCCCCTTCGTCACCGGTGTCAGGTGGCGCGGGCGGGCCTCGGGATCGGCGGGACCCGCCGGGGCCGGGCAACACGGTGCCGCACCAGGACACCGGCCGGCGGCAGCCCGCCGGCACACGGGAGGCGTGGAAGTTTCGGCGTCCAGGGACCGCCCGGGCAGATCGAAGGTCGAGCCCCGAGCGACGGATCCATCGCTTGAACCCGGCCGAGCCTTCCGGCCCTGGCCGCCGCCGTTCACCACACTGCTCCGCCCCATGGCCGATCTTGCAAAACGGATCGACGTTCCGTATCGTATTCGGAACAAGGTTCCGTTTAAGTCGCGGCGGAAGACCGGCAGGCCAACGGCCGACCGCCGTCGCCATGACCGTCCGCCCGGCACCTGAACGGCCACGCCTTCGTCACCGCCCGGCGTCGATGTGGCTCCGCACGAGAAGCGCTCTCCATCCGGCCCTGCCCGCGGCGCCGCCGCCCGCCGGGCCCACCGAAGTCAGGAGCGCACACCCACTGAACGGAAGGCACCTCCATGTCCGAGCCCAAGAGCGACCACATCGGCCGGGTGTCGGCACACGCACCAGAAGGGAAGCGGTCCCGATGAGCGCGTCCACCGAGAACACGCCCGCCACCGGACTCCCCGCCCCGGTCCTGTCGTACAGTCCGGTGGTGCTGTCCCCACCAGGACGGCCCGTGGACCTCCAGCTGCGCGTCACCGCACCCGTGAACGGGACCGGCCTGCCCACGATCCTGCTCTCCCACGGCCACGGCCCTTCACACAACCTCTCCTCCCTGAACGGCTACGGGCCGCTCGCCAACCTCTGGGCGGCCCTGGGCTTCGTCGTCATCCAGCCCACCCACCTCAGCTCCAGGACCCTGGCCGGCGAACTGGCCGACCTGCCGGGAGCGCCTTTCTTCTGGCGCTCGCGGGCCGGGGACATGACGTACGTCCTCGACCGGCTAGAGGCGATCGAGAAGACCGTGCCGCTGCTCGCCGGCCGGATCGACCACGGCTCGGTCGCCGTCGCCGGACACTCGCTCGGCGGCTTCACCGCGAGCCAGTTGCTGGGCGCCCGGATCACCGATCCGGACACCGGGCAGGAGGCGAACCTCATCGAGCCCCGCATCAGGACGGGCGTGCTGCTCGCCGCACCCGGCAGGGGCGGCGAGGTCCTGACCGGGCTCATGGCCGAGAAGACCCCGTTCCTCCGGACCATGGACTTCTCCACGATGACCGCGCCCACGCTGGTCGTCGCCGGCGACAACGACGACTCCCGGCACTTCACCGACATGGGTCCGGCCTGGCACACCGACCCCTACACCCTCGCCCCCGGCCCCATGACCCTGCTCACCCTGTTCGGCGCGGAACACGGACTCGGCGGGATCGCCGGATACGACGCCGCCGAGACCACCGACGAGAACCCCAGGCTGGTCGCCGCGCTCGCACACCTCACCGCGGCCTACCTCCGCACCCGGCTCCGCCCCGGCGACACCGCGTGGCAGGCGGCGTGCGACGCGCTGGCGACCAGCCCCGACCCGGTCGGACGCGTCGAATCCAAGTAGACCGTCCACCGGCAACGGCCGGCCCTGGCCTCGGAGGCGTCCAGGGCGTTGCGGAAGATCACCGCGTTCGCGGGCAGAGCATCGGGCTCACGCCACGTCCACGCCGTCGCCCCCGTCAAGGCGAACGGTCGCCGGGTGGGGCAGAGGCCGCGACCTTCACGGCCCCGCCCCACCCGGGCCGGCCCCAGCCGCACCCGGCACCCCGGCCGCCCTGCGCGCCATCGAAGCCTGGGCGGCCTGCGTCACTCGCGGTCGTCGAGGGTGGCCATGAGTGGCCCTGTACCGAAGCCCGGTTCGCAGCGGGAAGCGCCGGCGCTCCGCCGCATCGTCCGGCTGCCGGAGCACCGGGGACTCATACCGACCGCACCCCGAGTCGTTCGGCCAGGAAGGCGATGATCTCGTCCCGGGCCTGCACCGTGGGGTGACCGTCCTGGTCGACGAGGTGGGCCGTGACGACGCTGTGGGCGCAACCGACGACGTCACGGAAGAAGGGCGGAGGGTTCGTGTTCGCCGTCTCGCCTTTGAGTACGCGGCCGTCGAACGCGTTCCCGAGCAGCGCCCGGTAAGCCGCGAACCGCCGGCCCGTGCACCACCTGTCGTTGTCGAAGCGGTAGGCGAGAACCTTCAGTCCGTCTCGCGCTACGCGCTCGGCCACGGCAGTAGCGTCCTCGTCGCTGATCTCCAGACCACCGGGATCGTCGAGCGGAAGCGACGGATGGTTGACCACCGGTGCGATGACAGCGGGTTCGAGCGCCATGGTCAAGGCGAAGTTGCCGCTGAAACACAGACCGACGGCGCCGACGCCGGGCCCGCCGCACTCGGCGTGCGCCAGGCGGGCGAGGCCACGCAGCCACGCGGCGACGGGGCTGGTGCCTCCACCGGCGAACGCCCGGAACTCGGCGCTGACACACGCGCGACGCACGACGGTCTCCTGCGCCTCGGCGAGCGGATAGGCACCGTCGACGCCGAAAAGAGAAGGCATGTACACGGAGAGTCCGGCATCGCGTACCCAACGCGCGAACCGCGCGACATCAGGGCTGATACCCGGCATCTCGGGCATGAGAACGACCGCCGGTCCCGATCCGGCGACGTACACGGTCTTGTCCACCCCGTCGACGCTGACGACTCGCCGCACGAAGTCGTCCAAGGGGTCGCTCTGTCCTCGCATCATGGTCATGAACGAGATGATCGTGAGTGGCCGGCCTCCTGGGAATCGGCGGCATCGCCATGTGTCCGGGTAATATCGCCAACCGTTCACGACACGGGAGGGCCGTATGAGTCCGCTGCGAGTCGGTGTGCTGGCCTACCCCGGCTGCTTCGCCTCGGAGATATTCGGAGTCCCCGACCTCATGGCGATGGCCACTCACGTCGCCGCGGCGCGAGGGGCGGTACAGCCGTCCTACGAGGCGTCGGTCGTCTCGCCACGGCGGCGTGTGGTCGCCTCCGGCGGCTCGGCCATCGACGTCTCGGCGGTTCGCCCGGTGGACGTCCTGATCGTGCCGGGCTTCGAGCTTTCACCCGCGCTCGACCTCGACGCAACGCTCGCACACCTGGGACCGGAGGTGGAGTCGATCCGATCGCAAGCGGCCTCGGGGACCGCTGTCGTATCGATCTGCGTGGGCGCCTTCCTGGTCGCCGAAGCCGGGCTGCTCGGCGGGCGCGAAGCGACCACGTCCTGGTTGTTCGCGGACCGGTTCGCCCACCGGTATGCCGACGTGCGACTCCGCCCGGAGCGCCTGGTCGTGACCGACGGAGGGGTGACGACCACGGCGGCCTTCAGCGCCATGTACGACTTCGCACTGCAGTTGATCCGCGAGCACGACGGCCCCCGCGTCGCCCGCAGTACCGCGCGCATCGCGCTTGTCGATGACGCACGTTCCACGCAGGCTCCCTATGTCGACTCGGAGCTCCTGCCCACGGTGGGCAGGGATTTCTCGCTCAGCGTCAAAAGGTGGCTCGACCGGAACCTCAGTACTCGCTATGACCTGCCCACCCTTGCCCAGGAGTTCCACGTCAGCACGAGAACCATGCTGCGCCGCTTCGGCGACGAAGCCGGCCAGACGCCGCTCGCGTATCTTCAGACGGCCCGGGTACGGCGGGCCAGACTCCTGCTGGAGACGACCGACAGAACCGTCTCAGGCATCGCTGCCGATGTCGGGTACCACGACCCTGGGGCGTTCAGCGACATCTTCACCCGGCACACGGGCCAGCGGCCGAGGGAGTACCGCGCGCTCTTCCGCCGTCGCCGTGACCACCACGGGGCAACCCGACGGACGCAGCAGGAGACATGAGGGCCGCGTGCCCGCGACCGCCCGCCCCGCCGTTGTCCCGCCGGCATCCTGCGGCACGTCCGATCCGCCGGGCCGCCCGTCCGCAACAGTCGCCGCGAGCCGGCCGCCGGGGCACGTCAGCGAGTTCGTCCCCGGGCAGCTCGGCCCCGGGCCGAACCGGCAGCGGTCCGCGCCCGCCGAGACCGTGGATCCGGTGGCGCGTCCGTACCCGGCACCCACGGATCACGGGTCCGACCGCCCGGTGAACCGGTCCGGGGACGCTGCGGCGACGGTGAGCGGGGGGCGGGGACGACGGCGCCGTCGAGACCACGCGAGGATCTTGAGGCGCCGCCCTCAGACTGTCGTTCAGGTGGGTCTGTTGTCCGGGCCGGCGTCTCAGCTCTGCCGCGCCGGACCGAACCAGGTGGTGAGGGCGGTCCGGAGCGCGGAGGTGTCAGGCGCACGACCGGTGGCGGCCGCCCAGGCGACGTGTCCGTCGGGACGGATGAGGACGGCGGCGGGAGCGGGGATCTCGCCGCGGGACGGGACGGCCCACTGCTCGTCCTCGCTGCGTGCCTCGACGAGGTCGACGCGGTCCGCCCAGCCTTCGACGGCCGTCACCAGTTCGGGGCTGCCGTGCAGGTCGAGCAGGACGGGGCGAGCGGCGTGCAGCAGCTCGTAGACGCGCGAGGTACCGTCGGGCGCCTTGAGACCGGCGTCCGGGACCCGGCGGCCCGCCAGAGGGTGACCGTCGCCGACCGGGTACCGGATGTCCAGTGCGGTGAGCATCTCGCGCAGCCGCCGATTGACGTCGTCGAGCACCAGCAGTGAACCGAACACGTCGCGCAGCGCGTCGGTCTGGGCGCCCGGGCGGGCCAGGGCCGCCTGCGCCCGGGTGTTCTGCAGGACCCGCTCCCCGACGGGATGGCGCTCGGTGTGGTAGGTGTCCAGCAGGCTCTCCGGTGTCTGGCCGCGCACCACCGAGGCAAGTTTCCAGCCGAGGTTGACCGCGTCCTGCACTCCGGTGTTCAGGCCCTGCCCACCCGCCGGGAAGTGGATGTGCGCCGCGTCGCCCGCGAGCAGGACCCTGCCCGCGCGGTACCGGGCGGCCTGCCGTGCGGCGTCGCCGAACCGGGAGATCCACCTGGGCCGGCGCATGCCGTAGTCGGTGCCCGCGAGCCTGATCAGCGACTGGCGAAGCTGCTCGAACGTCGCGGGTTCGTCGCGGTCCACTACCTGGTCGTGATCGGATGTGATCACCCGGTACCAGCCTGGCTCGAGCGAGATCGCCGAGTAGTCGCCGGTCGCGCAGCGCCGCGCCCAGATGTAGTCCTCGGGCAGGTCGGGGAGTTCGACGTCGCCGATCAGCGCGGTCATCGTCGCCGGAGTGCCGGGGAAGGCGATGCCCGACAGCTTGCGCACGGTGCTGCGTCCGCCGTCGCACCCCACGAGGTAGCGGGCCCGCAGCGTCACGGGGGCCGCATCCGCCGTCCGCAACTCGACCGCCACGCCGTCCTCGTCCTGGCGGACTCCGACCACCTCGGACGACCAGCGCACCCGTGTGCCGAGGCCGGCGGCCCACTCCTCGAGCAGCCGCTCGATGGCGGACTGAAGGATCATCAGCGGGAGGGGGTGCCGGGTCTCCAACCCGTCGAAGTCCAGCATGAGTCCGGAGAAGTGACCGACCGGCGTCAGGTCGCCCGCCGCCAGGAAGCGGCCCAGGACTCCGCGCTGGTCCAGAACTTCGAGGGTGCGGCAGTGCATGCCTCCGGCCCGGGACTCTCCCGTCCGCTGGGCGAGCCGGTCGACCACCACCACGTCGACGCCCGCCAGGCGCAGCTCGCAGGCGAGCATCAGGCCCGTCGGCCCGGCGCCCGCGATCACCACGTCCGCGTCCATGCCGGTGTGTCCCATGCCGCTTCCCCTTCCCACCTGCGCTCCTCCAACGTCGTTGAAGAACCACCACGTTCATGGAAGCGGATCGGGCGGTCAAGACGATGCCGGTGCCCGCGCCGATCCGCTGCCGGACGTGACCTGTGTCCCGTCGGCGGGACGATGCCGCGGGACGGCGGCGGGGCATGCCGGACGGAGACCGGCTTCGGGGCGCGCGGCCCGGCCGTCGCCGGGGCGGCCGCGGGACGCGCCCGGGACCGTTGCCCGGGTGCTGATGTGTGTGTTCTCGTGGTGCCGTTCACGGGGGGACGAGAGGGGACTTCGATGGCCAGCGGCACCCCGCCTTCGCCGACCGTCGACTGCCTCCGCGTCGGCCACGCCCAGAGCCCGCCGTCTGGTCGAGCGTGTGGGGCCCGGCTCCGCCGACGCCCGGCTGCCCGTGGACCGGGGTCCTGACCGAGCACACTTCGCCTTGCGCGGCGCCGCCCGCGCACCACACCGGCCTGCGCCGCGAGGCGGACGTGCCACCCGTCCCGGACCCGGCAGTGGCCCGTGGACGCATCCGGTGATACCGAAACCGGCCAAGGTGCCCTCCCATGGCGTCCCGTGCTCCGTGCCGCTGGCAGGCAGGGGACGGATCTCCGACGAGGCGGGCACCGGGATCCACGCCTGCCTCGGTACGGCGGCGACGCGGAGCGCTCCCGAGCCGGACCAACCGGTCCCGGACGAGCTCGCTCGTCCTCCGGCCCCGCACATGAGTGACGTGCGTCCGCCAACGGACGGCACACGAGCACAGAACAGCCGAGTACAGCCGAGTAGGGACGACTCCAGGAGCACGGAATGACGACACGCAAGCGCTTCGAGGCCGGCATGGTCGGTTTGGCGGCGGCCACGGTGCTGGCGGCCACCGCCTTCACGGCTCCCGCCCAGGCGTCACAGGAAGCGGCGGCCCCGGCGACGGGCCACCGGGCCACACAGCGGGCGCTGGACGCGGCCGTGGCAGCCGGTGTCCCTGGCGTGACCGCCCAGGCGCGGGACGCCCACGGGGTGTGGTCCTCGGCATCGGGCGTGGGCAACCTGAGCACGGGTGCGCCGCGCCGAACGAACGAACGGTTCCGCGTCGGCAGCATCACCAACACGTTCGTGGCAACCGTCCTCCTCCAGATGGAAGCGGAGAAGCGGCTCAGCCTCGACGACAGCGTGGAGCGCCATCTGCCCGGCCTGGTGCGGGGCAACGGCAACGACGGCCGCGAGATCACCGTGCGGCAGCTCCTCAACCACACCAGCGGTCTGTTCGACTACCTCGCCGACGAGCAGTACGTCGCGACGTACATGGTGGGCGAGGGCTATCTCCGGCACCGGTACGACACCCTGACTCCCGGGCAGCGGGTGCAGGTTGCCCTCTCCCACCGGCCGCTGTTCAAACCCGGTGCCAGACACTGGTTCTCCCACACCAACGACATCCTGGCCGCGCTGATCGTCGAGGAGATCGGCGGCAGGTCGTACGAGGACGAGATACGCGACCGGATCCTCAGGCCGCTGCGGCTCAAGGCCACGTCCAACCCCGGTGACAGCGTCCGCCTGCCCCGGCCGAGCGGCCGCGGGTACGCCAAACTGTTCCCCTCGGCACCGGACCGGATCGACGACGTCACCGAGTTGAACGCGTCACAGAGTTGGGGCGACGGCGACATCATCTCCAGCACGCGTGATCTGAACCGGTTCTACCGGGCCTTGATGCGTGGGAAGCTGCTGCCGCCACGACAGCTGAAGGCCATGAAGACCACCGTCGACAATCCCGACTTCCCGGGCTCGTCCTACGGGCTCGGTATCGAACGGTTCACGACGAGCTGCGGCACCCCGTTCTGGTACCACGACGGCGGCATGGTGGGATGGCTCACCCTGGCCGCCACCACGGAGGACGGAAGCCACCAGATCACCCTCAACTACAACAGCAGCTGGGGAGCGGAGACCGTCCTCCCCATTCTCAACGCCGAGTACTGCGAGGCGCCTTCCCCATCGCGTTGAGACAACCCGCTCGCCTCTCCTGCCCCACTGGACCGCGACGCCCGGAACGGGTTCCGGAAAACACCGGTGCTTCCGTCGACCCCGTCCCGGACGCTTCGCCGGTCAGGTCCCGGACTCCACCGCACCGTCCCGCTGACGGGACAGCAGTCGAAGCGTCCCGGAACACCGGCACGCCGTGCGGGTGTGCGGTGGGTCTTCGAAACGTCGGACCTGTGCTTGGACCACACCGCTGACCCACGAGGAGTGTGATGTCCGGATGTTCGTTCCCCGTCACTACCGCGAACCGGACGGTTCATGGATAGCCGACCTGATACGCCAGAATCCGCTGGCACTGGCGGTAATCAACGGAAGCGCCGATGACGGCCCGTCAGCCACGCACCTTCCCGTGATCCCGGACCCTGAAACGACCGGGGATTGGCCCGACGACCTCGTGGGCGCGATCCTGCTCGGGCACATGAACCGGGCCAATCCCCAGTGGCGGGCGATGAGAACGGGAGACGCCGTACTCCTGGCCTTCACCGGGCCGCACGCGTACGTCTCACCGACGGTGTACGGGACGACGCCGGCCGCACCGACGTGGAACTTCACCTCGGCGCATGTGCGCGGTGTGGTGGAGAAGATCGATTCTCCTGAGGAGACACTGGAGGTCGTGCGGGCCACGGCACTGTCCTACGAGGCCCGATTCGGTGCAGGCTGGGACCAGTCGGAATCGATCGGCTACTTCCGGAGGATAGTCTCCGGCGTCGGCGCGTTCCGGATCTCGGTGACGGGCGCCCAGGGCATGTTCAAACTCAGCCAGGAACAACCCGCCGAGGTCCGCGAGCGGGTGCAGAAATCGTTCGGCGGACGCGAGTGCAGCCGGCATCGGGAGACGGCCGAACTCATGAGCAGGCTGCCCCGGACCGGGCCCTGAACCCGCCCCCCGGAACGTGAGGGTCACCAGGCCCACCGACGTTGACCGAACAGATGGAAACCGCCCCCACCTTGCCGCGTGGCCCGACTCCGGCCGGAGTCGGGCCACGCGGTGTGCTTCCGCTCCCCATACTGGGCCCGCAGTTCGAGCGTGCCACGGGGCGGCCGACGAACGGCGCGGCGGCGCGGCGGCGCGGCACGGATACTTCCCGCAGGAAATTCCGTATTCGTGTGCGACATTTCACTTCTGTCTTGCCTGCGGAGTCCTCTCACATATTCAAGGAGCACCGGCAGGAAATCACGGCCATGACTGTCAACCACTACAGGAGTGGCAGCAGAACGGCTCATACTGAGGTCTTCTCAACGGTGCTCACCAGCGTGGGGGTGGTGGCCTGGTGCTCGCCGGCCCACGGCACGTCGACGTACCCCCGAGTGGTCCGTCACCGCGCCGGTCAGTCCGCCGCCGTCACAGGTAGCGCCCACCGGCCGCTCTCGCCCCCGGCCTGACCGAGACGGTGCGAGCCGCGCCGGGCCCCACCTTCATCTGACCAGCTCCGGTTGAGGGTGGAAAGGGCTCACTCAGTCCAGGGACAGCTGCCGGTCCGTGTTCTCCAGCACGCGCCTGGCGGCCGCGTCGAGGGTGGCCATCACCCACTCCTCCAACTCGATGCCGGCCTGGGCCGCCGCCTTGTGCCACCAGTGGAGCCGGTTGCCAGGCACGGCGAGCCGACGCGTGGCCGCCACGACGTCCGGCTGCGGGGAGCTGCTTTCGCGCTCGCTCCGGATGGCGTTGCGCAGTTGTTTGGTGCTCCACTGCAGCCGCTCGGCTTGATCCAGCCAGGTCTCCTGCGCGTCGACCGGTAGCGATGCCAGCTCGGCGTGGTGCTGGAAGCTGAGCGCGGGCCGCCGCCGGTCCAGTTCGAACCTCCGGGAGACCCATGCGTAGTTGCGTAGCGTCTGGTACTGGAGCCCCGCCGCGCGGATGCCGCGCTCATAGCGGTCGGCGTAGTGGGCCTTGCCGTATACGAGCCAGTCCCCCAGCCACCAGGACGACGAGTTGAGCAGCCCGGAGAGTTGGCAACCCGCGTGCTCCCACTCCTCGAAAGCGAGTCCCGCGGGGATGTGCAACCCCACCTTGGTCGTGAGTACTTGATCGCGCCGCGAATCCGTTCCCCTGGCTCTGCGGTTCCTCGGCGCGGCCTCTGCCGGCCTGCCGAATATGAGGGCTCTGGGTTCGTTACGGTCATCGATCCGATTTGCCATCATACCCCCGCGTCGACGCATCGATACACCGAATGGGTTTGCGGTGGCTCCCATCGAAGGCGGAAGCGTCCGCCTCGCTTTACTGCACGCATACGAAGCACTTTGACCACCGCCCGCCGTTGAGCAGCAATGGCCTCAACGAACCGACGAATGTCCGTTTCCCAGCGCTGGCGGGATGGCCAATTGCTGGCCATGAGTAGACCCTGGCAGCGGCACCAGTTCAAGGATCTTGGCACCATCGAGCACTACTTTGCGGAGTTCGAACACGCCCTTGACGCCGCGATCCAGAGCAGTGATGGCGTGATGGGGAGCGGGCCCGTGAGGTGGCCGGGCTTCGCACCAGGCGTCGCACCACGTCACGCCCTGCCCCTGACGCCGCCTCGCCCCGCGGCCGTCCACCGCTCCGACAAGGCACAGGCGCATCGCGTTCCCGCAGGTCACGGGTTGTTGGCGCGGCCCACTCACACCGATGCCGACGAGGAGTACGCGTCGAGCGGACTCGTCGGACCGCGCTGCGCGGTGCACGGAACCCCGCGCACCCGAGGTGCCGGATTAAGCCAAGGAATGTAACGGTGGTGCAACGGTGGAGCACGTTCTACACTCACCGTCACACGGCCAGTGACCCCGGGGGAGTTGTCGCGGCATGGAAACGGCCCCACCGCAGACATCGTCGCCTTCGCAGCATGCGGCGTACACCGTCCATTCAGAATCCCTGGAACACTTCATCAGGACGATCTTCAAGTGCTTACGCCGGATCGACCAACGCAAGTGGGCCCACGCCTATCTGAGCGGGTTACTCGTCACACCGGGCAAGAAGTCGGTACGAAGAATTGCCGCCGGAATCTCCCGCGATCCGTCCGTCGTGCAGTCGCTGCGCCAGTTCGTCAGTCTCAGCCCATGGGATTTCGACGACGTCATGGAGGAAATCACCCGATGGGTGGTGCAACGGCGACCCGAGCCCGTGTGGTCCATCGGCCGGGCCGTCCTGCCCAAACGTGGTGAGAAGTCGGTGGGTGTCCACCGCCACTTCGACCTGCACTCGGGCCGTACCCTCAACTGCCAGCTGGGACTCGGTGCCTTCCTCTGTGTGGGCGCGGCTCAGGTTCCCGTCGACTGGTGCCTGCACCTGCCGACGACCTGGACGCAGGATTCCGATCGGCGCAGGGAGGCGCGCGTACCGGTCTCCGAGCACTACCGGCCGATGTGGGCGCACGCGCTCCGACTCGTCGACCGGCTGTCGGCCCGGCTGGACTCCCCGTCCTCCGTCGTCCTCGCCGACATGAGCAACGAACCCGACGTGGGGTTCCTGCTGCGCGGACTCGCCAAGCGCCGCCGTAACGTCGTCGTCGCGGTGCCACCGCACCTCGCCGTGCTGCCCGTCTGCGAAGCCGCCCCGGCACCGGTGAGCGCGAGGGCCCTGGTTCTCGCACAGAGCCCGGAGACCGACGTCGTCCCCCTGCCCGACGGACAGCAGCGCGTGGCCGGCTTCCAGACGTCGCTCGTCCACCTGCCGAGCAGCGCCCCGGGGCGCTCCCCCGGCCCTCCCTACCGGCTCTTCACGGAGACGGGCCCCACGCTCAAGTCGCGCCGGCTGTGGCTCACCAGCCTCACCCACCACACCCTCGGGGCGGTCGGAGAGATCGCCGCGCTGACCGGCGGGACCACGGCCGTGATCGATTCCCTGGAGCAGGACTTCGGGCTGCTGGACTTCGAGGGGCGTTCGTATCCCGGCTGGTACCACCACATGGCCCTCATCTCCGCCGCGTACACCTTCCGTTGCCTGCACGGGGTCACCGCACCGCCGTCCCGCGGCTCGGCCCGGCAGCCGTAGCAACGCGGCGTGCGGCGATCGCAGGAGCGTGTCATGGGAGCGGAACCGGCCCCACGGTGCGGGTTCAGCGGCCGTACTCGCGTTCGTGCACCGGTCCCGGGTCCAAGTGCCATGGTGACATCATCTGACACCAAAACCAGCGTCGATTCACGCCACTCTGGCGCGCCACAGGCGACAACGGGACCCCCGCGGCCCGCCCGCCCCCGGGGCCGCTGCCCCGAACAGCCGATACGCGCCGTCGGCGCGGTCGGCACGGTGGGCGACCACGGCTTCACACGGGCTGGAAGGCCCCGCTTCCCCGAGCACGGTCCGGGAACGGGCCGGCGACATCGTGTCGCGGCCTTCCGTCGGTGGCGCGGGGGAACCGGTCGCCGCCGGCGACCGTCCGACGCCGATCGGCCGTACACGTCCGGTCCGCGGTGACGGGCTCGCGGGGTCGAGGAAGGCGCCACGATGATGCCACCGGCCGTCGCGCACGACGCCCCACACGTGAGGTCCCCTCCACCCTCGCCAGGCGGCCGCCCCTGGCGCTGCCGTCCTGCTCCATGCCCTGCCACGCTGTCTCAGGTCAGAGCGCGCAGGGCGTGTCGCCCCGTCAGGAGTGCTCGTCCATGCGGTCCTCGACGTGCCGGAGTACCTCCGTCACGTCCGCCAGCAGCGTGCTCTCCTCGGCTCTGAGGTAGAAGTGCCCGCCGGGCAGCACCAGGAGCCGGAAGGCAGCGTTGGTCATGTCCGCCCAGCCACGCATCTGCTCCGGGGCCACTTCGGGATCGTCCTGGCCGGCGTAGGCGTAGACCGGGCAGTCGAGAGGGGGGCGGTGACCACCGGCGTATCCGTCCACCAGCCGGTAGTCCGCACAGATCGCGGGGAGCAGGAGCTCACGCAGTTCGGGTTCGGCGAACACGGCGGCACGGCTTTCGTCGAGGCGCACGATCCCCGCGATGACCTCCTCGTCGCTGCCGAGGAGCCGCCGCTGGCCGTCCAGCATGTGCGGCGGACGCCTGCCGGACACACACAGGGCGGCCGGGGGACGCCCTCGCTTCTGGAGGCGCAGCGCCACCTCATGAGCCACCGAGGCCCCCATGCTGTGGCCGAACAGCACCAGCCGGTGCCCCGTCAGCCCCTGAAGCGCTTCCGCGATGTCCTCCGCGAGGGCGTCCAACCCGGAGGGGAACGGATCGCTGAGCCGGTCCTCGCGCCCCGGATACCGGACGGCGAGCACTCCGGTGCCCAACGGCAGGCGCGGAGGCCAGCCGCCGTACGCGCTCGCCCACCCGCCGGCGTGCGGGAAGCAGACCAGCTTCGTCCCGCAGCCGCCGTCGTCGCGCAGGCGGCGTATCCACCGCTCTTCGGCCGGGCTCCTCATATGCGTTCCCCTCGTCGGGCGGGCCTTCAGTAGAGGTCGCCACCGACCTCCGCGGGCACCGAGATCGGGCACGCGGCGTTCCACTCGGCTCGCCGGGCGACGATCGAGTCGGCGATCTCCCCGCTTCGGACGGCGATGTTCGACAGCAGCGACGAGGTCAGGCCGTGGCTGTGCTCGGTTCCGCCCTGAAGGTAGATGCCGCACCGCAGTTCCGGGTCGGTGACGACGCTGTAGTCCCGCTCGACCCGGTACCGGCCCGCCGCGTCGCGTACACAGTACCGGTCGAGATCGCCGAGCAGGCCGGTGGGCTCCATCCCGCTGTAGCCGGTCGCGCAGACGACCGCGTCGCAGTCGAGTTCGCGTACCTCGGCGTCGGGACCCACCTGGAGCGAGACGCGGGTCTCGGCGCCGACGCGCTTCACCCCGGTGACCCTCGTCAGGCTGAGGAAATGAAGCCGTTCGACGCCTCGTACGTCGTCGCCGTACGCCCTGCGGTACAGGTCCCTGATCACCTCGTCGTCGACGACCGAGTAGTTCGTGTTGCGGTGGTAGCGCCAGAACGCCTCGCGGGTCCGCTCGGTGCCGAAGTAGTAGTCGTCGACGGCCCCGGGGTCGAAGACCTGGTTCGCGAAGGGGGTGTCGTCCGCGACGGAGTACCCGTAGGAGGGGATGACCGAGTACACCTCGGCGTGTGGCAGCTCGTCGTAGAGGAACCTGGTGATCTCGGCGGCGCTCTGGCCCGCCCCGACCACCGTCACCCGCCGCAGTCGTGACGGGTCCGTCCGGCGGTACTTCTCCAGGAACTCGGAGCTGTGCCATACCCGTTCGTCCCGCTCGGTTCCCTCGGGCATGCTCGGGACCAGCCCCGTGGAGACGACCACGTTCCGTGCCTCCACCCCACGCCCGGCCTGGCGGGCACCGTCCGCGACCTGCAGTCGCAGACGGTCCGTCTCCGGAGCGTCGCCGCGAACCAGCCGGATCGATGTCACCTCCGAGCCGTACACCACGTCGTCGGCCACCCGGGCCTGCGCCCACTCGAGGTACTGGTGGAACTCCTCGCGTGTGGGGAAGAAATCCTGGTTGTTGACGAACTGCGGGAGCCGCCCCGACGCGTGCAGGAAGGCGATGAAGCTGAAACTCGACGTCGGATTGCGGAAGGTGACCAGGTCCTTGAGGAAGGATATCTGCATGGTCGCCGACGGCAGGAGCATGTCGCGATGCCAGCCGAAGGAGGACTGGCGCTCCAGGAAGAGTGCGCTGACCTCCTTGTCCAGACCGCTCGTCCGGTACTCCTGCAGGGCGATGGCGAGCGACAGGTTGGACGGGCCGAACCCGATGCCGACCACGTCGTAGATCTCGTGTTCACGATGACTCATAGAGAATTCTCCCGCTGGCATGACTGCGCGATGCGCTGTCCGCATCGTCGACCGGCAAAGTTCCGCTCCCAGAAGGGCCAACGTCGGGGCGGGCTCGGATTTCCATCGGTCGCCCCGCCAAGCAGAGCGGCACGACGGGCCGTTCGGGTACGTCCGGACTCGGCCGAAGCACGCCGTTCTCCCGGTGCTCCCTGGAGGCCGTCCGTTCGTGCGGTCCGGGCAGGTGTGTCCCGTCGGCGGGACGGCGAAGTCGTTCCCTCCCATTGTCCCGGGCCCGACGGGTATGGGGAATGGCCGCCGGCTCGCGGCAGGCGCACCACCCGGCCGCGGACGCGCCGGACCGCGCCGGGATTCACAGGGGTTCGCCGTCCTTCGTCCTCCTGCGGAGTGCGGGCCTGCTCGACCGGGCCACGTCCCCCCACATGTCCGACAGACCGGCGATGGTGCGCGCCGCGAAGAGCTTGCGGATGGACACCTCCTGGTTCAGCTCCGCGCGGATCAGGCCGACCAGTCTGATCGCCCGCAGCGAGTTGCCGCCGATGTCGAAGAAGTCGTCGTCGATGCCGACCCGTTCCACCCCGAGCACGTCCGCGAACGCGTCGGCCAGGACCCGCTCGGTGTGGTTGCGCGGTGACCGGTAGGACCCGTCGTCGTGCGACGGCTCCGGCAGCGCCGCCCGGTCCACCCTTCCGCCCGCCGTCTCCGGCAGGCGTTCCAGCACCACGTACGCCGACGGAACCATGGACTCCGGCAGCCGCCCCGCGGCGAACCGGCGGAGTCCCCCGCTCGAGAAGCGGGCTCCGCCGCCCGGGACCACGTAGGCCACCAGCCTCTGCTGCCCGGAGTCGTCCCACATGGCGACGGCGGCCGACCGGGCGAGCCCGGGATACTCGGACAGAGCCTCTTCGACCTCGGCCAGTTCGACCCGGAAACCGCGGATGTCCGCTTGGGCGTCGCCCCGTCCGACGTACTCGAGAAGGCCGTCGCCGTCCCACCGCGCCCGGTCTCCGGTCCGGTACATCCGCCCGCCGGGCGGGCCGAACGGGCAGGGTACGAACCGCTCCGCCGTCCGCGCGGGTCGCCCGGCAAGACCTCGCGCCACGCCGGGTCCGGCCACGTACAGCTCGCCCGCCACGCCTACGGGGACCGGCGCCAGACCCGGTCCCAGGACGTAGAGGGCGGTGTTGTCCGTGGGGCGGCCGAGGGAGCCCGCCCGGTGCGCGGGTTCGTCCGCGGTCACACGGTGGCAGGCGGCGAACACGCCCGACTCCACCGTGCCGTGGGCGTTGACGATCGTCAGCTCGGGGCAGGCCCGGCGCACGCGTCGTACCGCGGCCGCGGAGACGCGGTCTCCACCCGTCCACACCTCGCGCAGCCCGGCGAGGCGCCCGGGGCGTTCGGCCGCGACCGCCGAGAACAGGCCCGCGGGCAGCCAGACCGTGGAGACCCCCTCGGTTTCCCGCAACTCGGGCAGGGCGTCGGCGTCCGGTTCCCCGGAAGGAGCAAGGACGACCCGCCCGCCGTTGAGCAGCGGCACCCAGACCTCGAGGGTGAGCGCGTCGGTGGTGGGCGGCGCGTGCCACAGGACGGTGCCGCGGCCGCCGTCCTGCCAGTGGCGGTCCAGCACGAACCGCTCCACGTTGCGGTGCGTCACGGCTACCCCGGTGGCCGCACCGGCCGGTTGGGAGCCGTACATCACCGCCAGCAGATCGTCCTGACGCGGCGGGGCCAGAACCGTGCCGGGCCCGTCGTCGGCTTCCGACCGGAGGTCGTCGAGCAGCAGGACCGGAACGTCCGGACCGGCCGGAAGCGCTGCGGCGGTCGCGGTATCGGTGAGCAGGACGCGTGCCGCCGGGCCGTCGCTCCCCCACGCCGCGGACACCGGGTCGAGCGGCAGGTAGGCGCCACCCGCCTTCACCACCCCCAGCAGGGCGACGACCAGGTCCACCGATCGGGGCAACGCCACCGCCACGACGACCTCGGGTCCGATGCGCCGGCGCCGCAACGCCCGGGCCAGGCGGCTCGACCGCTCATCCAGTTCTCCGTACGACACCCTGGTCTTCCCGGACATCATGGCGACGGCGTCGGGGGACCGCGCCACCTGGCGGGCGAACAGCTCCGGAACGGTCAGGCCCGGCAGCGGCGCGTGGGTCCCGTTCGGCTCCGTCAGCAGGCGGTCCCGCTCGGCGCCGTTCAGCACGTCCAGCGCACCGACGGGCGTGTGCGCAGCGGCGGCCGTCACGGCCCGGATGTGGTCGAGCAGGTCCTCGCCGATGACGCGCAGCTCCGCGCGGGAGTAGAGGCCCGCGGGGGCGTCGAGCCGGAGGAACAGGTCGCTGTCGGGGCTCCCGTCGGTGCAGAAGCCGATCGACAGTTCGTCGAAGGTGCCGGTCGTCGCGGAGAAGTAGCGCGCCGGGTGGCCGGCGAAGTGGATCTGCTCCACGAAGTCGACGACGTTCAGCACGGCACCGAAGCTGCCCCGGCCGCTCAGGACGGTGCCGCACGCGCGCTGGATGTCCGAGTAGTGGCAGGCGGTCCGCCCGAAGACCTCGTACGTCTCGTCCACCACCGCGTCGGCGACCCCGGCGAAGGTCGCGCTGAGCGGAACCCTCATGCGTACCGGCACCACGTTCACCGCGAGACCGGGTGTCCGGCCCGCCGCCCCGGCCCGGTTTCCCACGGCCAGCGAGAGGAGGAACTCGGGGCGGTCGCAGCGGTGGCGCAGGAAGACCGCCGCGGCCGCGGTCAGCAGCGAGGACATCCACACGCCCATGGACTTGGCGGTCTCGGTCCACGCGTCCGCCTCCGCACGCGGGACGGTCAGCGTTCGGCTCGCCATCCCGATGGAGCCGGCCACCTCCGACCAGCGGTCGGCGCCGCTCATCGGCTCGGAGAGCGCGGCGCGCCGCGCGTCGGACAGGGTGGGGCCCGGGACCTGGGCGGGTGCCGGCGCGTGCGCCAGATAGTCGCGCCAGAAGCCGGTGTCGTCGGCGAACTCCTCGGAGGCGGCGTACTCCTCGGACAGGGCCGCGTAGGACTCGGCGTCCCAGGGGTGCGGCGGCCGCGGCACGTCCGAGCCCCGCACCAGCGCGCTGTACACCTCGGCGATGCGGCGCGACAGCAGGCCGCCGGCGCCGTATCCGTCCGATACGAGGTGGTGGTAGGAGATCACCACGAGGGAGCGGGCCGCCGAGAGTGTGACCACGCCGAGCCGGAAGAGCAGGTCCCGCTCCAGGTCGAACGGCTGCCGCACCATGTCGGCCAGTGCTTCGCGCGCGGCCTGCTCGGGGTCGGCCTCGGCGCTCAGATCCAGACGGAACGGCCGCCAGTCCCCCAGTTCCCGGGGCACCATGCGCAGTCCGCTCCCGTCGTCCACGAACGTGACGCGCAGAACCTCCGCCTCGTCCAGCACGCGCAGCATCGCCGATTCCATGACCGCCGCGTCCAGCTCACCGTCCACCTCCCACATGGCCAGTGCATGGTTCAGCATGTCAGGGGACATCTTCTGCGCCAGCCACATCCCTTTATGCGCGGACGACGCACCGAACGAACGCACTCGGATCAACCCCTCAGCAATAAGGCCGGGAACAGATGGAATTCACAGATCTCCGTCACCCTCCCGGAGGCGAGTCAGCCGAAGACGGGCCGCGTTCGGCCATCGCGGACACGATGTGCCGGGCGATCAGTCTCGGTGACGGGTACCGCAGCACCAGGTTCGCCCTCAGCCTGAGTCCCGTCGTCGCGGCGAGACGTTTGCTCAGTTCCACCGAGAGGAGCGAGTCGAATCCGAAGTGCTTGAACTCCCCATCGGGATCCAGGGTTTCACCGGAGGCGTGTCCGAGGACGGTGGCGGCCCTTTCGAGGACGTGGTCGAGGACGATCGCCTCCGCGTCGGCATCGGGCCGGTCGGCGAGCATGTCCCGCAGGGAGAGGGGACGGTGGTCACCCGAGGACGGTCGCGCCGGGGGCACCTCCACCGCCACCGCCGTGGGCGAGGGGCTCAGCCAGTACCGCTGCCGCTCGAAGGCGTAGGTGGGGAGGTCCACCCGCTGCCGCTCTCCGAACAGGCCCCTCCAGTCCACGGCCCCACCCCGGGTGTGCAGTTGGGCGAGGGAGCCGACCACTGCGTCCACCTCTCCCCGGTCCCGCCGCGAGGAGCCCAGGACCACCGTGTCGTCCAGGTCCTCGACCATCTCCTGCACCGGGTAGGTCAGAACGGGGTGGGGACTCATCTCCACGAACACCCGGTAGCCGTCGGCGGTCAGCCGCCGGACGGAGGTCTCGAAGCGCACCCTTTCGCGCAGGTTGCCGTACCAGTAGTCACCGTTCAGCTCCACCGTGTCGATCCTCCTGCCGTGCAGGGTGGAGTAGAAGGGAAGGGCCGACGTCTTCGGCTTCACGTCGGACAGCGGCCGGATCACCTGGTCGCGGACCCGCGTCACCTGAGGCGAATGGGACGCGTAGTCCACCGGTATCCTCCGGGCCTGGCCACCCTCGGCGTTCGTCTTCTCCACGAACTCGTCGAGTGCGTCCGCTGCCCCGGACACCACCACCGCGCGGGGGCCGTTGACGACGGCCACGCTCAGCCGATCGCCCCACGGGGCGAGACGCGCCTCCACCAGGTCCACGGACTCCGCGACGGACGCCATCCCACCGTGGCCGACCAGATCGATCAGGGCCTTGCTGCGGAGCGCCACGATCCTGGCGGCGTCACGCAACGACAGCGCACCGCACACGTGGGCGGCGGCTATCTCGCCCTGGCTGTGTCCCACCACCGCGGCCGGTTCGACGCCCCAGGACCGCCACAGGGCGGCCGTGGACACCATCACCGAGAAGAGCGCCGGCTGAACCACGTCCACCCGCTCCAGTGCGGGTGCTGCACCGGCGCCGAGGACCACGTCGAGCAGCGACCAGTCGGTCCACTCGGCCAGGGCTGCGGCGCACGCGTCGAGGGTGTGTGCGAAAGCCGGGAAGGTGGCGTACAACTGCCGTCCCATGCCTGCCCATTGCGAGCCCTGACCGGGGAACATGAAGACGACGGCGCCGAGGTCCGCGGCAACACCGCGCACCAGCCCGGTTGAGTCCGCGCCGTCGCGCAGCGATGCCAGACCGTCCAGCAGCTCGTCCCGGTCCCGGCCGAGGACCACCGCGCGGTGCGGGAACCGCGACCGGCTGGACACCAGCGACCAGCCGACATCGGCGATGTCCGTGCCCGCATCGGCGGCGGCGAAGTCGCGCAGCCTGCCCGCCTGCCGCGCCAGGGCCGCCGCGTCCCTGCCCGAGACGACCCACGGCACGAGCCCACCGGCCACCGCCGGGCCCGGGCCACCGCGCTCCGCCGGCTCCTGCGCAGGCTCCTCCTCCAGGATGACGTGGGCATTGGTGCCACTGACCCCGAACGACGACACGCCGGTCCGCCGCGGACCGTTCGGCCGGGGCCACTCCCGGCCCTCCACCAGCAGCTCCACTGCCCCGGACGACCAGTCCACGTGCCGCGAGGGCGCGTCCACGTGCAGGGTCTTCGGCAGCCAGCCGTGGCGCATGGCCAGCACGGCCTTGATCACGCCGCCGACCCCGGCGGCTGCCTGGGCGTGACCGATGTTCGACTTCAGGGACCCCAGCCAGAGGGGCGTGTCCCGCGCCCGGACCTGCCCGTAGGTCGCCAGCACGGCGCCGGCCTCGATGGGGTCGCCCAGTACCGTTCCGGTGCCGTGGGCTTCGACCAGGTCCACCTCGGTGGCGGAGACCCCCGCGTTCGCCAGGGCCTTGCGGATCACCTTCTCCTGGGCACGGCCGTTGGGGGCCGTCAGCCCGTTGCTGGCCCCGTCCTGGTTCACCGCCGAGCCACGCAGGACGGCCAGCACCGGGTGCCCGTTGCGGCGGGCGTCGGACAGCCGCTCGAGGAGCAGCACGCCCACCCCCTCTGCCCAGCCGGTGCCGTCGGCCCCGTCCGCGAACGCCCGGCACCTGCCGTCGGGGGACAGGGCCCGCTGCCGGGAGAACTCCACGAAGATCGCCGGGGTCGGCATCATCGACGCCCCGCCCGCCAGCGCGAGCGAGCACTCCCCCGAACGCAGTGACTGCGCCGCCAGGTGCAGGGCCACCAGGGACGACGAGCATGCCGTGTCCAGGGACATGGCCGGGCCGGTCAGGCCCAGTTCGTACGCCACCCGGCCGGATGCGACACTCAGCGCGCTGCCGTACAACAGGTGTCCCTCCAACTCGTCGCGGTCCGCCCCCAGGAATCGCCACCCGTACTCGGAGGAGCTCACCCCGGTGAAGACGCCGACGTCGGCGCCGCGCACCTCGGCGGGAACGATGCCGGCCCGCTCGAACACCTCCCACGAGGTCTCCAGCAGCAACCGGTGGTGCGGATCGACGGCCAGCGCCTCACGGGGGCTGATGCCGAAGAAGCCCGCGTCAAAGCCCGCCACGTCGGCCAGGAACCCTCCGTGGCGCGTGTAGGAGCGGCCGACGGCATCGGGATCCGGGTCGTACACGTCCCGCCATCCTCGGTCCTGTGGGAACTCGGCCACGGCGTCGCGGCCGTCGCGCACCAGGCGCCAGAGGTCTTCGGGCGACGAGACGCCTCCCGGGTAGCGGCACGCCATGGAGAGCACGGCGATCGGCTCGGCGCGCCCGGCCCTCAGTGCGTCGTTCTCCTGCCGGAGGCGGTCGCGCTCCTCCAGCAGCGTGCGGAGCGCGCGCTGGACCCGGTCCGCGCCGTCCGCGGTGCGATCCCTGGAGTTGTACACGTCACTTCCCCCTCTCGTCCAGGGCGAGGTCGACCAGTGCGTCCAGGCCGAGGCCCGCCAGTTCCTCCGCTCCGGGGTCCGGCCGCCCGTCGGCGTCCGGCCGGTTCGGGCCGGCGCAGGCCAGCACCTGTTCCAGGAGGCCCGCACCGCGCAGGCTGTCGATCGAGACGGTCCGCAGCGCGTCCCGGATCTCCGCGTCCGCGTCCGACTCCGTCCGCGCCGCCGGGCGCAGCAGACCGGACAGGTGCTGCCCCAGTTCCCGTGGTGTCGGGTAGCTGAAGACGAGTGTGGACGGCAGGCGCAGCCCCGTTGCGGAGACCAGGCGGTTGCACAGCTCGACGGAGGTCAGCGAGTCGAATCCCATGGGGGTGAACGCCTGGTCCACGTCGACGGCCGTGCCGGAGGGGTGTCCCAGCACGATGGCGACCTGGTCGCGGACCCAGGCGAGGACGGCGGCCTCCGCCTCGTCCGCCGGCAGCGTGGCCAGCTCGGCCAGAAGGCCGTGCGCGGTCTGTTGCCCGGTCGCGGCCGCCCGGGCGCGGCGTGGACGGCCGGCGTCGACGAGATCGCGCAGCAGGACCGGTTGCTCTTCGCGGGGCCTGATCCGCAGCGCGGAGAGGTCCAACCGGGCGGGAAGGAGGACCGGTTTGTCGATCGCGCACGCCGAGTCGAACAGGGCCAGCGCCTCGGGGGTCGGCATCCCGGCGACGCCCATCCGCCGTACCCGGCAGAGGTCGGCCTGGTTCAGGTGGTCGGTCATGCCACTGCGCTGCTCCCACCAGCCCCAGCACAGCGAGGTGCCGGCGAGGCCGGATGCTCTGCGGTGCGCCGCCAGACCGTCCAGGAACCCGTTCGCCGCGGCGTAGGCGGCTTGCCCTGCGGTGCCGAGCGTCCCCGCCAGGGCGGAGAACAGGACGAACGCCGTCAGGGGGTGTCCCCTGGTCAGCTCGTGCAGGTTGACCGCGCCGCCGGCCTTGGCGCGCAGCGCCTGGTCGAGGCTTTCCGTGGTCAGCGACGCGACGGTGCCGTCCGCCAGCGTGCCCGCCGCGTGCACGACCGCCGTCAGCGGGTACCCCCGGGGCATGTCGGCGAGCAGCTCCGCCACGGCGGACCGGTCCGCGACGTCGCATTCCACGACGCGGACCCTCGCGCCCGCGCCCGTCAGGTCCGAGACCAACTCGAAGGCTCCGTCGGCCGCCATGCCCCGGCGGCTGGCCAGCACCAGGCTGCGCACGCCGTGTTCGGCCACGAGGTGCCGCGCCACCAGCGAACCCACTCCGCCGGTCCCGCCGGTGACCAGGACAGTACCGCCGCCGAACCCGTCGCCCAGCTCAAGGACGAGCTTTCCGGTGTGCCGTCCCCGGCTCATCTCGCGGAACGCCTGGCGCGCGTCGCGGATGTTCCGGACGGAGACCGGGTTCAGGTGCACCCGGCCGTCGTGGAACAGTGCCATGACGGCCTGGAACATCTCGTGGATCAGGTCCGGGCCCGCCTCGTAGAGGTCGAAGGCCTGGTAGTCGACTCCGGGGTGGTCGGCCGCCACCCGCAGGGCGTCGCGGATGTCGGTCTTGCCCATCTCGATGAAGCTCCCGCCGCCGGGAAGCAGGGTCAGCGAGGCGTCGACGAACGAGTGCGCCAGGGAGTTCAGCACGGCGTCCACACCACGGCCGCCGGTGGAGTCGAGGAACCTGCCCGCGAACTCCAGGTCCCGTGACGAGGCCAGGTGATCCTCGTCCAGTCCCATGGCCCGCAGGGCCGGCCACTTGGCGGGGCTCGCGGTGGCGTACGTCTCGGCACCGATGTGCTGCGCCAGCTGGACGGCGGCCATGCCGACGCCGCTCGCCGCGGCATGGATGAGGATCCGCTGCCCCTTCTTGAGTTTCCCCAGGTGGAAGAGCGCGTGGTAGGCGGTGAGGAAGGCGCCCGGCACGGACGCCGCCTCGGCGTTGCTCCACCCGTCGGGGACGGGCATGAGCAGGCGGTGGTCGGCGACGGCCACGCGGCCGAAGGCGCCGGTGAAGATGCCGGTCACGCGGTCGCCGGGCGACAGACGGGTCACGTCGTCCGCCACCTCGAGGACGGTTCCGGCGCCTTCGCTGCCGAGCCCTGCGTCGATGGCCGTACGGTCCACCAGGCCGAGGGCGATCGTGACGTCGCGGAAGTTGAGTCCCGCCGTGTCCACGGCGACGCGCACCTGACCGCTGGTGAGGGGCTCTTCGACCTCGGGGCAGGGGACCCACGCCAGGTTCTCCAGCGTGCCCTTGGCCGGGATGCCGAGCCGGTGGGGCCCGGCCGGGGGCGGCTCGATCTGCCGGTGCGCGGGTGAGGCCGGTGTCATACGGGGGGCGAGGTACGTGCCGTCGCGCAGCGCCAGTTGGTCCTCACCGATGGCGAGCGCGTCGGGGAGGCGTTCCCACGACGCTTCCTCGTCGTCGATGTCCACCAGCCGGAACCTCCCGGGGTGCTCGGTCTGGGCGGAGCGCATCAGGCCCCACACGGACGCGCCCGGGAGGCTTTCGACGCGCTCCCCGCCACCGGTGTCCTGGGCCAGGCGGGTGAGGAGGACCAGAGTCGTCCCGGTGAGCCGTTCCTGGGCGAGGAAACGCCGGACCCGGTCGAGGACGTCGAGGTCCGCGTCCCGGGCAGCGGCGAGCGGGGCGGAGTCGTCCGCGACGAAGTCGTCCAGGCACAGGACGATGTGGGAGAGTGACTCGCCCGGGAGGACGTCGTCCATGGAGGCGAGGTGCACGGCGGGCGCGTCGCCCACCCCGGTGAGCCGGCCGGCCAGACCGTCCTTCGAGCCGAGAACACCCCACGGCCCGCGGGGGGTTCTGCCGTCGCTCTGCCGGACCGGCCGCCACCCCACTTCGAACATCGACAGCCCGTGCCCGCCGCGCACCGCGCGCACCTGCTCGGGACCGGCAGGCCTGAACGTCAGTGCCCCGACGCGGGCGATCGCTCGGCCGTGTTCGTCGGCGATCACCACGGACACGACGCCGTCGCCGGCCGGGGAGATCCGCACCCGCACGGTCGGGCCGCAGCTGCCGGTCAGGTCCACCCCGGACCATGAGAAGGGCATCCAGCCCCGGCCGTCGTCCACCTGGATGACCCCGCCGGCCACCGCCGCGTGCAGCACGGAGTCGATCAGTGCCGGATGCAGGGCGAACCCGCCACCGGCCGAACCGTCGGTGGCCACCGGCAGCGTGGCGGTGGCGAAGAGGTCCTCGCCCCGCCGCCACACCTCGCGCAGCCCGCGGAACGCGGGGCCGTAGTCGAAGCCCGCGTCCGCGAAGGAGTCGTACAGGCCCGCGATGCCGAGCCGCTGCGACCCGACCGGTGGCCACACGGCAAGGGGGAGCGCGTCCTCGGTGACCGCGGGCGTTCGCGGTGCGCTCGGGGCCAGGCTCCCCGTGGCGTGCCGGGTCCAGCCGCCGCTCGGCCGGCCGTCGTCGCCGGAGCGCGAGAACACGTCCAGGGAGCGGCGTCCTGTCTCGTCGGCGGCACCGACGACGAGCCGCACCTGCGCACTCCCCGACGTGGGGAGAATCAGGGGGACCTCCAGGGAGAGTTCTTCGATCGCGGTGGCACCGACGAAGGCGCCCGCCGACAGCGCCAGGTCCATGTAGGCCGTCGCCGGTACGACGGCCGCGCCGAACACGGCGTGATCGGCCAGCCAGGCGTGGGTGCGCAGGGACCACAGGCCGGTGAAGACCACCTCGTCGGTGCCGGGGTGCTCCACCACGGCACTCAGCAACGGGTGGTCCGAAGCCGTGAGACCGGCGGAGGCCACGTCCGCCCTTCCCGTCCCGGCGAGGAAGTCCAGCCAGTACCGCCGCCGCTGGAACGCGTACGTCGGAAGATCCACCCGCTTGCGGGTCGGGAACAGCGGGCTCAGGTCCACGCTCGCGCCGTGGACGTGCAGTTGGGCCAGCGAGCCGACGAGTGCCTCCTCCGCCCCGCGGTCCCGTCGCGACGCCGACAGCACCACCGCGTCGGCGACGCCGTCGTGGGCGAAGGCTTCCTTGGTGATGCTCGCGAGCGTCGATCCGGGACCCACTTCGAGGAAGACGTTCGCCCCGGCCTCGCGAGCGTGCCGCACCGCGTCGTGGAAGCGGACGGGTTCGCGCACGTGGTGCACCCAGTGCGCGACGGACATCAGCTCCCGGGGGGTGGCCTCGCGGCCCAGCAGGGACGATACGACCGGGATCGCCGGCCCGCTCGCGGCGAGCTCGCCGAGGGATGCCGCGAACTCGTCCAGGACGGGGTCCATGAGCGGGGAATGGAACGCGTGCCCGACGCCGAGCAGTTTCGCGGACGTTCCGTCGGTGATCAGGCGGTCACGGAGTGCGTGGACCTGGTCGCGGACTCCCGAGACGACGACCGATTCCGGGCCGTTGACGGCGGCGACGCCGACACGGTCGTACGGAGCGAGCCAGGCGCGTACGTCGCTCTCCGGGGCGCGTACCGCCAGCATGGCGCCGCGTTCGTCGACGGTCTGCATGATCCTGCCGCGGGCGGCCACGAGCCGGGTGGCGCTGTCGAGGTCGAGGGCGCCGGACACGTGGGCGGCGGCGATCTCGCCGACCGAGTGGCCGATCAGGTGGTCCGGTGGCGGGCAGTACCGCGTGATCAGCCCGTACAGGCCGACCTGCAGGGCGAACAGAGCCGGCTGGGCGATGTCCGTGCGGTCGGCCAGGTCTTCCGCGGGCTGTTCGGAGAGGAGCAGGGGCTTCAGGGCGAAGGGGAGATGTGCGTCGAAGCGTGCGCAGACCTCGTCGAGGCTCCGCGCGAAGACGGGGAAGCTGTCGTACAGCTGTCCCGCCACACCGGTCCACCGGGAGCCCTGCCCGGGGAACATGAAGACGGTACCGCCGGGTTCCCCGGCGACTCCTCGCAGCACTGCGGCGGACTCGGTGCCCTCACTCAACGATGCGAGGCCTGTGAGCAGTTCGTCCCGGTTCCGGCCGAGCACCACCGCCCGGTGCTCGAACCGTGCACGGGTCGTCGCCAGCGACCGCCCGACGGCGGCGGCGTCCAGAACCGCGTCGGCGGCGACGAAGTCGCGCAGCCTCTCCGCCTGTGCCCGCAGTGCTCCCTCCGAGCGCGCCGACACGATCCACGGCACCACCGTCCCGGCATCGTCCGCCGGGCAGCCGGCGTCGTCGGCCGTCGTCTCCTCGGCGGGCGCCTCCTCCAGGATCAGGTGCGCGTTGGTGCCGCTGGCCCCGAAGGCGGACACGCCCGCCCGCCGGGGCCGTCCCGGGGCGCTGGGCCACTGAACGGTCCCGGTCAGGAGTTCCACCGCCCCGGCCGACCAGTCCACGTGCGTCGTGGGAGCGTCCACGTGCAAGGTCCTGGGCATCGTCCTGTGCCGCATCGCCATGATCATCTTGATGATCCCGCCGACGCCTGCGGCAGCCTGCGTGTGGCCGATGTTGGACTTCAACGACCCGAGCCACAGCGGCCGGTCGCGGTCCCGGTCCTGCCCGTAGGTCGCGAGCAGCGCCTGCGCCTCGATCGGGTCACCCAGTTTCGTACCGGTCCCGTGGGCCTCCACCACGTCCACGTCGCTCGCCCGCACCCGGGCGTTGGCCAGCGCTGCCCGGATGACCCGCTGCTGCGCCGGGCCGTTCGGTGCGGTCAACCCGTTGGACGCGCCGTCCTGGTTGGTCGCAGAGCCCCGGATCAGCGCCCAGACGCGGTGTCCGTTGCGCCGCGCGTCCGACAGCCGCTCAAGGACCAGGACCCCGGCACCCTCCGAGAATCCGGCGCCGTCGGCCGTGTCGGAGAACGCCTTGCACCGGCCGTCCAGCGCCAGGCCCCGCTGCCGGGACATCTCCCGGAAGACCTGCGTCGTCGCCATCACGGTGACTCCCCCGGCCAGGGCGAGCCCGCACTCGCCCTGCCGCAGGGACTGCACCGCCTGGTGGACCGCCACCAGGGACGAGGAGCACGCGGTGTCGGTGGACACCGCCGGGCCCTGAAGCCCCAGCACGTAGGCGACGCGGCCGGACGCCACGCTCAGCAGGGAGCCGGTCTGACCGTAGCCGGAGATGACCTCGGGGGTGAAGTGGTGGTTGCCGTATCCGAAGTAGGCCAGACCGGCGAAGACGCCGGTGGCGCTGCCGCGCAGGGTCCGCGGGTCGATACCGGCGCGTTCCAGGGACTCCCACGAGGTTTCGAGGAGCAGCCGCTGCTGCGGATCGGCGGCCAGCGCCTCGCGCGGGTTGATCCCGAAGAACTCCGCATCGAAGTCACCCGCGTCGGGCAGGAACCCGCCGGAGCGCGTGCAACACGTGTTCGACCGGTCCGGGTCGGGGTCGTACAGGCCCTCCAGGTCCCAGCCGCGGTCCCCGGGGAAGTCCCCCACCGCGTCGCGGCCCGACCGCACCAGGTCCCACAACGCCTCCGGGGACGTCGCGCCGCCCGGGAAACGGCAGGCGGCGCCCACGACCGCGATGGGTTCCGCGGCGGCCTCCGTCAGCTCGTCCAGGCGCCTACGGGTTTCGATCAGCTCGATCGATGTCCGCTTCAGATAGTCGAGAACCTCGGCGTTGTCGTCGTCAGTCATCGCTCTCCCCTAGCCGAGCTCGTGGTCCAACAGCGAGAGAAGCTCTCCAGCTGATGCCGAACTGATCCGGTCGGCGATACCGCCCGGTGGTCCCTCGCCCACCATCGAGCGGACCCGGCCGTGCACCTGGCCGAGCAGCGTGGAAACGGTGGTCCTGTCCTCGTCCGAGAGACCGGGGAGCGCCTCCTCCAGGCGGGCGCCCAGCCTTTCGATCTCCTCGGTCAGCCCGTCGGCCGGGGACTGCTGTCCGCCACCGGTGGCGGGGGCGATCCTGCCGATCAGGTACTCCGCGAGGGCACCGGGGTTCGGGTAGTCGAACGCGAGCGTGGCGGACAGCTTCAGGCCGGTCACCGCGGACAGCTTGTTCCGCAGTTCCAGCGCGGTGAGCGAGTCGATGCCCAGATCCCTGAACGCGACGGTGGGTCCGATCCGTTCTTGGTCGGCGTGGCCGAGGACGAGCGCGGTCTGCTCCCGGACGGCATCGCGCACCACCGCCACCGCGTCCGTCTGCGGCAACGACCACACCCTCTGCACGAGTCCGCTGTCGGTGGTCTGCCGGCGGCCCGGGTCGCCGGGCCCGGCGACCGTCCCGAGCAGACCGCGCAGGAGCGGCGACCCCGTTCGGCCGGGGTGCGGCGCGCTCAGCGCCGGGAGATGCAGACGTGCGGGCACCAGCACCGCCTGGTCCCGCGCGATCGCCGCGTCGAAGAGCGCGAGCCCTTCGTGTGACGACATCGGCCGCACGCCCTGCCGTTGCAGGCGCACGATGTCCGCCTCGCCGAGACCGGCGCCCAGCTCACCGCGTTCCGCCCAGTAGCCCCAGCACAGCGCGGCGGCGGGCAGTCCTGCGGCCCGGCGGGTTTCCGCGAGGCCGTTGAGGAACGCGTTCGCCGCCGCGTAGTTGGCCTGCCCCGCCGTCCCGAGCAGGCTCGCGATCGAGGAGAACAACACGAACGCGGACAGGTTCAGGTGCCTGGTGGCCTCGTGCAGGTACCAGGCGCCACGCGCCTTCGGAGCGAGCACCGCGTCCACGCGGTCGTCGGTCAGCGACTCGACGACCCCGTCGTCCAGTACGGCCGCACAGTGGATCACCGCGGTCAGCGGATGCTCGTCCGGCACGGCGGCGATCAGCTCGGCAACGGACTCCCGGTGCGTGATGTCGCAGGCCGCGACCTCGACGTACGCGCCCATCCCGGTCAGCGTCTCGCGGAGGCCGGCCGCCGCCGGGGCCGCCGCCCCTCGTCTGCTGGTCAACAGCAGGCGGCGCACCCCGTGCCGCTCCACGAGATGGCGGGCCAGTCTGGCTCCCAGGCCGCTGGTACCGCCGGTGATCAGCACCGTTCCGGGCCCGAGGGCGGGAACGTCCTGCGCTGTGCCGGGGGAACGGGTTCCGGCGGGACCGGCATGGACACGGGCGAGTTGCGGGGTGGTCGCGGCACCGGCTCTGATCTTGATCTGGTCCTCACCGGTGCCGGCCGCCACCGGGATGCGAGCCCAGGAGCCCCGCCGGCCGTCCGTGTCGAGGAGCGTGAACCGGGCCGGATTCTCCGTCTGCGCGGTGCGCACGAATCCCCAGACCGCGGCGGCCGCGGGGTCGGTGCGGGGCACGTGGCCGTCCTGGATCGCCTCCCGCGTGACGATGGCCAGGCGGGACGCGGAGAACCGGTCGTCGCAGAGCCAGTCCCGCGTCCACCGCAGCACACGGTGGAGGTTCCGTTCGGCGGCGGCGGGCGGGAAGTCACCGTCGGTGCCCTCGCGGTCGAGGACGGCGATGACCACCGGGGGCACCTCCGCCCCGGAAGCGGCGAGTTCGGCAAGGTCGGCGAAGACCGGCCCGCCCTGTCCCACGAGCGCGGTGAGCGCGGTCGGCTCCCCCACCACCGCATGGTCGGGGGCGACTTCGCGCGGCGGCACGGGGAGGGGAACCCAGTCCACCTGGAACAGCGAGTCGCGGTGGTCCCGGCGGCGCCCGCCGGCCACCGCTCCCCCACGCTCCGCGTCGTCCGGCAGATCGGTCTCGGCGTCGGGGAGCGGATGGTCCGACATGCCCCCGGTGGTGGTCTCGTGCGGTGTGTTCAGCCAGTAGCGCTGCCGCTGGAACGCGTACGTGGGCAACTCGGCCCACCGGCCGCCCGGATCCGGGAAGGCGTCCTTCCACGACACCGCGGCGCCCGCGACGAAGACCTCGGCCGCCGACCGGTACAGTCGCGTGAAGCCGCCCTGGCCGCGGCGCAGTGAGCCGGTCACCACCCGGGCGGTGCCGGGGGCCGTGTCGAACATCTCCTCGATGTTGACCGTGAGCAGCGGGTGCGGGCTGACCTCGATGAACGCTCCGTGTTCGCGTTCCAGCAGGCTTCGCATGGTGGCTTCGAACTGGACCGGTTCCCGCATGTTGCGGAACCAGTAGGCTGCGTCGAGCCGCGCGCCGTCGACCGGCCCGCCGGTCACCGTCGAGTAGAACGCCACCGGTGAGGGCACGGGCACGATCGGGGCCAGCTCTTCCAGCAGCCGGTCCTCGCACTGGTCCATCAGCGGGGAGTGCCCGGGAACGCTGGCCGGGATCCACCGTGCGCGTACGCCCTGCGCCTCGCAGGCCGCCACCAGTTCGCCGACCGCCTCTGCCGCGCCCGAGACGGTCGTGGAGTACGGCCCGTTGACCGCGGCGATGGCAACCCGCGAGGCCCATGGCGCCATCAGCTCCCGCACCCGGTCCGCGTGCGCGACGATTCCTGCCATGCCCCCGTCCTGGGTGACGGCGGCGAGGAGCCGGGACCGCACGGCCACGATCCTGGCCGCGTCCGGCAGGGTCAGGGAGCCCGCGACGCAGGCCGCGGCGATCTCGCCCTGGGAGTGACCGATCACGGCGTCCGGTGTGACGCCCAGCGAACGCCACACCCGTGCCAGCGACACCATCACCGCGAAGAGGACGGGCTGGACGACGTCGATCCGGTCCAGGTCAGCCGCCTCCGGCCCTGCGCACACGGTGTCGATCAGCGGCCAGGACACCCACGGCTCCAGCGCCTCCGCGCAGGCACGCAGCTGCTCGGCGAAGACCGGGCTCGTCTCCCACAGTTCGCGTCCCATGCCCGCCCACTGGCACCCCTGTCCCGGGAAGACGAAGACCGTCCTGCCCACCGGCTGCGCGACGCCGGAGACCACGCCCCGGGGATACCTGTCTCCCTCGGCGACGGCCGTGAGGCCGGCGAGGAGTTCGTCGCGATCCGCGCCGATCACCACCTGGCGGTGCTCGAACAGCGATCGCGTCGCCACCAGCGCGTGTCCCACCGCCGTGACCGGCGGCCCAGCGTCCGCCGCGACGCTGTCCCGCAGTCGCAGGGTCTGTCCCCGCAGGGCCTCGGCGGACCGCCCCGAGACCACCCACGGCACCGCCCCCGGGGCGTCGGTGGGCGCCGGGCCGGTGGCGGGGACCGCGGGCGGGCGGGCAGCGACGCCCTCCACCTCGGCCGCCCCTTCGAGGATGAGGTGTGCGTTCGTGCCGCTGACCCCGAAGGACGACACGCCCGCGCGCCGGGGCCGTCCCGGTGTGACGGGCCAGTCCCTGGCGTCGGTCAGCAGTTCCACCGATCCGGCCGACCAGTCGGCGTGCGGGGTGGGGCGGTCCACGTGCAGCGTCCTGGGCAGGACCCCGTGACGCATCGCCATGATCATCTTGATCATGCCGCCGACGCCCGCGGCCGCCTGCGTGTGGCCGATGTTCGACTTCAGCGAGCCCAGCCAGAGCGGGCTGCCGGGCTCCCGGTCCTGCCCGTAGGCGGCCAGCAGCGCCTCCGCCTCGATGGGGTCACCCAGCCTCGTCCCGGTCCCGTGGGCCTCCACCGCGTCCACCTCGCCGGGGGCGAGGCCGGCGTCGGCCAGGGCCGCTCGGACGACCCGCTGCTGGGCCAGTCCGTTCGGCGCGGTCAACCCGTTGGACGCGCCGTCCTGGTTGACGGCTGAGCCCCGGACCACCGCCCAGATCCGTCGCCCGTTGCGCAGCGCGTCCGACAACCGCTCCAGGACCAGCACGCCCGCGCCCTCGCCCCAGGCGGTCCCGTCGGCCGCCTCCGCGAACGACTTGCACCGGCCGTCGGCGGACAGCCCCCGCTGCCGGGAGACCTCCACGAACAGCCCCGGACTCGGCAGCACCGACACCCCGCCCGCCAGCGCCAGTCCGCACTCCCCGGAACGCAGGGACCGCACCGCCTGGTGGACGGCGACCAGCGACGACGAGCAGGCGGTGTCGATCGACACCGCCGGGCCCTCCAGACCCAGCACGTACGCCACCCGGCCCGAGGCCACACTGGTGTACGTCCCGGCGATCCCGAAACCCTCCACCTCGGCGGCCGCCCCGCCGCCCATCCGGGGACCGTAGTCGACCCCGTAGATCCCGGTGAACACACCGGTCGCCGAACCCCGCAGCGCGGCGGGGTCGATCCCGGCGCGTTCCAGCGCCTCCCACGAGATCTCCAACATCAGCCGCTGCTGCGGATCCATCGCCAGCGCCTCGCGCGGGCTGATGCCGAAGAACGGCGCGTCGAACTCCGCGACCCCGGGCAGGAATCCGCCCGACCGTGTGTACGTCTTCCCGTGCGCCTCGGGGTCCGGGTCGTACAGCGCCTCCAGGTCCCAGCCGCGGTCCGGTGGGAACTCCCCTATCGCGTCCACACCGGCGGACACCACGTCCCACAGTCCCTCGGGGGACGTCGCACCGCCCGGGAAGCGGCACCCCGCGCCCACGACCGCGACGGGCTCGCGAGCCGACTCCTCCAGCGCGCGCACCCGCTCGCGCAGTTCCTGCGCGTCGCCGACGGCACGCCGCAAGTAGGACCGGAGCTTGTCGACATCCTCCACTGGGTCTCCTTCACCGATGACGGGGCGAAACAGGCGGTGCTACACGTAGCCGCGCTCGATCAACGCGTACAGCTCGTCGTCACTGCGGTCCTCCGGGCTCGTCTCCTCCGCCGCCGGTGCCTCGGCCACCTCGGGTGCGAGGAGGGTGAGAAGGTGGCGAGCGAGCCTCCGGGGCGTGGGATGGGTGAAGGCGACGGTGGCCGGGAGCCGTAGGCCGGTCGCCGCGGTGAGCCGGTTGCGCAGCCGGACGGCCGCCGAGGACTCGAAACCCAGGTCCCTGAAGGTGCCGTCCGGCCGTGCCGCGGGGCCGGAGGGCGACGGATGCGGACCGGTCGCGCTCAGCACGGCCGCAGCCTCGGCGCACACCAGGCTGAGGACCGCTGACTCCGAGTCCAGCCCGGCCGCCCCGGTGCCCGCGGCGCCGGTCACGTCCGCGCCGGAGCCCCGGTCGACGGTGCCGGTGTCCTCGGGCGCCGTCAGCCAGTACCGCTGCCGCTGGAAGGCGTAGGTCGGCAGACCGACCCGGCGCGGCCGGTGCGGGGCGAACACCGCCTCCCAGCGCACGGGCACCCCGCGCACGTGCAGCTCGGCCAGTGACGACAGGACCTTGCCCGCGCTCCCGTCGTCCTTGTGCAGGGTGCCCACGACCACCGGCGAGGCGGTCAGCGCGTCGGCGGTCTCCGCCATCGCCACCTCGAGAACCGGATGCGGACTGACTTCCACGAACACCCCGCCGCGGTCCCGCATCAGTCGTTCGACGACCTCCCCGAACCGCACCGTCGAGCGCAGGTTGTCGTACCAGTACGAGCCGTCGAGCGCCTGCGTGCCGAGCGGTCCCCCGGTGACCGTGGACCAGAACTCCACCGCCGTCCCCTTCGGCGAGAGCCCCGAGGCGGCCGTGAGGAGCCGATCACGGATGCGTTCGACGTGGTGGGAATGCGACGCGTAGTCCACCTTGACGCGTCGCGCCCGGACGCCGTCCTCGGCCGCGCTCGCCTCGAACTCGTCCAGCGCCTCCCCGTCCCCGGAGACCACCACCGACGCCGGTCCGTTGACCGCGGCCGTCGAGAGCCGCCCCGGCCACCGCCTCACCCGCTCGCGCACCCAGCCCGGGGACGCGGACACCGCGCTCATCCCGCCCGTGCCGGCCAGCTCGGTCAGTTCGAGGCTGCGCAGGGCGACGACCCGCGCCGCGTCCTCCAGCGAGAGCGCGCCCGACACGCAGGCCGCGGCGATCTCGCCCTGCGAGTGCCCCACCACCGCGTCGGGGACCACGCCGAACGAGCGCCACACCCGGGCCAGCGACACCATCATCGCGAACAAGGCGGGCTGGATCACGTCGACCCGGTCCAGCGACGCGGCCCGCTCCGCGCCGGTCACCACATCCACCAGCGACCAGTCCACCCACGGCGCCAGAGCCCGGGCGCAGGCATCGATCCCGTGCGCGAACTCCTCCGACTCCGCGTACAACCGGCGTCCCATGCCGGGCCACTGGGAGCCCTGTCCGGGGAACACGAAGACGACCGGCCCCACCGGGCCCGACGCCGTCCCGCGCACCGCCCGCGCCGCGTCTGCGCCCGCCGCCACCAGGTTCAGACCGGCCAGCGCCTCCCCGCGGCCACCGCTCAGCACCACCGCCCGGTGCTCGAACAACGCCCGGGTCGACACCAGCGAGTGCCCCACGTCGGCGGCGGACAGCGACTCGTCCGCGACCACGAAGTCGCGCAGCCGGGCCGCCTGTTCCCGCAGGGCCGCCTCGGACCGCGCGGACAGCACCCACGGCAGCACGCCGGACCCGCTCCCGGGGATGACGTCCGCGTCCACCGGGCGCGGCGCCGTCGGCGCCTCGGGGGCCTGTTCGAGGACGACGTGGACGTTGGTCCCGCCCATGCCGAACGCCGATACCCCCGCCCTTCTCGGCCGGTCGGGCGCACCCGGCCAGGGCCGCGGGGCGCAAAGGACTTCGAAGTCCCTGCGGAAGTCGGGGATGGCGGGGTTCGGCGACGCGAAGTTCGGATTCGGGACCAGCAGGCCGCGGTCCACGCAGAGGGCCGCCTTCACGAAGCCGACGACTCCCGCGGCGGGCTCCAGGTGCCCGACGTTCGTCTTCACGGAGCCGATCGTCAGGGGGCGGCTGCGCCCGGTCGCTCGGAACACCTCGCGCAGACCGGAAGCCTCGGCCGGATCGCCGAGGCGCGTGCCGGTACCGTGAGCCTCGACGTAGTCGACGCTGTCGAAGGGGACGGCCGCGCGTTCCAGGGCGGACAGCACGGCCGCCGCCTGTGCGCCAGGACTGGGATCCGGCATCCGGGTGGACGCGCCCCCGCTGCCGACACCCCAGCCGCGCACCACCGCGTAGACGTGATCGCCGTCGGCGAGGGCGAGGTCGAGCCGCTTCAGCAGGACGAACGCCCCACCCTCCCCCCGGACGAACCCGTTGGCACGGTCGTCGAAGGCGAAGCAGCGGCCGTCGGGGGACAGCGCGCCCAGGTTCGCCAGGCCCAGCCCCGCCTCCGGATCGGCGATCAGCTCGACGCCACCCGCGATCGCCATGTCGACCGCCCCGCCCCGTATCCGGTCGCACGTCAGCGCCAGCGACACGAGGGAGGAGGACTGGCCCGAGTCCGCGCACAGACTCATGCCGCGGACGTCGAACAGGCTGGAGATCCGGTTCGCGATCAGCGCGCCGCCGGAGCCGAGGGCGGCGTAGTGGTCGTCCCGGTCGCTGCCGGACAGCCTGCGCAGCACCTCGTATCCGGAGGGTGCGCTGCCGACCACCACGTCGATCTCGCGACCCGCGAGCGCGACCGCCGGGATCCGGGCGTCCTCGACGGCCTCCCAGGCGAGTTCCAGCCCCAGTCGCTGCACGGGGTCCATGGCGGCCGCCTCCGCAGCCCCCGTTCCGAAGAACTCCGCGTCGAACCCGTCGATGGCGTCGAAGAACGAACCCGAGTTCAGGGCGGCGGCGTCCGGGTGGGCCGGGTACGGGGAGCCGGCCGTCCGCTGTTCCGGGAACGTTCCGACGGTCGACCGCCCGTCGAGCAGCAGGCGCCAGAACTCGCCCGGGTCCCGCACGCCGGGAAACCGGCACGACATCCCGATGACCGCGATGTCGGTGGCTGCGCCAGTCATACGAACCCCTTCCGGTTCCGTGGACCTGTGGCTCTCTCGGGTGGTGCCGCCCTCAGTGCCAGGAGGTCAGCAAGGTCAGCAGTCCGTCCGGCGCGTGCATGAAGTCGTAGTGGCCTCCGTCGACGACCCGGATGTCGACCGACTCCGCGTACGGACGCCATCCCTCCAGCTCGTCGAGGCTGACGTCGGGGTCGTCCCGCCAGTGCAGGACGACGACGGGGCACGGCACAACCACCGGCTCCGCGCGCCGGTAGGCACCCGCGGCGGCGTGGTCCTTGAGCAGTACGGCCAGGCCCATGTCGATCAGGTCCGGCCGCGGCTCGATCCCCCGGCCGCGGAGGAACGACTCCAGTTCGGCCCGCAGTTCGGACTCGGACATGGAGAGCATCCGGTCGCGCGAGGCGTGGTGCGGTGCCGGCTGGCCCGACACGAAGAAGCGGTCCGGCGGGGGCAGGCCCCGGTCGGCGAGCCGGAGCAGGGTCTCGAACGCGGGCAGCGCCCCCGCGCAGTGCCCGAAGAAGGCGTACGGCCGGTCGAGCAACGGCACCAGCGCCTCGGCCAGTCCGGCGGCGAGCTCCTCGTAGGTACCGTAGTGGCGTTCGCCCATCCGGTTCTCCCGGCCGGGGAACTGCACCGGGCAGACCTCGGCGCCATCGATCGCGGGCGGCCAGGCGCTGAAGGCCGAAGCCCCCGACCCGGAGAAGGGGAAGCAGAAGATCCGGGCGGGATGGTCGCCCTTGGACTGCGGTCTGACGAACCACGGTGATGCGACGGTGGTGGAGCCGGATGTCATGGCGTCTTTCGTTTCTGGGCGACGATGGGGAGGTGGGTCATCCCGGCGATGAAGTACGACCGCAAGTGCTCGGGCACACCGTTGAGTTCGATCGATCCGCACCGCTGCAGAAGTTCTTCGAAGAAGACGCGCAGAGTCATCCGGGCCAGCGGTGCGCCGACGCAGAAGTGCGGCCCGAAGCCGAACGCGACCTGGCGCTTGGCACCGCTGCGTGTGATGTCGAACGTATGGGGGTCGGCGAACTCGGAGGCGTCCCGGTTCGCCGATCCGATCCACGCGACGACGGCCCCGCCGGCCGGGACCATGCCCCCGCCGATCCGGGTGTCGTCGACCGCGTACCGCATGAAGTTGCAGGCGGCCGAGGTCCAGCGCAGCCCCTCCTCGACCAGGTTCGGGACGAGTGACGGGTCGGCCTGCGCCTTCTCGAACTGCCCGGGCCGCTCGACGAGCGCGAGCACCGTGCCCGAGACGGTGTGGGGTGTCGTCACGTTGGCGCCGAGCAGGATGCTGTAGCCGTTGAGGGCGATCTCTTCGTCGGTCAGCGGCGCGCCCCCGGCCCGGACGCTCATGAGGTGGTCGAGCAGGCTCCCGTCGTCCCCCTTGGCCTCCCTCCGCCGTTTGACCCACTCGGTGACGTACGTGACCAGTTCGTGGTGGGAGATGGCCAGCGTCGCGGCTTCGCCGCCGTGCTGGAAGTGCGGGTCCGAGGGGGCCGTCACCATCGCGGTCAGCTGCACGAGCTCGTCCCAGTCGCGCTCCGGGATTCCGAGCAGCGGGCCGGTGACGACGGCCGGGAGGCGCAGCGCCCGCTCGGCCAGGTCGAAGGCCGCACCGCCGACCGCCGGTTCGAGGAACCGCCCGATCGCCCGCCTGATCCGGTACTCCCAGGGTGCCACCGCGCGCGCGGTGAGCTTCGCGCCGATCGCCCTGCGGACCTGGGTGTGCCGAGGCGGGTCGGTGGAGGTCATCAGCTTGCCCGCAGCGACGTCGTCGACGCCGAGGTGGGTGACGACCGTGCCGCGCTCGGAGGTGAACTCCCGATGGTCGCCGAGCACGCGGCAGACGTCCTCGTAGCGCGTGACGGACCAGAACTCCCGGCCGTCCGGCAGGACCTGGTGGTGCAGGGGTGCCTTCACCCGCATGGCATCCCAGATGGAGTGCGGGTCGCCGGACGTGTAGAGGTCCAGGTCGAACAGGTCGACGCGGTCGAGGTCGACGTCGCGTGCGGGACCCGGCGTCAGCCTCACGTCCCCGTCCTCCCCTGCTCGATCAGTTCGGCCACCCGGGCCGGGGTCTGTGCCAGGTAGAAGTCGCGTACGGACAGTTCGACGCCGTAGTCGTGCATCACCCGGTCGACGATCCTGATCCCGATCAGCGAATTGCCGCCGAGTGCGAAGAAGTCGTCGTCCACCCCGACCTCGCGGCCGCCGAGGTGTTCACCCCACAGCGCGGCGACCTCCCGCACGAGAGACTCCGGCGCACCCTCTGGTGCCGCTCGCGAGTCTGACGCCGCATTCTGTTCACCTTGCCGGTGGGCCCGCAGCCGCGATTCCATCGCTTCTCTTTCCTCTCTCTGACGGACGCGAAGGCCCACTACTCGGGACATGCACGGCGCCTCGCCGGCAGGAGACATCTTTTGAATGGGAGTACGAGACGAGGCTAAAGCCCGGAAATGAATTACGGAAGCACGTCTTCATCGACTGCCAACCTCAAGGTAAAAGGCCGGAGAAACTCCGTGCAAGAGAGTGCGCTGTGGACGCCCGGCCGGACACCGGCTGTCCCGCCGACAGGACACCCACGGGACGTCCGGTCCCGCCCGGACCGGACCGGACCGGACCGCGGGACAGTGGCGGCCCTCCCGGCGGACAGTGTCAACGCACGCCCTCCTGGCGGGGTTTCACGTCGCCGCATCGCGCCGTCCTCGACGCGCCGGCCGCAGCGGCGCGCCGACCGCGGGCTCGGCACCCAGCCCGCGGCGCCCCACCGCGAACGGCGGTCGCTCAAGGATGCGGTGGACACCTCCGCAAAGGAGCATCTCGCGCTCCGGCTATTCGATGCACGACCGGGACAGCGTACTTCCGGCCAGCCCCGCCGCAGGGCCTGCGTGAGCAGCCGCGTCATTGCCATCGCATTTCGGAAGAATTACTGTGACGCCTGGAGGGCGCAAGAAAACCTCCGCCTATGCCAAACAATCATCTACGGGAGGGGAATTCCTTGCTCAAGTCAAAACGCCTTGCGGTGCTGCCCATCGACTCGTACGACCTGGAATCCGAATTGTCAATCGTGGACCGGCACGAGTACGGCGGCGACTATGACACCTTCACCTTCGGATCATGGTCGTCCCATGTACTGGCGAACGGCACCGGCTCCGACACCGACACCGCCTTCCGCCCGCACGACGGCCGGCTGACCCTGACCGAACTGGGCAAGCAGCTGCCGGGCGTCATGTCGCTGGTGACCGACAGCTTCCCGCTGGACCGGTTGCAGTGGGTGCGGGTCTTCAGTCTCCGCGACGGACTCATCTCACCGCACGTGGACTTCCTCGAGTTCTCCGAGCCGGGCACCAGGCTGCAGGTTCCGCTGCGCACCAGCGAGGAATCCCTCCATTCCGAGAACGACTCCGTCTACCACATCCGCCGCGGTGAGGTCTGGAAGATCCACTCGACCGACCCGCACTCCGCACGGAGCACCGCCAGGACCGCCCGGCTCTCCCTCTGCCTCGACTTCGCGGACTCCGAGGAGCCCCTCGCGATCCGCAACGACGTGCCCGCGACCGAGCCGGTCCGCATCGTCGAGCGGCCCGAGCCGACCGACGCGGAACTCCGGGAACTCATCGGTTCCGGGCGGTACTTCACTCCGACGACCATGCGGCCGGCCTTCCGCCGGTTCGCCGAGCTGCACTTCGAGCGGCGCGCACACGCCGCCGCGGCGTTCGACTGGTACGTGGAGGCCGCGCGGCTCACCGGGGACGCCAGCATGGTGGCGAAGGCGCGGGCGTTCCGCACGTACTGCATCGAGAAGCGGGGCGACGGGGAGACGTTCGACTGGTGAGGGGCCGCGGCCGTCCTCCGGGTCCGGGCGGACGGCCGCGTCCGGCCTGCTCCGCCGACGTACGGTCCCCGGCCCCCGCAACGTGTCCTCCTCCTGAGGGTGGTCATCGTCAGGTGAGCCCGAGATCAGCTCTTCACGGTGCCTTCGCGCAGCCGGTCGATCATGTGCCGGGTCGTCTCGATCGGGCTCTCCTGCGAGAGGTTCCAGGAGGATGCCGGCAGCGCCCCGTTGAGGACGGCCACCTTGTCGTCCCACTGGTCCCGGCCGGCGAAGGGGATCGTCTCACCCTCCTGGTAGGCGGGGAACGGACGGTACTTGTTGCGGCCGGTGGCGTCGGTTCCGCGGACGAGCAGTGGATCGAGGTAGATCCCCTCGCTGTGGATCCGCGTGGTCGTCGAGATGTAGCCGATGTCGAGACCGCATCGCCGCTTGGCGGAGGTGTTCGCCTCCGAGTAGTGCAGCAGATGGGGATGGTGGATCGAGACGTCGCCCGGCTCGAGTTCGATGTCCACGACCCCGCGCTTCTCCACCCACTCCCGCACCAGGTTCTCGTCGGCGGTGGAGAACAGCATGTTGGGTTCGTCCGTGCGGACAAGCGGCTTGTGCAGCGGCAGTTCGTGGCTCCCGGGGATCATCCGCAGGCAGCCGTTCTCCGTGGTGCTCTCGTCGACGGCCAGCCACACCGTCAGTGCCTCCATGGGACTCAGCGTCCAGTACGCGCCGTCCTGGTGCCACAGCACGGGCTGTCCGTCGTACGGAGGCTTGCATATGTAGTGGGCGGTGAAGCACGCGAGGTCCGGTCCGAGGAAGAACTCCCCGATGTCCACCAGACGAGGGTCCGAGACCAGACGGGCCCAGAAGGCGTCATTGCGGATCAGCGGGTGGTGGAGGTGCTCGGGGCGCAGATCCGGGTACTTGTGGGTGAGCCATTCGACGTGGGCACGCACCTCGTCCAGGAGATCCCGTGGCACGACGTTACGGATGATGGAGAAGCCCTGCTCGGCGTACTCCGCCTTGGCCTTCTCCAGTGCGCCCTCGCCCATTGTGTTCATGCGTCACTTCCTTCTCAGGTGTGCGGTACTGCCTGCCCTGCGCAACACGTTCGCGAAAGCCGCCCCGGACTCCCGCCCAACGGGCCTCCCGGGGTACGGCTCCGGACGTGGAACGGTGGTCAGGCCAGGGTGTCGGCACGGCATCGGCCGGCTGATCAGACGCTGTTGACCGGTCGATCCACCAGGCGAAACGGTTCTCGCCCCGGCAGACGCGTTTTCGCGGCCCGTCCGCTCACACGAGAACGACCCTCACGCCCGACGGGGATCCGTCGGGCCGGCTTTCGCCGGCCGGTCGCGGCAGCACCCCGCGCCCCCTCGCCGGTTCTCCAGCAGTTCAACACTCTGTCCGCCGCCCAGGAGAGTGTCAACGCTGTGAGGGCCGTTCACGGTCCCCGCCAAAGACACCGGGAAGAGCGCCGCGCCTCGTTCTTCTCGGCGCCGCGGATCCGGTGGCTCACCCTGTTCTCCGGATGCGTCGACGTGGTCGGCGAAAAGCCGGTTGTCCCGCTGACGGGACAGTCACGGGCTCTCCCGGGCGCGCCCGGTGTATCTGTCGCGGATCACAACACCGCGGAAGTATCCCCCGTCGCCCCGGTGCGGGCTCGAACGCACTGCGGCGCGTTGGATCACGCGTCTATCATGAGGTCCTTCTACGAGGCGGCATTTGAGCACCAGTACCGCGTGCCGTCCGCCGCGGCCGCCCACGCCGCCCGGATCTCTCTCCCCCGTGCGGAAACACGGCACCACGCGTGTCCGCACGGAGCACCGCCCTCCATGGCCGGCTCCAGTTCCGGCCCGACGTGTCCAACGTGTCCAACGTGTCCAACGTGTCCAACGTGTCCAACGGATGAGGATGATCATGGCCGCAGAACCCGCGCCGGCATTCCTGAGCGTCTCGGACCTGCACGAGTCGGTGGACGACCCCGCGCTGACCTCCATGACGTTGCTCAACGAACTCGCGGGGCGCTACCCGAGTGCCGTCTCCTTCTCGGCCGGCCGCCCGTTCGAGGGCTTCTACGACATCGACGACCTGTCCCGTCATCTCGCGACGTTCAGGCGTCATCTCGAGGACGAGATCGGCCTTCCCGCGGATCAGGTACGGCGCACCTTCTTCCAGTACGGCCGCACCAAGGGCTTCATCCACGGACTCATCGCCCGCCAACTGGAGGTCGACGAGGGGCTGACGGTGGACCCGGAGAGCATCGTGGTGACCACCGGCTGCCAGGAAGCCATGGTGATCCTGCTGCGCGCCCTCGTCCGGGACACCAGCGACGTCATCCTGGCCGCGGAGCCCAACTATGTGGGGTTCATCGGCGCCGCCCGGGTGGCCGGCGCACCCCTGCGTACCGTCCGGGAAGGCACGGGCGGCATCGATCTCGAGGATCTCGAGCGGCAGATAGCCGCGGCACGGCGCGAGGGACTGCGCCCACGCGCCTGCTACGTCGTTCCGGACTTCGCCAACCCCAGTGGCGCGAGCATGTCGTTGGCGGACCGGGTCGCCCTGATCGAGCTGGCGAGACGGGAACAGGTCCTGCTCGTGGAGGACAACCCCTACTCCTTCTTCTCCCGCGAGGATTCCCGGCTGCCCATGCTCAAGACCCTCGACGAGCACCGTCAGGTGATCCACCTCGGGTCCTTCGCCAAGTCCGCCTTCGCCGGTGCCCGCGTGGGGTACATCATCGCGGACCAGCCCGTGTCGTCCGGTGGGACCTCCTCCGGCGAGGTGGTGCTCCTAGCCGACCACCTCGCCAGGCTGAAGAGCATGGTGACACTCAACACCTCGACCGTCGCCCAGGCGGTGATCGGCGGATACATCATCGAGAACGGGTACAGCATGAAGCGCGCCACCGCGCGCGAGGCCGGCGTCTACCGCCGGAACCTGGCCGTCGTGCTCGACCGGCTGACGGCGGTGTTCGCGCCGGTGCCGGGCGTACCGCGGGACGTCTCGTGGAACGCGCCCCAGGGCGGGATGTTCGTCGTCGTCACTCTGCCGTTCGTCGCGGACGAGGACATGCTGGAGTACTCGGCCTCCAAGTTCGGCGTGCTGTGGACTCCGATGCACCACTTCTACGCGGGCACGTCGGGATTCCACCAGGCCCGGCTCTCCTTCAGCGTGCTCACGCCCGAGCAGATCGCCCTGGGCGTGGACCGGCTGGGTGAACTCGTTCAGGATCAGCGCGGACGGTGACGCGTCGACGCCACCCGTGCGGGAGACCCCCGGACATGTCGCGTTCGGCGGCCTTCCCGCACGGGTCGGCGGTCCGGTCCTCACGGACCGGTCGGCAGTGCGTCCAGCGGCCAGGTCACGGGCCGCGCCGGCGGCCCTCGGCGGATTGCGCTTCGATGAGGTCCAGTACCTCGCGGCCGTGATCGACCAGGTACATGTGGTCGCCGGGGAACTCCGCGTAACTGAAGGCTCCCGTGGTCGCCTTCTCCCACTCGTGTGCCTCGCCCGCACTGACCAGTCCGTCGACGGCACCCCGTATCGAGCAGATCGGCACCGCGAGGGGTTCGTCGGTGCTCGGCACGTAGTTCTCGTGCATCTCGCAGTCGGCCTGGAGCACGGGGAGAATCAGCTCACGCATCTCCGGATGGTCGAGTGCCTCATGCCTGAATCCCGCGAACTCCTCGACACGGGCGAGGAACTCCTCGTCCGGAAGCCCGGTCGCCCGCCTCTCCCGCTGGGTCCACGGCCCCGGCGACCCGCTGACGACCAGCCGCTCGACGCGCACGTCACGCGCGCTCAGCAGATGCGTCAGCTCGTACGCGAGCACCGCGCCCAGGCTGTGCCCGAACAGCACGGTCCGCGCCCCTTCCCCGAGCTCCGCGACAAGGTCGTCGACCGAGTTCCTGGCCGCCTCGACGACGTTCCGGTACGGCGTCTCCAGGATGCGCCGCTCCCGGCCGGGCAGTTCCACCGGGACCACGCGCCACCGGCCGGCGGACAGCGTCCGCCACGGGTGGAAGAACGAGGGCCCCGCTCCGGCGAACGGCGCGCACAGCAGCACGGTCCGGTCCGGTTCCGGCGCGGACCTGTCGGTTCCTGTCACCGCGGCCAACCCCCATCAGCCCCTTTCTGGATCGTCGTACCGGTCACTGCGCCAGCTTGCGGGCGATGACGCGCATGATCTGGCCCGCCGGCTTGGGCATGTGCAGGTCGTGGTGCGTGGCGTCCACCTCGTACTCCTCGATGGAGCCGAGGACGTGCGGCCGCCAGTCGGGCCCCCAGGACGAGACCCCCTCGGTCTTGTCGAGCCTGGCGTTGAAGTACAGCAGGTCGCCGCGGTAGACGGGTGATGCGAAGTCGCCCATCTTGTTGAGGTTGTTGGCGCCCACCTTCGACATGGTGTCCAGGAAGCTGTCCATGTCGGCGGTGTTCATGAACTGGCCGAAGACTTCCTCCACGTCCGCCCGGTAGAGCTTCGGGGTCCTGCCGGACACCTGCTTGAACCCGCTCTCCGGGTCGGAGGTCGCGGGCTGTGCGTCCAGGACGGCCACGAGGTCGACCTGGTGCCCCCGCCGGTCCAGCGCGTCCGCGACGGCATGCGCGAGCGGGCCCCCGTAGGACCAGCCGACCAGGTTGTAGGGACCTTCCGGCTGGATCTCCAGGATCCGGGCGAGGTAGTCGTCGACCATCTCCTCCACCGAACCCGCCAGCGGTTCCTCGCCGTCGGAGCCGCGGGACTGCAGGGCGTAGGCCGGCCGGTCCTGCACGTACGGCGCGAAGGTGAAGTACGCCCAGCCGAGGCCGCCGCCTCCATGGATGAACCACACCGGCGGCTTGCCCGTACCGGGGTCGCGGTTCAGCGGCAGCACGACCTCGAACGAGTGGGCGTGGTCGTCGGGAATGCCGCCGATGAGCACCACCGCGGCCAGCTCGGCCACCGTGGGGTACTTGATGATCGTCCTGAGGGGCATGTCGACGCCGAACTGCTTGCGGATGCGGGCGCTGAGCCGGGTGGCCAGGAGCGAGTGCCCGCCGAGCGCGAAGAAGTCGTCGTCGATACCGACCCGCTCCACGCCGAGCAGCTCACTGAAGAAGGAGCACAGCTTCTCCTCGTGGGAGTTGCGCGGTGCTCCGTTGCTCACGGTGGTCGTGTGCTCCGCCGGCAGCGCCCCCCGGTCGATCTTGCCGGCCGGGTTCAGCGGAAGCTCCGACAGCGGCACCACCGCGGCCGGGACCATGTAGTCGGGAAGACGCCGACGCAGGTACTCGGGCAGCTCGGCCACCAGCGGGCCGATCGCCTTGGCCAGAGCGGGGGCGTTCGCCCGGATCCCCCCGGCCACACCGCTGGGGACGAACCCTCCGGTGACGGCCAGACGCTCGGGAAGCAGCACCGCGTCGAACCGGTGCACGGCCTCGCCCGACCAGGTGAGGACCGCGTCCAGACCCTCTTCCCGTGCCCATGCGGCGAGGTCCTCCGGATCGACCGGCCTGCCGGAGGGGGTGTCCGCGCGCACCACACCGGCGGCGGCCGCCGCAGCGGCCTCGGCCGCCAGTCGCGCGTTGGGTATCCCGGTCACCCGCACCGGGCCACCCGCCCTGTCCACGCAGCCGCTCAGGCCGGCCGGGCCGGACATCTCCTTGTCCCACGGCACCGCGGGCACACCGGACAGGTCGAGGGCGCCGGCCGGCTCCTTGTGCAGGACGACCTCGTAGCGGTGCCGGGTCAGCGCGTTGTGCGTCCGCCCCGGTTTCAGCCGGATGTCGACCCCGACGGAGTGATCCGCCGCCCACTCGGTGAACCATTCCGGGGCGACCGCCAGCTCCCGCTCGGCCAGCAGGGCCCGCTCCACCAGCACCCGGATCTCCTCGTGCGAGGCGTAGGGCTGCGCCGCACGCTTCTCCGCAGTCGTCAGAATCCGCAGTGTCGCGGCGTTGCGGACGTCACCGACGATGACGCGGCCGCCCGGCGCGAGGAGTTCCACCAGCTCGCCGAGCACGTGGTCCAGGTACTCCACGCCCGGGAAGCGCTGCGCCACCGAGTTGAGCACCACGACGTCGAACCCGCCCCGGGGCAGACCGGACACGTCGTCGGCGGCCTGGACGCCGAGCCGGACCCGGTCACCGTGGCCTGCCCGCTCCGCCTGTGCCCGGACCCGGTCCACGACCGGGTCCGAGATATCCGTACCCCAGTACTCGTCGACGCCGCCGACGATCTTCGCCAGCAGCAGACCGGAACCCACACCGATCTCCAGCACCCGCCGCGGCGCGAACCGCAGCACCTGTGCCACCGCCGCGTCCCGCCATTCCTCCATCTGCTCACGCGGAATCGGCTCGCCGCCGTACATCGACGTCCACAGCTGGAAGTCCTCGCCCCACTCCTCCCCGGCCGAGTCGGCGCAGGCCGCGTCGTAGGCCCGGCGCCACTCGTCCACCCGCGCGTCGACGTCGGCCACCACGGCGTCCGGGTCGGGCTCCACGTACGCGACGAGGCGCTGGTCGCCCTTGTGGTCCTCGCGTACCACGACCGCCGCCTGCGCCACCCCCGGGTGCCCGGACAGGACGTGCTCGATCTCACCCAGTTCGATGCGGAATCCGCGGACCTTGACCTGGGAGTCGGTCCGGCCGAGGTATTCGACCTGGCCGTCCTTGTTCCACCGCACCAGGTCGCCGGTGCGGTACATCCGGGTTCCCGGCTCGCCGAAGGGACAGGCCACGAACCGCTCCGCGGTCAGCCCGGTCTGCCCCAGGTAGCCCCGCGCCAGACAGACGCCCGCCAGATACAGCTCGCCGGCGACCCCGGGCGCGACCGGGCGCAGCGCCGGGTCCAGCACATACACCTGGTTGTTCCAGATCGGCGTGCCGATCGGCACCCGGTCCGCACCCGGCACGTGCTGCCATCCCGTGACCTCGACGGTCGCCTCGGTGGGGCCGTAGAGGTTGTTCGCCGAGCAGCCCGGCAGCAGTTCGACGAAGCGGTTGGCCAGCGCGGCCGGGAACGCCTCGGCGGCGACCTCGATCCAGCGCAGGCTGGTGCACCCCTGGGAGGAGGGCTCGGTGACGAACGCCGTCAGCAGGGACGGCACGAAGAACGCGCCGGTCACCCGTTCGCGCTGGATCAGCTCCGCCAGATAGGCCGGATCCCGCCGCCCCTCCGCGCTGGCGACGACGACGGACGCACCCATCTGCAGGTTGGAGAACATCTCCGGTACCGACGCGTCGAAACTCGCCGAGGTGCTCACCAGCATCCGGTCCTCGACCGTGACGTCGAAGTGCTCCAGACCCCACTTGACCCGGTTCATGATCGACCGGTGCGTCACCGGCACACCCTTGGGACCACCGGTGGAGCCGGAGGTGAAGATGACGTACGCGGCGTTGTCCGGAGACAGCTCCCGCTCCGGGTTGGTCTCCGGATACCCGGACACGTCCGGAAGCGCCTCCTGCAGCACCAGCAATGGTTTGGCGCCGGCAAGCACGTGCCGCACCCGCTCCTCGGGCAGTTCGGTGTCCAACGGCACGTAGGCCGCACCCGCCTTGACCACCGCGTAGACCGCCACCAGCAGATCCACCGAACGGGGGATGCGCACCGCGACCAGTTGCTCGGGACCCGCTCCCTGCCCGATCAGCCAGTGCGCCAGCCGGTTGGCACGCCGGTTGAGGTCCGAGTAGGTCAGCGTCTCCCGCTCGCCGATCACCGCAACACGGTCCGGGTCCCGTGCCACCTGCGCCTCGAACGCCTCCGGCAAGGTGTCCGCGGCCACCGGACGTGCCGTGTCGTTGATCCGGCGCACCAGCCAGTCGCGCTCGTCCTGCGCCAGCACCTCGATCCTGCTGATCGGCGCCTGCGGGTCGGCGACCAGTTGCTCCAGAACACGGACGAACCGGGCGGCGATGGACTCGGCCGTGTCCCGGTCGAACAGCTGGGTCGCGTACATGAGGTCGCCCCGCAGCGTCCCCGAGCCGTCCAGTGCCAGGCTGAAGAAGAGGTCGGCCAGGGAGGTCCGGGTGAGATACTGCTCGAACTCCACCTTGAGCCCGGGCAGTTCGAAGTCCGCCTTCTCGAAGCTCTGCCATGCGAACATCACCTGGAACAGCGGCTGGTACGACGTGGAGCGGTCGGGGTTGATCAGTTCGACCAGCGTCTCGAACGGCACGTCCTGGTGCTCGTAGGCCGCCAGCGCCTTGTCCCGCACCTGCGGGAGCAGGTCGGCGAACGACGGGTCGCCGGAGAGGTTCACCCGCAGCACCTGGGTGTTGACGAAGAGCCCGACCAGATCGGCCAGCGCCGAGTCGGTCCGCCCGGCGATCGGGTTACCGATGGTCACGTCCTCCCCGCCGCCCAGCTTGCCGAGCAGCACCCCCAGCGCGGCCTGCACGACCATCGACATGGTCATCCCGCGCTCTGCGGCCAGCTTCTGCAGCCCGGCCGCCACCTGAGGGGCCACCTCAAGGCCGATCGAGTCACCCTGCGCGTTCCTTTCCGCGGGCCGCGGGCGGTCCAGCGGAAGGCCCAGCGGCTGCGGTACCCCGGCCAGTTCCCGGCGCCAGTACTCCGCCTGCGCCGCGGCCAGGCTGTCCGGGTCCGACACGTCGCCGAGCAGCTCACGCTGCCACAGCGCGTAGTCCTTGTACTGCACGGGCAGCGGTTCCCACTCCGGTTCCCGGCCGTCCAGGCGCATGGTGTAGGCGGTGGTCAGGTCCCGTGCCAGCGGCCCGCCCGAGACGCCGTCCGAGGCGATGTGGTGGATGAGCAGGACCAGCAGGTGCTCCTCGGGTGAGCAGCGGAACAGGCTTACCCGGAACGGGATTTCGTCCGCCAGGTCGAACCGGTGGGCGATGAACCCGTCGACCGCGTCGTCCAGGGCGTCAGGCGCCACCTCGACCACCGGTACCTCCACCCGCGTCTGAGCCGCCGGCAGGATCCGCTGGTGGAGCTCGTCGCCGTCCGTCACGTACACGGTGCGCAGGGTCTCGTGCCGGCCGACCACGTCACGGATCGCCGCGACGAGGGCGTCCTGGTCCAGTGGCCCGATCAGCCGGAACGCCGGGGAGATGTTGTAGGTCTCCGCCCCTCCCTCCATCTGGTGCGTGAGCCACATACGGCGCTGTGCGAACGAAAGCGGAATCAACGGTCTTACTCCTCTACGATCATCCTGCGGAGAGCGGGGCGAAGGGGAACAGCCGATTCCTCCGACCACGCGGCGAGCGCGGCCACCGTCGGCAGGTCGAAGATCTTGCGGATGGGTATCTCCATCCCGATCTCGGCTCGGGCCCGGGTGATCAGACGGGTGGCGAGCAGCGAGTGCCCGCCGAGTTCGAAGAAGCCGTCGTCGACACCGACCCTCTCCAGGCCGAGCACCTCGGCGAACAGCTTGGCCAGTACCTCCTCGCGGGCGGTGCGGGGCGCCCGGAAGGGGGTGCCGGATGTGGGGCCGGGGGCGGGCAGCGCCTTGAGGTCGAGCTTGCCGTTGGGGGACAGGGGCAGCCGGTCGAGCGGCATGCAGGTGGCAGGGATCATGTACTCGGGCAGCCGCTCGGCCAGGTGGTCGCGCAGTTCGTCCGCGGCCGGGACGCTCTCGCCGTCGGCGGGCACGAGATAGGCGGCCAGGTAGGGCGCGGTGTCGCCGGGTCGCTGGGTGACGACGGCGACCTGGGCGATGTGGGGATGGGACGTCAGGGCGGCCTCGATCTCGGCGGGTTCGACGCGGTAGCCACGGATCTTGACCTGGGTGTCGATGCGGCCCAGGTGCTGCAGCTCACCGTCGGGGGTGAGGCTGGCGAGGTCACCGGTGCGGTACATGCGGGAGCCGGGCGGCCCGAAGGGGTCGGGGACGAAGCGGTCGGCGGTCAGGCCGGGCTGACGGTGGTAGCCCCGGCCGGCCCCGGCCAGGTAGAGCTCGCCCGGTGTGTCCGGGGGCAGCAGGGCCAGCCCGGGGCTGAGGACGTAGGCACGCACGCCGGGGAAGGGGCGGCCGATGGGCACACCGGTGGTGTACGCCTCGTCGGGGTCCAGCAGGTGGCCGGTGGCGTAGAAGGTCTCGCTCGGCCCGTAGCTGTTGATGACCCGCGCCTCGGGCCAGCGCGTGCGCACCCGCTCCGCCAGGACCGGGGTCAGCACCTCCCCGGAGATGTTCAGTGCCGTGGGCCTGATGCGGTCGGCGAGCTGGTCGACGAGCTCGGCGAAGGCCGAAGGCACCGAGCAGACGACGTCGACGTCCCAGGAGTCGCGTTCGGCCAGCTCCAGCACGTCGCGCACGATCTCGGCCGTGCCGCCCGTGGTGAGCGCGGCGAACGTCTCGAAGGTGGCGACGTCGAAGCCGAACGAGGCGGCGACCAGCACCCGCCGCCCGGGCTCCCCTCCGGCCTGCGCGACCAGCGCGTCCACGGCGTTGACGACGGTGGTGTGGGTGACGCCGACGCCCTTGGGCACGCCGGTGGAGCCGGACGTGTAGATGACGTAGGCGAGGTTCTCGGGACCGGCCTTCGGCCGTGCCGCGGCCCGTGCGGTGTCCGCGGTCGTGACCAGCAGATCGACGTCGTCGAGGAGAAGGACCGGGATGTCCGTGCCGGGGACGAGTCCGCGTGTGCCCGCGTCGGCCAGGACCAGGTGGGGCCGGGCGGTGGTGAGGACGTGCGGGAGGCGGACCGCGGCGTAGGCGGGGTCGACCGGCAGATAGGCGCCGCCCGCCTTGAGCACGGCCAGGAGAGCCACCACCGCGTTCGCGGTGCGTGGCAGGACCATGCTCACCACGGTCTCCGGACCCACCCCGCGTTCCGCCAGCGCGACCGCCAGCCGCTCGGCGCGGGCGTCCAGCTCGGCATACGTGAGCGACTCGCCCTCGGCGACCACGGCGACCGCGTCCGGTGTCCGTGCCACCTGTGACTCGACGAGCTCGGTGAGCGTGACGTGGCGGGCCCGAACGGCCGCCTCGTCGAACCGGGCCAGCATCCGTTCACGTAGGCCCGGCTCCAGGGAGTCGATCTGCGCGATCCTCATCCCGGGATCGGCCACCGTCTGCCGCAGGAAGCGGACGAGTCGGGCCGCGTACGTCGCCACCGTGTCCCGGTCGAAGACACCCGGCGCGTACTGGATGACCAGTTGCAGGTGCGGGTCGGCCGCTGCCGTCAGGCACAGGGCGTAGTGGTTGCCCGCGGACGGGCGCAGGCCGGTGAAGGCGATCCCGTCCGCGGCGTCGCCGGCGGCACCGAGGCCCTCCCGGTCGACCGGGTACGACTCGAAGACGACCAGTGTGTCGAAGAGGGACCGCACACCGGCGGACTTCTGGATCTCCGCCAGCCCGTAGTAGTGGTGCTCCGCCAGGTCGGCCTGCCGGCTCTGCAGCCGGCCCAGGACCTCGGCGACGGTGTCGCCGGGCGCGTACGTGACGCGCACGGGAACAGTGTTGATGAACATCCCGACCATCGACTCGACGTCCGTCACCGCGGGCGGGCGCCCGGAGACGGTCGTGCCGAACACCACGTCCTGACGGCCTGTGAGCTGGCCGAGCAGCAGCGCCCAGGCGCCCTGTATCAGGGTGTTGACGGTGATGCCCAGCTCGGAGGCGCGCCGGACGAGTTCATGCGCCTCGTCGAGCGGGAGATCGATCTCGACCTGGTCCCGGCGGCCGTCGTCCGCGGTCGCGGAGTCGGGAGCGAGCAGGGCCGGCTCCTCGATCCCCTCGAGTTCGGCCGCCCACGCCCGTGCCGACTCGTCCTGGTCCTGCCGGGCGAGCCAGGCGAGGAAGTCACCGAAGTCGCGGACGCCGGGCAGGACGGTCGGGTCGCCGCCGGAGGCGTAGAGCATCAGCAGGTTCTGCAGGAGCAGAGGGGTGGACCAGCCGTCGTAGAGCGCGTGGTGGGCCGTCAGCACGAGTTCGGGCCGGTCGGGGTCGAGGGCGGCCAGTGCCAGCCGGATCAGCGGTGGGTTGTCCGCGTCGAAGTAGGTGGTCCGGTCCTGGTCGAGGAACCGTTCGAACGCCTCGGTGCGTTCCGGCTCGTCGACCGCGGTCAGGTCGAGGTACCGCCACGGCAGGGTCACCGACTCCGGTACCACTTGTACGACATCGCCCTCCGCCCGGTTGACGAACGCCGCGCGCAGGGCGGGATGGTGATCGAGCAGCGCCTGCCCGGCCCGGCGCATCCGCTCCGGGTCGACCTGGCCGGACAGGTGGAACACCAGCTGTATGTGGTACGGGTCGAAGGACGCCCCGGCCAGCATCGCCTGGAAGAGGATCCCGGACTGTGCCGGGGTCGCCGGCCACACCCTGGCCAGCTTGCCGAAGCGCGCCTCCCAGGCGTCGATCTCCTCCTGGCCCACAGCGACCAGGGGCGCGTCGCTGGGGGTCAGCCCGCCGGCGTCGGGGGTGGTGGCGTGCCGGGCCAGGGCGGTCAGCGCCTCGACCCACAGCCAGGCCAGTTCGCTCACCTCCTCCCGGGTGAGCACCCCGGTGGGGAAGCCGAAGTAGGCGGTCAGCTCCGCCCCGCCGCCGTCCCCGTCGCCGGCGTCGGTGGCCACCGCGTTGATCTCCAGTGCGGACAGCACCGGCATGTCCGCGTCGGGCGCGGCGGTCAGATCCCGGTACGTGGTGTCCGGAGTCCAGCCGAGGCCCCGCAGTTCCTCGGGGATGTCCGTGCTGGATGCCTTGCCGAGGTAGTTGAACCCGATCTGCGGTCGGCGTGTTCCGGCCAGCTCGGTAGCGGTCCGGGGGTTGAGGTGGCGCAGCAGGCCGTACCCGACCCCGTTGTCCGGCACGGCCCGCAGTTGTTCCTTGACGGCCTTGACCGCCTTCCCGGCGGCCCTGCCGCCGGCGAACGCCTCCGCCACGTCGATGCCGGCCACGTCCAGGCGCACCGGATACATCGAGGTGAACCATCCGACCGTGCTCGACAGGTCCGCGCCGGGCACGAGGTGCTCCTCGCGGCCGTGGCCCTCGAGGCGTACCAGTGCCGAGGATCCGGAGGTTCCCCGTGATCCGCGCCAGCGCGCCAGCGCCAGCGCGAGGCCGGCGAGCAGTCCGTCGTCGACACCGCCGTGGAACAACGCGGGCACCGTGTTCAGCAGGGTCTCCGTGACGCCGGCCGGCACCTGGACCCGAACGGTGTCGACGGTGGCCGCGACATCGCGGACGCGGTCCACCTCACGCGCTCCCAGCAGCGGCTCGTCACCGGCCAGGATCTCCCGCCACACGGGGAGTTCCGCCACCCGCTCGGGGTCGGCCGCCTCGTCCGCCAGGGCACGCATCCATCGCCGCAAGGAGGTGCCCGCACCCGCCGGCTCGGGGGTGTGGCCGCCCCGGACCCGCTGCCAGGCCGAGATCAGGTCCGGGACCAGGATGCGCCACGACACCCCGTCGACGACCAGGTGATGCAGCACGATCAGCAGCCGGTCCGCCTCCGCGTCGGAGGTGAACCACACGAACTGCGCCATCACGCCCGCGTCCGGGTCGAGACGGTCCGCGGCCGCGTCCAACTCGGCCCTCACGTCCACGTCGCCGTGGGCGACCTGCCGCACCAGCGCCTCTGCGTCCACCGTGCCGGCCGGCTGCATCCGCAGGCCCGGCCCCGTCCGGTCGAGCCGGGAACGCAGCACATCGTGCCGGTCCAGCACCGCCTGCAACGTGGCGACGACTCCGCCACGGTCGATGTCCTCGGGCAGGGTCAGCATCGCCGACATGCAGAACCGGCCGATGCCACCACCGAGTGCGAGCACATGCGCGGCCGTCGGCGGGAGCGGAGCCCAGCCGACGCCACCGCCGGGGAGCTCGGCCAGTGTCTTGCCCTCCTCTTCTTCCCGGCCCTCGACCAGTTCCGCGAGCCGGGCGGCCGTGCGGTGCTCGAAGACCTCCCGCGTACTGATCACGACACCGCGCGTCCTGGCCCGCGCCACCACCTGGATGGACCGGATGCTGTCCCCGCCGGCGGCGAAGAAGTCGTCGTCGACGCCCACCTGCCCTGTGCCCAGGACATCGGCGTACACCTCGGCCAGCACCCGCTCCGCCCCGCTGCGCGGCGCCCGGTACCCGGTGCCGGAGAACTCCGGCTCGGGCAGCGCGGCCCGGTCCAGCTTCCCGTTCGCGGTCAACGGCAGCCGGTCGAGGACCACGAGCCGGGCGGGCACCATGTAGTCGGGCAGCCGCTCGGCCGCGAACCGCCGCAAACCCTCCACCGGGACACCGGCGCTCACGTCCCCGTCACCGTCCGCGCCCCCGGAGCCGGCCCGCGCCACATAGCCGACGAGCCGTGTGGTCCCGGTGCGGTCCTCGCGCACCACGACCGCGGCCCGGCCGACCGCGGGGTGCTGGGCGAGGACCGTCTCGACCTCGGTGGGCTCGACACGGATGCCGTTCACCTTGGCCTGGTGGTCGGCTCGTCCCGCGTACCTCAGCCGGCCGTCCGCGTCCCACCGGGCCAGGTCCCCGGTGCGGTACATCCGCGCCCCGGCGGGGCCGGAGGGGCAGGCGACGAATCGTTCCGCGGTGGCAGGGCCGTCCTGGTGATAGCCGCGGGCGACCTGGCCGGCCACGTACAGTTCACCGGTCACACCCTGCGGTACCGGCGTCAGTTCCGGCCCCAGGACGTGGGCGCGCATGTTCGCCAAGGGCGTTCCCACCGGTATCGCGCCGGTCTCGGTCCACTGCGGAGGAACCGTGAAGGTGGAGGCGTAGAAGCTCTCCGTCTGTCCGTAGGCGTTGACGACACGGACCCCGGGCAGGGCGTCGCGTACCCTGTGGACCAGGTCACAGGAGAGCGCCTCGCCGGCGAACACGACGGTTTCCACGTCGATGTGGGGCCCGTCCGCGTCACCGGCGGCCATCTGGTCCAGCAATGCCGAGAACACCGCCGGCACGGCGCTGACGGTGGTGCCCGACCAGCCGCCGCGCTCGGCGAGTTCGAGCACGTCACGCACGATCTCGACGCTGGCGCCGGTGGTCAGCGCGGTGAACATCTCGAACACGGAGACGTCGAAGTTCACCGAGGTCGCGGCGAGCATCCGGGAGCCCGCGGCGACATGGGTCCGCCGACGCAGGTCCTGCACACCGTTGACCACGCCCGCGTGCGTGATGGCGACGCCCTTGGGGGTCCCGGTGGATCCGGAGGTGAACATCACGTAGGCCAGGTCCTGCGGCCCTGCACGGACGTCCCGGGCTACGGCGCCGGGGCCGTCCAAGTCCAGGTCATCGAGGTGAAGTACGCGCTGCCGGCACGTCGCCACGGTCGCCGCCGTCGCACGATCGGTCAGTACCAGGGCCGGACCGGCCGTGTTGAGCAGGAGGTCGACTCGCGCGGCCGGGTAGTCGGGGTCGATCGGCAGGTAGGCGCCACCGGCCTTGAGCACGGCGAGGAGTGCGACCACCAGGTCCGCGGAGCGTGGCAACGCCACGGCGACCAGGGCATCCGGCCCGATGCCGCGGTCCTGCAGGACCGCGGCCAGCCGGCCCGCTCGGGCGTTGAGTCGCCGGTACGACAACGAGGTCTGCCCGGACACCACGGCTGTCGCGTCCGGTGTCCGCGCTGCTCGGGCGGCAACCAGCTCCGGCACCGTCGACGACGGCAGCGGCGCCGTCGTCTCGTTCAGCCGAGTCAGCCGGTCCCGTTCGGCACGGCTGAGCACGTCCACTGAGCCGAGCCGCGTGCCGGGTTCGGCGACCACCTGCCGCAGCACGCGCACATAGCGGTCGGCCAGGCTCTCGGCCGTGGAGTGGTCGAACAGTTCCGCGGCGTACTCGAGGCGCCCGTACGCGCGCCCGGACGGGTCCGGGACGATGTTGAAGAACAGGTCGAACTTCGCGGTGCCGGTCCCCGCCGGGACGGGGGTGACCCGCAGGTCCGGCATCTCGATCTCCGACCACGCGAACTGCCAGGCCAGCATGACCTGGAACAGCGGCTGGTAGGCGGTGGTCCGGTCCGGATCGAGCAGTTCCACCAGATGCTCGAACGGAACGTCCTGGTTGTCGTACGCGGCAAGGGCCCGGTCCCGCACCTGCTCCAGCAGATCGCCGAACGACGGGTTCCCCGACAGGTCGACGCGCAGAACCCAGGTGTTGGCGAAGAAGCCGATCAGGTCCTCGAGTTGCTCGTCGGGGCGCCCCTCGATCGGGCTGCCGATCGAGAGGTCGTTGCCGGCGCCGAGGTGGTGCAGGAGTACCGCGAGCACGGCCTGGGCGACCATCGGCGCCGTGGCGCCACGGTCCGCGGCCAGCTTCCCGATGCCCGCGACCAGTGCCGGTTCCAGCTCGAAGTCGACATGGCCGCCACGGTGGCCTGGCGACGTCGGCCGCGGCCGGTCCAGCGGCAACTGCGTCGGCTGCGGCACCTCGGCCAGTTCCCGTCGCCAGTACTCCAGTTGCTCGGCGGCGACGCTGCCCGGATCCTTCTCGTCGCCCAGCATCCGCCGTTGCCACACCGTGTAGTCCTTGTACTGCACCGCAAGCGGCTCCCACTCCGGGGCGTGGCCCTCCCTCCGAGCGGTGTAGGCCGACAGCAGATCCCGCGTGAACGGCGCCATCGACGCCCCGTCCGCGGCGACGTGGTGGAGCACGAACACCAGCACGTGCTCCTGCGGGGAGACGCGGAAGACGGTGGTCCGCAAGGGCAGGTCCGTGTCCAGCGCGAACCCCGCTCGCACGACCTCGCGCATCGCGTCGTCCAGTGCGTCCGCGGCCACGTCGACGACGCGGAACGGGACGACCGCCTCCTGCGGGGGCAGGATGCTCTGCTCCGGTGTGCCGTCCTCGTTCTCGACGAGCAGGGTGCGCAGGCTCTCGTGCCGGGTCACGACGTCGGTCAGCGCCGCGGCCAGGGCCGTCGTGTCCAGCGGTCCGTCCAGGCGCAGCACGAACGGGATGTTGTACGTCGCGGACGGCCCTTCCAGACGGTGAAGGAACCACAGCCGGCGCTGGGCGAAGGACAACGGGATCATCGTGCTACTCCTCAACGTTCATCTGTCGCAGCTTGAGGCGGTTCGACCTGCCGGACTTCCCGATCCGGGCCGCCAACTCGGTGACGGTCCGATGGCGGAACACCGTCGTGACCTTCACGTCGACACCGAGCTCGTTACGCAGGCGACCGACCAGCCGGGTCGCCAGCAGCGAATGCCCGCCGTTGTCGAAGAAGTCCGCGTCGACGCCGACCTCCTCCATCCCCAGCAGCTCGGCGAAGAGCCGGCAGAGGACTTCCTCGTTGTGATCGCGCGGCCCCCGCCCGGTCGCGGCCTCGGTGCGGTCCGGCGCGGGGAGCGCGCCACGGTCGAGCTTCCCGCTGGGTGTCCGGGGGAAGTGGGCGAGCGGCACGATCGCCGAGGGGACCATGTACTCCGGCAGATGCTCGCGAGTCAGCTCCGTCAGGGCCGTGATGTCCAGCTCGGCCGGATCCTTCGTACCGTTGCCCGGCACCACGTACGCGACCAGCCGGTGGTCATCGGCGCGGTCCTCCCGCGCCACGGCCACCGCGTCGTCGACATCGGGGTGCGAGGTCAGTACGTGCTCGATCTCGCCGAGTTCGATGCGGAACCCGCGGATCTTGACCTGGAAGTCGGAGCGGCCGATGTACTCGACCTGACCGTCCCGGTTCCATCGCACGACGTCGCCGGTGCGGTACATCCTGGAACCCGGCTCGCCGAAGGGGCAGGCGACGAAGCGGTTCGCGGTCAGCCCGGTCTGCCCGAGATAGCCCCTGGCCAGCTGGACGCCGGCGAGGTACAGCTCACCGGTGCCCCCGGGCGGGACCGGGGCCAGCGCCGGGTCCAGCACGTAGACCCGGGTGTTCCAGATCGGCGTGCCGATCGGCAACCGGTCCGCACCGGGAACGTGCCGGCAGGCCGTGACCTCGACCGACGCCTCGGTGGGCCCGTAGAGGTTGTTCGCGGTGCAGCCGGGCAGCAGTTCGACGAACCTGTCGGCCAGCGCGGCCGGGAACGCCTCGCCCGCGACCTCGATCCAGCGCAGGCTGGTGCAACCGCGCGCCGAGGGCTCGGCGACGAACGCCTCCAGCAGGGACGGTACGAAGTCCGCACCGGTCACCCTCTCTCGCCGTACCAGTTCGGCCAGGTAGGCCGGGTCCCGGCGGCCGTCCCGGCGCGCGATGACCACAGCGGCCCCGACCTGGAGCGGCGCGAACAGCTCCGGCACCGACACGTCGAAGCTCGCCGTCGTGCTCAGCAGCACCCGGTCCTCGACACCGACGTCGAAGTGCGCCAGACCCCATCTGAGCCGGTTCATGATCGCCCGGTGTGCGACCGGCACACCCTTCGGACCACCGGTGGAACCCGAGGTGAAGATGGCGTACGCGGCATTGTCCGGCGACAGCTTCCGCTCCGGGTTCGTCTCGGGGTACGCGGAGACGTCGGGAAGCTCTTCGTCGAGCACCAGCAGCGGTCCGGCCCCCTGAAGCACATGTCGTGCCCGGTCCTCCGGCAACCCGGGGTCCACCGGCACATAGGCCGCACCTGCCTTGACCACCGCGTAGATCGCCACCATCAGATCCACGGACCGGGGGATCCTCACAGCGACCAACCGTTCGGGGCCCGCGCCCCGCTCGACCAGCCAGTGCGCCAGCCGGTTCGCCCGCCGGTTGAACTCCCCGTAGGTCAGCTTCTCCCGCTCGCCGATCAGCGCCACACGGTCCGGGGTCCGTGCCACCTGCGCCTCGAAGGCACCCGGCAGGGTGTCCACGGCCACCGGATGCACCGTGTCGTTGATCCGGTCCACCAGCCACTCCCGCTCCTCCTCTGCCAGCACCTCGACGGCACCGACGGGCACGTGCGGGTCCTGGAGCAACTGGTCCAGGACCCGCACGAGCCGGGCGGCGATCGCCTCGGCCGCGACGCGGTCGAGGAGGTTGGTCCGATGGTCGAGGGAGAGCCGCAGGTAGGGGTCGGAGGCGTTGAGGGTGAGCGGGTAGTGCGAGCCCGCGAAGGGACGGATGGCGTCGATCGTGAAACCCGCCGAGGCGTTCGCGTCGACGATGCCCTCGCGGTCGACCGGGTAGTTCTCGAACACGACGATCGTGTCGAACAGGACGGGCAGCCCGGCGTCCCGCTGGATGTCGGCCAGACCGTAGTAGTGGTGGTCGAGCAGGGTGATCTGCCGGTTCTGCAGATCGGTGATGACGTCGCTCACGCGGTGGTCCGGCCGGCACAGCGCCCTGGTCGGCGAGGTGCTGATGAACAGGCCGACCATTTCGTCCGAGCCGGTCAGGTCCGCCGGCCGGCCGTTGACGGCGGCGCCGAAGACCACGTCGTGCTGCCCGGTCAGCTTCGAGAGCAGGATCGCCCACGCGCCTTGCAGCAGCGTGTTCAGCGTGACCCCGAGTTCGGCGGCCCGCCCGGCGAGTTCCCGCCCCTTGTCGACCGACAGCGGTACCTCGACCCGTCCGAGGGAGGAAGCCTCTCCGGTGAGCGGCATGTCCGCGGTCACGCGGGTCGGCTCGTCGAATCCGTCGAGCTCGGCCTTCCACCGGGCAGCCGACGCGTCCCGGTCCTGGCGGGACAGCCAGGACAGGTAGTCGCCGTAGCTGCGGACCGGAGCGAGCTCGGCGGACCCGGCGTACAGCCGGATCAGGTCCGTGATCACCAAAGGCGACGACCAGCCGTCGAACAGGGTGTGGTGCGCCGCGAGAACGAGCTTCGCCCGCTGCGGCCCGCAGGTGAGCAGGGTCAGGCGGAGCAACGGCGGCCGGACGGGGTCGAACCGGTCGGCCCGGTCGGCGGCGAGGGCCCTGTCGAGCGCCGCGTCCTGCTCGGCCTCGCTCCGACCGGTCAGATCGATGTGCCGCCAGGGCAGGGCGACGTACTCCGCCACGACCTGCGCCGGTTCGCCGTCGGCCGTGGTGACGAAAGCGGAGCGCAGGTTCGGATACCGCTCGAGCAGCGCCTGGCCGGCCGCCCGCATGCGCGCCGGGTCCACGTGCCCGGACAGGTGCAGGACGAACTGCATGTGGTACACGTCGAAGCTGCCGTCGGCGAGCGCCGCCTGGAACTGGATGCCCAGCTGCCCCGGGGCCTGCGGCCACACCTCGACCAGCCGGCCGTAGCGCTCCTCCCAGGTCTCGATGTCGTCCTGCCGCACCGGGACCAGCGGTGCGTCCGAGGGCGTGAGCCCGCCGATCCGCGGGCGAACGGCGTACGCGGCCATGCCGTGCAGCACCTCGACCCACAGCTCGGCCAGTTCGGTGGTCCGCTCGCGGGACAGCACCCCGGTGGGGAACCTGAAGGTGGCCTGCAGTTGCGTGCCGTCGGCGGTGTCGGTGGCGACCGAGCTGACCTCCAGGGCGGACAGCGCGGGCAGGTCCGGGTCGGGCTCCGCGATCAGCTCGGCGGACCAGGACGCCGGTCCCCACCCCTGTGCGCGCAGGGCCTCGGGCACGTCGGCGGCGGAGATCCGGCCGAGGTAGTTGAACCCGATCTGCGGCTCCGGGTGGTCGGCGAGTTGCCCGGCGGTCTCCGGGTTCAGGTAGCGCAGCAGCCCGTACCCCAGGCCCTTGTCCGGGACCTGACGCAGTTGTTCCTTGACCCGCTTGATCGCCGTCCCGGCGGCGGGACCGCCTGCCAGCACATCGGCCGGGTCCACGCCCCGCACGTCGACCCGTACCGGGTACATGCTGGTGAACCATCCGACGGTCCGGGAGAGGTCGGCCCCGGGGACGACGTCCTCCTCGCGGCCGTGTCCCTCCATCCTGACCAGGGTGGAGCGGTCCGCACCGCGCCACCGGTTCACCGCCAGCGCGAGCGCGGCGAGAAGCACGTCGGTCCCGGTGGCCCGGAACGCCGCGGGGAGTTCGGTCAGCACCGCCGCAGTGACCTCGGCGGGCAGTTGTACCCGCACGGTGTCGAGTGTGGACCACACATCCACCGCCGGGTCGAGGGCCCGCGTACCCAGCAGGGGGTCGGGCGACTCGAGCAGGTCCCGCCAGTACGCCAGTTCCGCTTCCCGCTCCTCGCTGAGCGCCTCGTTCCGAAGCGCCGACGCCCAGCGGCGGGCCGACGTGCCCACCGCGGGCAGCTCGGGCTCCTCGCCCGAACGGACCTGCTGCCACGCCTCGGCGAGGTCCGACATCAGGATGCGCCAGGAGACACCGTCCACCACCAGGTGGTGCAGCACCACGAGCAGCCGGCCCTCGCCCGACGGCGCGGCGAACCAGACGAAGTCCGCCAGGGTCCCGGCTTCCGGGTCGAGCCGGCCGACCGCGTCATCCAGTTCCGCCCTGGCCGCCCGAAGCGAGGACGGCTCGTCCCACCGGCCGTCGCAGTCGACCCGGCGGATGAGGCCCGCCGCCCGCACGGTGCCCGCCTCGCGCGCCTCCAGTGCCGCGGCAGGCACCGTTCGCCCGTCAGGGAGCGGCGTCCGGTGCGTGCTCCCGGCGTGCCGGCCGGAAGTCCTCGTACTGGGCGTACTCGGGCTTTCGGCCGGTGCGGCGGGAGTGCGTGCCGGGCGCCGCGACGGGGCGGACGTCGCCTGTTGCGGCACTGGGCAGGGTTCGTCGCCGCGCACCAGCCGCGCGCGCAGGAGGTCGTGCCGGTCGAGTACGGCGTCCAGCGTCGCGGCAAGGCCGTCCGCGCTGATTCCGGCGGGCAGTTCGAGGACCATCGACATGGCGAACCGGTCCGTCCCACCACCGCGCCCGAACACCTGTCGCGCCACCGGTTGCAGCGGCATCGGCCCGACGCCGCCGCGCTCGTCCTCCGCGAGCAAGGGCAACCGGTCCCGGCGCTCGGTGGCCACCTCGGCCAGCCGGGCCGCCGTGCGGCACTCGAAGATCTCCCGCGTGGTGAGTTCCACACCCCGGGCCCTGGCCCGGGCCACCGCCTGGATCGACCGCAGGCTGTCCCCGCCCATCGCGAAGAAGTCGTCGTCGACGCCGACCCGGTCCACACCGAGCACGTCCGCGTACGCGGCTGCGATGATCTTCTCGGCCTCGGTGCGGGGCTCCCGGTAGACCTCGCCGAGGAACTCCGGTTCGGGCAGGGCCGGGCGATCCAGCTTGCCGGTCGGCCCGAACGGCAGCCGGCCGAGGGTCACGAAGGCCGACGGCACCATGTAGTCCGGCAGCCGTGCCGCGACGAACCTGCGCAGCTCGGCGGAGGAGGCGCCGGCCAGCACATCCACGTCGCCGATACCGCCGAGGCCGTCGTCGCCGACGGCCCCCTCGCCGGTATGCACCACGTAGGCGACGAGTTGCCTTCCGCCCGGGGGCGTCTCCCGGCTGATCACCACGGCCTCGCTGATCCCGGGGTGCTGTGTGATCGCAGCCTCGACCTCGGCCGTCTCGATGCGGAAGCCGCGCACCTTCACCTGGCCGTCTCCGCGGCCGACGCACTCCAGCTGCCCCTGCGCGTTCCAGCGGGCCAGGTCGCCCGTGCGGTACATCCGCTCGCCGGCGGGGCCGAACGGGCTGGCGACATAGCGCTCGGCGGTCAGTCCGGGGCGGCCGTGGTACCCGCGGCCCAGGCAGGTCCCGGCCACGTACAGCTCGCCGATCACGCCCTGCGGCACCAGGGCGAGTCCCGGACCGAGGACGTAGGCACGCATGTTCCCCAGCGGGGTGCCGATGGGGGCGACGTCGCCCCCGGGCCACTCCTCGGACGCCGCCAGGGAGAACGTGGTGGCGTAGAAACTCTCGCTCTGCCCGTAGCAGTTCACGATCTGAACGCCGGGAAGGGCCTCGCGCACCTTCCGCACCAGCCGGCCCGGGAGCACGTCGCCCGCCAGCACGACCGTGCGCACGTCGGGCACCTTCTCCAGGTGGCCCACCAGTTCCCCGAGCACCGAGGGGACCCCGCTGACCACGTGTCCGTCCCAGCCGTTCCGCTCGCCGAGCGCCAGCGCGTTCTCCACCACCTCGGCCGTGCCGCCGGTGGTCAGGGTGGTCAGCAGCTCGAAGACCGAGACGTCGAAGTTGACCGAGGTGCCGGCCAGCATCCGCCACCGGGGCGGCGCGTCGAGGACGCGCACCAGTTCCCGCACGCCGTCCACCACGCCCCGGTGGGTGATGGTCGCGCCCTTCGGCTTGCCCGTGGAACCGGAGGTGTACATCACGTACGCCGGGTTGTCCGGGCCGAGCGGCGAGACCCGGCCGGCGTTGTCCGGCGCCCCCGCGGGTACGTCCCACTCCGCGCGACGGTCGAGGTCGACCCAGGCGATGCCGCCGTGCGGCAGGTCCTGCCACGTCGCGGTGTCGGTGACCGCGAACCCCGGGGCGGCTTCGGACAGCACGGTCTCCGCTCGCCCACTGAGGTACTGCGGGTCCAACGGCACGTATCCGGCACCGGACTTGAGAATCCCGAGCAGACCCACCACCAGAGCCTCCGTGCGCGGCAGCGCGAGGACCACCAGGTCCTCCGGGCCGGCCCCGCGCCGGACGAGTTCCCACGCGAGGCTGTTCGCCCGGTCGTCGAGCTCCCGGTAGGTCAGCGTCCGGCCGTCGCACACGATCGCCGGGGCGTCGGGCGTCTCGGCCACCTGCCTCTCGAACAGTTCGGGGACCGTCAGCCCGGACCCCGCCGCGGCACTGCCGTCGAACCGGGTGAGCAGCAGGTGCCGCTCGGCCGCGTCGAGCACGTCGACGGTGCCGACGGCGCGCTCCGGGTCGGCCACGAGCCGGCCCAGCACGCGGACGAACCGCTGTGCGACGCCCTCGGCCGTGTCCCGGTCGAACAGGCTGGCGGCGTACTCCAGACGGCATCGCGCCCCGCCCGAGCCGTCCGGGAGCAGGTCGAAGAACAGGTCGAACTTGGCCGTCCGGGTCTCGAGTCTCTCGGCCCGGACACCGAGGCCGGGGAGTGCGAGATCCGGCACGGGCGGCTGCCAGGAGAGCATGACCTGGAAGAACGGGTTGTAGGCGGTGGAACGGTCCGGATTGAGCAGTTCCACCAGCCGCTCGAACGGCATGTCCTGGTTGTCGTACGCGGCCAGGGACCTGTCCCGCACCCGCTGGAGCACCCGGCGGAAGGCCGGGTTCCCGGACAGGTCGACGCGCAGCACCCAGGTGTTGACGAAGAACCCTACGAGGTCCCGCAGTTCCTCGTCGGTGCGGTCCGTGATCGGCACACCGATGGGCACGTCGTCGCCGCACCCCAGGTGGTGCAGGAGCACCGCCAGCGCCGAGTGCATGACCATCGACACCGTGACGTCCAGCTCCGTGGCCAGCTTCTCCACGGCCCCGAGGAGGCCGGGATCGATCGAGAACCGGACCCGGTCGCCGTCGGTGCTCATCGCCCTCGGGCGCGGGCGGTCCGTCGGCAGGGCCAGCGGCTGCGGCAGGTCGGCCAGAGCCTCGCGCCAGTAGGCCAGTTGCCGGGACGACAGGCTGAGCGGATCGGACTCGTCGCCGAGCACGTCCAGCTGCCACAGTGTGTAGTCCGCGTACTGCACCGGGAGCGGGTCCCACGCCGGGCTCGTCCCCTCGGCGCGGGCCGCGTAGGCGGTGGCGAGATCGCGGAACAGCGGCCCGAAGGACTCCCCGTCCACCGCGATGTGGTGCGCTACGACCACCAGGGTGTGGTCCCGTGCTGCGCACCTCACCAGCCTGACGCGGATCGGCACGTCGCGGGCCAGGTCGAAGGTCCCGGTGGCCACCTCGTCGACCGCCGCCGCCCGCTCCTCCTCCGCGACCTCCACGACCGGCAGCTCGAACGGCCGCTCCCCGGACGCCAGCACTCTCTGGTGCGGGACGCCGTCATCGTCCTCGACGATCACCGTGCGGAGGACCTCGTGCCTGTCGATGACGTCGCCGACCGCCGCCTGCAGCGCACCCGCGTTCAGCTCACCGGTCAGCCGCAGGGCGAAAGCGCCGTTGTAGGTCGGCGAAGGGCCTTCGAACCGGTCCACGAACCACAGCCGGCGCTGCGCGAACGACAACGGGATCATTGTTTCTCCAAATCGGCGGAACCACGAGGAGCGGGTCGTCACTCAGCTCAGGTCGAGCAGGGTCAGGAGTTCGTCGTTGTAGAAGTCGTCGATGGAGCAGGCCCCCGACAGGGTCGAGAAGTACCGGTCGACGTGCTCCTGGTGACCGGCCAGCTTCCGCAGCATGTCGATGCGCCCCTGGGGCTTGAGCTCGGCCACGTTGAGCGCGCCCTGGTAGTGGCCGAGGGCTTCGCCGCTCAGGTCGTTCTCGTAGCGCCTCAGCGCCGTCCCGAGCCCGGCGTCGTCGTGCAGTCGCTCCCCGATGTGGCCGGTGAGCGACTGGGCCTGGACGAATGCTTCGGTGATGCCGCGGGCGGTGATGGAGTCCTTGTGGTTCACGGCGTCGCCGACCAGCACCCATCCGGGCCCGTAGGCCTTGCGGAAGTAGTTCTCCTGGTGTCCCGTGCCGTACAGCTGCTCCACTCGTTCGCCCGCCGACATCCGCTCGTACAGTCCGGGTGCGGTCGTGCGGAAGCTGTCGAGGTAGAAGGGTTCCGCTCCTTTGCGGACCTCGTGGTACTCGTCCTGCGGGAAGTAGGTCATGAGCAGCGTGAGGTCGTCGTTGGTGGGAATGACGCCGATCCAGCGCCCCGGCCGCTCGTACAGCTCGAAGTGCGACGGAACACCGGCCCAGTAGCTGTAGTAGGTGCAGGACACCCGCGGGTGTTCGATGACGTTCGGCGCACCGGCCCTGCGGGCCACCAGCGAGCGCATGCCGTCCGCGCCGACGACAAGGCGCGCCCGGTCCGTCGCCTCGGCGCCGCCGGGCGTCGTGTACCGCACGCCGACGACCCGGTCGTCCTCCCAGACCAGGTCCTTGACCGTGCAGCCCTCCCGGAACTCCGCACCGGCCGCCACGGCACCGTCGGCGAGGATCGGGTCGAGCACGAAGCGCCTCGGCGCGTACGTGTACCGCAGGCCGTCGACCGGCAGGGAGAAGCCTTCTATGCGGACACCGGGCCCCTCGTAGCTCTGGCGGGTGATCGGCCGGCAGCCGGCGTCGCGGAGCCTGCCGAGCAGCCCCCACCGATGGAGCAGCCCCATGCCCTGCATGTGGATGTAGTGCGAAGACAGCGTGTCCCGGGGGAACCGCGCTTTTTCCAGAAGCAGGACACGATACCCCTGCCGTGCGAAAAGCATGGCCGTCGGCGAACCCGCGCAACGGGCACCGATGACAATCACGTCGTACATGGCGCGCCTCTCTTACAGGTAGTCTCTGGACGCAACGCGGACGCAGCCGGAAGATCCCTTGTGGTCGAGTGCGCCACCGGCACGGCGAACAGAACGACCGGCGCCGAGCACGCATGTGGTGCCGGCCATCCGGACCGTCCCGGAAAGGAAGGCCGGACGAATACGGACCGGGGCGGCGACCCGGCCCGACGCTACGAGGCCACCGCACCCGAGGATTCGATGTACGCGGAGATCAACGCCACCGTCGGGTTGAGGAACATCTGGTCCATCGGGACCTCGACACCCAGTTCCTCCATGTAGGCGCCCTGAATCCTGACCATGATCAGAGACTGGCCGCCCAGGACGAAGAAGTCGTCGTCGGCCGATATGTCATCGCGCTGCAACTCCCGGCACCAAATGGCGTGCACGCTGTCGGCGATCACGACAGTCCTCTCTGGTTCTTCAGCAAGGTCTCCGTGGACTATGCCGCCGTGTTGCTGTCGGTGTACTGGTTCTCGATTGCATCCACCAGCGCCGCGCGGTCGATCTTCCCGTGCGGGCTCAATGGAATGCGCGGGACGTTCACGAACCTGGCCGGAACCATGTTCCGCGGCAGCGTCCTCAGCAGGCCGCCGCGCACGTCGTTCTCGGCGAGGTCGTCCGACGCCGGGACGATGAACGCCGTCAGCTCGGCTTCTCCGGCCTCGGTGTACCTGACCGCCACGGCGGCCTCCCGGACCCCCGCCAGCCTGCCGAGCGCGCGCTCGACGTCGGTGGGGTCGATGCGCATGCCCCGCACTTTCACCTGCGCGTCCATCCGGCCGGCGACGACGAGTTCGCCTGCCTCGGTCACATAGCCGCGGTCGCCCGTGCGGTACAGCCTGAGCGGCTCCCCGCCGACGTCGATCGTCGTGAACCTCTCGTTCTCCGGGCCGGAGGAGCCGAGGTAGCCCGCGCCGACGCCGGCTCCGGCGATGCAGATCTCGCCGTACTCCCCCGCCCCGACACCGCGCAGTTGTTCGTCGAGGAGGTGGATGTCGGTGTTGTAGGCCGGCCTGCCGACCGGTGCGATCCCCTCCGGGCCGGGCCAGTGGTCGGCGAGGTCGTACGACGTGGCGACGTCCGTGCACTCGGCGACGCCGTACTGGTGCAGGAGGGTGCACCTGTTGTCCTCGCGCCGCGCCCAGTCCGTGAGCCGTTCGGGCCTCAGCGCCTCCCCGCCGAACAGCACGTAGTCGAGCCGGGCGAGCGCGTCGCCGCCCCGCGCGGTCTCCCAGTCCACCAGCAGGTACAGCGTGCTGGAGGCGCAGTGCACCACGCGTATCTCGTGCTCGGTCAGCATGCGGTGGGCCATCAGGGCGTCGAAGTTCCGGCTCGCCATGAGGTACTGGGTGGCGCCGCAGAACAACGGCGTCATCAGGGCGCGCTGGGAGAGGTCGAACCCGAACGCGCTGACCACCAGGTGGTGCGACCCACGGTGCAGGCGGTACTCGACCGTCAGCCAGTTCAACAGGTTGAACCAGCCCTCGTGCCGCGCCGCGGTCAGCTTCGGCGTCCCGGTCGACCCGGAGGTGAAGACCGCGTAGCAGATGTCGTCCCCGGTGACGGGGACGTCGGGCCGGGTCACCGGGTGGCCGGCCAGCCGGCCGGACAGCTGCCGGAGGTCGACGACCTCGGCCGGCGCCGGCTCGACCAGCGCGACCGTCGCGGGGGACGCCACGATCAGCGCCAGGCCGGGGATCCGGCCCAGCAGCAGCCGGAGTCTCGCCGACGGGTAGGCCGGGTCGAGTGGCACGTAGGCCGCACCCGCCTTCAACGTGCCGAGGATGGCGACGAGCATGTCGATCGAGTAGTCGAGGCAGACACCGACCTTCGCACCGCGCGCTCCACGAGCGAGGAGGAAGTGCGCGAACCGGTTCGCCTCCGCGTTCAGCTCCGCGTACGTCATCCGCCGGCCGGCATGGAAGACGGCGACGGCGTCCGGGGTGGCGTCCGCGTACGCCTCGAACCGCCGGTGGACGACGGGCGCCGGGGGCAGGTCGACCCGCTTGCCCTGAAGGATCATCAGCTGGCTCCGATGTGAGAGGGCGCCCGGTCGGTCGAGCCGCCGGCACGCCGCCGGGGATGGGGCCTTGGCCGGCGCCTCTAGGCGGTGCGCCGGCCGGCGGCGTCGAGCATCCGGGTCACCCACCTCTCCACGGGCAGGCCCTGCGCGGCGGCCACCTGCGAGTAGTAGTCCAGCTGGCTGGCGGACAGTTCGATGGTGAGCGTGGTGACCTTCCTGCGCCGCTCGCCGGCGCCCGCCGGCCCGGCCGGTGGGGGAACCTCCTGGCGCTCTTCGCCGCCGCCCGGAACGGCGCCGCCCGTACCGCGCTGCTCGGCCAGTCCGGCGCGGACCGCCCTGCGGAGCTCGTTGCGCGACCACTTGCGCCGGTCGGCCTCGCGCAGCCAGTAGTCCTGCTCCGGCGGCGACAGGCTGGTCACCTCGGCGTGGTGGGCGAAGCTGAGGCTGTCCCGCCTGCGGTGGTGTTCGAACCGCCGGGCCACCCATGCGTAGTTGCGCAGTGTCTGGTAGTCGAGTCCCGTTCGCTCGACCGCCTCCCGGTAGCGCCGCGCCCCGTAGCTGGTCGCTCCGAAGACCAGCCAGTCGCCGAGCCACCACGCCGAGGAGTTCGTGAGCTCACGCAGACCGGTCCCGATCCGCTCCCAGGACCGCTCCGGCAGACCCTGGGGGAAGGTCATCCCCGTCTTGCGGAGCGTGGCTTGTCTCCCGACGAAGGACAGCACCGCTTCAGGCTGCGCGGGCTCGTCTCCGGCTCCCGCCGGCCCCGCCGTGTACCGGCTCACCGTTCTCACAGGACGCCCCTCACCACATTCATCTCCCCACCGGAGTCCTTGCCTGGGTGTGCACCGTGCGGGCGACGTCGGGCAGCACGGGCCCGCGGCGCCCTCCACCGGGGTTCCCCCGGTTCATGTGGCGGGCAGGTGCGTGCCGTCGGACCGATCCGGGTCACCCGCCACGGGCCGTGGGCCGTGACGTCTCCGGCGTCCGACCGGCCTTCAGCCCTCCGCCATCGCCTCGCGCAGACTCCTCGGGCGCAGGTCGGTCCAGTTCCGCTCGACGTACTCCAGGCACTCGGACCGGGACGCCTCGCCGAGGACCACCCGCCAGCCCGCCGGAACCTCGATGAACACCGGCCACAGGGAGTGCTGTTCCTCGTCGTTGACCACCACGCAAAAGCGGCCGTCCTCGTCATCGAAAGGGTTCGTGCTCATGCCACCGTCCTCACACGTCGCGGGGTGACCCGGCAGGGAAGAACGCCAGGCCGAGTTCGAGGAAAAGGATCAGGGACGGGTTCACCGATGGGCGTCGTCCCGTCGACAGGACATCCCGGCATCCGCAGCGCCCCTGGAACGTCGACGCCAACTTAGATCCGGGCCGCCGACCGCCACAAGGGTGGCAGGACGCTGACCTCCCGGTCGTCCGCCCGCACCTGTGTCCCACCGGGGTTCTTGTGCCACCATGACCGACCAGTGGCCCAGCGGCGGGCGACGGGACCGGGCGGACCCTCTGCCCTTTCGCGCTTCCGCCCCGGTTGCCGAGCCGGGCCGGACGGGCGCCGGCCCGCGTCGCCACCTGCGTCTGAGCACCAGCGCATCAGTTTCCCCTACCACCTGTAATCCGCGTTCGGCCCACACCGTGCGATTCCCCTTCGGAAAAGGCCCTTCGGTGTGTTCCGCGGGGCACGACGGCAGAAAGCTCATCGACGGACCTACGACTGGTGATCGGTCTTGAAGTCAGAATCCGAGTACGCGACAGATCCAGACGACGACACACGACGGTCGCTGTTGCGCCACATGCTGGTGGCGAGGGGCGTCGACGAGGAGGCCCGGCAGCTCCAGAAGCAGGGGGCGCTGGACCTCTGGCTGTCCTGCCAGGGGCAGGAGGCCGCGCAGGTGGGCTCCGCCCTCGCGGTCGGTCCGGCCCCGACGGTCTTTCCCAGCTACCGCGAGCACGCGGTCGCCCTCCTGCGCGGCGTGACACCGGCCGAACTGGTCGCGCAGTGGGGTGGCCGGACGTTCTGCGGATGGGACCCGCGCAGGCTCCGGTTCTTCCCCTACACACTGGTCCTGGCCGCGCAGACGCTGCACGGCGTCGGCTACTCGATCGGGCAGCGGTTGCAGGGCCGGGAGGAGTTCGTCGTCGTGTACGTAGGCGACGGCGCCACCAGCGAGGGCGACATGTCGGAGGCGATGAACCTCGCCGCCGTCGAGTCGGCGTCCGTGCTGTTCGTCTGCCAGAACAACGGCTGGGCCATCTCGAAACCGTCCCGGGAGCAGATGCGCACCTCGTTGGCCGAGCGTGCCCGGGGCTTCGGCATCGAGTCCCACCGGATACCGGGCCGGGACCCGGAGACCGTCTTCTCCACCTGCTCACGGGCCGCTGCCCGGATCCGCGCGGAGCGGGCTCCCCATCTCGTGGAGATCCAGGTGGAACGCATGCACGGTCACTCGACCTCCGACGCCCAGGAGGTGTACCGCAGCCGCGACGACATCGCACGGGCCAGGGCGGCGGACCCGGTGGCCGCCTACGCGGCCCGGTTGAGCGCTCTGGGCCTGGTGGACACCGCGTGGTTCGACGCCGTCGAGGCGGAAGTCCGTGAACTGCGCGAGCGGTTGATGAAGGAGTACGCGTGATGAGCACCACGTCGGTGCCCCTGGCGGAGGCGATCAACGCCACCCTCGCCGATCTCCTGGAGCAGGACCCGGCCTTGCTGCTGCTCGGCGAGGACATCGGACGCCTCGGGGGCGTCTTCCGGGTGACCCGGGGACTGCGGGACCGCTTCGGTGCGGACCGGGTGCGTGACTCGCTCCTCGCCGAGTCCACGATCGTCGGCCAGGCGGTCGGCCTGGCGATGAGTGGGCTGGTGCCGGTCTGCGAGATCCAGTTCGACGGGTTCACCTATCCCGCGGTGAACCAGTTGGTGACCCAGGCGGCCCGGATCGGCGAACGATGGAACGGGCGGGTCAGCCCGAGCCTGGTGGTGCGCATCCCGAGCGGCGGCGGCATCCGGGGCGTCGAGCACCACAGCGAATCCAACGAGGCGCTGTTCGCCCGTGTCCCGGGGATCTCGGTGGCGTGCCCGTCCACGGGTGAGGACGCCGACCAGATCCTGCGGTACGCGGTAGGGCTCGGCTCGCCCGTGGTGGTGTACGAGCCGATCCGCCTGTACTGGCGGAGGAGCACGCCCCCGCGGGACCCGGAGCCCGCACGGTCACCGACCGGGGCCCGGGTGGCGCGGCGCGGCACGGATCTGACGATCGCCACGTTCGGCGCGGTCACCCACGAGGTACTGGAGGCGGCGCACGCGCTCAGCCCCGGTGTCGACGTCGAGGTGGTGGACCTGCGCTGGGTGGCCCCGATCGACATGGACACCGTGCTGGAGTCCGTCGCCCGCACCGGGCGGCTGCTGATCGTGCACGAGGGGTCGAAGGACGTCGGCATCGGTGCCGAGATCGCGGCGTCGGTGTCCGAGCACGGATTCGGCGCGCTCCGGCGCCCGGTCCGCCGGCTGGCGCCGGCCCGTCGCGCCTACCCCCCGGCGGACTTCGAGAAGGACTACCTGATCGGTGTGCAGGAGATCAAGGACGAGGTGCTGGTGATGACGAAGTGACCCACTCCCCGGTGGACATGCGGGTGCCCGGCTTCGGGCACGGTCTCGGCGAAGCCCTGCTGATCGAGTGGGTCGCCGCCGTCGGCGACCTGGTCGAACGCGGGGACGTCATCGCGGTCATCGAGACCGACAAGGCCAGCACGGAGATCGTGGCGGAGCGCGCCGGACGGGTCACGGCCCACTCCGCGACGGCCGGCACGGTCCTGAAGACCGGTGACCCTCTGTACCAGTTGGCGAGCGGCTAGTGCCGCGGCGGGCACCGTTCGCCCGTCAGGGAGCGGCGTCCGGTGCGTGCTCCCGGCGTGCCGGCCGGAAGTCCTCGTACTGGGCGTACTCGGGCTTTCGGCCGGTGCGGCGGGAGTGCGTGCCGGGCGCCGCGACGGGGCGAACGTCGCCTGTTGCGGCACCAGGGGGTGTTCCCCCGCCCGAGACCCGAGATCCAGTCCCCTTGATCCCGTGAACGGAGAAGGAACATGAGCGACATGGAGAGCCGCATCAGGGACGCGATGCTGGCCAAACTGCGTGAGCGCGACCCGTCGTTGGGCCCCGACGACCTCACCCGGCCGGTCGCCGACCTCGACCTCGACTCCCTCGACCTGGTCGAGCTGCACCAGCGGCTGGAGCGCGAACTCCAGGTCAAGGGCGACCTCCAGGAGACCTCGGGCTTCGCCTTCCTGGACGACTTCAGCAGCTACTTCCTGAAACTGGCGAGCGGGGAATGAGTGCGGGCATCGTCGATGTCGCCACGGCGAAGCCCGGCCGGAGGGTCGCCAACGACGACTTCGCGTCGATCGGCCTCACGGACGAGTGGATACGACGCCGCAGCGGCATCGCGTCCCGCTCCTGGCTGCCGGACGGAACACCGTTGGCGGACGTCGCCGCGGAGGCGTGCGCGCCGATCGTGACCCGGATGGAGGACCCCTCCTCGATCGGCGCCCTGGTCGTCGTCAGCACCTCGGTGCGGCAGCGCGTCCCGGGCATCGCGCAGAAGGTCGCACAACGCGCCGGTCTCGGCGCCGATGTGCTGGCCCTCGACATGAACGCGGCCTGCTGCGGCTTCGTCTACGGGCTGGTCACCGGGCTCTCGCTCTGCGAGGCGGGACAGGCACGGTCGGTCCTGGTGTGCTCGGTGGAGGCCATGTCCCGGCTCGTGGACCGCACGGACCGGCAGACGGCGTGCATCTTCGCCGACGGCTCCGCGGCCGTGCTGCTGGAAGACCGCACGGAGTTCGCGGGCTTCCGCCAGATCGCCGGCTGCGACGGCTCCCGGGAGGCGCTCATGCGGGAGACCGACGAGGGCGGCATCCACCTGGACGGCCTGCAGGTGTACGACCGGGCCGTGCACAGGATGTCGGAGTCGGCGCGGTTCCTCTTCGAACACGACCCCGCGCCGACCGTCCTGGTCGGCCACCAGGCCAACGGCCGCATCCTGGAGCAGGTCCGCGGCTTCACCACCGATCTCGGCGTGCCCTTCGTGAATCGGATCGAGCACCTCGGCAACACGTCGTCCGCCTCCATCCCACTGGCGTTCGCCGAGGAGATGAACGCCGGTTCCCTCCCCGCCGCGGGCCGGCTCGGGGCCGTGGCCTACGGCGCCGGTGAGGCGTGGGGCGGGGTGGCGGTGGACTACCGGGTGCCGAGCGCCACGGCCCTCTGATCACGCCGGACACCCCGAAAACCCATTCGATCACGGGAGGTTGTCATCTACTCGCCCGACGCCTGGGTCCTGCGCTCCGGCGCAGTGACCGGCCCTCACGAGGGCAGCCCCGGCAACGCGCTGCGGCGCGGTCCGTTCACCTTCGGCCCGCTGGACGAGGGTGAGGCCCTGGTGGAGCCGATCCTCGGCTCCTGGGAGGCCAACGTCGATCACGCGCTGGCCCGTTCACCGATCGACGTGTGCAGCAGCCGTGGTGAGGACACGGTGGTCGTCGGCAACATGGGCGTGGTCCGCGTGCTCAAGGTGAATGCGGGCAGCCGTGACGTCCGGGTCCGCGAAGGGGACCTGTGCATGCTGATGCCGTTCGGCAAGCTCGACCGCTTCGGCTACGCCGAACTCGCCTACGCCTATGACGCCCCCCACACCATCGGCCTGCTGGCCAAGCAGTCGAAGATGCACGTGCGGGTGCTCCTGCCCGTCCCTGACGGCACGGCGTACTCGCTGCCCCAGTGGGCCACGTACGGTCGGTACTTCACCGCCTGGGACAACTGGCACAAGGCGTACGGGTGCTGGCGGACGCAGGTGGCCGACGACGACCCGGCGAACCACCTGGTGTTCGGGTGGGGCGGCGGCGTGGCCTTCGCCGAGCTGATGCTGGCCAAGCGGGCCGGGTTCCGGGTGGCGATGACGGCGGGCTCGGACGAACGTGTCGCCTTGCTGCGAGAGAACGGGATCACCCCGGTGGACCGCCGGCTGTTCCCCGACCTGTCCCTGCCCGCCCGGGAGGAACGCGGGGACCGGGAGAGACACCAGCGGCGGCGGACGTCGGTCAAGGAGTTCCTGGGCCTCGTCAACGAACTCAGCGACGGGCGCGGAGTCGCGATCTTCGTGGACAACATCGGTCAGCCCCTGTACGACGTCACCCTGACGGCGCTGGCCCGCGCGGGGGTCGTCACCACGTGCGGCTGGAAGGCGGGGATGCGCCTGACCCATCTGCGGGGTGCCGAGTCCATCAGCCGGCACATCCATGTGAACACGCACGTCTGGCAGTTGCAGGAATCACCGGCCATCCGGGACTTCCAGGAGGCCGAGGGCTGGATAGCGCCGAAGGGGTCGGACGTCGTCTACGACTTCGACCGCGTGCCCGAACTGGCCGACGACTACGCGAACGGCAGGATCACCTCGTACTTCCCCATGTACCGCGTGAACCCGGTCTGACCGGCCCGAAGAAGAAGGGTGCCATGACAGCGGAGCTGCTCAAGCGCATACGGGACTTCACCGCGAACGAGCTGGCCGGGAAGGACACGCACTTCGACGAGCTGCCGGAACAGCCTACGGTCGAGGCGTCCCGGCTGCACGACCTCGGCCTCGCCAACTGGTGGGTGCCGGTGCAGTACGGAGGACTGGGTGTCTCCTTGACGGAGAGCGTCGACATCGTGTCCGAACTGGCCTACGGCGACGCCGGTTTCGCGTTCGGTGCCTTCCTGCCCGTCCTGGGCGGCATCATGCTCCAGCACTTCGGCACCGAGGAGCTGGCCCGCCCGGCGCTGGAAGCGCTGGCGGCCGAAGGCGGTCGGATCGCCGTACTCGGCAGTGAGGAGGAGGCCGGCAGCGAGCTGGTCAGGATCACCACCACCTTCCGCACGGAAGGAGACCGGCTGGTGCTCAACGGCGACAAGTACTTCTCCACCAACACCGACACGGCCGGACTGCTGCTGGTGCTCGCCCGCTCGGCCGACGACACCGCGGACTTCGCCGTCGTCGCGATACCCCGTGACACTCCCGGAGTCGAGATCGTCAAGCGCTGGGACCTGCTCGGCGTCCGGGGCACCGGCACGTACCGCGTACGCCTCGACGACTGCGCCGTCCCCTCCGCCAGCCGCCTCGACGGCGGCGGGCTGCGCATCCTCGAGGCGGGCCTGAACGCGAGCCGCATCCTGATCGCGGCCTGCGCGGTGGGAATCGCCAGGCGCGTCAGGGACCTGTCGATGGAGTACGCGGCCGTGAAACGCCTCAAGGGTGCCCCGCTCACCGAGAACGCCGTATTCGCCGGAAAGCTCGGGCAGATGGAGACGCTGATCGACGTCATGCGCAACCAGTGCCGGGCGGCCGCGGGCGAGTTCGACCACCTCCTGATCACGTCCGCGCGTGGCGGAACCGGTCTGCACCGGGTCGGCACGCTCCGCTCCGCACTGGCCGCCAAGCTCTTCTGCGGCCAGGCGGGCTGGGAGGTGGCCTCGACCGGCTCCGAACTGTTCGGCGGTCTCGGCTACACGCAGGACCACCCGATCGGAAAACTGGTCCGTGACATGCGTTTCGTCGCCGTTGTCGAAGGCGGCGAAGACGTCGTACGTGACCTCATGTACGCCCGCTACGTGGTTCCCGCCCGGAAACGGCGGTGAGGAGCGGGAGGTCACGCGGCCGGTGGGAGCGGGGCCGGTGGTGCACGGGCCGGCGCTCACCGGCACAGCGGACCGGCAGCGGCAAGGAACGACGTCACGGACGCGCCCCGGGCCGGTGCGAGCGCGGCGCACGGCCCGCCGGCCTGGCCGCACCTCTGCCAGGGCAGGGTTCCGCCTGACGCGTGCCGCCCGCTTGCGGTCCACGGACGGCGCCGGCGCGGCGCACCGTCTCCTCACGCTGTAGCGGCGCTGACGAGCACCCCGGACGTGCCGCCGCCGTCTTCGGGGTCGCGCTCCCTCTCCCGCGGCTCGCGGGCTCTCCTGCGGAGGGGGCACCTCCCGAGGTCATGCTCGCTCCGTTCCCCGGGGCACGCTTGCTTCCGCCTCCCCGCGCACCCATGACCGGCGGCAGACCTCACCCGCTCACGTCCCGCCACCACGCTCACTCCTGCGTGCGTGCACCGGGGTGCCGCCACAGGGCGATGCCGACCCCTCTGCCCGCCGCCGGACAAGACGCCGACGGAGAGAGCGTCCGGCCGCGCAGCTCCGATGTCATCGGGTGACATACGTGATGCCATGGGGTGCCAGGTGATGCCATGGGGTGCCACACGATGCCATCCGGCGTGTTCCCGATACAGGAGGGAGTGCGAGCGCGAGCGGCGCCACCATGGCTGCCCTCTCCTTTCCACCGTCGCGGCGACTACGCCATTTCAAGCCGGATTCCCAGATGGCGCCATTTAAGCTTGCAGACAGCGCCATAGTGGTGCCATCATGGCGGCATGGACCTCACCCCGTATGTCGACACCCTCCGGCGCGAACTCGCGGTGGCCGCCGAAGCCGGAGGGGAAGACGCACGCAAGGTGGCAGAGCGGCTCACTGCTCCTCTGGAGTCGGCGACCCGTCTGACCATGCTCAATGTCCTCTCGGCGGCGATGGACGAGATCACTCGCGAGCTCGCTCCCGGGTCGGTCGACGTACGGCTGCGCGGGCTGGAACCCACCTTCGTCGTGACACCACCGCCCACCGACGACCCCGCAGAGCCCGTCGAGGCCGTCGAACCTCCCGTGACGCAGATGCCGGCCGACAGCGAAGGAGGCGGCCCCGCCCGCATCAACCTGCGCCTGCCGGCCCACCTCAAGACACGCGCCGAGGAGGCCGCGAAACGCGAGGGACTGTCGGTCAACACCTGGCTGGTCCGGGCCGTGTCGACCGCGGTCGAGGGGGACTCCCGGCCGCGCACGACGGAGAAGACACGCACGGTCGGACAGAGCCTCACGGGCTGGGTGCGCTAGTGCCGCGACGGGCGACGTTCACCGCGTCGCGACGCCCGGCACGCTCCCCCGCCGCCCCAGGGGCGTGGGCGGTCCCCCCACCCGCCGCACCGGACGCCGCTTCTTGACGGGCGAACGTCACCCGCCGCGGCACCGGTCGCGTCCACTCCCGCACCACTCCGCACCACGTCCCACCCCAGGGACGGACCAACGAGCCACGAGGACGGTACAGCCATGCCTTCTTTCGACACTCCCGAAGCGATTTCGGTCACGGCACACGTGTACTCCGGTTCCATCCTCTTCACCACGGGCGACCGCACCAGCACCGTCGTCAAGGTGGAGCCCCGCGACCCGAAGCACGACGAGGACGCGCGGGCGGCCGAGCGGACCGAGGTCGCCTACGCGAGCGGCGCACTGACCGTCAGGACCCCCAAGGCCAACCTCATCGGGCGCTCCGGCACCGTCGACGTGACGGTGGAACTGCCCACGGGCTCGAACATCGACGTCTCCGGTGCGGGGGCCCAGGTGCTCGGCGAGGGCCGGCTGGGCGACGTCCGCCTGAAGACCACCTCCGGTGACGTGCGTCTCGACACGACCGGGCCGCTCCAGCTGAGCGCCTCCCACGGCTCGATCACCGTGAACCGGGTCGAGGGCACGGCCGAGATCACCACCAACTCCGGCAACCTGCGCGTCGGCCTCGTGGACGGCCCCGCCGTCCTCAAGAACGCGCACGGCAGTACCACCGTCGATGCCGTGACCGGCGAGTTGCGGGTGAACGGCGTCAACGGCGGCGTGGACATCGCGCGCGCCGAGGCGTCGGTCACCGGCACCACCACCAACGGCCACCTCCGCGTCGCGGACGTTGCCCGCGGCAGTGTCCACCTGGAGACCGCCAACGGCCCCATCGAGGTGGGCATCCGCGAGGGCACCGCTGCCTGGCTCGACGTCGCCTCCAAGCGCGGACAGGTGCGCAACACGCTGGCCACGACCGACACCCCGGAGCAGACCGAGGAGACCGTCAGCGTCCACGCACGGTCCAACTGGGGCAACATCGACATCCGCCGAGCCCGGGCCTGAACCCCCACCCGCTCACCCCGCGCCACTTCAGCCTCAAGCCCACGTCACTTCAGCCTCAAGAAGGAAGGGTTCCCATGGCTTCTTCTGTCATGCCCTCATCCAGGAAGGGTGAGGGCACGCCGCCCCCGGTCGCCATTTCCGCCGTCGGGCTGCGCAAGTCGTTCGGCGACAAGACCGTCCTCGACGGCATCGACCTGCACATCCCGACCGGGTCCGTGTTCGCGCTGCTCGGGCCGAACGGCGCCGGCAAGACCACCGCCGTGAAGATCCTCTCCACGCTCATCACCGCCGACGCCGGTGAGCTGCGCGTCGGCGGCCACGACGTGACCACCGCCCCGCAGGCCGTGCGCGCCGCGATCGGCGTCACCGGGCAGTTCTCCGCCATCGACGGCCTGATCACGGGCGAGGAGAACATGCTTCTCATGGCGGACCTGCAACACCTCTCCAAGCAGGAGGGACGGCGGGCCGCCGCCGGACTGCTGGAGCGCTTCGACCTCACCGAGGCCGCGAAGAAGCCCGCCTCCACCTACTCCGGCGGCATGAAGCGCCGCCTGGACCTGGCGATGACGCTGGTGGGCAACCCTCGGATCATCTTCCTCGACGAGCCCACCACCGGCCTCGACCCCCGCTCCCGCCACAGCATGTGGCAGATCGTCCGCGAGCTGGTCTCCGACGGCGTCACCGTCTTCCTCACCACGCAGTACCTGGAGGAGGCCGACGAACTCGCCGACCACATCGCCGTCCTCAACAACGGCAAGATCGCCGCCCAGGGAAGCGCCGAGGAACTCAAGCGACGCATCCCCGGCGGGCACATCCGGCTCCGCTTCACCGACCCGGCGGCATACCAGGCCGCCGCCGCCGCGCTGCGCGAGGTCAACCGCGACGACGAGGCGCTGGCCCTGCGCATCCCCAGCGACGGCAGCCAGCGCGAGCTGCGCTCCGTCCTCGACTGGCTGGACTCCGCCGGCATCGAGGCGGACGAGCTCGCCGTGCACACCCCCGACCTCGACGACGTCTTCTTCGCCCTGACCGGCGGCACCGACCAGCACAAGGAGACTGCCCGATGAGCGCCCTCTCCCTCGCCGTACGCGACTCCTCCACGATGCTGCGCCGCAACCTCCTGCACGCCCGGCGCTATCCCTCGCTCACCCTGAACCTGCTGCTCACGCCGATCATGATGCTGCTGCTGTTCGTCTACATCTTCGGCGACGTGATGAGCGCGGGCATCGGCGGTGGCCATGCCGACCGCTCCCAGTACATCGCCTACATCGTTCCCGGGATCCTGCTGATGACCATCGGCAGCACCGTGATCGGGGCCGCGGTGTCCGTCTCCACCGACATGGCCGAGGGCATCATCGCCCGGTTCCGCACGATGGCGGTCCACCGCGGCTCGGTGCTCATCGGGCATGTGGTCGGCAGCGTGATGCAGGTGCTCGCCAGCCTGATCCTCGTCGGTGCCGTCGCCGTGGCCATCGGCTTCCGGTCCACGGACGCCACGGCTCTGGAATGGCTGGCGGCGTTCGGGCTGCTGGCCATGTTCGCCCTGGCGCTCACCTGGATCGCGGTCGGCATGGGACTGGCCAGCCCGAACGCCGAGGCGGCCAGCAACATGGCCATGCCGTTGATCCTCCTGCCGCTCATCTCGACCGCCTTCATCCCGGCCGATACGATGCCGGGCTGGTTCCAGCCGATCGCCAAGTACCAGCCGTTCACCCCCGCCATCGAAACCCTGCGCGGCCTGCTTCTGGGCACCGGGATCGGCCACAACGGATGGCTCGCGGTCGCCTGGTGCGTGGCTCTCTCCGTCCTCGGCTACTTCTGGTCGAGGGCGCTCTTCAACCGCGACCCGAGGTAACCGGGACGGCCACGCTCCGCGGCAAGAACCGCTCCGGAGTGAAGGGCCGCGAGGGTGCCTCGTGGCCGGCGGAGGTGCGGTGGCCGAGGCTGTGTCCAGCCTCCGCGAGTCGTACCGGCTGACCAGCGCAGCCGAGCCTCAGGGCCGTCCGCGGAGCGGGGGAGCAACTGTCCGCGATCGGGGTGCGCCGGGCATACCGACCGATGCGAGGCGTCCGGGGCTGTCAGCCGGACCAGCCAGCTGATCTTCGTCCGGTACGCTTCGCGCGTCCGGGGCGACGACAGTGTCGGGGCCCGTTCCCATCCTTCCGAGAGTGAAGCGACCCCCATGGATGACCCGATACGCCACGACGTGGTGGACCTCGCCGCGGCCGAGGGCCTCGGTCGGCACCGCGGCACGGTCCTGCCGAAGCGGCTGAGTGCAGCGATGATCTGCAACCTGATGTTCATGGTGATCGTCGGGCTGTTCCTCTTCGTACTGCCCGCTGCCTGGTTCGTCTGGGTTGCGCTTCAGACCCCCAACTTCTCCCGCAAGGCCGCCGCCCGGCGGCTGCACTTCTTCGAACACGGGTTGGTCGAAATCGACCGCAAGGGGGAGCTGGCCGCGTTCCGCTGGGACTCGATGATGGCGCTGCAGGAGATCACCGAGACGTATGTCAACGGCTTCCACACCTCCACGACGTACCGGTACACCTTGCACAAGAAGGATGGAACGGTCCGGAAGATCACCGACTTCTACGCCGAACCCGGCACATGGGGCCCGTTCATCCAACAGGAGATCGCCTCGGCCCAGCTGCCGGGCATGCTCCGGATGCTGGACGAGGACCAGCAGCTCGTCTTCGGCGACATCTCCCTCAACCGGGGCGGTATCGCGACACCCAAGCGCGGTGCCGTGGCCTGGGCGGAGATCGAGGATGTGCGTGTCGACAACGGCGTGGTGGCGCTGCGGAAGTCCGGCAAGTGGCTTTCCTGGTCGAGCAAGCCGGTGAAGACCATCCCCAACTTCGTCCTCTTCCTCGCCCTGGTGGACCACCTCCGCCGTTCGGCGGACGCGGCCGTCCGCTGACTTCCCTCGCGCCCCACGGCAGGTGAGGGACCTGTTCCAACCGGCCTCCGGGCGGTCGCGGGGACGAGCCGCTACCGCGGCAGGGCCTACGCCGCGGCCACCTGCCCGAGTGGTCGCGGTAGGCGCCGCCGCATCACGACGTCCGCCAAACGGCGTGGCCTCTGCCGGATGGCGGAGCCGCGGCGGGCGTGGACACCATTCCGCTGGTAGTACTCGGTAGGACGACGGCTTTACCGAGAAGGGGCGATGGCTGCGGTGACGGACGGACCGATGCATCCAGGACACCCGCTGGCGGCGCCCGTGGATCTTGGTGGTACCGGGTACTACATCCACTGGGGTGTGCTGCAGATCTCGGCGGCGAACGCCGTGGTCATCGTTCTCATGCTGATCGTTTTCGTGCTGGCGCTGCTCCTGCCCTTCCCTCGCGGTCGGCAGCGGCGATGAGCGGCACGGCAGAAGACCGGCCGGACAGCTCGGACGGTGGGCGCACGGGAGGATGGACCGGCGCCGTGCGGCGGCGTGCCGTGCGCGCGGTGCCGCCGGACAAGCTGCTCCCCACCACTCAGCCGGAGTACGTGGCTTCCTGGATCTACGTGTTCGGGGTCCTCACGCTGTCCAGCCTGGTGGTGGTCGTCGTCACCGGATGCGTTCTGGCGCTCTTCGGGCCCGCGTGGTGGCACGACTCGGGCACGGGCAGGTACGTCAACAGTCTTCACCTGTGGAGTGTCGAACTGTTCATGTTCTTCATGGTCGTCCACCTGTGGGGCAAGTTCTTCATGGCCGCATGGCGCGGTCGTCGGGCACTGACGTGGGTCACCGGAGCCGTCGTCTTCCTTGCCTCCATCGGGGCCGCCTTCACCGGCTACCTGGTGCAGCAGAACTTCGACTCGCAGTGGATCGCGGACCAGGCCAAGGACGGCCTGAACTCGGTGGGCATCGGTGCCTGGTTCAACGTACTGGACTTCGGCCAGATGTTCATGTGGCACATCGTGCTGCTGCCCTTGGCCGTGGTCGCCCTCGCGGTCTGGCACATCCTCCTGGTGCGCCTGCGCGGCGTGGTGCCGCCCATCGGAGCCGCCACAGCCGAAGCGGTGCCCGGCACCGGCAGGTCGCGGGAGCCCGCATGAGAGGACGAGGGACCGGCCGCGAACCGGTGCCCGGCCCCGACTCCTTCCCCCGGCGGCCGTACGACTTGGTCAAGGAGTTCACCATCGCCCTGGCGGCGGCCGTCGTGCTGACGGTCGGCCTCGCGGCGCTCTTCTCCTCACCCGACGAAAGCCCGATCACCCTGGCCCGTTGGGCGAGGAGCGCGCCCGACGACTTCGCCGCAACCGCCGTCGCCGAACTGGCCGCCACCAGTGGCACCGCACAGTACGGCCCCCCGTACACCTCCACCCCCGGTGCCGAACAGAAGATCGGTCCGGTGAGCCTCCAACGCGCGGCCGGGGTGACCATCCCGATCAACACGGCACGCGACTTCGTGCTCCGCCCGCTCACCGCTGCGCCGGAGCCTGCTTCCGTCTCCGACGGGCTGGCCACTTGGCGCGATGCACCCGCCGGACGTCGACGGCAATGGGCCACCGCCTACGCCGAAGCGCTCGACAGGGCCGGAGGCGACCCGGCCGACGTCCCGCCCGGTGACTACGGCCCCGTCCCGGTGCTCACCTCCCGACTGCTGGAACTCGCGCAGGCGGGGGCACTCGACGGCGAACTGCTGGCCGCCGGCCATTTCTACCAGACGGACTACACCAGACCACTGCTGTTCCTGGGGGACGGCTCGTACCTCGAAGACCAGGCCCGGGCCCGGCACCTGGCCGGTGACCAGTGGGGGATGATGAACGAGACCGGCAACTACCCGGGCCAGCCCTGGCTCTGGCTGTACACGCTGTGGTACCAGATCGAACCGTTCAGCAGCTCCGGCAACGCCGACGCCCTGGTCTGGGGCCTGATGGCACTGCTCACCCTCGTGTTCATCCTGGTCCCGTTCATCCCGGGCATCAGATCGATCCCACGATGGAGTCGTGTCCACCGGCTCGTCTGGCGCGACTACTACCGCTCGCGCCGAACGGCACGGCGTCACTGACGATACGGGCCCGCCACGCCACGACCGCGGATCAGGGCCCGTCCCCGGCAGCACGGAGCCCCGTTCGTCCTCCCTCTGCCCTGCGGCCGTCCGGGCCACCAGCAGCCAAATCGACGCATCGTCCACCGTCCACGGCCGGTGGACACACCATCCCGAGACGAACCGCGGGTATCCGGGGAAGCCGCACCAACCGGTTCGGGGATTTCGCCGATGACCGGGACGGGTGCCCGAAGATCGCGAAACAACGGGAGAACAAATAGGAGGAGTTCGCTCCGTTTCCGTGGTTCGCCGCCGGTATCCGGCGTATCGCCAGCACCCCCCATGCGCTCGAGTCGGTCTGCGCCGGATCCGGAGAGCGGTCACCTATCGCGGAAACCTCCCGGACGGGCAGGTCGCGTCGGAATGCGCCCGCAGGACGATTGCGTCGCGATATCCCACCGGCAAGGGGCGGGCCCGTTGCGCGATGCGCCGGAAGACCGCGCTGAAACCTTCTGACATCATCTTCGACAACCGCCACTCGGCGCCCCGCGAGTAGCCGGCAACCCCAATTTCAACCCTCGTTTGACAGACCCACTACTGTGGCAGTTGGGACCAGCGTGTCACCAAGGCCCTCCTGAATGAGAATCACCAGACTCTGCGAGATTCGGAACAAATCAACTCGGGCCGATCACCCTTCCGAATTACAGGCGCTTCTGCCGTCGAACAAGAAGGACAATTCCGTCTCGGCAATGCCTGTGCGCCTCTATTCACGCCGGACTACGTCATTTTTCGCTGCAACGACACAGTGCGCCCAGCTGAATCAAGTGACGTTCTCCGGAGGCACGTTGTACTTTCAATTGGCGAAGGCATATTCCAGCCGGCGGTCTTCACCGTTGAGAGGGACACGCATGACGAGTCACGCACCCGAAGCCGATCTTGAGGACGTCCTCGGCCAGGCGCTGCAGGCCACAGGCACGGGCGAGCGCTGGACGGCCGACACGGACGAGATGTGGTGCCGCCTTACGCCGCGGTCCGCGGCTCAGCGCGAACAGGGCTGGAAGCTGCATGTGTCGGCGACGGCCGCCTCCGCGCCGGACGTCCTCACGAAGGCCCTGGGCGTGCTGTTGCGGGAGGAGGCGGCATTCAAGTTCGCCCGGTCGCTCGAACAGGTGAGCGCGCTCAATTCCCGTGCCACCCCGCGGGGAAACTCGGGCAAGTTCATCACCGTGTACCCGCGCTCCGACGCCGACGCGGCCCGGATCGCGCAGCAACTGCACAGGGCCACGACGGGCCTGACCGGCCCGCGGATCCTGTCCGACCAGCCGTACGCCGCGCACAGCCTCGTGCACTACCGCTACGGCGCCTTCGTCGGCCGGCGCCGGCTGTCGGACGAGGGCCTGCTCGTGTGGTTCATCGAGGACCCCGACGGCAATCCCGTGGAGGACAAGCGCACCGGGCAGTACTCCCCGCCCCCTTGGGCGGTCAGCCCCTTCCCCGCGTCGGTACCGGTGCCACCGCGGACGGAGAAGGCCGCGAGCCGCCCGGTGGTGATCGGAGGCCGTTTCTCGGTACGGGAGGCGATCCGGCACACGAACAAGGGGGGCGTCTACCGGGGTACGGACGTCACCACGGGTGCACCCGTGGTGATCAAGGAGGCGCGGCCGCACGTGGAGGCCGACACCTCCGGCTGCGACGTGCGCGACTGGCTGCGCGCCGAGGCCCGGGCGCTGGACAAGCTCAAGGGCACGAAACTGGCGCCGGAGCCGCTTGCGATGTTCGAGCACGCCGGGCACCTGTTCCTGGCCCAGGAGGAGATCCCGGGCGTGCCCCTGCGCACCTGGGTCGCCGAGCGCTTCCGCGACGTCGGGAGCGAGCGGTACCGCGCCGACGCGCTGGCTCAGGTCGGACGTCTGGTGGAGCTGGTCGCAGCGGCCCACGCCCGCGGCTGCGTGCTGAGGGACTTCACTCCTGGCAACGTCATGGTCCGCCCGGACGGTGAACTGCGCCTGATCGACCTGGAGCTCGCCGTCCTGGAGGACGACGTCCCGCTGCCGACCCGTGTGGGAACCCCGGGCTTCAGCGCCCCCGAGCGTCTGGTGGACGCACCCGTCTCCCCGACCGCCGACTACTACAGCCTCGGTGCCACCGTGTGCTTCGTGCTGGCTGGGAAGGTGCCGAACCTGCTGGCCGAGGAGCCCACCACCAGGACCGACGAGCAGAGGTTCGCCGCCTGGCTGGACGCCTGTGCCGACTCGCTGGTGCTGCCGGACGGCCTGCGGGAGATGATCCTCGGGCTGATGAAGGACGATCCCGCCCAGCGCTGGGACCCCGCCAGAGCGCGTGCGGCCCTGCGCACGACGGACACGGCGCGGGCGGGGTACCCCGCCACCGGGTCGGCGCGCCGGGGCGAGCCGGACGACGCGATGAACGGCGCGGTGGCGGGGATCGTGGACCACCTCGTCGATTCGATGACACCGAGCGACGACCGGCGGTTGTGGCCCGTGTCCACCAAGGCCGGCGAGACCGGCCCCTGCACCGTGCAGCAGGGCGCGGCCGGTGTCCTGGCGGTCCTGACGCGGTACTTCGAACTCACCGGCGACCCGCGCCTGCCGGAGCCGATCTCGACCGCGGGCCACTGGATCGCGGCCCGTACCGACGCCCACTCCGTCCGTCCCGGCCTGCACTTCGGCGGCCGGGGAACCGCCTGGGCGCTGTACGACGCCGGACGTGCCGTCGCCGACCGCGCGCTCATGGACCACGCGGTGGCTCTGGCTCTGGCCCCGCAGGAGCGGACGCCCAGTCACGACATCACCCACGGCTCGGCGGGCAGTGGACTCGCCGCCGCCCACCTGTTCAACCGTACCGGCGACCCGCGCTTCGCCGGGCTGGTCGTCGACGCGGCCGACCGGCTGGCCGCAGCCGCAGAGCAGGACCCGCCCGGCGTGAGCTGGCCGGTTCCCGCGGAAGCCGTTTCCGAGGAGGCCGGCAAGCGGTATCTGGGCTTCGCGCACGGAACGGCCGGCATAGGCTGCTTCCTGCTCGCCGCGGCGGCCGTGTCGAAGCGCCGGGACCACATGGAGCTGGCCGTGGCGGCGGGAGAGCACCTGGTGGCCAACGCCGTGACGGTCGGCGAGGCGGCCCAGTGGCCTGCCCAGGCCACGGACGTGCCCACGGCCCCGTACTGGTGCCACGGTTCGGCGGGCATCGGTTCCTTCCTGGTCCGCCTGTGGCAGGCCACCGGCGACGCCCGGTTCGGCGATCTCGCCCGCGGCGCTGCGCACGCCGTCGTGGAACGCGCCTCCCGCGCAGCCCTCACCCAGTGCCACGGGCTGGCGGGGAACGGCGACTTCCTCCTCGACATGGCCGAGGCGACGGGGGACCCCGCCTACCGTGCCATGGCCGAGGGCCTGGCCCGTCTCGTCGTCTCCGAACGGGCCCACCGCGACAGCCACGTCGTCTTCCCCAACGAATACGGGGACGTCTCGACGAGCTGGAGCGACGGATCCGCAGGAATCCTCGCGTTCCTCCTGCGGATCCGACACACCGACGACCGGCACTGGATGGTCCAGCGGCCGGTTTGAGCGGCAGGGAACCCCTGTCGCCACCTCACAGAGAAGGAGAATGTCATGGAGAACCAGGCTCTCGAGCTGCTGGCCCACCTGCACGCCCTTCCGGAGACCGACCCGGTCGGCATCGACGGAGCACCGTTCGCCTCGACGTGCGAGTGCGTCGGCCTGCTGACCCTCCTCAACACCGTCTGCGTGGGCGTGAGCTGCGCCTAGACAGGCAGTGTCCTCCGGCCGGTGACTGCCCCGGGCAGTCACCGGCCGGAGCGACCTCATGTCCCGCGCGGCCCTCCACCGCCTCGCCTCGCACCCCGAGCACCGGGGCGGACGGCCGCGCATCGAGCCCGGCCCCGACTGCGCTCGGGGCCGGCGCGCGTGTCACCGACTCCGGGCACGGGCCGGCCGTACCGCTGCGGCCGGCCCGTGCCACGCCTCTCGCCCCGCCCGTGCGCGCCCGTGTCCGCGGACGACCACCTCGTAGACGAGGACCCGACCATGCAGCCACCCGCCGGTGACGACGCTCCGGCCCAGGCATCCGTCCTGACCGCCGCCCTCACGAACCCGAACGCCACGCACTCCGCGACCGATCCGGCGTACGCCATCAGCACGCGCGGTCTGGTCAAGACCTACACGGGCCCGGACGGAACCGCCACGCACGCCGTTCGAGGCCTGGACCTGGACGTGTTCCAGGGCGAGGCCTTCGCCTTCCTCGGCCCCAACGGTGCCGGGAAGTCCACCACCATCGCCCTGCTGTGCGCCCTGGCCCGCCCTACCGCCGGACAGGCCACCGTGGCGGGCGCCGATGTGCTCAGCCGTCCGGAGCAGGTACGGCGGCGGGTCGGGATGCTCTTCCAGCACAGCGCCCTGGACCCGGACCTGACAGCCGAGCAGAACCTGCACATCCACGCGCGGCTGTACGGAATGCGCCGCCGGCTCGCCCGTCTGCGCACCACGGAGACGCTGGACATGGTCGGACTGGCCGACCGGCGGCGCTCTCCGGTCCGCACCCTGTCCGGCGGCATGCGGCGCCGACTGGAGCTCGCCCGTGGCCTGCTGCACGCGCCCCAGGTGCTGTTCCTGGACGAGCCGACCACCGGACTCGATCCCCATGCCCGTGCGCAGGTCTGGGATCACCTGCGCGCGCTGCGCGACCGGCACGGCAGCACGCTCTTCGTCACCACCCACTATCTGGAGGAGGCGGAGCACTGCGACCGCCTCGCCATCATCGACGACGGGCGACGCGTGGCACAGGGCACGCCCCACGCGCTGAAGGCCGCCATCGGAGACGACCGGGTGGCGTTGCGCACCGGCGACGACGCGGCCGCGCGACAGGTCGTGCGCCGGATCGCGCCACCGGGCGCGGTCGTCACCGTGGACGAGGACGGCGTCTGCCTGCGGGTGCCGGACGGCAGCGCCTGGATTCCCCGCCTGTGCGCGGCGCTGGAAGCCCACGGCATCGCCGTGCATGCGGCCACGGCGACCCCGCCGACGCTCGACGACGTCTTCTTCCACCACACCGGCCGCAGCATCCACACCGCCCGACCGGACCGCACACCGGCCGCCCCCGTCGCGGGCGGGGCCACGGCAGAAACGGAGACGGGCCCGTGAGCGCACCCGCTCTTCAGACTTCGAACGCCTCTGACCCTCCTGGAGCCTCCGGCAGCCCGGCTCGTGAGCCGCTGACCCATCTGCGCCGTGAACTGCGGGCGATCCACGCCCTGGTCCACCGCGATCTGCTGCGCCTGTTCGCTCAGCCCACCCACACCGCCCTCATGCTGATCCAGCCGGTGCTCTACCTGTTCATCCTGGGGGGCGGTCTGGCCGCTCTGATCCCCGACTCCTCGCTGGGCGTCGGGTACCAGACCTACCTCTTCCCCGGCATGCTGATGATGACGGTGCAGACGCCGGCCATCATGGTCGGTATCCGACTGATCACCGACCGGCAGAGCGGCTACCTGCGGGAGCTGCTGATGGCCCCGGTCAGCCGGCCCACCCTGCTCCTGGGGAACTGCGCGGGTGGCACCGTGGTCGCCGCGGTCCAGGGTGCCGTACTGCTCGGCCTGGCCGGTGCGGTCGGCCTGCCCTACGACCCGCTCCTCCTGGTGACGCTCCTCGGCGGCATGATCCTGGCCTCCTTCACCATCACGGCCCTGGCCCTGGCGCTGGCCGTGAGCCTCCGGCGGGCCGAGGTGTTCCACATGCTCCTCGGCCTGGTGATGATGCCCCTGCTGTTCCTCTCCGGCGGATTCTTCCCGCTCAGGAACCTGCCGGGCTGGGCCCAGGCACTGGCCGGCGCCAATCCGCTCGCCTACGGAGTGGATCTGCTGCGCCGTTCCATCGCGCTGCGGGTTCCGGACCGGGCAGCCGTGGCGGGCATCGAGTGGTTCGGGCGGCAACCTCCCCTGCTCCTCGAGGGCGCCCTTCTCATGGCCGGCGGCACCGTGGCCCTGCTCTGGGCCGCCCACCGCTTCAGCCGCCCCGAGTGAACGAGATGCGGGGCCGATCCCGAGAAGCACAACTCGTGATCGCGTGACGAGCCCTTTCCACCTGAGTGAGCCTCCCTCTTTCCGAACGCCAGGCGACCTCGATGGCACGATCGGGGGTGGACCGCACCCGATGCCGCATGGAAGGGTCGGTCGGCCGTCCGGCTCGGCACCGGCCGCGTGGACCCGGGGCCGCTCGTTCAGGCGGCGTGCGGCTGCCAGGCCTCCTGGAAGCGGCGGCGGGCGCGGTACAGGCGGGAGCGGACGGTGCCCACGGGCAGGGAGAGCGTCGCCGCCATCTCGTCCTCGTTGAGGCCGTAGAACCGCAGCGCGAGGACCTGACGGTGCTGTTCGGAGAGCCGGTCGAGCACGTCGTTGATGTGCACGGCGTCCAGGGGGTTCTCCAGCGGTCCGGAGTCCACGTGGAGGCTGGCGGCCTCCTCGCGCAGCCGCTTGGCGGTGCGGACGGCCTCGCGGGTCGTGACGGCGCGGACCCAGCCGAAGAAGGCTGCGGGTTCGCGCAGTGAGCCGAGGCCGCGGTAGATGGCCAGGAGTGCCTCCTGGACGGCGTCGGAACCGTTGTCGCCCGCGATGGGGAAGCACACCCGGGCGACGTACGGCGTGATCTCGGTGAGCAGGTCGTTCATCGCGCGATGGTCTCCGGCCCGGGCACGGGAGACCAACGCGGTGACGACTGTGGGGGGTTCGTTCTCGGACTTCATCGTGGAGGGCTGCTCCTTGGCTGAGGGAGGCCGGGTGCGTGGTGCGCGAGCGGCTCCCGTGCGAGCGAGCGGCGGGTGACGGTCGCGCCGGACCTGTGAGCGGCGGGGGACCCCACCGCGGGCTTCAGGCCGTCGGCACGGGGACGGGCCGTTCCTCGTCGGCGAGGGAGAGGAGCGTGACACGGACCTCGTCGCGCAGCTCCGCCATGAACGCCGGGCTGAAGCAGGCCGTGTGGTGGGGGAACTCGACGGCCAGTCGCCCGTCGAAAGAGACCACGCAGGCCATCAGCGGGCTGCGGCCGGCCTGGGGGAAGTAGTGCTCGCGGGCGGGCACCAGCCGGACGTCGGTCATGCGCAGGCCGTCGGGGAGCCGTGGGCCGGGTACCACGCCCATGTTCGTGACGATGACCGTGCCCAACTGGAGGGTGGGGTGCCGGGGGACGTCCGGCATGATCCGCATCTCGTGGAAGTGCTCGCCCCGGTCGAGGAAGTCCCGTACCCCTTGTCCCACTTGACGGGCCAGCGCGACGGGGTCGCTGTCGCCGGCCACCTCCACCGCGCGGACGTGGGCGGTGACCGCGGCGACCATGACGTCCGGGGACAGCGCCGGCGTGAGGCGCGAGCGCAGGTCGACGGGTGACATGCAGCGCAGGACGCGGGGGCCGGTGCCGTCGAGGCGGCGCCGGGCCGCGATCAGGACGGCGGCGCCGACCAGGCCGTGCACGGACAGCCCGGCGGTACGGGCCGAGCGGCGCAGCCGACCGGTCTGTCCGGCGTCCAGGAGCAGGCGCTGGATCTCGATGCGCTGCTGCTCCCCCGTGGTGTCACCGGTGGCGGGGACGTCGTAGGCGAGGAGTTCCACCGGGCTGCCGGTCTCCTCGATACGGCGTTCGAGGTACCGCGTGACGTCCGCCGGGTCGGCGGGCGGAAGCAGGGTGCTGACGGGAGCGGGGAGGCTGGTGGCCGCCTCCGGGGCCGGGAGGCCGGCGGCCGGACGGCCTGCCCCGGCGGGGTCGGCGCACTCCCGGTAGCGGTCCCACACGGCGTTGAGCAGGGCGATCGCGCTGTGTCCGTCGGTGATGACGTGGTCGACGACGAGGACGAACAGGTGGCGTTCCCCACCGGGGGCGCTGACGAGGGTGGCCCGGGCCAGTGGGCCCCCCACCGGCAGCGGGTCGTTGAGTTCCTCCGCGTACTCCTCGTCCCCGCCGGTCCGGGCGCGCAGCCGCGGCCGTTCCCCCTCGGGCAGCAGCGCGAGGGCGTAACCGGTGCCCGCTGGGACGATCCTGGTCAGCAGGGTCGGCCGCTCGGCGGTGACGTTGTCGAACGCCGCCGCCAACGCGGCGGTGTCGACGGGCCCGTCCAGGGCGCACGACACCACGGCCCGGCTTCTCTGGGCGACGTACAGCCCTTCCACGGGACACAGCTCGCGTTGCATGCACACAGCCTTTCTCTCCGCCGGCTCACGCACCGGGCAGGATCACGCGGAGAATCTCCGCGCCTGCTTTCCGAATTCCCCGCGCACGCCGGACGGGCATGTCATGAGACCGCCCCGATCGAAGCAAGCGCTTTTTCAGCACGGGAAACAGACGGACGGGCTCCTGGTGTCGCCAACCGGTGTACAGGGGACCGACCATCGCCCAGGAAAGGGTTTTCTCGTCCTGGTCCGCGTTCCGTGCTGATTTCTGTCGCTGTCCGTGCCGGACACCGCGGCACCTGCCCAAGGAGCCGCCCGACCCACCTCTTCGCCCCTCCCGTTACGGCGTCACCCGAAGGGCGGCGCCCAGTCCCCCACGACCGGCGCGATGCCGGGCGGGCAGAGAGCCCGGCACGGCCGCGACCGACTCGTCCGGCATGGCCGCCACCTCGGCACAGGTCCCCCGCCGAGGGGGGTCCGCCGCCTCCCCGCTCCCCGCATATTTCCACATCACGACTAAGAACAGACGTATGAACAGGGCAAGTTGACTGATTCATGCCGTGGCAACGGCATACCGCACGGCGTGCCGCGGCACCGTCGCGGGCGCGAAGCAACGGCCGGGTCGGACCCGGGCGGGAGGGCGGTACCCCGACGACCAGGGCGGCCGCTCCCGGCCACAGGTACCTCACGCCGGTGTCGCGTCACCGGCGCACGCCCCCTTCGCGCCCTACGCGCGACCGCTTCCCACGGCCTGCCTCGCGTGGCAACAGCGCCTCGGCAGAGGATGTCTCAAATCAATTCCCGCCGCCGGTAACCGCGGCCGGAGCAGAAACGGAGTATTTCCCCAACGTTTTCCCGGAGCTGTTCGGAGTGGCCCGGGACGCCCTTGACTGGCCCACTGCCGGTCATGCAGAGTGAGGCGGCGGATGATGATCGTTCATTCTGGCACTGTTTCTGCGCTCTGCCATACACCTCGACTTTCCCATCGAATGCACCGCATTGACGCTGCGTCCGCCATCCGGAACTCAGCCGGTACTTCCCGGTGAACCTGTGAAACCGCTCGCCATTGAGGGTTGGTGCCATGTCAGTCCACGAGCACGAACATCGGCCGCTGTCGGGCGCCCAGGAGGGACTCTGGTTCGCGGGGAGGCTCGCACCGCACGCCGCCGCCTACAACACGGGTGAGTACGTGGAGATCCACGGCCCCGTCGACCCCGACCTCTTCGAGGTCGCACTGCGCCGTACCGTCGCCGAGGCCGACACGTTCGCGTTGCGCTTCTCCGACACCCCGGACGGCCCGCGCTGCCGGTCCGCCACGGCTCCGGACGACTGGCCACTGCACCGCGTCGACGTCAGCACGGAACCCGATCCGGGGGCCGCGGCCGAGGACTGGATCCGCCGGGACCTGGTCATACCCGTCGACCTGGCCTCGGGGCCCCTGTTCTCGCACGCGCTGATCAGGCTGGCCGCCGACCGGTTCATCTGGTTCCTGAAGGCCCATCACATCGTGCTGGACGGCTACGGCTACAAACTGGTCGCCCGCCGCCTCGCCGAGACCTACACCGCGCTGGCGGACGGGCGCGAACCGGAGCCGGCCGGCTTCGAACCGGTGGCCCGGCTGCAGGCGGAGGAGGCCGCCTACCTCGCCTCGGAGCGGCACGCACGCGACCGCGAGCACTGGGCGGCCCGGCTGGCCGGCCTGCCCGAGCCGGTACGGCTGACCGAGCGCACCGCCCCGCCCGAGGCGCCGTTCCTGCGCAGCACGTACGACCTGTCCCCGGCCGAGGCCGACGCGCTGAACGCGGCGGCGGCCCGGCTGCGGGTCTCCCGCACCGATCTGCTGGTCGGCGCGGTCACGGCCTACGTCCACCGCATGACCGGTGCGGAGGATCTCGTCCTGGGCCTCGCCACCATGAGCCGACCGGGTTCGGCGGCGCTGCGCACACCGGGCACCGCCTCGGACATCCTGCCGCTGCGGGTGGCCGCCCCGGCCGCCGCAACGGTGGAGGACCTGGTGCAGCACGTGGTCGGGGAGCTGCGCCCGCTGCGGCGGCACCAGCAGTACCGCGGCGAGTTCCTGCGCCGGGACCTGGGGCTGCTGGGCGCGGGGCGCCGGGTGCACGGGCCGGTGGTGAACATCGTGCCCTTCTCCGAGGACCTGGTCTTCGACGGGCATCCCACCACCTCCCACCACCTCTCCGGCGGCGCGGTGGACGACCTCCAGATCACCGTGCGGCCGGGCGCCGGGGCGGGCGGCCTGTGGCTCGCCTTCGACGCCAACCCGGCGACGTACGAGCAACACGAACTCGACACCCATCTACGACGGTTCCGTCATGTTCTGCGGCAACTCACCGAGGCACCCGGGACGTTACCGCTCGCCGAGGTCTCCCTCCTGCTGCCCGGCGAGGAGCCGCAGACCGCACCGGCCCGCGCCTATCCCGTCACCACCACGCTGACCAGGCGCTTCGAGGACCGGGCGGCCTTGGCCCCGCACGCTCTGGCGGTCACCTGCGAGGGCGAGAGCCTCGACTACGCCGGCCTCAACGCCGAGTCCAACCGGCTGGCCCGGCTGCTCGTGGAGCACGGCGCGGGACCGGGCCGGGTCGTCGCGCTCGCGCTGCCCCGGGGCATCCGGCTGGTCGTGGCCCTGCTCGCCGTCCTGAAGTCGGGCGCCGCCTATCTGCCGCTGGACACCGGGCACCCCGCGCAGCGGCTGCGGCTGGTCACCGAGGACGTACCGCCCACGGTGCTCGTCACCGACGCGGACACCGTCAAAACGCTGCCCGTGCTCCCGGTGCCCACCGTCGTGCTGGGCGCCCCCGAGACCGCCCAGGACCTCGCCCGGCGGGCGGCCGGTGATCTCACCGACGGCGAGCGCACCGGGACCACCGGCCCGGGCGACACCGCGTACATCATCCACACCTCTGGCTCCACCGGCCGCCCCAAGGGCGTCCCGGTACCGCACGCGAACGTGCTCAGGCTGTTCGCGTCCTGCGCGGAGCACTTCGACTTCGGCGAGGACGACGTGTGGACGTTGTTCCACTCGTACGCCTTCGACTTCTCCGTCTGGGAGATCTGGGGCGCGCTGCTGCACGGCGGGCGGCTCGTCGTCGTGCCCCACGCGGTCAGCCGGTCGCCGCGGGATCTCCTCGGGCTGCTGCGGGCCGAGCGGGTCACGGTCCTCAACCAGACCCCGTCCGCGTTCGAGCAGCTGATGCTGGCGGACCTGGACGGCGAACCCACCGCATCCGCCCTCAAGTACGTGGTTTTCGGCGGGGAGGCGCTGCGGCCGGATCGGCTGCGGCCGTGGGCGGACCGGTACGGCCTCGACGCCCCGGCGCTGATCAACATGTACGGCATCACCGAGACCACCGTGCACGTCACGTTCCAGCGGCTGGCCCGGGCCCATCTCGACGATCCGCGCCGGCCGAGCGTGATCGGCGTTCCGCTCGCCGACCTGTGCGTCCACCTGCTCGACGCGGCACGCAAGCCCGTACCGCCGGGTGTCGTCGGTGAGATGTACGTGTCCGGCGCGGGGCTCGCCCCCGGATACCTCGACCGGCCGGAGCTCACCGCGGAACGGTTCGTCGAGGACCCGTTCGGACCGCCCGGAGGCCGGATGTACCGCACGGGCGACCTGGCCCGGCGCACGTCCGACGGCGTGCTGGAGTACGTCTCCCGCGCCGACGAGCAGGTGAAGATCCGCGGTTTCCGGGTCGAGCCGGGCGAGATCCAGGCCGTGCTGGCCGAGCACCCCGGGGTGGCCCGCGCGGCGGTCGTCGCGCGCCGCGGCGCGGACGACCGGCCACAGCTCGTCGCCTACGCCGTCCCCGCCGACGGCCGTCGGCCGCGCCCCACCGAGCTGCGCGCCCACCTGGCCGAGCGGCTGCCCGGCCACATGGTCCCCGCGGCCTGCGTCCTGCTCGACGCGCTGCCGCTGACGGCGAACGGCAAGCTCGACACGCGGGCGCTCCCCGAACCGGATCTCGCCGACGCCGCGGCCGGGCACCGGCCCTCGACCCCCGAACAGAAGCTCGTGTGCCGTCTGTTCGCCGAAGTGCTGCGGCTGCCCGCCGACGCGGTGGGAGTGACCGGCAACTTCTTCGACCTCGGTGGGCACTCGCTGCTCGCCGTGCGCCTGCTGGCCCGGCTGCGCGCCGAGACCGGCCACGAGCTGCCCATCAGCGTGCTCTTCGACACGCCGACGCCCACCGCTCTGGCCGTCCGGCTCGCCGAGGACGCGGGCCGGGAGCCCCGGTTGCCCGCTCTGGAGGCACGCCGGCGTCCCGCGCGGGTGCCGCTCTCCTTCGCCCAGGAACGGATGTGGTTCCTGAACCGCCTGGACGGCGCGGCGGCGACGTACAACATCCCCCTGGCCGTGTCCCTGGAGCACGAGGTCGACGTGGCAGCACTGCGCGCGGCCCTCGCCGACGTCGTGGACCGGCACGAGAGCCTGCGCACGGTGTTCGCGGACGACGGGCAGGGAGCGCATCAGCTGGTCCTGCCGCCCGACGGGACCCGGCCGGAGCTGCGGATCGTGGACTGCCCGGCCGAAGAGGCCGCCGCGCAGGTGGCGCTCGCCGCCCGCCACCGCTTCGACCTGACCCGGGACGGCGCGCTGTGGGCCGCGCTGATCGGCACCGGCGCCACACGCACCCTGCTGCTCGTGCTGCACCACAGCGCGGCGGACGGCTGGTCGCTGCGCCCCCTCGCGGACGACCTGAGCGCCGCCTACGAGGCGCGCCGCGAGGGCCGGGCCCCGCACGGGAAGCCGCTGCCGGTGCAGTACGCCGACTTCGCGCTCTGGCAGCGCGGCGTGCTGTCGGCCGCGCCCGACGGTCCGGGCCGCCTGGAGCAGCTGACCGAGTTCTGGCGCGGGGCTCTGGCCGGTCTGCCCGCCGAGACCACGCTGCCCGCGGACCGGCCCCGGTCCCCGGTCCCCGGAGGCGGAGGCGCCCATGTGACGGCGGCGCTGGGCGCCCCCGCGCACCGCGAGCTGCTGAGGCTGGCCGAGGCGGAGGACGTCAGCCTGTTCATGGTGCTGCACGCCGCCCTGGGCGCCCTGCTCTGTCGCTGGGGCGCGGGCGACGACCTCGCGGTCGGCACCCCGGTGGCCGGCCGCTCCGACCCCGCTCTGGACGACGTGATCGGGCTGATCACCAACACGCTGGTGCTGCGCACCGATGTCTCGGGCGACCCGGGCTTCCGTGAGCTCCTCGGCCGCACACGGCGGTTCGACATCGCCGCGCTGGACCACCAGGATCTGCCGTTCGACCTTCTCGTCGACGGCCTGAACCCGCCGCGCCACCCCGCCCGGCACCCCCTGTTCCAGGTGATGCTGGCCCTGCAGAACAACGAGCCGGCCGTGCTCCGCCTCGGTGGGCAGGCCGCTCCCCTGCGGCCGACGGCGACCGGCACAGCCAAGTTCGACCTCTTCGTCGACGTCCTCGAACGGCGCGGCGGACACGGCGCTCCCGAGGGACTCGACCTCCACGTCGAGTACGCCACGGACCTGTTCGCGCCGAAGACCGCCGCCTGCTTCGCCGAGGCGCTGTCGGCCGCCCTGGAGGCCGTGTGCGCCGACCCGGGCCTGCGGGTGAGCGCCCTGCCCGCTCCCCCGCCGCGCGCCACCGGCGAACTGCCCGGTGGGCCGGGCGACCCGGTCACCAGGGCTCTCGGTGTCGCGGGTGTCCGCGACGCCGTCGCCCTGGCGCCGGACGCGCTGTACGTGGTGCCCGGCCGGGCAGGCGCCGCCGACCAGGTGGAGCAGGCGCTCGACGCAGCCCGTGTCACCGCCGTCAACGCGCTGCCCCGCACCCCGGACGGCGTCCTGGACGCCGACGCGCTGCGCGCCCTGCCACCGGTCGACAGCACCGCGGCCACCCGGTGGCAGCGGGAACTCGCCCGCCTGGCCGGCGTCCGCGAGGCGGCCGTACGGCTGGAGGAGATCCCCGATGAGCCGGGCCGCATCCACACCGGGCTTCCGCGCCCTGCCCGGCAGGAGCAGGAGCCTCACGGCACGGAGCCCGGCGGCACGGTCCCGGCCCTCAGCGAGGGCGGCCCCCTTCCCGAACCGACGGTGCCCGGCTGGGCGCAGGCCCTCACCCGGGCCGCCGCCCTGCCGCACGGTGAGATCGTGCACGTGCGCGCCGACGGCGGCGAGACCCGCCGCGGCTACGCCTCCCTCGCCGACGAGGCCTCCCGGGTCCTGGGCGGACTGCGCCGCCAGGGTCTGCGCCCCGGCGACCAGGTGATCCTCCAGTGCTCCGACACCGAGGACTTCGTGGCCGTCCTGTGGGGGTGCATCCTCGGCGGATTCGTCGCCGTACCCCTGACCGTGCCCGCGTCCTACACGACGCCGTCGGCCGCCGTCACCAAGTTGGAGGGCATCTGGCGGATGCTGGACCGGCCGTGGATCGTCGCCTCGCCGGATGACGCTGCCGGGCTGCGCGCCCTGGCGGACCGCGACGGCTGGCCGGACCTCCGGCTGACGACCGCGGACGCCCTGCGCGAGGCGCCCGAGGACCGGGACTGGCATCCCGCCCGGCCCGACGACCTGATCCTCATGCTGATGACGTCGGGCAGCACCGGCCTGCCCAAGGCCGTGCGGATCACCCACCGGGGAGTGCTGACCCGGTCGGCGGCGACCGCGGCGATGAACGGCCTCGGCGAGCACGACGTCAGCCTCAACTGGATCCCGCTGGACCATGTGACCGGCGTCGTGATGTTCCACCTGCGCGATGTGTACCTCGGCTGCCGGCAGGTCCACGCGCCCACCTCGTGGATCCTCCAGGACCCGCTGCGCTGGGCCGACCTGGCCGACCGGCACCGGGTGACCGTCACCTGGGCGCCCAACTTCGCCTTCGGGCTCTTCGCCGAACAGGCGCACCGGTTCGGCGGGCGCACCTGGGACCTGTCGCCGATGCGGCTGGTGATGAACGCGGGCGAGGTCGTCGTGGCCTCCGCCGCGCGCCGCTTCCTGCACGTGCTGCGCCCGTACGGTCTGCCGCAGGACGTGATGCACCCGGGCTGGGGCATGTCGGAGACCTGCTCGGTGGTGACCGACAGCGTCCTGCCGGCCGAACCCGAGGGTCACGACGAGGCGTTCGTCAGCTGTGGCCTGCCGTATCCCGGGTTCGCCATGCGGGTCGTCGGCGAACACGACGCACTGCTCGCGGAGGGCCGGGTCGGCCGGCTCCAGGTACGCGGCACGTCGGTCACCCGGGGGTACCACGACAACGCGAAGGCGAACGCCGAGTCGTTCACCGCGGACGGCTGGTTCGACACCGGGGACCTCGCGTTCCTGCGGGACGGCGAGCTGTACATCACCGGCCGCGCCAAGGACGTCATCATCGTCAACGGGGTCAATCACTACAGCCACGAGATCGAGGCCTGCGTCGAGGAACTCCCCTGCGTGACACGGAGTTTCACGGCTGCGGTCGCTGTGCGCAGCGACCCGTCGGCGCCCACCGACGAACTGGCCCTGTTCTTCCGCCTCACCGAGGGCCAGGACCCGGCCACCGCCCTGCGGGAGATCGGCGGCAAGGTGACCCGGGAGAACGGGATCTCCCCCGCCTTCCTCGTCCCGGTCTCCGCCGAGGACATCCCCAAGACGGAGATCGGGAAGATCCAGCGCACCAGACTCCGCAAGAGGTTCGAGGCGGGCGACTTCGACGAGGCGGTCCGCGCCTCCCAGGTGCTCCTGGGCACCGCAGCCACGCTGCCCGACTGGTTCCTGCGGCCGGTGTGGCAGCGGGCCGACGCCCTGCACCCTCCCCTGCCCGTCCGGGGCCGGCACACGCTGGTGCTGGGCGACGGCCCGACGGCCGTGCGCGTGGCCGAACGGCTGCGCGCGGAGGGCGGCTTGTGCACGCTGGCCGGCGAGGGCCCGTCGTACGAGCGGCTCGACGCCGCCGCCTACCGCGTGGGGCCGGACGGCTTCGGGAAGCTGCTGGACTCTCTCGCGGCCGACGGACGCGAGCCGGACCGTGTCCTGCTCCTTCCCGCGGAGTCGGCGGATCCAGCGGAGTCCCTGCTGGCCTTCGCCCGCGCGCTGATCGACCGGCACGACCCCGGGCGGCCCCTGCCCCTGCTGTTCGCGACCACCGGGGCCCAGGCGGTGACCGCACAGGACCGGCCGGGGTGGACGCACGCCACGGCCGTGGGGCTGCTCAAGTCCCTGCGGGAGGAGCACCCGTGGCTGCGGGCCGTCCATGTGGACCTGCCGCCGGGCGGTGCGCCGGACATCGACGTGCTCCTCGCCGAGGCCGCGACCGCGCCCGTGGACGCGGAGGTCGCCCACCGGGGCGGGCAGCGCCATGTGCGCCGTCTGGCGCCGCTGCCCGACCCCCTGCCGCGGCGCACCCCGCCGGGCGACGCCGGTTTCCATCTGGTCACCGGCGGCCTGGGCGGCGTGGGCGTGGAGCTCGCGGAACACCTCCTCAAGTCCCCGGGCGCGAGGCTGCTGCTGCTCGGCAGGACCGCCTCCGGTGAGGCGGAGCGCCTGCGCGGGCTGGGAGACGTACGGTTCGCCGCGGCGGACGTCACCGACGCCGGGCAGGTGCGGGCCGCCGTCCGGGAGGCGGCCGAGGCATGGGGGGTGCCGCTGACCTCGGTGCTGCATCTCGCGGGCGTCTTCGACGAGCGGCCCGTGCGCGATCTGGACCGGGGCGGCTGGCGGGCGGCGCTGACCGCGAAGGTGCGGGGCGCCCTGGTCCTGCACGAGATCGCGGCGGAGCACCCGGTGGACTCCTTCATCCTGTTCTCCTCCGTCAACGGCTTCTTCGGCGGTGCCATGAACGCCGCCTACTCGGCCGCCAACGCCTTCCTCGACGCCCTGGCCGTGCACCGGCGCGGTCTCGGGCTGCCCGGGCAGAGCCTGGCGTGGAGCATGTGGCGCGAGCGGGGCATGAGCCGCGGCTACGGGCTCACCTCGCTCACCGAGGCACGCGGCTACCGCGTGCTGGACACGGCCGCGGCGCTGCGCTCCTTCGACTTCGCGCGGTCGCTCGACGAGCCCCACCTGCTGATCGGCGCGGATCGAACCGCCCCCTGGGTGCGCAGCCATGTCGTGGCCCCCGTACGGCAGGTGCGCAGACTCGCGGCCCGGGTGGCCCTCGACGAGGGCACCGATCTGGGTGCCCTCTGCCTGGCGGCCACCCGCGACGCACCGGCCGGAACCCGGGTGCTGCGGTCGGCGGGAACCGCTCCGGGGCGGTCGGCCGACGCCGAGGGCGACGAGGCCCTCCGGCGGCTGGAGGCGCGGCTCGCCGAGGTGTGGTGCCGGGTGCTGGGCCGCGACCGGGTGGACCGTGACGAGAACTTCTTCGACCTGGGCGGCAACTCCCTGCTCATGGTCGGCGCGCAGGCGGCGATCGACGAGGAACTGGGCTGCCGGTCGGAGGTGGTCGACCTGTTCGCGCATCCGACCGTGCGCGCGCTCGCCCGGCATCTCTCGGACCGCGGCACCGTGGCGGCTCCGCAGCCGGATGCCGCGCCGACCGGCCTCGACCGGGCCAGGCAGCAGGCACAGCGGCAGCGGGCGGCCCGCGGCGCCCGCCGCTCCGTACGGGAACGCGCACAGGAACGGAAGGACCGAGCCGATGGATGACCACCTGCCCCGGCCGCAGGAGGAGCCGCCCGCCGTTGCCGTGATCGGCATGGCGGCACGCTTCCCCGGCGCGGACGACGTCGACGCGTTCTGGGAGAACCTCGCCGCCGGCCGTGACTCGATACGGCCCGTCACCGACGAGGAGTTCCTCGCGGCGGGCGGTGACCCGCGCGACCTCGACGACCCGGGCCTGGTACGCGTGGCGTCGGTGGTCGAGGGCATCGACCGCTTCGACGCCGGCTTCTTCGGCTACAGCCCCGCCGAGGCGGCCGTCGTCGACCCGCAGCAGCGGCTGCTGCTGGAGACCTCCTACCACGCGCTGGAGGACGCGGGCTGCGTGCGCGAGGCCCGGGACGGGGTGACGGGCGTGTACGCGGGCGGCGCCGACAGCCGCTACTACCCGGCCCACATCCACCCGCGGTACGCCGGGCAGCCGGGCTCGGTGGACCTGGTGCACGCGGCGACCGCCAACTCGCTGGGCACGCTGGCCACCCGGATCTCCTACGAGCTCGGTCTGACCGGGCCCGCCCTGTCCCTGCACACCGCCTGCTCGACGGCGCTGGTCGCACTGCACACCGCCTGCCAGGACCTCCTCGGCTTCGAGTGCGATCTCGCGCTGGCCGGTGCGGTCTCCCTCAACCCCTCCGCGTTCCTGGGCTACCGGCACGTGCCGGACGGCCCCTTCTCCCCCGACGGCCGCTGCAGGGCGTTCGCGGCCGACGCGGCCGGGACCTCCTCCGGCGACGGGGTCGGCGCCGTGGTGCTCAAACGCCTGGAGGACGCCCTCGCCGACGGGGACCGGATCCGCGCGGTGATCCGGGGTTCCGCGGTCAACAACGACGGACGCCGCAAGGTCGGCTTCACCGCGCCCAGCGCGGCCGGGCAGACAGAGGTGATCCTCGCCGCGCAGGCCCAGGCCGATGTGGACGCGGACACCATCGGCCTGGTCGAGGCGCACGGCACCGCCACCCGTATCGGCGACCCGATCGAGGTGGCCGCGCTGACCGAGGCGTTCCGGCAGAGCACCGACCGACGCGGGTTCTGCGCACTGGGCTCGGTCAAGACCAACATCGGTCACCTCGGCGCGGCGGCCGGAATCGCCGGGTTCGTCAAGGCCGCCCTCGCCCTGGAGCACCGGCGGATTCCGCCCAGCCTGCATTTCGGCGCGCCCAATCCGCTGATCGACTTCGCGTCGGGCCCGTTCCGGGTGCCGACCGCCCTGGAGGAGTGGCCCGCGCAGCGGCATCCCCGGCGTGCCTCGGTGAGTGCCTTCGGCGTCGGCGGCACCAACGCCCACGTCGTCCTGGAGGAGGCGCCGCCAACCCGCGAGACGCCGCGGCCGCCGGAGACTCCGCGGCGTCATGTCCTCCCGCTGTCCGCGCGGACGGCCGGAGCCCTGCGTGGCCAGGCCGAGGCCCTGGCCCGGCACCTGGAGCGCCGGCCGGGCACGCGCCTGGACGACGTCGCGCACTCCCTGCGCACCGAACGCCCCCCGATGCGCCACCGGTCGGCGGTCGTCGCCACCACGCCGGCCGAGGCGGTCGCCGCGCTGCGCTCCCTGCAGCCGCTCCTCCCGCCGGTGCCCGACGAGCCGCCACGGGTGGCGTTCCTGCTGCCCGGTGGCGGCACCCAGTACGTCGGCATGGGTGCCGAGCTGTACCGCGATCACGACGTCTACCGCGACGCGGTGGACCACTGTGCGCGCGTGCTGCGGCCGGTGACCGACGGGGATCTGCGCACCGCGCTGTTCGACCGCGTCGAACCGGGCAGCACCGAGGCCTTCCTGGCGCTGGTGGTCACCGAGTACGCGCTGGCCCGCACCCTCATGGAGGCGGGGGTGCGCCCGGACATGTTCATCGGGCACTCGCTCGGCGAGTACACGGCAGCCTGCCTGGCCGGCGTGATGGAACTCGACGAGATGCTGCCGGTGGTCGCGGAGCGCATCCGGCTCATCGCCGCCTGCGGCGGTGCCACGGTCGGTGTCGCCGCTCCGGCCGCCGACCTCGCACCGCTCCTCGGCCCGGATCTGTCGTTGAGCGCCGTGAACGGCCCGGCCGCCTGCACCGTCGCCGGGCGGGCCGACGCGGTGGACCGGCTGGAGGCCGAACTCACCCGCCGTGGTGTGCCGTTCAGGCGGCTGCGCATGCCGGCCGCCGCGCACTCCCACGTCCTCGACCCGATCCTGGACAGGTTCGCCGGTCAGCTGCGCACCCTGCGCCTGCGACCGCCGTCCATCCCGTACGTCACCAACGTCACCGGCACCTGGGTCGCCGGCGCCGATGCCACGGACGTCCGGCACTGGGTGGACCACACGCGGCGCACGGTCCGCTTCGCCGACGGCGTCGGCGCGCTGTGGGAGCGCGGCCGGCCGGTGCTCGTCGAGGTCGGACCGGGCGACAGCCTGACGAAGCTGGCCCGTGCCCGGCTGGCGGACCAGGACCCGGTGACGGTCACGACCATGCGGCACGCCAAGGCCGACGCGCCCGACGGCTTCGTGCTGGCCGGGGCTCTGGGCCGCCTGTGGGCCGCCGGGGTGGACGCGGCCCTGCCCCGGGACGCGGAGCCGGACCTTCGCCGGGTGAGGCTGCCCGGGTACGCCTTCGACCGGCACCGGCACTGGATCGACGCGCCCGGAGCCCGCACCGGCCCGGGTGCGGGCTCCGATGCCGCGGAGAACCCCGGGGACCCCGGCGCCGAACGTCTGCCGCGCCCCCACCTGACCGTCGAGCACCGGGCACCGCTCACCCCGCGGGAACGCGCGGTCACCCTGCTGTGGGAGGAGACGCTCGGCATCGAGGGCATCGGCGTCGACGACAACTTCTTCGACCTGGGCGGCGATTCGATGCGTGCCGTGCTCCTGGCCGGCCGGCTCCGTTCGGCCGGCGTGCTGGACCTGCCGGCGGCGGCGCTCCTCGCCGCCCCGACGGTCGCCGGGCTGCTGGCGGGTGCCGGGGACCGGGGCGCGCCGCCCGATGCGCTGCGGCCCCTGCTGCCGCTGCGCGCCGAGGGTGACCGGACCCCGCTGTTCTGTGTCCATCCCGGGGCAGGGGTCGCCTGGCGCTACACCGGGCTGCTGCCCCATCTCGGCGCCGACCAGCCGCTGTTCGGCATCCAGGCGGACGGCCTCGACGGCAGCCGTCGGCCCGCGCCGGACGCACCGTCGATGGTGGCGTCGTACGTGGAGCTGGTCCGCGAGGCCCGACCCGGCGGCCCCTACCGGCTGCTGGGCTGGTCCTACGGCGGATTCGTGGCGCACGCGATGGCCTGTGCCCTCCAGGAGCAGGGCGAGGAGGTCGAGTTGCTGGCCCTGCTCGACGCGCCGCAGCCCCAGGGCACGGTGCACGATCCGGCGCAGGCGGAACGCCAGGTGGCGGCGCTGCTCCAGCGGGTGGCGGGGCTGCCGGTCGACGACGCGTTAGACGTCGCCACCGTGTTGCGCGGGATCCCGGAGCAAAGCGGCGGGGCCCCGTCACCGGTGACCCGTGCCGAGGCCACGGCGATCGCCGGCGTCATGCGCAACAACCTCCGCATCGCACCGCAGTTCCGCCCCGGTGTCTTCCGCGGCGACGCGCTGTTCTTCAGCGCCGCCCAGGACGACGGCGCCGACGGCGGCGACCTCGCACTCGCGCCGGACAAGGCCGACGGCTGGCGGCCGTACGTCAGCGGCACGCTCACCGACCACTCCGTTCCCTGCGGCCACTACGAGATGACCGAGCCGGAGCCCATGGCCGTGATCGGCGCGGAGCTGGCCAAGGCGCTCCGCCCCGTCTCGGAGTGAGCCTCGGTGCCGTTGCCCTCCTACCCGCCCTCGCACGGACCTCCCGCCTCCCCCACCGAACGCTCAGGAGAGCTGCCTTGTCCAAGGACCTGTACGAACTCGGCGACGCCCCCGAACTCGGCACGGCGCCCAAGCGGATGTACGCCTCCCTGATCCGGCGTGAGCGCTATGGCGAGCCGGTCGACGCCTTCCGGACCGAAGTGGTGGACGTACCGCCGGTGGGACCGGGCCAGGTGCTGGTCAAGGTGATGGCGGCCGGCGTCAACTACAACAACGTCTGGGCCGCGCTGGGTTCGCCGCTGGACGTGATCGGGGCCCGGCAGAAGGCGGGCTCCACCGAGGACTTCCACATCGGCGGCTCCGACCTGTCCGGCATCGTGTGGGCGGTCGGGGAGGGCGCGCGGGGGGTCCGGCCCGGTGACGAGGTCGTGGCCCTCGCCTGCCGCTGGGACGAGTCCGCCGAGGACATCCGGCTGGGCGCCGACCCGGTGACCTCCTCGTCGCTGCGGGTGTGGGGCTACGAGGAGAACTACGGCTCGTTCGCCCAGTTCGCGGTCGTCGACGACTACATGTGCCACCCCAAGCCGGCACGGCTGTCCTGGGCCGCCGCGTCCTGCTACATGGCGACGGCGGCGACCGCCTACCGTCAGCTCTTCGGCTGGCACCCGCACACCGTCCGGCCGGGCGACCCCGTGCTGGTCTGGGGCGGTGCCGGCGGCCTCGGCAGCATCGCCATCCAGCTGGTGCGGCACGTCGGCGGGATTCCGGTGGCCGTCGTCTCCAGCGCGGAGCGCGGCGAGTTCTGCATGCGGCTGGGTGCCCAGGGGTACATCGACCGGCGCGAGTTCGACCACTGGGGACGGTTGCCCGACACCTCCGACGACAAGGCGATGAGCGCCTGGCTGTCGGGAGCACGCGCCTTCGGGCGCCGTTTCTGGGAGGTGCTCGGCGAGCGCCGGGCCCCGCGGATCGTGCTGGAGCACTCCGGGGCCGACACCGTTCCGACCTCGATCTACCTGTGCGACAACGCGGGCATGGTCGTCATCTGCGGCGGCACGACCGGTTACAACGGCGATGTGGACCTGCGGTTCCTGTGGATGCGGCAGAAGCGGTTGCAGGGATCGCACGTCGCCAGTCTGCGCGAGGCCCGTGAGGTGACCCGGCTGATCGACCAGGGCGCGATCGACCCGTGCCTGTCGCGGACGTTCGGCTTCGAGGAGATCGGGCTGGCCCACCAGCTCCTGCACGAGAACCGGCACCCGTCGGGCAACATGGCGGTACTGGTCAACGCGGGCGCGTGACACGCCCGAGGGGCCCCGCGACGCCGTGTCGTGGGGCCCCTCTCCCTGCCGTCAGCCGCGGTCTCGAAGCAGCTTCTTGATGATCTTCCCGGCCGGGTTGCGGGGCACCTGCTCGATGAACTCGATCCGCCGGGGCCGCTTGTAGGGGGCGAGGTTGCCCGCGAGGTGGGCGAGCAGCTCCCGCTCGCCGGTGCCGTCCTCGGCGACGACGTACGCCAGCGGGATCTCGCCGTAGTCCTCGTCGGGGATGCCCACGACCGCCGCGTCCCGGACCGCCGGGTGGGCCAGCAGGACGCGCTCGACCTCGGAGGGGTAGACGTTCTGCCCCGCCCGGATGATCAGGTCCTTGCTGCGGTCGACCAGGTGGATGCGGCCGTCCCCGTCGACGAAGCCGAGGTCACCCGTGCGCGCCCAGCCGTCGAGGAACACCTCCCGGGTGGCGGCGGGATCGTCCCAGTAGCCCTGCATGAGACCGGGTCCGCGGACCACGATCTCCCCGATCTGCCCACGCGGCACCTCCCGGCCCGTCCGGTCGACGGCCCGCGCCGACATGCCCGGCACGACCCGCCCGCACGGGATGCGCTCGGTCACCTCCGCGGGCGCGGGGTGCTCGTCGGGGCCGAGGGTGACGAAGGGGCCGCCGACCTCCGTCATGCCGTACACCTGCCGGAAACCGCAGCCCAGGCGGGCCACGGCGGCGGCGTACACGTCCGGCGGCATCGGAGCGGCACCGTACAGGATCTCCCGCAGCGAGGCGAGGTCCGTGCTGTGGGACGCCTTCGCCTGGAGCATGAAGCGCAGCATCTGCGGCACCAGCCACATGTGCGTGGCCCGGTGCCGCTCGACCGCTGCGAGGGCCTTCTGGGGGGTGAAGCCCGGCATCAGGACGACGGTCGCGCCGGCCGCGAGATAGGTCAGGGAGACGACCATGCTGCCGTGGTACAGGGGGCAGCAGTTGACCATCACCACATGGTCCTCGGGGCGGGCCACGGCCAGCCAGCCGAGGCCGATGGCGCGGAAGGACCCCTCGTCGACGGTGACGCCCTTGGCCCGTCCGGTGGTCGCCGAGGTGTGCAGGATGGCGACGGGCTCGGTGTCGGGCAGGACGGGCAGCTCGGCCGGTGCGGCGACCGTACCGAGTGCGGCGAAGGCCGGCTTGTCGAGGGCGATGCGGATGCGGACGCAGCCCGGCAGCACGGGATGCCGGTCCAGGAGATCCGACTCGCCCAGGACCGCCACGGCACCGACCCGTTCGACGATCCCGGCCACCTCGGGCGCGGCGAGGCTGTGGTTCAACGGGACGAACAGGGCCCCGAGGCGGGCCAGCGCGAAATAGCTCTCCAGCACCTCGACGCGGTCCTGGGACAGGACGGCGACCCGGTCCCCGCGTTCGATGCCGAGGCCGGCCAGGCCCCGGGCGAGTTCGGCGGTACGGTCGGCGAACTCGGCCCAGGTGACGCTGCGGTGCTCGTCGACGAGGGCGACCCGGTCGGCGAAGCACTGGCGGTTGCGCTCCAGCAGCTGGGTCAGCCACATCACGCGCCGCCCGAGGAGCCGGCGACGGCGCGGTCGGCCAGGAAGTTCTCGTAGTCCCCGATGGTGCGCAGCGTCTCCATGTCCGCGGCGGTGATCTCCACGCCCGTGCGCTGCTCGACGAGCAGCACCAGCCGCACCAGGTCCCCGGAGTCGATGCCGCTCGCGGCGAGGTCGACGTCGTCGCCGAGGGTGTCGGCGTACTCGCTGGTGCCCGTGAGTTCGACCAGCAGTTCCCGGATGGTGCTCATGGTGTTCCCCTTTCGTCGGCGCCGCCGCGCGCGTCGCGTCCACTTCTCACCCGGAGAAGAGGGACCCGGGGGGCCTCGCTATCCCCGCCACCGCGGGTGACGTGTGTCACGCCGGCAGATGGAGACGTCCGGGATAGCGGGCGGGGTCCGCCGCCTCTTGTCTCAGTGAGGGCGACAGGCGAGGGAGTGATGCACGTGATCGGCCAGGGCACAGCCACGGCGGAACCGGAGTCGGGTCCGCCGGGTGCCGACGACGAGCTGGCCCGCTTCGAGGCTCTGCTCGCGGCGGGCGAGACGATCGAACCCCGCGACTGGATGCCCGACGGCTACCGCCGGATGCTGCTCCGGCAGATCGCACAGCACGCCCACTCCGAGATCATCGGCATGCAGCCGGAAGGAGCCTGGCTGACCCGCGCGCCGTCGCTGCACCGCAAGTCGGTGCTGCTGGCGAAGGTCCAGGACGAGGCGGGCCACGGCCTGTACCTGTACGCCGCCGCCGAGACGCTCGGCGTGGACCGCGCGGAGCTGCTGGACGCACTGCACCGGGGACGGCAACGGTATGCCGCCACCTTCAACCACGCGGCGCTGACATGGGCCGACACCGGTGCCGTCGCCTGGCTGACGGACGGCGCGGCAGTGGTCAACCAGGCCCCGCTGTGCCAGACGTCGTACGGTCCCTACGGCCGCGCGATGCGCCGCGTCTGCCAGGAGGAGGCGTTCCACGTCCGCCAGGGCTACGACCTGATGCGGGCCCAGTGCGAGGGCACGCCCGCCCAGCGGGAGATGGCTCAGGACGCGGTGAACCGCTGGTGGCTGCCCGCGGTGGCGCTGATGTTCGGCCCACCCGACACGGCCGCCTCGGGCGGGGGCATGGCGGCGGTCGGTGCGTCGGTCTCGCGCCAGGCCATCGCGTGGGGCATCAAGCGGCACACCAACGACGAACTGCGCCAGCGCTTCGTCGACCACTGCGTGCCGCAGGCCGAACGGCTGGGACTGACCCTGCCGGATCCGGGGATCCGCTGGAACGAGGAGCGCGGCCACTACGACTTCGGGCCCATCGACTGGGAGACGTACCGGGAGGCGCTCGGCGACGACACGCACGTCGCCCGGCAGCGCCTCGCGCACCGGGTCGCCGCGCACGAGGACGGCGCCTGGGTGCGCGAGGCGGCAGCCGCGTACGCGGCGCGGGAGGAGGCGCGGTGAGCGACGTGGAAGGGAACACCGTGAGTGGTGCGGAAGGGGCGCTGGCCTCCTGGGAGGTGTTCCTGCGCCCGCGCCGGGGCCTGGCCCACCTGCACGTGGGGTCGGTGCGGGCCGCCGACGCGGACATGGCCCTGGAAAGGGCCCGGGACCTGTACACGCGGCGGGGCGATCCGCTGTCGCTGTGGGTGGTGCGCTCGGCGGCGGTGCACGCCGCCTCGCCCGCCGAACGGGACCCCTTCTTCTCGGGCGCCCGCCACAAGCCGTACCGCTACCCCGAGCACTTCGCGCCGCTCACGGAGGGAGGCGATGGACATGACTGAGGCCGTGGCCCTGCTCACCGCCCGTCTCGGCGACGACGCACTCGTCCTCGGGCAGCGGCTGTGCCAGTGGATCACCAGGGCGCCGACGATCGAGGAGGATCTCGCCCTGTCGAACATCGCCCTGGATCTGATCGGTCACGCCCGGGCCCTGCTCACACTGGCCGGCGAGCTCGACGGCACCGGCCGCAGCGAGGACGACTTCGCCTTCACCCGCTCCGACCGCGAGTTCGGCAACACCCTGCTCGCCGAACTCCCCAACGGCGACTTCGCGGTGACCATCGCCCGCCAGCTCGCCTACAGCCACTACGCCGTCCTCTACTACGAGGCTTGCGCCGAAAGCGCCCACCCCGAACTGGCCGCGGTCGCGGCCCGCGCCGCCACGGAGGTCGGATACCACCGCCGGCACGCGGACGGCTGGACCGTACGGCTCGGTCTGGGCACCGCGCGAAGCGCCCGGCGGATGCAGGCCGGGCTCGACCATGTCTGGCCGTACACCGCCGAGTTGTTCGACGAGGACGAGGTGGTGCGGCGGCTGGAGGCGGCCGGGACCGCCCCGTCGCCCGCACCGTTGCGTGCCCGCTGGGAGGAGCGGGTGGGCGAGGTGGTCGAACAGGCCGGACTGACCATGCCCACCCCGAGGTGGCGGGCGCGCGGCGGACGGCAGGGCCTGCACTCCGAGGCGTTCGGCCCGCTGGTCGCCGAACTCCAGTCAGTCCACCGGCAGTTCCCCGGGGGCACCTGGTGACCGGCGCGCTGCCCACCGACGAGGTCGCGGCCCGCGTGCGCGACCTGCCCGACCCCGAGCTCCCCTTCGTCACACTCGGTGAACTCGGTGTGATCCACCGGGTCTCGACGGCGCAGGACGGCCGGCTGGAGGTCGCGTTCACCCCCACGTTCCTCGGCTGCCCGGCTCTCCCCGCGATCGCCTCGGCGATCGCCGGCGTCCTGGCGCAGTGCGGGCATCCCGACGGCCGGGTGCACCGTCTGGTGACCCCGGCGTGGAGCACGGACCGCATCACCGCGTCCGGACGGCGCAAACTCGCCGAGCACGGCATCGCCCCGCCCGGCCCCACCGGCGCTCCCACCCCCGTACGCCTCGGCGTCGGCGCGCCCTGCCCCCACTGCGGCTCCGGGGCGACCCGGCCGCACAGCCCCTTCGGTCCGACCCGCTGCCAGTCGATCCTGCAGTGCACTGCCTGCGGCGAGGCCTTCCCCTACCTGGCCACGGTGTGAGGCGCCCATGACCATGCTCCAGACCCACCGCGGCCACTGGTTCCGGCTCCGCGTCAGCCGCATCGAGGCCCTGCTGGAGGACACGGTGGCGGTGACGCTGCACGTCCCCGCGGAACTCGCCGCCGTCTTCACCGCCGAGCCCGGCCGCCATGTCGTCGTCCGCCACCGGCCGGCCGACGGCCGGGAGGTGCGCCGCGCCTACTCGGTGTGCCCGCCGCCCGGCACCCCGGACGCACTGCGGCTGGTGATCCGGCGCCACTCCCCCGACGGCTTCGGCGCCTACGCCGGGTCCCTGCTGGCGCCCGGGGACGAAATCGAAATCTCCTCGCCCACAGGACGGTTCGGGCTTCCGGCGCTCCCCGGCGGCCATCACGTACTGATCGCCGGCGGCACCGGCATCACCCCGCTCGCCGCGATGGCGGCGGGAGCGCTGCGGGCCTCCGCCGACTGCCGGGTCTCCCTGGTCCACGCGGTCCGCTCCGCCGGCACGGCCCTGCTCGCGGACGAACTCGCCGAGTTGAAGGACGAGTTCACGGACCGTCTCACCGTGCTGTACGTCCTCTCCCGCGAGCGGCGCGAGAGCGACCTGTTCACCGGGCGCGTCGACGAGGAGCGGCTGCGCCGGTTGCTCACCCTGGTGGACGCCCGGCCCGACGACGCCACCGCGTTCCGCCTGTGCGGACCGGCGGGACTGGTGGAGACGGTCCGCACGGCGCTCACGGCCTGGGGCGCCCGCCCGGACCGGGTGCGCTGGGAACTGTTCTCCGCCGCCGGCGCCGCGCCCGGCACCGAGGCCGTCGCACCGGCCGAACCCTCCGGGCGGGTGAGGGCGGTGATCGGCGGCCGCTCCACCGTGGTCGCGATGGAGCCCGGGGACCGGGTCGTCCTCGACGCCGTACTGCGCGCCCGGCCCGAGGTGCCGTACGCCTGCCGGGACGGCGTGTGCGGCAGCTGCCGCGCCAAGGTCGTCGCCGGCGCGGTCACCCTGGGCCGCCAGCACGTCCTCGACGACCGGGACCTCGCACAGGGCTACACCCTCGCCTGCCGCGCCCGTCCCGGAACCGACGATCTCACGCTCGACTTCGACGCCTGACCAACACCCCGCGCACGACTCGCAGGAGAGGAAGAGGTCTGTGACCACCACGGGAGGACACCGGGGCAGGACCGCTCTGGTGACCGGAGGCAGCCGCGGTATCGGCCGGGCCGTCAGCCGCCGCCTGGCGGGTGACGGCGCGCTGGTCGCCGTCCACTACGGGCACGACCACGCGGCCGCCGAGCGCACGGTGAAGGAGATCGGGGCCGACGGCGGCCGCGCGTTCGCCGTGCACGCCGAACTCGGCGTACCCGGCGACGCCGCCGCCCTCTGGGCCGCCTTCGACCGCGAACTCGCGGCGTACGACGCCCCACCGGGGCTCGACATCCTGGTCAACAACGCCGGCATCACCCTGCCCCGCCCGATCGAGCAGGTCACCGAGGACGACTACGACCGGGTCTTCGCCGTCAACACCAGGGCCCCGTTCTTCATCACCCAGCAGGCGCTCGTGCGACTGCGGGACGGCGGCCGGATCGTCAACGTCTCGTCGGGAGCCGCCCGGATCGCCTACCCGGCGATCGTGGCCTACTCGATGACCAAGGCGGCACTGGACCACCTCACTCTCTCCCTCGCCCAGCAGCTCGGCCCCCGCGGCATCACCGTGAACACCGTCGCGCCAGGCTTCACCGAGACCGAGATCAACCCGACGCTGCGCGACCCCCGGGTCCGGCAGACACTCGCCGGTGCCTCCGTGTTCAACCGCCTGGGCGCGCCGGCGGACATCGCCGACGTGGTGGCCTTCCTCGCCGGCGACGACGCCCGCTGGGTGACCGGCCAGTGGATCGACGCGACCGGCGGCGTCCACCTCGGCCTGTGAACCGCGGGCACAGCGCCCCCTGCCCGGGCCAGGCAGACCCGAGGAGCAACGCCTCGACCTCGTCTCCCGCCCAGGGCGGGGGATTCCAGCGGTCGCCCGCTGGGGTTCCTGGTTCACCGACGACCACCCCGTCCGGGAGGACCCGTCCTGCCACACACGCCATCCGTTCTCCTGTGCGGAGCGGCGTCGGCCGGCGGACCGGGGGACGCCGGTCCGCCCTTTCGACGAACCGGCCCCCGCAGCAATGCTCCGCCGGAGCTTCGTTTCCCCGGCCCGAAGACCGGGACACCCACGAAGGAGAGACCCGATGAACGACGGCACGTCCGCGCTCGCGGATCCGTCACCGGACGACCCGCCGACCCAGCCGTTCGAGGGCGCGAGCCCCTACGACGCCTATGTGCGTGCCACGGTCCTCAACACCCTCCAGGCCCCCCTGACCGAGGCGGCCGACGAGATGGGCTTCCTCGTCACGACGCAGGTGATGGAACTCTGGTTCACCCTGATCGTCCACGAGTGGCGGGTGGCCCGGGACGCCCTCGCCAAGGACGACCTCGACTCCGCGACGGACGCGCTCGTGCGCAGCCGGCGCGCCGTAGAGGCCCTGAACGGGTCCTGGCGGCCCATAGCCGGGCTGACCCCGGCCCAGTTCGACGGATTCCGGGCCGCGTTCGGCCGGGCGTCGGGCTTCCAGTCGGCGATGTACCGCCACATGGAGTTCCTGCTCGGCGACAAGTCCGCCGCACTGCTGCGCTCGCACCAGGGCGAGCCGTCGGTGCACGAGGCGCTGCGCGAGGCGTACCACGAGCCGTCGCTGTACGACGAGGTGCTCAGGTTCCTGTACCGGCAGGGGCTGCCCGTGCCCGAGGCGGTGCAGGAGCGGGACGTCACCGCCCCCTACGAGGCCGACCCGGCCGTGGTCGAGGCGTGGCGCTGCGTGTACGCGGGGTCACAGCGCCATCCACTGCTGTCCTTGGGCGAGTTGCTCACCGACATCGCCGAGCTGGTCGCCCGCTGGCGGTTCGACCACATGATGGTGGTGCGGCGCGCGATGGGCAACAGGACCGGCAGCGCCGGTTCCTCCGGCCTTGCCTGGCTTCAGGCGCGTGCCGAACGGCCGGTGTTCCCCGAGCTGTGGACGGTCCGCGGTGACCTCTAGGGAGATCTCGGCCTTCGCCGCCGAGGAGGAGCGGCGCGTCCTCAGCCTGAAACCGGTACTGGCGCCGGGGCACGGCCGCTACGGCGACCATCCCCACCAGGTCTACGACGCCTGGCCGTCCGACGACCCGGACGCGCCGCTGGTGGTGCTGCTGCACGGCGGGTACTGGCGCTACGACCGGATGCACCTGACCCCGTTCGCCGCCTACCTGGCCGAGCAGGGTTTCTCGGTCCTGCTGCCCGGCTTCCGCAGGTCCGGAGGAGCCGGCGGCTATCCGGAGACCTTCGACGACGTGGCACGGATCGTGGACACGCTGCCCGCCGGCCGCCCCTACGTCCTGGCGGGCCACTGCTCGGGCGGCCATCTCGCCCTGTGGTGCGCGGCCCGCGGCCTGCTGCCGGCCACCTCGGCCTGGCACACGACGCGGCTGCCGCCGGCCGTGCTGGCGCTGGCCCCGCTGACCGATCTCCAGGCCACCCGCCGGGACCGGCTCAGCGACGACGCGGCGCTGCAACTCCTCGGCGGACCGGACCGGTTCGCCCAGCGGCTCGCACACGTCGACCCGCTCACCCTGCTGGAGCGCGCGGGCACGACGGGCGTGCGGACCGTGCTGTTGCACGGCGCCGCCGACGAGGAGGTACCGCTGACGCAGTTCGCGGACTACGCGGCCGTCCACCACGACCTGGAGACCGTGGTCCTGCCCGGCACCGGGCACTACACGCTGATCGAACCGGGCGCGCCGGGCGCGAGGGCCGTCGCCGACCAGCTCCGGCGGCTGTACGACGAGGCCTCGAAGCGTCGCCCGGTCGCCACAGGTGCCACGGCGACCGCTCGACCGGAGACCGAAGAGGGGACCTCGCGACCGTGACCACCGCCACGACCGCGCTCACCGACCGGGCGGCCCGCCTGGACGCCTGCGCGCCCCTCGCCCATGTCCGTGAGCGCTTCCTGCTCCCCGAGGGGGTGGTGTACCTCGACGGCAACTCGCTCGGGCCGCTCCCGGCGGCCGTGCCGCCCGTGCTGGAGGACGTCGTGCACCGGCAGTGGGGCACCGGACTGATCCGCTCCTGGAACAGCCACGGCTGGTGGGACGCGCCGGTCAGGGTCGGGGACCGGGTGGGACGCCTGATCGGCGCCGCCCCGGGGCAGACCCTCGTCGGGGACTCGACGAGCGTGCAGTTGTACAACGTGCTGAGCGCTGCAGCCGCGCTGCGCCCCGGCCGGCCCCTGCTGGTCACGGACCCCGACCACTTCCCCACCGACCGGTACCTCGCTGACACGGTCGCGAGCCGGCTCGGCCTGGGCGTGCGCCGGATACGGCCGGCCGACCTCCCGGCGTTCCTGGCCGCCGAGGGCGACCGGGTCGCCGTGGTCGCCTACTCGCCCATCGACTACCGCACCGGGGAACTCCACGACATGGCCGCGCTCACCCGGGCCGCACAGCGCGCCGGGGCGCTCGTGCTGTGGGACCTGTGCCACGCGGCCGGGGCCCTGCCGGTGCGCCTGGACGCCCTCGGTGTGGACTTCGCGGTGGGCTGCGGCTACAAGTTCCTGTCCGGCGGTCCGGGCGCCCCGGCCTTCGCGTACGTCGCCCGGCGCCACCACGCCGACTGGCAGCCGCCGCTGACCGGCTGGAACGGCCACGCCGACCCGTTCGGGCTGCACGAGGAGTACCTGCCCGCGCCGGGCGTCGGCAGGGGCCGTATCGGCACACCGCCCGTGCTGTCGCTGCTGTGTCTCGAAGCCGCGCTGAGCGTCTTCGACGACATCGACCTGGCACAGGTGCGCACCAGGAGCCTCTCTCTGACCGGGTTCTTCCTGCACTGCGCCGAAGTACTCCTGGACGGCCTGGGCTTCGAGCCGGTCACTCCGGCCGAGCCGGAGCGACGCGGCAGTCAGGTGTCGCTGCGCCACCCGCACGCCCACGGGCTGGTGCGTGCGCTGGAGGCCAAGGGGGTGATCGGCGACATGCGCGCGCCGGACCTGCTCCGTTTCGGCGTCAACGCCCTGTTCACCACCCATCAGGACGTCCTGACGGCGGTGACCTGCCTGGGTGAGATCACGGGGGCGGGCGCCTACGACCCGTCAGTGCAAGGGGCCGGCACGGTGACCTGAGTGCTCGGGGCCCGGCTTGCCGTGCCGGTCCTCCTTCTCCGTTCTCTTCGCGGCGGTGGCCGCCACCGCCGCACGGTCTGGCCGGTCTCCCTACTTCATGGACGCCTGTCCATGTATGGTGGACAGCCGTCCATGAAGTAGGGAGAGCGAGAAGACATCCATGGAGACGACAGCGCAGGTCCTGGTGGGACTGGTGGCCACGCTGCACGGGTACTTCCTGGTTCTGGAGATGTTCCTGTGGGAGCGGAAGCCCGGCCGCGGTCTGTCCGGCTTCGATGCGGCGATGGCGCGGGCCACGGCTCCCCTCGCCGCGAACCAGGGCCTGTACAACGGGTTTCTGGCAGCCGGGCTGGCCTGGGGGCTGGCCGCGGACGATCCGACGGGGTTTCAGGCGCAGGTCTTCTTCCTCGCCTGCGTGATCGTTGCCGGGCTGTACGGCGGACTCACCGCCAACCGGCGCATCTTCGCCGCGCAGGCGCTGCCCGGAGCCCTGGCACTCGCCGCCGTCCTGCTGGCCCGGTGAGCGTCGTGCAGGCCGATCCCCGCACGGTACGGACCCGGGCCCTGCTGCGTCGCGCACTGCTGGAGGAGTGCGCCCACCGACCACTGACCGAGGTCAGTGTGTCCGCGCTGGTGCGCCGGGCCGGGGTCGGCCGCGCCACGTTCTACCTTCACTACCAGGACCGCGAGGCGCTCGCCGTCGACGCCTGTGCCGATGTCGTCCGGGAGGCCGTCGACGCCCTGCACGCCTGGCGCGGCGTGCCCGATCCGCTCACCCCACCGCCCGCCCTGCTCGCCTTCTTCGACCGTCTCGCGCAGCACGCCCGGCTCTACCGCGAGTTGCTGAGCCCGGGAGGCGGCGGCCCGCTCGGCCTCGTACTCCACCGGGATCTGCGCACCCGCAGCCGCACCGAACGCGCCCTGGCCGGCGCACCGGAACCCGACCTGATCGCCTCGGCCGTCGCCGCGGCCTTCGCCGGTGTCCTCGCCGACTGGCTGCACGGCCTCATCGACGCCACCCCCGCCGTGATCACGCAGCGGATCTGGCGCCTGCTCGTCAACCTGCATCGCACCCCCCTGCCCTGAGGAGCCGTTCCCGCAGCCGGTCCCCGCGCGCACGACCTGGATGGCCGGGCAGAGGTCCGGGAAGGTCAGGCGAGGGCGAGGAAGAGTCGTTCCAGTTCCTCCTGGGACATGGGCGGGGTGTCGGGATCCCCGGTGAGGCAATGCCGCATCTCGCTCGCCACGATCTTGAAGCCTGCCCGGTCCAGGGCTCGGGACACCGCGGCCAGTTGGGTCACGACGTCCTTGCAGTCACGACCCGACTCGACCATGGCGATCACGGCGGCCAGCTGCCCCTGGGCACGCCGCAGACGGTTCAGGACGGGTCGTACCGATTCTTCGTCCACCTGCACGGTGATCCTCCTTACACCCCCTTGCCCAAGGATACCCCATGGGGTATTGATCCGGTGGCGATCAGGGCTGCCGGCGCCCCTCCGCCGGCGGCGGAGGGGCGTGCGGGCCGTGCGAGCCGCGACCACCGCCGGTCGGCGATGGTCGCGGCCGGCACGCAACGTCACCGCGTGCCGCGCAGCTCCGCGATCACCGCACGGATGTCGGGGCGCGGGCCCCGGTTGTACGGGAGCTTCGACAGCAGTACGCCCATGGTGCAGGAGTTGCTGAGCGCGGCGTAGGTGAGACCCGCGCCGACGGCCGTGCCGATGAGGTGGAGGCCCGGCACGAGGATGCCGGCCAGGCCCGTGGTGAGGACGATCGAGCCGGCCACGAGCCGGACCTGCCGTTCCATGTCCCAGCGCTCGGGGCCCCGGTTCACGGGCGCTCCTGCCGTCTCCCAGGCGACCATGCCGCCGTCGAGGACCCGGAGGTTGGGCAGGCCGGCCTCGGCGAGCGCCTGCTCGGCCTGCTGCGCCCGGGCTCCCGAGCGGCACACGAGGACGACCTCCTCGTCCAGGTGGGCGAGGATCTCACCCCGGTGCTCGCGCAGGGTGTCGAGGGGGACGTTGTACGCACCCGGAATGTGAGCCGTGCGGAATTCGCCGGGGGTGCGCACGTCGAGCACGCGCGGTGCGTGCTCCTCATCCACGAGCCGCTGCAGTACGGCCGGGGTGATCGACTGGGCAGGGGTGTGCTGGACGCTCATCCAAGGCTCCGGAGTTCAGGGTCGGGACAGTGATGCCCGTGTACGGGAGAGGTTCGGGGGTGCGGGTGGGGCCCCGTGCAGGTCGGGGCCCGATGGCGTGCACGGGTCAGACGGCGGCAGGCACCGCGGTCTGCGCCGACAGGGCCCAGGCGGCGTACCCGCCCAGGACGTCGGAGACGTCCGCGAAGCCCCGGTGCCGCAGGACGCTCGCGGCGATGGACGAGCGGTGCCCGCCGGCGCAGTGCACGACCAGGGGCTGGTCGGCGGGGAGTTCCTCCGTACGACGGGGAAGCTCGCTCAGCGGGATGTGCAGGGCGCCGTCGATGAAGCCGGCGGCCTCGCGTTCGCCGCAGGTGCGCACGTCCACGACGAGGGGCGGGTTGTCTCCCGCGAGGGCGTCCCGCAGTTCCGCGGCGGCCACCCTGCTCGCCGGAAGCACCTCCGCGGACAGTTCCTCCAGGGCGTCCTCCGGATTGCGCAGGTATCCCGCCACCCGGTCGAAGCCGATACGGGCGAGGCGGGTGACGACCTCCTCCTCCCGGTTCTGCGGTGCCATCACCAGCAGTTCGTCGGACGGGTTCAGGACGGTGCCCGCCTGCTCGGCGAAGCGCCCGTCGGCGGGCACGTTCACCGCGCCCCGCAGATGTCCGGCGGCGAACTCCTGCGGTGTGCGGGCGTCCACGACGACCGCGCCCGCCGTACGCAGTTCGGTGAAGTGCTCGCGCGTCAGCGGCCTGGGGGCGGCCGAGGCGTCGTAGCGCACCCGGTCCCTGCGGTTCAGTTCGGCGTCGTAGGCGAAGTAGCCGGGCGCGGCGGGCTGGCCGGCGGCGACGAGCGCGACGAACTCCTCGCGGCCCATCGGCACGCAGGCGTAGTTGGTGGCCCGCTGCTCCCCGATGGTCGACTGCTTGTTCGTCGACAGGTTCTTCCCGCAGGCGGAGCCCGCACCGTGCGCGGGGAAGACGCGGACCTGGTCGGGCAGGCCCATCAGCTTGTCCTGCACGCTGTCGTGCAGCATCGCACCGAGCTCCTCGGCCGTCACGCCGACGGAGGCGAGCAGGTCGGGGCGGCCGACGTCACCGATGAAGAGCGCGTCACCGGTGAGGACGCCGTACGGCACGGTGTCCTCCGCCCGCTCGTACACCACCACGCTGATCGACTCCGGGGTGTGGCCGGGTGTTTCCATGATCTGCAGGGTGACGTCACCGAGGGAGATCCGCTCACCGTCGGCGAGCTTGCGGATGGGGTACTCGGTCTCGGCCCGTCGGCCGTAGCCGATCCATGCGCCGGTGCGGTCCGCCATCTCCAGGTGCCCGGCGATGAAGTCGGCGTGGAAGTGGGTGTTGATCACGCCCACCACGGAGAACCCGTGCACGCGGGCGTCCGCCAGGTATTCGGATACGTCCCGGCGCGGGTCGACGACCACCGCCCGGCCCGTCTTCTCGTCGGCGATCATGTAGGAGGCCTGGGACAGGCAGTCGAGGTAGTACTGGGTGAAGAACACGGCATTCCCTTCGTGAGGAACGCACCCCCGAGACGGGTGCGGGAGACGGGGCGCGGGCGGTCGCGCGCCCGGTGTGACGAGGTGCGGGCAAGGGGCTGAGCCCCGGACGGTCAGGCGGTGTGGACGGCCTCGCCCGGCACCGGCGGCCGGCCGGTAGCGGCCCTGCCGCCGGTGCCGCCGGCGACGGACACGGCGTCCATGCCGAGCGCCGTGAGATGTCCGGCGGCCCGGGCGCTGCGAGTGCCGCCGGCGCAGATCACGTACACGGTGCGGTCCCCCGGCAGATCACCGAGGGCTCCGCCGAGTGCCGGCAGCGGGACGCTGCGCGTGCCCGGCACATGGCCGGCGCGGTACCCGTCCCACTCGCGGACATCGATGGTGAACGCGCCGCGGGCCAGGTCGGCCACGAAGGCGTCCAGGACTGCTTCTCGCATCGGGACATCCCTGCTCCATACCCCCCTGGGTATTTACGCACTCGACGGTAAGCGGCGCCCCCGCGAGAAGTCAAATACCCCCAGGGGTATCTCCTGCGTCGGAGCGGAGGTGAAGTGAGGGGAAGCGGGCCGGCGTGTCCGTCCGGGAGGGTCCGCCGCCGATTCCCAAGGGCGCCGGGGACATGGGGTCGACCGACGGAGCCCAGCGGCGTGCCGGGGCCGTTCGCGCCGTCGCGGCCCGGCTCCAGCAGCCACTTCGCAGCGCACCCGCACACCCGCCCCCGAGGGTCCACGACGGCCCGGAAGCCGGTGCTCCATTCGAGTGCGCTCGTCAGACCATCGGCCGCGTGTCGGTCGGCTGTGGGCATGACCCCCGTCACGTCACGCAAGGATGAGGTCCGTCACGTGGGCGATCGACCCTTTGCGAGAGAGACACAACTGGTGAGCATTCTCAACGAGCCCCGAGGCTCCGCGGACGAGGAGTCGTACTACCAGGACGAGCTGCCCGTGCAACGCAGGCGGCCGGGCAACGTGGTGGTGAAGTGGCTGACGACCACGGACCACAAGACGATCGGCACCCTGTACCTGTCGACGTCGTTCGCGTTCTTCCTGGTCGGAGGCGTTCTCGCGCTGGCCATGCGCGCCGAGCTGGCTCGCCCGGGCATGCAGATCATGTCGAGCGAGCAGTACAACCAGGCGTTCACGATGCACGGCACGGCGATGCTGCTGATGTTCGCGACGCCGCTGTTCGCGGGCTTCACCAACTGGATCATGCCGCTCCAGATCGGCGCCCCCGACGTCGCCTTCCCGCGACTGAACATGCTCGCCTACTGGCTCTACCTCTTCGGCTCGCTGATCGCCATGGGGGGCTTCCTCACGCCGGACGGCGCCGCCGACTTCGGCTGGTTCGCCTACTCCCCGCTCACCGACAACGAGCACTCGGTCGGCATCGGCCCCGATCTCTGGATCATGGGCCTGGCCTTCTCCGGCTTCGGCACGATCCTCGGCTCGGTCAACTTCATCACCACGATCATCTGCATGCGCGCCCCCGGCATGACGATGTTCCGCATGCCGATCTTCGTGTGGAACGTGCTGCTGACCGGTGTCCTGGTGCTGTTCGCCTTCCCGGTCCTGGCCGCGGCCCTGTTCGCGCTGGAGGTGGACCGCCAGTTCGGCGCCCACGTCTTCGACGCCGCCAACGGCGGTGCCCTGCTGTGGCAGCACCTCTTCTGGTTCTTCGGCCATCCGGAGGTGTACATCATCGCCCTGCCGTTCTTCGGCGTCATCACCGAGATCATCCCGGTCTTCAGCCGCAAGCCGATGTTCGGCTACGTGGGGCTCATCGCCGCCACCATCTCGATCTCCGGCCTCTCCGTGTCGGTGTGGGCGCATCACATGTTCGTCACCGGTGGTGTGCTGCTGCCGTTCTTCTCCTTCATGTCGTTCCTGATCGCCGTCCCGACCGGGGTGAAGTTCTTCAACTGGATCGGCACGATGTGGAAGGGCTCGCTGTCCTTCGAGACACCGATGCTGT